>JAUIEC010000018.1 GCA_030428945.1 Phycisphaerae bacterium | reverse complement strand
AAGACTTCGGGCGGCAGTCCGGTCTCCTGGCAGGCGGTCTGAATCTGGATCGTGAAGAGGCCCTGGCCCATCTCGGTGAAGCCCGTCCGAATGCAGGCCCGGTCGGCGGCCTCGATCGTGATGACGGCCTTGCCCTCGTCCGGCATGCCGTTGCCGATGCCGACGTTCTTGATCCCGCAGGCGATCCCGGCGTAGCGGGCGCTGCGATAGGCGTCCCTGACGGCCAGCAGCGTCTGCTTGAGGCCGAAGGGTTTGTCGAGTTTCTGCCCGGTGCAGAAGCGGTCGCCCTGTTCGAGCACGTTCCGCCAGCGCATCTCCCAGCCGTCGATGCCGACCCGCTGGGCCAGGCGATCGAGACAGCGCTCGACCGCGAAGGAAGCCTGGTTGGCGCCGAAGCCGCGCATCGCGCCGCAGGGCGGGTTGTTGGTGTAGACCGCGAGCGATTCGACGTCGACGTTCGAGACGCGGTACGGGCCGACCGCGTGCCCGGCGGCCCGTTCGAGGACCTTTGCCCCGACCGACGCGTAGGCGCCCTTGTCGCCGATCATGCGAGCCCAGATTCCGGCCAGGCGGCCGTCGGCATCGCACCCGACCTTCAGGTGCATACGGATCGGGTGTCGCTTGGGGTGCAGGCGGAAGCTCTCGGGGCGGGTCAGCGTGCACTTGACGGGCCGACCGGTGGCGTAGGCGGCCAGCGCGGTCTGGGCCTGGATGCTCATGTCCTCCTTGCCGCCGAAGGCGCCCCCGTTGGAGACGAGTTGGACCTGGACCTGCTCGGGTCGCCAGCCGAGCACCGAGGCGATCTGGCGCTGATCGTCGAAGACGCCCTGCCCCTGGCTGAGGACGCTCAGGCCGACGACCGTGTCGCCGTCGCGGACCGGCGTGACGATGCAGGCCTCGGGCTCGAGGAACATGTGCTCGATCCGCTGCGTCGTGTAGACGTCCTCGACGACGTGGGCCGCGTCGGCGAGTGCGGCGGTCGCGTCGCCCCGCTGAATGGCCGAGCGTGACAGCAGGTTGCCGCCGGGGTGAATCCGCGGCGCGTCGGGTTTCAGCGCGTCCTCGGGGTCGGTAACGGGTGGCAGCACCTCGTAGTCGACGTCGACCTGTTGCGCGGCGCGGCGGGCGGTGTGCTGATCCTCGGCGACGACGATCGCGACGATGTCGCCGATGCAGCGGGTCTCCTGCCCGATGGCGACCAGCACCGGCCAGTCGGGCACGATCAGCCCGACCTGCGGGTCGCCGGGAATGTCGGCCGCGGTCAGGACGCGCTGCACGCCGGGAATCGCGCAGGCCGTCCGGGAATCGATCGCGCGGACGCGGGCCCGCGGGTGCGGGCTGAAGCACATGGCGGCGTACAGGCTGTCGGGCACGGTGATGTCATCGACGTACCGGAAGTCGCCGAGAACGAACTCGTGTCCGCGGTAACGATCGAGCGAGGTGCCGACATCGCCGTTGCTGGTGCAGGCCGGCAGTGGCTGCCCCTGTCGCACGCGGGCGAGCAGCGCGATGGCGTCGACGATCTTGGTGTAGCCGGTGCAGCGGCAGAGGTGGCCGCGCAGTTCGTGGGCGATCTCGTCGCGGCTGGGGTCGGTGTTGCGGCGCAGCAGTCCGACCGCCCGCATCGCCATGCCGGGGATGCAGAAGCCGCACTGCACTCCGCCCGCGCGGACGAAACAGTCGGCCACCTGCCGGCGGGTCTCGGGGTCGAGTCCCTCGGCGGTGACGATCGGCTTGCCGACCACGGCGGCGGGCTTGACCGCGCAGGCCAGCATCGGCTTGCCACCGACCAGCACGGCGCAACACCCGCAGGAGGCCTGCGGTTCGCAGCCGTTCTTGGGCGAGATCAGTCCGAGTTGATCGCGAAGGACAGTCAGCAGCGAGTGATCGGGTGCCGGGTGAACCCGCACGCTCTCGCCGTTGACCTGCAGAGTCAGGGGCCGCGATTCGTCGCCGACCGGCGGTTTTGCTACCATGCTCATGCGAGTCGATTCTATCGAGCGCGCAGCACGCGAGCAATCAAACCTTCGCGGCGTTCCCGCGACGCGTGAGAGCAACATGGCCGAACTGATTCCCGCACCATTCGCCGACCTGGTCACCAGGCTGTTCCGCGAACCGTCCCGACAGGATGCCGTCTTCGAACTGCCCCGCCGCAAATGGTACCTGCCGGCCCCCGATTCCCCCGACCTGGGCGTCAGCTTCCAGGGCCGACCGGCCGGCAACGCCAGCGGACCGGCGGCCGGGCCGCACACGCAGATGGCCCAGAACCTGCTGCTGAGCTACCTGGCCGGCGCCCGGATCATGGAACTGAAGACCGTCCAGGTGCTGGACCGACTGACGATCCCGCGGCCCTGCATCGACATGGCCAACGTCGGCTACAACGTCGAATGGTCGCAGGAACTGACCGTCGAGCAGTCGCTCCGCGAGTACACGGCCGGCGCGATGCTGATCAGCATGTTCCGGCGGCAGCGGGACCTGACCGCGGGCCGCCTGGACGGTCCGGCCGGGGACTGGCTCTTCGATCTGAGCGTCGGCTACGACCTGGCGGGGATTCGCAGCGACAAGGTCCGCGGCTTCCTGGCCGGGATGCGCGACGCGAGCGGACTGGTCGAGAAGCTGCGAGCGGAAATCCCGAAGACGCTGGCGGCCGAGCGCGAGGCCCCCTACCCGACCCGGCTGTCGGACACGATCACGCTGTCGACCTTCCACGGCTGCCCGGCGGACGAGATCGAGAGCATCTGCGAATTCCTGCTGGCCGAGGACTTCGACGTGATCGTCAAGATGAATCCGCCGACGCTGGGCCGCGAGCGGGTTGAGCACCTGCTGCACGAGGTGATGGGGTACGACGACCTGGAGGTCAATCCCAAGGCCTACGGCGCGGCGATTTCGTTCGACGAATCGCTGGGGCTCTGCGGTCGCCTGCGCGACTTCGCGGACCGGCGCGGGCGGCGTCTGGGCTTCAAGTTCAGCAACACGCTGGAAGTCGTCAACCGGGCGAAGCGTCTGCCGTCGGACGACGGGATCATCTACCTTTCGGGGCAGCCGCTGCACGTGATCACGATGGCGCTGACGAGCCGCTTCCGCGAAGCGGTCGGGGCGGAGGTGCCGATCTCCTTCAGCGCCGGTATTGACCGCGACAACTTTCCCGATGCGGTCGCCTGCGGATTCGTGCCGGTGACGGTCAGCAGTGATCTGCTGCGACCGGGCGGCTACGGGCGCCTGCCGGCGTACCTGCAGCGCCTGGCCGCGCAGATGACGCAGCACGATGCGCGCAGCGTGGACGACTTCATCCTGAAACGCTGGGGACACGGCCAGGAGGCCGAGCGCCGCGTGCGCGCCAGGCTCGGTCCGGATGCCGACGCCGATGCGGTCC
This sequence comes from Phycisphaerae bacterium, assembly GCA_030428945.1. GTDB lineage: Bacteria > Planctomycetota > Phycisphaerae > UBA1845 > Fen-1342 > JAUIEC01. The sequence goes on along the minus strand of JAUIEC010000018.1, from coordinate 114,070 downwards.
GCGCCGCGACGATTCGAGAGGCGGGACTGCTGAACACGATCAGCGCGGCCGAAGCGGCGGCCGGCGAGGCCCGCTACGGCGCGGCGCGGAACCGCAAGGTGCCGCGCCGGGTGGATTCGCACCTGGTGGTCTTCGACTGCCTGACGTGCGACAAGTGCCTGCCGGTCTGTCCGAACGCGGCGAACTTCACGTACCCGACGCCGCTGGTGGCGTTCGACTATCACGACCTGCTGGTGCAGGCGGACGGTGCGGTCGCCCCGGGCGACCAGCGCCGCTTCGAAATCACGAAGGCCATGCAGATCGCCTGTTACGCGGACTTCTGCAACGAGTGCGGCAACTGCGACACGTTCTGTCCCGAGTACGGCGGGCCGTACATCGAGAAGCCGAGTTTCTTCGGCAGTCGCGAGACCTGGGACCAGGCCGCCCCGCGGGACGGGTTCGTCGTGCAGGATGAGGCCGGCCGGGCGACGCTGCTGGGTCGCATGGAAGGGGCGGTCTTCCGATTGCAGTCCGCCGACGATGCCGGCCACGAGGTCTTCGACGACGGAGCCGTGCGGGTGACGCTGGACGCGGCGCAGCGGGTCGCCGAGGTGCGACCGTTGCGCGGGCTGGAGGGGCCGCACACGGTCAACATGTGGGCCTGCCACACGATGCGGCACCTGCTGGCGGGCGTGCTGGATGCGGCCCGGATCAACCAGGTCAACGCGTCGCGGGTCGGTTGGCGCGAGGCGTGAGCGACGGACGAATCATCGGCGTGATCCCGGCCGCGGGCCGTTCGCGGCGTTTCGGTGGCGAAAAGCAGTTGCATCCGGTCGACGGCACGCCGCTGCTGCTGCGGGTGCTGGCGGCGGTCTGCGGATCCTGCGCGGCGACGGTGCTGGTCACGCGGCAGTCGGTGTGGGACGCGCTCGCGACGCGGGTCCCGGACGGAGTTCATTTCGCCGCGGCGGACGATCCCGACGCCGAGATGATCGACTCGATCCGGATCGGCATCGCGGCCGCGCGGACCCGCCTGGACCTCGGCGGCGACGACGGCGTGCTGGTCTGTCCGGGCGATCTGCCGCGGCTCGCGCCGGCGGACGTGGCCTGCTGTTGCGCGCGGTTCTCGGCGGAACCCGAGCGCCTGGTGGTCGCCAGCCACGGCGGACGCCGCGGGCATCCGCTGATCTTCCCGGCGGCGCTGTGTGCGACCGTCGAAGGCCCGGACTGCGACGGCGGACTCCGGGCGCTGCTCGGGCGACACGCGCGCGACCTGGTCGAGGTCGCGTGCGAAAGCGACGGCGTGCTGCACGACGTCGATACCCGCGCGGACCTGGCGGAGTAGGCCGGCTGCGCCGGACGATGCGGAACCCCCACGGCGAACAGAATCCGTCTGGATGTGCCACTGCGCCGGAGCCGTGTCGTCTCTGCGCGCTGACCTCCCCCGGTTGACGGGATTGCCACGCACCGGTTGATGGAGTTGCCACGCGGTGCGGCATCGACGCCTGCGGCGGCCGCGTGGATTGTGTGCGCGGACTGCCGCGTCGATGACGCACCCTACGGTGAACAGGAACGAGGTGGGATGTGCCACGGCTCTTGAGCAGTGTCCGCGCCGCGGGCCGACTCCTACTGTTGTCGCATCCGCCGCCACAGGTCTCGGGCGGTCTCGGCGGCCGCGGCGCTGGTGGCGGCGGGGTCGAGGCCGAGCGGGGCGCGGTCGCGGAGTTGCCACCGGCCGGCGACCAGTACATCGCGGACATGGACGGCGTCGAGTCCGAAGATCGCGTGGCCGGCGAGGTTGCCGGCGTCGAGCGGCGTGGGCGGAATGTAGTCGGTGATGACGATGTCGGCCGCGGCCTCCGGTTCGAGCCGGCCGAGGGTCACGCCGAGCGCGCGGGACGCCCGACGTGCGGCGCGGGCCAGCATCGCGAGCACCTCCTGCGGCGAAAACGCGGCCCCGGCGTGGCGGCCGATGAACCAGGCGGCCCGAGCCTCGGCCAGCAGGTCGCCGCCGATCCCGTCGGTTCCGAGTTGCAGGCGGTCCAGCAGCGCGGTGGTCGGCGCGTAGCCGACGGCGTTGTTCATGTTCGAGCGCGGGTTGTGGGCGACGGCACAGCCGTGGCCGCGGACGAGTTCGATCGACTCGGCGTCCAGGTGCGTGCAGTGGGCCAGGATCGAGTCGGGCTGCAGGATGCCATGATCCGCGAGGCGCCGCACCAGTGACGGCGCGCCGCGACGGAGGGCGTCCTGCTGGTCGCAGGGGTCCTCGGCAACGTGAATGTGCACACCGGTCCCGATCTCCCGGGCGAGGTCCGCGAGGTCGCGCAGCGTTCCGTCCTCGAGCGTGAACGAGGCGTGCGCGCCGACCAGGCCGGCGAAGCGCCCACCCCCCTGCCGGCGGACCTGCTGCAGGTAGCGGCGGTTCTCGGCCAGGCCGGCCCGGCTGCCGTCGGGGCCGTGGCGGTCGGTCGTTTCGTAGCAGAGCACGCCGCGCAATCCGACTTCGGCGATGCCGCGCTCGACGGCGTCAAGGGCCCCGTCGATCGCGTTCGGCGAAGCATGGTGGTCGATCAGCGTGGTCGTGCCGTGGCGCAGCGCGTGCAGCGCGCCGACCCGGGCCGAGGTCTCGATCGACGCGAGGTCGAGAGCCCGGTCCAGCCGCCACCAGACGTACTCCAGGATCTCGGGAAAGTTCCGCGGGGCCTGCTCCGGCGGAGGCATGCCGATCGCCAGCGCGGAATACAGGTGGGTGTGGCCGTTGACCAGGCCGGGCAGCACGAGGGCCCCGCCGCAGTCGATGGCTTCGTCGTCGGGGACGGGCCGCAGCGTCGCCGCGCGTTCGGTGATGCGGCCGTCCTCGATCCGCAGCGCGCCGGGCTGCACGTCCGGCGGATCGAGATCGACCAGCAGCGCGTTGTGCAGCAGGATGCTCATGGGTTCGCTCCGGTGACGATCCGCTCGACGGCCGCGATGTCGGGCGGGACGCGATGTGGTTCGGGCAGGGCGGACAGGGCCCCGGCGATGTCCTTCAGGCCGTTGCCGGTGATGACGATCAGCACGTCATCGTCCGCGCCCAGGACCCCGTCGCGGCGGGCGGCGGCGGCACCCGCGACGGCGGCGGCCGCGGCCGGCTCGGCGAAGACGCCGCTGAGTCGCCCGCAGTCGAACGCGGCCTGGCGGATCTGGTCGTCGCCGACGGTCACCCAGGCCCCGCGGCTGTGCCGCACGCCGGCGACGGCCTTGCGCCAGTTGCGCGGAATCGGCACGTTGATGCTGTCGGCATAGGTGCTGCCGCGTCCGCCGCGATCGAGGGTGCCGCTGTCGGCGGCCGCGGCCAGGGGCGCGACATCGCGGGCCTGGACGCCGAGCATCCGCGGCAACCGTTCGAGCAGGCCGAGCGTGTGCATTTCGCGCAGTCCCTTGGCGACGCCCGCGATCGAGCAGCCATCGCCGACGCTGAGGACCACCCAGCCGGGCGGATCGGACGCGCACTGCTCGGCGATCTCCAGCCCGGCGGTCTTCTTGCCTTCGACCAGGTACGGGTTGACCGCGCAGTTGCGGTTGTACCAGCGGAAGCGCTGACAGGCCTCGGTGCACAGGCGATAGGCATCGGCGTAGGTGCCCTCGACACAGAACACGCGGGCACCGTAGACCAGCAACTGGGCGAGTTTGCCCTGCGGCACGCTGCTGGCCACGAAGATCGTCGCGGACAGGCCGGCGGATGCGGCGCAGCGGGCCAGGCTGGTGGCCGCGTTGCCGGTGGAGGCGCAGGCGATCTCACGGAAGCCCTGCTGCAGTGCGCGGGCCACGCCGACAGCGCTGGCCCGGTCCTTGAACGAGCCGGAGGCGTTGCGCCCGTCATCCTTCAGGCGGACGCGGGCGACACCGAGTTCGGCCGCCAGGCGGGGCGCTTCGATCAGCGGGGTCCAGCCGATGTCGGCCAGGCTCTGCGGGGGCGTGTCAACCGGCAGCAGTTCGGCGTAGCGCCAGATGTTGTGCGGCCGGGCGGCGAGCTTGCCGGGCAGTCCGCCGGCCTGCCGCAGGTCGAACTCGACGTCGAGGATGCCCTCGTCGGGTCCGCAGTGCGGACAGGTATCGTGTTCGCGCGGGTCGCAGATGTTGCCGCAGGCCACGCAGATCAGCCGAAGTGGGGACACCAGGGACTCCCGGGACCAGTCGGACGGAACTCGGGACAGGAGGACCGTCCCGTGCCCGGCCGGCGGCGGTTGCGGTCCTCTCACGCTGGCGACTAGTCTACCTTGGTGCGCCGGGCGCAGCGACTGCCGGAGTGGCAGTCGGACGATTCGCGGCGACGGAAAGACCAGACCTTGAACACGACCACGTTGAACGAAGCGGTGCTCGAGCGGACGGCGCGGCGCTGCGCGGAACTGGGGATCACGATTCCGACCTTCGCGGAGCAGCGTGACCCGGCCGGTTTGCCGGCGGAGATCCGGGCGCGTCTGGGCCAGGTCGGGCTGTGGGATGTCGATCCGATCAACCTGTACCGGATCACCTGGAAGAACGAACCGGTCCGGCACGGCGGCGGCTTCAACAGCGGCAACTGGCTCGAGTTTCCGCCCGCACTGACCGGCGTGCCGGCGCGGATCATCGGGCTGCTGGGCAAGCACTTCCCGACCGGAGCGCACAAGGTCGGCGCGGCCTTCGGGTGCCTGGTGCCGCGCCTGGTGACCGGACAGTTCGACCCGACCACGCAGAAGGCGGTCTGGCCGAGTACCGGCAACTACTGCCGGGGCGGCGCGTTCGACTGCGCGCTGCTGGGCTGCACGCCGGTGGCGATCCTGCCCGAGGAGATGTCGGCCGAGCGGTTCACCTGGCTGCAGTCGATCGGGGCCGAGGTGATCGCGACGGCGGGCTGCGAGTCGAACGTCAAGGAGATCTACGACAAGTGCTGGGAGATCCGGCGGTCGCGTCCGGAGTGCGTGATCTTCAACCAGTTCGAGGAGTTCGGCAACGCGATCTGGCACTACCACACGACCGGCGGAATGGTCGCGGAAGTCTTCCGGCAGGTGGCCGGCCCGCGGGATCGCCTGGCCGCATTCGTCAGCGCGACCGGCAGCGCCGGAACGATCGCGGCCGGGGACTACCTGCGGACGCTGCACCCGTCGATGCGGGTGGTGGCGGTCGAAGCGCTGCAGTGCCCGACGCTCTGGCAGTCGGGGTTCGGCGGCCACCGGATCGAGGGGATCGGGGACAAGCACGTACCGTGGATCCACAACGTGCGGAACACGGACGTGCTGTGCGCGGTCGACGACGAACAGTGCCTGCAGTTGATGCGGCTGTTCAACGAGGACGCCGGCCGGTCGTTCCTGGCGGCCGAGGGCGTCGACGAGGCGGTGCTCGCGTCGCTGCCGGACATCGGGATTTCGTGCATCTGCAACCTGGTCGCGGCGATCCGGACGGCGCGGCTGTTCGACCTGGACGCCCGCGACGTGCTGTTCGTGCCGCTGACGGATTCGATGGAACTGTACGGATCGCGGATGGCCGAACAGCGGGAACAGAACGGCCCGTACAGCGAGCGCCTGGCGGCCCGGCACTTCGGGCGGTACCTGGAGGGTGGCGGCGTCGATCACATCCGCGAGATCGGCTACCAGGACCGCAAGGCGCTGCACAACCTGAAGTACTTCACCTGGGTCGAGCAGCAGCAGCGCAGTGTCGAGGACCTGCAGGCGCTGTGGGATCCTGATTTCTGGACGGAGACCTTCGCGCAGGTCGATGCGTGGGACCGGCTGATCGCCGCGTTCAACGAGCGGGTCCGGGCCGCGAAGAAGTAAGCGTGCACGCCGAGCGGCGTGCCTTTCAGAAAAGCGAGTCATGATGACAACAGACAACTGGAGCGATCTGCTCGCGGGCCTGGGCGCGCTGCGGCACGGGCTGCTGGGCGGGGACTTTCTGCAGACCTGGAAACAGTCGGATGATGACCTGCGAGCGGTGCTGACGGCGGCCGAGGCGCTGCGGGCGTTGCGGGCGGCGGGTCGCAGCGCGCGGGTCTTCGACAGCGGCCTGGCGATCTCGATCTTCCGCGACCAGTCGACGCGGACGCGCTTCTCGTACGCGAGCGCCGCGAACCTGCTGGGGCTCGGGCTGCAGGAACTGGACGAGAAGAAGTCGCAGGTCGCCCACGGCGAGACGGTCCGCGAGACGGCCAACATGATCTCGTTCCTGACCGAGGCGATCGGGATTCGCGACGACATGTTCCTCGGCGAGGGGCACGCCTACATGGCCGAGGTGGCCGCGGCGGTGCAGGACGGCTTCGAGCAGGGCGTGCTCGGGCAGCGGCCGGCGGTGATCAATCTGCAGTGCGACCTCGACCACCCGACGCAGAGCATGGCGGACCTGCTGCACCTGAAGCGGACGTTCGGTTCGCTCGAGGCGCTGCGGGGGAAGCGGATCGCGATGACCTGGGCCTACTCGGCGAGTTACGGCAAGCCGCTCTCGGTTCCGCAGGGGATCATCACGCTGATGTCGCGCTTCGGGATGGAGGTCGTCCTGGCCCATCCGCCGGGCTACGACCTCGTGCCGGAGACGCTGGAGCACGCCGCCCGCTTCGCGCAGGATTCGGGCGGCTCGTTCGAGGTCCTGCACGAGATGGACGCCGCGTTCGAAGGCGCGGACATCGTCTACCCGAAAAGCTGGGCGCCGCTGTCGGTGATGCAGGAGCGGACGGCGCTGCTGCGCGGCGGCGACGCGGACAAGCTCGGCGACCTGGAAGCCCGCTGCCTGGCCAACAACGCCCGGCACAAGGACTGGGAATGCGACCGCGACAAGATGGCCCGGACCCGCGACGGGCGGGCGCTCTACATGCACTGCCTGCCGGCCGACATCAGCGGCGTCAGTTGCGCGGAGGGCGAAGTCGCGGCCGACGTGTTCGAAGCGGCCCGGCTGGACACCTATCGCGAAGCGTCCTACAAGCCGTTCATCATCGCGGCGATGATCCTGCTGACCCGGGTAACGGATCCGGCCGGCGCACTGCGTGCGGCGAAGACGTGAACGGCTGAGAGCCTGCCGGCGGAGCGCCCCTGCCCCCCCGGCTCCCCCCCCTTTCACGCTTTCACGTTTTCACCCCTTCACCCGCGTCGCGTAGTTCCCGGGGAAGGTTGCGTAGAAGGCGGCCGACTTGACGAGGTGGTCGACCGGGACGGAGTCGTTGACCGTGTGGGCGACGCTCTCGGGGGCCGGACCGAAGCCGACGCAGGGGATGCCGAACATGCCGGCGATCGAGACGCCGTTGGTGCTGAACGTCCAGCGGCCGACCTTCGCCTTGCGGCGGAACAACTGCCGGTAGGTGTCGGCCGCCGCCTCGACCTGCGGGTCGTCCTCGGCCGCGCACCAGGTCGGGAAGTAGCTTTCCGTTGGATAGACCAGGCCGGTCCAGGTCGGGCGTTCGTAGCGGGCCAGTTCGACCCTGGCCGACACGCCGGCGCGGCGGACCGCGGCGCGGACTTCGCGCAGGGCGAGCGCCCTGGTCTCGCCCTGCGTCAGGCGGCGGTCGAGATGGATGTAGGCCCGGTCCGGCACGGCGCACATGCTCGGCGTGCTGCAGTCGATGTACGAGACGGTGATCGTGCCCTTGCCGAGAAACGCGTCATCCTTCAGCCGGCCGTTGAGCTTCTCGATCTCGCCGACGACCCGGGCGATCTTGTAGACCGCGTTGTCGCCCTTGTGCGGCATCGACCCGTGACACGAACGGCCGCGGACGGTCACGCCGATCTCCATCCGGCCGCGCTGGCCCCGGAGGACCTGGCAGTTGGTCGAGTCGGTGATCACGACGCACTCGGGCCGCAGCTTCGTTTCGTTCAGGATGTACTGCCAGTTCAGTCCGTCGCAGTCTTCCTCCGAGACGGTGAACGCGAATACCACCGACCAGCCGGGCGGGCAGAGGTCGTGCCGCTTGATCAGGCTCGCGGCGTAGACCATCGCCGGAACGGCGCCGCGCTGGTCGCCGGCCCCGCGGCCGTAGACGACGCCACCGGCGAGCTTGCCCTTGTAGGGGTCGTGTTTCCAGTCGGCCCGGTTGCCGATCCCGACCGTGTCGACGTGGGCGTCGACGGCGATCACGCGCCGGCCGCGGCCGACCTGGCCGAAGAGGTTTCCGAAGCGGTCCGTCCAGATGCGGTCGAAAGCCTGGACCCGCTCCATCTCCGCCCGGATCCGCTCGAGGACGGGGCCTTCGCCGGCGCTCTCGCCGGGGATCGCGATCAACTGGCGCAGAAACGTCACCATCGGCTTCTGCAGGGTGCTCGCTCGTTTGAGGATGGCGGACGGTTCGGGCATGCGGCGGCTCCGGGGGAGAGAGTCTTCCGTCTACGGTTCCTGGTTTTCGGCCTGCGCCGACGGACGTTCTTAGGGCAGACCTCAGGGGGCGTCAAGCGGGCCGCGCAGCGGTGAACGGAAGAGGTGGCGGGCGCCGGGACCGCCACCTCTCGTACCCATTCACGCTGACGTTTCCACCCGTTCAGGGTTCGCAGGCGTCTCCCGTACCGTTTCCGTTCGTGTCGGTCTGATACGGGTTGCAGATGCCCGGACAGTTGTCGCAGGGATCGCCGACACCGTCGAAGTCCGCGTCGGCCTGGCCGGCGTTGGCCATGCCCGGGCAGTTGTCGAACGGATCGAGGACGCCGTCGCCATCGCTGTCGACCAGGACGACCGGAACGTCCGGATCGAACGGATCCGGGTCGCAGGTGTTGCCGACGCCGTCGCCGTCGAGATCGAACTGGGTGCTGTTGAAGGTGGCCGGACAGTTGTCGCACAGGTCGCCGACGCCGTCGCCGTCACCGTCAAGCTGCAGCGGGTTGCAGATCGTCGGGCAGTTGTCGCAGGCGTCGCCGAATCCGTCACCGTCACCGTCGGCCTGCCCCGCATTGGCATCGCCCGGGCAGTTGTCGCAGGCATCGCCGACGCCGTCACCGTCCGCATCGGACTGGTCCGAGTCGCAGGTGTCCGGGCAGACGTCGCACAGATCGCCGACGCCGTCCATGTCGGCATCCTCCTGCAGCGGGTTGCTGGCGCCCGGGCAGTTGTCGAAGGCGTCGTTGATCCCGTCTCCGTCGGTGTCGGTCTGCACGACCGGGACATCCGGATCGAACGGGTTCAGGTCGCACAGGTCGCCGATGCCGTCGCCGTCCTGGTCCTGCTGACCGGCGTTCGCATCGCCGGGGCAGTTGTCGCAGACGTCACCGACCCCGTCGCCGTCCGCGTCTTCCTGGACGGGATTGCAGATCGTCGGGCAGTTGTCGCAGACGTCCCCGAGACCGTCGCCGTCCGTATCGGCCTGGCCCGGGTTGCTGTCGGCCGGGCAGTTGTCGCAGGCGTCGCCGACGTCGTCGCCGTCGCCGTCGGCCTGGGCCGGGTTGCTGAGGCCCGGGCAGTTGTCGCAGGCGTCGCCCAGCAGGTCGCCGTCGCCGTTGGCCTGGCCGGGGTTGTCGTCGTCGACGCAGTTGTCGCACAGATCGCCGACGCCGTCGCCGTCGGAATCGTCCTGCGTGTCGTTGAAGACGCTCGGACAATTGTCGCAGACATCGCCGAGCAGGTCCCCGTCGAGGTCTTCCTGCATCGGGTTGCCGTCGGCCGGGCAGTTGTCGCAGGCGTCACCGACGTCGTCGCCGTCGCCGTCGTCCTGGGACGGGTTGGAGAGCGTCGGGCAGTTGTCACAGACATCTCCGAAGGTGTCACCATCGGCATCGGCCTGGTCGCTGTTGGCGTCGGCGATGCAGTTGTCGCAGACGTCACCCACGTCGTCGAAGTCCATGTCGCCCTGGCTCGGATTGGACAGCAGCGGGCAGTTGTCACAGTCGTCACCGACGTCGTCACCGTCACCGTCGGCCTGCGTCGGATTCGCGTCGGCCGGGCAGTTGTCGCAGTCGTCGCCGATGTCGTCCGAGTCGCCGTCGGCCTGGCCGGGGTTGGCGTCGACCGGGCAGTTGTCGCAGTCATCGCCGACATCGTCACCGTCCGCGTCGGCCTGGCCGGCATTGACATCGGTCGGGCAGTTGTCGCAGAAGTCGGGCACGCCGTCACCGTCGCCGTCGAGGGCGTCATCGCCGCCGGGGCAGATGTCGCAGAAGTCCGGCACACCGTCACCGTCCGCGTCGGCGTTGTCGTCGCCGCCGGGACAGATGTCGACGCTGTCGCAGACGCCGTCTCCGTCGGTATCGTCCGGGTTGTCGGCCGGGCACGGATCGCAGGCATCCGCGACTCCGTCGCCGTCGCCGTCCTGGTTGTCGTCGCCGCCCGGGCACTGGTCGTTGCAGTCGGCCACGCCGTCGCCGTCGCTGTCGGTATCGGGGTTGCCGCAGCCGCACTGGCCGGGGTCGGTCTTGTTCGCGTCGGCCGGGCACAGGTCCATGCAGTCGGGTGTGCCGTCTCCGTCGCCGTCGGTGTCGGGCACGCCGCAGCCGCAGACGCCCGGGTCGGTCTTGTTGGCATCGGCCGGGCAGCCGTCGAAGCAGTCGAGGGTGCCGTCGCCGTCACTGTCGACGTCGGGAACGCCGCAGCCACAGGCGCCGGGAACGACCTTGCCCGGGTCCGCGGGACAGTCGTCGTTGCAGTCCGGGGTGCCGTCTCCGTCGGAATCGGTGTCGGGCGTGCCGCAGCCGCAGACGCCGGGCTCGGTCTTGCCGGGGTCGTTCGGGCAGTTGTCGAAACAGTCGGTCGTGCCGTCGTTGTCGCTGTCGGTATTGCTGACGGTGATCAGTCCGAACGAACTGCAATAGTCGACGCCGTTGACCGACACGATCAGGTCAATGAGCCGGCTCGCCCCGGGCACGCCGCTGTCGAGGCTGATCTGCACGGTGTCGCTGGTGGCGCCGCCCGCCGTGACCACCCCGAAACTGCCGCTGCTGCCGCCCGGGAAGGTCACGGTCGCGCCGCCGCCGCCGAGGACGACCCGCCAGTCGAACGTCTCGTCGCACGCGCCCAGGTTCTGCAGGTTGAGCGTCAGGATCGGCTGAGCGCCGGGACAGGCCGTCACGCTCGGGATCGTCGCAAAGCACATCACGGTCGGAATCGTGACGGTGGCCGTGTCCTCGCAGGTCATCTCGCCGTCGGACATGACGGTGAAGGTGATGCCGACCGGACCGCGGGCGATCGTCGGAGCGGCTGTGTAGGTGATCGGGATGTTGATGGAGGCGTCGCTCGCGAGGGCGGGCACGTTCATGCCCGGCGGGTTGATCGCCAGGTCGGGATTCGCGGACACGGCGGCCAGGACGAAATTCTCGGTACAGGGCCCGGTGTTGGTCAGCGTCAGGACGGTCGTGTTGTCCATCCTGCCCGGGCAGAGCGTCAGGCTGTTCGCGCCGGTCAGGGTGCACTCGCGCTCGGGCACTTCGATTTCCACGGATTCCGAACAACTGGCGTCGTCGGGGCCCTCGACGTCAATGTCGACGTCAAAGCTGCCGCGGTCGCTGATCAGGCTGACGGCGTAATCGATCACGACATCGGCCGAGTCGCCCGCCGCAATCGAGAGGTTGCCGTTCAGCGCGCCGCCCGTGACGGTGACGGCCGGGTCCGGCGCAACGGACGGCAGGCCGGTGATGTCGTAACTGAAGTCCTCGTCGCAGTCGCCGTCGTTCGAGATCGTGAAGGTGATCGTGTCGCCCATGCCGGGACAGGTCGTCAGGCTGGCGTCCGCGGCCGTCACGCTGCAGACGGCCGGAGGCACCGTGATGGTCACATCGTCGCTGCAGTTCGCTCCGTCCGAGCCGGTCACGTCGACGGTGATGTCGACATCGCCGCGCGGCGAGGATCCGTCGACCGTGAAGTTAACCGTCCGCTCGACCTCCATGCCGGGGTCGAGGGTTTCGCTTCCGCTGGTGGTCCCGAGCAGGTCGATGTCGGGCCCGCCCCCGCCGCCGGCCGGCGGAACGTCCCAGTCAAACGTCTCGGTACACGGTCCGTCGTTGCGAATCGTGATCGTCAGTTGGCCGTCATCGCCGGGGCAGATCCGCGTTTCGTCCGCCTCCACGGTGACCGAGCAGACCGCGGGCGGCACGGTGATCTTGCCGTCGACCATGCAGGTCGAATCGGGCCCGTCGACGGTGATCGGCACGGTCACGTCACCGCGCGGAGAATCGCCGCTGCCATCGACCGCCAGCGTGACCGTCAGGGTCACATCCACGCTCTGGCCGGCGGCGACCGTCTCGCTGCCGGACAGCGGACTGATGTCGACGGAGGGCGCGCCGCTCAGCGTTCCGATCGACCAGTCGAAGTCCTCGTCGCAGTTGCCTGTGTTGTGAATCGTCATCGTGAAGGCCTGCGGAGCCGGGTCGATCTCGGGACAGATCATGTCGTCGTCGAACGTCACGTTGCAGGCGGACCCGGGCACCGTGATCACCGCCGTGTCCGAGCAGACCCCGCCGACATCCAGCGTCAGGGCCGCACTGCCCCGCGCGCTGCCCGCGGAAACCATGACCTGCACCGGCGCGATCGCCGACTCGCCCGGGGCCAGCACCACCACCCCGCCCGACGGCACCACCGTGACACTCGGATCGCCGCCGGTCTGCGTAATGCTCCAGCCGTAGGCCTGCGCGCAGCCGCTCGTGTTGGTGATGACGCACTCGACCGGCTGCCCGTCACCCGGACAGATCTCCGCGTCGGCGAGCGACGCCAGGCAGCCAGGGTCGCAGGAACAGGCGCAGCCGCCGGGCGTGCCGGGCACATCCGGAACCTGCAGCGTGCTGCATTCCACCAGGTCCCACTCGGCGCAGACCGGCCCGTTCGGATCACCGATGATCGTCCGGAAACCGGAACTGCAGGTCCCGTTCGGACAGTCGGAGTTCGCCCGCAGCGCGCCGAGCGCCAGGCCGGTCGCAAGCACGTCGGCCGGGTCGCCCTGCAGACAGACCAGTTCGTAGATGCAGCGGTCCTCGAACTCCTCGTCCTGGCCAAGGCTGGCCGTGTCGGCCCGCACCCCGACCCACTTGAACGAAACCCCCGGCTCGGGATGACCGAACGTGTCCTCGAACAGAACCGAGAAGTCCGGCCCCGCCCCCAGCACCGGTTCCGCGCTGCCGTACTTGGTGGCCGCCAGCCAGCGGACGTACGGCTCGTAGCCGGGCGGACGGGTGGTGGCACGAAACGCGATCGGCGTGCCATCCGGCCAGAGCCCCTCGGCATCGGTGGAAATCGACACCGCGTAGGTTTCGAAGTCAAAGAGCGTCTCGTGATCCGGCGGGCCGGCCGCGATCTGGCGGGCGCCGACGCGCCGGAATGCGAACTGCGCGGCCCCGACACCGATGGCTCTTCCCTGCACACGCCACTCGACCAGGTTCCGCAGCCCGCGGGCGACCGCGCCGATCGGTTCGGCGATCACGTCGCCGTAGTCGAGGGCCACTTCGACATCGAGCGCGAGCGGCTGGCCGGTCGAACTGATGTAGCGGCCGTCCTCGTAGAACAGTTCCCCGACCGAAGGCTGGTGGAAGTAGGCATCGACGCGACCGTCGTTGTCGGTCAACTGGCCGGCCTCGAGCGGCATGGCCGGGCGAACGTTCGCCCGGACGCGCAGGCTGGCGGGCGTGACGGAGAGAGGCAGGACCTCGCAGGTGTAGACTTCGCCGGTGCCGAGGGCTTCGACTTCGATCCACAGCGTCCGGGCGGGCTGCACGCGGAACGATGCGACCTCGCCGATGATGGTTTCCGGCTGCGTGCCACGCCAGGTCGCCGGCAGCGGCTGGCCGTCACGGCCCAGCAGGCAGAACGGCACCACGCTGCCGGAAGGAAGCACGAGATTCTCCGGCACGGCGTGCGGCGCGGTCGTGAACCCGGGCACCGGACCGAACACGAGTTCCACGCGGTCGAACTGGCTGCCACCGGCAACGCCCTGGCCCGCGGGTGACTGGCCGCGGGCGTGCGGGGAGAAGAGGACCAGCAGGGCAAGCGTGACCAGCGTCGAAATCCGGGCGAGAGATGACATGTTCGGCTCCGTGTGCGGCGAGGAGGTGAGCAGATCGCCAACCGCAAGCCCTAACAATTGTGTTGGGAACCGGCAGCGTCAAGATGATTCCTGCTCGCGCCGCCCGCCGTACCGCCGCGGCCCGTTACTAACCTGTGATGTTGGAAACGATTGCGCGCCGGGCGAAACGTTGTTGCCGTTCCTGCTTTCGGACGCGGCGGGAAGGTCGTAAGGCCCAACTCGCAGGTGGGGGTCGATCGGCGGGACACCGCGCGGTCGAGGCGCGCGGCGCCGGAATGCAACACGGCTCACATGCTACATGCAGTCGTTGCCGAAGTTGGCCAGCACGATCGCCAGATCGCTGAGATCAATCATGCCGTCGCCGTTGACGTCGGCCGGCAGGCGGCAGCCAGTGTTGCCGAAGTCAGCGAGCAGCAGGGCAAGATCGCTCAGGTCGACCTGCTGATCCCGACTGGCATCGCCCGGGCACAGCGGCGTGCGGGTAATCGTCACCCGCCAGGCCCCGGTACCGAAGCCGTGCCCGATGATGTGGCGGCCGTCGCTCGTAATCGCCTGGCAGACCTCGAGTGGCAACCCGGTCGGAACGGTTCCGCCATGGCTCGTGATGAAGTCGGCCAGAAGCTGGTAGTTGCCGTCGTCGTCGATGATCCAGGCGCGGCGGTTGCCGACGTTGAAGTCGAAACCGACGATCGTGCCGCAGTCGTCGATATCCATCGGAATGCCCTGCCAGCCCGGCAGCAGCGAGCCGGCACCGATCCGCGCACGATCCCATCCGCCCGGACCCGTCCCCGGCGTCCAGATGTGCGCCTGGGCGATGAACACGTTCGGATCCTTCAGCCAGGTGCCGAGCATGATCGTGCCGTCATCGTTCATGCCGTGAATCTCGCCCAGGGCGTCGCCCTGGTTCGGGTCCAGCAGCGTCCCCTGACCGGTCGCATCCCAGAAAACCGGCGTGCGTGAACCGCTGCCCTGGCAGAAGCCGGCCGAAAGCGAGCCATCCGCCGCGACCACCGACGCGCGGCAGCGCCCGTTCGCGAGCGCGTCCATCTCGACCATGCCGGTCGCTTCGGTCCAGCGGATCGCGCGGGCGTTGCAGCCATCCCACGACAACCCGACGGCGACGGTACCGTCGGCACTGAGCTCGTAGGCGCTACTGCGACTCGGGCACTGCAGGGCATTCGGCAGGTAGCCGAGGCTCGTCCAGACGCGATTCGGCTCGCGCCAGATGCCGGCCACGTTGCCGATCTCGTCATTCGGGTCGTTGGGATCAGGCATGTTCCCGAGGACAACGCTGCCGTCGTCGGACACGGCCACGGCCGGCACGGTCGTCGTCGGATCGCCCGCAAGCTGCAGATCGGTGTACGTGTTCGTCACGCTGTCCCAGCGATACGACCCGTCCACGAAGCCATCGCCGTCCACGTCACTGCCACCGACGATCCAGCGACCATCGGGTGACATGTCGTTGGCCGAACTGGTCAGCGGAATCAGTTCGAACTGCACCGAGATCTGATCGCTGGCCGGCGACCGGGAGACCACCGCCCCCACCAGACCGACCACGAAAAGCACGGAAGCGAACGACTTCATCGACCAGCCCTCTCGACCGGGGATGTGAATGCTGGCAGGCGAGCGCCCGACGAAGCGCCCGCCTGCCCGGTCCTTACGTGCAACTGTTGCCGAAATTGGCCAGCACGATCGCCAGATCACTGAGGTCAATCGTGCCGTCGCCGTTGACGTCGGCCGGCAGACGGCAGCCGGTGTTGCCGAAGTCAGCCAGCAGCAGGGCCAGGTCACTCAGGTCAACCTGGCCGTCCCGACTCGCATCGCCCGGGCAGAGCGGCGTGCGGGTGATCGTCACCCGCCAGGCACCGGTACCAAAGCCGTGCCCGACGATGTAGCGGCCGTCGGTCGTGATCGCCTGGGCGACCTCCATCGGGAAACCGGCCGGGACGGTGCCGCCGTGGCTGGTGACGAAGTCCTTGAGAAGCTGGTAGTTGCCGTCGTCGTCAATGATCCACGCGCGGCGATTGCCGAGCAGGAAGTCGAACCCGACGATTACGCCGCAGTCGTCGATGTCGGTCGGAATGCCGGACCAGCCCGGCAGCAGCGAGCCGGCGCCGATCGTCGCGCGATCCCAACCGCCGGGGCCGGTGCCGGGCGTCCACATCGTGGCCTGGGCGGAACCGAGGCTGTTGGGGTCGAGCCATTCGCCGAGCATGATCGTGCCGGCATCGTTCATGCCGTGGATCTCGCCGAGGGCGTCGCCGTTGGGCGGGTCGAGCAGTTGTCCGTTGCCGTCCGCGTCCCAGAAGGCCGGCGTCCGCGAGAACGAACCCTGGCAGAAGCCGGCGCTCAGCGTGCCGTCGGCCGCGACGACCGAGGCCCGGCAACTGGCGTTGGCCAGCGGTTCCATTTCGACCATGCCGGTGGCCTGGGTCCAGCGAATCGCGCGGGCGCTGCAGCCGTCCCAGGAGAGACCGACGGCGACACCGCCATCGCTCGAAAGTTCGTAGCCGGTGCTGCGACTGGGGCACTGTTGGGCGTTCGGCAGGTAGCCGAGACTCTCCCAGGTACCCGTGGATTCGCGCCAGATGCCGGCCACGTTTCCGATCGCGTCGTTGGGATCGTTCGGATCCGGCATGTTGCCCAGGACGATCGAGCCGTCATCGGACACCGCGACGACCGGTACGGTCGTGGTCGGGTCGCCGGTCAGGTTCAGGTCGATCACCGTGTTGGTGACGCTGTCCCAGCGGTAGGAACCGTCCGGCAGGCCGTCGCCGTTGGAGTCGGACTCGCCGACGACGTAGCGGCCGTCGGGCGTCATGTCATTGGCCCCGAGGGCCGTGGGAATCAGTTCGAATTCCGCCGTGATCACATCCTGTGCGATGGCGCCTGAGGCACCGACCAGCAGCGTGGCCGCCAGCCAACCGAACGTTCGCGCTGTCATTCGCCGACCTCCGTGGGTAAGTCGTGGTGCCGGCGAAGACGCGGGCGGCACCGGGTGTTTCGCAGGTTTCAGGGAAGAGAGGGAGATCGGCGAGGGTCATGCGACCCGGGGGTGGCGGACCCTCGCCGATTCGCCGCAGCCCGACGCGGACCGCGGCCCGTCAGATTCAGCGGCGGCGCAGCAGCGCCAGGCCGCCCAGGCCGAACAGCAGCAGGCTGGTCGGTTCCGGGACGACGTTCCAGGACAGGTTGTCGACGTAGGTCGTGTTCGGGAAACCGAAGCCGAGCACGCGGATCTCGTCGAAGACCATTCCGGCCGAAGTGGTGACATCGATCCAGGTGTCGCCCAGGCCACCCCAGGCCGGCGTGCCGCTGTAGTTGGCGACCTCGACGCCGTCATCGAACAGGTAGATCACCATGCCGCCGCCGAAGGGGCTCGGGTCACCCGCGGGGTCCCAGACTTCCAGCGACATCTCGGTCAGGTTGCTGTCGAACTTGATGAAGACGCCGAAGTTCCCGAAGAACGAGTTGCCGGTCCCGATCCAGGGTTCCGGTCCGGTGGTGAAGTCGCCGACGAACGGCGCGCCGTCACCGGCCTGCATCTCGGTGATGCCGTGGCTGGCCTGCCAGGCATCCAGGGCGGTCGAACCGGTCGGACCGCCCGGCTCGTCGAAGTTCAGGGTCGTGCCGTAGGTCGGGGCGCTGGCGCCCTGCGTGACGGTGATCGAACCGAAGGCCTGACAACCCAGCCCGGCCACCAGCGCCATCGCCACGAAACGAGTGCGTTTCATCGCATCTTCCTCCAAGTCTCCTCGCTGCCTGCGGAGCCACGCTGGCCCGCCGGTGTGTCACACGATAAATCAAAGTTGACGTCAAAACAAGTGTCAAATTTGACATTCTCCCATGTCCCTTTTACGATGGGACTTAGTTCAGATAGGTTTGGAGCCCGGATGCCCAAGTCAGCCACAAACAAGAACAGCCGCGGCGGCCGGATCGCGACCGCGTCCCTCGAGGAAGTCCTCGGGGCCTATCGCGACCTGCGGGCCGCCACCGCCGAGCTGTTTCATTCCGTCGGCGTCGACGCCACCCGGACACGCGAAACCGCCCGCGTGCTCGGACTCAACCGCGGACTCGCCTGGCGCCTCTCGCGCGTCGTCCGCGAGGCCGATTCAGCCGTCGCCGTCAGCGACGTGCCCGGCCGTCCCAGCATCGAGAAGCTGATCGCCGCCTGTCGCGAGCGGGGCGCCCCCGAGGCCGAACTGCAGGCGGCGATCGCGGCGTTCGACGCCTACCAGCGGGCGGTCGACGCCTGCTCGGGCGATCGCAAGACGCTGGCGATGATGATGGCCAACCACGGGCACGTGGAACCGTTCGCCGAACAGGAGCGCGCCCGGCGCAAGCTGTTCGAAGGGGCCTGCTCGGTCTGGGGCGGACAGGCACAGGTGCGCTTCGTGACCGTCTTCGTCTTCCCCTCGGCCGACGATCCGACCCGCCTGGATGCGGGGCACGTGACCGGCTTCGTCGGCTTTCGCCGGTTGAGCCCGCGGGCGTGGCCGCTCAGCTACGAAGCGGTGCACGACGACAGCGGCGCGAGTCGCAGCTTCATGAAGGTCCCGCTCGATCCGCACGGCGTCGGCGAGGGGGAACTGCAGTTGCTGTCGGAGTTCTGCGATCCTCCGCGGCCGAAGATCGAGGTCCGGCAGAACGGTGACTTCAAGCGGTTCGACCTGGCGGCCGGCCCGGTCGGCAACGAGGGCCTGACGACCTGCGTGTTCGGCAGCCACCTGCGGCAGTTGTATCCGCGTTATTCCGAGACGCCGGACACGGCCGGGTTCATGGTGCTGCTGACGACGCCGGTCGAGCGGGTGGTGTTCGACATGTTCGTGCACCGCGACCTGCGGGTGCCGGGTCCGCCGCGGACGCAGTTGCTGGATCGGTTGAAGTTCCCGCACAGCAACGACGAGAGCCTGTTCGACGAGCAGTCGCTGCCGATGGCCGAAGAGCCGACCGTCATCCGCGGCGGAATCCGGGCGGCGATGCACCTGCGGATTCCGTTCTACCCGCGCCTGCTCGAGTATGTCTGCGGCCGGATCGGGCACGGGATTGACGCGTTCGACGGATCTCGTTTCGAGATGGCGTACCCGCCGATTTCGACGACGCTCAGCCGCCGGTTCGATCTGAAGCCGGCCCCCCGCTGAGTCCGCCGCGTCCAGGAGCGTCCGATGAAAGACACGGGCATCTGCTTGGCCGTCCTGCTGCTGGCGGGCCTGTGGAGCACCTCGGCCGCGGGGCAGTTGCAGTTCACATCGCTGGATCCGAACACGGGGTGGTCGCACACGAGCGTCTACGGGGCGGTGTTTCCGC
Source organism: Phycisphaerae bacterium (assembly GCA_030428945.1). GTDB lineage: Bacteria > Planctomycetota > Phycisphaerae > UBA1845 > Fen-1342 > JAUIEC01. The sequence goes on along the minus strand of JAUIEC010000018.1, from coordinate 94,857 downwards.
CACAGACCGGGCATCCTTACGTGTCTCCGACCGTGATGCGTGCGATGCAGCGGAACATGGGCAACGGGGCGGCGGTCGGCGACATCGACGGGGACGGTGACGAGGACGTCTACCTGCTCGGCCCGCTCGGCCAGGCGAACGTGCTGCTGCGGAATGACTGCACGCCGGGCGTGTGGCAGTTCACGGACATCACCGCGGGCAGCGGTCTCGGCATCGATGCGCTCAGCCGGGCGGCGTACTTCTGCGACCTGGACAACGACGGGTGGCAGGACCTCGTGCTGCTGAACGACAGCCGGGCCGGGGCGGCGTATCCGACTTCGCGCCTGTACCGCAACGACCGGGGCGTGTTCGAGGACGTTACGGCCGGTTCGGGTTTCGCGCCGGTCGGTCATCTCAAGGGCGGCGTCTGTCTGGGCGACTACGATCAGGACGGACTGCTGGACATCTACGTGACGACCTGGCCGCTGTGGGTCCTGACCGGTCCCCCGGCGTTCGAAGGCGTCAGTCGCCTGTACCGCAACCTGGGCGACTTCCGCTTCGAGGACGTGACCACCGCCGCGGGACTGCCGGTGCTCGAACGGGACTGCTTCTCGTGCGCGCTGGCGGACTTCGACGATGATGGGGACCCGGATCTCTACGTGGCGATCGATCACACCTCCGACGCGTACTTCCGCAACGAGGCCGGCGTGTTCGTCGATGACACGATCGCGGCCGGAGCAACCCACACAGGCAACGACATGGGCCTGGCGATCGCGGATTTCGACCGTGACGGGGACCTCGACATCTTCAGCACCAACATCACGGATCCGACCGGCGCGTTCGGGTCGACGCAGTACAACACGCTGCTGATCAACCAGTTGACCGAGACCGGATCCTTCGCGCTGGTCGACCAGGCCGTTGCCTTCGGCGTCCACGACACCGGCTGGGCCTGGGGAACCGAGTTCTTCGATCCCGACAACGACGGCGACCTGGACCTCTTCGCGGTCAACGGGTTCGACGAGTGGATCACCACCACGCTCGGACCGGGTCACCCGCTGGTCAGCGCCCCGGCCGTCCTGTTCGAGCAGGATCCCAACGGGGCCCTCATCGCGACCAGCGAGACGGGGGCCGACCTGCCCGGTGATGCCCGGGCGGCGATCGCGGCCGACTTCGATCGGGACGGGCGGCAGGACCTGCTGGTCACCCAGATCCACCAGCCGACCGTGCTGCTGCGGAACGACAGCGCCGCCGCGGGGCACTGGCTGACGATCGATCCGGTCGGCGGCGGCACGATCAACGCCGATGCAATCGGCACGCGGGTCTTCGCCACCGTGAACGGAACGACGCAGGTCGTCGAAGTGATCGCCGGCGGCAGCTACCTCAGCGGCCGGCCGCACGCGGCCCACTTCGGGCTCGGCCCGGCCACCAGCGTGGACACGTTGCGAGTCCGCTGGCCGGACGGCAGCGACCTGGTCCTCGCGGACGTGCCGGCGGGTCGCCTGCTGCGTCTGCACCACACGCCGGGTGATGCGAACCGGGACGGCGTCGTCAACCTGGCCGACTACCTGCTGATGCAGCGCTGCGCAGGCGGCAGCACCGAACCCGCCACCACCTGCTCAGCCTTCGACGCCAACCACGACGGCGTCAGCGAAACAGCCGACTGGCTAGCCGTGCTTGCGCATTAAGCAGGTGAGCAAGTAAGCAAGTAAGCAAGTAAGCGGCCGCGGCAATCCCCTCCCCCCCTGTTCCCTGTTCCCTGTTCCCTTCTTCACATGTATGGATTTTCGGCTTTCGGGAACCGTCTGGGCCGTCGTGCGTATCATGCGTTGGCGGCCTGCGGGTCGTCCCCCGCGATCCGGCGCCTGCGGTGCGTCGGGCAAGACAATCCGTCTCGCGCAAAGGTAGCCGACGATGCCTGCTCCCCTGCCCCGTCCCGCCGTGCGAAGTCTGTCGATCACGTTCCTGCTGGCCACCACGCTGCTGCTCTGCGGCGGACAGGCGGCCGCGCCGGCGACGCAGCCGGCCGACCGGGCCCCGCTGCGCGAACAGACGATCTACATCCCGTTCGAGAAGCTGCGCGACGTCTTCGAACGCGAGGGACGCGGCGTGTTCCTGCCCTACGACGAGTTCCGCGTGCTGTGGAAGGCGGCCCGCGACGCACAGACCGCTCCGCCGGAGATCGGCCCGCCGGTCGCGGCCATGATCACCGAGGCCCACAGCGAAGCGACCGTCGCCTTCGATGTCGTCCGCGTCGCCGCCACGCTCCGCATCGAAGTCCTGCGGGCCGGCTGGCACGAAGTCCCGCTGCGACTGGGCGATGCGGCCATTACGGCCGCCCGGATCGACGGACAACCGGCCCGGATCCTGGCCGGCGAGCACGGCTACCGCCTGCTGCTGGAAACGACGGCCGAGCGGGCCGCGGCGGTCGAACTGGAACTGGAATACGCCAAGGCGTTCCGCAAGGCACCGGGACGCAACAGCATCTCGTTCCAGGCCCCGCAGGCGCCCGTCAATCGCTGGCGCGTGCGGGTGGCCGAGGCCGGCGTCAAGGTCAACATTCACCCGCTGATCGCGGCCACCGAACTGCACGCGGACGCCGAGTCCGAGGCGTCCGCCGAGACGAACGTGCTGGCGTTCGTCGGATCGGCTCCGGAGGTCCGCATCGACTGGACGCCGCGCGCGGAAGGCGCGACCGGTCTGCAGGCGCTCGTCACGGTCCGCACCGATCAGCGCAGCGCGATCCACGAAGGCGTCTCGCGGACCCGGGCGACGCTGACCTACAGCATCAGCCGGGCCGCCCTCGAGCACCTGGTCCTCGAAGTGCCGGCCGACCAGCGGGTCGTCAGCGTCTTCGACGCCAACGTGCGCGAGTGGACCGTGACCCGCGCGGACGACCGGCAGCGCATCGACGTGGCGCTGTTCGAAGCGGCCCTGGGCACCCAGCAGATCGTCGTCGAACTCGAACGGTTCCGGGCCGACGAGGACCGCACCGAGGTCGACCTGCCGCAGGTCCGCGCCGTGGATGCCGCCCGGCAACTGGGCGTGCTGGCCGTGGCCGTCGCCGACGGACTGCGCATGGAACCGACCGGGCGCAGCGGTCTGATGCAGGTCGACACCAGCGAACTGGCCGAAGCCGCCCACGCGCCGGGCGCAGGCGACTGGAGCCTGGCATACCGGTACGTGTCGGTGCCGTACGCCCTGACGCTGCGGGTCGAGAAGATCCAGCCACGGATCGGCGTCGAGACCCTGCTCGACGTGCGCCTCGAGCCCGAGCGGTTGCGGGTCGAACTGCTGGCGACGTACACGATCGAGCGGGCGGGCGTCTTCCAGTTGGCCGTCGACCTGCCGGACGGGTACGAGGTCCGCGAACCGCGCGGTGTCGCACACGGCGCGGCCGCCCCGGCCGTAATCGAAAGCTGGCACCGCGACGAGAACCGACTGATCGTCAACCTGGCCCGCAAGGCGTTCGGACGGATCGGTTTCGCCCTGACACTGACGCAGGCGCTGACGGATCCGGACCTGCAGGCGCCGACCGGCAACACCGCGCGGGTCCCGATCGATCTGCCGCGCGTCGCGCAGGTCGATCGTACGAGCGGAACCGTGCTGGTCCACGCCGCACCCAGCCTGCGCGTCAATCCCGGACCGCTGCGCGGACTGCGCGACCTGCCCGTGGCCGAGGCCCTGCAGGGCAGCGCCCCGCGGCCCGCTGGCGCAGCGACCCCGGACCTCGCGTTCGGTTTCGCGGATGAGCCCGCGGCCCTCGAACTGCGGGTCGAACGTCGCCGCCCGCACGTGACGGTCCGCCAACTGCTGGCCGCCCGGATCGAGTCAGGCGTCGTCCACTACAACGCGACGCTGCTTTACGACATCCGATACAGCGAGGTGGACGACCTGCGAGTCGACATCCCGGCCGACCTGCGCGACCGGATTCAGATCACCACGCCCGGCGTCCGCGAGCAACTGCCCGAGGACCCGACGCCGGCGCCGGCGGACGGCTACGTCGCCTGGAGCCTGCGCGGCGGCGGCGACCTGATCGGCACCCGCCGTATCGACCTGTCCTGGGAGACCCGGGTCGAAGCACCCGGCATCGGGCAGCACGTGACGATCGATCTGCCGCATCTGCGCCCGGTCGGCGTGGATCGCGCCTGGGGCCAGATCGTGCTGGCCAAGGCCGAGACGATCGACATGCGGGCGGTCGAGGACCCGGCCGGGGGCGGGCCGCGCGGCCTGCGCCCGATCGATCCGCAGCACGACCTGATGGACATCGGCAGCGCCTGGCGCGGGGCCGCGCGGGCCTTCGAGTTCCACGACGACTGGAGCCTGCAGGTCACCGCGACCCGCTACGAACTCGAAGAGGTCAAACGCACCAGCATCGAACGCGGCCTGGTCCGGCATGTCATCACGCGCAGCGGCCAGATCTCGACACAGGCCCTCTACCGGCTGCGCAGCGGGCGGCAGCGCCTGCCGATCAACCTGCCGGCCGGGGTGCAGTTCGACACGCAGCCCGTGCGGATCAACGGGCGGCCGGTCGCGCTCGAACGCGGAGCCGGGCAGGAGTTCTTCGTCCCGCTGGTCGGCCTGACGCCGGAGGCGCCGTTCGTTCTCGAAATCCGCTACGCCCTGCCGGACGGCGGAACGCTGCTGTCCTGCCCGGACTTTCCGACCGATCCGGCCGTGCAGAAGGTCTACCTGAGCGCCTACCTGCCGAGAGAGTGGACGCTGCTCGGTTCAACCGGTCCGTGGACCGATGAGCTCCGCTGGCCGTGGGTGCCGCTGCGCGGCTTCGAGCCGCGGGCCCGATCGACCGACAACCAACTGGTCTCGTGGGTCACCGCGGACTGCGCGGTGACCGGCGATCCGTTGCAGTCGCTGCAGACCGACGGACGGCATTACCTGTACGCGACACTGCGCCCGCAGGCCCCGCCGGCCGGCGCGCTCCGCCTGGTGACCGTGCACCAGACGGTTCTGCGCGGCGCGGTTCTGGCGGCGATTGCGGCGTTCGGCCTGCTGCTGCTGGGGGCGACGGGGAACCAGCGCCTCGTGGCACTGGCCGCGGCGCTGGCGGGCGTGGTACTGGCCGGCATCTTCGTGCCGACGTTCGCGCTGCAGGTGCTGGACGTGGTCACGATCCTGGCGGTGCTGCTCGTGCTGCTGGGCTGGGCGGTGCATTACCTGGGCTGGGTGCGGCCACGCGACCCGCAGGTGCAGGCCCGCCGCGCCGCGCGCGAGGAGGCGCGGCTCGAGCGTCTGCGCGCCAAGCCGGCCACGGCAACCGCGGACCCCGGCGGCGGCGCTTCGTCCGATGACGCGACGCCGCCCGCGGAAGGAGGGTCCGGCCATGACTAGTACGGTGCTTCGCGGTCTGCTGAGCATTCTGCTGCTGTTGCCGGCCGGCAGGGCCGCCGCACAGGGCGTCGACACGGGCGCATCCGGGCAGCCCGTCCGCGAGATCCGCGTGCCGCTCGAAAACCTGCAGGTGCTGCTCGAGAACCAGCCGCGACGGGTCCTGCTCTCGCGGGCGGAATACGAGGACCTGCTGCGGCGGGCGGAACACGAACCGGCCCGCACCGCGCCCACCGGCGTCGTCCCGGTCTCGGCCGCGTACGAAGTGCAGGTGGCCGACGGACGAGCCCGGATACGCGGAACGCTGACCCTCGAAGTGCTGGCGCCCGGCCTGCAGATGCTTGACCTGCCGACCGAAACGATCGGCCTGCTGGCGGCGACGCTCGACGAACAGAGCGCCGCCCTCGGCCGAACGGACGACGGTCGCCTGCGCCTGTTCGTCGAGGGTCTCGGACAGCATCACCTGGCAATGGAATTCGTGACGGCCGTCGAGACGAGCGCGGCGCTGCAGAAGCTCGCCTTTCGCGTTCCGCCCGCGGCGGCGATCGACATGCAACTGCAGGTTCCCGGCGATGTCGAGGTGCGCGGCGGCATGGCCGTGATGGCCCGCCACTACGACGCGCAGGCCGCCCGCACGAACCTGCGCCTGCTCCCGGTCGACGGACGGGTCGCCCTCGAAATGACGCTGAACAACCGCATGAAACAGAGCGACCGGCTGGTGCTCGCCCGCGGCGTCGTGCTGGCCGAGGTGACCGAGTCCTACGAACGGCTGCACGCGACCTACTCGATGAACATCCTGCATCGCCCGGTCGAACGGTTCCGCTTCTCGATTCCCGACGGGTTCGAAGTCACCAGTGTGCACACGCCGCTGCTGGCCGACTGGGCGATTCAGAGCGAGGCGGCGCGAACCCTGGTCGTGCGGCTGCGCGAACCGACCAGTGCGACGACGGTCGTGTCTCTGGTCGCTTCGCGGGCACCGGCTGCGCTGCAGGACTGGCGAATGCCGCGGCTCGCCCCGCGCGACACGGTCGCACAGGCCAGTGTGCTGGGCGTGCTGCTCGAACACGGGCTCGAAATCCGGAACCTGAAGTCCCGACACCTCGTGCCGATCGACACGGCCGCGCTCGCCAGCGCCTACCCGGCCTCGCTGCTGCGGGCCGAGCCCGGCGCGCCGGGGCTGCGCCCGGTGGCCGCGTTCTATGCGCCGACCGGCTTCGTCACCGGAGACGATGCGATCGCCCTTCAGGCGACGTTCGCCCGGCCGACCGGCCAGCCGCGCGTGACGACCAACCTGTTCCTGTCGCTCGAGGACGATCAGGTCACGCTGCGAGCCGGGTTCGCGGTTCGGCCGCGGTCCGAACGCCTCTTCGAGGTCGACCTGCAGATGCCGCCCGGCTGGCAGGTGCTGGACGTGACCGACGCCGGCGGCGCGGCCCGGGCGGTCACGCAGTTCGACGGACAGGATCCGACCGGACCGCAGCGACTGCGGGTGCATCTCCCGCGCGGCGTGGCCGTCGGCGAGGAAACCACCTTCTACGTCAATGCCCGGCACGTGCCGCCGGACTGGCTCTCGGACTGGCGAACGCAGTCCCTGGCATTCCCGGCCGTGCGCGTGCTGGACGTGGCCCGCGATGTCGGCGCGATCGCGATCCGCGGCGCGGCCGACACGCGCGTCTTCCCGGATGAACTGGACGGACTGACGCCGCTGGATGAGAGCGAGCGGAGTCGCTTCGGTCTGCCGGCCGCGGTCGGCCCGCTGCCGACGCTGGCGTACCGCTACGACGCGCAGCCGTATCGCGGCGTCTTTCGCATCGAGCGGAGCGACGCCCGGATCACGGCCCGGACCTACTCGTTCGTGCGGCTGGAACCGGGGCTGCGACGGGTCTCCCACGAACTCGCCTACCAGATCGAACAGGCGCGGACGGCGGCGCTGTCGTTCTCGCTGCCGGAGGACACGCCGCCGGACCTGGGCATTCGCGCGCTCGGCGGCGTGGCGATCAAGCAGTCGGAGAGCCGCATCGTCGACGGGCGCCGCCACTGGACGGTGCACCTGGCCAGTCGGCAGCGCGGGCTGGTGCGGCTCGCGGTCGCCTACGAACAGCGACAGCCGACCGAGGACACCACGGCCGACGATCGATCGATCTCGCTTGCGCGGGCCGAACAGGTCGCCTACCAGTCGGGATTCGTCGCGCTCGAAGCGGACGGCGAACTGGACATCGAAGTCACGACGCATCCGCGACGCGTCGACGTCGGCGAACTCGCACCGGCCGAACAGCCTCCCTGGCGGACGGCGCAGGGCTCTGCCGCGGGCGGTCTGGGCGTGTTCGCCTATGCCGGTCCGCCGGCGGACCTGGCCATCCGCGTCGCACGCAACACCGAGTACGGCCTGCCGGTCGCGATCGTGCAGCGGGCCGAACTCGTCACGCTGCTCTCCGCCGAGGGCCGCGCCCAGACCGCCGCCCGGCTGACCCTGCGAACCCGGCCGGCAATGTTCGAAATCCAGTTGCCGCCCGACGCGGTGCTCTGGTCGCTGACCCTCGACGGGGTCGCGGCCAGTCCGCAGCGCGAGGGGCAGCGCCTGCTGCTGGCGCTGCCGGCCACGCAGGGCGACGCGGTCCGCGACCTGCAGATCGTCTACGAGACGCCCCTGGATCGGCCGCGCTTCTGGGACCAGGTCTCGCTGGAGGCGGTCCGCCTCGCGCTGCGACCGCGAACCCCGGACGCGACCGCGGTCGAGATCCCGGTGGCCGACTTCGACTGGCACGTGGCCCTGCCGTCGGGTTTCGACTTCGTCCGCCAGCAGGGAACGCTGCGCACCACGGTCGCGCGGCCCGAACCGGCGGCCTGGACCGCGGCCCGCGCGCTGTACGCGGCCGGCGGCGGCATCAACCCGTTCTATCTCCTGCCAAGCCTGAGCCGGGCCCGGGAACTCGCCAAGGCCGGCCGCCCGCCCGAGGCCATCCCGTACGCGGGCGGCACGGAAACGCAGACCGTGGTCACGAGAGCCGACCTGCGCGATCTCGAAAGCCTGGCCTACGTCGGACCCGACGAGTTTTCGACCTCCACGCAACCTGCCGGTGGCGGAATGATGCGCGGTGGCGGTGCGCGTGCCCCCGCCCCCGCCCCGCCCATGAGACCAAAGCCGGCGCAGGAACCCGCGCCGGCCGTGACGAAGAAAGCGCCCGCTTCGTGGGCCCTGACGGGATTCCGCAGCCTGGCGATCGAGCTTGAAACGACCGGCACCACCGTTTCGTTTCACAGCCTGGGACGCGACCCGCACCTGACGCTGACGCTGGTCGATCAGCGGCGGACGAACGCGCTGGGCTGGAGCCTGGCACTGCTGGTCATCGTCATCGGCCTGGCGGCGCTGCGACGCGACTCGCGCTTCAAGGTGTGCTACGTCGTCACGGTGGCACTCGTCGCAACGCTCCTGCCGCTGCTGTCCACGCGGGCCGAGTGGACCCGCGTAGCGAATCCGTGCTTCTGGGCCGCCCTGCTGCTGGCGGCGTTCTACCTGCTGGCCGCGCTGGGACAGCGCATGCTCGCCGGTCTGCGAGCCTGGCGCCAGCGCCTGCCCGGCCGGGACGTCGCGACCACGGCCGTGGTCATGCTGGCGCTGCTGACGATCAGCGTCGCGCGGGCCGAACCACCCGCCGCGACCGAACCCGACTGGGCCACGCTGCTGGCGCCCCCGGCACCTGTCACGGTCCCCGCCGATGCGATCATCGTCCCGTATGACGAGCACGCCACCGCCGGCCCCGGCGACCGGGTCCTGGTTCCCTACGAGCGGTTCCAGGCGCTGTGGAAACTGGCGTATCCCGACGATCCGATCGAAGCGCCCCCGGCACCGTTCGCGCCGGCCGGGGCCCGCTACGAAACGGTGCTGGCCGATGACGATTCGCTCGCGATCCGCGGCGTGCTGGAGTTCGACCTGTTCGATCCGCGGCCGGTGGCGATCCCGCTGGACCTGGCCGGCGGCGTGCTGACCGAGGCGTCGCTGGACGAAGCTCCCGCCAGCCTCGGCGTCGCACCGGGCGAGGCACCGCAGGACGGCGTCCGCATGCTGCTGCGGGTCGCCGGCGCCGGACGTCATCGCCTGGTGCTGACCGTCCGCCCGCAGGTCGAGCGCAGCGGCGGATGGCGCCGCGTGACCGCCCGCCTGCCGGCCGCGCCGGCCACGGCGCTGACGATTGACGTGCCGCGCGCGTCCACCGATGTCCGCATCCGGGGACTCGCGGATCGCCGCGACTTTGAAACCGCCACGGCCGACACGCGGATCGCGACCGCCCTGCCGGCCGACGGTCGCCTGCAGATCGCCTGGCGACCACGGGTGCAGGCCGGACGGGTCGACCCCAGCCTGACCGTCTCGTCGGCGATGCTGCTGGACGTCCGCGAAGACGGCCTGCAATGTTCGTGGCAGGGCACGCTCGAACTCGGACAGTCGCCCCGCGAGCGCTTCACGATCGGCATCCCGGCCGGGTACCAGGTGCACGGCGTGCTGGGCACCAACGTGCGCGGCTGGACCGCGTCGGACGACAGCGATGACGAAGGGGTGCGTGACCTGGAGGTGACGCTGCTGAAACCGGCCGCCGGCAGCGAGCAGATCGCCCTGATCCTGCGCCGGATCCAGTCGCCCGGACAGGCTCCGTTCGAGGTGCCGGTGATTCGCGTCCGCGGCGCGGTGCTGCACAAGGGCAGCGTCGTCGTCCGCCGCAGCACGCTCCTCGACGTGCGAACGGTGGCGACCCGCGGTGTCAGTCGCAGCGACGTGCCGGCCGACCTCGGCCCCCTGCTCGCCCTGGCCGGGCGCGGACAGAAGAGCCCGCTCGCCGTTCGCGCGTTCCAGGCCTACACCTTCGCCGCGACACCGTTCCAGATTCGCCTGGCGGCGACGGCCACCGGGTCCGGCTACTCGGCCGAGATCCAGAGCGTCTTCCGAATCGCCGAGCGACAGCAGGACATCGAGGCGCGGTTCACGATCGTGCCGGAGTCGTACCCGGTTTACCACGTGCAACTGGCGCTGCCGGTCGGGCTGCGCCTGGAGCGCCTTTCCGCGATCGGTGCCTACGAATGGTCGCAGGAAGTCGCGGAGGATCACCTGCGGGTCGACGTCTACCTGGCCGAGGGAAAGCCCGAGCGTTTCTCGATCATCGTGCAGGGCACGCTGGCGGGCGCGACATCCCTGACCGACATCCCGTTGCCGCGGATCGGCGCGCCCGACGCGCGTCGCCAGAGCCGGCAGATGGTGCTGCAGGCCGATCCGGCATTCGATCTGCGACTGGGCCAGACGTCGGGCTGCCGGAGGATCGCGCTCGAACGGGTCGCCTGGCTCGATGCGCGGCAGCGGCCGGTCTCGCGGACGGCCCTGTCCCTGGACGCGAACGACTACCGCGGTCGCGTGACGCTGCATCCGCGGCGACCGATCGTGCAGTGCACCACGATCTCGAACGTGCGGGTTGTCGACACGACCGTCGAGGAAACGATTCTGCTGACGTTCGACATTCGCCGGGCCGGAATCCGGTCGCTGTCGTTCACGCTGCCTGGCTGGCTGCGAACGGCCCGCATCTCGGCCCCGATGCTGCGCGAGCAACGGATCGAGCCGACCGATGACGCCGCGGATGCGCCCGTCCGCGTCCACCTGCAACTGCAGGACGAGATCATGGGCAAGCTCCGCGTGCTGGTCGAGCACGACCGACTGCTGACCGCCGACGAGCAGTCGGTCCCGATTCCGACCGTCGCCGACGTCGAAAACGTCCGGCGGTTCATCGCGCTCGAAACGGCCGGACGCGACGAGGTCGTCCTCGAGGAAACCGCCGGGCTGCAGGTTCTGACCGCGCATCACAAGGCCTGGGCGGAGCTGACTGCCGCGCTCGGCAGCGGTGTCACGCAGGCGTTCCAGGTCGATGACAGCGGCCCCGCCCGACTCTCGTACCGCACCCGCGAACGGGTCGTGGTCGAAACGGCCGGGGCCCGGATCGGACTGGCCCGAACGGTGCTGGCGATGGATGCCAGCGGCGTCTATCGGGCCGCGCAGTCCTACCGGATCGACAACACCACCGAGCAGTTCCTTGAAGTCGACCTGCCCGACGGGGCTGAACTGTGGAGCGCCATCGTCGCCGGACAGACGGTCAAGCCGGCTCGCACGCCAGGTGGCGGCTCCCGCCGCGTCCGCATCCCGCTGATCCGCACCGCGGCCGGCGACCTCGACTACGAAGTCGTCCTGTACTACGGCGGGCAGGTGGCCGCCCCGGGCTGGCTGCGGTCGGTCACGTTCCCGCTGATGTCGACCGTCAACGTGCCGGTCGAACTGAGCCAGGTGCGGATGCACCTGCCCGAGGACTGGAGCTGGTTCGGGTTCGGCGGAAGCATGCGGCCGGTGTCGGACCAGGGCGACCTGGCAGCCGGCATCCTCCGCTACCAGACACGCGTGGCCGAGCGGCTCGCCCAGGCGCTCGAAATGGGCAGTTCCTACACGCGTTCGCGGGCGGCCAGCAGTTTCGGCTTTCTGAAGTCCGAGATCAGCAAGACCCAGTCCGACGCGTCGCGGCTGGGAGAGAACGCGAACATCCGCCGCGAACTCCAGTCCAGCAAGGAGATCGTCGCCCGCAACGAACAGCAACTCGAGGATCTGAAAGACGATCTGCAGGCGGAGAACACCTTCGACAACCGCGCCCGGCTGAACGACCTGTACCTCGGCCAGCGGACCGAACGCGCCCGGAACACGCTGCAGACCCAGACCAGCAACTTCGGCGATCCGCAACCCATCGGCGAGACCGCGGTCACCGACGGCGCGTTCGACCTCGACTGGATCCAGGAAGGCCAGCTCGACGAGGCGATGCGCTCGCTCGGCAACGAGGAACGGGCCCGGCTCGAAAGCCTCGGCTACACCGCCCGGAAACGCGACCGCCACGACGACGGGCGGACCGCGACACGCCGCAGCGCCGGACTGCAGCCCGAGGCGCCGCAACTGGCCGGTCTCCCGGCCCTCGAAGAGAAGCAGGCCGCCAGCGACAAGATTGGCCTGACCGACCTGACGCAGCAGGCGGCCGGCCAGTACCGGCAGCAACTCGCCCGCCGCAGCCAGGCCGACCGCGGGACGTATCTCCTGAGCGTCGGCGGCCAGGCGACGCCCGGGCAGTTCGTCGCGCCCGGCAGCGGGCTCGCGGGCGTGCCGGTCACGCTGGCGACGCGGGGCGTGGTCTACGACTTCACGACGCCGCGCGGCGCGACGACGCTGACCGCCCGGGCGGTCTCGCGCGAGGTGCTGACGAACCTGCTGCGGCTCGTCACGCTGGTCGGCGGGCTGCTGCTGCTGGCGCTGGCGTGGTCGAACCGCCGACACTTCGGAGCCGAGCACCCCGGGCGCATTGCCCTCGCCGGACTGGTCTGCCTGCTGACCGGCATTCTGCCGCTGTTCGGCGTGGCCCTGGTGGTCGTGGCCGCCTTCCTGGCCGTCCGACCGCGAACCCCGGCGGCGGCGTAGTCCGGGCATGGGGCACGTGAGCAGGTGAACACATCCGCAGGGAAACGGCCGAGGCTGGATAGTCTGATAAACGTTCGGCTCCTTGCGCTGCTGACGGACTTGGAGAAGGCACTGCTCGAGAGCGCGAGAGCGGTGGCACCGGAGATCCCGCCCTCCCCAGCACCCTAAGGGTTGCGTTGACAGCCACTTAGAAAACACGGACAGGCGGTCGACGATCTCTGCCGGCTGGCGGTCTGCGGAAAAAAGACGGGAATCGTGGCGGGCCCCGGCGGGCTGCGACGGATTGCCTCCTGAAGACGCGAGGGCCTGTCGCACCTCGCCGGGATCAGGAACGGGAGTCGACACCATGCACGCGAAGAACACCGACGATTTCACGGCCCGGCTCGAATCGATGCTCAGCGGCGGCCAGACCAGCCGGCCGACCGGCGATCGGCAGCAGCGACTCGGCAGCGACTTCAGTGAGATCGCCGAGGCGTGGCCGTACCTGATGGAATCCGAGCGCGATCAGGTGGTTTCTGTCGTCCGTTCGCTGCGTCGACGTTAACCTTTCCGAGACGCGCGGCACGGCCGGTTCCGGCCAGGGCGGCGCGTCGCTGTCAGGAGGCACCTCGCACGGCACGGAGATCCGCAGATGGCAGTTGCAGCCCGCCGGCGTCCGGAGGACGGCATACACGTCGCCGCCCCCGGTGACACGATCAGCTCGATCGCGGCCATCTACGGGTTCACCGACTGGGAGGCGCGGATCTACAACGCGCCGCAGAATGCCCAGCTCAAGCTGGCACGCCCGAACCCCAACACGCTCGTCCCGGGTGACGAGGTCTTCATTCCCGAACTGGCCAGGAAGGCCGAGCCGCGCGCGACCGACGCCTGGCACGACTTCCACGTAACGGGCAACAAGCGCTTCCTGCGCCTGAAACTGCAGAACGCCGACGACACCCCGCTGGCCAACGAACCCTACCGGATCGAGCCGCGGTCCAGCTTCCGCGGTCGTTTCGTCCAGCAGGGCCAGGCCACCAGCCCTGACGGCCTGATCGAGGAAATGATCCCGCACACGATGATCGAAGCGGATCTCGTACTGACCAACCTCAACATGATCGTCCGCCTCGCCGTCGGACACCTGCTGCCCCTCCCGATGCAGGAACCCGTCCAGAATGCCGGCGGCGACCTGGCCGGCGAACTACTCGGCGCGGCCGAAGGCGCACTGGGCGGCGTGACCGGTGCGGCCGGCGCGCTCGGCGGCGCCGTCAGCGGGGCGGCCTCGGGCCAGGTCAGCGTCGGCGCCGACGGCGCCCAGGCCGGCGGCGACCTGTCCGGCGCCGTGGAAGGCGGCGCCGCGGCCCTCGCCAAGGCCGGTGCGACCGCATCGGCCGCGGTCGGTGCGGTGGCCGGCGCGCTCGGCGAACTGTCGCTGGGCGACCCGCACGATCCCAACACCTACTCCGCAGCCCAGCGCCTCAAGAGCATGGGCTTTCAACCCGGCGAGCCGGAGGACAACCGGCGCACCGCGCAGTTCACGGCCGCCCTGATGGCCTTCCAGACCTGGTGCAAGAAACAGGGTGAACTCGCCAATAGTGCCGGCGGCCCGCTGGGAGACCTGACCGCACCCGGCGGCGTGCTCGGCGGCGGCGGCGGACCACTCGGCGACATCGCCGCCGGTGTGGCCGGCCCCATGCTGGCGGCCGTCGGCCTGACCGGGCAACTGGACGAACCGACCATCGCCGCCCTGCTGAAAACGCACGGATGCTGACGGCGCCGAATGAGCGGATGAGCAACCAGACAGTTGAGAATCGGGGAATGCTACAGCGTGTTGACTGCCTTGATTACATCCTTGCCGGGTTGTTGTTGATATGAGTGACACAGCGCTTCCGGATGATCGTGCGATCGTGGCCGCGGCCCGCAGGCTGAAGGCGTACTCGGCCTACAAGGGTCGGCAGACGCAGTCGGAACTGGATCCGGACCAGTCGCTCGACGCCGACCTTGCCACGGTGGAGACCTGGGCCGCCGACGCCGACGACGACGGCATCGCCTGGGCCGAGCAGCGCCGCACGGCGGCCGACCGCGACGAACGCACCGCGGCCCGCTGGCGGGCGGCGGTCGCCGACGACCAGCGACAGGCGGCCGAAGAAGCCGAGCAGCGGCGGCGGGTCAGCCCCGCCCAGATCCGCGAGGAACTGAACCGCCGGATCGACGAACACGCCGCCGCGGTGGCGGCCCTGGCGGAGACGAAGGAGCCCGGCTTCCGCGGCAAGCTCTCACAGGTGCGGCGCGAATCACTGCAAGCCAAGGAGTTCCTCAACGAAAACCTCGAGCAGAGCCTGGAAGACACCGCCCAGCGTGCGGCCGCCGCGCGTCAGCAGCGCAAGGAGGTCGCCGCCCGTTTCGAACAGCGGGCCGAGGCCGGCCGGGCCTGGCGGGCGCAGTACGGCCAGCGTCCGGACCTCTACGCGCAGGGGCAGCGCGACGATGTTCGCGCGGCGCTCGATCGGATCGCCGCCCTCGCACGAACCCGCATCGACGAACTGACCCTGCTCGGCAGCGTGGCCGGGCCCTGCTGCCGGCGCCTGGCCGAGGTGGTCACGTGGTCCGAGTCGTCGGCCGGGCAGATCGACGCGGCCGCTCCGGGCGGGAAGAGCCGGGGCGAGATCGGGCGGGGTGTCGAGCAGGCCCGGGCCGCGTTCGCGGAACTGGACGCGTTCGAAGCCCAGATGGAGCGTGAGTCGAACGAACTGTTCGCGGCCTTTCGCACGTGGACGCAGACCAACACCGAGCGGGCCCGCCGCTGGATTCACAGCGACAGTCCGAAGCATCGCAAGTGGGCCGAAGCCTGGCTCGGCACCCGCGGCACGGGTCACGCGAAGGGCAGCGCATGAGTACGGTCCCGACGATCCCGAACATCAACGCGAGCATTCCCCCGGGACTGCAGGGCGCCTTCCAGGTCACGATGGACCTCTGCAACGCCCGCCCGGTGATGGTCTACGTCACCCAGCGCAGCGCCGCCGGACCGGCCGCGGCCTGGCCGCCGGTGCAGCCCGGCCCGCCGGGGGCCCCGCCCGCGCCGCCTCCGCCGCCTGCCCCGATTGGACGCCCCCCCGCTCCGGGCGCCGAAGCCGGCGGGCGCATCTGGCGAATCATCGACCCGCTCAGCCCGGTCGAAAAACTGCCGGTCTTCAAGGAGTGGACCGAGAAGAAGGAATACCCCAGCGGCCATTGGCGCCCGGTCTACCGGACCGAGCCCGGCCAGACGACGCCCGGACCGCAGGGCCGCCGCGTCCGGATTCGCACCGAGGTCGTCAGCAGCGGCGCGGATCAGCTCTTCAAGTTCGATCAGCCCGGCGCGGAAGCCGCCCCGACCCAGTACCCCGGCGCGCTGACCAGCCAGGACGCCGGCGCGGCCTTCATCGCCCAGGTCTCGGCCGCGCTCGAGGCGCCGGCCAGCGTCGAGGTCGACGGCCAGCCGGCCGGAACCGCCCCGCTGCCGGCGTCGATCGAGCGCCGCATCGTCGCGTTCGGGCACGCCGACATGTGCGCGCCGTTCTGGTACAACCACGGACTGACGCATCGCCGCAACCTGACCATCGGCATGCTGATGACGCCCGCGATGAAGTCCGCCCTGCTGCCGACCGGCGCGTCGGCCGGCTTCGTCCCGTGCGCCGACTTCAATCCCGTCAGCGGCCCCAACCCGCACGAGGCCGCCGCCGAGGCCGCCGCCGACGGCTTCGCGACCAACCCGGCCGGCGACACGCCCGGCAACCAGGACAACCGCCGGGTCGAGTTGTACGTCATTCCGCAGCACAGGCCCGCCAGCGGAAAGCCGAGCGAGATCACCGCCCTGCTCGACGAGATCCGCGGCGAACTGCTGCCGCAGAGCGGACTCGACGCCAGCGACTGGCCGCCCGGCGCGTTCCCCTGCCCGGCCGGAATCAGCACGACCTTCGGCGGCAGCGACGGACGCCTGCGGGCGTGCCACGCGCTGAACACGCCGGGCGCCCCGCACAAGGGCGGCGGCCAGGGCCCGGGCTACCGCCAGTGCCGCTTCTACCAGCGTTTCACCGAGCGCGTCCGGCAACTGGAGGTGGCCGAGGAGGAGGACAGGGATCAGCCCGGCGGTCAGCCGACGACCACGCCCGACCGGCAGGTCTTCGAGCGCTGGGAATGGGTCGAGGGTCCGCCGGTCGAGCAGACCCAGGGCGAGTACCACCCGCCGCGCGGCGAACACTACAGCTACGACCTCGACCAGATGGTCAAGGCCGGCATCCCGGCCCGCGATGTCTTTCCGCCGGCCGTCGCGGTCGCGCCGAACGATCGCGTCAACGCCGACGACTTCAACCTGATCCGGGCGGGCACGCTGCGGGTCACCAAGATGGACCTCGGCTTCTGGGGCGACCGGCGGGTGGCCGACCCGAACCGGCAGTCCGGGGCCGGACGGCGACCGGAGCGCTACTTCGGACTGATCGAAGGGCAGTTCGTCTTCCTGTGCGCGTTCGAGACGCCCGACAGCGCGGGGCACGTCCGGCACTGCAGCGAGGGCTTCGACGCGCAACTGACCCCGCTGTGCGACCAGCTTGACCAGGCCGTCCGCCAGGCCGGCTGGCGGATCCTGATCATGGCCAAGACCGTGGCCGAGGACGGTCCGGACAAGCAGCGGCTGAAACTGCTGCTGCCGGACATGCACCTGCCGCGGCAACTGGACAGCGGCGACCCGACCTACGCGACCGATGACTGCACGCGGCGGGTCGAACTGATCCGCAGCATGATCCTGCACCAGTTGAAGCAGGACTACCGACTGCCGGCCGAGACGACGCCGTGGCTGACGACGATCGACCGCAACCTGTGCCTGCAGTTCTTCGAGAACAACGCCCCGCGGCTGAAACTGCCGCACTTCTACACGCTGAACGGGCCGGTCTACAGCAACCCGCTGCAGCCCGAGGGATCGAACATCCTCGCCCAGGCCGGTGATGCCGTGCAGAAAGCCCAGTCGATGCTGTTCCAGGTCGGCTACCGCATGTTCGAATTCACCCAGGCCGACTACCGCCGGATGAAGCGCCGCTACCCGGCCCAGTTCCCGATTCCCGGCTACGGCCGCACGATGGACCTGCTCTTCAACGAGTTCTACGGGTCGACCACCGACCGCAACACGCCGGCCCCGCCCGAATCGGACCTCGAGCGGACGCTGAAGAACATGGTGCCGACGATCATGCAGGACGCGCTCGACGAGCACGCCGGAACCGACCTGGCGTTCGATCCCGGGCAGCGCCCGGCGACCGAGTCCTACGCGACGATCGACCCCGGACCGGCCCGCGACCTGCTCCGCCTCCTGTCCGTCGTGCGAACCCTTCGCGGGCAGCGCGTCCCGATCGACGTGATCCAGGTCGGCGACCTGTACGACCTGCGCTCGAACCGCCGCTTCCTCTTCGAGGACTACCACGAAACCGACGACCCGCCCTCGCAGATTCCGGACATCATGGCCGGTCTGACCAGCCCGGTCTCGGCCGACAACCCGCTGGGCGACGTCGGGCAGATGGCCGGCGACGCGCTCAAGGGGCTGATCGCGGGCCGCATCCGAACGATGCTGGGCGGCATGCACGCCCAGGATCGCGACCTGTGGTTCCGCCGCGAATCGAACAAGGCCGGCAGCGATCCGAACCTCGACCCGGACCAGCAGATGCTCGATCCGGAGCGCGGCATCAACGTCGATCAGCTCAACAGCGGACAACTGCCCCGGTTCGACGCGCCCGGCGCGGCCCCCGGCAACCTGTCGCTGACCGTGCCCCAGACCGGAACGCCGCCGAGCGTCGACTACACCATCTTCGAACTCGGCAATCGCGACGCGGCCGGCAATCTGATCCCGCTGCCGGCCGGCCCGTTCCGCGGGCGCGGCTACCTGAATGCCGAGGCCAACCGGCGGATGCAGCAGGTGCTGGCCTTCGACGCGCCGATGCGGAACAACGCCGAGGACGCCCAGTTGCTCGGCGGCAGCGTGGTGCCGGCGACGGGCAACACGCCGCAGCGCGGCCTCTGGAACCAGGCGATCATCAACGCCCTGCGGTCGGTTCGGACGACCTTCGTCTACGGCGACTACGACAGCCAGCGCGGCGTGCCGCGCGACAACGGTGTGGCCGACGCGCTCCCCTACTACTCCGAGCCCGGACTGTGGGTCGAGCACGGCCACCGCTTCGACGACAACCAGCTTGACGGTCAGCCGTTCGGGGCGTTCATCGCCAACCTGGCCTACGAGATCCAGGAACTGGGATTCGCCGGGGACCTGCTGAACGAGTTCATCCTGCATCGCGAGCAGAGCCTGTTCCAGCCGGGCATCGTGCAGTGGTTCCTGGCGGTGCAGTTCGGCGGCAACGGCTTCCTGCAGAACTTCCAGCGCCCCCGCGAGAACGTGCCGGGCGTCTTCCCCTTCCGGATCGCGGTCAACGGGCACACGCACACGCCCGACCTGGTCAACGCCGAGGTGATCTTCAAGGACCGCGAGGTGGCCGAACTGGAACTGCCGTTCGAGGCGCCGCTGATCGGCGACTCGCTGTCCGTCGAGTCGCTGGTCAACGTCGGCGGCGGCGTGCTGAAGACGATCCTGTTCTGGGAACGGATCGAGCGCTGGATCACCGCCTGGAACAACCGGGCCGGCTTCGAGAAATGGTGGGCCGACATCGGCGGCAACGGGATCGACTGGGCCGAGGACTTCGGCGGCATCGCCCAGTGCATGGACCGGGCGGTCGACTTCATTCAGCAGACCGGCGAAGACACCGCCCGCCGCCTGGCCGACGAAGCCGGCGACAGCGCCGACAGCCTGCGTGACGCGGTCAACGACAATCTCGGCGCCCACGGCCTGCCGGGAATCTGACGAACGGGCCAGCGAAGACATCGAGCGATCGCGAGATCAAGGGAGACCTGGTGATGGAACGGCCGGCAGCACACTCCGCGGACTTCACCTTCGTCGTCGGCGACTGCCCGCCGGACCTGCTGAAGGTGACGCGTTTCACCGGCGAGGAGGGTCTCAGCCGCCTGTTCTGCTTTCGGGTCGAACTGTGCAGCGACGAGGCCGACATCGACTTCGCCGAGATGCTCGGCAAACCGTGCTGCCTCGAGATCACCGGGCGGCACGGCACGCGCTACGTCAACGGCATCGTCCGCCAGTTCGAGCAGACCGGGCTGGGATCGAGCCTGACGTACTACGCGGCCGAAATCGTGCCGCTGCCGTGGCTGCTGACCAAGCGGTTCAAGACGCGGCTGTTCCGGACGCACAACTGCCCGGACATGACGCTGCCCGGCATCCTGCGCCAGGTGCTCGAAGACGCCGGCATTCCACCGGAGCGCTTCCGCTTCGCGCTCGAGGCCGAGTACGCCGAGCGCGACTTCGTCGTCCAGTACCGCGAGACCGACTTCAACTTCATCGCCCGCCTGATGGAAGACGACGGCATCTTCTTCTTCTTCGAACACAGCGCCGACGGACACACCCTGGTGATCGCCGACAGCGACGTCGCGCACCTGCCGACACCCGGCGAAGCCCGCTACCCGTTCCGCCCGCCGCAGGCCCTGGTCGAGGAAAGCGAATCGGTCCAGCGAGCCCGCGAACGACAGTCGCTCGAGTTCGCCTCGGTCTGCCTCGACGACTTCAACTTCCGCCAGCCCGCCGTCGCCCTGCGGGCCGAGTCGCAGGCCGACACGTTCACCTCGCTGGCCTGGTCCGACCACCCCGGCGGCTTCCGCGACGCGGACACCGGCAAACGCTACGCCCAGGTCCGCCTCGAGGAACACCAGGCCGCGCGGCGCGTCGCCGGCATGGGCGCCAGCATCCGCGGCCTGATCCCGGGCTACACGTTCGAACTGTGCGAACACCCGCGCGCGGCGATGAACGGCGAGTACCTGGTCACGCACCTCGAACACGAGGGCGCCCAGCCGCAGTCCGGACAGGAGGAAACCGGCCCCGCCACCCCGACCCACCAGGTCGAAGTCCGCGCGATCCCCGCCAGCGTCCCCTTCCGCCCCTCCCGCGAGACGCCCCGGCCGCGGATCGTCGGCACGCAGACCGCCCTGGTGGTCGGCAGCGAAGGCGAAGAGATCTACACCGACGACGAAGGCTACGGGCGCGTCAAGGTCCACTTCCACTGGGACCTCGAGAACGACCACGACGAGAACGCCTCGTGCTGGGTGCGGGTCAGCCACGGCTGGGCGGGCGGCAACTACGGGATGATGTTCATGCCGCGCGTCGGCCAGGAAGTGGTCGTGGCCTTCATCGAAGGCAACCCCGATCATCCGCTGGTGATCGGGCGGGTCTACAACAACGACAACATGCCGCCCTACAAGCTTCCGGACGAGAAGACCAAGAGCACGATCAAGAGTCGCAGCAGCGTCGGCGGCGACGGCTTCAACGAGTTCCGCTTCGAGGACAAGAAGGGCGAGGAACAGGTCTTCCTGCATGGCGAGAAGGACCTCGACATGCGGATCAGGAACGACGAGCGCGACTGGATCGGGCGCGACAAGCACGAAATCATCAAGCGGAACCAGAAGAAGCGGATCGATGGCGGGGAAGGCCGTGCGGTCGGCGGCGATCAGGCCACCTCCGTCGGCGGCGACCACACCCTCAAGGTCAACGGCTCGTCCCTCGTCAACGTCGGCGCGAACTTCAAGCTCGAGGCCGGCGGCGACATCGTCATCGGCGGACCGACCTTCAAGCTCGTCGCCGACGGCGAAGGCGGAATCCGGGCCTCGACGCTCGTGCTGAAGGCCGACGTCATCACGCTCAAGGCCGGCGGCAGCTTCATCACGATCGACCCCGGCGGCGTGTCGATCGTCGGCCCCAGCATCCTGCTGAACTCCGGCGGCGCGGCCGCCTCGGTCGGACCGTCGGCCTCCTACGCCGGCGCCGAACCGGGAGCACCGGACGAAGCGGCCACCGGCGACCCCGGCCGGGACTTCACCTATCAGCAGGAACGCGAGACGTACGACCCGCTCGACGACGCGCTCGTGCACGACAACGACGACGAGGACGCGGGCAAGCACTGGATCGGCGTCCGCCTGCTGGACGACAACGGCGCGCCGCTGGCCGGCGAACGCTACCTGGTGGTGCTGACCGACGGGCAGACGGTCGCCAAGGGGCGCACCAACGCGCAGGGAGAGGCGGAGATCCGCGGCATCGATCCCGGCAGTTGCGAGGTGACCTTCCCCGACCTCGACGGCATGACCTGGCAGCCCGGACCGCCGCCCGGCGGCGCGACCGCCACGCCCAACGCCGAGGAATTCTGACCCACGTTCCGCTTTCGAGTTGGAGGCCGCGAATGCCACTCGCCGTCGTTCAGGGTGCCATGCTGCAGTGTTCGTGTGGGTCGGCCCCCAGTGCCCTGCTGGTCGACTGGCAGGCCAGCAGCCGGATCGAAGGACCCGCCGCCGCGACCGTCATGGATCACAAGCCCGGCGCGAACATCCTGCCGTTCGGAACCTGCAGCACGCTGGCCGGCCCCTGCGTCCCGGCCACGCCGGCCCCCTGGATCCCCGGTTCGACCAGCATCGTGATGATCCAGCACGGCCAGGCCCTGCTTTCGACCGACAAGCTGACCTGCACGGTCGGCGGGATGATCTCGATCCTGACGCCCGGACAGGGCAGCACCCTCGATACCTGAGCGGCTCTTGCGTCAGAACGCAAAAGCCTCGGAGTCGCCTGCTGACTTGCGCACCGGCGATGGGTGCAATCGCCTCGCTGGGCCGCAGGAATCCGGCGAGCCGGCCGGGTGACGCCGTTTCCGACGCACGCGGCCGGCCCGTGGCTCCCCTCGCAACCCAACCCTGGCGCAGGGCTAGTTCTGTTTGATGGATCCAATCGCGTTGTTGCCGCCGTGAAAAAGTGAAGGAGTGAAAGAGTGAAAGAGGGAAGAACGTCGCGAAACCGCCCTCTTTCACTCCTTCGAATTTTCACCTTATCACGGCCTTGTCAGCTCATTTGCATCCGCCAGCCACGACCTAGTGGCAGCCGAAGTCGGCCAGTACCAGGGCCAGATCGCTGAGTCCGGTCGCGCCGTCCTGATCGAGATCACCCGGGCAGATGCCGTCATCACAGCCGAAGTCGCCCAGCACGCGGGCGAGATCGCTCAGGTCGGTGTCGCCGTCGGCGTCGCTGTCCCCGACACATGGGGCGGTCGGGTTGGACAGGTTCAGCGCGTCGGTCGCCTCGATGTGAATGTCGTCCAGATAAACCGGCCCGAAGTTCTCGCCGCTGCTGCCGCCCGAGGTCTTGACGTAGAACGTCAGCATCGCGCTGCCGGAACCCGAACGGAACGTGAAGGTCGCATCCCCGTCGGCGGCCCGCATGCTGTCGATCGCCCGGGCCGCCCCGCCCGGCACGTCGTTGATCCAGACCTCGAACTCGTTCGCCAGCGTGTTGACCCGCACCCACACGTTGTACCAGGTGTCCGGGGCAAGCTGCGCCAGTTCCTCGTAGTTCCCGCCGTCATCGTCCCAGACGCGCAGGTCCAGGCCCGGCGCGTTGTTCGTCAGGCCGACTTCGGTCGCGAAGTCACTGTACTCGCTGGGCGCGCTCATGCCGGACAGACCCAGCGAAAGCGTCTGCCGATTGCCCGCCCGCATCCGCAGGAACAGCATGCGGACCGTTCCGTCCGGAACCACGATTCCCTCGTACAGCAGCGCCTTCCGCAGGATCGACGATTCCGACGGGACGTAGAGCGCCTGGTTCAGCGGATCGACCGGGTCCGGCATGATCCGGTTGTCACCGCCCGATGAATACCAGCCGTCCTGCCCGGCCACCGGCCCGAGAGCCGTCGTCTCGAAGTCATCGAACAACTGGTACTGGGCCAGGCCCGCGTCGACCGCCAGGAAGCCCAGCAGGGCTGCGACGGCCGCGCCACGGATCGAATTGGAACGCCACATGATCGCACTCCTTTCTCAGCGTGCCCGGAGGCAGGCCCCGGGACAGTCGGCGGCGGCCGGCGTGCGGCGGCGCCGCCGTCCGGATCCGTCGTCGTTGATGATCTCGGCGAACTCTTCGGGAGTCAGGAACTCGGGCAGGTAGACCTCGCCGAGCGCCGCCAGGTTGCGGACGAACGCCCGCAGGTGATTGCAGGACCCGTCCAGCAGGTTCTCATAGACCATGCGAATATCGTTGTGCCGGGTCCGGCGGATCGCATCGCGCAGGTCGACGATGTCGAGGTCCTCGATGTACGCGCCGACCCGCAGCGCCGCGGCCAGCGACACCTCGCCGTCGGCGACCAGTTCGTCATACAGCACCGTGAAGTCCGGATTCGTGAACGCCCCGGGCGTATCGTCGACCACCGGATCCTCGAGGCCGTAGCGCGTGATCAGCGTGCCGAGCGCGTCCATGTGCCGCTGCTCGGACTGGCTGATGTTCGCGAAGACCCGCGCGCCCCACTGCTCGTGCAGCGCCAGGTACACGTCACGGGCCAGTTTCTCCTCCTCGCGCATCAGCAGCAGGTCGGCCTCTTCCGCCGCGCTGAGCGGGCGGCCCTGCGGACCGGCCTGGGCCAGCACACCGGCGGCCGTCATCCACGCGGCCGCCGTCAGCAACGCAAACACTCTCGTCCTTGCCATGATTCTTCTCCTTGTGTCTATCCGATCGATTTCCACGCGTACGCTTTCGCGTTGTTACCGTCGATGTCTCAGCCGCCGCCGGCACCGAAGTACTGCAGCAGCAGCGCCAGGTCCGCCAGTCCGACGCAGCCGTCCTCGTCAACGTCACAGCCGGACGGATAGCCGGCCGCGGAACCGCACTCGCCGAACACGCTCAGCAGCAGCGCCAGGTCGCCCAGGTCGACGTCGCCATCCTCGTCCGCGTCACCCGGAATCACGACGCACGCGTCGTCGACCCGCAGGTCGATCTCGTCGTTGCCTTCGCCCGCGACCGTGCCGACGTACACCGTCAGGCGTTGCAGATCACCTTCGGGTTCAAACATGAACACCCCGGACAGGCGCTCCCATTGGCCGCGCGACACGGCCGTCACGTCGAGGTACGTGTAGCGCAAACCCGCGTCGTCGCTCTGCCGCGCCACCAGCGTGAGGTTGGCGCTCGCGCGGGCATCCTGCCGAACCCAGACCGAGACCGCGTAAGGCGTGCCCGGCGCCAGGTCGATCTCCTGGCTCAACTGACGGGCCGGACCGTCCCACGGGCGAGAGCGGCCGGTGACGGATCCCCCGAACGCCCCGGTGTGCCCGAGCGGATCGACCGCCAGCAGACACGAACCGCCCAGGCTCCACGCCTGCGTCGTGCCTTCCTCGAAGCCCGGGTTGCGGGTCAGCAGGTTCGCCTGAACGGCTGCGGGCACCACGACCAGAACACTCGAAACAACCAGGACCAGCCGCCGCGCCATCATCTGCCAGCCTCCCTTCGGGTGCCCCCGACATCGTCGTCAGGTACCATGCGTGGAACGATTCAGGCCGGACGGTCCTGCGGCCGAATCGAAAAAAAGGCGTGGCGACTGGTCTCAGGTGCCCCGCTGGCGGCCGCAAAGTCACACAGGACCGCGCAGATCAGGCATGTCGCGCGACGCGGAACCATCGGACCACGAGTTGATGCGGCGCATCGCGCTCGAAGATCGCGCCGCGCTCGGCCTTTTGGTCCGCCGGCATCAGGATCGCATCCGCGCGCTCGCCGTGCGCTTCCTCGGTGATCCGCACCTGGCCGACGATGTCTGCCAGGATGCTTTCCTTCGCATCCTCCGCAGCGCCCGCAGCTATCGCCCCGAGGCCGGCTTCACCACCTGGGTCTACCGCATCGTCGCCAACCTGTGCTGGGACCAGCGACGCAAGGCGGCCCGCGCCCCCCTGCGACTGCATACGCCGCCCGAGCGCCCGGCTGGCGACAACCCGGGCAGCGCCGATGAGCAGGGCGAACGGATCGAACAGGTCCGCGCGGCCGTCGCGGCCCTTCCCGACCGGCAGCGACTGGCACTGCTCCTGCATCGCTACCAGGGACTCAGCCACGCGGAAATCGCCGCGTCGACAGGCTGGTCGCCCGCCGCGGTCGAATCCTGCCTGGTCCGGGCCTACGCCAGCCTGCGCGCCCGCCTGGCCGGCATCGAACAACCCTGAAATATTCCGAACCGGACCGCCGGTTTTGCGCTCCCGAAACGTTCCAATCGTGAGGCGATGAAATGAGGCACCTGGCCCCGACCGACATCATCCGACTCGTCAGCGGCGAACTGGCCGCCGACGCCCGCGACGCGGCCGAACGGCACCTGGCCGACTGCGACGCCTGCCGCGCGGCCGTCGCCGCGCAACGCGACCTGCACGACCTGCTCGACGCCTGGGAGCCGCAGCCGGGACCCGACCTCTGGCCGACTGTCGAACGCAGCCTCGACCAGCCTCGCCGACAGGCCTCGGCTTGGAATGGTCTCTGGCAGGTCGGCCGCGCTGCGGCCGTGATCGCCGTGTCGGTCGGACTCGGCTACGGGTCCGGGCGCCTGCTCGTTGGCCCCGGCGGCGCCCCCGCGACGAACGTCACGCCGGAGGGCGCGCTCGATCAACTCAGCTTCCACGTGGTCGCCTCGCCGTCGGCCACCGGGTTGTTCGCAGCCTTTGCGACGCCGCCTGATGCGGGCGTTGTTCCGCGGGAGGACCAGCCATGAGTGCGAACCGGCGCGGGTGGTGGACACTGGTGGTGCTCGGACTGGCAGGTGGATTCCTGGCCGCGTTTGCCTGGCAGGAACCCGGGAGCGCCCGGCGTGGACCGGGCCCCGGCGATCCGCTGCCGACCCTCGGCCTGTGGCTGAACCTGACGCCCGAGCAACTCGCCCGCTGCGCCGAGGTCAGTCCCGGATTCGCCCGGGAGCGGGCCGAACTCGAGACCGCTTTGGCCCGCGAGCGCGACCGTCTCGCGGAACTGTTCGAAGACCGCGATGCGGCCGACGACGCGATCCTCCTGCAGGTGGAGCGCGTCATCGATGCCCACGATCGGCTGGAGCGACGCGTGGCCGGCTACCTGGTGGCGCTGCGTCCACTGCTGACGGACGATCAGCGCGTGTTGCTGTTCGAGCGTTGTGCCCAGGGTGTCCGCGAGGCCAGCGGCTGGCGCTGGCGGCATGGGCAGCGCGGTGGCGGACCGCCGGGACGCGGGCCGCAGGCAGGCGGACGTCGCGGCCAGGGCCCGCCGTGGGCTCGCCCCGCCCCGACGACTTCCGCGTCGACCGACGACGATACGCCCTGACGAACGCCCGACGAGCCAGGCACGAACCACACTTCCGGAGCCGTCCCTCACGCCTGGCGTGACAGGTGCCGCGCGACAGCCGGAACGAAAGTCCCCCGTCCTTCCACGGCCGCGCTCACCCGGGTTCCGGCACCCGGAAGCACGGCAGCGTCGAAGGACGACGGACGATCCCTGTCGCGGGTGACGGCCGCTCCGTCCGTCACCACCTACACCGGCGGTTTGCCGTTGGCCGCCTGCCGGGCCGCGTGCACCACCAGCGAGACAACGAACAGCACAACAAAGATGAAGAACAGGAACTGGGCGATGCCGGCCGCACTGGCGGCGATGCCGCCGAAGCCGAAGATGGCAGCGATGATCGCGATCACGAAGAAGGTCAGGGCCCAGGACAACATGTGAAATCTCCTCTCGGGTTTCTCTTATGGATCAGCAACAGATCAGGTGTTCACGGGCAAGTGACTGCGCACCTGCTGACTTGCTCACTTGCCACTTGCTTACTTACCCACGGCCGACCACCCGGCCCGGAACTCCTCGACCTGCTTCTCGACGACCTCGCGGGCCTGGCCATATCGTTCCTGCAGGACGCCGAGCAGTTTCTCGCGGCTGCCCGCAATCCGGTCGAAGTCGTCGCCCGTCAGCTTTCCCCACCGGTCGAGCACCGCACCCTTGAATTGCCGCCAGTTGCCTTCGATATGATCCCAGTTCATGGTGTCTCCTTTGCGTTGCGGTTGATTGACTTCTGCCAGTGGCCGGCCGCCGGGTGCAACCCGCTGCCGACCTGCTGAAAAGATAGCGCCCCCGTCTGACAGGCGACTGAATTCGACCTTTCCAGCTTGTCAGGTCGACGTAACTCGCCAGTTCCCAGCGACTTGCGACACCACGAAACCGCCCCCGCCATCGCCGCCCCGCCTGTCGACCCGTCACGACGACGCCTATACTGCAACGCGTTCGTACGATGCGGTCCCCCGCGCGGACGCATCACCACATGAACACCGGACGCAGCGGATGGCCGCTCCCGGTTCCCTTCCCCTCGCGGAGTGCGGCCGTGATCACGACGCTCGTTCGGGAACCATGCCAGGCCGACAGCCAGGTGGTCGATTCGCCGCGGCCCGGCCACCCCGACCGGACAGTCATCCGCCCGGGCGCGTCAGCCGATTCCATGCAGGACGTCGATGGGTGACGAGCGTGACAGCCAGAGCCTCAGCAGCGTCTGGGAACAGTTGCTGGACGGAACCGAGGGCGACGAACGAACCTCCCTGCGTGACCTGTTCGACGCGCTCGGCACGCGCGGCTACGGGCCGTTGCTCCTGCTGCCGGCCCTGATCGCGGCATCCCCGCTCGGGGCGATCCCGGGCATGGCCCTGATCACCGGAGCCCTGATCTTCCTGATCGCCGGCCAGGCCCTGCTGGGACAGTCGCGGCCATGGCTGCCCGGCTGGCTGCTCGGGTTCTCCTTCGACCGCGAGCGACTCGCGTCCGCCGACGAGAAACTGGGCCCCTGGCTCGCGTGGATCGAACGGTTCATCACCAGCCGGCTCACCGGACTGGTCTCTCCGCCGATGGTCCGCGTCGTCGCGGCCGTCTGCATGCTGCTGGCGATCTCGTTCTTTCCGCTCGCCCTGCTGCCGTTCGCCGTCCTGGCCCCGAGCGGCGCGATCGTCCTGCTTTCCGTCGGCCTGATTGCCCGCGACGGCCTGCTCGTCCTGGCCGGGCTCGGCTCGACCCTGCTGGCCGGATACCTGGTGGCCGCCTTCTGGCCGGGCTGATCACGCCCGGCGACGCGTCAAGTCAGAGCATCCCGACACCTGAACAATCTGTAAGCAGGTTCTCAGCACGAACGCAGTCCGCGCGCCTATCCTCCTGAGTAGGCGTGAGGTGCGAAACCGGGCAGTTCGCCGGACCTGTCCGATGCTGGTTCGCACGATGGAGGAACCTGTCCCGGCACACCACAAGGAGCCCCGCACATGAGTGCGTTCCCGCGATCCGTTCTGGCCGAAGACGTTCAGGCACGAGCCGCCGAGGTGCTGCAGGAGCTATTGCCGGACCTGCTTGATCTCGGACTGCTGCTGAAGCAGGCCCACTGGAACGTCGTCGGCCGGAACTTCCGCTCCGTCCACGAACAGCTTGATGACATCGTCGACCGGGTCCGCACCGCGACCGACGAAATCGCCGAGCGGATCGTCACGCTCGGGTCGCCGGCCGACGGCCGCGCCGGAACGGTCGCGTCCGCCTCGTCGCTGCCGGCCTACCCCGAGGGGTTTGTCAGCACGACGGAGACGATCGAGTGCGTCGCGGATCGCATGGCCCGCTGCGGGCGTCGTCTGCGGGAGGGGATCGAGCGGCTCGGCGACCTGGACCCGATCAGTGAGGACCTGCTGATCGCCTTCACCGCGGACCTCGAGAAGGCGCTCTGGATGATCCAGGCGCAGGAAGTCGCCAACCCGCGGGAGGCCGCCCATGCCTGAGACCACCAACGGTCCCAGGCCGCAGCCGGAGCGGCCGCCTGGGCAGCCGGCGCCCGGCGAGCCGACGCCGACGCCGTCGAAGCCGCCCGCCAGACCATCGCCTGAATGGCAGCCCGACAGCCCCGCCCCGACGCCATCCAAGGACGAGCCCGAGGCGCGGCCAGCCAACTGAGACCCGCGGAACGAGGCGTGCGACCGACCGGTTGCACGCCTCGCCGCATGCGCGGACCCGGCCCGCGGATGAAGATCGGCTCACCCTCACTTCATGGCATTCTCAGTCCGCGCGGCTATGGTTTGCAGGACCGCCGTACCAGGCACCGACGGCGGCGGCCCGCGAAGTTTGCGGTTACGATCGGGACCTGACACCGGGCGTCGCCGCCCCGTTCGGACTGGTCGATGCGCAGAGGTACGGTCTTGGTTCGCGTTCGCAGTCGACTTGGAAAATACCGGATTGACCGGCGACTCGCGGAAGGCGGGTTCGCCACCGTCTACCGCGCGCGCGACACGGTCTCGGGCATTTCGGTCGCGCTGAAGATCCCGCACCCGGCCCTGGTCACCCGCCAGATGCTCGAGACGTTCCGCAAGGAAGTCCGCCTGACCGAGCAACTCGATCACCCCAACGTGCTGCCCATCAAGGATGCCGGCACGATCGACGGCGTCTTCTATGTCGCCAGCCCGCTGGGACGCGAGACGCTCGAAGACCGCCTCGCCCGGCGACTGGCCCCGCGAACGATGGTCGACTTCTGCATGCAGATGCTCAGCGCCGTGGCCCATGCCCACAGCAAGCGGATCATGCACTGCGACATCAAGCCCGAGAACTTCATCCTGTTCCCCGAGAACCGCCTGCGACTCGCCGACTTCGGCATCGCCAAGGTCGCGCAGCGAACCATCCCCGCCTCGGGCTCCGGAACCGTCGGCTATATCGCGCCCGAACAGGCCCTCGGCCGACCGTCGCTGCGCTCCGACGTGTTCTCGCTGGGGCTGGTGCTCTACCGCATGTTCTCCGGGGCCCTGCCGGAATGGCCGTTCCGCTGGCCGATGGCCGGACGCGAAAGACTCGAGCGGATCCTCGCCCCGCCGGCCGTCGCCCTGCTGCGGCGGGCGCTCGAGGTCGACAACGCCCGCCGGTTCGCCGACGCCGGCGCGATGCACCGCTCGTTCCAGCGCCTCGGCCACCGGATCGTCCGCCGCAACCCGGCCCGCACCAGCACCCGCCGGACACGCGACGTCTCGTGGAAGACCGTCCGCTGGAAAGAGTTCGTCCGCCGCTACCGAACCGAACTCGCCATCCGCAACGCCTGCCACCGCTGCGGCGGCCCGACCTCCGAAGCCATGCAGGCCTGTCCCTGGTGCGGGACGAAGCGCCGCCGGGCCGAGCAGCCGACCCGCTTCCCCAGCCGCTGCCCGCGCTGCCGCCGCGGCGTCAAGTCCGACTGGCGCTTCTGCCCGTGGTGCTACGGCGCCGCGATCAATCCGGACGGAACCTGCCGCTACTCCGATGCCGCCTACGTCGGACGCTGCGGAAACCGCGCCTGTCACGGAAAGCACCTGCTGCCCTTCATGCGCTACTGCCCCTGGTGCCGCCGCAAGGTGACCCGGGCCTGGAAGGTCGCCGACGCCCGCGCGCAATGTAGTCGCTGCAACGGCGGTCTGCTCCGCGATTACTGGGAGTACTGCCCCTGGTGCGCCAAACCCGTGCCGGCCCGGAGGACGACGTGAGCGCCGAACCACTGACCCATTCGCCACCGCCCGAAATGCAGGCACCCGCCCGGCACGACCTCGCCGCCGGCGTCGTCACCCTGTTCACCGCCGGACACCCCGGTGCCGGAAAACCGAACGAAGATGCGCTCGGAATCGTCAACGGACCGGGCCGGCGGGCCGCGATCCTGCTCGCCGACGGCATGGGCGGACAACCGGCCGGGGACCGCGCTTCGCGCCTCGCGATCGCCACGCTGACCGAGGCGCTCCGCCAGGCCCTCGCCGAGGACGGCGACCTGCAGGCCGCGATCCTGGCCGGCTTCGACCAGGCCAACGCCGCCGTCCGGGCGCTCAACGTCGGCGCCGCCACGACCCTCGTCGTCCTCGAAATCGACGGAGACACCGTCCGCCCCTACCACGTCGGCGATTCCGAGGTGCTGATCATGGGACAGCGCGGCCGGATCAAGCTGCAGACCATGGCCCACTCGCCGGTCGGCTATCGCGTGCAGGCCGGCGTGCTCGACCACGACGAAGCCCTCTATCACGACGAGCGGCACCTGATCTCCAACATGGTCGGCTGCGAAGAGATGCGGATCGACGTCGGCCCGACCGTCACGCTCCGGCCGCGCGATACGGTCGTCGTCGCCAGCGACGGCCTGTTCGACAACCTGACCCCGATCGAGATCATCGAGACCGCCCGGGCCGGCAATCAGGAACGCGCCACGGCCGATCTGGTCCGCTTCTGCCAGCGGAGAATGTCCGGCGAACTGGAAGGCCCCTCGAAGCCCGACGACCTGAGCGTCGCCGTGTTTCGCCCCGCCAGGAGGAACCGCGGATGAAGATCGCCGTCGTCTACAACCGAGAGAGTCGCAACGTCATCAACCTGTTCGGTGCGCCCAACAAGGAGAAGATCGGCCTGAAGACCATCCAGCGGGTCGTCAACGCCCTCCGCCAGGGCGGGCACCAGGTCACCACGATCGAGGGCGACAAGGACCTGGTCGACGCGCTCGAGCACTTCATGCCGCGGGTCGTCAAAGGCGAACGCCCGGGCATGGTCTTCAACGTCTCCTACGGCATCCAGGGGCAGGCCCGCTACACGCACGTGCCCAGCATTCTCGAAATGGTCGGCGTGCCGTACGTCGCCTCCGGACCGCTGGCGCACTCGCTGTCGCTCGACAAGGTCGTCACCAAGATGATCCTGCGCCAGCACGGCCTGCCGACCCCCGACTTCGCCGTGCTCGACACACCCGACGCCCCCCTCAACGGTGACCTGCGCTACCCGCTGATCGTCAAGCCCAAGAACGAAGCCGTCTCGTTCGGCCTGAAGATCGTCCACGACGAAACGGAACTCCGCGAAGCCGCGGCCGTGATCTACAAGGAGTACCGCCAGGCCGTCCTGGCCGAGCAGTACATCGAAGGCCGCGAAATCAACGTCGGCCTGCTCGGCAACGGACCGCCTGAAGCCCTGCCGCCGGTCGAACTGCTCTTCGGCGACGGACCGCAGATCTACACCTACGAGGACAAGACCCAGAAGAGCGGCCGCTCGATCGGGCACGCCTGCCCGGCCCCGGTCGGCGAAAAGCTGCTGGCCCGGGCCCGCGAACTGGCGATCCAGGCGTTCACCACGATCGGCTGCGCCGACTGCGCCCGCGTCGACATGCGCCTCGACGCCGACGGCAACTTCTACATCCTCGAAATCAACAGCCTGCCGAGCCTCGGCGAACACGGCTCGTACCTGATCGGCGCCGCCCACGTCGGAATGGACTTCGTCGCCGTGATGAACCGCCTGGTCGAAGTCGCCAGCGCCCGCTACTTCGGCACGCCCGAACCGCCCGTCTTCGACAAGCGGACCCTCGACCCGAGCGAACGCGTCCTGCGCTACATCACCCAGCGCCGTGACGAGGTCGAGAAGCGCCTGCAGGACTGGACCGCCCACACCAGCCACACCGTCGACCCGGTCGGCATTCGCGAAGCCGTCCGTCGCTGCGACCAGAACTTCGGCAAGATCGGCCTGAAACCGATCGGTGACCTGACCGACGAGCGGGCCGTCTGGGGCTGGCAGACCGGCAAGGGCTTCGCCGACGGCACGCTGCTGATCGGGCACCTCGATGTTCCCGTCGATGCCGAGATCGCCCCGCAACTCTTCCGCCGCGAACCGGAGTGGCTCTACGGCGACGGCATCGGCTCGTCCCGCGCCCCGCTCGTCATGCTCGAAACCGCCCTGCGGGCTCTCCGCCAGGCCCAGGCCCTGCGACGACTGAACCTCGGCGTGCTGCTCTACACCGACGAGGGACGCGACGCCCGCTACAGCGCGGACCTGATCCACCAGGCCGCCGGACGGGCCAAGCGCGTCCTGATCCTCCGCCCCGGACGCGTCGGCGACTCGGTCGTCACGCAGCGCCGCGGGCAGCGGAACTACCGCCTGCGGATCCGCGGCGAGTCTCTGCGTCCCGGGCAGGTCACCCGCCAGACCGAACCGCTCCGCTGGCTGTGGGACCGCCTCGAAGCGCTCTGCAAACTCAGCGACCGCAGGAAGCGCCTGTCGGTCTCCGTCGTCGACGTCCGCACCGAGCGCCTGCCGATGCTGCTCCCGCATCGCGTGACCGCCTCGATCGTGCTGACCTATCCCGACGCCGCCCTGGCCGAGGAACTCGACCGGCAGATGCGGACGGTCCTCGACAAGCGCGGCCCGCGCTGGGAACTCGACCAGGTCTCCGACCGCCCGCCGATGAAGGAACGCCGCGGAACCCTGCGGCTGGCCCGGGCCCTGGCCTCCGTCGCCGGCGAATGGGAAATCCCGATCCGCAACGAGTCCTCGGTCTGGCCGTCCGTCGCCGGCCTGGTCCCGGCCCGGACCGCCTGCCTGTGCGGCATCGGCCCGGTCGCCCGCGACCTCGGAACACCACAGGAAGCCGTGCAGCGGATCAGCCTGATCCAGCGAACCCTGCTGCTGGCCCAGTACCTGCTGCAGGAAGCGGAGGGCTGACCCGATGGAACCACAGCGCCACATGGTCGACACCGACCTGCTCGATCTCGGCAACCGCAAGCTGCATCAGCCCAACCGCGTCAGCGTCGCCCGCAAGGGCATGATCGCAACCGGGCACTACGCCGCGACCGAGGCCGGCGTCGAAATCCTCGATGCCGGCGGCAACGCGTTCGACGCCGCCGTCGCCGCCGCCTTCGCTCTCGGCGTCTGCGAACCGGCCGCCTCCGGACTCGGCGGGCAGACCATGCTGCTGATCCGCGACGCCGCCTCCGGCAAGACGCTCGCCCTCGACGGTTCCTCGCGGGCCCCCAACCGGGCCACCCCCGAACTGCTCACCAAGGTCCAGCGGCGCCGCGGCCACACCGCCACCACGGTGCCCAGCACGCCCGCGGTCCTCGACTACGTCCGCCAGCGCTTCGGACGACTCGAACTCGCCCGCATCCTCGAACCCGCCATCCGCCTGGCCGAGAACGGCTGCCAGGTCAGCATGCTCCAGCACGCCCTGACCCGCCGCGAAGCCCGCAAGCTCCGCGAAGGCTCGGCCGGACCGCTCTTCCTGCGCGACGGCACCCGCCCGCACCCGCTCGGCGCGACCCTGCAGCAGCCCGTCCTGGCCGAGACGCTTCGCCGCCTCGCCCGCCGCGGGGTGGACGACTTCTACACCGGACAGATCGCCCGCCAGATCGACGACGACATGACCCGCAACGGCGGCCTGATCCGCCTCGACGACCTCGCCCAGATCCCCCGGCCGATCGAACGCCGCCCGGTCACCTGCCGCTTCGCGAACCAGCGGATCTTCACCTTCCCGGTCCCCGCGGCCGGACGCACGCTGGTCGAGATGCTGAACATTCACCAGGCCCTGCCCGAGCGGCTGCGCGACATCGAGACGCCCCGCGGAGCCGTCGCCCTGGCCGAGACGATCCGCCGCGCGTTCCTCGACCGCCAGGACCGGCCCTTCGATCCGAACTACTTCCCGCAGGTGACCGAGGACCGCATGCTCAGCGACGAGTACGCCGCCCTGGTCGCCCGCCAGATCCGCCGCCGCCTCCGCTCCGGCGGCGAGACCACGCACCTGTCCGCGATGGACGCCGAGGGCAATGTCGTCGGGCTGACCCAGTCGATCGAACGCGTCTACGGCGCCCACGCCGCCTGCCCGGAACTCGGCTTCCTCTACAACAACTACATGTCCGCCTTCGAGTACCAGGACATCTCGCACCCCTACTACCTGCGACCCAACGCCGTCCCGTGGGCCAGCGTCGCGCCGACCATCGTCTTCCGCGGCCGCAAGCCCTGGGCGGTGCTGGGCTCGCCGGGCAGCGAGCGGATCACCTCGTCGCTGCTGCAGGTCCTGATCCGCCTGCAGTTCAGCGCGCCGTTCGCCGCGGTCGAGGCGCCGCGGCTGCACTGCTCGCTGACCGGCAAGGTCTCGCTCGAGGCCACCCGGATGCGCTCGGACATTCGCGCGGCGCTCGAAGCCAAGG
The DNA here is from genome assembly GCA_030428945.1 of Phycisphaerae bacterium. Classification (GTDB taxonomy): domain Bacteria; phylum Planctomycetota; class Phycisphaerae; order UBA1845; family Fen-1342; genus JAUIEC01. The sequence continues at coordinate 59,249 of JAUIEC010000018.1, read as the reverse complement.
GCTACGAAGTCGACCAGCGCGATCCGTACTCGTTCTATCTCGGATGCGTCGCCCTCGTGACCCGCGAAGGAAGCGACTTCGTCGGCGTCGCCGATCCGCGCCGCGACGGCTCGGCCGGTGGCGTCGGATGAAACTCCCGCTGCTGCTCTCGGTTCCGCACGCCGGCCTTCGGGTCCCCGACGAAGTCCGCGGGTACTGCCGACTGTCGGCCGACGAAATCCGCGAGGACGGTGACGAAGGCGCCGCCGAAATCTACGCGCTGGCCGATCACGTCCAACGCTTCGAAACAACCGACATCGCCCGCGCGATCGTCGACCTGAACCGCGCGCCCGATGATCGCCGGGCCGACGGCGTGGTCAAGACGCACACCTGCTGGCAGGTGCCCGTCTACGAACCGACCCCGCCCGAAACCCTCTTCGCCGACCTGCTCGAACGCCACTACCACCCGTACCACGCCCGCCTCAGCGGACACGCCGGCCACGTCCCCATCGGCATCGACTGCCACACGATGGCCGCCAGCGGACCGCCGATCGGACCCGACCCCGGCGCCGAACGCCCCTGGTTGTGCCTCAGCAACGGCGACGGTACCTGCCCCGACGCCTGGCTGGCGTCCCTGGCAACCTGCCTCGAAGCCGCCTTCGAACACCCGGTCGCCCGCAACGACCCGTTCCAGGGCGGCTACATCACCCGCAGCCACGCGGCCGAAATGCCGTGGATGCAACTCGAATTCTCGCGGGCGCCGTTCCTCTCGAACCCGGAGAAGCGGACCCGCCTGCTGGCCGGCCTGCGCGACTGGGTGCAGCGCCAGGGCTGGGATCCCGGATGACGCCCGGGCACCGTTCCCGCCGCCATCGCTGACGCACGTTGTCCGCCGTCCGCCCGGACCACATTCGCACTCGGGAGTCCGCTCTTGTCCTCGATTGATACCCACACGCCCTTCGACCAGGCCGAGGCCCTGCTGGCAGAGGAACCGACCGCCGAACTCGGCCCGCAACTCGAAGAACTGCCGATGGTCGACGCCGCCCGCGCGTTCGCCCGTCTCGAAGAAGGGCAGCAGCGCCGCGTGCTCGAAGTCCTCGAGCCGGAACTGGCCGCCGAACTGGTCGACTGCATCCCCGACGTGCAGGCGGCCGGACTGGTCGAACACCTCGAACCGCAGGTCGCGGCCGCGATCGTCCAGGAACTGCCCAGCGACGAGCAGGCCGACCTGCTCGGTGACCTGCCCGCCCAGGATGCCGAAGCGATCCTCTCGGCGATGGAACCAGACGCCGCGGCCGAGGCCCGCCAGTTGGCGGGGTACGCCGACGACGTCGCCGGCGGCCTGATGATCACCGAGCACCTGCAGTACCTGCGCACCCTGACGGTCGGCGACGTGATCGCCGATCTGCAGGCCAACGCCGACGAGTATCGCGACTATGACATTCAGTACGCCTATGTCGTCGACGAAGCCGACGTGCTCTGCGGCGTCCTGCGGATGCGCGACCTGCTGCTGGCCCGTCGCAGCACGCCGATTCACGAGATCTCGATCGGCGGACCGGTCTCGATCCGCGACGACGCATCGCTCGACGATGTCTGCGACCTGTTCGACACCTACGCGTTCTTCGGCGTGCCGGTCGTCAACGAGGCCGCGCAGCTTGTCGGCGTCATCCAGCGGGCCGCCGTCGAGGAGGCCCTCGCCGACCAGGCCGACGCGACCTACCGCCAGTCGCAGGGCATCATCGGCGGCGAGGAACTGCGGACCATGCCGCTGCTGCTGCGCTCGCGCCGCCGCCTGGCCTGGCTGAGCATCAACGTCGTCCTGAACATCGCGGCCGCCAGCGTCATCGCGATGTACCAGGACACGCTCGCGGCCGTGATCGCCCTGGCGGTGTTCCTGCCGATCATCTCGGACATGAGCGGTTGCTCCGGCAGCCAGGCGGTCGCGGTCAGCATCCGCGAACTGTCGCTCGGGCTCGTGCAGCCGAACGAACTGCTCCGCGTCTGGCTGAAGGAGATTTCGGTCGGAGCCCTGAACGGACTCGTGATCGGCCTGCTGATCGCCGGAGTGGCCGTGCTCTGGAAGGGCAGCCCCCTGCTGGGCCTGGTGGTCGGCCTCGCGATGGCGATCAACACGGTCGTGGCCGTCTCGATCGGCGGCGCGGTCCCGCTGGTGCTCCGCTGGTTCAAGTTCGACCCGGCCCTCGCCTCCGGCCCGATCCTGACCACCGTCACCGACATGTGCGGCTTCTTCCTGGTCCTGAGCCTCGCCACCGCCATACTCGTGTGAAGCCAGAAACTCAGGGAGCAAGGGAGCAAGGGAGCGAGGGAGCAAGTAGCGGACAACCAGAACCGAGAACGGCGCGGGTGGAGGCAGATCACCAGCCCCCTGGCCGCGTGGCAAGCGGCTTCCCCCTGTTCCCTTCCCTGGCTCCCTCGCTCCCTGGCTCCCTCGCTCCCTTCCCCGTCACTCCTTAACCGGCAGTTCCTCCGCCCGGGCGTTCTCGAGCGACAGCGGTTGGGCGACCGTGCGAATGTGCACGTCCTGTTGCGGGAAGGCGATCTCGATGCCGGCTTCACGGAAGGCGTCGTCGATCGCGAAGTGCAGCGAGTCGCGGGCCAGGACCCAGTCGTCGATGTCCCGCACGAAGACGCGCAGCTCGAAGTTCAGCGAACTGCCTCCGAACTCCCAGAACCAGACGTGCGGCTTCGGCTGGTCCAGCACCCACTTGCTCCCCCGGGCCACCTCGAACAGCAGTTCCTTGGCCCGCCGGGTGTCCGACCCGTAGGCGATTCCCACCTTGATGATCAGCCGCAGGATCCGGTCCGACAGTGACCAGTTGACCACCTGCCCGGTGACGAACTCCTTGTTCGGAATCACCAGTTCCTTGCGGTCCCAGTCCGTGATCGTCGTCGCCCGGATCCGGATCCGCGAGACGGTCCCGCTGATGTTGCCGACCGTGACCGTGTCACCGATCCGGATCGGACGCTCGAACAGCAGGATCAGCCCCGAAACGAAATTCGCGAAAATCTCCTGCAGCCCGAATCCCAGGCCGACCGTGATCGCCGCCACCAGCCACTGCACGCTCGACCAGCCGATCCCGATCGTCCCGAACGCCAGCACCAGGCCGGCCACCGTGATCACGTAGCGCGACACCGCGCTGATCGCGAACCGGGCGCCCGTGTCCAGCGGCAGACGCCGCAGCACCGCGATCTCCAGCAGTCCCGGAATGTTGCGGGCCAGCACGTACGAAACCGCCAGGATCAGCAGCGCCAGCAGCACGCTGGCCAGCGTGATGTTCCGGATCACCGTCGCGGTCGTCACCTCGCCCGCCGAATTCGTCACCGCCGCCTCGGCCGTGTAGCTCCACAACTGCACTTCTTCGAGGAACGAAAAGGCCGGCAGCAGGTCCGCCCACGAGAACCAGACCACGCAGACCACGCCCAGCCAGGCGAAACTCGTCAGCAACTGCCGCGTCTGCTCGCCGATCGCGCCGATCTTCAGCGTCGGCTCGACCACCTCGACCGACGCCGGCGCCCCGCCCTCGCGCGGTGCCTCGGCCGCCTGCTCGGCCCGCTTGCGGTTCGCCTCCTCGATCGCCAGCTTCCGCTGCGTGAAGAACACCCACCGCAGCGCCATGGCGTGCACCAGGATCACCAGCGCCGTCAGGATCATCGTCCGCACGAACGCCTGCGACAGAACCAGCGCCGTGTAGTGATAGCCCAGCACCGACGCGAACCCCAGCCCGACCAGCAGCAACTGGCTCGCCAGGTACACCGGCCATCGCAGGCGACCCGCCAGCGCGGTCGGCCGCTTCGCGAAATAGCTCGCCAGGGCACCCTTGGTCGGCTGGAAGACCTCCCGGACGAACAGCACCGTCGCCACCGTCGCCAGCAGGAACGCCAGCCGCCCGACCGAGACGCTCAGGATGCTCTCGCCGGACCGCTCGGCCAGGATCACCACGAAGATCAGCGGCGCCACCGTCGGCCCGAACCAGATCAGGTGCCGCCGCAGAATCGCGACCGCGTTGGCCTCCCAGCGGAAGTGACTGATCGCCAGCCCGTAGCGCCGCGCACCGTGCCGGGCAAACAGCAGCAGCAGCAGCACGAACCCGCTGCCCAGCAGGCCCCGCGCCGTCGCCCCCACCAGTTCGAACGCCAGCGCGTCGGCCGTCACCTCCAGCCCCGACAGCCGCCACGCCAGCAGGCCCAGCAGCAGCGGAACCGGCAGCGCGATCGCCAGCGTCAGCAGCAGCGCCTGCAGCGTCTGCACGTAACGATCCGTCAGCGGCTGACTGACCTGCTCGCTGGCCGTCCGCAGGTCACGCCGGAAACGCGGCTGCCACAGCAGGAACAACAGGTAACCGGCCGCCAGGAACAGGTACGTCGCCAGGTTCTGACGAACGTCGCTCCACCACGCGCGACCGACCGTCGAGAACGCCCCCGGCCAGGCCGACAGGTCCAGGTGCAGATCCATGCGATGCAGCGGCACCGTGCTGCGGACCCACAGCACGTGCTCGTCGATGAAGGCCGACATCTCGCCGACCCGCGTCAGCAGGCGGTTCTGCGCCTCGCCCAGCTTGATCAGGTCCGTGACATACGCGTCGTAGTCGCGCTTCAGCTTGCGAACCGTGTCCAGCCGGGCCGCCAGCAACTGCTCCAGCCGTTTGTCCAGCCCGGTCAGGTCAATGCCCGGCTCCGACTCGGCCAGCCGGTCCAGGTGCTGCGCGACCGCCCGCGGCAGATCCAGCAGTTCGTCGTTCTCGGCATCGACCTCGTTGACCCGCAACTGCGCCCGCGAGAGGTTCGTGCGGGTCTGCTCGTACTCGCGACGGTAACGCCGCAGCCTGGACAACTCGGCCCGCTGCTGACGCATCAGCGGCCCGACCAGGTCGCGCATCTCCTCCATCTCGCTGTAGGACCGGATCGTCTTGAACTGACCCGCCAGCGTCTCCGCCAGGCCCGAAACCGACTGCACGTCCGCCTCGGCCGTCCGAATCAGCCCCGCCAGGCCCTCCCACTCGGTGGCCAGGGCGTTGTTCCGCTCGGCCAGTTCCCGGATCACCGCCGGAGCCGCCCGCAGTTCGGCCTCGGCCTGCTCGCGCTGGCGGGTCGCATCCGCCTCGCGCCGGGCCGCAACCGTGCCCCGCAAGGCGTCCAGCCGCGTCTCCGCCTGGGCCGCCAGCCGACGGGCCTCGTCCCGCCGAAGCGTCAGCACCTCGCTGCGGGCATCGTAGAACTGCAGTTCTTCCTGGTAGGCCCGGGCCTCTTCCTGCGCGGCCGTCCGCTGCGCACTGAGCATCGCCCGGCGCGCCAGTTGCACCTGCGGCGCGACGTTCGCGCCCGGCGGTTCCGCCAGGCCGCGACTGGCCGCCTCCTGCCGGGCCGCCACCGCCGCCAGCAGGTCCGGGATCGCCGTCCGCCGTTCCGAGCGATGCTCGGCCTCCTCGTCCAGGCGGCGCACGTTGTCCTGCAGGGTTCGCAGTTCGGCCTCGGCCGTCGCCAGCCGACGGCTGAGTTCTTCGAGCGACAGTTCCGCCGTATCACCCGGCGACGGCTGGGCGGGTTCGTCCAGTTGCTGCAACCGGGCCCGTACTTCGTCCAGCAACCGCGGCACGCTCTCGCGGCCGGTGCGGTACTCCTCGACCTTGCCCTGCCAGGTCTTCGCCAGCGCCAGGTGGTCGAGCGCCTTGCGGTACAGGCCGGCCGCCTCGATCCGCGTGTTCTCCGGCAGGCTCTGGTCGCCCTCGACCCGCGCCAGGCGGGCGGCGACGTCGTCGCTGCTGAAGGCGGTCGGTCCCTCGGACGGCTGGGTTGCCGCCGGCTGCGTTTCGGTTTCCTGCCCGGGCGCGGCGCTGGCGAGGATCACCAGGATCAGGAGCCACGCGGGACGGCGGCACAACAGGGGAATCAGAGGCGCGGTGTCTTGCATAACCGGGAAATGATAAACGATCGCGGGCCGCGACGCCCGCGGACCGCCGCCCCGTCATCTGTCGACGTGCTTACCGGTTCACTTGCTGACGGGCGCGTCCGCTTCCTGCGCGCGACGTCGGGCGGCCTCTTCACCGGCCAGCACGCCGCGGATCGTCGCGACCAGTTCGTGGGCGTCGTACGGCTTGGCGATGAATGCCCGGGCGCCCTGCCGGAAGGCATCCTCGCGGTTCGGCGGCGTCCCCGTCCCGCTCAGGTAGACGATTGGAATCCGCCCCGCCCGCCGTGACACCAGCAGCGACTCGTGAAAGTCCAGCCCGGTGAAGTTCGGCATGTCAATGTCCAGCAGGATCAGGTCCGGTCGCTCACGCATGACAACCGAAATGGCCTGTTCCGGGTGCGCCGCCGTCAGGACGTCGAAGCCGGCCGACTTCAGCCGGACCTGCAGACCCTGTCGGACACCCGCATCGTCATCGATCACCATGATGGTCGGCACCGCGGCCCTCCCGTGTCCCCTGTCGCAAGGCGGACCCGCCACGTTCAGGTCGAAACGCGCGGCCACCGCTGAAAATGTCCAATACCGGGCCCCGGAATGCAAAGCCGTGCCCGGAATGCACTGCCTTTTATCGGCGCATTCCGCCCGCTCCCCCAGAAGGACCAGATCCGCCATGCAACCGCCCCGCAATTCAGCCGATAGTCCCTCCAGACGGTGCCAGCCAGGCCGCAAGCGCCGCGCGCGGACCACCCGCGCACCGCCGGCACCGCGACAGGAGAGTTTCCCGGGGGGGTATCCGATGAACGAAGAATTTCGACGACCGCCGGTCGTGCTGCTGGTCGAGGATGATCCCGGCGACCAGGAACTGACCCGCCGCGCGCTGGCTGACGGCGTGCCGGACGCGGACCTGCGGGTCGTCTCCGACGGCGAGGAAGCACTCGACTACCTGCACCAGCGGGGACCCTATGCCGACCCCGCGGACGCCCCGCGACCCGACCTGGTCCTGCTGGATCTCAACATGCCCAAGCTCGACGGCCGCGAGGTCCTCCGCCGGATCGCCCAGGCGCCCAGCCTGCAGGCCATCCCGATCGTCATGCTGACCACCTCGCAGCGCGACCTGGACATCGAGGAAAGCTACCGGCTCGGATGCAGTTCGTTCGTCACCAAGCCCGACGATGTCGACTCCCTGATCCGCATCATCCGCCGACTCGGCGAGTACTGGTTCGACCTGGTCCAGCTTCCACCGGCCGAGCATCTCGGATGAACCCCGTCGCACGTTCCGGAACCGGACTGACCCGCCGCCGCTTCCTGCAACGCACCGCGGCCGCCGCCGCCGGCTGCGCGCTGACCGCCCCGGCCGTGCACGCCCGCCGACGCCGCCCCCGGCTGCGCGTCCTCGGGACGCACGTCACGCTTCAGGAACCCATCCGCCAGCAGGCCCAGCGCGATCTCGGCATCGAGATCGTCTTCGAAGCCAAGGGCGACGCGGCCCTGCTGCAGAAAGCCTCCACCCGACCCGAGTCCTTCGACCTCTACGAACAGTGGTCCAACAGCATCAACGTCCTCTGGCAGGCCGGCGCCATCCAGGCCATCGACCGCGGCCGCATCACCCGCTGGGACGAAATCAACAGCCTGACCAAGACCGGCCGGATCACGCCGGGCGCTCCCCTCGGGGCCGGCGACGCCCCCTGCCGCCTGCTCTTCGTCCAGCCCGACCGGACACTCGGCGCCAACCACTCCGAGCGGCTCAGCTTTCTGCCCTACGTGCACAACGTCGACTCCTTCGGCTACAACACCGCCGTCGTCCCGCGCGGCGTGCCCTACGAAACCGAAAGCTGGGGCTGGCTGCTGGACGACCGCTGGCGCGGCCGCGTCGCGCTCGCCAACGAGCCGACCATCGGGCTCTTCGACGCGGCCCTCGCGGCCGAGGCCACCGGCCAGATGCGCTTCGGCGACATCGGCAACATGACCCGCGCCGAAGTCGATCAGCTCTTCGACATCCTGATGGAGTACAAAACCCGCGGCCACTTCGCCGGTCTGTGGAACTCGGTCCCGCAGTCGGCCGAGTTCATGCACAGCGGACGCGTCGTCCTCGAGAGCATGTTCTCGCCCGCGGTGGCCATGCTTCGCGGACGCGGCATTCCGTGCGAATACGCCGCGCCGCGCGAAGGCTACCGTGCCTGGCACGGCGTCATGTGCCTGTCGTCGGCGGCCGACGGCGAAACGCTCGAAGCCGCCTACGCCTACATGAACTGGTGGCTCTCCGGCTGGCCGGGCGCGTTCATCGCCCGCCAGGGCTACTACATCTCCAACCCGCAGCGTTCCCGGCCGCTGCTTGACCCGACCGAGTGGGATTACTGGTACGCCGGCCAGCCCGCCCGCCGCGAACTGACCGGGCCGGACGGGCGCGTCGTCGCCCGGGTCGGCGCGCAGCGGCGCGGCGGTTCGTACGAGGACCGCCTCAGCAACATCGCCGTCTGGAACACCGTGATGAACACCTACGAACACAGCCTGGTCCGCTGGTACGAACTGGTGACCGCCTGAGGAGATGCAGCCGGTGCCGCCCCGCAAGAGCCTGACCGACCGTTTGCCGCGCTTCCGCGTCAGCACCCGCATCGCGCTCGGCTTCCTGGTCGTGCTCGGGCTGCACGTCTGCATCGCGATCGTCGCCCACGTCGGCCAGGACCAGGCCACCCGGGACCTGGAAGTACAGAATGCGCTCCGCAAGAAACTGATCGCCAGTTCCGACCTGGACACCGCCGTGCGCGAACTCGAGCGCGGCGTCCTGCTCTACGTGCAGACCGGAACACGCTCGACCGCCGCCCGCACGGTGCGCCTGCACGAGACCATCCAGCAGCGTCTGCAGGTCCTGGCCGTCGGCGACCGGGGCGAACACGTCACCAGGATGCTCGGCCACCTGCAGCGGCACCGCGAGTTGTACGACGCCGTGATCCGGGACCGCGACACGCGCGACCGACTGGTCCGCGAAACGCTGCGACCCGCCTACAACCGGATCCAGGCCTCGCTCGACGCGCTGGTCGCGACCGGCGACGCCAACGTGATGGTCCCCGCCCTGCGGGGGCAGAACCGCCTCCGCGAAGCGCAGATCGCCACGCTCCGGTTCCTCGCCGAACCCGACTCCGAACTGGTGGCCCGCGCCCGCCGGCAACTCGCCGAACTGCGGACCGAGTTCGACCAGATCGAACGGCACGCCCCGTTCCCCTGCGACGCCGCCCACGCCGGCGCCGTCAGCGAATACGAGAACGCCCTGATCGCCATGGTCCAGGCCACCCGCGCCTACCTGTACCTCGTCAACGTCGCGATGGCCGGCGAAACCGCCGAGTTCCTGCGACTCTCCGGCCAGGTCCGGGCCGCCAGCACCGAGTCGATCAACCGGCTCACCGAAGCGATGGGGACCGACCATCGCCAGTTCGCCTTCGCCAGCAATGCCATCGCGGTCGGCACGATCATTCTCGGCCTGCTCGCCGGCGTCTGGATCAGCCGCAGCATCGCCCCGCCTCTCCAGCAGATCACCAGCACCCTCCGTGACCTGGCGGCCGGACGCGAAACCCCGGTGATTCCGTATGCCGGACGCCGGGACGAGATCGGCGAGATTTCCGCCGCCGCGCAGGTCTTCCGCGGCCGCAGCGAACAGATCGAGGAACTGCTGGCCCAGGCCCGCGCTTCCGAGCAGGAACTGCGGCGCAAGGAGGAAGCCCTCTCGACGCGCAACGCCGAGCTTGACCAGTTCACCTACGTCGCCAGCCACGACCTGCAGGAACCGCTTCGCAAGCTGCTCTCGTTCAGCCAGTTGCTGCCGATCGACCTCGGCGGCGACCTGCCCGAAAAGGCGGCCACCGACCTGCGTTACATCACCGACGCGGCCCACCGGATGAAGGTCCTGGTTCAGGACCTGCTGCTGTTCGCCCGCTCGGGCAACCGCGACCTGCATTGCGTGCCGGTCTCGCTGGACACCTGCGTCGACAATGCCCTCGAAGTGCTCAGCGACCGGATCGACGCGGACGACCCGCTGATCCGCCGCGATCCGCTGCCGCAGGTCAACGGCGACGCGGCCCTGCTGACCCAGCTCTACCAGAACCTGATCGGCAACGCGCTCAAATTCGTCCGCCCCGGCCAGCGCGTCGAACTGCACCTGACGGCCGAGCGGCGCGGCGACGAGTGCGTCCTCGGCGTCCGCGACAACGGCATCGGCATCGACGCCGCCTACGCCGAGATGATCTTCGCCCCCTTCAAACGACTGCACGCCCGGGCCAACTACGAAGGTACCGGCATCGGGCTGGCCATCTGCGAGAAGGTCGTCCACCGCCACGGCGGCCGCATCTGGGTCGAGTCCGAACCCGACCGGGGCGCCCACTTCCGCTTCACGCTCGCCGCCTGCCAGTGCGCCGAGCGCCCCGAGACGCCCGCGACAGTGAGGCTCTAGGTCGAGAAAGCCAGGGGCCAGGGAGCCAGGGCGCGCGGAGTTCTGGTGCCACTGCTCTTGGCAGTGTCTTCTCACGCACGGAATGCTGGTGCCACGGCTCCTGGGCAGTGTCTTCTCATGCGAGGAGATCAGGTGCCACGGCTCTTGAGCCCTTGAACAGTGCCTTCTCACACGAGGAGATCAGTGCCACGGCTCCTGAGCCCTTGAACAGTGCCTTCTCACGCGGGGAGATCCGTGCCACGGCTCGTGAACAGCACCCTCTGCCGAGCCGGCCCTGCGCCGTCCGGAACCGCAAAGCCCAGCCCCGGCAAAGAAGCCAGCGGGTCCCCCTGTTCCCTGTTCCCTGTTCCCTGTTCCCTGTTCCCTGCCCCCTAGACCGCCACCAGTCCGTCCAGTTCCTGGTAGCTCGGCTGATACTCCAGCGGCGCCTCGTCGTACCACAGGTTGCCGTAGATCTGCGTCCGCTGGTACGCCAGGTGATCGTAGTCCAGCTTGACCGCGTGCAGCGTGTCGCAGTCCGGCGCGAACAGGACGACGCTGTTGTTCCGTCGCGTCTCGCTGACCGAATCGCACCAGTCCCACGGAACCCAGCAACGCTCGGCCTGCGGGTTGTTCTCCCAGAACGACTGCACGTACGACCGCTCCGGCTTGAACCGCAGCAGGTGCGTGTGGATCGGCGCCGCCTCCGCGGCCGGGCACGTGTTGATGTTGATCATGTAGGTCAGCGCCTTGCGACGCACGTCCGGGTGCGGACTGATCTCGTACCCGTGCAGGTACTTCTGAATCGCCGTGTCCACCCGCGTCGGACGCGTGACCCCGAACTTCTCCGCCAGCGCCGCCTGGAACGGATCCGCGTTGAAGAACGCCACCACCCGCGCCAGCACGTCCGTCTCGTAACACTGCAGCCGCATCGTCAGGCCGAAGCCCTCCAGCAGCCCCTTGTCCACCGGCCAGGCACCCGCGTTGAAGCACGACAGGTACTCCTCCCGCGACGTCGTACAGCCCGGGAAACTCTGGATCCGATACCCGCAACCCTCCAGGTCGTCGATCAGATCCTCGGTCGTCGCCACCGGCTCCCGCGCAATCTCCGCGGCCGAAGTGATCGCCTCGAAATGCGCCGCCGAAAACAGGTCGTCAATCACGATGTGCCGGAACGGGTCCGCCCGGAACGGCGCCTGCCGCAGCTTGTCGATGATGTACCCGAACTCGTCTGTCGAACCCATCGCGGAACTCCGTCGCCGCCTGCCGTCCGCCCGGCCACCAGCGGCCAGACCACGAACGTTGTATCGGCAGCGCAACTTCCGCCACTTTCAGCCGAGTAGCCAGTTTTGCGTCTTCGCCCCGAACGCGATGCCCCATCAGACCACGATCACCGCATGCCGGAACTCACAGGCGGCGATGCCGCACCGGCAGGCCGCACCCGCCAGTCCCTCCAGGTGCGCTCGCTCAACACCCGGCCTCGGCGAAGAAGGAAGCGGGCCCCCTGTTCCCTGTTCCCTGTTCCCTGTTCCCTTCCTTCCCCGCCCTATTCCCCGAAGTTCGCCAGCAGCACCGCCAGGTCCGCAATGTCCGTGTCGCCGTCGCCGTCGGCGTCTCCGACGCACACCGCCGCCGGCGGCGACTGGCAGCCGAAGTCGATCAGCATCTCCGCCAGGTCCGAAAGGTCCACGTCGCCGTCGCCGTCCACGTCGCCCGGGAACGCTTCGCAGCCACCCCACCGCGCGAGGTAGGCATCGCCCGCCGGCGTGTCCACGAAGTCTCCGCCGATGTACAGCGCCGGACCGGACCCGTCGTCAAAGACCGCCAGCGCGTCGACACCCTCCCACCAGTCCGTCGCCCCGATCCCGCTCCCCAGCGCCGCCCAGGCCGCACCGTCCCAGCGCGCCATCCGGTTCGCACTCGAGCCGCCCGCTTCGGTGAACGAACCGCCCGCGTACAGCGCCGGCCCGCTGCCATCGTCATGAACCGCCAGGGCTCCCACCTGGTGAAACAGGTGACCGTCCACGCCGGCCCCCAGCCCGCTCCAGCCCAGACCGTCCCACCGCGCCAGACCCGCAACCGCAACCCCACCGGCCGAACTGATCTGACCGGCCGCGTAAAGCCCCGGCCCGCTTCCGTCATCGAAGACCTGCAGCGCCCGCACCGTTCCACCAACGGCCCCGATCGAGGACCAGGCCGACCCGTCCCAGCGGGCCAGACGCTCGCTGCTGAATCCGTCCACCGCCAGGAAACTGCCGCCCGCGTACAGCATCGAACCGCCGCCCTGGCCGTCGTCAAACACGGTCAGCGCCAGCACCAGCCCGTTGGCGCCACCGCCCAGCGCCGACCACGCACCACCATCCCAGCGGGCGATGTGCCCGGCCGCCGCGCCGCCCGCGTGCAGGAACCCGCCCCCGGCATACAGGGCCGGACCGCTGCCGTCGTCGTACACCTGCAGCGTCCGGATCCAGTCATCCACACCCGCCCCCAGCGGCGACCAGCCGACTCCGTCCCAGCGGGCGATGCGATTCGCCGCAACACCGTCCACCATCGTGAAGTCCCCGGCCGCATACAGCGCCGGACCGCCGCCGTCGTCAAAGACCGCCAGCGCGTAGACGCTGCCGTTCGCGCCGGTCCCCAGTCCGGACCAGCCCGCGCCGTCCCAGCGAGCCAGGTTCGGACCGGCCGCACCCGCGGCCGGGAACGTGCCGCCCGCGTACAGCGCCGGCCCGCTGCCGTCGTCGAAGACCGCCAGCGCGTGCACCGGCCCGTCGACAGCCGTGGCACCCGCGAAAGTCGCGACCCACTCCGGTCCGCACAGCGTCGCGGCCTGCGCCAACGACTTTGCCGCGGGGTCCGAATAACCGCCCGGCGGCGTCACGGTCGGATCCCCCAGCGCCGGCACCACCAGCAGACACAGGCTCAACAGTCGACCACGCGCAAATTCGGCAGATACCATCGCAGACGCTCCAGGCGGATCCGGACCTTGTTTCGTTTCAGCAGGCCATCCAACGGGCCCGCGGCCGGTACCTCACGCCGAATGTCTGAAAAAACATCCCGCCCGCCCCGGGCAGCGACGCTCGCCCGCGCTCCCCCGAACGCACCATTGGAGCGCCCGCCTACGGCCTCATCCCGCAACGCCATTGGTCCGATGATTCGCACAGCGTGAACAAGGCGTTCGCGCCAGGAGTCTCAAGTTGCCAGCCGCCGCCCTGCCGCCCGACGAAGCCGCCCGCATGACGGCCCTGTTGCAGTGCCGCATCCTGGACACTCCGCCGGAACGATCCTTCGACGACCTGACCCAACTGGCCGCCCGCCTGTGCGAGACGCCGATCTCGCTCGTCAGCCTGGTCGACGACGACCGCCAGTGGTTCAAGTCCGCCTGCGGCCTGGAGGCGCCCCAGACGCCCCGCGAGTCCGCCTTCTGTGCCCACGCGATTCTCGGCGACACGCCGCTGATCGTCCCGGACGCGACCCGCGACCCGCGCACGGTCGACAACGGCCTGGTCACCGGACCACCCCATATCCGCTTTTACGCCGGCGTGCCCCTGCGGACCGCCGACGGACACGCGCTCGGAACCCTGTGCGTGATCGACACGACGCCCCGCGAACTGACCACGCGGCAACTCGAGGACCTGACCGCACTCGCCCACCAGGCCAGCTCGCAGCTCGAACTGCGCCGCAAGGCCGGCCGGCTCACCCAGATCAACGCCGAGCTCAGCCAGCTCAACCGCGAACTCGATGAATTCACCCACATCGCCTCGCACGACCTGCAGGAACCGCTCCGCAAGCTGATGTCCTTCAGCGCCCTGCTCCGACAGGACATCGACGGCGACCTGCCACCCCGCGCCACCCAGGACCTGGACTTCATCGTCGACGCCGCCGGCCGGATGCAGAAACTCGTCAACGACCTGCTGGCGCTCTCCCGCAGCGGACGCTCGGCCCTGCAGGTCAACCCGCTCGAACTGGGCGACTGCGTGCAGGACGCCCTGGCCGCCCTTTCGGAACGCGTCCGAAGTAGCGGCGCACGGATCCACGTCGAGCCACTGCCGACCGTCTTCGGCGATCGCACGCTGCTGACCCAGCTCTACCAGAACCTGGTCGGCAACGCGCTCAAGTACGCCCATCCCGACCGGCCGGCCGAGATTCGAATCACCGCCGAGCAGCGGAGCGGCGCCTGGATCTTCGGCGTCCGCGACAACGGAATCGGCATCCCCGCCGAGTACACCGACCAGGTCTTCGCGCCGTTCAAGCGGCTGCACGGGCGCAGCGAATACGACGGCACCGGGATCGGCCTGGCCATCTGCCGCAAGGCGATCGAACGCCACGAGGGACGCATCTGGGTCGAATCCGAACCGGGCACCGGCTCACACTTTCGCTTCACGCTAGGACTGCACAGGGATCATTCGGAATGCCTCAGGAACAGCCTCCAGTCGCAGCCGTCCTGCCCGTGAGTCTCGCGGCGAACGATTCGGAGCCGGCGCTGCGAATCCTCTCGCTCGATGACGACACGGCCGACGCCGCCATCCTGCAGCGCCACCTCGAAGCGCTCGGCGGGCCGCCGCTCGCGTTCACGCACTGCCCGTCCCCCGAACAGGCCGCGCGCCACCTGGCCGAGCAACCCACCGACCTGATCTTCCTCGACTACGATCTCGGCACCACCACCGGCAGCGCCCTGCTCCGCCGCCTGCGGAACGACGGCCTGCTCACCCCGGTGATCGTCATCACCGGCCAGGACGATCCCTACATCGTCTCGGAACTCGCCCGCAACGGCGCCGACGCCTATATCGCCAAGCGCGACCTCAACGCCGACGTCCTCCGCCACGCGATCGAATCCGCCAGCCTGGCCGCCCGCGAACGGCGCCTGACCGCCCAGCTCGCCGACGAGCAACGCCGCGCCGCCCGACAGATCGCCGCCCTGAACCAGGAACTGGCCCGCACCGGCCGGCTCGACACCATGACCGGCCTGCTCAACCGCGGCGCCTGGGAGGAAGCCCACGCCGCCGAGCACGAGCGAACCATCCGCTGCCGCGCGCCGTATGCGATCATCATGCTCGACCTGGACCACTTCAAACTGCTGAACGACTCGCAGGGGCACCAGGCCGGCGACGAAGTCCTCCAGGCCGTCGCCGACGCCGTCTCCAGCACCTGCCGCCGAACCGACTTCGTCGGCCGCTACGGCGGCGAGGAATTCGTCATCCTGCTGCCCGATACCCCGCTCGCCGACGCGGCCGGACTGGCCGAGCGCATCCGCCTCGCGATCTTCGACCTGAAACTGCCGCACCATGCCAGCCACGTCGCCAACCGCGTCACCGCCAGCCTCGGCGTCGCCGCCGCCGCCCGGGGCGACACCGCCGAGGCGGTCGTCGAACGCGCCGACCGGGCCCTCTACGACGCCAAGGACGCCGGCCGCAACTGCGTGCACATCGAGCACAACAGCCAGACCGACCACGCCCCGCAGCCGGTCGAGGTCCGCCGCATCCTGGTCGTCGACGATGACCCCGGCGACGTCGAACTGCTCCGCCGCCAGCTCGAACGCGTCCAGGGACTCGACTTCGACCTGCACGACGTCCGCGACCTCGACGCCGCCCGCGACGTCGCCACCCGCCAGGCCGCCGACGTGATCTTCCTCGACTACGTCCTCGGCGGACAGTGCGGACTCGAAGTGCTCAAGGGCCTCCGCGCCGCCGGCTACTTCGGACCGATCATCTGCCTGACCGGCCACGGCGACGAGAAGATCGCCACCGACCTGATGCGACATGGCGCCGACGACTATCTCGTCAAGGCCGACGTCAACCCCGACGTCCTCCGCCGCGCCCTCGAAAACGCCTCGACCCGCCACGACCGCCGCACCGTCGAGGCCGAGAACCGCCGCCTGCTCGCCGAAGTCAGCCTGAAGAACGAGGAACTCGCCGCCAAGAACCGCCGCCTGGCCGAACTCTACGACACCGCCCACGAATTCGTCGACAACGTCTCCCACGAGTTCCGCACCCCGCTGACCGTCATCAAGGAATTCACCGCGATCATCGCCGACGGACTCGTCGGACCCACCACCGACGAACAGCGCGAGTACCTCGGCACCGTCCTCAACCGCGTCGATGACCTCGCCATCATGATCGATGACATGCTCGACATCAGCAAACTCGAGTCCGGCCAGCTCGGCGTCGCCCGCCTGCGGGTGCCCGCCGCCGCCATCTTCGAACGCGTCGGAACCACCCTGACCCGCAAGGCCGCCGCCAGCGAAGTCACCCTGCACCTCGAGCCCGGCCCGGACCTGCCCGACCTCTACTGCGATCCCGAGAAGATCGGCCGCGTCCTGATCAACCTGTGCATCAACGCGTTCAAGTTCTCGCACGCCGGCGGCGACGTCCGCCTCTGGAGCAGGCTCGACCGCGAGAACGCCTGCGTCCACTTCGGCGTCACCGACAACGGCCGCGGCATCGGCTCCGAAGACCTCGCCCTGATCTTCGAACGCTTCAAGCAGGTCGAGGGCAACCTGCGCTCCAGCACCCGCGGCTTCGGACTCGGCCTCAGCATCGTGCGCGAACTCGTCCACCTCAGCTTCGGCGACATCGAGGTCCGCAGCGAGCCCGGCCGGGGCTCGACCTTCTCGTTCACCGTGCCGATCGCCGAACCCGCCGCCCTGATCCGCCACTACGTCGAGCGCGTCCCGCGGCTTCGCAACGGCTCGACCCGCGTCAGCCTGATCGAGGCCCGCGCCCACGAGACCGTCGCCCCCCACGACCAGCACGACGGCACCAACTTCCTCCAGCACCAGCTTCGCCGCGGAGACCTGCTGTTCTCCGTCGACCCCGGACACTGGATCCTGGTCGTCGCCAGTTCGCTCGAGGAATCCGCGCACCTCGCCGACCGCGTCATCACCGCCCTGAACCGCTTCAACCGCAACCGGCCGGAAGCCCTGCTGCCCGCGCTTGGTTTCGAACTGATCGGCGACTGGGACGTCGCCGACACGCCTGACGAATTCGCCGAACGCTTCCTGCAGGTCGTCGAAGCCCGCGAGCCGGATCATGCCTGAGCACCGCGTCCTGCTGGTCGATGACGACCGGACCATCATCCAGGCACTCGCCGTGCGCCTGCGGGCCCTCGGCTACGACGTGCTGACCGCCTTCGACGGAAACAGCGGGCTGGCGCTCGCACTGCGGGAACAGCCCGACGCGGTCGTCCTCGACATCCGCATGCCCGGGCTCGACGGACTGACCGTCCTCGACCGGCTCCGCGACCACAGCGCCACCCGGGACCTGCCCGTCATCATGCTCTCGGCCAGCATCGTCAACGAACACGAAGCACTCGATCGCGGCGCCAGCTTCTTCCTGCAGAAACCCTACGACGCCGCCGCCCTGATCGCCGCCCTGCAAGCCGCCATCCAGAACCGTACAGGAGCACGCAGATGCCTGCCAAACGAGTCCTGATCGTCGACGACGACCCCACCCTGCTCCAGGCCCTCACCCTCCGGGTCGCGTCACTCGACATCGAAGTCGCGACCGCCGGCGATGGCATGGCCGCGATGCTCGAGATCGTCCGCGCGCGCCCCGACCTGCTGATCCTCGACGTCAACATGCCGACCGGCGACGGACTCTCGCTGTGCGCGTCCCTCGCCGCCAGCAACACCATCCAGCCGCTGCCGGTCATCATCCTGACCGGCCGGACCGATCCCGAGACCATCGAGCGCTGCGAACAGCTCGGGGCCCACTACCTCGCCAAGTCCGATCGCGTCTGGGAACAGCTTCAGCCCCTGCTGACCAAACTGCTCGAACTCGACCCGCCCGCGCCGCAGCCCGCCGACGACGCCCGGCCACCCGCTGCCCCGACCGTGCTGGTGATCGACGACGACCCCGACATCTCCCGGGCGCTCAAGCTCCGCCTGCGGGCCTACGGCATCGAAGTCACCCGCGCCTTCAGCGGCATGCAGGGCTACTGGACCGCCCTGAAGACCCAGCCCGATGTCGTCATCTGCGACTTCACGATGCCCGACGGCTGCGGAAACTACGTCCTCGGCCGACTCAAGGACCACTCGTTGACCCGGCACATCCCGGTCATCTTCCTGACCGGACGAAACCGCGCCGGCCGGCACGACTTCGGACTCGAACGCGACCTGCTCGCCCAGGGCGCCGCCAAGTACCTCGCCAAACCCGTCCACCTCCCCGAACTGCTCCGCACCCTCCGCCACTACATCGACATCCCCCGGACACCCCGCAAACCCACACTCGCCTGACCTGCGACAAGCAGGCCAGAACGCCTCACTCCCTCATCGGGTGCCCCATCCTTGAACGAGCGCAGCGAGTGGAAGGGTGGGGGACTGCGTTGGACCGCGACGCAGAAGCGCCACGCGGTGCGGCATCGACGCCTGTGTCTCCCGGGTCCAATGGAATCGTGGTCCGCCGCGTCGATGACGCACCCTACGACCCGCGTCGAGGACTCGCCCTGCGTCCCATCGACCCGGTCCCACAGAGAAGACACTGCTCAAGAGCAGTGGCACCAGATCCCCGCGCGCCCGCGCTCACTCACCCTCACGTTCCCTCGCGCCCTCGCTCGCCTCGAGCGCCAGCCCGAAGTACGCCTCCGCCAGACGCTCAACCGCCGAGCGGTACGCCGCTTCGTTCAGTTGCAGCACCTTGCCGGCCACCGGCATGAAACCGTCGTCGGTCACCACCTGCACGTCCGACAGCAGCGAACGCCGCGATTCCCACACTCCGGCCCCGTCCGCCCTCGTCACCGTGATCGCCGAACCCCGCTCGATGCTGACCCGGTCGTCGAAGATCCCCAGCCGGAAGCGAATCCGCAGACTCACGTCCGCACCCAGTTCCGCCAGCAGCGCCCGCTCCACAGCGGCCTCGTCACCCCCCCGCGCAGCCCGAATCACCTGCAGACCGTCCGCCGGGTAACGCCGCGCGGCCAGCACCCGACCCGTGTCCGAACTGAACACGTTGATCCGTTTCAGCAGCGACGCCCGCCCCTCCGCCTCCGTCTCGAAACCCTGGTACGCCGCCGCCCCGACCACCCGGCCGCTCGGCAGCACCTCGAACCCCCCGGCCTGCAGCCCGGCCCGCACCTGCCGGAAGACCACGTCCGGAAGCTGCCGGCACATCTCATCCTCGTACTCGATCACCTTCCGCTTCAGACCGCTGGCCATCACCCCGGCCGAGAGGAACCCGGTCGGCACGTCGACGATCTTCTGCCGATCCGATATCAGTCCCCCGCTCTCACGCTTCTCGGTCACGAACTCCAGCACGAACTCGGTGATCACCACCCGCCGATGCCGCCCCGCGTCCAGCCCGCCGGAACCACGACCGGCCCAGTACTCCTCGGCCGCCTCGGCCCGCGCCGCCGGCGTCTGCAGTTCGACCGCACGCAGCGTCTTCGGCTCCGCGTGACAACCGCCCAGCACGGCGCACCACCCCGCCAGAAGTCCGCACCACCATCTCCCGTCTGTCCGCCGCACCGCCTGCTCCTGAACGCCCGCATCCCAGCCGCCCCGCGCGACCCTTACCAGAAAAACGTCCCCGTCCGCCACGGCTTTCCCCGAACGCCGCCCACTCAGTTGCCCGACTCGGCCGCGACCCGCATCCCGATCCGGATCTCGTTGCTCGGCCGGGCCACCACCGCCGCGCCGGACGTCAGCCCCTCGACCACCTGCGCCCGCTCGTCATTGGCCAGCCCGACCCGCACGGCCTGCCGCTGCACGCGACCGTCGCGGACCACCAGCACCTGCTGCCCGCCCTCGTCCCCGCGGAACAGCGCCGTCCGCGGGATCGTCAACGCGTCCTCGGCCTCGGCGTGAATGATCCGCACGAACACCCGGTAGTCGACCCCCAGGCCCGCCACCGGCTGGCCGAAGCCGATCGCCACGTTCACCCGCTGCTGCTCGACGCCCAGCGAACTGACCTTGCGAAAGCCCTGCGGATAGACCCGCAGCACCCGACCGGTCACCGGACCGTCCGGCAGCGCCTGCCCGAAGACCTCGACCGCGTCCCCGACCTCGATCCGCGTCGCCCGTTCGGTCAGCACCTCGGCGATCACCTCCAGGTCCTCCAGCCGACCGATCGTCACCAGCGGCGTCCCGGCGGCCAGGTACTGCCGCCGCGTCTGGTGCCGCTCCAGCACGACTCCGTCGATCGGCGCCGTCACCTCGGCCCGCGCCAGGTTCCGCCGCTCGATCTCCAGTTGCACCCGGGCCTCGATCAACTCCTGCTCGTGCTGCTGCAGCGTGAACGACTTGCGGTCGATGTAGTCGTGCATGAACTTCGGGCCGATGTAGCTGACCGCCGCGATCGTCTTCAGCGCCGCCAGGTCCAGCCGGTCACTCTGGTACTCGGCCTGCGCCTTGCGCAGCGTCATGTCCGCCTCGCGCAACTCGCGGGTCGTCGCCCCCTCGCTCTCGGCGATCTTCAGCAGCCGCTCCCGCTCGCCCTCGGCGAAGTCACGCACCGCCGCGGCCGCCTCCAGCTTGGCCTCGGCCGCCCGCACGGTCTCGTCGATCGCCTTGACGGTCGCCTCGATCTCGATCAGCGCGTTCTCCTCCAGGCGGTGGTCGCGCGTCTCGGCGATCTTCGTCTCGAGCACCGCCACCCGCTGGGCCGACTGCGTCACCCGGTCCCGCAGGTCCTCGGTGTCCAGCCGGGCCAGCGTCTCGCCGGCCGCGACGCGATCGCCCTCGCGCAGCGTGATCGGCTGCAGCCAGCCCGCGATCGGCATCGACACCAGGTAGTCGCGCGGCAGCGCGGTGACCGCCTGCTCCTCGACGTAGGCCCGGATCGTCTCCACCCGCGGCGACAGCACCCGCACCGTCATCTCCGCCCGCCGGGACTGCCAGACCAGCAGCACCACCAGCACCGCCGCCACGCCCAGCACCGCCAGCCAGGTTGTCCGCATGACGCTACTCCTTCACCTTGATGCCTTCCAGCCAGTCCAGCGACCGCACCTGCCGATAGACGATCACCTGCGCCAGCAGCATGAACCCGCTCGCCAGACCGATCGTCTGCAGCACCGTGTCGAATCGAATCACCAGCGGCAGACGATACAGTTCCTTGTCGTACGCCCGTGCCAGGCCCGACACCATCAGGTACCCCAGCGGAAACGCCAGCAGCAGACCCGCCAGGAACACCAGCAAACCCTGCCGTACCAGGATCCCGGCCACCTCGGCCGGCCCGTACCCCAGCACCCGCAGCGTCGACAGTTCCCGTACCCGGTCGCCGATCTCGATCAGCGCGCTGTTCAGCGTGCTGCCGAACGCGATCACCCCGGCGAAGACGATCATCACGCCGATCGACACCACGCTCGTCTCCACCAGCGTCCGCGCGATGTTCGCTCGCGTGTCCGCCATCACGTTCATCCCCTGCGCCACCGGCAGGGACCGCACCGCCCGGAACAGGTCCGCCTGCGCCCCCGGATCCACCCGGAACTGCAGGCTGTTCAGCGCGCTCGATTCACCCAGCAGTCCCGCCAGGTACTCCAGGTCCGCGTACGCATCCAGCCCGAGATAACTGTCGACCTCGCCCGTCACCGGCACCCGGCGAACCGTCCGCCGACCGCGCACCGGACGCAACTCCACCAGGTCCCCGACCCGCACGTCCAGCAGTTCCGCCAGCTTGCGCGTCAGCACCAGCCCCGTCGACGGAATCCGGATCGGCGCTCCGTCCGACGCCCGCGGCGCCGTCAGGCTGTGGCCGGCGCTCAGCCCGGTGATCGCCAGCCGTCGACTGCGATACCCGTGACGCAGGTCACAGGTGACACCCAGCAGCGGCTCGGCCCGCTGCACCCCCGGCAGTTGCCGCGCATCCAGCAGGGCCGCCCGCGAGGCTTCGTCCCGCATCCCGAGGTCCACGTCGCTACGCACCACCTGCTCGAACTGGAAGTCGACCAGGTAGACGAACGAGTCGTACATCACCAGCGCCATGAACATGATCGCCGTCGCCAGCGCCGCCGAGAACACGCCGGTCAACGAGCGCACCCGGTTGCGAAACACGCTCCGCAGCGCCAGGTGCGTCCGGAATCCCAGCCGCCGCCACAGCCAGCCCAGCCGCTCCAGCGCGATCCGACCGCCACGCTCCGGCGGCGTCGGACGCATCGCCTCCGCGGGCTGCAGCCGCAGCACCGCCAGCACCCCCCGCAGCGCCCCCAGCGCGCCGAACGCCACGCTGACCAGCAGCCCGATCAGCATCAGGTCCGGCTGCACGCTGTACGCGAAACTCGGAAACTCGAAGAACTGCCGGTACATCCGAATCATCGCGGCCGCCAGCCCGAGCCCGATTCCGCACCCGCACAGCCCCCCCAGCAGTCCGACCACCACGCCGAAGCCCAGGAAGTGCAGCGTCACCTGCAGATCGCTGTAGCCCAGCGCCTTGAGCGTCCCCACCGTCGTCCGCTGCCGCCGCGCCAGCCGCAGCATCAGGATGTTCAGCACCAGCGCCGCCACCGCCAGGAAGATGCCCGGCATCACCGTCGCCGAGACCGCCAGCCCCGACAGCTCATCGTGCAGAAAACTGTGCGACGCCTGCCGCGAACGCGGCACCAGGTCCAGCACCCCGTACGGAGACAGCAGCCGGTCCGCCCGCGCCAGGAACTCCTCGACCTGCCGCCGCCCCCGTGGCGTCAACTGCCCCGTGATCTCGTTGCAGGCGTCCTTGAAGTCCAGCACCTCGCGGGCGTACCGCTCCTTGACGTACAGCACGCCGAAACGCGTCGGATCCGGAATCAGGTCGCCCGGGCCGCGCACCAGGTACACGTACTCCGGACTGATGCACGTCCCCACCACCGTGAACGCCTGCCGCCGGCGATTCAGCACCAGGTGCAGCCGGTCACCCACCTCGATCCCGTGCGCCCGCGCGAACGCCTCGCTCAGAATCACCTCCTCGTCACGGTCCTCCGAGAATCCCGCCCCCCGCTGCAGGTGAATCCCGTTGATGCTCTGCGCGTAGCCCGTCGAAGGTACCGACAACAGCCGACCCGTCACCGGCCGGGCCGCGTCCGGTACATCCAGCAGCACGTCGAACACCACCCGCGTCCGCAGGCTCGCCACCTCCGGCCACGCCGCCAGCCGCTCGGCCGCGCTCCGCGGAGCCTTCTTCAGCGAAATCCAGAAATCGGCGAAGCGGTACTGCCGGTAGTAGTCGGCCCGGCTCTCCTCCAGGATCCGCTGCGACGTGCCGAGCCCGACGTACGCGCCCGTTCCGATCCCCATGATCGCAATCACCGTCAGCAGCGTCCCGACGCTCGCCACCAGGTCACGGATCAGTTTGCGGTGCAGCACCGGCATGAGTTCACTCGCCCTGAAGCTACCAGGTCACGTCGCTCGCATCGATCGGATTCGGATTCTCACGCGTGTCCGCCAGCCGGCCGCTCGCCAGCCGCACCACCCGACCCGCGATGTCCGCCAGGGCCGGGTTGTGCGTGATCAGCAGGATCGTCAGCCCCTCGCGCCGGTTCAGCCCCTGCAGAATCGACAGCACCTGCCGGGCCGTCACCAGGTCGAGCGCCCCCGTCGGCTCGTCCGCCAGCAGGATCCGCGGACGCTTCGCGATCGCCCGCGCAATCGCCACCCGCTGCTGCTCGCCGCCCGAAAGCTGCGCCGGAAAGTGCGACGCCCGCGACGACAGGCCCACCAGCTCCAGCGCCGCGGCCGGCGCCAGCGGATCACCCACCAGTTCCGTCGCGACCTGCACGTTCTCCTCGGCCGTCAGCGTCGGAACCAGGTTGTAGAACTGGAAGATGAAGCCGACCACCCGCCGGCGATAAAGCGTCAACTCGTGATCGCGCATCGCCGCCAGGTCCGTGTCGCCGAACCAGACATGCCCCGTCGTCGGCCGATCGGTACCGCCGACCAGGTTCAGCAGCGTGCTCTTGCCCGAACCCGACGGGCCCAGGATCGCCAGGAACTCGCCCGACCGGATCGCCAGATCCGCCTCCGCCAGGGCCGTCACCTCGACCTCGCCCATCCGAAACGTCCGACCCGCCCCCTCCAGTCGCAGAATCGGATCCGTCTCGGACATCAACACACGCCCCGGTGAGGATGTTTACGCGTCAGTGGGAACGGTGGCCGGACCCGGCCGGGTTACTCGTCGACATCCAGCACCGGCACCAGCGATCCGACCAGCCGCGTACCGTCCGGCTGCAGCAGTTCGATCCACCAACGCGACGCCGGCGTAAGCGGATCCGGTATCGTCACCAGCAGTTCGTAGTCCGCGTGCCGCGGGCTGTAGGTCCCGGTGGCGATCGGCCCCGTTCCGCGGTCCGGACCACCAAGCCAGCCGCGGACCTCCGTCGCGCCGCCGTCCTCGTAAGGCAGTCCGATCCACAGCCGCACCGTCCCGCCCGGCGTCAGCGCTCCGGCCCCCTGCGCACACGTCACGTCCAGGTCACCGACCCGCGCCGGCCCCAGCGCGATCTGCCCTGCCGCGGCCCGCGCTTCCGGACCACGATCCGCGGGCGTCGCACCTCCGCCGGTCCCATCCACCACCACCGGACGCTCGGAACGCTCGCAGCCCGCCAGCAGCACAAGCGCCACCAGCGCGCCGACCGCGACGCTGCCATATCTCATCAATCACTCCGGAATCAACCGACATCCGTCGGCCACGGCGCCGACCCGGACCGGTCCGACGCGTCGCTCACTTCGAAACGGTCGCCCGCGGTCCCGCGTTCCGCACGGCCTCGCTGGCGCCGTCGGCGTACTTGGCGAAGTTGTCGCGGAACAGGCCGGCCAGCTTCGCCGCCGCCTGGTCGTACGCGGACGGGTCGGCCCAGGTGTTCCTCGGGATCAGGATCTCGGACGGCACGCCCGGACAGGCCGTGACGACCTCGACCCCGAAGACCGGGTCCGTCTCGCCCGGCGCATCGCCCAGCTTGCCCGAGTGAATCGCATCGATGATCGCCCGCGTGAACGAGAGCTTCATCCGCGCTCCCGTGCCGTAGGCGCCGCCGCTCCAGCCGGTGTTGACCAGCCAGACCCGGGCCTGGTGCTCCTTCATCCGGGCCGCCAGCAGTTCGGCATACTTGGCCGGATGCCAGACCAGGAACGGACCGCCGAAACACGGCGAGAACGTCGCCTGCGGCTCGGTCACGCCCACCTCGGTGCCCGCCACCTTGGCCGTGTACCCGCTGATGAAGTGGTACATGGCCTGCTCGGGCGTCAGCCGGCTGACCGGCGGCAGCACCCCGAACGCGTCGCAGGTCAGGAAGATCACGTCGGTCGGATGACCCGCCACGCACGGAATCTTCGCGTTCTGGATGAAGTCGATCGGGTACGCGCCCCGCGTGTTCTGCGTGATCGACGTGTCGCTGAAGTCGACGTGATGCGTCTCGGGGTCGAACACCACGTTCTCCAGCACCGCCCCGTAACGCAGCGCCTGGAAGATCTCCGGCTCCGACTCGGCCGACAGGTCGATCGCCTTCGCGTAGCAGCCGCCCTCGATGTTGAAGATCCCCCGGTCCGTCCAGCAGTGCTCGTCATCCCCCACCAGCAGCCGGTGCGGATCGGCCGACAGCGTCGTCTTGCCCGTGCCCGACAGCCCGAACAGCACCGACGAACGACCCGACTCCCGATCCGCGGTCGCCGAACAGTGCATCGACAGCACGCCCCGCGCCGGCATCAGGTAGTTCATCATCGTGAAGACGCCCTTCTTCATCTCGCCGGCGTACTCGGTCCCCAGGATCACGATCTCCTTGGTCTCGAGATTCACGTCGACGCTCGTCTTCGAACTCATCCCCGCCGTGTGCTGGTTGGCCGGAAACTGACCCGCGTTGTAGATCACGCAGTCCGGCGAACCGAACGACGCCAGCTCCTCGGCCGTCGGACGAATCAGCATCGTGTGCATGAACAGCGCGTGGTACGGCCGGTTGCAGATCACCCGCACCTTGACCCGATACTCCGGATCCCAGCCCGCGAACGCGTCCACCACGTACAGCCGCCCGACGTAGTTCAGAAAATCCTTCGCCCGCTCCAGGTTGATCGAAAACACCGACTGGTCGATCGGGATGTTGACATTGCCCCACCAGACGCTGTCTTCGCTCTCCGCGTGCCGGACGACGCGCTTGTCCAGCGGCGAACGACCCGTCTTCGCCCCCGAGTACGCGATCAACGCACCCGAATCCGCCAGCACACTGTCGCCTTCCTCGCGAATCGCACGCTGGTACAACTCCGCCGGCGAAATGTTGCGACGGATCTTCTTCGCCGTAATACCGTGCTCATTCAGATTGAAGGTCGACAACGTACGCTCTCCCGGTGCGCGCTTCGTGATTCCTGCCAGGCCCCGACAGGGAGACGACCGACCGTGGCGCCGCACGGCTTCGGACCGACCCGCGAGACGTCCGTAGTATCACGCCAAATCGACACGCTGGCCACCCGCCCAACCGACCCCGTCGACCACTTTCCGGCCACAAAACCAGCCGGCTCGGCCCCCGCCCCGATCCCACGCCGGACCGCTCAGTCCGATACCCGCCGAACCACCACCTGCGCCGTCCGCGGATCCGAACCCACCGTCGTCACCACCTCCCAGCGGTCACGCGGCAGCACGCCCCACAGGTGCGTCTCCGTCCCGACCGCATCACGCGCGTAGTCCACCACCCACGTCACGCCGTTCTCCGCCAGGTACCCGTCCAGGTCACCCCCGCGCCGCCGCAGGGCGTAGTACGCCCGGTCGTTCACCAGCCCGTCCAGATTCACCACCGTCCGCCGGCTGAAGTACGACAACTCACCCGCGTTCCACGCCGCGCACCGCGCCGCGGCCGGAATGTTCGCCCGCATCCAGGCCGCCGCCTGCAGCCGCGTCGGGCCGAGCCCCTCCGTCGGCGTCGCCTCGACCAGCAACGCGATCGCCAGCGGCAGCTTCAGCAGACCGAACACCAGCGGCGGAACCAGCCACGCACCCCGCCGCGTGCCCGCCTGCAACCGACCGATCAGCACGCCCACCGCCAGCGCCGCCAGCACGTTCTCCGCCGCGTAGTACCACGGCGTGTCCAGGTGATACGCCCCGAGCCAGACCCGCACCACCAGCACGTGCGCCACCACGCTCAGCAGCAGCACCAGCGGCCAGCCCCGCGCCCGCACCAGCCCGAACCGCAGACCAGACACCGCCAGCACCACCACCGCCACCCGCGCAAGCGACGAACACGCCGGCGGCCACAACGCCCCGATCCCGATCGCCGCCTGCTTCAGCAGCATCGACGCGACGTCGCCCGCGATCGCCGGCACCGTCCACCACGTCAGCGGCGGCTCCACCTGCGTCGCGATCAGCCGCTTGACCATCCCCGACACCGGCGTCGGCGTTCCGCCCGCCCACTGGTAGAACCCCGCCAGCGCCGCCCCGCCCGCCAGCACGATCAGCCCCGCGGCCGCCACCCGCCCGACCTGCCCGGCCCGCAATCCGAACCAGCCCAGCCCGAGCCAGACCACCGCCAGCGGAACCACGCTGTCCAGCCGCACCCAGAACAGCACCACCGACACCAGCCCCAGCAGCAGCCACCACCGCCAGCCCCCCGGCCGCTCGCGCAGCCTGAACCAGCACAGCAGCCCCACCACGACAACGCCGGCCAGCAGCGTGTTCTCCAGCCCGATCAGCCCCGGCCGCCCGGTCAGCCCGTATGCGCACCAGCACGCCAGCGGCCACAATGCCACGCAAGCGTTCGGGGTCAGCATCCGCCCGAGCCGCCACAGCCCGATCGCCGTCCCGGCATTCAGCACGGCCGTCAGCATCAGCGTGCCGCGCAGCAGCCACTCGGGATGCGAGACCAGCACCGCCAGCCCGGCCGTCACGCAACCCCACAGTGCCTGGAAACCGTTGGTCCGATGCAGACCGTCAAAGGTGGGATACCCGTGCCGCGCCCAGCCCTCCGCCAGTCGCAGCAGCAGGAACGTGTCGTCGTGCGTCAGGTGCACCAGCATCCAGGCCGTCGGCCGCCCCGCCGCCAGCAACTGCCAGACCAGCGGAACCCCGACCAGCACCCAACCCGCAACCCGCGCACCACGCACCGACATCCCGGCAGAATAGCCATGATCGTTGAAAAGCCAAACAGCGCGAGTATGCCACTGCGCGAACTCCACCGACTCACGAGATCGCCAGGCGGTGCGGCATCGTGCAGGGGAAGTGAACCCGGCAAGCACAAACCGGCGCCGCATGCCGGCAATCGCCGCAGCCACGCCCCCCTCTGCCCTGTTCCCTGTTCCCTGTTCCCTTCCCCGCTACGTCCAGTGCGTCGCCTCGTCCTCCGGCTCCTCTTCGGCGTCGAGCGCTTCGAGGTGCTCGGCCGAGAAGAACCGGTTCAGCAGCAGCCGCACCGGCACGTTCAGCGCGATGAACAGCGGAAAGACGATCGCCCAGGCACTCGTCTTGACCACCCACAGCACCACCAGGCAGGCCAGTTGCACGGCCGTGAACTTGTGAATCGTCCAGATCGGAACCCGCCGGATGTAGTGCGTCGACGGATACGAGGCCGAGTCCATCGCCCACAGCCGCAGCCGCTCGAAGAACTGGTTGCCCGCCATCGACACCACGCCCATGAACAGGAAGATCCCGTACAGCACCGCCAGCGGCACCGCCTTCAACTGCGACAGCAGCAGCAGCGACCCGCCGATCAGCAGGTGGATCGCCAGCCCCGTCACACGCGTCTCGTTCACGTGCAGAATCCGGTCACGCGTCTCGCCCCCGGCCGTCACCTCCTCGGTCGTCGCCAGGCTCCGCACGTGATTCAGCGAACGCACCGTCGCGGCCACCAGCCACGGCAGCCCGAACAGCGAACAGAACCCCATCAGCAGGCCGACCACCGCCAGGTCCAGGTGATAGGCCCCGCCCTTCTGCAGTTTCTGGTCGGGACTGTTCACCAGCCTCGCCGTGATGTTCTGGTCCAGGTACATCAGCACCGTCACCAGCGCCGCCGGCACGATCGCGCCGAAGATCGCCCAGGTCGGCAGGTCGAACAGCGGCACCAGCCACGGCCGCCCGGTCGTCGTCCCCAGCCGCTCCGGCACCGCCAGCCGACCCAGGTCGACCTCGCGCAGCCAGACGGCCACCAGCGTCATCGCCGCGATCGCGATCGTCGGGCCGAAGTCCGCCAGGAACTCGCGCAGCTTCGGCAGCAGGTACCGGCTGCGCCGCATTCGCGACAGGCTCATCGCGATGTAGAACGTCCCGAGCGCCAGCAGCAGCGACAGCAGGGCCGTGTCGTGGTGCTTCTTGACCTCCAGGTCCTCGAAGATCACCACCAGGGCATGCAGCGCCTCGTAGATGAAGATGATCGAAATCAGCGCCGCGAACGTCTCGTCGGTGAAACGCGTGAAGAACCGCATCAGCGCGCTCGCGTCGGTCACCGCCAGGATCACCAGCAGCAGCGCCGCCCAGATCCCGACCCACCCGTACGTCGGCAGAAACGGCAGCTTCAGGTACTCGCACAGGCTGTACAGCA
The DNA here is from genome assembly GCA_030428945.1 of Phycisphaerae bacterium. GTDB lineage: Bacteria > Planctomycetota > Phycisphaerae > UBA1845 > Fen-1342 > JAUIEC01. The sequence goes on along the minus strand of JAUIEC010000018.1, from coordinate 29,514 downwards.
CCGCCGTGAAGATCAGCATCGGACCCGTGCCGCCCAGGATGATCAGCGGCTGACCGCTCAGCAACGCGTACGCCGTCCCGCAGATCGCCGTCCCCACCAGCATCTCGACCGCGCCGATCGAACCGCCCGTCTGAACCGCCATCACGCCGCCGAACGTGATCGCCGGCGCCAGGCACGCGAAGAACAGGAACAGCGTCGATCCGATCGCCTTCGCGTTCAGCCCGTCCCGGAAGTCACTGCCGTAGTGCGGCAGCCGCCTCCTGATGTCCGCGACGATCCCGCCGAACGGACGACCCGTGTACGCCAGGGCCTCGTCCGGCTTCGAAGGCGGCTTGACCTGCGGGGCGCTGCGGGCCACCGACCGCTGCATCGCGCCCAGCAGGTCCTGACCGTTCCGCGCCTCCCCCGCCTCGTAGCGAAACTCGTCGTCGGCCGTCAGCCGCGCGATCTTCGCCAGCAGGTCCAGGTGCAGTTCCGCCGAACCCGGCGGCCCCAGCAGGAAGAACAGGAAACGCGTCGGCGTTCCGTCCGGCGCGTTCAGATTGCACGGCCGCGCCAGCCGCACGAAGATGATCACCGGCTCCGGACAGGCCGGCACGTACGCGTGCGGAATCGCGACCGCGTTGCCGATCGCCGTCGACACCATCCGCTCGCGGGCGACCAGCGCCGCGATCACCGCATCGCTCGACTCCGCCGGAATCGCCCCCAGCGCCACCGTCCGCTGAATCGTCTCCCGGATGATCGACTCGATATCGCGCGCATCCAGGTCCAGAATGTACTGCTTGTCTTCCAGCGCCTTGGCCAGCAGTTTCATCGCTCTGCAGCCTCCACCCCGCACCCTCGCGGATGCCGCCTCTGGATTCCCGTCTCGTCCCGGTTGATCCGCACACACCAGCCGCCGAACAGCGACCCGCAAAGCCTAACCGCACCACCGACGGTGTCCAGCCGACACCGACCACCCCCGCCCGTTCCTCCTTCCGCGGATTGCCGCACCACGCGCCCCCCCGCCGAACCACCCGCCCTGAAATGAAACAAAGGAGCGAAAGCGCCGCGGGAAACCGGCCCCTTCGCTCCTTCAGATTCCGCAAGCCACCCGCCAGTTGCGCGCGTGCTGGCGCGCTCACGTGCTTACTTGCTTACTTGCTCACTTCGTCGCCACCGGAAGCGCGTGCGCCCCCGCCACGACTTCCTCTTCCGACCGGCTCTCGATCGCCCCGACCATGCTCACCGGCGCCTGCGGCAGGGCGTGACTCGGCGTCTCGTCCGTCCGGGCCGCCCGCATCGGAATCCGGTTCATCGGCGGCTTGTTCTGACGCTTGATCGTCCCGAACGCCAGCCGCAGCATCCAGCCGAACGTCTTCCGCGTCGTCTCGAACAGCCCCCACATCCCGATCACCTGCCAGCCCGCGTCCGCCAGGTACAGGTTCGACTTCGGCCGCACCAGCGCCCAGGCGAATCGCAGCGGATTGTAGAAGTACGCGTACGCCAGCAGGATGTTGAGCTGCTTGCGCCACGGCTTCGGATGATGCGAGGCGATCACGTAGTTGCCGCCCAGCATGTGCTCCTCGACCTTCTTGCCCGCCACGCTCTCGTAGACCATCTCCGAGGTGTACGTCCCCGCGAACAGCTTCGAACCCGTCGCCGGAACCAGCATCAGCACCTGCAGGCTCGGGGCACCCGCCTTCCGCAGCAGCCGGACCTGGTTCAGCAGCCCGTACGGCTTCGGCCCGCGACTGATCAGCGGCTGCTCGTCGTGGTGCATCATCATCGGCATCGGCGTGATCCCGCGCTTGTTCAGCAGCCGGAACGCCTCGCTGGTCTTGTCCACGCTCTGACCCTTCTTGACCAGCGTCGCCGTCATGTCCTCCACGCCCAGCCACAACGCCCGCACGCCCGCGCCACGCACCGTCGGAATCAGGTCACGCAGCTTCAGCGTGTCATGCACCGTCACCTCGGTCCCCCACCGCACACACTTGCGCAGCGGCTTCCCGTTGATCTCCGCATTCGCCAGCGTCTCGACGATCTCCGTCGTCCGCGCCTCGTCGTTGAAGAAGTTGTCGTCCGCCCCGAAGAAATAACGCAGCCCGTATTCCGTATGCAACTGCCGGAACTCGTCCGCGATCCGCGCCCCGCTCTTGACCCGGTGCTGACGCTGGTTGTACGCCGGAATCGGACAGTACGTGCACGCGAACTTGCACCCGAAGGTCAGCGCCAGCGAACCGATCGGACTCAGCCGGCGAATCCGACTCGCCGGCACCGGCTGCGATCCCAGCGTCGCCTTCCGACTCGGCGGCTCCAGGATCCGGTAACCCAGCACCGGGTGCGGCAACTCGTCCAGGTTTCCCACCAGACGCTGAATCCCCGTGTCCACCAGCTCCGACGCCACCCCCGGACGCGACTCGCGCGTGTACACCAGCCCCGGAATCGCATCCAGCAGACCGTCCTCACGCGCCCGCAAGAACGCCTGCCGCAGACTCTCGTTCCGGCCACGCAACTGCAGGACCACCTCCAGCAGCGACAGCAGCACGTATTCCTCACCCGTCACCGCCACGTCCGCGCCCCACGGATCCTGCGGATCCGTCCCGAACACGTCCCACGGCTCGTAGATCACCTTCGGACCACCCGCGATGATCAGCGGACGCTGCGCGGCCGGAATCCGGCACGCATCACGGATCAGCTCGACGCACCGCGCCGAGTGCAACTGCATGCTCGATACCAGGAACAGGTCCGGAATCCGGTTGTCCAGCCGCATCTGCGACGGACGGAAATGACGGTTCCACTGCTGCAGGACGATCCGCGTCTTCTCGAAACCCGCATCCAGCAACGCAGAACCGATCGCCCGCGAACCCGCCGGCGCCATCCGCAGATCCGCATACACGAACGGCAGCATCCGCGTCCGATGATCGAACGCACACGCAATCACGCTCGCCAGGTCGTGGTCCCGACCCAGCACCCGCAAGCGCGCCCGCAGGTCCGTCAGAGACCCGTCCGGAAGCAACTCATCGCCACGCGTCCGCCGCGGAAGTTCCATGGCCACCTACTCCTTTGCGAGCCACGTTCCTGCACGTGCACGAAGTATACACGTGACCACCATGACCGCCCCCCCTTTTCGTCCGGATGCAAAGCGGCCGTGGTGCCAACCGGAATCGGAACCACGGCCACAATGTTTCTCAGGCTTACCAGCGGCCGCCGCGACCGCCGCCACCGCCACCGCCACGCGATTCACGCGGCTTGGCAACGTTGACCTTCAGGGCCCGGCCCTGAATCTCGGCACCGTTCATCGCGGCAATCGCCGCTTCGGCCTCTTCTTCCGTGGCCATCTCGACAAAGCCGAAGCCCTTGCTCCGACCCGTGTCGCGGTCGTTGATGACCGTGGCACTCTCGACCGTTCCGTGGCTTGAAAAAGCCTGCTCGAGATCCTGGCTGCTCATGTCATAGCTCAGGTTGCCAACGTACAGCTTGCGATTCATCTCACCAATCTCCATGCGAGCTTCCGGCGCACCATTCTCACCCGACCGCTGCACACCGCGGCGGTGGGGTCAGGCGGTTATCCACAGGGAAACAGTCCGATCCGACGTGGGCGGGACGTGACGGGGGAGGGAACGTTATACCGAAGCTCTCTTCAAAAAAGCGCGACCCGCTGGCCGCATTCCAGTGATCCTGTCCGCGACAATGCGAACCCCGGATCGAGTCTCGTGCCGCCCGAAACCACATCGCCCTCGGCGACGCCACCCCGGGAAAAATCGGCACGAGTGGAAACATACCCCATCCGACCGCCCCAGGCAACGCGTTTCCCACACCAACCTGAACAAAGACTCCCCCCAAGGCGCTCCCTTGCTCCCTTGCTCCCTTGCTCCCTTGCTCCCTGGCTCCCTGGCTCCCTTGACACATATATACCCGGTATACATACTGAGTATCCAAACGGAGCCCCCCATGAGCGTCCGCAACAGCCTCCTCGCACTGCTCGCCACCCGCAGCGCCCACGGATACGCCCTCAAAAGCGCCTTCGAACACTGCACCGCCGGCGCCTGGCCGCTCAACGTCGGACAGGTCTACACCACCCTCGCCCGACTCGCCCGCGACGGACTCGTCCGCAGCACCCAACCGCAGGACCACGATACCGACCGCCACCCCTGGGAAATCACGCCCGCCGGACGCGACGCCCTCGCCGACTGGTACCGCCGGCCGATCGACCCCCGCCCCCCGCGCGACGAACTCGCCATCAAGGTCCTCCTCGCCCTCGCCCTCGAATCCGGCGCCGTCGACCAGGTCCTCCAGACCCAGCGGACCGCCACCATGCAGCGCCTCCAGGAATACACCCTCACCAAGCGAGACACCGATCCGCACCGCCAACTCGCCGTGCTGCTGCTCCTCGACGCCCAGATCCTCAAGGCCCAGGCCGAACTCGACTGGCTCGACCTCTGCGCCGCCCGCATCCGCGAACACCGCGCCGGGAGCGCCTCGTGAAGTCCGACCCCCCGCTCCTCCAACTCGTCAACGTCACCCGCGTCTACCACAGCGACGCCGGCCCCGTCCCCGCCCTCGGCCCGCTCTCGCTCGACCTGCACCCCGGCGAATTCGTCGCCATCATGGGACCCTCCGGATCCGGCAAGTCCACCCTGCTCGCACTCGCCGGCGCCCTCGATCAGCCCACCGCCGGCCAGGTCATCCTCGCCGGACAGAATCTCGCCGGCGCAACCCCGACCGCCCTCGCCGAACTACGCCGCCGGGTGATCGGGTACATCTTCCAGGATCTCAACCTGCTCCCCGGCCTCACCGCCGCCGAAAACGTCGCCCTGCCACTCGAACTCGACGAGACACCCGCCGCCTCCGCCCGCCAGGCCGCCACGCAGGCCCTCACCGAGGTCGGCCTCGCACACCTCGCCCAGCGCTTCCCCGACGACCTCTCGGGCGGCGAACAGCAACGCGTCGCCATCGCCCGCGCTTTCGTCGGCCACCGCCGCCTGCTGCTCGCCGACGAACCGACCGGCGCGCTCGACTCCGTCACCGGCGAAAACGTCATGCGACTCCTCCACAGCCAGACCCGTGCCGGTCGTACCGCCCTGCTCGTCACCCACAACGCCGCACACGCCGCCTGGGCCGACCGCGTCATCTACCTCCGCGACGGACTCGTCGCCGACGAAGTCGTCGCACCCCAGCCACCGGCGACCACCCCATGACCCGCCCCGCACGCCGCGCCCTGGCACGCGTCGAATGGCGCCAGGTGCGCCACCACCCGCGCCGGGCCGCTCTGGTCATGCTGCTCGTCGCCGTCCCCGTGGCCGCCGTCGTCGGTGGCAGCACCCTCGCCACCATCATCGAGCCCACCGCCGAGAACCGCGCCACCGCCGAACTCGGACGCGCCGCACTCGCCGTCGACGGCCTCGCCACCCACAACGAGCGCCAGCGACTCGCCGCCCGCCTGCCCGCGGACGCCCGTGTCACGCGACTCTTCACCGGCGGCGAAGATGTCCACGTTCCCGGCCACCGCCTGCGCGCCCGCGTCTTCGCCCTCGAACCTGCCACCCTCAATCGAACCTCGCCCGCCACCGACGGAATCTTCGTCCTCCAGTCCGGCCGCCTTCCGACCAACAGCGGAGAGGTCGCCCTCGCCCCGTCACTGTTGCAGGCCCTCGACCGCGGCGTCGGCCAGCAGGTCACGCTGACATACGGACCACGCCGCACCATCACCGGAACGGTCGTCCTGCCCGAAAGCACGGCCGACCCCGTCATCGTCCGCACCCGCGCCGTCGTCGAACACGGCGGCCTGCACCGCGCGCTGATCACGCTGCCGAACGACACCGACGCCGCCGCCCTCGCCGACCGACTCCGCGCTGCGGGCTTCGATGTCACCACCCGAAACGATGCCGGCGCGGGCGGCGGCGGACTGGCCGATCTCCTCTTCCTGCTCGGCGTCATCGGATTCTTCGAAGCCGCGCTCGTCATCGCGGCCACCTTCGCCGTCAGCCTTCGCCGACGCCGCTACGAGATCGGACTGCTCGGTGCCACCGGCGCCACCCCGCGCGACATCACCCACGCGATCCTCATCGCAACCGCCGCCCTCGCCCTCGTTGGCGGCCTGCTCGGAACCACCGTCGGGACACTTGGGGCGGCCGTACTCTATCCGTGGCTCGATGGCTGGAACGAGCGGCACAACGGCCCCTTTCGCGTGCCGCCGCTGCACACCGCCGGTGCCATCCTGATGGGTGTCGCCGCCGCCATCGCCGCCGCGGCCGGGCCCGCGCGCCGCGCCGCGCGGATTCCGCTCCGCGTGGCGCTCGGCGCGCGACGACCGCCCGCCGACCGCGCCGACCGCTGGATCGCGCTCGGCCTGACGCTGATCCTCATCGGCGTCGGACTGCTGACGCTCCTGCCGCGCGACCGCGGCCCGCTCAGCTTCGCGGCCATCGTCCTCGGACCGCTGCTCGCCCTGCTCGGTTGCGGCGCGTGCAGTCCCTGGATCCTCGGCCTGCTGGCCCGCGCCGCCGCCCGACTGCCGCTGGCCTGGCGACTCGCCGTCCGCGATGCCGGACGCTTCCGCCAGCGCAACGGCCCGGTCGTCACCGCCGTCCTCGCCGGCATGGCCATGAGTGTCACCGCCGCGATCCTCGTCGCCAGCGTCGAACGCGCCCTCGCCGACCTGCCGACGCCCTACCGCGACGACCAGGTCCGCATCGACGGACCGGCGGCCGAACGCGTCGCCACCAGCCTGACCCGGTCCGTCCGCGCCCGAGCCCCGCTCGCCGCCGTCTACCACGCCGGGCAACCCCTCCGCGCCCGCTTCGAGCACGACCGGCCCGAACCGGGACAGCACGAATGGATCGCCTGCGGCGACGAGAGCCTGCTCGAAACCCTCGGCGCCGAACAGGCCCGCGACGCGTTCCGCGCCGGCCACCTGATCGCAATCAACCCGCCCGAAGACGCCGGGCCCCTCACCCTGACAAACTGGATCGCCGGCCTGCCGGTCACGCCGCCACCGCTGCACCCGGTCCGCTTCCCGCAGCAGGTCCGCGGTCCCCGCTTCATCCTGAACCAGGCCTGCCTCGCCGAAATGAACTGCACGCCCGGTCCGCCGCTCCGCGCCACGCTGACACCGTGGCTGATCCGTTTCGATCGCACCGTCACCGCCGACGATCTCGCCGACGCGCGACAGCAGGCCGCCCCCTGGCCCGGCACGACCGTCGACGCCAACCTGCTGAACGTGCGACCCGCCCAGGCCGTCTACTACGTCGCCCTCGGACTCTGCCTGCTGACCGGCGTCATCATCATCAGCATCGCCACGACCCTCTCGGCCACCGAGTCCGCCGACGATGCCCGCGTGCTGCACGCGATCGGGGCCAGCCCCGGACTGCTCCGCCGGCACCGCGCCGCCCAGGCCGGCTATCTCGCCCTGCTCGGTTGCGTGCTCGCCGTTCCGGCCGGCATCCTGCCCGCGATCAGCCTGCTCGAAACCGCCAACCTCCCGGTCGGCTTCGTCATCCCGTGGGGCCAGTTGGCCCTCAGCGTTCTCGGCCTGCCGATCCTGACCTTCGCAGGGACCTGGCTGCTGACCCGCGGTACCACACCGCCGGCACGCCCGGTTGCGTGGCGCTGATGCGGACAACCGCCGCAACGCTGACCGCCTGCCTGCTGGCCTGCACCGTCGCCGCGGCGCAACCCGCCATCGACTGGCAACCCTGGCAGGGAACCGCGCAGGACGGCAGCCCGATCGCCGGCCAACTCGGACGCTTCCGCGTCCCCGAAAACCGCACCCGTCCCGACGGCCGAACGATCGAACTTGCCTTCGTCCGCTTTCGCACCAGCAACCCGAACCCCGGCCCGCCAATCTTCTTCCTGGCCGGCGGACCGGGCGGGTCCGGTGTCGAACTGGCCGCGATCACCGCCACGCATCCCCAGATCCGCCTGCTCGAACACGCTGACGTGATCGGCCTCGACCAGCGCGGCACCGGACGCAGCGTACCCAGCCTGATGCAGACCCCCGGTGCCGCCCTCGCCCTGCCGCTGGACAAACCTGTTTCACGTGAAACGTACCTGGCCGCCGCCCGCGCCGCCGCCGAACGCTGCGCCGCCTACTGGCGAGACCGCGGCGTCGATCTGGCCGCCTTCAACACCTCCGAGAGCGCGGCCGACCTCGACGATCTCCGCCGCGCCCTGGGCCTCGACCAGATCGTTCTGTATGGCGCCAGCTACGGCACGCACCTGGGACTCGCCTATCTGCGCGACTACCCGCGGCACGTCGCGCGGGGCGTCCTGATCGGCATCGAAGGTCCGGACGACACCTGGAAACTGCCCTCCACGACGCAGGCCCACCTGCAGGCGCTGCATGACCGCCTGGCCGCAACGCCCGAATGGAACCAGCGGATCCCCGACCTGCTCGCACTTGTCCGCGAACTGCTCGAAACGCTCGAATCCGGCACCATCGCCGTGACGCTCCCCCCGGAAGACGGACGTGACGGGCGGATCGTCCTCGGCCCCGAGGACCTGCGCCGCGAACTGGCCCGCATGCTGGGCGACAGCCGCGACATCGCCCGGATCCCGGCCGCGCTGCTCCGTTTCGCGAGCGGAGACTGGGAGAGCCTGGCCGTCGCGACCCTGGCCGTGCGGCGCGGCGAACTGACGGCGCTGACGCTGCTGATGGACTGCGCATCCGGCGGAACGTCCGCGCGCCGCGCACGGATCGAGCGCGAGCGGCGCGATTCCGCCAACCTGCTCGGCGATGCCCTGCTGACTCCGTACTATCCGGACCTTTGCGCCGCCTGCCCGCAGGCGGATGTCGGCGATGCCAACCGGCGCCCGTTCGCCTGCGACGTCCCGCTGCTGCTGGTCAGCGGCACGCTCGACGTCCGCACGCCGCCGGAGAACATCGCCCCGCTCCGCCCGCACCTGTCCCGGGCGGTCGAGGTTCTGATCGAGAACGCCGCCCACGACAGCCGTGAGCTGATGTCCCCCGACTACCGCGCCCTGCTCCAGAGCTTCCTCCGCGGCGAAAGCGTCGCCCCCTGCACCATCCAACTCCCGGCCCCGTTCCTGGAACGAAACGAGCGGGAGTGATTGAAGGGAGCGAGGGAGCGAGGGAGCGAGGGAAGAAGCCGGAGGAGGCAGCGACAGATCACCCGAGCGCGGAAGCCTGGCGCCACTGCTCTTGAGCTCTTGAGCCGTGGCACCGGCACACTGCGAAGATCGCAGTCGCACACCGCGTTCCAGGAGATTCCCGTAGGGTGCGTCATCGACGCGGCCGCCCGCGATCTCAACCGAGGCGGACGCCCCAGGCGTCGATGCCGCACCGCATGGTCAGACCTGACACAGTCCCCCACCCTTCCGCTCGCTTCGCTCGCGCAAGGATGTGGCACCCGACGCAGAAAGGTGGGGTACCCGACGCAGAAGGTGGGGCACGCCGACGCTGAAGGTGGGGCACCCCGACGAGCCCCCTCGCTTGCTCGCCCCTCTTCCCTCGCTCCCTCGCTCCCTCGCTCCCTTGCTCCCTCTACTCAACCAGCCACCCGTCGCCGTCCTGCACCTTCCACGGCCAGTCGTCGACTTCCGCGGGCTGGTCGGCCGGGTCGATCTGCAGGTCTTCGGCTTCGAGTTCGTCCTCGAGGTCATCGACGATTTCGATCTCGGCCGACGTTTCGACCAGTGCCAGCTTGCACTTGGCCGTCTCGTTGTCGGCCAGCCACAGCGCCAGCCCGTCGGCGAAGCCGTGCGGGCTGTCGTCGCTGACGTCGATCACCTCGATGCCCTCGAAGGTGACCTCGTCGGCCCGCGCGGATTCGCCGTGAATGAACAGGAACGCCAGGTAAAGCTGCTCGTCGGGCGTCTTCTTCTCGACATCGAACGGGAACCGGTAGGTCTGCCGGACCACCTGAAACTCCTCGTCCGACCCGGTCGGCGCCTCGTCCCGGAAACGCGTCCGCAGAACCAGTTCGGCCTGCTCGCCCTCGCGCTCGTCCGTGCAGACGTACAGCAGGTGCGCGGCCGGCGGCTGCGTCCCTTCGCGCAGGTAGATGTTGGCGAAGACCACGTCCAGCAGCGGCGCGTGCTGCGTTTCGATCAAGGCCGGGAACATCTCGTCGCCGGTCGGCTGCACGTCACGGTCGTCCTCGTCGACCTGGTCCGCGTCCGGCGGATCGACCCACTCGGTGGCCGACACCACCCCGGTCTGGCAGGTGAACCGCAGGCTGCGGGCCGCGACCGTGTTGGCTTCGTCGCACCCGTGGTACCCGCGCTTGACGAACCGCGACTTCAGCTTCTGCAACGGTCCCGGTTTGCCGGCCATGACAACAACTCCTCTCGAACCTCAGCGCCCGCGGTCAGAAGCGCCGTCGCCGGAAGGCGCGCGAGCGGGTGGCGATGCCCGGAAACGGACCGGCCACCTGGGTCAGGATGAACTCGAACGCGTCGCGGGCCCCTTCCCCGTCCGGATCGATGTGACCGAGGCGCGTCTCCTCGTGCACCCAGTCGTCGAACAACTGGTGCGCCTTGCGGATCCAGTTCGCCCGCGTATCGTCCGACGCCTCGATCTCGGCCTCCCAGGCCTCGCCGAGGTTCTCGCGACTCTCGCGCCGCAGCGGCAGTTCCGCGGACGGATAGGTGTGCTTGTCCCGCCACAGGGCCGTGATCCACGGCGCGAAACGGGCGTGCAGGTCCGGGTCGATCCGCAACGCATCGGTCAGCAGGTACAGCGCGCCGATCTTCGTCTCGAACGCATCCGTGCTCAGGTTCTGGTTTCGCTTCTTGGTCGCCGCCGCCACCAGGTCCATCAGCACCTTCTTGAACGCGTCCTCGCCGTCCGGCTGACGGGCCGTGATCCGCACCGTCCCGGGCGGCTTGCCGGCCACCTTCCGCACGTCGGGATGCTCGCGCCCGAGACGCTCGATCACCGCCCGGTACCCGAGCCCCTTCAGTTCAAGCGTGATCTCGAACCCGGCCTCGTAGAACGGCAGCAGGTTCTCGGCGTTTGCCAGCGTGTTGTTCTTCAGAATGTCCACCACCGAACGGTAGACACCCGACGTCTTGTGCCCGTCAAAGACCGGCGCGCTGATCACCTGGAACGACGACGCCCGGTCGCCCGCCATCCGCCGCCCGACCCGGTAGCGAATCTCCACGCTCAGCCTGCCCTCGGGCGGCCGCAGGTAGACGGTCTTCTGCTTGAACGGGTACTTCCGTTCGTTGTCCAGTTTCTGCACCTGTGCATAGCGCCACAGCAGCGTCGTGAACTTGTCGTGCAGGTTGATCATCGTTCCGACCGCCCCGGGACGCAGCGTTCGGAAACGCGACCGGGCCGCCCGCGCGTTCCAGACGTTGTCGAGGTCGCCCGCTTCGGCCGCCTGCCGGCAGGCCTCCAGGAAGTCCGACGCCTGGTTCGGCGCCCCCGTGCACCAGTCCTCATGATCCTGCCAGTGGGCGGTGTTGTCGCGCACCGCCCGGTCGAACTCGGCCGCGTCGAGCGCGGTGATCGAATCGGGGTGGCTGCCGATCCGCCGGTACATCTTGCGAATGCTGTTGGTGTGGTCGGCCAGGAATTCGCGCCACTGGCTCAGCCCGTCGATCCGCTGCCGCAACCCGTTGAAGACCGTCAGCACGTACGAGAGCGTGTTGCGCCCCAGTCGCTCGTTCAAGGCGACCGTCTTGCCGAACTTGACCTCGCCGCTGACGCCGACCGCGGCCGGCCCGAAGACCGGCACTTCGAGCGAGCCCTTCAGTCCGAACCCGCTGGCGTAGACCCACCGGACGTACTGCAGCCGCGGCGTCTTGCCGACCGCGACGTAGTTCAGTTCCAGCGAGCGCTTGGCCCGTTGAATGTCGACCCCGACGCTGACGTTCTGCACGCTGCCGGCGATGGCCGCAAGCTGGTCCTGCAACTGGTCCGGCAGGGTCTGGTAGATCTCCTTCAGGGCGTTCTCGACGACGTTCTTGGCGGTCTTGCCGATCTCCCGGGCGATGTCCGAGAACTTCTCCTTCGTTTCGTCCGGAACCTTGTCGACGATCGCCTTGACGAGGGCTTCTTCCGGATTGGTCTGCAGCGTCTCGCCGGTCTCACGGGCGTCGGTCAGCCCGCTCGGCTCGTCGCTGCCGGTCAGCGAGCCACCCCCGGGGTCGTCCTCGTTCCGCCAGATCGAGTCCGACCAGTCCTCGGTCCCCGGGAACTCGAACTTCTCCTCGTTGGTCAGGAAGCTCTTCTCGGCCGACCGCGTGAACAGGCTCCCGGTCAGACGCAGCTTGATGTAGAAGCCGTCGTTGTCCGGGTTGTTGTTCCGCACGATCTGCGTGATCTCGACGTCGATCTGCGTGTTGATGAACGCCTTCAGTCCGACGCTGAACGCCAGCCCCCACGACTTGCCGCGGCGAATGTCCGTCACCAGTCGCGGGGCCGATCGGCGATTCAGCCAGTCCTCGCGACGGCGCGCCTCGGCCAGGCTCGGGCGCAGCGCCGGGCGGGCCTCGTTCGGGATCGGCGGCATCGGCTGAATCCGGGCCACCTGCGGGGCCACCTCGGGATCCTCGGCCGCGATGACGGCATCCCGGATGTCGGCATCGCTGACGACCACCTGGTCCTCTTCGCTCCCCTCGGCCGAGCCTTCGTCGGGTTCGGGGGCGTGCGCGAAGTGCACCGGTTCGCCGGCGACCTGGACGATCCGTTCGCCGAGCAGTTCCTCCGGGACCTCGGGCGGTTCGTCGGTCTCGTTCGGCACCAGCGCGTTGTAGTGCGCGTAGCCCTCCAGCGCGACCTGCAGCAGCGGCGTCTCTTCGTCGTCGACCGCGTCGAGCGGCAGGATCAGCGGCGGCTGCCCGTCACCCTGGAAGATCTGCAGCGTGAACTGGTAATAGTCCGCCAGCGCCGCCAGGATCTGCGCGTTGGCCCAGTTGCGCCGCCGACCCGGGTCGGCCGTCCCGGTCGTCTGCCACTGGATGAAGTCCTCGATGCTCTCGTAGTTCTCGTCGTCGAACTGCCAGAAGCGCCCCTCCGGCGTCACCCGCCAGGCGTCGTGCACCTCCTGCTCTTCCTCCGGAATCGCCGCGAGCGCCTCGGCCATCTCCTCGCGATGCGCCCGGCCGCGCTGCTCCGACGCCTCGTACAGCGTCCGCCAGCGGGCGGCCGCGATGCGGCGGATCTCGGGCACGCTCGGGATCGGCTGGTCCGGCCCGCCGATCTGGTGGTGTTTCAGCAGGAAGGCGATGCTGTTGTAGGCGCAGTGCCCGTCGCCGCGGGCCTCGACTTTCCACCAGGTCGGACCGTCGTAGGCGGCCGGTTCGTTGACCGCGACCGGTTCGTGCCGGGCGGGCCCGGGCTGCGGCGCATCGTCCGGCACCTGCGGCCCGCGCGAGGCATCGTCGGGATCCGAGGACGAGCCGCTCTCGGCGGTCGCGTCCGGCAGCACCAGCCGCTGCCGCTGCATGACCGACAGCGTGTAGTTGTGCTTGACGTCGACGCTGCCGCCGAGGACCGCGTCCTTGAAGCCCAGGTCGGTGGCCGGGATGAACTTGCCCTTGGCCGGAACGTGCACCTTCCAGACGTGCCGCTTCGACAGGTAGAACTCGAGTTCGTTCATCTTCGCCGTCCCGACGATCGAGCGGAGCAGGTCCATGATCTCGTCGTCGTAGACCGCGATGTGCTGGTGCAGGGCCGCGTTGCCGTAGCGGGTGAACTTGTCGCTGAACCGCAGCAGGTTCGCCATCCGGAACGCGAAGTAGTACGCGAAGTGCTTCTCGTCGACGAACGCGTAGGTCTGGCTGGTGATCGTGAACCCGCACTTGGCGGTCGCCTCAACCAGGGCCGCCGAGCCGCCCTTGACCTCGGCCTTGAAGTTCGGAATCAGCTTCAGCGTGATGTTCGCCCGCAGCCGGCGGTCGTCATCGACCCGCAGGTTGCCGCTCAGCGCCAGCGACAGCCCGGCCATCACGTCGGCGATCCCGACCGAGACACCCGCACTGACCCCGAACTCGAGTGCGAAGTCGCGCTGCCCGGTGATCCGCTTGCGCTTGGTCCACTTGCCCTCGCCGACCAGCGACGGAGCAACCTTGTGGCCGGCCTTCTTCAGCAGTTGCGTCGCCCGGGTGACGGTCGTGACCGAGTTCGCCAGGTGCAGCAGGCGCGGGTGCCACTTCTCGATCTTGTCGACAAAGGTCCACAGCGACTTGCTGCGGTCGATCAACCGCCGGGCCTCGTCCAGCAGTTCCAGTTCGGCGCCGAACTCGTCGACGCTCCAGGTCAACTGCTCGATCTTGCGATCCAGCACGACGATGTCTTCCAGCGGCTTCTCGCGCCGCGGGCCGCCTCCGGCGCGGCCCGGCCGGGCGCCGGCGTCCTGCTCGTCCCGCGAGGGATGCTGCACGGCGGCCACGTCGACCTCGTCGGGATCGCCCAGGTAGTACGCCCGCAGGCGCAGCAGGCGGCGATTCTCCTCGCTGGTCCGCTGGTAGAGCGGGAACGAACGCTGCACGAAGTCGTCGTTCAGCGCGACCGCTTCGCGGGCCCGCGCCAGCCGCGCATCCCGCAACCGCGTCAGCAGCGGCTTGATCTTTCCGGCGATGACCTTCTTCTGGTCCTTGACGTAGCTGCGGCGGCGCTCGAGCAAGCCCTTCAACTTGTCGCGGGAGGCTTCGTAGGCCGCCTTGTACTCGGCCTTCTGCGCGCTGATCCGGTCGATCAGTTCCAGCCGCCGGGCGAGAATCCCCTCGGCCCGGGCCCGCTTCTCCGCGTTCCGCCAGCGGGCGACCCGCTCCTGCAGCTTGACCGTCTCGGCCCGCAGTTTCTTCAGGGTCTTGCCCGAGTAATGCGACAACGCCCCCAGCCGCTTCTTGTACGAGCGCTTCGCCGAGCGATGCGAGAAGTACCGGGCCGCCGCCTCGAGGAACTCGTCGCGGACCTGCGCGATCTCCGGATAGTCGACCTGGTTGGCCGCCACCCGCCGGGCGAACTCCTCGTCGAGTTCCTCCGGCGTGTAGACCGCGTCGACGACCTCCTGCTCCTCGGCCGTCCACCAGGCGCCCTGCGTCTTCAACTCCGCGGCCCGGAAGCCGGCCGCGTGCAGGTCGGCCACCTCGAACCCCGCTCGGTACAGGGCCGTGATCGAGATCACCGGCGCCAGCGGCACCTCGCCGCGATTCCGGCGGCCGCCGATCGCCCGGACCCCGGCGCAGGCATCCCGCAGGGCCTGCCCGACCTGCGCGTCGCCGAACGTCTCGTACAACTCGTCCGCCGGCCAGGCGATCTGCAGCAGGTCCCGGCACGACACGCCCGCCTGCTGGAGTCCGGCCGCGTCGTAGCCGGCCGCCTGCAGTTCGGTCGGGCGATACCCGACGCGGACCAGGTCCCGCTCGGTCGCGCCGAACTGGGCCGCTTCCCCGATCGTCAGCCCGCGGTCATGCGCGGTCTGCAGGGCGCGGAAGCGCTGCTCCTCGGGGCTCAGCGGACGGCCTGACACGCCTTCTCACTCCTGCCACGGGTCCGGCCGCGACGCGACCGGCGCCGGGACTTGCCTTCAGAACTCGTCGTCGTCCTCGGAGACGGTTTCGACCGCCTCCTGGGAGGTCTCGCTTTCGGGGGCCGGCGGAAAGTCGGCCACGCCGTCGTGGGTCTGTTCGAGCCGGTCGAGCGTGACGGTATCCAGTTCGCCGGTCGGCTCGAGTTCGAACCGCGACTGAAACGCCCGGACCGCCTCGCGGGTCGCGTCGTCCAGTTCCTCGTCGACCTCGCCGTCGTAGAAGCCCAGGTTCTGCAGCCGCGACTTGACGCCGGCGGTCGTGTCGGCCGGCGGCAGGTGCCCGAAGTCGAAGACGTACTCTTCCTTGTCGGGCCCGACGATCAGGTGACCGCGACGGGCGGTCGGCGCGATCGGGACCTTCAGCACGCCTTCGCCGTCGGTGCGGCCGGCGTGGCGGTGTTCCTCGTCGATGATGAACTCGTATTCCTGGTTGACCCGCAGTTCCTCGCCGTCGAAGAGCTGCAGCCGGATCTGGGCCGGAATCCCGCGCTTGCGGAAGCGATGCAGCGCCCCGGTGTTGCGTGTCTCGGCCCGCTCGCGCAGTTCGGGGATGTAGACCACGTCGCCCGGCACGAGCGTGTTGGGGTCCTCGCGCAGTTCGCGCAGGCCGCTGTTGTTCGGGTCGTTCCAGAGTGTCTCCCAGAAGAAGCCGTGCAGGTCGGCCACGAACGACAGGCACTCTCCCGGACGAACCGTGTGCGTCGGCATCAGTAGGGTTCCCAGGCGTCGGCGTCGAGGTCGGGAAAACGAATCTGGCAGGCGCCGGGCGCGTCGATGTTGTCGACCCGGGCCCGCCCGCGGTAGTTCAGCGTGCCCTTGCGGACCTCGCCGTCGGGCAGTTCGATCTCGTAACGCTGTCCGGGCACCGGGTCGCCTTCCTCGTCGAGCAGTTGAATCTCGATCCAGGTGACCTCGGGCCCGGCCGCCAGGACCGGTTCGGCCGGCGGCGTGGCGGGCAGTTCGACCCGGGCGGTCCAGGTCCCCGGCGTCTGCCGCCGGCGGAACAGCCGCAGGGCGCCGCGCTCGACAAGTTCGCAGGCCTGCTCGAGCACGGCCGCGTCATCGCGCTGCTCGATGACGGCACCGAGCACGTCGCGCAGCGCCGTCCGCAGCGCGGCCATGCCGCCGGGTCTGGCCGCGGCCGCCCGCAGCGCTTCGCCGGCCTGGCGGCGCTCCAGCATCTGCAGGTCGCGTCGCCAGGAGAGTTGCAGGCCGTCCAGTTGCATCCGCGTGTCCGTTCGCCGAGAAGAGAGAGTGGAGTCACGTGTCGGACAGGATAGCGTCCCGGACGACCGGCGGACAAGAACGCCGCGGGCGCTTCGAATGTTCGTTGCCGCCCGCAGCCGGGGTCGCTACGATCGGACCTGCTCGTTCTGGCGATTCCGCGTCCTGCGCTGCGCCCGCCGCGCGACTGATCCGAGGTGTGACCGTGTCCGCTGACGCCCCGCGTACCGCATCGCAGGCAGACTTCACCTTCCAACTGGCCGAGATGCCGGACGTCGAATGGAAGGTGATCGGTTTCGAGGGCCGCGAAGCCCTCAGCCAGTTGTTCAGCTTCCAGGTCGACCTCGCGGCCCAGTCGGCCGATGTCGACATCGAGGGCGTGCTCGGCAAGAACTGCCTGCTCGAGATCGACGGCCCGAGCGGCAGCCGCTTCGTGCACGGGATGGTCTGCCGTTTCGAACGCACCGGGCAGGGACGCCGCGACACCTACTACAGCGCCGAAGTCGTCCCGGTCCACTGGCTGCTCGGCAAGCGCTTCCACTCGCGGATCTTCCAGGAACACAACTGCGCCGGCATGACACCGCAGGCGATCATCGAGAAGGTCTTCACCGACGCCGGCATGCCGGCCGGGTCGTACCGCTTCGCCATCTCGGGCTCGTACGCGGCCCGCGAGTACGTCGTCCAGTACCGCGAGTCCGACCTGGACTTCATCTCGCGCGTCATGGAAGAGGAAGGCATCTTCTACTTCTTCGAGCACACGGCCGAGGGACACAAGATGGTCCTGGCCGACAGCGGCGTCGCCCACGTCGCCAGTCCGCTCGACCCCGAGTGCCTCTACCGCGAACCGACCGGACTGCTCGGCGAACGCGTCAGCATCTACGCCCTGCGCGAGACGGCCGACATTCAGAGCGGCGCCTTCCGGCTGAAGGACTTCGACTTCATCAAGCCGGGCACCGACATCGGCGTCAACAAGACCAGCGACAGCAACACCAGCCTCGAGGTCAGCGACTACCCCGGACGCTACACCGACGCCCGCGAGGGCGGGCGACTCGCCGATGTCCGCCTGCAGGAACAGCAGGCCGGCAAGCGCGTCCTGCAGATGTCCGGCAACGTCCGCGGCCTGCTGCCGGGCTACAAGTTCACGCTCCAGGAACATCCGGTCGAGGCTCTCAACATGGAGTTCCTGGTCGTCCAGGTCCTGCAGCGCGGCACCCAGCCCCAGGGGGCCGAAGACGGCGACGGCAGCGGCGGCACGCCCCGCTACGAATCCGACCTGCGGGTCATCCCGGCCACCGTCGCGTTCCGCCCGCCGCGGGTCACCCCGCGTCCGCAGATTCTCGGCAGCCAGACCGCGATGGTCACGGGCCCGAGCGGCGAGGAGATCTACACCGACCAGTACGGGCGCGTGAAGGTCAAGTTCCACTGGGACCTGGAAGGCGCCCACGACGAGAACAGTTCACGCTGGATCCGCGTCAGCCAGGGGATGGCCGGCGGGCAGTACGGCATGCTGTTCCTGCCGCGGGTCGGGCAGGAGGTGGTCGTCGATCACCTGAACGGCGACCCCGACCGGCCGATCATCACCGGGCGGGTCTTCAACAACGACCAGATGCCGCCCTACACCCTGCCGGACGAGAAGACCAAGAGCACGATCAAGACGCACACCTCGCAGGGCGGCGGCGGGACCAACGAGATCTGTTTCGAGGACAAGGCCGGGGAAGAGCAGGTCCTGATCTACGCGCAGAAGGACCTGCACATCCGGGCCCTGAACGACATGGTGCAGAACGTCCAGAACGATCAGCACCTGACCGTCGACCAGCATCGCTTCGCCCTGATCAAGCAGAACGACCACTGCGAGGTCACGCTCGACCGCAACGAGAAAATCGGCGGCAAGTACTCTTCCGAAGTTACGGGCGACCAGGGCAACAAGGTCGGCGGCAACGCGAGCATGGACGTGACCGGCAAGCTCTACCTGAAGAGCGCCCAGGAAGTCGTCATCGAAGGCTCGATGGGACTGACCCTCAAGGTCGGCGGCAACTTCATCAAGATCGATCCCAGCGGCGTCAGCATCGTCGGCACCCTCACCAAGATCAACAGCGGCGGCGCCGCCGGGTCCGGCCAGGCCGTCACCCTCGCCGCCCCCGAAGCCCCGGTCGACGCCAACACCGCCACCCCCGGGCAGGACACGACCTACTCGGCCACCGCCGTCGAGATGGCCGCCCTGCAGCCACCCGAAACCGGCTTCGCCCCGACCGAGGTGCCGCCCGAAGAGGAACCCGTCACCAGTTGGGTCGAGATCGAAATGGTCGACGAGGAAGGCCAGCCCTATCCCAACGAGAAGTACGAAATCACCTTCCCGGACGGCACCGTCCGCCGCGGACGTCTCGACAGGAACGGCCAGGCCCGCATCGGCCTGAAGGAACCGACGGAAGTCCAGGTCACCTTCCCGAACCTCGACACCGACGCCTGGGAACGCATCTCCTAGTGGGACAGCGAAGCGAGGAAGCCTGATGGCCGACGCACCGACACCACCAACCCCACCGCCGCCGCCCACGGCCGACCCGGCCGGAATGAAGGAATACTACGAAGCCGCCCCGCAGCCCCCGGGCGAACTTCCGACCGAACCGCCCCCGACACCCGAGGAGATCGAGCAGCACACCAGCAGCGTGGCCGAGTACGAGGAAGCCCAGGCTGCCTACGAGGCCGAGAACGGCCCGCCGCCCGAACCGGCCCCCGTCGTCGTCCCGCCCCCGCCCGGCGGTGGCGGCGGAGGCGGTGGCGGCAGCGGCAAGCCGGCCGCGCGACTCGGCGACATGACCGCCCACGGCGGCGCGATCGTCGCCGGCCTGCCGACCGTGCTGATCGGCAACAAGCCGGCCGCCCGGGTCAGCGACATGCACACCTGCCCGATGGTGACCGGCATCGTGCCGCACGTCGGCGGACCGGTCATCCCGCCGACCTCCACGACCGTCCTGATCGGAAACCTGCCCGCGGCCCGCATGGGCGACAAAGCCACCTGCACCGGCCCACCGGACACGATCGCGGCCGGCGAATTCACGGTCCTGATCGGCTGACGACGGAAGAACGCAAGTCAGTAAGGAAGCAGGAAGCCGGGAACCCGACCGCGCGTCGTGCAGCCTGCTGCCTGTTCCCACATGCGGAGTGGACGGCGGGATTCAGCGACACGGCCCCCAGCGGCCCGGCGCGTGCCCCGTTTCACACCTTCACGCTTTCGCTGGGCACGGGCTACTCGGCCCCGACCGCGGCCAGGGCGGTGGCGACATCGGGGTGCAGTTCGAACAACTGGGTCATCTGCATGACGTCCAGCACCCCGGCGATGTTCTCGCCGAGTGCCGCCAGCACCAGGCGGTGATTCGTCCGGGCCGCCTTCAGCCGCAGCGTGACCAGCAGTCCGATCGCCGGCGACGAGGCGAAGCGGACGTGTTCGAAATCGATCACGACCGCGCCGCGGGTCTGCTCGACCACCGTGGTCAGGTCACCGCGGACATCATCGACCGCCAGCGCGTCCAGGTTCGTGTCGGGCGGGAATGAGACCACCGTCGCGTGCGCGACCTCGCGCGTGTTCAGTGTGACTGCCATGCGGCTCTCTCCGATCGGCACCGCTGCAGGCCGTGCCCCAGCCCCCGATGACCCGGCAGCTTAGTCGCAAGCCCCGCCCGGAGACAACCGTTCGGCCGGGCCGAGCCGTCCCCTTCGATCACCCGGGCGACAGGCTTCCGCCAGGCGATGGCTCATTCCGCGCTCGCCCGCATCGCCGCCAGGGCCTGGGCCGAAACCCCTGCCGCGGCCGGATGGGCACTGCTCTCGAGCAGCGCCAGCGGCGTACTGCCGCCGTAGATCTCGGCCGGCGATTCGGGATCGGCGCCATGCTCGCGCAACAGTGCGACGAGTCGCGGCAGGGAACTCGGGACACATTGCCGATGCGTTTCGACACCGTTGGCGGCCGCGTAGTGCAGCAGGCCGGCCCGATGTCCGAATCGCGAGCGGGTCCGCACCAGGTCCGGGTCGCGGTGGAGCATCTGCGTCAGTCCGGCGTAGTCGCCGCCCAGCAGGGCATCGACGGCCGTTTCGAAGGTGGCCTGCGGGGCGGCCTCGCCGAGCGCCGTGACCGCCTGCCAGCCGGGGTAGCCGTACTCGCGGGCGACCGTCTGCTGCGCGTCCGCCAGCGAGAAGTCGCCCGCCCGAATCCGGGCCGCGTCCGCGCCGAGCCAGTCCGGGTGCCAGTTCGAGATCAGGACGATCGCGCCGCGCTGCCCGCGGGCGTGCCCGGCGTGGAGGCGCTCGGCCCGCTCGGCCAGTTGCACGGCGATCGCCCGCCGGGTCGCTTCGGGCGTCAGCAGGTCCTCGAGCATGTCGCGGACCGCACGAACATCATCACAGAGATAAACCGCGGACATCGGGTACTCCCAGGAGTCGAAGGCGTTGGCAGCTTAACCGGACGGGCGCACCGGCGACACGCCCGCCGGCGGGGAGCCAGGGAGCGAGGGAGCGAGGGAGCCAGGGAGCAAGGGAGCGAGCACCGGGTGCCCCACTCTTGAGCGAGCGCAGCGAGCGGAAGGGTGGGGGACTGCATTGGGCTGCGACACAGAAGAACGACCGCGACGCGGAAGAGCCATGGCGCAATGCCCGGCCAGGCGGTGCGGCATCGACGCCTGCGTCTCCCGAGTCAAATGGTATCGCGGCCTGCCGCGTCGATGACGCACCCTACGATCTGCTGCGGCGACACCAGGTTCCTCGCTCCCTCGCTCCCTCGTTCCCTTGCTCCCTCGCTCCCTCGCTCCCTCGTTCCCTCGTTCCCTTACTCCCTCAAGCGCACGCGCCGGCTCACTGGCCGCCGGCTCGCTTACCTGCATCCGCGCGGACGGCTACAATCCGGGCATGTCACGTACCGTGCCCGCCCATGCGAGCCGCTCTTGAGCCCTCTGATCGCCAACGCGTTCCCGACGGAGGCGCTGCTGGCCGCGGCGGTCGCGGGCCTGATTGCCAGTCTGGCCTGCGGGCTGGGGGCGTTGCCGCTGGGCCTGCGCCAGATCGATCCGGCCCGGCACGCGGGGCTTGGATTCGCGGTGGCCGGCGGACTGATGATCGCCGCCTCGGTCTTCAGCCTGATCGTGCCGGGACTCGAAATGGAGACCGCCCCCGGCAGCACCGACGGCAACCTGCTGCGGATGATCGGCGGCCTGCTGGTCGGGGCGGCCTTCCTGTCGGTGGTCGAACGCTACCTGCCGGAAGACAGCCACGATGCCAACGGCGACGAGCGCTTCGTTGACTGGGGCGGACGCGTCGGCCTGCTGATCTTCGTCGCGATGTGTGCACACAGCATCCCGGAAGGGATCGCCGTCGGCGTCGGGTACACCTCGGACGAAGTGCTCGAGACCAGCACGAAACTCGGGACACCGCTGGCGATCGCGATCGGCATTCACAACATCCCCGAGGGACTCGCCGTGGCAATCCCGATGCGCAGCCGCGGCGTCAGCATCGCCCGCTGCTTCTGGGCCGCCGTGATCACCAGCCTGCCCCAGCCCCTGGCCGCGGTTCCCGCCGTCCTGCTGGCGTGGTTCTTCCAGCCGCTGATGCCGGTCCTGATGGGCTTCGCGGCCGGTGCGATGGTCTACCTCGTCGTGGTCGAACTGATCCCGCAGGCCCTGGCGAAGGAGCGTCCCAACCGAATCGCCTGGGCCTTCATGCTGGGCTTCTGCGGCATGATCGTGATTCAGAAGCTTCTCTGAGGGAGCAAGGGCCCTGGTGCCTGAGCCGGGTCTCTCCGCGCGCCGGATCCGCCGTGCCGGTCCCAGCCCCGTTCAGTCTCTCGCTCGTTCCGTTTCACCGCTCAGCAACGAGAACCAGTCCGCGGCGGTCTGCCCGTCACCGATCGGCACGAGGTAGAACGCCAGGCTGTGCCCTCGATCGGGGGTGACCGTGTACTCCGCTCGGGCGCGGGCA
Source organism: Phycisphaerae bacterium (assembly GCA_030428945.1). GTDB lineage: Bacteria > Planctomycetota > Phycisphaerae > UBA1845 > Fen-1342 > JAUIEC01. The sequence continues at coordinate 6,844 of JAUIEC010000018.1, read as the reverse complement.
CCCCAGGAGTTGTCGCCGCCGACCCCGGTCTGCACCGCGTCGATGCACAGGTGGACGCGCCCGTCCGGCCGCAGTTCGTGTTCGTACTTCGCCGACTCGATCCGCTCCAGTGGATACGGCAGCGCGCTGAAACCGATCGCCTGCTCGGGAACCGAACAGCCGGACGGATCGGCGAAGATCCCGACGCCCCGCGCATCCGACCCGCACAACGTCAGCCAGCGCGTCGCGGTGTGATTGCCCGTCTCCTGCGGCTCGGAATAGGGGAAGAACTCGGCCGGCACGTGCCCCTCCCACAGGCCGATCGGCAGTTCGTCACGGTCCCAGTAGCTCTCCTGCGGCCCGGGCCCGAACCAGCGCAGCGCCGCCAGCCCGTCCGGCAGTTCCGTCCGCAGCCCGAACCGCGGCATCTCCGGCCGCTCCCCTTCCGCCGCATCGAGCGTGAAGCGAACGTGCACCGCGCCGTCACCGGTGAAGCGATAGCGCAGCTCGCCACCCTGCCCCGTCGCGGCAATCCGACCACGGGCCGTAATCGTCAACCGTCGCGGATCATCATCGTCGACCCGCAGGTCGGTCAGTTCCCAGCTCGCACCGGCCGCGCGCCAGATCGCCAGCCGCTCGGGCATCCGGTTGCCGCGATCGTTGTCGACCGGCGCCCGCCAGAAGTTCGGCCGCAGCGGACCGGCCAGCCGCTCGTTTGCGCCATGCACCACGCTGCGCAGCAGACCGTCAGCGCGACCGATCGCGAAACGGGTCGCACCGGCGGTCACGCGCAGCAGATCGTCATCGCGCTCGACCGTGACGGCCCCCTCGGCCGCGTGATCGGGCGTGATCCGCCGCGGCGTCAGCGGGAACTGATCCCAGGCCACCAGGTGCCCGGCGTCGGCGTAGCGGTGCGCTTCGCGCAGGTGCCACGCGAACCGGATCCAGGTGTCGCTGCCGTGCGCCGGCCTGCCGCGCCAGACCGCGTCCGCGAAGCCCTCGATCGCGAGCGTCGTGGTCTCACCGGCCGGCAGGTCCGGCGCCGGCAGCACGCCCTTCCGCGAGACGCCGCGCGGCGTGACGATCTCCCACGTGCCCCGCAGCAGGTCCTTCGGATTCGTGAAGTCGTACCAGTTCCGCACAGTGAGCGTCCCGGCCGGGTCGAAGCCGAGCACCTCGATCGGCTGCTGTGCGTGGTGAATCGCGACCATCGCCGGCTTCGGAGTCCGTTCGGCGTTGACGATGCCGTTCATGCAGAAGTTGTCATCGTGCGGCCGCCCTTCGGGCTCGAACGCGCCGCCGTAGGCCAGGTAGCGCCCGTCGGCCAGCGGATCCGCGGGCGTCCACAGGCCCTGGTCGACGAAGTCCCAGATGAACCCGCCCTGCAGGCGCGGCTGCGCCTTGAAGTGCCGCCAGTACAGGTCGAAGTTGCCGGTGCTGTTGCCCATCGCGTGCGCGTACTCGCACAGGATCAGCGGCCGCGGATCGGTATGCACGGTCGCGTACCGCAGGATCCAGTCGGGGCCGCCGTACATGGGCGCGAAGATGTCGGTGTTGCGGCCGATGCCGGCCCGCTCGGACTGGATCGGCCGGGTCGGATCGAAACGCCTGCCCCAGTCGTAGCAGGCGGTGGTCGCGACGCCGTCGCCCATTTCGTTCCCGAGCGACCAGATCACCACCGACGGGTGATTCCGGTCACGGATCACCATCCGCTGAAAGCGATCGAGATGCGCGGGAATCCACTCGGCCCGGTTGGCCAGCGTGCGGTCGGGGTGATACCCGATCCCGTGCGACTCGATGTTGGCCTCGTCGACCAGGTACAGGCCGTATTCGTCGCATAGCTGGTACCAGATCGGATGATTCGGATAGTGGCACGTGCGGACCGCGTTGAAGTTGTTCTGCTTGATGATCTCGATGTCGCGCCGCATCTGCTGCACGCTGACCGCGTGCCCGGCCTGCGGATCGTGCTCGTGCCGGTTCACCCCGCGAAACAGCACCGCCCGGCCGTTGATCCGGACCGCGTCCGTCAGCGTCACCGTCCGCAGACCGACCCGCTGCGGGATCACCTCCAGCAATGTTCCGTCGGCCGCACGCAGTTCGCACAGCAGCGTGTACAGGTACGGGTCCTCGGCCGACCAGGCCCGCCCGTCCGCCACCTGCAGCGTCGCATGCACGCGGGCATCGACGCCCGTCGCCAGCGGCACTCGCTCGATCGTCGCGCTGGCCACTTCCCGCCCGCCACCGTCCAGCAGCAGCAGGTCGAGTCGCGGACGCTGCTCGGCCGGCACCGGCGGGCCGCGGTACTGCGTGGCGTCGAGGGCCACCCGCACCGTCGCCAGGTCCGGCGTCGTGATCCGCAGGTCGCGGATGTGGTGATTCGGCGCGGTCCACAGCAGCACGTCGCGATAGATCCCGCTCAACCGCCAGAAGTCCTGGCACTCCAGGTACGACCCGTTGCTCAGCCGGAAGACCTCCACCGCCAGCAGGTTCCCGCCCGCCCGCAGGTGCGGCGTCAGGTCGAACTCGGCCGACGCCCGGCCACCCTCGTTGTAACCGACCGCCGCGCCATTCAGCGACACTCGAAAGGCGCTGGCGACACCATCGAAGCGAATGAAGACCGGCTGGTCCCGCCAGTCATCAGGCACGCGGAAGGTCCCGCGATAGCAACTGACCCAGTTCTCGTCGGCCGGCACGGTCGGCGGGTTCGGATCGTTCCAGTGATACGGTTGATTCAGGTAGTGGGGATAGCCGTAGCCGTGCAGTTCCACGTTGGCCGGCACCGGGATCGTGCCCCACGAACCGGAGTCGAAGTCGGGGTGAATGAAGTCGCCCGGCACCTGGTCAGGCGTGGCGAACCACTTGAACTGCCAGTCGCCGTTCAGCACGCGCACGTTGCGCGACTGCAGATAGCCGCCCGGTTCGACATGCCGCCGGGCCGCTTCGCGTGTTCGAAACGGATACGCGGTCGCCCGCGCGGGCAGGCGGTTCCGCTGCAGCACCGACAGGTCGTTCCAGTCCGGCGGGTCGCCGTCGGCAGCGCTGACCGGAAGAGACGACAGGACCAGCAGAACGCAGAGCGGCAGCAGACGGCGTGACATGTTCGGACCTCACTCGGTGGCGTCATCCTGCGCCTGCATGCGCGACATGATCTCGGGGCTGACCGACCGCAGGTGCAGGTCGCGCTGCGGGAAGGCGATCTCGATCCTGGCGGCCCTGAAGGCCGCGTCGATGGCGGAGTTCAGTTCGGTCGGGGCCGCGAGCCAGTCGTCGATGCTGCTGACGAAGCAGCGCAGTTCCAGGTCCAGCGAACTCGCCCCGAAGACCACGAACAGCGCCCGCGGGGCCGGGTCCCGCAGGATTCGCTTGTTTTCGGCCGCGACCTGCAGCAGCAGCTTGCGGGCCAGTTCGGTGTCCGATCCGTAGGCCACGCCGACCGGCACGATCGTGCGGATCACCGAGTCGCTCAACGACCAGTTGACGATCTGCCCGGTGACGAACTCGCGGTTCGGAATGATCAGTTCCTTGCGGTCCCAGTCGACAATCGTCGTCGCCCGCGTGTTGATCCGCGTGACCGTCCCCGAGATCCCGTTGACCGTCACGATGTCGCCCAGGCGGATCGGTCGCTCGAACATCAGGATCAGGCCCGAGACGAAGTTGGCGAAGATCTCCTGCAGGCCGAAGCCCAGGCCGACCGAGATGGCCGCGACGAGCCACTGCACGTTGTCCCAGCCGACCCCCAGCACGCCGAACACGATCGACACACCGATCACCAGGATCGCGTAGCGGGCCAGCGAGGTGGCCGCGTGCCGGGCGCTCTGGTCCATCGGCACATGCTGCAGGATCGTGATCTCGAGCAGGCCGGGCAGGTTCTTGACGGCCAGCCAGGTCAGGATCGTCGCCAGCACCGCCAGGGCCAGGTCGCCGAGCGACACCTCGTTGAACACCTCGATCCGGTCGAAGATGCTCAGCGCCGGCAGGACCGGCGCCCAGACCGTCCAGGCCAGCAGCGCCAGCCCCAGCAGGATCGCGGTGGTCAGCAACTGGTGCGTCTGGTGACTCATCGCCGGCAGGTCGACCTCGAGGTGCAGTTCCGGCTGCGTGTCGGCCTGCTCGCCGGCCTCCAGCCGGGCCGCCCGTCGCTGCCGGGCCTGTTCGATCGCCAGCTTCCGCCGCGTCAGCAGCAGCCAGCGCCGCGCGAACGCCGAAACCAGCGCCGTCAGCAGCAGCACGCCTCCGGTCAGCGCCAGCCGCGCTCCAAGCTGGATCGCCGTGTACTGGTAGCCCATCAGGCTCGCCGACAGCAGGCCGACCGGCAGCCCCAGTGCCAGCAGGTACCACAACCACCGCGGCCGCGCGAGCCACGCCTTGCCGCGGAACCAGGCCGACTCGGTCAGCGCGCCCCGCCGGCCCAGCAGGTAGTGACCAGACACCAGCCAGGCACCCACCGCGAGGCCGAACGCGATCCGCCCCAGGCTGTCCTTGTAGGCATCGTCCGGCTGCGCTTCGAGCGCCATCAGCAGCAGCACCAGCAGCACCGCCGGCCAGATCAGCCAGCCCACCAGCCACCGCAGCCGCCGGGCGGTCTGCTCGTGCGCGCCGAAGTGCGCCCGCGAAAGCCCCTTCGGGCGCAACGCCACATAGCACCACTGCAGCACGAACAGAACCAGCGCCGCCGCACGGCAGCCCGCCGCGATCCCCGCGGCCAGGTCGCTCTCGGCCGCCGCCAGCCCCGCGTACCAGCTCAGGCTCAGCAGCAGCAGCGCCACCGGCGCCGCCAGCAGCGTCGTCCACAGCGCGGCCACGATCGTCTCGATGATGTTGACGTGCATCGGGCGGGCGGCCTGCTCGCCGACCTCGGTCAGGCGCCGCCGCAGGCCCGGTCGCAGCAGCAGCAGCGCCACCGCCACCGCCAGCAGCCCGATCAGCACGGCCGCGTGCCCGGGCTCGGGCTGCGTCACCAGCAGTCGCCACTGCCGCCGGTCGCCGAACCAGGCGAGCGCCTCGACCCCGGCCGGCAGGTCGCTCCAGCGGATCGGGCGGCTGCTCTGCGTCCAGAGGATCTGTTCGTCGATGAAGCGCTGGTAGTCGCGGACCACGCGGATCAGTTCGCTCTCCGTGGTCTCGCGCGTGCCCAGTTGCGTCAGGTAGCGCGTATAGAGCTCGTACAGTTCGCGCAGCGACTGCCGCTGCGTGGTCAGCAGTTCCGAGGCGCGTTCGCGCTGCGGGCCGTCTTCGAAGTGGTCGAGGACCTCGCTGGGATCGAACGACTCGATCTGGTCGTTCAGCGCGATCGCCCGGAACTGGCTGTTGGCGATCTCCGGCTGACGGGCCGCCTGGCTGCGGCGAAAGCGGGTCACGTTCGGCAGCTTGGAGCGCTTCGTCCGCAGCAGCGCGCCGACCGCGTTCGAGAACTGGGCCGCCTCGACCTGCTTCTGCACCGTCTCGCGTTCGTCGGAGATTTCCTTGAGCAGCGTCTCGACCGCGACCAGCGATTCGCCGGTCTCGCGCAGCTTGTCGACCAGTTGGCCCCGCTCCGTGGCCAGTCGCTGGTTTTCTTCCGCAACCGCCCGCAGGATCGGGTTCTGGTTGAGCGCCTCGCGGCGAGCCCGCTCGGCCTCTTCGCGGGCCCGGGCCGCCTCGGCCTCCTCGCGCGACAGCACCGCGTCGCGATAGCGGGCGACCAGGGCCTCGGCCGCGCGGACCTCGCGGGCGGCCACGTCGCGCCGCAGGGACAGCAGCTCACCGGACGTGCCGAAGAACTGCAACTGGGCTTCCAGGGCCGCGATCTGCTGGGTCAGGGCTTCGCGCCGGGCCGCCCGCTGACGACTCTGGGCCTGGGCCAGCAACGCCGCATTCTCCGATTCGTCGACCGCCACCGGCGTCTCGGCCGGCAGCGCGTCCCGCTGCCGCTGGACCTCGGCCAGTTCCTGCGGCCCGTTGACCAGGAACGTCGCCCGCCGCTCGAGTTCGCCGCTGGCCACCTGCAGGTCGCGCTGGGCCCGGGTCAGTTGCGCGGCCGCCTTGATCCGCTCCTGTTCGAGTTGCTCCAGCTTCGCGTCCGCGGCGATGGTCGGCTCGGGCGGAGGTTCGGCCAGGGTGGCCCGCAGTTGCTTCTGCTCGGCCGTCGCGCCTTCGAGTTGCCCGGTGTAGTCCGCGGCGGTCGCCCGGAAGCCGTCGGCGGCGACGTGCAGTTCGAGCGCCGTCCGGAACGCGTTCAGGGCCTGCTGCTGCAGCGGTTCGAGGTTCGGCAGCGCCTCGAGGGACTGGATCCGCTGCTGGAGTTCGGGCGCCGCCGGCCCACCCGGCGCGGGCGCGGAATCCTGCCCGACCGCCATCGCGGCCAGCAGAAAACACCCACTCAGAAGCAGCACCAACGTCCGATTCACGATTCAAGAGCTTACTTCCCGTACGCACGCCTGTCTTGCCAGCGCCCACCCAAAAACCGGGGCAGGGAGGGGAGCAAGAGAGCGAGGGAGCCAGGGAACGAGGGAGCGAGGGAGCCAGGGAGCGAGGGAGCCAGGGAGCCAGGGAGCATGGGAACTTGAGCGACGGGATCTGCTGCCACTGCTATTGAGCAATGTTCGTACCCGGATGATCAGCGCCTCGTCCCGGTCTCTACCGTCGCGGGTCGTAGGGTGCGTCATCGACGCGGCGGTCCGCGATTCCATTCGACGCGGGAGACACAGGCGTCGATGCCGCACCGCGTGGCCGGACATTACGCAGGTGTTCTTCCGCGTCGCGGTCCCTCTTCGGTGTCGCGGTCCCTCTCGGTGTCGCGGTCGTCCTTTGTCGCGTCCTTCTTCGATGTCGCGGTCCTTCTTCGATGTCGCGGTCCTTCTTCGGTGTCGCGGTCGAACGCTGTCCC
>JAUIEC010000003.1 GCA_030428945.1 Phycisphaerae bacterium | reverse complement strand
CCCATCTCGGTGGCAACGATTCGAATGACGGTCTCGGCACTAGCGGAATCGACGGTGCCGATGCGGAGCCGACCCTCCCCGCGGTGGTCGATCCAAAGTGAGCCGTCCGGGTTGAGCATGACCTCCAGAACATCGGCGTCTTCCAACGCGCCACCGATGTCCGATCCGAGTGCATGAATCAGCGTTGCATTTCGGCGAGCTTGGGTGCGCGCTCGCTGTTCCCCGACACCCGATTTTGACACGTCAACCATGCCGCACGTCACTTTCTCCCGTACCACGATCTTCGAGAATGGTGATGCCCTGCTTGAGATTCCTGTGGAGCAGTTCCAGAAACTTGAGAAAACGCACCTGGCCGCTAAGTGACGCCGCCGCTCGCTCTGACTCCGGCACAGCCGGTGTGTGATTCAAGAATGTCCGAACGAAGAGGCCCAGCGCTTCCTCCAGGAACGCGATCTCTGCTACGACCTTCCGTTCTGCAGACGCTACGCGGTTCAGTACGGCGAGGTGGGCACTCTGGAGCTGGTCGGCAACTGAGTCTTCCGCAGCAAGCGTTCGCCTGACGGCATCCGCCAGCACTACTGCAAGTGGCGTGTTGGTCCTCCTCGCGACGGCCTTGGCGGCCGCGAGAACTTCAGGAGCCAAGCGAATCGTCTGTTGTATCTTCAGTTCCTTCATAGGGCGTATTCGTCTCCTCTTCCCTCGCCGGCAGACGGGTTGGGCACCGGCGGATGCCAGTTTTCTTCATCTTGAGGTGCGTCGAGAATCTCATTCGTCGGGATCAAGGGACCCTTGGCGCGCTCACCGAGCCAGTCCTGGGAAGCGCCGTTCCGAGCGTCGAGTGAACCCGGAACATCGGGTCCAGCAGCCTGACATGCAGGCGGCAGCAGTCGGCCTTGAAACTCCGGGTCGGCGTAGTAGCGAACCTTCCGAGTACGCATCGGTGGATGGCCTGTCACAAAGAGCAGCTGCTCGTCATTACTGAGCCGCCGAACATCACCAGGCTGCAGCAAGGGCCGGACCTGTTCCGTGTGGCTCACCGAGTGAGAGCCATGTGACATCAGACTACGTCGGCGGCTGAAGCCCTCGCGGTACTCTGTGGTCGTACCGGTCATTTGGCTGAGGCGCTGTTGTGTCAGCGGATCTGCGCATGCGAACGCGGCGATCACGTGGCAGTTATCCAAGATGGTGTTGTACGGCCCGTAGACCTCAGCTAGGTCGCTCAACGACTGGACGACGAGCTGTGCCTTGACTCCAAATCCACTCATCTGGCGTAGGCTCGTTGTCAAGAATTCGAGGCGGCCGAGAGCGGGGAGCTCATCGATCAGTGCGAGCAACCGGTGTCGTTTCGGTCGTCCGCGATTATCGGTGCTGATATCCCCCAGCATCGCTCGCAGAATCTGATTGGTGACGAGCCGCATCAGCGGCCGAAGTCGGGCGGCGTCCGCTGGCACTGGGCAGAGATAGAGCGTCATCGGGCGCTCGGCGCAGACGAGATCTGAGGCCGCGAAATCCGAAACCGACACGTTTCGGCAGACGATCTCGTCGGCAAAAAGAGAGAGGTAGCCTTGGGCTGTCGCCCGAACGCCGGCCGCAAACTTCGGCGCTTGCTTGATCAGCTCGAGCGCAACCCGAGCGACCTCTGGATGAGGCTCCGGGAGGCCTGATTCTGCGTTGAGCCGGTGCGGCGTCTGGGCCATGTTTCGTAGTGTCGCCTCTGCGTCAAGAAGTAGCTCTCGGACGACCCCGAGGTGCTTGCGATCGTCCGGCTCGGTGTAGAGCACGTGCAGCTGCAACGCTGTCAATAGTTGGGCTGCATGCTGATCCCACACATCCAACTGCTGCTTCGAGCCATCAGGATTCACGAGCATCTCGGAGATGTTCTGGCAATCCGGGATTTCCTGACAGCCCCTGCGGACCTCCAAGAGCGGGTTGTAGCGCACACTCTCGAGCGAGGTCGGCTTGAAGTGGAGACAATGCGAGAACGTCGATCGAAAGCCAGACGTGATCTTCCACAGCTCGATCTTGGGGTCGAACACCAAGGCGCTGGCGGGCCAACTGAGCAGCGTCGGTACCACATGGCCAACCCCCTTGCCGGAGCGGGTCGCGCCTGCCACCAGCTGGTGCTCCGGCCCATCGAACGTCAGCAATCTGCCCCGGAATCGTCCAACGACAACGCCGCGGCCGGTCAGGAGTCCCGCCCGTTTCATGTCCGCTAGCGTGGCCCATTCGCGTTCGCCAACCGGAGCAGCTACCGGAGTCGACCTCACGAGCGCGACCGGCAGGATACCGACCAACAGCCCGCCGGCGGCCAGGGCGGTACCGACGCGAAAGGCATCGGGGTACGTCGCGCCCCAGCGGGCAACCCAGTTCAGGTAGGCCCACGGTGGGTAAATCTGGACGCCGCCGACGGACACCCGCCAACCGAGACTGTGCGTGTGCCCGAAGCAGGCTGCGGTCACCTGGGTCGCTGCAAAAAAGCCGCCCAACAGGGACGCAAAACCGATCGCCAGCGCGCTCGTCCGTTTCACTTTGTTAGTCCTCCCTTGCCGATGGATCGGCCGGAAAGTTCGAATCGCACGTATCGATCGCGGACTCGGTGTGCGGTGACGACCGCTCCTGTGTCTGGCCAGGGTTCCCTTGTCACGGGAACAACGACCGTTGCGGTCGGTCCATCGATCACAGCGAACCCGCCTGCGTGCAGGTACGCATGCCGACGGTACACGCCCGTGATCGACTGGCCGGTCCTCAGTAAATGGACGGACCGGCTCCTTGATTCCTTACACTCCGCCAAGACACGAGACAGTTCCGTCGCCCGCAGATGTCCCGCCGCACCGGGTTGCAACCGAACCGGAGGCCACTCGCCCTCTGGCATCCGACGCGCCAGTCCTTGTTCAACCAGCCAGACTGCCCGGCGATCAAGTGCCTCTCGCACCCGACCGTTGTTCGTCAGGTCTGTTGCCGGGAGATGCTTGATACTGGCTCGCACGAGTTGGCGGTCGAGCCACGTGTAGGCACGCGCGTTCGTCTGGTTCTCGATTGAATGGGCCGCGACCACGTGCAGATCCGGCCAACGTCCGATCCTGCAAGCATGCTCTTGCAGTTTCTCGTGCTCGATCCTGAAACCGATACCGTCCTGCACGACCCCCGAGTTCCGCTGCCTGGCAAGAGACTTTAGGCGATTGTGGAACCCGCGCAGCCGACGCTCAACGCCCTCAACGGTTAGCTTGCCAGAAGTGCGCAACAGCTCGCGATGATGGCTGACGACGTAATGCCCACTGATGTCTGCAGCTGCTACCCGCTGAATCTCCTCGATCGCCCGCCAGCGCTGTCGATCTCGACGCCCGAGCTCGACGACACCACCCACCTGAATCGCATCGTAGGCAGTACTCGCCCAGACCCGCGTGTAACGATCACCTGCATGATCGCGCACAACGAGGAATCGGGCATCCGTGAGTTCATCCACTGCCCCCTTCGCCACCACGACGCCGCGGAGAGACTTCGGTTCAGTGGCCTCGAGTGAGGGCGCTTGCAGCGACTCCATGCGGCGAGCAATTACAAGCGCTTCAGACCGACCAAGCTGAGCGTGCATTTGTTTGATGATGTCGTTGCGATCGCCGAGCTGTCGCAGACGCTGTTCGACATCTGTTGCGATGATCCAGCTACGTGGACTCTTCAAGAATCTCGGGTCCCCGGACGTCGTTTCCTGAGCCAGACCGAGAGACGTAAGCAGCTCCATCCGCCCGGCGAGATGGGCTTTCTGAAGTGGTCCGTGTTGACTCGGCCGGGCGTTCTCCATGCTGAAATGCGTCGCGCTGCCTCGTTGCTGAGCCAGCCGCTGAATGATGCGATCCAGGTTGGTCCAACGCTCCGCCTGCACCTGTCGGTCCAGCGCGGTGCGAGCCTGACTGACGGTGCGCTCACCCAACATCTCGGTGGCAACCTCAGACGCCCGAGACCGGATTCCGTGCGAAATGTAATCGCGCGCAATGACGAGGTCTCTGTCGCGGTCATTCCGGCCCCGAATGAGGACATGCACATGCGGGTTGTCGGTGTTGAAGTGATTGACGGCAACCCACGTCAGCCGGGTCTCGAGGTCGCGCTCCATGCGCTTCATGACCTGGCGCGAATAGGCCCGCAAATCGTCAATCTCCCCGCCGTTTTCGGGCGACAGGATCACCCGGAAATGGTGCCGATCCGTCGACCATTCTTGAGTCTCCAGTAGAGGATCGATTCCCTCACGCTTGGCGTCGTACGAAGCGGGCCTGCCCTCACCCAGGGCGGTCCCGTCCCGCGCGAGGTAACTCGCATGCCGCCTCAGCGAATCGCGTCCGGCCGTAGCCGATCTGTGGCGTGCAACGTGCACCTTCACGACGACGCGCTGCCCATGGGCGCGGTGACCAAACGTAGCCGTTCCAGCGCCCGTCCTCCGCACGGCGCGCGGCATTCCTCGTGGCAAACGCTGCCCACCGCCGTCACGGCCGAGCCGGGCGATCCGCCGTGGTTCACGATCTGGATCAGGCGTTGTAGACACGAGATGCTCTCCAAGTTCGTCTTCTACGTCGGGTTATGCGCGAAAGAGAGGCTGACCGGCTTCAGAGAGGCTCTACAAACCACTGCCTGCGCCACAGTTGGACCAGCACAGAGGCTGTGCTTTTATCTTGCCTTCCGATTCCTGAGTGCGTTGGTGCTGGTTCGCCGTTTGTTTCTTGTTGACCGGTCATTCATTGCAGGGCGAACGGCGATGCGGTCCGCAGCACGATGCCGTCGGCCGCATAGGTGCCGCCGCTTCCCTGTTCCTCTTCCACACAACCCCAACAGCAACAGAGCCTGTGGGGCTTGTTGATGAGAGGTGGAGCAGTGTGTTCAACCTGTGGGCAAGCGAATGCTTGTCCACGGGTTGTGCACACGTCCGCAGAGCCGGTCCCGCCTGGCGGGACTCATCCACAAATCCACAGGCCGCGTCGCCGACGACGCTCCCGAGCATCGCCTCACGGTCTTCGTTGGTGTTCATTCCCAGACCCAAAGCGGGCGGCGCACGCACTCGATCTCAGCCCGCTTGATCGGACCGAAGTGGCGGCTGTCCAGGCTGTTCGGGACGCGCGTCGAGAGCACAAAAAACTCGTCGGCGGCGAGGTGGCGACGGGCGCGCCAAACGGGGAGACATCGCCCCGTGGTATCCAGGGCCGTCATCGGTGCCCGCTTCTCACCATCAACGAAGAGCCACGAACCGAGCGAGTCGACATGGTCCCCCGGCCCGGCCTCGATCGGCTTGAGAAAGTACGCGCCGTTCGCATGCACAAACATGTGAGCGTCGATCCACGGCCGGTTTGGCGTTGGATTGCGAAACTCGATCAAGCTTCCTCTTACCGGCGGGTCGCTTGTTCGGATGTACAGCCCGCACGATAAACTCTGCGATCTGTTCAGCACGACGAACGGGCGCTGGGTCGACCGCGGCCAGATCGTAAGCAGCGCAATACAGCCCCCAAATGCCCACAAAGTGCGTACGGTTCGAGAACGGATCATCGCATGCGTTCCTCAATCATGACACGGAGTTTGCCTCGAGACCGACTTCCATCCGCCCAGACCGCGGAGACGGTGATACGAAGTTCGGCTGCAACCTCGGCACAGCTGCGACTGTGCATGTGGTGTAGTTCGAGGATCCGCTGGCTGCGCATAGGAAGCTCTTCAAGACTCTCCTTCATGGCGTTGATTCGGGGGTCCAATCGCTGGCGACGCCGGTCCTCGCTTGGCTCGTAGTCATCTATCCAACCCGCATTGGATCTTGCCGACTTGCTGACATCGCTGATAGCGCTTCTGGCCACCCTGTGAACCCAGCGTTCAAGCTCTTGCGGGGTCTCAACTCTCGGGGGCCAGCGCCACAAACGAATAAGCGTTTCCTGAACAACATCGTCCGCGAAATCGCTCTTCGCTCGGTTTCCCCTGAGACGCATGCGCACGATTCGGCGGACCAGCGGTTCAACCGCCCTGGAACATGGGGCGAGCGAATGTGCGGGTCCCCCGGGCGGCTTGGACGGCGAGGCATTTCTGGCCAGTTTCTTACCTCTTTTCTTGCTCACGATTGGTCTCCCTTGACCTGTCCACTTGATGTCCCCATCCTCGGGGTGGCAGCATGGGAGATCGACGTGAGTCAACGGCAAAACAATGGCAAGTCTGGGGTCGAGCGTCACCAAAGCAGTGTGCGAATGGACGGACTCCGGCGGTGTCTAAAGAACGCACACATGACGCCCGAAGAGTTGGCGGAGGCGGCGAGAGTGAGTCATCGTGCAATCACTGGATGGTTGGGTGGAGAACGCGCCTCGCTAAAGACCGCCCGCCTCGTTGCGAACGCGCTCGAAGTGCCCATTGCCATGCTGGAAGAAGAGCAACCGTCGGGCAATCCGCCGTGGCCGACTCGCATCGGCGGCTGGACGCTCCTAGACCCAACAAAGATGATGGAAGCGGCTAATGGTGTTCAATGGCGTGTCTTCAGGGGGACTCGAGAACACGCCGAATTCCCGGTGGCGCGCATGAAGCAATACGACTTAAGCAGCCGACTCGCAGATCAGGAACGGAGCCACCTCGAGAAGTACATTCAGCGACACAAGGAGGTTTGCGATCGGTTGAACGGGCATCCAAATATCACAAGGAACTTGGGTGCGTTCGCTGACGACCGCAGACAGGGATTCTGGTGGGTCGCCGATGAGTTCCTGGATGACCACCGAGCTTTGGACGAGTGGATTCGCTCGCCGCAGCCAATCGACTCGATCGCCAGTTTCTTCCTTGATATCGCTCACGCATTGGAGGCGTTGCACGCGAATGAAGTGATCCTGCGCGGTTTGCGACCCGCATCTGTGTTGATCGGCCCACGCGCTGTCCTGACCGACTTTGAACTCGCCCGACTTACCCAAGGGCGACCCACGGTCACGGACCTGGACGAACTGGGTCAGGATGTCTATCGAGCCCCAGAGGTCGAAACCGGCGACCCCGATCCGAGCTGCGATGTGTACAGTTGGGCAATGATGCTAGCTCACGCGGTTGGAGGTAAACGCCCGCAAGGACCGGACGACGCCAGAACGATGATCGGTGCTTCAAAGCTCAACAAGGGCACAAAAACCCTCGCGTCGAAGTGCCTCGGACTTGCGAAGAAGCGTCCCCCCACCGGCCAGGCGCTGGTGGAGGCCTTGACCGCATAGGGTGTCAATCGCGGGGCGATTCACTCCTCGGTTTTGTGACTGAACCCCTGCCTTCTTCCGCGGCTAGGCGGCTACCATATTCCACCATGGATACGGGACAACAACCCCAACTTCGCTTAGTCGGAGGACGCCCTCCAGAGCGTCAGCAAACGCTGCCTGACGATGGCATCCCCTGGGTTGGCGTTCACGTAATGACGGAGTTCATGTTCTGCCCGAGAGCCGGGCTCATCCTCTACGAACAACAAACCGATGACAGCGGCGAAGAACAACCCGCTCGTCCAACGCCTCTGGATTACGTCCCCCGTTACAACATGGATGCGATCAACCGCGCGTTGAACGCCGAGTTCCAGAGTTGGTGGAAAGCCGCCTGGCGACCGGCACTTTTGGCGACTGCCCTTGGATGGAGTTTTTTGAGTCGAGAAGAACTCTGGCTTATGTTCGGCCAAGCAGTTGATGCGGCCACGAGATTGAGTCTCTTTGCCCCAATGTTGATGTTCTTCGGGTGCATGATTGCAACCCCGCCGCTGCTGGTGTTTGTGTTCGCCAGACTCCTGCCTTGGGTGTTCGACCCAACGCTGCGCGCCATCGATCGCGTCGCGGAACTCAATCGATGTCGGCTCGCAGCGGAATCCGCTGAGCCCGTCATTCCGGACGTCCGTGACCGCCCCGTCGAGGTCAATTGGTGGTCTTTGCTCAAAGCCGGTTTCGATTCGATTTCCTATCATGACAAGGACCTGCTCCAGGACTCCGAGCTGCGGCTGTCCGGCAGGCCCTGGCGCGTAATCCGACACGGATCGCTGCGGATCCCGGTCTTTCGCAAGGGCAAGTGCGACGGCCCCAACGGCAGGCGTTTGTACCCTCAGCACTTCGCCAGGATTGCTGCCTATTGCCAACTGTTGCAGACAAGCGAGGCCGGCGAGTGCCCGTACGGGATCATCCTGTTCGGCCACACGTTCGAGGGGTTCGCGGTCCCCATTGGCCGGAAGACCGATCAGGCTCTTAAGGACGGACTCTTCCGGGCGCGGTCCACCATCAAGGCGCACCTCCAACTGGGACGAGAGCCGGCCCCGCCGAGAACGACAGGCCGATGCGGCAAATGTCCCCACGGTTACCCACGGGTATTCCGCGACAGTTCCTCCCTGCACCAATTGCGAGGCGCAGAAGTGCAGCTGTACGGCAGCTGCGGCGGCGACAAGCGCACGTACCACAGTCTGTGTGGAGACCGTTTCCTTTGGTGCCCCCCTCACGACCGAGCCTTCGAGAAAGAACTGTTCGGCGACCCAGAGGACGACGACTGGTATGACGACGATGATGACTCAGATTACTGACGCCCCAGCTTCGAACCAATCCAGCTTCCGGCCCGAAGCACCATCGTCACAGCCGGCGAAAGCCGTTGGGTTCGTTCCACCTCAAACTTGATGTCTTCCAGCGCCTTGAGCCACTTGCTCCGGCTTGGGTAACGGCGATCTGGATCAAGCTGCAGGCCAGTTCGCACCGCCTGATCAACCTGCTTCCAGACGCTGGCTGGAATACGTTCGCGGCCCTGCTGCAAGCGACTCGGAGCGACATAGCTCTCGCGCCACTCTCGGTATTCTTGTAGCCCTGCACGGCCGCCGATGCCTTCGTATGGGATTCTCGTTGTCAGCATCTCGTACCACATCACCGTCGCAGAAAACTGATCCGCCCTGAAATCAACCTGCGTCTCCGCCTGCAAGAGCTCAGGCGCAGCGTACCGCTCGGTCCCGCCATCTCGCGCCTCGCGTCGTGTCGTACGCTCGGCAAACCAACTGCTTCCGTAGTCGATCATGACCAACCGCGATGGTTGGATCACCACGACGTTGCCCGGGTGCAGATCGCCATGTATCAGATTGCGGTGTGTGTTGAAATGACACAGTCCGTGGGCAAGCCCACGAAAGAGCCTAATCGCCTGGGAGCTGCTGAGACCGCGCGGGTCACGCCTGGCCCGAGCCAGTTGCTGCTCAAGTGTGGGGCCCTTGATCCACGGCAGGACCAGCACAATCTCCTCTGCGTCCCACGAGCTTTCGAGGATGCCCGGCAGGTTGGAGTTGTTCGAGCCCGCTCGCCTGAGCACCTTCACATATTCGACCGCGCGCTGGTTTCGGCGATAGATGTGAATCGCGCGGTGCTCCCCTCTTCGGCCGGCCCTTTCGTCGACCGCCCGATAGCATTCGCTCGACCTGCCGCTCAACTTCTCAAGCACGCGGTACCTACGGCCTCGAACCTGAATCACTTTCCGATCTGGCATCTGAGGGTCATCCCCCTTTGCTGTTCCGGATCCGCTTGTCGGACACCACCGTGCGCCACACCGTATCTGCAGTCTGTGGATGTCTTTGATAACGTGGAATGCGCAAACAGGAAACAGAATCCGGTCCCCAGCCAACCAGAAGCCGGGCAAGACGCGTGTGAAGACGCACGAACCTTGCCGCGGGGCCTATCCCTCCTCAACGCGGAAACGTCAGCGATGAACGGCTTCAAGAAACCGGCTCGGCTTGCGAGCGTAGCCATCTCGCTCCCTGCTGAATGTGACCCACAATCGGTCCTGGGCCCGGGTAATCCCAACGTACAATAGCCGACGTTCTTCCTCGATGGCCTTCGCGTCACCCAGCGAATTGAAATGGGGAAGCAATCCCTCTTCCATGCACGGAAGAAACACCACCGGAAACTCCAGGCCCTTCGATTGGTGAAGCGTCAGCACCGCCACGCCGTCCCGCCCAGAGCACGAAACACACGATTGCCGGAGTGCATGCCGAACAAGGGCTCTGTACTCGTTCACTCGCACCAGGATTGCAATGTGGTTCCTTGGGCACGGTAGCCGGTGAACACACTGCGCCAGATATCTCAATTCCTGGGTGGCCTCCTCGAACTCTCGGCACACGACATCCGGGCCGATTCCGCGAGCGGCCATCAGCCGTTTGCCAAACCGGCGTTTCGCCTTCGCAATGACCTCGTTTCCCAGACGAATGATGGGACTATAAGAGCGGTAGTTGGTCTCAAGCGTGACCACCTGCGCTCCTGCGAACTCCCGTGGGAACCCGAGCACCCGCTTCACATCTGCTCCCCGGAACCCATAGATGGACTGATCGTCATCTCCCACCACGCAAACGTTCTGCTCCCGACCCTCAAGACATCGAACGAGATGGTGCTGGCCGCCGTTCGTGTCTTGGTATTCGTCGACCAGGATGAACCGCCACCGATCTTGGCAGTCGTACCGCAGCGTCTCGTTCGACCGGAGGATCTCAACCGGCCGTAGGACCATGTCGTCCATGTCCATTGCGTGGCTGCCAGCAAGTGTGGCCTGATACCTCGCGTATACTTCGGCTAGCAGACGGTCGAACCGCGTCACCGCGATCCGGCGCATCTCGTCGGGACCGACGCCCGCGTTCTTGAACCACGCAATCTTTGTGCAACACCGATCAAGGCTCAAGGGACTGTCGAGTCGCCGAAGAATCCCGTGCACGATCAGTTGTTGCTCGCCCTCACGAAGCAGCCTTGGAGGCCGTGTGAAGCCAGATCTCTGCGACCACTCCTTGATCAGTCGTAGTCCAAACGAGTGAAACGTACAGATCGTCACTCCGTGCGAACAATCACCCAGCATGGTCCCCATCCGTCCCAGCATCTCCTGAGCGGCACGTCGTGTGAACGTCAGGGCGAGGATGGCTCCAGGCGGCACGCCTTGTTCGATCAAGTGCGCAATCCGCATCATGATCACCCGCGTCTTTCCGGTCCCTGCACCAGCGAGTACCAGAAGCGGACCGCTATTGCTCTCGACCGCCGTTCGCTGGGCGTGATTGAGCCCCGCCATCATTCTCTCATACTCGTAGACGTTCATCAGAACCTCCTCAAGAAGTCTTCACTCGCACCCTGCCGTCACGCCGAAACTCGGCCCGACAGCAAGGAACGGACGTGTCTACGCAGTTGTTCACGGAGAAAGAGCGTGTGGCGAGGACCGCCTTGAACGCTGGACTCAGCCAGCTTGGCTATGTTCTCCCACGCTCACTCTGCGGCTGCAACAACTCGCTGCGTTCGGCTGCCCGAACGACGCGCGCCACCGCGCCGGAGCTTGCGCGCCCACGGTCTGATGTGATAGCATGGAATTGTCAGACAATTTTCAAACCACGGAACCCAATGATCGACCTCCTGGACATACATCCTCTGTCGCGCTTCTTGAGAGAGCACAAGACGCACGTGAGCCGGCTGCAGCGGACGGGCAAGCCCGAGGTTTTGACCGTCAACGGTCGAGCCAAGGTGGTCGTTCAGGACGCTGCGGCGTACCAGCGTCTCTTAATGCTGATCGATGAATGGGATACCGACCACACACTCAGGGACCGCCTGAATCCGAACCGTCCCACGAATGCCGACATCCCGAGCGAAGCGGTGCTTGAAGAAGTCCGGAACCTGCTCCGGCGCAAGCGTTGACGTATCGGGTTGTCTTTCATCCAAAGGCTCGCCAGGATGCTCTTGACGCGGCCGAGTACATTGCATCGCAGGGAAAACCAGAGACGGCAGCCGAATGGTACATTGCGCTGTCCAACGCCGTGGCATCACTCACCTCCATGCCAGAACGATGCCCGCTCGCACGAGAGAACGATCGGTTCCCGCAACAGGAGCTACGCCAACTGATCTTCAAGTCCCATCGCATCATCTTCACGATTCGCACGGACACCGTCCGCATCCTGCACGTACGTCACATGTCGGGTGCTGATCGCGTAAGCAATGGCGCGGAAGAGTGATCGTGCGTAGATGGCGACGTCGATCACCACGCGCCATGTGCAATCCGCCCATGAACGAGCTTGTTTCCAACCACACCGTACGCTACCCGTGATCTCGATTGGCGTGTTCAAGACGTATGAACTGACGCCGGGAACGTGACGCGAGTACGCGGGATCTCGACTACCAATCGAGAGAAGCGGGCGGGTTCATCTCCGTCGAACTCGTGGTTCGTAGCGCCGGATGCGTGGAGACGCGCTTGTCCGGTGCGAGGGAGGCTTCTGTCAGTAAAGCACTTCATTGTGTCAATCGGCAGATTCGATCCCATGGCTCCTTGAGACGGCGAATTCGGGCGACCGGGAAACACTCACGCAACTTCGTTACGTGAGCCGCGTTCATTGAAGTGGGTGAGGCCAGCTTGGCTGGTGTAATCCCCCACGCGGGGATGCGGTCCGCAACTGCGGATCCTTCAACGCGTGCCGGCGCAGGGAGCTCGTCTGTGGTGACACAGACGATCGGGCGGATGACAACGCTCGACGATGGACGAAAAACGCGTCCACGGTGAAAAGCTCAACTGTGAGATGCCCGCAAGGGCTTGCCGGTGAGTTCATTCGGAGACGGTGCCGAACCGCGTTAGAACGACCAGCGTTGATGGGTAGAGCGGAGCTTCTGGTTTCTGCTGCTCGAAATCGCCTGTGGCTTCAGGCGGAAACTATGGCGGGCCTGGCGGCCCGAACATACGACGATGGTCCAGCGACGTGACCGAATGAACGACGATGAATGCTAACCGGGGAAGGTCTGCGGTGGCCGGGCGTGATGACCCGGTGCCTGGCGTGTCAGCCAGGTGCTTCAAATGCCGCAGTCTGGGAGCGGGGTCTGAGTAGGACTGCATCCGCGACTTACGGGTGCAGCGGTCGAACTGCAAGGCAGTGGCTCGACCGTCTCGTGTGCAGCGGGTGGTGCCGGCACGTGCGAGGACGAAAGGACTGACGGACAGATCACGTTCTGTCTTGGCGTGTCGGCGTGGCTGGAGCCCGGCGGGTTCCAGCTACGCTCGATTGTTGGAAGACACCTACGTCGTCACGAGAGCATCTGCCGGAAGGCGGTGTTCTTGTGGCAGCGCAAGGCGCCCGGATGTGCGCAACGGCTATGTACCTGGCGCAACGTCAATGCTGGGAAACCAGCGGCGTAGCCGCGGCGACGGCATCCGGCAAACGAAAGGAGATGGTTATGTGAACGCGAATGCAAATGTGCAGGGCGGCTCGCGAGGACCGCGTCGGTTCTCGCTGGGCCGCCTTGTGATCACCAGGAATGCCGCCGAACACCTCAGCGAGCAGTGCGTGCTGCGCGCAATCGTAAGGCACGCGACCGGCGACTGGGGCGAATTGGACGCCCACGACTGGGCGGCCAACGAATGGGCTCTGGTTCATACCGGTCGGCTGTTTTCGGCGTATCGCGACGGCGACACGCGTTTCTGGGTGATCACAGAGGCGGACCGGTCAGCAACGACTGTATTGCTGCCCGAGGACTACTGACACTGGGCTTCGCAGGAGGTTCTCACTACGAACGGCTTTGGGGTTGTGCCGAAGAACAACCCCGTCTTCCCAGCAGGAGGAGTATGTACCGGTGCGAAGCGACTTCGATCGCGGGGTTCATTCAGCAGCTGACCGTTGCGTATGTACAGCACGGTTACTGGTTTTACGTGACAGGCCGAGTTCCGGGCCGCAAGGATCCGGAGGAGGTCGATCGGAAGCTCATCGACCTATACGCGATCGATGTCTCTCGGTGGACCCGGTACCGTCGCAGACAGCTCGGACTCGCCAATGTTCAGTATCTGCGATTCGACCGATTCTTCGTGTTGATCGCGACGCATGGCAGGCACGTGTTCTTTGACCGCGAATCCAGGATGATCAATGACGTGAGGCGTAGGCCCATACGATTCGCGGGCTACTCCGTCAGTTTCAAACGCGATCAGACGGGAAAAGGCCATGCCGTTGCGCTAATCGACAGGTCAGAGTATCAGCGACTGAGAGTTCACGCTCATCGCCTCGCCAATAACGCAGATCCGCGCGAATTGTTCGAGTGGATTCGCGGGCTGCGCTACGAACCCTACGCCGGCGTCAGGCGGCAACTCGCAAGCATCCTGAGATCTGCAAACATCGTGCGGCGGGGACTCGGCTTCTCCGAGGTGCCTGTCACGGCCGTACGACGCAACCGCCGGATCGCGCGACCGTTCCAGACCTTGCCAGCGTCCTCGCCCGGCACAGCTGCCAGCCAAGGATCATGAATTGCCTGAAACGGCCGTACACAAGATTTGAGAATAGCCCACCACCCGAGGACGCTTTCGGCGGCACTAATCTCCTCACGGGTTCAGGAACAGCCGCCCTCCAGGTAGCCTGATGGCATAGGTGGCGGTGTCTGCTGCAGTTCGGCATAGTGTTCGGGGCAGAGCCAGAGCACCTCTTCTGGCCGAGGCGAGAAACGTCGCAGGTTACCCCAGCCTTTGCCCTTCACGTGCTCTCGCAGAAACTCTCGGAATCTTCGAGCTTCGTCTCCTTCCGCGGCAATACGTTGCAAGCCAATGGGAAGCGGGGCGTCGCTATGTCGCTCTGGGTCGGTATCTGATGTCTTCACGCACGATGAAAGCCATGTCAATGCTTCCTCGATACTAGCTCCATCCTTCGACCACATCTCCACGGCCAGGGTCCCCGCTGCGGCGATTGGACCCAGGAGACCCAAGGTCCAACTAATCGTTCTCCGTGCGGCCTCCAGCACGTCCTTTGGGCAGACGATTTCGAAGTCGCCGGGGCCATCGCTCCAGATCGGGCTGCATGGGTGTGGTCGCCCTGGGTAATCGCACCACAACGTGAGCCTATACGTATGCTCCGTTACTGACGCTCTTTGTGGGATGAGTGTGCACCGGGGCGGGGTCTCGTGAGACTCTAGTAACTGGAACTGTCGGTGCCGGTAGAACTCGTGCGCGAGGATGGTGCGGAACGAACTGAGCGCTCCATCAGCCGTCACGCCCGGTCTGGGCGTGTATCCATGAAGAAGTCTCGCAATCTCAAGGGGCTTCCGGCACTGCTTCTCGGGGCACAGTACCATTGCTAGTCCTTCGCGCAACATGTCGGTAAGCCAATCCAGTTCAAACCGCCCCGGGCACGCCGGAGCAGCGTCGCACGGTGCACATATTCGGAATCCGTCTTCTGCACCTTCTTCAACGTTACGCCAAACATCTGTGATTAGAGTGCGTACCTTGTCGATTAGTATATGCAGGAAGTAAGGAGGATACTCTGCCCTTACTGTGAGGTGTAGATCTTTGCCACTCAGGGAAACAAAAGCATCACCGTGCTCTCCGTACTTGAGGATCGAGCCATGTCGCCAATGCCAATGTTCGTCACGCCAATAGGGATGGAGCCGAGCTATTGCCAAGGGTAAACAGCCCGCGAAGTTCGCTTTGCGGCGAGACGACTACATTCACTTCCGTTGCGATGCCGTCGCTCTGTTGGCCTGGAGACCAAGGCAGATTAGCTGGTTCTTGCACGGCTCCGAGCAACTGCGGTACGAGGCTCCGAGGGACAAATCGGCCGTGATGGTCTCGGAGGCGGTGGCAAACGTCGTATCGCTCCATCAATCGGACGAGATCAACGTGAATCTCTCGTGGGAAGACTGGCGGATCTTGCCTCGCGGCCCAGATTCTTGCTAGTTCTGTGTGCTCTAGGACACCCCTGTTTTGGTTCACCGCTGGGTCGGTAAGCACAAAACCAATTGCCTTAGCTAAGTCTTCGGGGCGGAGGACCACGATCTCGTCGAGTATTGCCCGAGTGCCTTCCAAATCGGATGGTGTCCAGTCGTACGACACGACATGTCCGTGGATGTTCATTAGTCGCAAGAGGGTCGCCGAGTCGCCGTCGTCTAAACCACGTGATCGAGTGATTCGCCGGAACTCGTCTATGGTAATCCAAGAATCTGCCAGCTCACGGATGGCCGTGCGAGCATCGATCCAGTCAGGCGGCATCGAGTGGGGCCACGAACACGCCAACTCCGCAATCCGTGCAAGCAGCGCGTTCACTCCGTGGCGGTTGCCTCGGGAGTCTTCGACGAATGTGTCGACTTCAAAGAAGCCGCTGATCATCGAACCATATCGCTCCAAGAGGTCCTGCCGGGGAAGATCAATTGAGCGATCATCTGAGACAGCGTGGGACTTGACGAGTATTACGCGAGCGGAAGGCCCGACGCGCTGATGGATGAGTTCCAGCCACGCCTCCACAGCTTCAGGACCTGTACGAGGTTCCCAGAGCACGAGATACACTGTGTCTGGTGTAAAGAAGAACTGATGCGTGATTTCATACTTACTTTGGCCACCGAAATCCCAGAAGTTGAGCGTAACTGGCCGTCCTTGATGGGTGCCGACAATTGGAATTCTCTCAATGTCGATTCCCTCGGTCGACGATTGGTTTTGCCGTGGCACTCGTCCTCGCGAGGCGTCAAGCAAACATGTCTTTCCGACTCGGCCACGCCCCACCAGGATCACTTTGGCCTCGAAGTGTTCCGATGATCCCTGCACCTGGGAGACCATGCGACGAAAGTCATCCAGCCTGGCCGTTTTTGAGAGATCGATCCAGCCCGATGGTAGGGGATTCGCTGATAGCTCCAAGACCGAAAGAGCCTTAAGACTCGCGTGCGGTCCGCCGCCGCGACCAGCCGCGTACATGTAACGTCAGTATCGAGTGAACCTTCGCCATCCGCAGCCGCCAGACACTGGCTGCCACGGCTATGACGACGAATCGTGCTCTCCTCAAGATGGCTGGGTTTCACCCGCCCATCGGTGGCTGGGCTTGGGTGCCCGCTGACTGGTCCGGCGCGCGGGCCCGCCGGAATCAATCCCGAGCACTGCCGATGGATCGCGAACCCCGCAAGCCCGGGCGCGTGCGGGCGTTGCATTCGGCTGTGTCTTGCGCCACACGGGAACACAGTTTCCAGTGCAGTCCGAGCTGACGCTCACGAAGCAAGCGCAAATCTACGGAAGCACGCGCCATCACCTGTCGTCGTGTTCGTCGCATCGCGAAATCAGCTCAAGAAAGACACCCCGCACGATGCCATTCGCGCGAAGTCTATAGTCTTCATTCACCGCGTGGCGTGCGGCTGGTAGGTATTCCAACGCTTTTTGAATCCACATCGTCAGCCGCGGATCATCGGCCGCATTGTCACGAGCAGCAATCAGGCATTTCTCTGCCTCTGCGAGGTCGCTAGGCATAGCCGATAGCCCTTTCAATAAGAAAGGCCTTACAGCGCATGTATCGTCATCAGGTGTGAGTGGGACTTGGACCAGCGATTGCGCCCAGGCCCGGTCAAGTTCGTGCATCGCCCGGCGCGTCGCGTCTACAGGATGGATGGTCGCTTCAAAGGCACGAGCCGCGTCGTGATATGCTGCGTGACTGGAGATCATCTTTGTGGCCAAAGCGATTTTCGCCATCAGCTCGTCTGTCTCCCTCTTTGACGTAGCCCAGGACCCGCGCATGCAGCCGGCGAGAGCCCAAAGAAAGACTGCAATCAGAACCGCAATCGCTGAGGCTCGCCCGCTAAAACGTCCGCGGACCGGCTTCCGACCCAAGACCTCCGTAGGCCCCAGAGCAGCACTGATGCGTTCCAGCTGGGTGAGCTTGCCCCCGCACTCTGGACACCGCCTTGATAAGCAACCTACTAGTGAGTAGCCACAATGCCAACACGAAAGTGTGTCTAGGTGCCGCTTCGAAGCCCGATCTGGCCTCGCGAGCAACGCCCCCAACACCATAGCGCCAGTGCCTGCTGACACAAAGAAGACAGCCATGTTCGACATTGCTGCGCCAGCCTTTCCAGCTGCAAGGTACAACACCGCGAAGGGCAGGCACGCCAAAGCAAGGTGGCCAGCAGCACCAAGAAATGACGTATGTCTGATTACTGCGCCCGCACAAAAAGCCGCACAGGCCGCATGCAATGAAGCCTGTGCGGGGTAAGACGCTATCGCGATTGCTGCGCCGAGGATCAAGGCGATCACGTATTGTGCCGATTTGCTAATCAATGAACACAGACACAGTCATTACAGGCTTTTCGCCAATCACGGTAATTGGTTGTCTCCAACAGCGCGCTTCGATTAATAATCGTGTGTGCTTGCGGGCTTGCGATCGGGGACCTATATATACAGGTTCCCGTAACGGTCACCTCCCAGTTGATCCGGTCTTCCACGCACGCGCACCGCTGTTCTACGCCTGATTCAGTGGCACCACAGCAAGGGCAATCAATGAGGTGCGTCAGGTTCTGTTTCCTCGTCGGAGAGTAACCCCACTGGCCAAACAAACCTTGGCCGGCAGCGTATGGGGGCGATCCGTTGTGCACCAAGACGACCCCCATATCGACGGGAAACAGGTTCGCGTTGTGCTGCCACCAGCCTTCAACATTCGGTGTCGGTGCGGGGCATCGAGCTGTGGGACCCGTCTCCCGCTGAGGGACGAAAGTAACATACACCCGACAACGATAGAATCCCCGAACGAAATTAAGTGGCTGAGTATGTGTTTGCGGGGCAGGTTTCGGGGTGAACGGGCAGCCCACCCATGGCGTCGGATTCTCTGGCTGGTGCGCCATTCCCTGAACAAGCGGAGGCTCTATTGGCTGGACGGGGTGATCCACCTGCAACACATTCTGGGCAAATGCCCAGGACGCGCGCGAGGAGCCGTTGATGCTGACGAGACGTCCGTCACTTGTCAATCGGTCACTGTCATCGGTGCCATTAGTCAATAATGCCTCGCTGCCCGTAGCTAGGACAAAAACACGAGCGTCGGGTGGGGTTTCGCCAGATTCCCCAGAAGCAGTATTGTCAGGGTCTGTATCTATTGAGATAGTAGGGTCACCGTTGGTTTCTTGCCAGATCACTCGACCTCCACCAAGCAAGAACTGCCCGCACACTTGCGAAAGGTCACTGTTCCTAACTTCTACATGACGACCTGCACTCAAGTAGTACGTCAACGCACGGTTCCCACCGTCATTGCTCTGGACCTCTTGGCCGCGGGCGTGGCTCGATTCCTGGGACCTACCTCCATTACCGAACCACGCATTTGCACCGATAGACTGGTTTCCGGATAATGAGACTTCGCTACTGCGCCCCCATGCGGTGAACGAGTAACCATACATACCATCATCAGTCAGATTGCCGTTTCCATCGTAGCTCAAGCTCACAGCGTTGGAAGCAAAATCCAAGCTGACGGCCTGATCGTCCTGGTTGCCATCGTCGTCCGAGTCGATCCAGATATCGAGATTGTCGAATGCCTGCGTCGCACTCAGCCCAGCTTCGCGGAAAAACCCGAAGTATCCGGCCGGCCAGGTGTCGTCGACTCCGCCAGCATAGCTGCTGACGAGATTCGTTTCGTCCGCAAACGAACTGTCCTGGTCGGTATCGACTTTGACGCTTAGCACCTGCAGTTCGGGATAGACCGGTGCATCGGTGATCGCGATTTGCATCGTGTACGTCTGACCGTTGGTCAGCGACACGCTCGACCCGGAAACGACGTTGGTTTGGTATCCATCGACGACCTTGTCGAGCATGCAGGCCCCGTTGGCCTTCTTAAGGTAAACGGCCATGTAGTTGCTGAAATCCTGAAGGTGGATCACGCAACCCGGGCTGACTTTGTTGTTCGTGTCGGCCTGCCAGACGAAGTCGAATTCGGCGGTGTACTTCTCGCCGCGGAACGGCATATAGATCGCTGCCTGGTTCGCAGCGGAGTCGTCGCCGGACTGGTTGATCTTGAACTGACCGGAATCGATCTCGGCATCACCTTGCTGGCTGTGCCAGCCGGCGGCAGCAACGTAGTTGCCGCTGGTGTCGTGGATCCGGAACCAGTCGACTTCGTTGTTCGAGCTGTCGGATGACCAGAGGCCAACTCGCCCGGCAGGGACCGTGGCGCTGTAGCCGTCAGCACTGCCGGCATGCACGGTTGCCCTCATGATGAACGAGGTGCCGGACGTGATTGTCTTGCTGGCACTGTCGCGGAGATTCCAGGTGCCCGCACTCTTTTCATAGAGCAGCCATTTCTGCTGCGTCAGGGAATAGATCTTGGCGAAGAAATTGTCTTCATCTTCGTAGCCGAAGACCAAGCCGACATTGTCACAGCCAGTCGTGAGCGTGGCTTCGGCCGAGATCTTGATGTCCTGATACTCGGCCAGCCTGACGAGCAGGATTGAGCCTGTGCCGCCGTCCGGGGCACCGGTTTCGGAGATGGTGGCGCTGCACTTCATCGAACCGGAAGTGGCCGACCAGGTGCCATCGTCACCGCTGGTGGTGATCCCATCGCCGTCAAGGTCAGCGATCGCGTAGCCTTCTTTGTCGTCGTCTGAATAGGTGTCTTCAACCCAATAGCGCGGAGCCTCACCGTTGACGGTCCGGCTGGTCAGTTCGTTCGTGGCATTGTAGACACGGGTCTCGGTCGCGCTGACGCCCGAGTTCTTGCGGTCGAGAGACGTGATGTTGCCGAGAACGTCCATCGTGTACGTCACTTCGCTCGGGGTACCGAGGTCGGCCTGGATGCCTGACTGATCGGTTTCGAGCAGCCCAGTCTTCACTGACGTCATTCTACGCAGGTCATCATACGCGTAGATGTTGCTGCGACCAGCCATAATTCTGATCCGGCGGTCGGCGAATTTGGGGCTGCCGTCCCGTTCGGCTTCGTACCGGATCTGCTCGTGGGTGGTGGTTCCCGCGTCGTCTTCCACCAGTTGATCCACAGTTCGGCCGCTGAAATCGAACCCGTCGTACTCATCCGTCGTGCCGGAATCGTAGTTCAAGATCGTGTCATTGCCACGCCAGCCGGAACCGGATTCGCTGGCCCGGCGGACCAGGCGAGACAGGCCGGTGAAGGTGTATTCAGCGTAGATATCGGTCGTTGAGGATTCGGAGAGTTGCGCAACCCGACTGAACGCGTCAGCGACCTCATCCTGCTTGGTGCTAGCGGCGTCGGAATGGGTATAGCGCGAGTAGATCGTCCGGCCGTTCGGGTAGGTGATGTAGTCCAGCCGGCTGTGGTTGTCACTGCTTGAGGCGCTGACGTCGTAGGCGTACTGCACCGAGAGCGTGCTGCCGTCGACGGCACCATCATGCTCCTGCTCTTCCTTGGTGAGCTGGCCCAGACCGTCGTAGGTGTACGCCAGTTCATTGACCACGTTTCCGCCGTCCTTGGTGGCACTGTCGCGGCTGGTGATCTTCTGGGTTCGTCCGGAGTCATCGAACACCCAGGCAATCTGGCGAACGTCGCCATCAACATCGGTGCCGAGCGTCGTGACAAGTTCGTGCGTCTTGCGTCGCAGCGTGTCGTACTCATAAGTGATTGTCGTCTGGTTCTGATCCGTCTTCGTGTTAACCGTGCCATCATGGTGATAGGCGAAGACGACCTTGTCGGCCGAAGCCGTGGACGGCTGGCCGTCGGAGCCAGGGTAACGGATCTCGGTCACCCAGCGCGATCCGACTGCGTGCCCATACACGTACTCCGTCACCTGGTCGTCGTCACCGGGATTGCCGCTGTCGTACTCGCCGACTTCCTTGGCGATCAGCTGGGTTGTGTCGGAGTTGCCGTTGTACTGGGTCTCGGTACGGCGCTCGATCCCGCCGACATCTTCAATCGTCGCCGTTTGCCGGCCGAGATCGTCGTATTCGTAGTCGGTCTCGATCCCGTCTTCATTCGTGACAGTCTCGAGCCGGCCGTCGCTTCCGTAGGCCCACTTTGTCGTCAGAACTGTGTCGGAAGCGGCCGGCGGTGAGCCGGCGATGTAGCTCGGTTCCTGCTGGAACGGGAAGTCGGAGTTCATCGGACCGTCGAGGCCGTTGTTTGAATTCGAACCGTAATTACTGGTCTGCTTGCGACGGCCAACGTCGTCGTACCAGTGATTGACAAAGGTGACCAGAGCATTCGTCGTGGCGGAGGCTGGATCGAGCGTCGTGTTCGAAGCCGACTCCAGTTCGTACCTGCGGACTTGCTCGGGCTGACCATCATCGTTCAGCTCCATGTCCGTCCACTCAATCACCTCGTTGTCGCTGCCGTAGGCGAACTTCCCACCCGCAGCGTAGATCGTGCTACCAAGGCTCAGGCCCTTGTACTGACGATCGCTCCGGCCCGCAGCGTCGTATCGCGTGATGCTGGCACCGGCTCCCGGTGCGACGACGGCCACCGAGCGACCAACGCGGTCGTAGTAGTAACTGGTGACCAAGTCAGCTCCCTTGGCACCAGTGGATGCTGTGATCTCCCAGCGAACGGTCTCGTACTGCTGGCCCCGGTCGTTGTGGCCCGTCTCTGACAGGGCCAGGCGTCCGCTTGTTTTTGTCTCGGGATCGTCGCTGACGCTCAGGCTCTCGGAGTTCTCGAAGGTGCCAACGGCAACGACGCGATCCAGGTTGTCGTATTTGCGAAGCGATTTCGGGCCGGCTGGAGGGCCGTCGAAGATCTGGCGGCCGCGCCAGTCGTACGTCATCGATGTGCTGTTGGAGCCGGCGTCCGCGTAGTAGCTCTTGACCTGCGTGACGTTGCCAAGGCCACCCTTCGACACGCCGGTTCCCGGGGTTGCCTGATCGTAGAAGTATTCAGTGACCGTCTTCCAGCTCGTCGGGCTGCCGCTGGACTCCGTTGCGGTCATTTCGACTTCGAGCGGCTTGCCGATTGGATTGAAGGTCGTTCTGCGGTAACCGTCCTCGGGATCTTCAACCGTGCTCGATTCCGTCCGAGCAGTTGAATCGCTCGCATACGTGTACGTCGTTGTGTAGTAGTTTGTCCCGTCGCTTCCGTCGCCGCTGCTCGGGATGTCGTGGTAGTCCTTTAAGGTCGACCGGCGAAGCGAGGAATCGTAATCAGTTTTGCTCCAGGAAACCCAGTAGGCCTGATTCGTCAAGGTCTCTGCCCCGGTGGGAGGATCCGAGAACGTGACCGAAGTCGGATCGACGGCAATCGTCTCAATCGGGCGACCACCATGATCGACCAATTGCCGCTGCGCTGGGACAAGTGGCTTGTCGGTCGTCGCATCCCAAGGCGAATAGGTCCTCGTTTCGCCATCGAGATACGCGCGGTAACTGACCCGGTCGGCACGATCTGTCGACTTGCGCAAGCGTCCCTGCAGGTCAAACTCTCGCTTGGTCGCGAGTTGGAGGTAACTGCTTGCAGACCCGGTTGTCTGGAAGTCGTACGCTGGAGACGCCGCCGCGTCCTTTGGCGCAGCCCCGCTCCAATCAGCCCACAAATCGACACTTGAGGCCTGCTCGGGGCTCGTTATCCCGCTCGGGCTGATGTCGCCCTCGGTGGCCCCGGTATAGACATCCGTGACGCTGTATGCGGATTGCCCGGTCAGATCGACGTAGCTGCGGTACGAGACGACGCCCTCGGCATCCTTCTGCCAGCGAACACGCCCTTCAGTGTCGAAGTACTCATACTCCGTTGCGGCCACGCCGGAACCGTTCTGGCCGGTCGAGACAATCGGATGTGTCGTCTCACGGACCAGGATCCGGGTTGTCTCTTCCGATGTGTTGGCATCGCTGTCCAGATCGCCCGAGTCCGTGTGATACGCGTAGTCGTAGGTCGTGACCGTCCGAGACGTGTCGTTCGGGTCAGTCGTTCCAGTCGGGTAGCTGTGCGATTTCGCCATTACGCGTCGCGGGGCCAACGTCGCAACGCCAGTCGGGGCATCCTCGTAGCTGTAGCGCTGCACGTACAGCGCGGCCGAGGTAGCCTGGGAGTATTTCCGAACGCGGACGCTCTCAAGAGCCGAACCAGACGAATCCCAGGTAAAGTCGCGAACCAGTCCGTCGTTAACGTAGGTCAAAGCGTTGGTCGATGAGTTGAAATCGCTGATCGCTGACGGCGTGTAAACGCTGGTAATCTGCCCGGACGTCGAATCGCGGACATACTCAACCGCCCAAATCGGGTCGGAGTGATCCGAGTCATCGGTCAACAGCACTGCCTTGTGCACTTCGTCCCAGTCGTTCAGCAGCACGTAGCGGGTCGTGCCGTTGTGGTCGATCTTGGCCCGAATAACCCAGTCGTTGCGACTGCTGCTCGACTGCGTGCTGTACGTATACGTGAAGGTCCCTTCGCTGCCACCACCGCAGCCTCCGCAGCCGCCCGCAGAGGCGGATGCGGCAATCATCTCCGAGACCCGGTCATTGCCGTCATACTCGAACAGGTAGGTCGCGTAGTCGTCGACGTTCGCGTCAGTCTCGGTCAGGACGTTACCGAGGGCATCCTCGGCTCGATTGGCGTGCTCGCGTTCCAGGACCATCTTGAGCTGATGATCGTTGCCGTCGCTGTCTGCATCTTTGTAGTAGCGGTAGTAGACGGTCCGCTGGATCGCGAAGGTCGTACCGGTTTCATCGGTTTTGTGGGTCTTCACGTCGACCTGGATCAGGTCGCCGGTCGTTCCGACGCCGGAGTCGTTCCCATCGGCGCTGGCCTTGTACGTGTAATCGATGCGAGCAATCAGATCGGCGTCAGCCGTGCCTGAACTCTTGAAGACCCTGATGTAGTCGAGCTTGCCATCATTGTCGCCGCCCGAGACGTAGCTATAGCGGAAGTAGTGCCCGGAGGGATCGGTGATGTAGTCGACTCGTCCGGTCGAGCTGTCGAGTGTGATCTCCAGTCGATTCCCCGACTCATCCTCAATGCGGAAGAGCCTCAGACGATAGGCCGTCGTCGAGTGCTCGTGGTCGTAGAAGACCATGTAATGGCCGTTGGACGACGAAATCCGGAACGTATCCGCCGGATCACCGGTGTGCTCGTGCGCCAGCGTCAAACGCTGCGAATCGTCGGACTTGGCATAAGTGTAGCTGGCGGTGTTCGAGAAGAACACCTCGTCATCGCTTGCACCGGACCACGTGACGTCGCTCGTTGACGCGCTGCCCGGAGTCGCCAGCGTAAGCGTGTCCATGTAGCCGTGCAGCCACTCCTGGCCCTGAACCGTGTCGCCGATGCTGCTCAACTGCGAGTACCGACGGGCTGCAGACCACGTGACAGCGGGCGAGCCGATACTCGGAATGGTCAGATCCCGATGCGTCAGGAAGACAGATCCGTCGGCCTCGACAGCGCCAGGTGGCAGCAGCGCGGCCCCGATGCCGGTTGGAGCGGCTGCATCTGCCGCAATGTCGGCAGCCATGGCGGGGAGCCCCTGCAGGGCAGTGGCAAAAACGAGCGCATACGAGATCTGTGTCCGCGTAGCCATCATGGAATCGCTCCTTGGGATGCAATTCGAGTGCGTTGACGAGCAGCCCATGCCCGCCAGCCAGGATCGGGATCCTCGACGGCGAGCCGCTGCAACCAACCTTCTGTTTCAGGGGTAATCCGGTCGTACCGGATGTGAATACGAACGAGATGCCCAACCACATCCAAGTCGGTCGGGTTCAACTCAAGTGCTTCACGCAACTGCGCTTCGGCTTTGTCCGCCTGACCAGCGGTTGCGTATAGCAGGCCGAGGTTGGCTCGCGGTTGGCTCGCCCGCGGCATTAACTTCGCGGCGTAGCGCAGGTGCCAGGCCGCCTCGTAGAGTTCGCGCTTCTGGAGCAGCAGTGCACCGAGATTCGCGTGCGCAAGGCCGTGGAACGGATCGGCATCAATCGCGGCCCGGAGCGCTTGTTCGGCTGCCTGCGCTTCACCCGCTTCAACTCGATCGAGCGCATCGTTATGAAGTCGTTCGGCCCGCATCCGTTGTCGATGTGGATCGATGGATTCCAGGTCGCGGCTAGCGCAGCCGACCACGAACAACATCAGGAATACGCAGGCAATGCGCACGGTAACTCCGACGCCCGTTCGGAGCGGTTACGTAGGCATGTCATGCAGCAAGCTGCACCACGATGCTAGATTGTCGTGCGAAAGGGTTCGCCCGTTCGCGCTGATTTCACTGGCTAGTCTGCACTCAAAAAACCGGCTTGCAATTACAAATTTTTCGTTCGACGTTGTTCACACGGACAACGGAGCGCGCAAATCTGGCCAATGTCGAGCGCTTATCGTTCGCCAAACGTCGCAAGAAATGTGATCTGTCCCCTTTGATTTTCTGAGTCGCGGTTGCTTCGCAGTTTTTTCGTGCAACTATCAAGTGGGCGGAACGTACGTAACAACCAAGGAGCAAGCCATGGCACGACTGCGAGCGCATGTACGCGCAGTGACTCTGTTCGGTGTTCTGCTGACCTGCGGAGGTGTGCTCACGTGGTACGGACTCTCGCGGCCTGCTGAAGCGGCGATGTTGATCGCCTATCTTGAACTCAGCGAGCAGGATGCTGCGGAGATTGATCAGATCCGACGTGACTTGAGCATGGATGGGGCAGCCCTGTGCTGCCTCGACCTGTCGGAACCCGAGCTCGACCTTGTGCTCAACGCCGTACGGACCTGGCACGGAACGAATTCGGAGAGCTGGCGATCAGCGCATCGAGCGGTCGCCGACCAGATCGGAATCGTGCGTCACATCCAATCTGAGCTGCGACAGGGCCGTGGCGAAGTCGCTGAGCTGCAGTCGGCGAGGGCAACGCTTGCTCAGCGTGAGTCTGAGTACGACGATCTGATCGATCAACTGAGGCAGTTGGTGCTCGCGAGTTGGACACCTGCGGTCCGGGACACTTATGCCAACATCGCCGATCAGCCAGGGCTGCCACTGCCCTTCCGAGCGCTCGATCTGACCCAGGAGCAGCGCGAAGCCGTGGCAACGGCTCGGCGTGTGTACCGGGCCCGGATGGCAGTCGAACTTCCGGACGACGTGGCGGCCGCCGAGCGAAGCAGTTTCGAAGCCGCGGTGGCCAGCGCGATCGGATCGAGCAACCAACTTAAGTTGACTGCAATCAACGAGACCAGCACGGCTGCTTCGGCACGCGTGGTCGCTTCGGAGCAACGCGTGTTGCCAGTTGATGACGGCGAGGTGAGCGAGTAAGTCGCTCAAAAAAACACCGCCGGCCGCAGGGTTAGTGCGACCGACGGCTGAAATCAGCACGCGTGGTCTTGCGACCACACAGGCTTGAAATCTATGAATAGCGAAACGAGACGGGGTCTGCAACCCGCCGCGAAGGCCGCAGTACTCGGATTTTTCCTGGGCCTGCTCGCTCCCGTGGGGGTCGCGGACTCAAAACTGGTGCCAACCACGGCTGCGATCGACTTCGGGCAGGTGCGGCCTTTTGCTGAGCTTGAACGTACAATCCGCTTCAGCAACACCAGTTCGGAGGCGGTTCGCGTTTGTGGTACGGGTTCGGACTGCGTCTGCCTCAGCGGTCAGGTCCCCGAGTTGCAGGTGGAGCCGGGCGCATCAGGGATCTGGCACATTCGGCTTGAAACCTGCGACTACATCGACGAAGTCCGACGTTCCGTCTGGCTGACCACGGAGCCAGGGATCCGGGTCAGCGTGCCAGTTCGGTATCGTGTGGTTCCGGAGGTGTTCTGCGAACCGGACTTTGCCTCGCTGGGTATCTTCAGGGGCGACGGTCACACGCCGGTAGTCGCCAATGTCGGCGTGCACACCATCGAAGATGCCGGCTTCGAGATTCTCGCAGCGGAACCCGATGATCCACGTCTGGAATGTACCGTAACGTCCAGTCGCGTCGCGGCAGGTGAGCCGGGACGCGTGCAGGTGCTTCTTCAGCAGGCGGTTGAGTCCGGCGCATTTCGACCAACGGTCTGGGTTACGACCACATCGGTTGAGGTGCCGCGGATCCGCCTGCCGATCTTTGCAACGGCAACTGCTGATACGGTATCAGAAGACCAGTTGATCGACTTTGGGCAGGTGTCGTTCGGAACTGTCGAGCGACAAGGCTTCAGCATCATCCACGGTACAACCTCGCGAATCGGTCGTGTGTCACTTCGAGGCAACGACGACTTGAGCCTGCTCGAAGTGCGCCGATCTCCAGGGGAGACGTCGATTCGGTTTTCTGCTGCCGGCCGAGTCCTCGGCCGAATCGAAGGCCGCATGCAAGTCCAGATCCTTGAGGGTGATGTTGAAGTCAAGGCGGTCATTCCGATCCGAGGCGCGGTCGTGGAACCGCGGGGCGATCAAACGGCCCGGGGCAAATGAAATGCGTCCAGCCGTCATCGTCGCTCTGGTTGCGCTTCTACAGGCACCGTCGGCTCCCGAGACGGTACGGATCGACTTGCCTCCTGAGATCGAACTGAGCACGTTCGTTGACTATGTCGCGACCAGCCTCGAGTTGAATCTGATCTACGATCGATCCGTGCTCAGCAAGAAGGTCAGTTTGACCTTCGCCCATCCGATTCCGATGGAATCGCTGCCTGGACTGCTGCGAAGCGTCCTGAAAACGCACGGCTTCGCGCTTGTTCCGGCCGAACAAGCGGGTTGGCATCGGATCATCGCCCTTCAGATCGCCGACCCCGGAACAGCACTGCGTGAATTGGATAGCGAAGTCCCTGGAGCGCAGGTGATCTCCTACGTGCTTCCATGCCGGCACGTGGAGCTTACCCGCCTCCAGTCCACAATCGAGCCTCTTCTGACCGAGCCAGGCGGCAGCATCCTGGTCATTCCGGAGGGGAATCTTCTCGTGATCACGGACTTCGCCCAGAACGTACGGCGGATTCTGGAGATGGCCGCTCTGATCGATGGCCCGCAGAGCATTCCGAGTGTGACACGCATCCCGGTCAGGAACGCGGACCCGGCCGAGCTTGCCGAACTGGTGACGCGGGTGATGGTCGAGCAACTGCGACTGGGACCTACCGGCAGTGCATCTCTGCCGGTCAGTCTGCAGGTGGATCCGGCTTCGGGCGACTTGCTTGCAATCGGAGGCGCTGCGTATGCCAACAGGGCCAGGGCCCTTTGTGAAGAGTTCGATCTCAAGGTGGAGCGATCGACCCAGGTTTATCACGCCGAGTTCGTGTCCACCTCCCGCGTGCGAAGACTCGCGGAAGAATTCGTCGGCGGACTGCCGATGCGAATCGTCAGCGACGATGAGACCAACGCTCTGATCGTCACTGCTACGACAGATCAGCACCGGGCCATCGGTCAGTTGATGGTTCGATTTGATGTCGCACCCGCGGCGGCAGCCAGTCCAATGCGCTTCTATCAACTGATGAACCGGCGGGCGGACGACGTTTTTGCGTCGCTGGCTGGCCTGCTGGGCGAACCGAACATTCAGGACAGCCCGCCAGCGCCACGTGAGGATCCCGTTGCTCGCCCGGAACTCTCGTCGCGGGGACAGGATCAAGCGGTTCAGCCAATCCAGGCCTTGACCGCTGTTCAGGGCGAAGGTTTCTCGATGTCATTGGACGAGCACACCAACTCGATCATTCTCGTCGCGACCCCGGAAGTGCATCGCCAAGTCAGTGAGCTGATCCGACGGCTGGACCAGCGGCGGCCACAGGTGCTCGTCGAAGTTACGCTGGTCTCAATCAGTGCCGACGAGAGCCTGAACCTCGGTGTCGAGCTGCAGGGGCTCGATCTTGGCGATCCGTGGGACTACCTGCTGTTCTCTTCGTTCGGGCTGTCGGGGATCACGCCTGCGACCGGCCAGCGGATGCTGAATGTCCTGCCGGGCGGAACCGGTGTTCTGCTCGCACCGGACGAGGTGCCGCTGATCGTGCAGGCACTGCAGACGCACGGCAAGACGCAGGTGTATTCAGCACCCCGCCTGCTGGTAGATGACAATGCGACGGGCCGCCTGGAGAGCGTTGCCGAATCACCGTTCACGAGCGTTAATGCCTCCGACACGGTGGCAACGACTTCGTTCGCGGGCTTTGCCAAGGCCGGCACCCAGTTGACGATCACGCCGCACATCGCCGAAGGCGATCATGTCGAGATCGAGTATGACATCACCGTCAGTTCCTTCACCGGCGCCGGCGATGGCTCGGTGCCGCCGCCGCGCAGTTCAGACACCATCTCAAGTACCGTTCGGGTCCCGGATTCCTACACGGTCGTGGTCGGCGGGCTTCTGACCGAGACCCTGGGGGAGAGCGAGAGCGAGATACCCGGGCTGGGCGACGTTCCGATCCTGGAATTCCTGGCCGGGACGCGCTCGAAGAGCAAGAGCAAGGTCCGGCTCTATGCCTTCATTCGCCCGACGGTTATGCGCGACGAGATGTTCGAAGATCTCAAGTACATCAGTAAGGAGGATCTCGAAGCGGCGAACGTGGATGACGGGTTTCCACCTGATCGTATCCAGTTCATGAAGTAGCTGATCATGGTCGCCACACCCACCAGCCTGGAACTGCACCGCATCTCGCGACGCTTCGTCGAGCGAATCCCGATTCACTTCGCCCGTCGGCATGCGCTGATTGGGCTCGATACGGATCAAGCCGACATCATCGAGGTGTTCGCAAGCGATGCTGCCGTACAGGCCACAGTCGACAATCTGGGCCTGACGCTTGCCTGCGAAGTGCAGCTCAGGGTCGCAAGTGACCAGGAGATCCAGGCCGCCATTAACCAGGCCTATCAGCAACGACAGACGGACATCGAAGAGGTGGCCTCGACGATCGCTGGCCCCGAGGCAGTTGACGTCGAGAATCTCGAAGCCGACGGCGACCTGCTCGACGACGCCACGCGTGCACCCGTCATCAAACTGGTCAACCTGATGCTTTTTGATGCCGTCAAACGGCGGGCGTCGGACCTGCACGTTCAGGCCAAAGAAGACGGCGTCGTGATCCGGCTCAGGATTGATGGCGTTCTGTTCGACTACCTCGAGACGGGTGGTTTCATGCTCGAAGAGATCGTCTCGCGGATCAAGGTCATGGGCGGGATGGACATTGCCGAGAAGCGGCTCCCCCAGGACGGGCGCACGACGGTCCGAATCGGCGAACGAATCGTCGATCTTCGTATCTCGACAATCCCGACAGCCCACGGTGAGCGAGCCGTGTTGCGTCTACTGGACAAGAGCGCCCGACTGTACGAGTTACCCGAGCTGGGCATTGCCGAGGATGTCCGCGAGAAGCTGGCCGAGTTGATTCAACGTTCACACGGCATGATCCTGATTACTGGCCCGACTGGTAGCGGCAAGAGCACCACCCTCTATTCGGCCCTGCAACAGATCGATTACCAGCGACTCAACGTGGTGACGCTTGAAGATCCGATCGAGTATCACCTGCCAGGCATCAGCCAGACGCAAGTCAGCGCACGCAAGGGCATGACGTTCGCGAAAGGCCTGCGGAGCCTGCTACGGCAAGATCCGGATGTCATCATGGTCGGCGAGATCCGGGATGTTGAAACCGCCCGCTTGGCTATCCAGAGTTCGCTGACTGGTCATCTCGTACTAAGCACGCTGCACACGAACGACGCGCCCGGCGCCGTGGCCCGCCTGCTCGATCTCGGTATCGAACCTTACTTGGTCGCGGACTCCCTCCTGGCGGTCGGGGCGCAGCGGTTGGTCCGCAAGGTCTGCCGCAAGTGCAGCAGCGAAGCTGCTCCGAGTCCGAGTGAACTGCGTGATCTCCGGATCCGGGCCCGCGATCTTCTCGCCTACCAGCGCGGTGCGGGCTGCGAGGCGTGTGGACAGACCGGCTATTTCGACCGCATCTGCATCACCGAACTGATTGAGGTCAGTCAACCGGTGCGGCAGTTGATCCACCAGCGGGCCCAGGCCAGCCAGATCCGGGAGTTGGCCCTGCAGCACGGCATGCGAACGCTTCGACAGGATGGCATCCGACAGATCAAGGCTGGCTTGACGACGCCGGCTGAAGTGCTGCGTGTCACGCAACTTGACTACCTGGCCAGTGAATGGACGGCCTCGTAATGGGCGTCTTCAACTATCAGGCCCTGGATCCCCGGCAACAAGCCTCAAGCGGCACGATTTCTGCCGACACGCCGGCGATGGCACGCCAGTCTTTGCGGGACCGGGGCTTGACGATCACGAATCTCAGCGAAGCGAAGGCTGGCGAAAGTGTGCCCTTCGCAAAGCTGTTCCGCCGCAGTGGCTCTGCCGAGCAGTTGGCAGAGCTCTGGCGCAACCTGGCGGTCTTGCTCGATGCGGGCGTTCCCCTGGCGAACGCTCTTGAGGTCTGCCTCCGACAACAGGTCGGCGGGATCCAGGTGCTGGTGCGACAGCTCCACGAGAGCGTCCAGAGCGGTCAAAGTTTCGCGGACGCTGTCGCACGGCACCGAACCTGGGTTGATGATCTGACGATTGCGATCATTCGCGTGGGCGAACACTCCGGGACACTGGCAACCTCGCTTGCCGAATTGGCTGACTTTCAGTCGCGGCGACAGGCGGTCTCTTCGAAGCTGAAGACCGCCTTCATCTATCCAGCGATTCTCTCGGTCGTCGGCATCGCGGTGGTGATTTTTCTGATGACGTTCGTTGTGCCGCAACTGGTCGAGGTGCTGGTCTCGGCCGACCGGCCGCTTCCCACGCCGACCCGTATTCTGCAGTGGATCAGCAACCTGCTCCTCCAACACGGTCTCCTGCTCGGCGTCGGAGTTGCCGCCACTGTCATCGGGGTCTTGTTTGCGGCTCGGACAGATCGAGGGCAGAGGCTCTTCGAGCGCCTCCAGCTAGGCATTCCGGTGTTTGGTGAGTTGGTCCGCAAGTCCTGGATCTCTCGCATAGGCCTGATGCTCGCGACGATGCTGCGGACCGATGTGAGGTTCAATGACGCGGTCCGACTGATCCGCGAGGGCCTGCCCCACAAACTCTATGCCGATGAACTTCGCAAGATCGAAGCCGCAATCGAGGCCGGCTCGGACATTGCCGGCTCACTTCGCGGAAGCCGCCTGATGCCGCCCCTGGTCGTGCAACTGCTGGCGGTTGGTCAGGAGAGTGGCGAACTCCCCAAAATGCTCGAACAGGTGCGCCGAAGCTACGAAAAGGAAGTGGAGATCGCTCTGAGCCGCTTCATTGCCGTGCTTGAGCCGGCCCTGATCCTCCTGCTGGCGATCGTGATCGGGTTCGTCGTCTTCGCCACAGTCCTGCCGATCCTGGAAACCACGAGGATGGTCACGTGAACAACCTGACAACGCGCAGAGGCATGACACTGGTCGAGATCATGGTGGTTGTGGTGATTCTGGGGGTTCTGGCCACCACGGCCACCGTCGCCGTACGCGACTACCTCGTTTCCGGAAAGCAGAATGCGGCAAAGCAGGAACTGAGCCAGATCATGTCAGCCTTGGAGCTCTTTTTCCTTGAGCAGGACCGCTACCCGAGCAACGAAGAGGGTCTCGCAGTGCTGACCGAGCGCACCGATGCCCACCCGGATGGTCTGCTGCGCGGCGGGGATCTGAAAGATCCGTGGAACAAGCCTTATGAGTACGTCTATCCCGGCCTGAACGGTACCTACGACCTGATTTGCTATGGCGCTGACGGACTTGAAGGGGGGACGGGAGGCGCGGCTGACCTGGTCAGCTGGGAGCTGAAATGAACCGCTCCGCGTTCACGCTGCTTGAGGTCCTGGTTGCCGCTGCCCTGATCGGTCTGGCCGCGACGACTGTTACGCTCGGGATGCGCGGATTGAGCACCAAGTCACGACTGTTGGCAGCGGTTAGCGTTATTGAGGACCAGATGGACCGTGGGCGATTCCTTGCACGCACAAGCGGCCTGCCCGCCTGGCTGGAGTTCGACCGAGACCTGAGCCGCCTACGGGTCCAGAACGCAGACAGGACAACGGATTGGCGCAGCGTGGGCCGCGTCACAATCCGCTCGGTCGTGGACCGGAATGGGGCAGAAGCCCAACCCATCCGGATCAACCCTGTTCCGCTTGGCCGTTCCTGGGCAGTTGAGCTGGCCGCCGGTCAGCGCGTGCTGACACTGGCGTTTTCCAGTCAACAGTGCTCGGCCGCATACCTCGACACGACAATCTCTGCCGTGGATTGGGCCGCCGTAGACGGGGGATGCCGATGAGGCGCTCAGGCATGTTGTTGCTGGAGGTGATTGTCGCGCTGGCGCTGCTGGCCAGCCTCGGCGTCGCGATCGTCCGAATCCAAATGCAGGCGACCCAGCAATACCGCCTGGCGGAGCAACTCGACTTCGCCGTTGCCCAAACACGAGATCTGCTCTGGCAATGGAGCGACAACGGCGTTGCGGTCACGATCCCCGCCACCGGCAAGTTCACGGAGACGATGTCCTGGCAACGCGAGGTCCAGCCGACCCGCGTGGCGTTCGGCGTCCTGGCCACTGAGATCACCGTTCGCGTGTTTCACAACGCGCCTGAGCGGGATCCGATCGAAATCTACCAGGTCGCCTGGCTCCTTCCGGACACGCGCTCATGAGAGTTCGAGCAACGACGCTGATCGAAGTGATTGTGGCGCTGGCCCTCGGCCTGCTGTTGGTGATGACGGTGCAGTCGCTCGCAGTTTCCGCGCATCGCACGCACAGCATCCTCTCCGACCGAATCGCCAGCACAAGGAACAGCCGCGTCGTTGAAGAGATCCTGCGATACGACCTGAACAACCTGGCAGCACCGGTCGGCGTCGAAATCAGAGACGGTCGATTGACCATCGGCGGCCTGTTGAAGCTGAGCTCAGACCGGCAAGCAGTCCGAGAGCGGATCTCGGTCACCTACGCGGTGGAGGACGCCACCCTCGTTCGCCTGGAGCGAGAAAGCGCAGAAGAGGAACCCCGCGTCGCGCGGTTCATAGCCGGCAACGAAGTGAGTCGATTCGAGGCTCTCGTGCACGACGGGCAGGCCTGGCGTGCGACCTGGCCGACGCAGGTTCCGCGTGCCGTTCGGGCGATCCGGGTGATCGTCACCGATACGGATCAGACGCATGCCGTGACCGTGCCGATCTCACCGATCAAATGGGGTCGGCACGATGGCTAGGCAGTCAAAGAGACGCGCAGCGATGCTTGCATTGGTGCTGGCCACGCTGGCTCTCTCGATTACGCTCGTCGCGCCGCTGGCCATGCGCTCCGGGACCAGCGCGATCGAGGCGAGCTGTGAGGCGGAACTCCTCCGGCACGAGCTTGTCGTCGATTCGGTCGTCATGGTACTGCCCAGCCTGCTTACTAAGGACCGTGACCTGCTGTCCCGGCTGGACCGTATGAACGCCGCCGAGGTGCGGCTGGAGGTCGGCAAGGCCCGCGTCAAAGTCCTTATCCAGGACGACTCCGCGAAACTGCCGCTAGCCGCGCTGCATCGACCGGACAGGCGCGCGGCGGAACCGCTCAATCGCCTGCTGGCAACCCTTGGCCATGAGATCCGAGCGCGGAGCACCGACGCAACCGCGTTGAAACGGTGCCTGCATTCCGGCTGTCTTGAAGACTGCCTCGATCGACCGACGGACCAGGCCGTCTACTTCGCCGAGAATGCCATCGCGCGGCTTGTAACGCCACTCCCCGGACGTATCAACTTCAAGAGAGCAAGCCTGCCGGCACTCA
Organism: Phycisphaerae bacterium; assembly: GCA_030428945.1. GTDB lineage: Bacteria > Planctomycetota > Phycisphaerae > UBA1845 > Fen-1342 > JAUIEC01. The sequence goes on along the minus strand of JAUIEC010000003.1, from coordinate 463,901 downwards.
TAGCCGCTTTGGATGACGCCGAACCCGGCCTTGCCCAGCAGGTGATCAACTTCCGCAGCCGCGCTGACACCATCGCTGAGCTGCACGACCAGCTCGACCTGAGTGAGCAAGCAGCCAAGCGAATCAGCGCGCTGCTCACGCACGAGACCACCCGGTACAGCATGCTGATCGAAACGGCAGTTGGCAACCGCAGCAACTGGACTTACCTGCTCTGCACCAACGACGAACCCGCAACTGTGCTGGCCCGCTGGCAGGTGCGGCCATGAGTCCGGGACTGCGATTCCTGATCCTTGCGATGGTCGGCGGCTGGGTCGCCTGGCAGGCGTTTGCGCTCTGCCGCCCGCTGACGCCATGGCGGCCGCCGGCCAAGAGCGTCAGCGAGCCTCAGTCGGAGACTACGGTTGCGGCCGCGCTGGCACTGTCTGATTTGGCCGTCATCTGGCAACGTGATCTGCATCAACCGGTTGTCGATCCTCCGCAGGAACCCAAGCCGAAACGCAAGCCACCGCCGCCGCCGTCGGTGCGACTGATCGGGACTGTAATCGAGGCCGAGCGAGCGTTCGGGATCTTTGAGGAGCGGGGAAGCGTTCAGATCAAGTCAATCGGAGAGTCAATCGGCGATTACACAGTCATCCTGGTTGAACGTGGACGAGCCGTGATCCGGGCCGGCGACCGCGAGGTCGAAGTCCACGTTCCATGGCATGAGCGACTCAGCGATGGCCCGTGAAGTCACCATCCGAGTCTACGACCGCATGCTCGAAATCACCCGAGGTGATCAGGTCGAGCGTGTTAACCTGAAGACTGACAGCGCCCCCAGCCAGCCAACCGAAACACTTGCTGAAGCGATCGGTGACGCATTGGGTGGCCCATCGAACGCGACGCTTCTGGTCCCGGCCCGCTGGTGTTATGTGCACCATCTGACGATGCCGCAGCGGCGGCCATCGCACGAGACGCTCCGTTTTGCATTCGAAGAGTATCTCCCGGTTGACATCGAACAATTGACCTGCGACTTCCTGCCAATCGGAAAGACCGACTACCTCGCGTTCGGCATCGAGCACGCAGCATTCAAACCCTTCCTTGAGCAACTGGCGGATCGCGGCTGCGACGTACAGTCCATCTCACTTGCACTCCCGGCCGGCAGCTCGGATCTGATCTGGTGTGATCGAGATCATTTCGTTCAGGCCATCCGGCACGGGCAGCAGCTCAAATCCATCCGCGTGGCTCGGCTATCCTGTAACGGGCTGCCACCACAGCCGGCGCAGCTCAGGCGTCATCTCAATGGTGATCTCTCCGATCCAGGAGCCACGACCATCGGGGGTGTGCTCGAGGCACCGGAACTGACTGAAATCGCTGAAGCACTGCACGTAACAAGTGACCAGAACCAACCGGAAGCACCCCTGCCAGTCAACCTGTGCCGCGGCCCTCTGGTGTCGGCATCCGCCGCCCAGCGGCGGCATGAACAGCTCCGGAACCTGCTGATCGCAATCTGTCTGCTGCTGCTTGCGCTGGTCCCAGCGTTGCTGGTCCAACGGACGCACCTGCGTAGCCGGCTTCAGGTTCTCACCGACTGGCAGCGCGCCCGCTATACCGAGGTCTTCCCGAATCAGTCGCCTCCGGCCGGGATCACACGGCGGGTTGCTTCCGAACGCAAACGCCTCGAAGCACTGACGATGTCCGACTCCAACTCAGACGCCAGGCCGGACCTGCTTCGTACTCTGCGTGACGTGATCGCATCAATCCCGAAACGCCTCGAAGTCAATGTTCAGGAACTCAGATTGGACAGCACCTCGGTTTTGATCCGCGGCCTGGTCAGAGATCACGGTGCCGCAGAGCGAATTGCCCAGAGCATTGATGCCCTTGATGGACTCTCCTGTCCCGGCCCACGAACGGACCGGGCGAAAGCCGGCGGCGTCCAGTTCTCCCTTCATGCCACGCCGCAGCGGGGAGCGCCATGAGCACAACCAGCCAGTCGCCACTCCGGAAAACCCGAATCGCATTGGCCGCACTGGTCACAGTCGGCTTCCTGGTCGGCGTGCTGTGGAGTTCCAATCAACAACTACAAGCGGCGGTCTCCATCCAAGCCACGGCCACCACCCAGCTTGCCCGCGACATGCTTGCCATTGAGCGGCTGCAGACCAAGCCTCACGTTGCCAGCGAGTTCGACATGCCGCAGGCCGATGTCATGGCCCGGATCCAGGCTGCCATGACCGCAGCCAGCATCCCGCACAATACACTGGCCAGTTCCGTACCCCAGGCTCCTCGCCGCCTGAACAAGAGCAGCTTGCTTGAAGTGACCCAGCGGCTGTCCCTTGAAGACGTCCCTCTTGAGAAGTTAACGGGCTTCCTGTTTCGGGTCACCGAAGACAATCCCGGTTTTGAAATCAGCACGATCGCGCTGCGGCCGACCAGCGAGGCGCGCTACAACGCAGACATCGGCATCTCGCATTTCTTCGTGCGTGAAGACCGGCACATCGCGCACCAGCCGCCAGGAGCACAGCCATGATCAGTCACCGTCCGCTTCGAATCCTGCTCATCGAAGATGATGAGGACCATGCCGACCTCGCCGAGGCGGCCGTTGCAGATTGCCGCCATCCGACGGAGCTTGAGCGAGTAACCAGTGGCGAAGAGGCCCTGGAATTGCTGCAGACCAGCCTCTTTGACCTGCTGCTGCTCGATCTGCATCTGCCCCGGCTCTCAGGGCGCGAGCTGCTGACCAGGATCAAGTCCGACCCGCGAATGCAGGACACGCCGATCGTCGTTCTCAGCGCCTCGCAGTACCTGGATGAACAATGGCGCGACTGCCGGCCGCCACGCACGTGTTACGTCGAAAAGCCCATCACGGCCCAGCAGCTCGACACCGTCATTCAGATGGTCGAACACTTCTGGTTCGCCATCAAGAACCAGACCCCGGGAATCGAGACACCTTCGTGAAACACGGCAACACCAACATAGTCGGGTTGGTCGTTTCCGTGCTACTGATCTGCATGGCACCGGCAACCACCAGCTTGCTGGGATGGGATCGCGTGTTTGATGCAAGCAACCACCCGCGCGGCAGTTACATCCACAGTGTCCTGGAATGGACGGCGTTTTGCACATCGAGCTTTATCGTGATCCTCGCGCTGTTGCACTACCGCATCCGACATGACCCGGCCATCGCCGTCATCGGACTCGCCATCTTCTGGGCCGGGTGCATGGACGCAGCCCACGTACTTGGATCCGACGGTCTCTTCGGGGTTCCGCATGCCGACCTGGCCCCGTTCACATGGGCGGCCGCCCGCACCTTCAGTGCCACCGCGTTGCTGGCAGGAGCCGTGTGCTTGATCGCATGGCGGTCTCGCGTGAAGGTTCCACTGGGTTACGTCATCGCTGTCGGTTTGGTCCTTGGATGCGCCGGGGGCTGCGTTGCCTATTACATTGCAACCGCCCTTGAGCTCCCGCAAACCACCTACCCAGGAAACTTGATCGTCCGACCCTGGGACGCCGGAGCGCTGGTGATCTTTGCGATCGGTGGGGTCCTCGTGTTTCCCTGGCTGCATCGGCAACGAGAAGACGTGTTCTCTCTCGCGCTTTGGCTCAGTGCAGCACCCCAGATCGCCGCACAGCTGCATATGACGCTGGGCGCGGCGGCACCTTATGACCATCACTTCAACATCGGCCACGCATTGAAGATTGTTGCGTATCTCGTCCTGTTTGTCGGCTTGGCATCCGAATACCTCGGCACATACCAGGAACTGCGGATCGAGGTCCAGCGCCGAGCCGACACGGCCATAGAACTCGAAAAAGCCAACGAGCTGCTGACCCGACGCACGGCGGAGATGGAGCAATTCGCCTACACCGTCTCGCATGACTTGAAGTCACCTCTCGTGACAATCCTCGGTTTCTCGACACATGTGACCGGAGCCATTGAACGTGGGGAATCGGACCCTGCCCTCAAACACATGGACCGTATCACCCGGGCAGCCCGCCGCATGTCTGAACTGATCGACGATCTGCTCGAACTCGGCCGCGTCGGCCGTGTCCGGTCACCACTCGAGGCGGTTCCACTTGAAGAGTTAGTCACTTCCGCCGTCGAGTCATGTCGGCAACGCTTTCCGAACAGCACGATGGAAATCGTCGTTCAGTCCAACCTGCCGACAGTCACGGCCTACCGCGGTCGCCTGCAGCAGGTCTTCGAGAACCTGCTCACGAACGCAATCAAGTACGGAAGCGACAACCCGAATCCCCGCGTCGAAGTGCGTGCCTGGCGTGCGAACGGCAATCTGCAACTCTCCGTTAGCGACAACGGCAAGGGGATCGCAGCCGAGCATCATTCCCGGGTCTTTGAGTTGTTCCAGCGCCTGGAGAAGGACACGGCCGGCACCGGCATCGGCCTTGCAATCGCCAAGCGCATTGTCGAATTACACGAAGGAACGATCACCGTTGCCTCCGCCGAAGGAAATGGGACGACGTTCCGGATCACACTCCCTGACTCAGTTATTGTCTCCAGTGACCTCGAAAGCGAGAGTACAAATGGTGTCCAGCTCAATCCACTTCCTGCTGGTTGAAGATGATGACGATCATGCAGCGCTGGTCGAAATGGCGCTGAGCGAAAACCGCGTCGCAAACACGCTGCAGCGGGTGACGGACGGTACCGAGGGACTCGCTTACGTCCGCGCTGAAGCACCTTTTCAGGGTCGCCAGCGACCTGACTTGATCTTGCTGGACCTCAATCTTCCCAAACTGGACGGGCACGAACTGCTTGGGCAGCTCAAGGCCGATGAAGACTTGCGGGCCATCCCAGTCGTGATCCTGACGACCTCTCAGGCTGACATCGACAAGGACCGGGCCTATCACAACCACGCGAACAGCTACCTGACCAAGCCGGTCGATGCCGATGCTTTTCAGGAGATGATCCAGGATCTGAAGCTGTATTGGGGGATCTGGAACCAGGGGCCGGCGTAACGCCAACCCCGTGCCCATGGTACACCGGTTGTCTGACGCGCACTTGCCCAGTCGGCGATTCGCCCGTGGCGACTCGTACAACCGTGGAACAAGCGACTGTGGCGCGGACGGGTCGATACGGCCGGAGCCGGAGCCTCATCATCCTTGCCGGCCGCGGACACGGATTGGTACGATCCTGGTGTTCGGGGGTGATGGGTGCTCGCCCCCGAAGCTACTTGGCAAACGTCGAAACGTCTGGGTTCATGGAGGTTGCAATGCTCAAGACAAGCTGGGCTTGGCTAAAGAGCCGTTTCGAGCCGAAACCTGATCCTGACCTTGAGCGCTGGGTACGCTGGTATGCGAACCGGGTAGCTGAGCGAATCGCCGCACGACCCGAGACGTTTCGCTTTGACCAAGTGGCCACAGAGCTGCAGGTCGATCCCACGCTGCTCGAGTTCGTCGCAGACCGCACCTATCGGTTGTTCTTGCGCCGAGCCTGGGCTGACGCTGAAGTTACGGCTGGCGAACAGCGGATGCTCGGCAAGATCGCTGCCATGGTCGGCATAGCGCCACAGCGCGCCCGCGAGATCGACCTCTACACCGCCAAACTGGTCTTTCGGAGTATGCTGGCGGAGACGCTGGAAGATGGCCAGATTGACCCAAACGAACAGGCGCGGCTAGACCGAATCGCCCAGAGTGTCGGCATGCAGTTGCCGCAATTCGCGTCGCAGTTCCTCAGGGACGATGGCCGCCTGTTCATCGACATGATCGCCCAGAGCGTTGACGCGGACGGGATATCCGATGCGCGCTGGTCCAGAATCATAGGCGTCGGTCGCGCTCTCGGCCTTACCGAGGATCAAATGCTCGGCTGCTTGGCCCCGAGCGCAAACGCGCTCGTTGATGACTTGCTCGATCGTATTGCGGGCGATTCCGTACTGGATAAGCAGGAGCTGCAGTGCATTCACTCCTTAATCGATCGCCTGCGCCTTGGAGTGGATGCCAAGCGACGGATCACTAGAGCCACTACACGCCTGACGATTGTCCACCAACTCAGAGACCCGAGCATTCAAGATCTTGCCGCGTGCCTCAACGGTTGTCACGACGGCGAATGTGCCGCACCGGTCTTCTCATCGACGCGCGTAACATGGGCAGAGCTCGCTAGAAAGCTCAACGGTGCGACTTGGTGGGAAATCACGCGAGCCCAACATGCCAACTGGAAATACAGCGCGGGCGCCTCCAGAACCGTCGAGCGCTCGCAACTGAGCCACCTTAGTGGCGTCGCTCGGCAGTTGCGGGTCTCAGCAGACGTAGCAGGACTCTCCGGCTTCAAAGCCTCGCTCTACTTCTTGCCGATCGGGCTGCTAGCAATGCACCGCCGAGAGTTTCATGGCTTCACGTACGACGATCTCGCTTACGAGACTGTCTCTTTTGTCGAAGAAGGAGAGATCCCGCGTGGGGCCGAAATCATCGATCACACATGGCGGTACGTCAACAAATCCGGCGGCCCTGACGCCCGATTCAAGGACAATCCACGGATGCCTGTGTGTGAGTATGGGCGGATCGTCGTCCCCTGGCACTCACTTGAATTGCAAGTGAGCGACGCGGCCATACCTGCTCAGCTTGGACGTACTTGAACTGTATCGCGTAGCTTGAGTCGTCTCCGGAGCAGCGCCCATCGACCGCAATGTTCACCGTTCTCGACCTGCATGCACCGCAACACGTCGATCTTCCGGATTCAGTCTTAGATGGCCGTTTCACGTAGCTTGTCTTGTTCAGGTAGCTGATCATCGTGGAAGAACGGAGGCTGCGGCGACCGCTGACGAATCTCGGTCCAAAGGTCACCTTCCTCCTGACATTCCCCGTGCCCCGACCTCACCGTCGCATGATTCAGTCTCGTAGGTCGTCCGGCAGACCACTTCTCCATCGGCCAGGCTGACGCTGGAGGCTAACAACCCGAGGGCACCGGTGTATTCCTTGCCACGGGAATGAGGAGGACTCGGTGACCTGATCGAACGGGAATCGAACAGGCCCCGAGCCGTCGCACAGCTACCCCTCCAGGTTGCAATCGCTGAGAACACCGTTTGGTGCCCGGTGGGTTCGCTTGGGCACTCTATTGTCAGCCACTTAGTCCAGAAAGCCCTCCTCAGGTATTCGCGGCTGTTGCGCCGATAGATACCTCGGGGGTCGGGAGCCGATAATGCACGACCAATGCGGAATTGGCCGCGAGTCCGTCCACAACGGTCGTGGTACTGCTGACGTGTGCCGCCGCCGGCATCGTCCTCTTCGTTGACGTGCAGCTCGAACTGGGCGTGGCCGGAGGGGTTCCGTATCTGGGTGTCGTCTGGTTGGCGTCCACCCTGGGAGGTAGGCGCTTCGTATGGGCGACGGCCATTGGATGCTCAGCGCTGACGGTAATAGGGTTCTACCTGTCACCGGCCGGAAGTGAGCTCTGGAAGGTCATTGCCAATCGTGGCCTGGCGATCTTCGCACTCTGGTCCGGAGCGGTACTCTCCGCGCGAGTCTTGCGCGAACAGGCCACGATCAAGCAGATTGCCGAGCGCCTGGACCTTGCTCTTCGAAGTGCCACGATCGGCCTTTGGGAGCTGGAACCAGGACAGCGATCACATCTATTACTCTCCCACGCTCAAGACCCAGTTGGGATACCCACCGCACGCACCTTGGGAGCGTTACGAAGACCTGGAATCGCGACTGCATCCTTGTGATCGCGAGGCTGTGATCGACCAGATCCGCACCTGCCTGGAGAGCGGCGATACCGCCTACTCATCAACCTTTCGTCTGCGAAACTCCGATGGGTCATACCGTTGGATTCTGTCGCTGGGGAAACACGGCCGGGACGACGACGGTCGGCGGCGCATGATCGGTGTGCACATTGATGTCCACCAGCGCGTTGCGGACGAAGAGGAGCTCAGGCGGCTCAACCGCGATCTGCAAGACACCAACTGCGCGCTGCGGAAGACAGCAGCCGACCTGGAGGAGAGCGCCGATCAGCTTGCCAAGGCGAATGCTCACCTGGCTCGCACCAATGCAGAGCTTGACAGGTTCACATCCGTAGCAAGCCACGATCTACAAGAGCCACTGCGTCAGTTGGTCTCGTTCTGCGGCCTGCTCCCGAGGGACCTGGGAACCGAGCTGCCGGAATCAGCGGCCAAGGACCTGCATTACATCGTCGATGCGGCCACGAGGATGCGAACACTGGTGCGCGACCCGCTCGATTATTCGAAGGCTGGCGAGTCCGCTCTCGAAGCGAACCGGGTTTGCCTCGACGATTGTGTTGACCAGGCTCTGGCGGCGCTTCGGCAGCGCATTGACGACACGGGAGCTCGAATTCACCGTGATCCGTTACCGGAAGTGACGGGCAATGCGACGCTGCTGACGCAGGTCTACCAGAACCTGATCGGAAACGCTCTGAAGTTTGTTGGACCCGATCAAACGCCAGTCGTGCACCTGACATGCGCCGCGATCGGCGACCAGGTGGTGCTCGGTGTCCGTGACAACGGGATCGGGTTCGATTCCAAGCACGCCGAGCAGATCTTCCAACCATTTCGGCGAATGCATCAACGAACGAGCTACGACGGTAACGGGATCAGCCTGGCCGTTTGCCAGAGAGTTGTCGAGCGGCACGACAGCCGCATCTGGGTTGAATCGCGCCTCGGTCATGGATCGCACTTCCGGTTCTCGATTCCCGCGCCCAAGCTTTCTGCAGCGCCTTCTCCCTTAAGTACGTTGGCCGACGGATCAACAGGGTAGATTGGTGGGGAATGCTCTGAGCCGCCGAGTGCAATGCGGAGCACCGACAGATGCTCGGCTCGCACTGACTCTCGACCCCATTGTGTCTTGATAAAATATATTATCAAGAATACAGTGCCGTATGGATCGACACCTTCCGGCCCCCATTCATCGCACCCTGACCGACGGTCAGTTTCGAGCCCTCGCAGACGTTCCGTTGACCAGTGTCTGGTTCGCCAACATCGACAATCCAAACACGCGGCGGGCCTATCGAAACGATGTCGGCGAGTTGATTGACTTTCTCGGGATTGTGAACCCGGCGGAGTTCCGTGAAGTGACGCGGGCTCACGTGTTGGCCTGGCGGTCGACGCTTGAGCGCCGCACGCTCTCAGCAAATACGATTCGCCGGAAACTATCGGCCGCCTCGTCCCTGTTTGAGCATCTGTGCAACGAGAATGCCGTCACGCACAATCCCGTCGCCGGCGTCAAACGGCCGGCAGCCGACAACAACGAGGGCAAGACCCCGGCACTCTCGGACGCCCAGGCAAGAGCTCTGCTCGCGGCACCAGCGAGCGACACGATCAAAGGCAAACGGGATCGGGCGATCCTGACCACCTACCTGTACCACGCGCTCCGACGCTCCGAGCTCGCCGACCTGAAGCGCAGCAGCTTGCGTGAACGGCGCGGCGTCATGCACTTCACGGTCAAGGGCAAAGGTTCCAAGACTCGCTACGTGCCGATCCATCCGGCCGGGCTTTCGACCATTCAGGAATATCTCGAAGCGCTCGGCGATCCCGAAGACGCCGGTGCGCCGCTGTTTCGCCCGGTGCGAAACAACCGAACCAGAACGACAGAGAACGCGATCACGGGAGATGGAATTGCCCGAATGCTCAAACGCTACGGCCAGCAGGCTGGGATCAAGCTCGACGGACTGTGCCTGCATGCCCTGCGTGCAACTGCGGCAACCAACGCTCTCGAGCACTCCGCCGACATCGCCTACGTTCAGGCCTGGCTCGGACACGCCAACATCAGCACGACGCGCTTGTACGATCGCCGGCAATCGCGGCCCGAAGACAGTCCAACGTATCGCGTCGAGTACTAGCCGCGCTGCAGGCGCAGCGACGGGCTCACCTCAGACCAGCACGTTCCAAGCTGGATCGAGCGAGACGGTGCCAACCGGGAGTCTGCCCTGCATTGGGCACACGCGCCGGCTTGGCAGCGTGTACTGCTGGGGGTCGGCCAACGAGATGTACGGTCCGTGGTACGACAGCAGCAACAGACGCTCGGTGGGTGAACTGAAGGTATGCACAGTTCCACGCGTGAAGACCAGCACATCCCTCTCTCGCACAGGAGCGTGACGAATATGCTGCCCATCGAAGTCCTGAAGCCGCTGGGGACTGACATGAAAGAACCCGCGCCCTCCGAGGACGAAGACGACCCGGTCAGAGTGCTCGTGAACGTGCATCGGGAGTTCAACTGAACCTGCCTCGAAGGCCAGCTTGAGCAACGCATCGTCGCGCTGCGCATCAAGAACATCGCCTGCCAGAACAGCCCCTGCGACGGTTTCGCACCCCTCGAAGGGTGACTCCATCTGAAACGGAAACTCCGATTCGATCCGATCGACGATGCGACCGAAAGAGACGCCCGGACCTGTGCCCCGGATCCTGCCGACCGCCGCCGTCGGATTTGGCAGGTTGGCACGCGCCAGTCTCCGCAGGCAATCCGCGGCCCCGTTCAGAATGGACTCAAGCGCCTGGACGGACGAGCAATCGTCCGGACCAAGCCCGATCGCTCCGAGCGACACAACGTCAGCGTGCATAACCTGACTCCAAAACCACACTCATAGTGTGTAGATCAGGATACCGCTTATGAGTGTGATTTCAAGGCATGAACGCAGCCAAAGTAAAGAGGGAAGTCGGCCGCATCGTTCGCCAGCTCCGCGAATCTAAATCCTGGTCCCAGGAAGAGTTAGCGGGGCGATCCGGATTGCACCGCAACTACGTCGGTGGCGTCGAGCGAGGTGAACGAAATGTCGGGGTCGTCAATGTGGCCCGGTTGGCCGCGGCCCTTGGCGTCCGTCCGAAGGACCTTCTACCTTGATCCGAACCGCTCGACGAAGAGGTGAGCCGGAGGCCCTTCAGGTAGCGGTAGCTGCGCAGCACCAGGATTTCACGCAACAACAAGCACCCGACGGCCAGCGGAAAGGCGTCGTACGCATCTGGGAATTCAGGCTGCGGCGTCTGGCTGTGATAGAGGTACGTGGTGGCCGCAAGCAACGTCACGCAGGTGACGAACACTGCAACCACAGTCTCCGTTCCGGTGCGACCGCCGACGGCCCGGCCGCGACTCGGATGCCGTGTCTGAAACGAGACAAGTTCTGTACCAGCTGCCCGATTGAGCCGTGTTTCGATCTCAGCCAGCCGGGTCAGTACATCTTCAAATGACCTGGCGTGGTTAACGGTCGTGCGAAGAAACCAGACGAGTGCAATCGGCAACCCTGCGAACAACAGTGGCTGCGCCGCTGCCGGCAGAACAGTGATGCTGGCGAGCGATGCCGCCAGGGTGGCTCCGGCGATCGGTGCACGACGATCCAGCGACGTCATCCGGAAGGTCACGAGTCCGTAGAGTGCGTTGTACTCTGCCAGCAGGATCTCGACCTGATCTCGCGCGCACAACTGCTGTAACGGTCGATGCGGTGCTGCGCCGTTCATGAGCCTACTCGGGCGTGCACCACTTCTCGAAGGGTTTCTCCGTGTGCTGCACCATCCAGTCCTGGGCCTGCACGATCAGCACGAACAACCAATCCAACTCGCGAGCACTGAAGTCGTACGCTTCTCGAGCCACGTGATCGCGCGGATCCAGATACGTACGGAACGCTCTGGCCGTAAGCCAACGCTTCTCCCGCCACTGGTTGCACAGGACTTCGACAAAGACACCGTTCTTCTCGAAGCGCTGCTGGACTCTGCGGGTTGGACGGTTCGCACTCATCTGGAGCGATCTCGGCAGTCGGCGGCACGCCAACACGTTGTGGCCGGCCGCGCAGCTAGCTTGGAGGGTCCATGCTGTTTCTCCTGGGTTTCAGATGCAGGTTGGTCTCTCATTGGCTTACCACGTCACTCGATTGCCTGAAAAGCAGAATCGAGGTTGTTTGTTGGGACAACCTCGTAAACCCGGTCTAACCGTCGCGACGATCTACCCGCCCTGTTCGTGGATCCAGGAGTGAGCCTGGTCGAGCACTTTGCCGGCCAGCAGCAGTTCGTCGCGGCCGAGACTGTCGGTCTCCTTCCAGTCGTCTCCGTCTTTGTAGATGCGCCGGATCTGCGTGTTGTACCGTTTGCCCTGGTCGGTCTCGTTCGCCCAGATGTTGGCCTTGATGCGACCGAGTCTGATTTCCTTGACCGGCGGCTTGCTCTCTTTTGACATGTCTCATCTCCCAGCGTGGATGCACCGTCCGTTTCCTGCCCGAGGCAGTTCGAAAGGTGCGGAATCAACCTCTGCATCCGAGGTTGCCATGCTGACGAGAAAACGCAATGGGTCGCAGGACGTGGATCACCACTCAGGGAGGTCGTGGTCGAACGAATCGTGAAGAAGCTGCCGTGTAAGCCATCGCCGTCGGTCCTCGCCCACGGCCAGGGCGTCAGCCCGTTGGGAGGGCGGCGATGGCTTGCGCGGCAGCGCAACAGCACCGATCCTGCAGTCAGCCGCACCTTGCCGGCATGCCGGAGCCTGAGGTCCTCAGTCCGACTTGCTGCGACAAGTGCAATGCACCTGACGGAACTGGTGCAGTGCATCATCGATTGCGGTCAGGAAGCAGCGGGCTTGCGCATCGCCGCGTAACTCGGCATCGCTGCGCAGCTTTGCCAACGGAACCTGAATCTCCCGTTGAATGCGCTGGTTCCAACGCGTCAGAGTGTGCAAGCGTTGGCTTTCGGTCATGGCATCAAGTGATTCTTTGTATGCGTTCATGGCTCTTAGAATGCCACGAAGGGACCTGCCACAGCAAGCGTCAGAGCAACTGAACGTTGTTGTTGAGGCGCTGCGCGACCTCCTCAAGCACCTGTTCAACGACCTGCTTCACCTCGCGATAGGAGGCCCGGCGCGGTGCTGTTACGGTCACGCGCCAATCTGGTTCAATCACGAAGGCCAGCTTGACGCCACGACGCGGCTTGGCGGGTTTTCGGCGACGCTCGCGAACGACCTGCGCAGCCTCCTGGTGCGTTAGCTTGTCCTGGTGAATCTGCCGGGCAAGCTCGTGGTGCTCCTCGGGATCCTCGAGCTTGGAAAGCTCATAGGCAGAACGAGCGGAGAGCGCCCCGCTGTCCACCTGGGCGCGTACTTCTTTCGGCAGGCGCAAAAGAGCGAGAGCTCGGCTGACCGTCGAAGGCTGAACGTGCAGCGCCTCGGCCACCTGGCGTGCCGTCCATTCGTTTAAGTCCATCAATGCGCGGAACGCCCGCGCTTGTTCAATTGGCTTCAGGTCTTCGCGCAGCAGATTCTCAATCAGTTGCTGTTCAAGGATCTGGGTTGGCGAAAGTGGCTGGTCGTGGAAGTGACATTGGATCGTCTGAAGCCCCGCTTGCACGGTGGCACGCCAACGGCGTTCGCCTGAGATGATGACCCATTTCTCAAGCTTCGCCGACCAGCGTACGTGAATCGGCGAGATCTGTCCTGTCTCGCGAATGCTGGCGGCCAGCCGCTCGATCGCATCGTGGTCGAACTCCGTGCGCGGCTGGTCCGGGTCGGCAACAATCTGATCCACCTGGAGACTTCCGAAGCTGCGAATCGGCCGTCGCCCAACATCCTTCGGATTTGGCACCGGGCTCAGGTTCGGTGTCTCTGGGCTCGACCGGTGTCCAATCGATTCGTCCAGGTTACTGGTCAGGCGGGCGAGTGCATTGCGGGTGCTTGCCATGCTAGGCCACCTGTTTGCGCCGACGAACTTCGATATGGGTGGAGATCTCGTTGGCGAGCTGCCGCATACTCCTGGCCGCGTCCGAGCGCGGGGCGTGAAACTCAACCGGCTGTCGAGCCGCAAGTGCCACCTTGAAGGCATTCGCCTCAGGGATCACCGTTTCCAGAACCAGTGCTTGGTAAAGCTCCCGCAGCCGTCTCTCGTAGGCGCGATGAATGACCAGGCGGTTGTCGCGCCGCGCAATGAGGTGCCCAAGCCGTCGGAGCCCCGGGTTGAGCATCTGTGCTCGCTCAACAGCCTGATGTACTGCCCGCAGCCCCTGGGTACCGAAGTCCTCAGGCGGCACCGGAATGACCACGTAGTCGGATGCGATCATCGCCGACCAGCTGCAGGCATAGAGATTTGGTGGGCAGTCAATGAGAATGAAGTCGTACTCGGACGCCGCGTCCACGATGTCTCTGATCACGAACTGTTCCAACCCTGCCGCCTCGGGCGTTGGCGCATTGAACTGGGCCAGTTCCTGGTTGGCTGGCACGAGCGCAACCCCCGGGATCTTGGTCAACTGCAGTACGGAGAGCGGATCGGATACGAACATGTCTGGGTCGAACATTGCCGCTAGTGTGCTTCGTCGGGGCAGCTGTTCGAATTCGGCAGAGCCGATGAATGCCTGGGTCACCGATCCCTGGGGGTCGGCGTCAATCAACAGCACAGACTGCCCGCGCGCTGCGAACGCGCCTGCCAGGTGGACGCAGGCAGAACTCTTTCCGCAGCCGCCTTTTTGGTTGATGAAGCTGATGGTTGTCATAGTCCACTCGAAGTTGCCACTGGCAATTCGGCCTTAAGCCGGCGATTTCATTTCGATAACCCTTGCACGGCTATTCCATGTCGGCAAGCAGAAATCGAAGCGTGAGTACGATGGGGGCATCGGTCACCCTGGTGCTGTGGCTATCACGAGGCCTTTCGGGGACCCCGCGAAGCATGCTAGCAGCATGGAAGGGAAGACAATCGGAGAAGAAGTGGCACGCAGGAAGCCCATACGCAACGGAATCGGACAACTAACACTCGTTGAGCACGCGATGTGTCCGCTCGACCCGCGCAGCAGTCTCGTGGAAAACCTGGTGCATCGGGCCACATTCGAATTCACGGCCCAGGATGGCAGGCGGCAACGTTCGTTGTCACGAGTCGTTTGCCCGTTTGGATTGTCCGCACATGACGAGGTCTACCTATGGGGACTACTCGCACTCACCTTGGCGCAAGGCGAGCACGCTGGCGAGCTCCGGGCGACGCCGCATTGGTGTCTGCGGCGGCTGGACATGATCGACAGCAGAACCAAGCGTGGAGGTCGCCAGTATGCAGGCTTTGCAGCGGCACTTCGGCGACTTTCAGCCGTCACATATCTGAGCGATGGGTTCTATGACCCGGTCCGTCAGGAACATCGTCGCGTCAGTTTCGGATTCCTGAGCTACAGCCTTCCGATGAGTGCCGCATCCAACCGCGCCTGGCGGATCGCCTGGGACCCGGTTTTCATTGAAATGGTGACCGCGGCAGGCGGGCAGCTGCGTTTTGATCTGCGTTTGTATCGCGACCTCGATCCCGCCAGCCGACGACTCTTCCTCTTGGCGAGCAAGACGATCGGGCATGGACGACGCATGCCCAAGCTTGATCTCGGACACACCGCGGTTAACTTGCTCGGGCTGTCGCCGACGCTGGCGGTGCGGGACATGAAAGCCAAAGTCCAGCGCTGCCTATCGACTCTGGCCAAGCACGAGGTCATTTCGGATGCAGCGATTTCGAAAGACGGCGTCGGGAGATACACCGTCTCGATGAAGAAGGGTAACTACTTCCGTCGCATCGCCAGGGAATCTGGGCGGCTGCGAGACATTGATCAGCCGCTGTTCGAGTTGCTGACGCAGCTCGGCTTCGAGGCCCCGGCTACCAGACACCTGATGCGTAAGTACCGTCGTCACCTGCTGCAGGAGTGGGCCGACATCACCCAGGCGGCTCAGGAGCGTTTCGGCCCTGAGTTCTTCAAGCAGAGCCCGATGGCGTACCTCGTGAACAACGTACAGCAGGCCGCCCAGGGAGGGCGTGGCGTTCCAGACTGGTGGCATGAACTTCGCCGAAGCGAGCAGCGCAGTCGCAACTTGGACCAAGAGAGCAAGGCGGTTCTGGATCGGGTGCGCGGCGAACTATTCTCAAAGCCGGATAACGCCGGACCTGATTTGCCTATGGCTTCGGTCGGAAGTCTCCTGCGGTCCGGCTGAACCCACCAATTCCAAAGGCACCTCTTCGCTTTGCTTGTACATAGTTCTTTGTACCAAGTACTTTGCCGAGACCGGCGCGGATACGAGATCGGCGAATTCCGTTGGGATCCTGCGGCGTTAGCTCCACCGGCAACACGTCACCGGGTGTAAAACGCGACGGCACCGACACGTGTTGTCCCCGAAATGTGACGGCAGCGACACGCCTCCGGACGTCAGAAACGCGATGGCACCGACACGTGTGGGGATCAAAACGGGCCCACTAAAGGACAGAGTTTTTTCGGGAAGCAACCGGCACGGCGCGTGTGGAGGTGTGAGGTCCGGTGGTGCATCGGAACCTCATCAGGAAAAGGAGCCACGGGTCGTTAGACCGCGAGGCTCAGCAGGCTGGCAGCCCTCTCGTCAACCGCCACGCGATCGCCGGCGTTCGGCAGCCGCCCGGCCAGACGCGTGAGCGCATCAACAACCGAAAAGATCGTCAGTCGACCGTTTGAAACAGCCAGCTCAACCGCCTGGTTCGCGAGCGACCGGGTAAACCCTCGCGTCCTGAGCAGGGCGACCACTTCATCGGGCACCTCGCCCAGTCGCTGTTCCATGGCCTTCTTCATCAGAGTGACGAAGCCGTCCCGGCGGCGATCTCGGGTTTCCACCAGGTTTGCGATCAAGTCGCGAATGCCGGTGAGACCATCGTGAACATTCGCCGTGTGCTTGCGACTGAACTCGGCCACCTCGGTTGCATCCCAGACGATGTGGTTCTGGCAGACAGCCTGGAACCAGAACGTCTTGACGCCCAGAGAGCGTCGTCCGACCTCGGAGTTCCAAAGGAAAAAACCAGGAGCGAAGGCCTCGCCGCCAATCTCGGCCCAGCCGGTCGGGTCGATCAAGAACGCGAACAAGTCCTGCTCGCCGCAGTAGAGGCCCGTAGCGCCGTTGACGCCGACAGGCGGCGGCTCGAAGTCAGTCGCAAACTCCTTGAGCATGTGCAGCAGATCAACGTTGTAAAGCCGCGTGTAGCTCGCCCCATGGACAGCGCGAACCGTCTCGTTACGCGTCAAGACCTGAATCGGCTTGCCGCCGCGCGGCAAGGTCTCTTCAAGCACCTGCGCAGCAGTATCGGCCGACAGGCGATTGATCGTCTCCTTTGTGACGCGGGCCAGTCGACAAGTCTGGCCAAAGCTCCAATCGGTCAGCCCGTTCGGCTGGCCCTGCAGGCTGAGCACAAGCGCGGGGGGACGAACCGCCGCCCGGAACTCGTCCGGAGCGATCCATCGTTCTCGAGATTCATTTCTCAGCTGCTGGCAGTGCTCTCGAAGCGCATCGATCGACTCGAATCGCTCATCGGAACTCCGTTCAAACAGCTGCACACTGGCATCGGTCAGGTTCGCCATGACCGGTCCTCCGTTGGATTTGGTAGGTAGGAAATCGAAAAACAGACGCACCACCGGACACTCGCCCCACATGGGGTCGAGCGAGGTCCCGGGTAGTTCTCTACGAGAAGGCTTGTTGTGAGAGATCCGTAAACGACGCCGAATCGCACTTGGGCGACCCAGCCTCGTGCATGTCAAGGTTGGACTATCCGCTCATGACTTCTGTTTTACAAGCCGGTCGCCCTCAACCTAACTGTTCAGCCGTGAAGACCGATTCGGCCGTAAGTCGCGGCCGTTCAAGCATCGCCACGGCTACGAAGTCGGCGGGCGGGTTTGCCGCATTGGCTCATTCTGTGGCGCAGCTTGTCCAGAACGCTGACGACTGAGGCTTCTGATCAAGCCTCGTCATCGGTGCCAAAATGGGAATCCTGCCGTGTCGGCCAGGATTTCGACGCGACAACGTCGCGCAGGAACACAACTCGAGCTTGAGGATAGAACCGCGACTCTCACATGCTTCGATTAAGTCGTGCCCGCCTTTGTTGCCAGTCTGGCATCAGCTCAGACAGCAAGCGGTGAAATGCCCGCCCGTGGTTCATCTCATGGAGATGGCACAGTTCGTGGACAATGACGTACTCGATGCATGCGGGACTGGCCCTCATGAGATCTGGGTTCAGAGTGATCACACCGCGACGCGTGCAGCTCCCCCATCGCTTGCTCATGCGGCGCATCCGGACAGGGCCTGCGTGGGATCTAAGTGACGGATACGTCGCCTGCGCCCGATCGACATAGCGAGGGAGCATGGCCTCGGCGCGAGCCCTGTACCACGTTTGGACCATTCGCTCGATGAGCGAGCGGTTAGCTCTCTGCCGGTGCTCGACCACCAAGAACGGTCGTCTGAGCACTACCCTTGGTTCCGCCCCAGAGACGACCCGAAGGCGATATTGCCGACCGAGATAGCGGAAGCTCTCACCGGATACATACTGCTTCGGGCTCGGCAATGGATGCAGTGTCTCGAATCGGAGCTGCTGCTGCACAATCCAGGCGCCTTTGGCGAGGACCTTGTCCTCTACCTCCGAATCGGATCGATGCTCTGGTGCGCAGACCTCGATGCTCAAGTCCGGATGAACGGTGATCTTGAGATCAGCTCGACGTTGTCGCCTCAGCGAGTACTCAAGAGGCCGACCACCGAAGCGCGTGGTCTTCGTGATTGCGGTGTCGCTGCCCATCAATCCGGCATCTTCCGGAAGGCGACCCGGAACACCTGATCTAGCAGGTCGTCTACATCGTCAAAGCCAAGATCAACTCCCCTGGCCGCGGCCAGATCGAGAACGATGTCCTCAATCTCGGTCTTCATGCGGTTCTGGACGTCCTGGTTCTGCTTCCAGTTCACGATCCGGCGTTGACGAAGGACCTGGTCGATACCGATGGCCGCCTCCGTAGCGAGATTTCGAACGACAGAGTCGTCAATGCCACGTTCATCAATCTTGTCGCGCAGGAGCCCAAAATAAGAGCGTTGTGTCTCGCTGTCTCGAACTGCTTCGGGCGTGTCATCGCCGCTGTGTTGAACAATGTGTTTCAGCACTTCCTCAACGCGTCTGAGGTACTCGAGGTCGGAGATACGCTCGGCCTTGAACTGCGCAATGGCGTCCTCCAGCATCGTCGAGAACTTCTTGTAGAACGCCGGATCCTCGTCCATCCGGGCTCGAATCGTCGCCTGGGTGCGATGAGCGATCGTGTCGGCCTTCGATGAAGGTGACTCAAGCTTGTCGACCTCCGAAGCGAACGCGTCGACATCGAAGATGTTAACCAATTGTGTGAGTATGGCTGCGTCCACGGCACCAACGTGCGCGTCCAGCAGTTTCTGGATCCTGCCCTCGTACTCCTTGAAGTCAACGACCTCGGCGTACCGACGTCGGATCGCTGCCCGAAGCGTCAGGAAAAACTTCAGGTCGGCCTTGTACTTGACCACCTGCTCCTCGGACGTGGGCTCAACGAAGGCGACCGTGGAAAGTGCAACGGCCAGGGACTTGCCGTAATCGCGGAGACGCTCATAAAACCGGACCCGCTCCGCCTCATCAGCGAGAAAGAGCTCGTACTGCTCTTCGTCTCGCTTGTTCTGCACTGTCTTGAAGACATCCCACAGGTCGCTGTGACGCTGAGGGAGCTTGCGCACCTCCTCGCTCACATCGGTCACGACGCCTTCGATGTCCGCAGCTTCGAACTCCGCCAGGCTGCTGTAGAGATCGAGGGCCTCGTCGAGCCGCTTCAGGACACCGCAATAGTCGATGATGTACCCGAACTCCTTGCCCTCGTAGAGGCGATTAACGCGTGCGATCGTCTGCAGCAGTTCGTGCCCCTGCATCGATCGGCACAGGTAGAGCACTGTGTTCCGGGGCGCATCAAAGCCGGTAGTGAGCTTGCTTACGACGATGATGATCTCCAGCTCCTCGGAGTGCTTGAACGCATTGATGAGCTGTCTGTTGTACTCCTTCTCTGTGCCGTACTTGGCCATCATGGCCTTCCAGAACCGAGCGACCGCCTCCTTGTTCTCGCCGTGGATGTCCCCCTCGCCTTCTCGGTCGTCGGGCCCGGAGATCAGGACCTCAGACGTCACCTGGCCGAACTCGTCAAGGAACTTCTTGTAGCGCAGCGCCGTCGCCTTGTCTGGAGCCACGAGTTGGGCCTTGAAGGGCGTGCCCTTCCAGTTGTCGACGAAGTGGGTACCGATGTCCCACGCGATGACCCGCACACGCTCCAGCGCCTTGTTCAAGGGTCCCTTGGCAGCGAACTTCTTCTTCAAATCGGTCGCCTGGTCATCGGACAGATTTGTCGTGATGCGTGCGAACCACGCGTCAATGGCGCTCTGGTTGACAGTTTGGTCAACCTGCCGGCCTTCGTAAAGCAGTGGCACAACGGCCTGGTCTCTCACTGCATCTTGAATGGTGTAGGTCGGCGTGATCATCCCGCCGAACTTCTCGACTGTGTTGCGATCGCGCTTCATGACCGGCGTGCCGGTGAAGCCGATGAAGCACGCGTTCGGCAGGGCCTTGCGCATGTGTGTATGCAGGGTGCCGTATTGCGTGCGATGGCTTTCGTCTACGAGCACGAAGATGTTGTGGTTCGTGTTGCATACGCCTCGCGCAGCTACTGCGGCTTCGAACTTGTCGATGACCGTGGTGATGATCCGTGACTTGTCGCCTTCGAGGAGTTCGAGAAGGTGTTTGCCCGTGGTCGCCTGCACGGGCTCACCGCCGCAGTGCTGGAACGTCTTGTAGATCTGGTCATCGAGGTCGACGCGGTCAGTGACAAGCACGATCTTGGACCGGTCGAGCTCTGCCATGGCGATCGCCTCGGCCAGCATCACCATGGTCAGGGACTTGCCGCTCCCCTGGGTGTGCCAGACGACACCGCCCGTTCTCCGCCCGCCCTGGTCAAGTCGCGTGATCCGATCGAGGATGGTGCCAACCGTGAAGTACTGCTGATAGCGGGCCACCTTCCGCTCGCCGGCGTCGAAGACCGTGTAGCGAAGCGATAGCTCGAGGAGCCGCTTCGGGCGGCACAAGGCGAAGAGGGTTTGATCCTGGGCGGTCGGTTCACGGCCAGAACCCTCCAACTCATCGAAGTGAGTTCGGACGTACCGGAATCGCCCGCTGAACATCTTGTTCTTCTGCTCGGCGCTCAGCGGTCGGT
The DNA here is from genome assembly GCA_030428945.1 of Phycisphaerae bacterium. Taxonomy (GTDB): domain Bacteria; phylum Planctomycetota; class Phycisphaerae; order UBA1845; family Fen-1342; genus JAUIEC01. The sequence goes on along the minus strand of JAUIEC010000003.1, from coordinate 443,004 downwards.
TGACGACCTGACGGACGGCCTCCTGGTCGAGGTCCTCGCGCCACCACGCCCAGAACTTCGACGGTGTGCCGACCGTTCCGTATTTGGCATCGTTCTTTGAGATGGCAAGCAGAAGCTGGGCGTAAACGAATAGACGAGGAATCTCGTCTTCCTTCTGGTTTCGGATCTGCTGCGAGATCGCTTGGTCGAGCGGGTCCTTCTCCGCCTTGCCGCTCGGGTCGACGTGTCGCTTGCACTCGATCACCGCGAAGGGGATGCCGTTGACGAAGAGCACCAGGTCCGGACGCCGAGTGTCGGAACTGCCGGCACGGTCAACCGAGAACTCCTCCGTGACGTGGTACACGTTGTTCCGCTCGTCGATCCAGTCGATGTAGTGGAGCGGGAAGCTCTTCATGTCCCCGTCGATGACTTGGGGAAGGCTCTTCCCAAGAGTGAGCAGGTCATAAACCTTCTCGTTGGTGCGGATGAGCCCTTCGAAGAGCTGGCTTTTCAGGTCCTGGATTGCGGACTGGATGTTCCCCTCGGAGAAGTCGTGGGTCATGCCCTTGAAGCGGATGCGATTGGTCTGGCGGAGCTGCTCGGCCAGGATGCCTTCCAGGAGCACGCCCGATGTCCGGCCGCCACGACGGGCAAGCGCCTCGTCTGGCGTGAGGTACTTGTAGCCGAGGTTCTGGAGCACCTGCAGCGCCGGAATCTGCGAGATGTGATCCTCCTTGAGGAGCGGGATGGCGGCCGAGTCATCGGTCATCGTTAGGCCCCCAAACTTCAGCCGAGGACGCGTCGAAGTACACAATCGTCGGCGTTGAGCCCTTCCGCTTGGTCCCAAAACTCGCGGCACGCGCCGCGATCCGTTTGTTCCCGGCCAAGCTGGCGGAGCCGTGCAGCCCGATTGCGATCTGTTTGAACTTCCCTCGGTCCAGCAACCGGAGGATGTGCTCGTCATTCTCGGCCATCGACATGCCGAAGATGACGAGCGCTCCGCCGAGGTTTGCGAAGCTGCGGTACGAGCGATTCAGGTATCCGCTGTGCTGGATCCGCTCGAGCTTCGACTCCGCCGTCCCTTCTGAGACGAACAACGGGTACTTGTCGGCCTTGAGCGCGTCACGAATCTGATCGATGAGAGCAATCTGAGTGTTCGACCATGTGTACTTCTGCAACTCGGCGCCGGCGTCGAAAATCTGCAGAGCCCCGTGGAGATAGTGAATCCTCTGGGAGTTCGTGTTCTGAACCTCCCAGGTAACGTAATCCTCTGGGCCATCCTCCGGCTGCCTGAATCCGTCGTCCTTCTCAACGTCTCCGCCGAGTTCTTCCTGCATCACTGCCCAGTAGAGGAGCAGGTCGTAGTTCAATGTGTAAACGTCCGCGAAGTGTCCGAGGAACGAGCGGCATGCCTTGTATTGCTGTGGGGCGATATCGTGAGGGCGAGCGGGGTGGTTGTCCGCGATAGTGCGGACCAAGACCTCCCGGATCTCGTCCGCATGCGCGTCGAGAACGCCAGCCAGCTTGGGTCGCTTGTATTCCTTGGCGAGCTTCGCCGCCTGCTTCAGCATCCGCATGACCTGCTCGAAGTCCGTCGTGCCGAGTGCCGTGAAGGCTCTGCGTGCGTCCTTCGACAAGCCGGATAGCTCGGCCTGGTCGTAAAGCGCCTGGTAGGAGAAGGTGTCGTCGCGACACGCGCGGCTGAATCCGTTCCCGAGCAGCAGGTGCGGTTTCTTGCCTTCCGCGAGCTTGCCAAGCGCCGTCTTGAAGGAGACCACCTTGGGCTTAGGCATGGGCCGCCTCCTTCAGCAACGACTCCGGCACGCGGATCTTGCCGGTGAGGAGTTGCTGCATCAGCCCCTTCTTCTGTTCCTTCATGGCAGCGTGAAGATCGGCAAGAAGTTGGATTTCCCCATCAAGAGTACCTAGTGCCGCAGCGATACGCTGTTGCTCAGGCAGGGAAGGCAGCTGCACCTTCATGCCAAAGAAGTCGCTGGTCACGACATTCAGCAGGCCATGTGCTCGTGACCCGAGGTTGCTGATGCGGCAGAGCTGTCGGTTGAGGACGCCAGCCTCGAACAGGTGCACAAGGAAATTGGAGTCCAGGGCGCCCGGTTCGGAGATCGAGAAGACGATGTAGAGCTTGGAGACGACGCCTTCGTCGCACTCGTCTAACCTCTTGGTCGCGCCGAAAGGGTAGCCCTTCATGAGGCTCCGATTGTACGCGAACTCGCCGCGCTTGATTAGCCAGCTATCACCGATACTCTCTCCCGCGATCATTTTGGAGAAGTACTTTCTCTGGTCCACGAAACCGATCCGGCCTGAGATCGTCAGTGCGTGCGACGAACCGCCGGAGTTGGTGCGTGTGACTCTTTTTGCGACGTCACCGAGGCAGGACTCGATCCACGGACTGTCCTGAAACTCGGGGAAGCGTCGCTCGCCAGTAAGCAGCTGGTGCAAGAGGCCACGCTTCAGCTTGCGGCGAGACTTCACCAAGAGTCGGGCGAGATCAATCTGCTTGTCGGCGCAGCCCAAGACTTCCGCGATCGCCCGTTGTTCGGCCTTTGGTGGAAGCGCCACGGGAACCCGACGAAGAGCCTCAATGGTTACCTCTTTCAATGCTGATCCGTTTACGCGCCGTCGGATAGCGTTTCTGACGGACGAGCCTTGAAGTGCCTGCAAGACAAAATGGGGGTAGGCCCTTTCTGGACTGACCGCCAATCTCGCGACACCGCGGGTCAGGTTTGCTCCAACCAAATGGCTTGGAACTAAACGCACAAAACCAATGTCTCCACGGAGTGCGAACAGGATGTCGTCTCTCTCAAGTCGGGTGCGCCGATACTCCGCGTGAATTCTTGGTGTCGTACGTACCATGTGATCGACTCTGAGCCGAGGATCGGTGAGGTCAACGACACGAACGCAAGGTACACCATCATCGATATGGGGTCCCGCCTGTACGACGCCGTAGCAGATTGGCGAACGCATCACGTCTTGAAGCTGAAGAGTTGACCACGCTTCAAACAACGCGAAGCTCCTTCAGGTACCCATCCATCTTCTGACGCACCTCGACCAATGCGCCTTCGAGTCGCTCGATGTCTTCTTGGACGGCTTTGATGTCGACCTCCTTCTCGGGCTCGAAGGTGTCGACGTACCGCGGGATGTTAAGGTTGTACTCGTTCTCGACAATCTCTTCGGGCGACCCAATGTGGCAGTACTTCTCCATCTCCTGTCGGGCCTGGTACGCGGCAAGAATCGTGTCGATGTCTTTGGCGCGGAGGGCGTTCTGCCGTTTGTTCTGGGCGAAGTCGCGGCTGGCGTCGATGAAGACCACGTCGTTGTGATTGCGGCCCTTCTTGAAGAGAAGGATGGCGGCGGGGATACCCGTGCCGAAGAAGAGGTTGACGGGCAGGCCGATGACGGCGTCCAGGAGGTTCTCGTCGATCAGCTTCTTGCGGATCTTCCCCTCGGCGCCGCCCCGGAAGAGCACGCCATGGGGCACGATGACACCGACGGCGCCACCATCCTCGTGGGCGGCCTCGACCATGTGCTGGATGAAAGCGTAGTCGCCCTTGCTCTTGGGCGGCAGGCCGCGGTGAAAGCGGTTGAACCGGTCGGTTTCGGCCTCTTTCTGGCCCCACTTGTCGAGCGAGAACGGTGGATTGGCAACAACGATGTCGAACTTAAGCAGCGAGTCGGGCCGGTCTGGGTCGATGAGCTTCGGGCCGGTCAGGGTGTTGCACCACTCGATGCGGGCTGAGTCCATCCCGTGCAGGAACATGTTCATCCGGCAAAGCGCCCACGTCTGCCCGTTGACCTCCTGGCCGTAGAGCTGAAAGTTCTCCGAGCCGATCTGCTTGGCGACGCGAATGAGCAGAGAACCGGAGCCGCAGGCAGGGTCACAGATCGTCTCACCCTTCTGTGGGTCGAGCAACTTTGCAAGGAGCGTAGCCACCTCGGGGGGCGTGTAGAACTCGCCGCCCTTTTTGCCGGCGCCCGCGGCGAAGAGTCCGATCAGGTATTCGTAGACGTCCCCGAAGACATCACGGTGGCCGATGCGTGACGGGCGCATGTCCAGGCGCTCATCGTTGAAGTCCTCAAGCAGGTGCTTCAACCGGGCGTTCCGCTGTTTCGTCTGACCCAGGTTGGGCTCGCTGTTGAAGTCGATATTCCGGAAGACCCCTTCGAGTTTCCCACGGTTGGCATCCTCGATGTTCTCGAGCGCGATATTGATCAGCTCGCCAACATTGTTGGCGTCGCGCTTCGAGTAGAGGAAGTAAAAATCGGCTTCCTTGGGCATGGCGAAGCGCTCACGCGAAAGGGCCCGCTCTACGCGAGCGGTGTCACCGTCGTACTTCTTCGTGTACTCGGCAACTTTGTCCCTCTGGAGGTCGCTCAGGTACTTGATAAAGAGCATTACGAGGATGTAGTCCTTGTACTGCGAGGCGTCGATGGTCCCGCGAAAGGTGTCGCACGCACGCCAGACGGCGTCGTTGATCTCCTTCTGCGAGGTCGGGGTGATTTCGGCGGTAGTTGTCATGGTGTGTTCCTGTAGCTCAGCGGTTGCCGGTCATCGGGGCCTGTGTCGCGTCCGCGGCGGCGGCCAGGGTGAGTGCTTGGATCAGCGCGGCTCGCTTGGTGGCGAGCTCGGTGAGGATGAACTGCTCCTGCTCCGAGAGGCGGGACAGAGCGACGATTTTTTCCTGCAAGCCCAACGGCGGGATCGGCACCGACAGGTCTTGAAACTCGGTCTTGGATACGAATGGCATGTGCGAGCCCTGCGAAAGCTGGGCAAGCTGCGCCTGGAACGGTGACTGGTTGATGTACCAGGCAAGGAAGCCAGGGAGGATCCCATCGGTTCCGAGCCGCAGGATGTAGAAGTAACCCGATGCGATGGTGTCATGGAGTTCGCTCTCGATCGCGAGCGCGAACTGCTTGTGGCCGCGGGAGAGGAAGAGAACGTCGCCAACCGAGACAAGGTACTGCTCATGCGACTTCTCAAAGTCGATCCGGTCGATGGTCTCGGGCGTTATGCGGCGTCGGCCTTCGATGTCCTTGATCTGCAGGAGAGCGACGTTCCCGCCCGCGTCTGGCTTCACCTTCCCGCGGAACTGGTATCCCGATTGGATGTTGGCGAGCTCGCCAATTCGCATGTGTGGACTCACTTTGAAAAGGATGCCACCCGGCCCAAACAGGGCCGGGCGACAGGCCGTTGCACCCGCCTACTCGCGAGTGCCGTTGGTGATCAGATACGCATAAACGAACGTAGTAGATCGGTCACCGCCTCCGGCACCGCCTTTGCACCCCTGGCTGAGGAAGTGGTTTTCCACGCTCCGGGCCGCCATGTCGGTGCCCGCATTGCAGTAAATCCACGTCCCGCCACGCTCATCGACGCCGTGATCGATGAACAGGCGGCGACGCGGGTCAGCCGCGATTCCGATGTACCAGGCCGGATAGGCGTGGTCCGACTTGCCCATGTGGGCTTCGATTTCCGCAGCGACCTGCTGCGGCCCCATCGTGTGATTCATGACGAAAGTTCCTCCGAATGGAGATTTCGGTTCGTTGCCGCGCCCGAGCGGTCGCACCACGCGGTGACGATGTGTCCTTCGGGCGGGTGTGCTGGACCGCTAGTCGGGCCCCAACTCCTTCTTCACAGGCGGCAACGGATTGACCAGACGCATTAGGCCACCCACAATGGTGGGGAGGTTTGCCTCTGCTGTGGCATCCGTGCCAAGACGGAGCGGCTTTGGTCCCGTGTTCACGCACGGGACCAACGCTTCATCCGGGCGACCGTCGCCCGGGCGAACTAAAGAATATGACGTACTCCACCGCCATACTGCATCAAGTATAGCCGCTCGGCCTCGGACAGGCCAAATAAATGCTGATATTTCTGACGTACAAGCGATACTTCAGTGAAACCGTCGCGTATGGATCTGAGTCCGCTCCATCTCGTCCAGGCTGATGGCGTCGCTCGTCCGGTCGTAGAGCCGGGAGTTCTGGGGGATTCGTGGGAGGCAAATAGCCTGGGCGTTCTCCAGGGTGCCGCCTGCATCGAGGTAGGCGGTGATGCCCGTTGCCCGGAAGCTGCGGCAGGAGATCTCGGTTGGCTGGCCGGCGTACCGGGCTCGTCGCTTCACCATCCGCAGCACGTCGCCGCGGATGGTCCGGCCGAGCTGGCGTTTTCGATCGAGGACCCGGAACAGAGGTAATCTGCGATCGTCGCGTGCCGGATACATCCAGATGCGCATCAACTTATTCGGCGCAACCGGTGATGCTCTTAGCACTTCCTTCTCGTACGACCAGATGAGCCAGTGACCTGCATCGACGAAAGCAATCGGTTCTCTTGGGTGACCCGATTGACCGTCGCACGAAGGTAACACACCGGCGCGTGGTTGGAACAAGAGTGCCGGCGTACAATCCACGGGAACAGGAGGTTCGCTGGACCGCTCTCATCTGCCACCGACGGTATTGTCGAAGGGGCTTTCGCTTGAGCACAGACGTGCAGTTGCTCGACGTACTCAAGAGCTTCTTGCGAGCGGAAGTACGGCGGCCGCGATTTCGCGACCTGCTGACTCTCTTCGATCGCGACGACGAGGCGCTCTGGCTGATCCTCGGCAACCACACCGGTGCCGTATCGATCTCGATGTTCCGCAAAGCGCTCAAGGACCCCGATTCGCTCGATCAAGTAATGGTCATGCACTTCGTTAGGTGTCTCGGCGAGTATGGGAAGACGCGGATCCCCTTAGTCCCGTTCACGGTCGGAAGCGCCGACGATGACCGCACCGGAAAGGTGGCCGGATGGATCCTGAAAGATCTGCCGCTCGACAAGTTATGGATGCCGGACGCTGACCCGAATGCTGCGACTGCACTTGACGATTCCGGATTCAACCTCGCGAAGGCGGCCGTCAAACTCGCCGATCCCGAATGCCGGCCGCCCGCTGACGAGACCACCGAGCCCATCATCTGTTTCGAGAACAAGAGCCGCGACGGCAAGAGTGATTTCCAAGTACTGGACGGATTCCACCGTGTCATCAGGGCCGCGAAAAACAATCATGAGACTCTCCCAGCGTACCTCGGACTGGCAGCACAATCGGAGTCGACCAGCGATTCATCCGGGTAGGTGTCGTAATATGGATGCGAGATTCAACGCACACGTCGAGGCACTTCCGGGCTTGCTTCAGGAACTGATTGCAATGGTGCCGGTCAAAGTGTGCGAAATACCCAAGACAATGCCAACGCGAGGGGTCTACCTGATGTCCGAGGGCATGGAGCATCTCTACGCAGGTCGCTCCAACCGCCTCCGGGCGAGGATGCGAGATCACGGTGGATCGTCCTCCGCGCAGACGAAATCAGCGTTCGCGTTCCGACTGGCCAGGGAATCAACAGGTCGCACGAAACCGTCGTACAAGCCTGAGGGGTCAAGTAAGGCATTGATGAAGGATCCAATGTTCTTGGCCGAGTTCGTAAGAGCGAAAGAGAGGATCGGGCAGATGGATGTTCGCTTCGTCGAGGAATGCGACCCGGAACGCCAGGCACTCTTCGAAATGTACGTCGCGATTGCGCTCCAGACGCCGTACAACGCCTTCGACAACCATTAGAGGGAGTTGGCACTTCCGTCGCAGCTGTCAACTCCGTGGACACGCCCTCGCAAGAACACCGAAGGAGCACCACAACTAGCCAACCGGCCAGAGGTTGGCCGAGCGCGTTCCGGATCGGAACCGCAGGCCGTTAGACAGTCCTCTCACATGGATGTCCGAAGCAAGACAACGTACTCCAGCGATCGACGGACCCCTGTCGCCTATCCAAACTCCACCGAATCGCGCATCTGTTCCGGCACCAGAGCCGCGTAATGCCGCCGGCAGATCTCCGGGCTGTTGCCCATCAGCTCGCTGATCTTGAAGAGCGACTCACCCTTCATCGCAAGGTGACTTCCGAACGTATGCCGGAAGTGCAGGCACGACCAATCCAGGCCGGCGGCACGATTGAGCTTCCGGAGCCGCCCAGAGAAGTTGTCAGGATCCCACCGGGTTCCACGCTTGGTCGGAAAGAACCACAGTCCATTCCGCTTGGAGTCGTACTCCGAGAGGTACCCCGCCAGCCTGCTGGAAATCGGGATCCGTCGATTGCGAGACGTCTTTGGCTGCCAGGACTGATCCGCAACAGTCTTGCGGCAAACGCGAATCATCCGGTCATCGAGATCAACGTCAGCCGGTGTCAACCAGAGCACTTCGTCACGGCGAAGTCCGGCGTAGATGAGGGTGGCCACGGCCGCGCGAAAGAGAGGGCGATCTTTCAGCAGTTCAAGTTGGGTGCGGATGCTGGCCGACGACAAGAACCGAATCTGCGGCGCAGGCTCGCGTCGGCGAGGCACAGCAGCAACCGGATTCGGATATCGAGGATCGCCGGACCGAAAGCCCTCTTGGCGAATCGCATACGTGAACATGACGTGGAGCACTTCGCGCAAACGGTTGGCCGTCTTGGCGGCGATGCCGTCCTGCGTGAGTCGCCGCGTGATGAAGGCATCTATCAGCGCAGGCGTCACCTCTTCAAGCGTCCGGACAGCAACAGGTCGAATGGAAGTGTGCGAGGGAGTGACGCGCTTCGGGACAAGAGCCGGGCACAGCGGCCCAAAGAACCCCCGCAGGTAGCCGATGTCATTCTTGTACGCCTTGCGGCTTCGAACCGTGCCCAAGTACTCGCAGAAGCTAACGAGCAACGGCGCAATTGGCGTGCGCGACGGCTCGGCCGTGTCTCCCCGGAGCAGTTGCGCCTCCAGCAACACGAGCTTCTTCTTGGCGATACGCTCGTCGCGCGTCTTGAGTGACCGCCGTACGCGGCTTCCGGCGTGGTAGTACGTGATCCACCAGGTCGTCTTCCCGGGCTTCTTGAAGATCGTCGCCATCACAGGGCTCCAATGGGCGGCTACCGCTTTGGGCCTGCGATTCTTGGGCACCTTTTGGGCACCCCCAGCGCAAAAAGAAACGCAGGGCCAAGAAGCTAAACTCCTGACCCTGCGTCACTTAGCTCAATAGCGGGGGCAGGACTCGAACCTGCGACCTCCGGGTTATGAGCCCGACGAGCTACCAACTGCTCTACCCCGCAACTGAATCGTCAAAACTACCCCCCCTCCCGCAAGCTGTCAAGCCGCTCCGCCGGCGACACCACCGGAACCGGCCCTGACCCGGACGCGACACGCCGCTAGAATGCCGGCCGCACCGGCCGCGCCAGAACCCACCCGGGAGCCAGACCGAAACATGCAGCAGTTCTCCGGAATGATCCGCGATACCTGGTGGCTCTGGCTGCTGATCTTCATCGTCGTCACCGTCCTGATCTTCGCCGTACACCCCGTCTTCTGCGCGATGTACCCGCTCCTCGGCGGCTTCGCCGTCTACTTCGCCGTCATCCGCTACAACGACGACGGCAGCCAGAAACGCATGTAGGCGCGGACGCTCGGCGGCGCGCGCAGGCAAACGCCCGCGTCACCTCGCGAGCAAAAACGCTGGCCTGGTCCGATCGCTCGCCGCAGGTGACGCACGAGGCCTAACACACCCGGCCCCCGGAAACGCCGACCCCCGGCATCCATCCGCCACACGACACCGTCTCGGCCGACACGCCGTCCCGGCCGGGCGGGCCGCTCGCAACCGGCGGGAAGCCGGCCACCGAGGGGCGAGCCCGGCACCGTTTTTTCGATGCACCCGCGACCCCCTGCGGGTATATACGCCTCTGGCGACCACACCCCGAACCGGCCGCACCGCGGCCACACACGGAGACGCACGATGCTCAACACCCAGCACCCCAACGCCATCCTCGGACAGGCCGTCATCGACCACGTCAACAGCGGGTCCGGCGACGACGCCGCCCTCTGGGATCAGCACTGGCATCCCGACTTCGTCTCGGTCGAGTCGGACGGACAGGAGTACGCCGGACGCGACGCCGTCCAGGCCAAGTGCGAGCAGTGGATGTCGATGATGACCGTCCACGGTTGCGCCGCCCATGGCCCGTACGTCACCCCCAACGGATTCTGCATCCGCTACGAACTCGACTTCGAAGCAAAGGACGGTTCCTTCCCACGCATGCAGGTCGACGAAATCGCCCACTACACCGTCACCGGCGGAAAGGTCAGCCGCGAGGAGTTCTTCGGCCGTCCCATGCCGGCCTGATCGACGGACGGCCACCGGACCGGAGTGCAGGTGTGCTGCAAACCCGCGATTGCCCGCTCCGCCTGACCGATCTCGCGGCCGCGATTCGAACGTCCTCGAACTTCCGGTTCGCCTGGCAGACCTACGACCTGCCCGGACTCGGGGCCTGGCGGCGGCAGCACCCGCCCCAGGCCGCGACGGATGCCAACTTCTGGCTGCGGACCGCGATCAACACCGTCGTCGCCGACCCCCAACTGCACCGCTTCCTGCGGGATTCGTTCGACCCGATGTACGACCCCGAGTTCCAGATCGAACCGCTGCACGACCACGCCCGGCTGGAGCCCTGCCCGGACACGTTCGAAGAGATCCTCGCCTCCGCCGCGGCCGACCGGCTCGGCGCCTACTCCCGCACCCGGCAGCCCGCCTCCGCTCGCCAGCGGAAGGAGATCGCCACGCTGTTCGGCCAGCCCGGACCGTACACCGCCCACCAGTTGCTGCCCGGCAGCGTGCAGAACTGCCCGATCTGCCGCCGGCACAACGGCCACCTGTTCACCAACTGGTTCTTCGGAGTCGCCTGGGACTGGTGCCTGCTGGCCGCCTGGCCTCAGCACGATATGCTCTGGATCGGATGCCTGACCGACACCGACTGAAGACGGCGCAACCGCCAACGCCAGACAGAGGGTTCCCTGGTCCCTGGTCCCTGGTCCCTGTTCCGTGTTCCCTGTGCCCGCAAGGAAGCCTGCCCCATGCCCACCGAACGGATCGAGTTCCCCGGCGCGTACGATGATCTGCTCGCCGCCCGCCTCGAGCGTCCCGACGACCCGCCCCGCGCCTTCGCCCTCTTCGCCCACTGCTTCACCTGCGGAAAGGACGTCCTCGCCGCCACCCGCATCAGCCGCGGCCTCGCCGCCCGCGGCATCGCCGTCCTTCGTTTCGACTTCACCGGTCTCGGCCACAGCGAGGGCGACTTCGCCAACACCAGCTTTTCGTCCAACATCGCCGACCTGGTGCAGGCCGCACGCTGGCTTGCGGACCAGCACGCACCACCGCAGGTGCTCATCGGGCACAGCCTCGGCGGCGCGGCCGTCCTCGCAGCCGCGACGCAACTCGACAGCGTGCTGGGCGTCGCCACCCTCGGCGCGCCGGCCGATGTCCGGCATCTGCAGCACCTGCTGGGCGACGTGGACGAGCAGATCGAAGCGGCCGGGCAGGCCAGCGTCCGCATCGGCCCGCGGACCTTTCCGATCCGCAGGCAGTTTCTCGACGACCTGCGGCAGCACGACCAGGCCGCCCGCATCGCCAGCCTGAGGCCGGCCGTCCTCGTGCTGCACGCCCCCGACGACGAGGTCGTCCCGATTGCGCAAGGCCTCGAGATCTTCCGGCACGCGCGACAGCCCAAGAGCTTCATCGCCCTCCCCGGCGCCGACCACCTGCTCAGCGACCGCGACGACGCCGAGTACGTCTCCGAACTGCTCTGCCTCTGGTCCGACCGACTGCTGACGAGCCCGTAACCCGCAGGCGCCCCGCGGGTGCCCCATTCCTCAAGCGAGCGGAAGGGTGGGGACTGCCCGGAGATGTGGAACGCTGTAGGGTGCGTCATCGACGCGGCAGACCGCGCTGACATCCGACCCGGACGCATCAGGCGTCGATGCCGCACCGCCTGGCTCACAGTCAGCATGGAACCAACGACCGCGGCGATTGAGCCAGCCCGCGCAGAGACGGAACGCTGTACGGTGCGTCATCGACGCTCCCTCGCTCCCTTGCTCCCTCGCTCCCTGGCTCCCTCGCTCCGCGGCTCCCTTGCTCCGCGGCTCCCTCGCTCCGCGGCTCCCTCCCGCTAGAATGCCCCCTCAAAGGAGCCCCGCGCGATGCCCGACCCGCGGCAGCAACGACTCGAGGAACTCTTCCACGCCGCGCTTGATCTCCCGGCGGCCAGCCGCCAGGACTTCATCCAACACGAATGCGGCGACGACCACGAACTTCGCGCCGAACTCGAAGCGCTCCTTGAACACGACCTCCGCCAGCAGCAGACCGTCCTGCCCGCCAACGCGCAGCGGCTGATCGATGAACTCGCCCCGACCGAGGAAACCGACAACCGCGGCCCCGTCGAGCACCCCGATCGCATCGGCCCGTACCGCATCCTCGACTACGTCGCCGAGGGCGGCATGGGCATCGTCTACCGCGCCCAGCAGCAACAGCCCCGCCGAGACGTCGCCCTCAAGGTCATCCGACCCGACTTCGCGACACCCCAGACACTCCGCCGCTTCGAGTACGAAGCCAGCGTCCTCGGCCGACTGAAACACCCCGGCATCGCCCTGATCCACGAAGCCGGAACCGCCGAGACCGACCGCGGCCGGCAGGTCGCCTACTTCGCCATGGAGTTCATCGAAGGGCGCCCGTTGATCGAACACGCGAACCAGGCCGCCCTGACACCCCGCCAGCGCCTGACCCTGATGGCCGATGTCTGCGACGCCGTCGAACACGCGCATCGCAACGGCATCATTCACCGCGACCTGAAGCCGGCCAACGTCCTCGTCACCGCCGACGGCACCGCCAAGGTCCTCGACTTCGGCGTCGCCCGCGCCGTCGACGCCGACATGCAGCACACGCAGGCCCACACCGTCGCCGGACAGATCGTCGGCACGATCCCCTACATGAGCCCCGAACAGATCGCCGGCGACGCCGCGCAGATCGACACCCGCTGCGATGTCTACGCACTCGGCGTGACCCTCTTCGAACTGCTCAGCGGCCAACTGCCCTACGACCTGCACCAGCGTTCGCTGCTCGACGCCGCCCGGATCATTCAGCAGCAGCCGCCGACCCGCATCGGCACCCAGGTCCGGCAACTCCGCGGCGACATCGAGACCATCGTCGCCAAGGCCCTCGAAAAAGAACCCGCCCGCCGCTACGCCTCGGCCGGCGCGCTGGCCGACGACATCCGTCGCTACCTCCGCGACGAACCGATCCTCGCCCGACCGCCCAGCGCCGCCTACCAGCTACGCAAGTTCGCCGCCCGCAACCGCCTGCTCGTCGGCAGCGCGGCGCTCGTCCTCGCCCTGCTGGTCTGCGGAACCGCGGGCATCACCTGGCAGTACTTCCAGGCGGAAGCCGCCCGCACCCTGGCCGAGAAGCAACGCGGCATCGCCGAGCAGCAGACGACGGTCGCGCGCAGCGAGCGGGCCGCCGCCATCGCCGCCCGCGACGCCGCCGAAGACGCCCGCGCCGCCGCCGAAGACGCCCGCGCCGCCGAAGCCCTCCAGCGGCAGCGCGCCGAAGACGAGAAGCGCATCGCCGAAGTCGAACGCGAACGCGCGCTGCGCGTCTCACGCTTCACCCGCGGGATCCTGACCCAGGCCGATCCGCGCCAGGCCCGCGGCCAGAACGTCACCGTCCTCGACGCGCTCGCCGCGGCCTCGGACCGGCTCGCCCGCGGCAGCCAGCGGATGCCGCCGGCCGTCGCGGCTGAACTGCACGCGATCATCGGGCTGACCTGCATGCGACTCGGCGCCCTCGACCGGGCCGAACCGCACCTGGTCGCCGCCCTCGCCTTCCGCGAGAAAGCGCAGCCCGTCCGCGACGACCTGATCGCCACCACCTGCGGTTACCTGGCTGAACTGCGCGTCCACCAGGAAGACTTCGCCGCCGCCGATCAACTCATCAACCGCGCCATCGATCTGCTCAGCCAGTCGCTCGGTCCCGACCACGAACAGACCCTCCGCACGCTCGAGAACCACGCCACGCTGCTACGCCAGCGCGGCCAGCCCGCCGCCGCCGTCGACCAGTACCAGGCCCTCCTCGACCTGCTCGGCCAGCGCCCGCAGCACCGCGAACTCCGCGCCAGCGTGCACCGCAACCTCGGCAACGTCCTCTGGGAACTCGGCGACCTCGAAGACGCCCGCGATCAACTCCGCGCCGCACTCACCCTCCAGGACGAGTGTCAGCCCGACAACCACCCCGGCCGAGCCGGCACGCTTGCCAGTCTCGGCTATGTCCTCAGCGAACTCGGCGACTTCGCGCCGGCCAACCGGTTCCTCGACCAGGCCCTCGCCATCCAGCGCGAAGTGCTCCCCGCGGGACACTTCCAGATCGCCAGCACCCTCACCCTGCGCGGCGCCAGTCGCATCAACCAGCAACGCTACAGCGACGCCGAGACCGACCTGCGCGAGGCGCTCGACATCCGTACCGCGGGACTCCCCGCCGGACACTGGCACATCGCCAACACCCGCAACCTGCTCGGGGCCGCTCTCAGCCACCTCGGCCGGACCCAACAGGCCGAAACGCTCCTGCTCGAAAGCTGGGAAGCGCTGGCCGCCAGCGACGCCACGCCGCCCGACCGGCTCCGCGACGCCGCCCGACGCATCGCCGATCACTTCGACTTATCAGACCAGCCGCAGCGTGCCGAGATCTGGCGGCAACGAGCCCGCTAGGTCCGCTTTTCCCGCGGTGCGCCCCGGCACATTTTCACCCCCCAGGGCAAAAGTGCCGTTTGATCCGCACCCCCGGTTCGCTACGCTAGTCGGATACGGGTACGCAGTTTCGGTTGGGAGACTCCGCATGAATCGCGCGATGTTCGGCCTGGTGGCCGCCGGCATGATCGTCACCTCGGCCTCGGCCGTCACGTTCCACAGCGGCACGAGCTTCGGCACGATGGTCGGCGACCCGAACGACCTCTCCGTCGAAAGCTGGGACTTCGGCATCAACATGGAAGACCCCGACGAATGGCTGTTCTCCTCGTTCAATGCCAGCATCGCGGCCGGCATGACCGATCGCTACGGCTTCACGATCCGCAACGTCGAACTGGCACCGCCGCCCAATCCGGTCGAGGACTTTGACGCCTTCTCGACGTTCTTCTCCACCGCCCAGCAGTACCCCAACAACCTCGACTTCATGGGCCCGCCGACCTACGTCAATGACAGCGGCGCCGCCAACGGCCGCCTGATCCAGGCCGCCTGGGCCGCCGGCAGTGTGGAAGACGGCATCGGCCCGTCGTTCACGCTGTTCCGCCTCTCGATCACCCGCGGCACCAATGACCTGCCGCTGACCCTGACCCCGGGCCCCGACTCTGAACTCGTCGCCTCGATCAACGGAACCTCCAACACGTCCTTCGACGGAGAGGTCCCGTTCGCCTTCAACCTCTACACCGTCCCCGAACCCGGCACCCTCGCCCTCCTGGCCACCAGCCTGCTGCTCGTCACCAGGAGAAAGCGCTAACGGACTGAATCGCAGGTCCGTTTCCTACCCCGTCCGGCAGGGTCCGCGCCCCGATGCCACCGTCCGACGCTCCCGCGCCGGGCCTGCTCCGCGCGGAGCGATCCAACGACAGCCCGCGCGCCACTTCCGCCAACAGAATCCGCGCGCCCCGGGTGACAATCAAGAATAACTAGGAATGATCCCGGGCGCTGCGCGGACGCGCCCCGCAATCGCGCAGCGGGCGCGGCGGTTCACCGCCTCCGGATCGAACCGCGCGGAACGACACGGCCCGGATGCAGCGGCACCAGCCCGCGTCCGATTGCTTCGCGCTGACTTGCGTACGTGCTGACTTGCTGACCGCGATCAGTGAGCGCGCAGGATGCGGGTGCTGGTCCCGTCGGGTGAGACCTGCACGCGGACGGGCCGCAGGCAGTTCGGACAGCGGCCGCGGTACTCGGTCTGGTCGGGTCGGCGATAGATGCGGGCGTAGACGTTGCAGCATTCGAAGTGAATGCCGATGAACGGTCGTCGCGGGGCCGATTGCTGGGTCACGAGTCGCCACCTCGAAATGCGTTCGCCGCGAACGTGCGTGCCGCCGCCACGCTCGGCGCGGCCACGGCTCCATCCTGTGCATCGACCGATCAACGCGTACAGATCAGCCGGCTGCAGGTTTTTGCGCAACCGGTGCGCGGCGCCTCCTGCTGGCCTGCCGCTGCCCGTATCATGCGGCCACCATGATGCTGGTTGCGATCGCGGTGTTGAGCCTGGTCCTGGCCCTGCCGACACCCCCTTATCGACTGATTTCCGATCCGCAGTGGGTGCTGACCCTCGCGGCGGTGGCCACGTTGCTGCCGGCCACGCTGGCGGCCTGGCTCGCGCGGCGGACGATCGAGGCGCTCGAACGCAGTCCGGCTGATCCATCCATCGGGCAGTACCGCTTCGGCCGCGGGATGTTCTTCGTGCAGTGGCTGACGGCGCTGCTGCATGCGGCCCTGATCACGACGACAAGCTGGCTGTCGATCTGCCGCGATCTGCCGCTGGTCGGCACCTGGCCGCTGGTTCCGGGCCTGCTGGCGAGCCTGCCGCTGCTGCTCGGGATCGTGCTGATCTGGATCGCGGTCTACCCGGCCGACCGGGCGATCCGCGAGATCGCGCTGGAGACGTTCGTGCTGCGGGGCAAACCGGTCCAGCCGGTCTGGACCTTGCGCGGTTTCGTGGTCTTCAACCTGCGCCACCAGATCCTGATCGTGCTGATCCCGATGCTGCTGATCCTCGGTGCCCGCGACCTGATCGAACAGTACGAGCGCCCCCTGCAGCAGACCCTGCGGCATCCGTTCGTACCCGACCTGCTGCTGGGATCCGCCGCCCTGCTGGTCGCGCTGCTGGCGCCGGTCCTGCTGCGCTACACCTGGGTGACCGAGCCGCTCCCGGGCGGACCGCTGCGGGACCAGTTGCTGGTGCTCTCGCGGCAGTTGCGGATGAAGTGCCGAGAGATCCTGGTCTGGCGCTCCGGCGGCATGATCATCAACGCCGCCGTCATGGGCGTCCTCGCGCCGCTCCGCTACGTGCTGATCACCGACGCGATGATCGAACAGATGGAAGACCGCAAGATCGAAGCCGTCTTCGGACACGAGGCCGGACACGTCAAACGCCACCACATCCAGTACTTCCTGCTGTTCTCGCTCGTCACCGGCTGCGTCGTCACGCTGGCCGGCCACGCGATGCGCGGACTCGAACAGAACACCGCCATGTGGGCGATGACCTTCCTCGGCCTGCTGCTGGTCTTCAAGTGGGGCGTGCTGTTCGGCTGGATCTCGCGACGCTTCGAGCGACAGGCCGATCTGTTCGGCGTGCACACGCTGGAACTGACCGGCCTGCCCTGCCAGGTCCCCTGCGCGGTCCACGGCGGACTCGAGCCCGGCCGCGACGGACAGCCGATCTGCAGCCAGGCCGCCCTGCTGTTCGGCGAGACACTGCACGATGTCGCTCACCTGAACAACATCCCGGCCGAGGTCTGGACCTGGCGGCACGGATCCATCAGCGAACGCTGCCGCGTCCTGCAGGCCTACGCCCGCGACCCGCAGGCGGTCCGGGCCTTCGAACGCAGCGTGCTGTGGACCAAGCTCGTGATCGTCATCGTCGCGGTCGCCGCCACGACCTGGGTCGTCTGGCAGTTGAAACTGTGGCGAATCGCCGTCGCCCTCGCAAACCTGGTCGCCTGACGGGAAGGGAGCGAGGGAGCAAGAAAGCGAGGGAGCAAGGGAGCCAGGGAGCCAGGGAGCAAGGGAGCCAGGGAGCGAGGGAGCAAGGATCCTGCGCGAGCCCCACGCTTCCACCCTTTCACCCGTTCACTCCAGGCCGTAGGGTGCGTCATCGACGCGGCCGACCGCGACCTCATCCGGCGCGGACGCCCCCGGCGTCGATGCCGCACCGCGTGGCAACTCCATCAACCGGTTGAGCCAACCCGCGCAAGGAAGACACTGCTCAAGAGCTCAGGAGCAGTGGCACACGCATCGCGCGAGCCCCCCTTCCACGCTTCCACCCTTTCACCCGTTCACCCTTTGACTCTGTCGCGCGAAGTCAGTTCAGCCCGGATGGTGGTCGGTTCAGGTAGTCGGTACCGCGGGCGGCCACCAGGTCGAACAACGTGCGATGCAGCAGCGTCGCGCGGGCCGCCAGGGAGTCGCGCTCCAGCAGACGCTGACGAACCTCGCCGGCCACCGGCAGCGCGCCGGCCAGCAGGTTCACGCACGTCTCCAGGTCGACCGCGTCGCGCAGCAGCGCCAGCCCCTGCGAGAACAGCTTCCGGCAGACCCCGCTGGCCGGACTGCTGAGCGCGTGCTCGAGGTCGGTGCGAACGCGGGCCCGCCCGGCCGCGTCCAGATCCTGCGTGGTCGGACACGTCTCCGCCCGGGCCACGCGATAGGTCTGCCCGTCGACTTCGTTCTCGATTCGCGCCCGGGCGCTGCCCTGCAGCAGCAGGTTGTACCGCCCGTCAGGCAGGCACTGGGCGTGCAGGATCCGCCCGATCCCGACCAGCGGATGCACCGGCGCCTGCCGTGTGAAGTAGGTCGCTTCGTAGCCCGGCCGCAGCAGTCCGACCGCCAGCAGGCGATCCCCCGACAGGGCGGCCGCGGTCATGTCTCGATAACGCGGTTCGAAGATGTGCAGTGGAAGGGCCTGTCCCGGGAAGAGAACCGCATCCGGGAGCGGGAACAGCGGAATCTCCACGACTTCCGGATGGTGCACGCGGTTGGCTCCGGTTCGAAGTGGTCGCACGACGGGTCTCACGTTGGCCGGATTCGACCGGCCTGACGTTCAGAGTATAGACCTCAGCCGGGCGGTGCGACGGGCGTTTTCAGCAGCCCGGCGAAGACGCGGCGGACGCCGGCGCCGGTCCGGAAGGGTCGCCCGGCGTGGTACCGCAGGTGGTAATCAAGCAGGTGGAACCAGGCCTGCGGCTCGGCCTGCCCGGGGGCGGCGTCGAGCAGGCGTGCCTTGACCGTCTGTTTATCGGGAACCTGCGGCGCGCACCGCCGGCACAGCAGCCCCCCGCTGGCCGGACTGAAGAACGCGGACCGGCCGGGGTCGCGCGGGCGTCCGCAGGTCGAACAGGTCCGCAGGTTCGGGGCCAGTCCGATCGCCCGCAGCAGCCGGGCCTGGAAGCGGACCGCCCGGGACGGCAGTTCGCCGCGCGGTTCGGTCGCCGCGGCTTCGAGCAGATCGACCAGCGCGACGAACAGGCCCGGGTGCGGATCCAGCTCGGCCGTCAGGGTCCAGGTCAGTTCGAGCGCGTAGAGCGCCAGGTACAGCCGCGGCAGGTCGCGACGCAGACCGGGGAAGACCTCGACCTGGTGCCAGTTGGTCAGGGTGCCGAGTTCGCTGCCGCCGCGCGACAGGCGGAAGGCGACCTCGCCCATCTCGGCCAGGTCGATGCCGGGTGCGAACAGGGTCCGGGTCTGTCGGCGGGTGCCTTTGGCGAGCAGTCGGACGCGGCCCTGCTCGGCGGTAAACAGGCTGACGACCTGGGACGACTCGGAGTAGTCCCAGGCGCGCAGCACGACAGCGAGTTGAAAGGCACCAGGCATGCAAAGCTCAACGCGGCGATGGCCGACCGTGTTAAGATACTGCCTGGGTGCATCCACGGAAACGCGGCGTTGCGGGAGGTTGATCGGATGGGCGAATCGCTGGCACAGTACCGGGATCAGCGGGTGGTGCTGGATACGGACACCTCGACGATCTACATCGGGACCCTGCTGGCGTTCGACGACCGCGGCTACTGGCTGGGCGACGCCGACGTCCACGATCGCAACGACGGCCACAGCACCAAAGAGGAATACATCAACGAGGCCTGCAACCTCGAACGCAGCGGCAACCGCCGCACCAACCGGACACGGGTGTTCGTCGAGCGACGGGCCGTGATGAGCATCTCGGCCCTCTCCGAAGTGGTCGCGGGGGACGAAGCCGAGGCCGAAACCGACCGCTGGTGAACCGGCCGGCCGCCTAAGGAGCACGCTATCTCGGCAGGGGTCGACATGCAGGTCCGGGCCGCGGCGAGTCTCGCCCGCAGCCCGGAGGAGATTGTCGCGGAACTCTCCGCCGGAATCGATCCGCCGATCCGCAGCGACCTCGCGGTGCTGCTGTTCACGGACCTGGACCGCGCGGCCGCGTCCGCCGTCGCGATGCCGCTGGTCGAGCAACTCGGGATTCGCTGCCTGATCGGCATGGGCGCCCAGGCGGTCATCTGCAATGGCGTCGAGTACGAGCACAACGACGCGACCGTGCTGTGGACGGCGCAACTGCCCGGCACCACCATTCAGTCGTTCCATCTCTCGCAGGAAGACCTCGTCCGCCTCGACGAAAGCGAGGACGAAACCCTCGCCGACCTGATCGGCGTGCCGGCCGAGAAACAGCCGTCCTTCCTGCTGCTCGGCGATCCGTTCACCGTCGACGTCGTCCGCCTGCTGCAACTGCTGGCCGTCGAGTACCCCGAGCGACCGGCGATCGGCGGACTGGCTTCGCAGGGCGCGGATCCGGGTGACAACGTGCTGATCTTCGACGGGCACGCCCTCCAGGGCGGGGCCTGCGGCGTGGCCCTCAGCGGAGGCGTCCGAATGGACACGATCGTCTCGCAGGGCTGCCGGCCGATCGGCGCGCACTGCGTGATCACCGCGGCCGAAGACAACGTGATTCACCTGCTCAGCGGGCGCCCGCCGCTGCAGGTGGTCAGCGACCTGCTCGATCACTGTTCGCTGCAGGACCGGCAACTGGTGCAGCAGCGCGGCCTGTTCCTCGGCCGGGTGATCAACGAGTACCAGCAGACGTTCTCCCGCGGCGACTTCCTGATCCGCAACCCGATCGCCTTCGACAAGGACACCGGCGCGATGGCGGTCAACGACCTGATCCGCACCGGCCAGACGGTCCAGTTTCACGTCCGCGACGCGGGATCCGCCACCCGCGACCTGCGCGAACTGCTGCAGGCCGCCCACATCGACGACGCCCTCGGCGGACTGCTGTTCACCTGCACCGGACGCGGCACGAGCCTTTTCGCCCGGCCGCACCACGATGCCTCAGCGATCACCCGGCGGCGGGCGGCCCTGCCTCTGGCGGGCTGCTTCAGCGCCGGGGAGATCGGCCCGATCGGGCGGCAGAACTTCATCCACCAGCACACCGCCTGCGCGGGATTCCTGGCCCCGGTCGCGGACGAATGAAGCCCACCACCGACGCGCGCGGGTTCGATCGCAGCCGCCGGGTCCGGTGCCAGGCGAGCTTCACCCGCGCCATTCGCGGCGGCGTACGGGTCGCGGATCGCACGCTGCAGGTCTGGGCCGCCCGCAGTCCGAGCGGACAAACCCGGCTGGGGATCATCGTCAGCCGGCGACATGGCAACGCCGTGATCCGCAATCGACACAAGCGCATCCTCCGTGAAGCCTTCCGGCACGTGCGGGCCAGCCTGCCGGTCGGACTCGATCTGATCTGCCGCCCGCAGCTTGGCCGACGACTCGAACGCGACGCGACCGCCGAGGCCCTCACCCGACTCGCCCGCCGGGCCGCCGACCTGCTCGCCCGCCGCGAACCGGAGCGCTGAGTGAACCGCGACGAATCCATCCTGATCCTGACCGCCTCGGCCGGCGCCGGGCACACGGTCGCGGCCGAAGCATTGCGGGCCGAGTTCCAGGCCCGGCACCCCGGCGTCACGGTCGAGGTCGTCGACGTGCTGACACGGATGTCCGGCTGGTTTCGCCGGGCGTACGCGGACGGCTACCTGGCCGTCTCGAACCGCATGCCGGAACTGATGGGGCTGCTGTACGAACGGCTCGATCGCGGACGCGGACCGCTGCCCGACGGGCTCCGCGGCTGGATCCAGCGCCGGTCCGCGGGTCGCCTGCTGCGCTGGCTGCCCGCGCGGCGGCCGCGGCTGATCGTCAACACGCATTTCCTGGCGGCCGAACTGGTCGCGGGCCTGCGGCGACGCGGCCGACTGGACTGCCCGCAGGTGACCGTCACGACGGACTTCGAGCTGCACCGGATCTGGCTGCAGCCGCCGACCGAGCACTACTTCACCGCCACGCCCGAAGGACGCGACGACCTGATCGCCAGCGGCATCGATCCGCGCCGGGTCGATGCGACCGGGCTGCCGGTGCGGGCGGCCTTCCGCGCGCCGCTGGATCTGCCGGCGACGCGGCAGCGACTGGGACTGGCCGAGGTCGGACCGGTCGTCGTGCTGGCCTGTGGCGGGTTCGGCGTCGGACCGACGGCCGAGCTGTTCCGGGAGCTGCTGAAGGTCCCGCGGAACGCCTACGTGGTGGCGCTGACCGGGCGGAATCCAGCGCTCGGGCGGCGGCTGTCGCGAATCGTGGCCGACGGGCACGGCCACCGGGCCCGGGTGGTCGGCTACACGGACGAGATGGCGGCCTGGATGCGGGCGGCGACGCTGCTGGTGACCAAGCCCGGCGGGCTGACGATCGCCGAGGCGCTCGCCTGCGGGACCCCGCTGGTGCTGACCCGGCCGATCCCCGGCCAGGAGGAGCGGAACAGCGACTACGTGCTGGAACACGGGGCGGCGATCAAGGTGAACCCGATCCGCGTGCTGGGCCCGCGGGTGACGGACCTGCTCGACCATCCCCAGCGCGTGGCGGAACTGCGGCGGCGGGCCCGGGCCCTGGGTCGCCCGGACGCGGCCACGCGGATCGTCCGCCGCTGTGCCGAGCTGGTCGGGTTGCCGGCGCATGGCTGCCCGCCGGCCTCCCTGACGCTATAATCCCGCAATTCGTCCACAACGAGCCAGTGGGAGCGTGCCAGCCATGCGGTGTCTGCTAGCCATTCCGGTGTACAACGAGGAGCGTTACCTGCCGCGGGTTCTCGAGGCGGTGCGTCCCTACGGACTCGACATCCTGGTGGTCAACGACGGTTCGACCGACCGCACCGGTCAACTGCTGGCCCGCGAAACGGACGTGACCACGCTGACCCACCCCGAGAACCGGGGCTACGGGCAGAGCCTGATCGATGCCCTGGGGTACGCTGATCGAGGCGGCTACGACTGGGTCATCACGATGGACTGCGACGAACAGCACGAGCCGCGACAGATCCCCGACTTCCTCGCGGCCCTGTCGACCGGGCGCTTCGACCTGGTCAGCGGCAGCCGCTACCTGTTCGATGACCCCGGCGACGATGCCCCGCCGGAAGACCGCCGCCGTATCAACCAGACCATCAACCAGTTGCTCGGCACGCTGCTCGGGATCGAACTGACCGATTCGTTCTGCGGATTCAAGGCCCACCGGGTGGCGGCCATGCGCCGCCTGCGGCTCGACGAACCGGGCTACGCCTTCCCGCTGCAACTGTGGGCCGAGTGTGCCCGGGCCGGCCTGCGGATTCACGAAATCCCCGTCCGCCGGATCTATCGCGATCGCAACCGCGAGTTCGGCGGGACGCTCGACGATCCCAGCGCGCGGCTTCAGCACTACCTCGAAGTCCTGCTGGCCGCGATGCGCCGCGACGAATGCCTGGCCGAGGTGGCTGTCGACTGTCCGCGCTGCGCGGCCCATGCTCGACCGTAAGCAACTGGCGACGCCGCGCCGGCACGGGCAGGTGCTGGTTGAACCGCCCGCCGCGGCGCAGCGCAACTCCCTGACCGCCGCCCATGACGATGGCACGCTGCTGGACCGCCCCCTGGCGGCCGTGCGGCGCGATCTGCGCCGGCGACTCGGCTGGTCCGACCCCGTCGTGATCACCGGACACCAGGCCGAGTTCATTCACCCGGGCGTCTTCGCCAAGACCATCGCCGCCGCGGCCGTCACGCCCCCGCACGGAACGGGCGTCTACCTGACGGTCGACTCGGACACGCCCAAGACGGCCGCGCTGCCGGTCCCGCTCGTCCATGACCGCAGCCTGCGACTGCGCCGCCTGGGGCTGCCCGACGTCGATCCACGCCTGCCGCTGGAGGGACAGGCACCGCTCAGTCGACGCCGCTGGCAGAACTGGTTCGCCGAAGTCCGCGACCTGCTGCCCGGCCCGGCCGACTGGTTCGACATCTACGTCGCGGGCTGGCTGGCGGTGCCGGACGGCGGACGCCTGGCCGACGCCTTCGTCGCGGCCCAGCGCGCCTGCGAAGCAAGCCTCGACATCCGGCACGAGCACATCGCCACCAGTGAACTGAGCGCCTGGCCGGAATTCCGCGCGTACCTGCTGCACATCGCCCGCGACGCCGAACGCTTCGCGAGCCTCTACAACGACGCCCAGCAGGCCTATCGCGCCAGGCATGGCGTCCGGACCGTGCAGCGACCCGTGCCGCCGCTGCAGATCGCGGCCGCCCGGATCGAACTGCCGTTCTGGGTGCGGCGTGCCGGCGGCCTCCGTCAGCGCCTGGCCGTCAGTCGCGGTCGCAGGGTGATGCTGCTGGCCGGCGGCGAACCGATCGGCCCGCTTCCGGAGACGGGCGACTGGTCGGCGGCGCTGGAACCGCTGGAATGCGAGCGCGACGGCTGGCAGCTTCGTCCGCGCGCCCTGACGCTGTCGGGCTTCGCCCGCCTGGTGCTCGGCAACCTGTTCCTGCATGGCATCGGGGGGGCGAAGTACGACGAACTGACCGACGCCTTCACGGGCGCGTTCTGGGGACGCCCGCCGGAGCCACTCGCCTGCGTGTCGGCCGCCCTGCTGCTGGACCTGCCGCATGATCCGCAGGCCGCGGCGAAACGCGACGCGGCCAGGCGGCGGGCCCGCGACGTGCGGCACAACCCGCAGCGGCAACTGGAAGCCCCCGATCCGGAACTGACCGCCCGCCGGGCGGACCTGGTGCAGGCCGGCCGGGACCTGGCCGAGCGCGAGCGGCACAATCGCGTGGCCCGCCGGGCGAACTACCGGGCCCTGCAGGGCGTCAACGCCGCGCTCGTTGAGCGACACGCCGGCGAAGTGGCCCGCATCGAGGCCGCGGTCCCCGACGCACAGCAGCGGGTGGCCGAAGCGACCATCGCCCGCAGTCGCGAGTACTTCCACGGACTGTTCGCCCGCGACGCCATCGAGCAACTGACGCGGGCGGTCCGCGATGCCTACTCGGCCGACTGAGCGTGCTTCCGCAGCAGGTCGAGCGCGGCGTTCAACTGCACATCCTCGCCGCCGATGAAGTAGGCGGCCGTCGGCGCAACCCGCACATCCGGTTCGACACCGTTCCCGTCGTAGAGTCTTCCGTCGGGCTGGTACGAGACCATTGACGACAGCAGCACGTCGATCTCGCTGTTGGCCAGCTTGCCGGGACGCGCGTACCCGCTGCCGCCGCCGGTCGGCATGCCGACGACCGTGACGTTCGGCAGCGTCTTCAGGGCGGCCACGAAGATGTCCGTCGCACTGAAGCACACCTCGTCCACCAGCAGCACCACCGGCCGGGTGTAGCTCTCGCGCGGATGCGGCGCCCCGCGCAGGATCATGAAGTGCCAGAAGCTGAACTCGATGACCGGCGGCTGCCACTCGGGCTGCCAGGTCGCCAGGAACGCGTCCATCGCCAGCACGTCGTCCGGCCGCCAGCCGCGATAGTCCGGCACGTACAGAGCCCGCTTGGCCAGGTGCGTCGGCCGGAAGCGCTGCGCCTTGCGATACTGGGCCAGGTTGACGATCGCCGGCGGACTTTCGGCCGGAACCAGCAGCGGCCAGATCGTCTGCAGGGCCGAGCGCTCACCGCCGAGGTTTCCGCGGACATCGACGATCAGGCCGTCGGTCGAATCGAAGCCCTCCAGCGCGGCCCGGATCGCGCTCGGCTGGGAACGGTCCATCCGGGCGACGCGGATGTACCCGAAGTTCTCGATCCGCTCGTTGGCCCGCCGCGGCCAGACGCCGAACAGCGGTTTCTCTTCCGCCAGCGCCAGTTCCACCTGCTGCCGGGCGCCGTCCTGATCGGCCAGCGTGACCCGCACCCCATCGCGGGCGGGAAGTCCAAGTTGCGCGCGGAGGAAGGCGACGTGCCGCAGCAGGCGGGTGGCCCGCTGCTCGACAAGCTGCGGCGAACCGGCCGGAATGAACGGGCGGGCGGCTTCGAGCCAGTCGGCGACCGGGCGGCCGTCGAGCGCGACCAGGTACGGGTGCGTCTCTGAAACGAACGCGTCGCGGGTCGGCTGGAAGGCGACCAGACGCTCACCGAACGGGGCGACCAGAAACGGCAGGTAACCGACCGGCAGGTACCCCTCCCACCGCTCGACCCGGGCGTGCCCGTCACCGGCCGGCGCCAGCAGGCGGACGATGTCGCTGGCCAGATCCGCGACGCGCACCTGTTCGGGCAGATCCCGGGCGAGGGTTTCGAGGTTCCCGCGGATGTCGACCGGGTGCCGCTTGAGATACGACCACTGATCGGTCAGGCGCTTGTCGAGTTGCTCGAGGTCCTCGCGGGCCGCCTGCCGCGAGATCGTCCGCGCCCGCGGGTCGGCCCGTTTCGGCTCCGACTGCTGGGCCTGCTGCCAGAGGTTCTGCCGGCGCTCGGCCGTCATGGCGACCTCGTCGAGGGTGCGCAGCGCGTTGGTCGCGATGTCGCGGACGCGCAGCGAGACGGTTTCGCCGGGCGGCGCGCCCAGGCCGGTCAGGACTTCGACCAGGTCTTCGCGGAATCGCTTCCTGGCGCGGTCGCCGTACTGCTCGCGGCAGTAGTTCAGGATCGTGTCGGTCGTCAGCGTGCCGATCGCTTCGAGGCGAACCCAGCCGCTCGCGTCGACGCGGACCTCGACCGTGTCGCCGACCCAGCGCATCGCATCGAACGGCGCCCGCGGCCGGTCGTCGGCGAAGGCCGACCCGGCGAGCAGCAGGCAGACCGCGACCCGGTGCACAAACCTCAGGCTCCGTCGGCGCATGGCTCTTCCTCGTTGCGATTGTTTATGCGGGCGAAGCAGCGGCCTCGGGCGGCAGGCTCAGGTTGGGCTCTCCCGCGGCGGTGTCAAACAGATGCACGCGCTCCATGTCAACCTGCAGCATGACATCGTCGCCCGGCGCGACCCGGGTCCGCGCGTCGATGCGGGCCGTCAGCGCCTCGTCCTGCCGGGTCCGCAGGTGCACGTCCATCCGATCGCCGAGCGGTTCGGTCACCCGCACGCTGCCGGGCAGGTCGGCCGCATGCCGCCATCCGCCCGCGACGGCCAGCAGTTCCGGGCGAATGCCGAGCGTCAGGTTCTTGCCGACGTGCGGCTTCATTCGGGCGGCCATCTCGGGCGCCAGGGCCAGGCGGTCGGGACCGTGGACGAACACGAGGCCGTCCCCGTCGAGCGCCAGGCTGCCTTCCAGGAAGTTCATCGGTGGCGTGCCGACGAATCCCGCGACGAAGCGATTGGCGGGTCGCTCAAACGTGGCGAAGGGCGTGTCGCACTGCTGCACGACGCCGTCCTTCATCACCACGACACGATCGCCCAGGGTCATCGCCTCTTCCTGGTCGTGCGTCACGTAGATCGTCGTCGTGCTGACCCGCTGCCGCAGGTGCTTCAGTTCGGCCCGCATCTCGACCCGCAGCTTGGCGTCGAGATTCGAAAGCGGTTCGTCGAACAGGAAGACCTTCGGCTCGCGAACGATCGCCCGTCCGACCGCGACCCGCTGCCGCTGTCCGCCCGACAGCGCGCTCGGCTTGCGATCCAGCAGGCTCGTGATGCCGAGCATCTCGGCCGCGGCCCGGACGCGCTCGTCGATGCCCTGCCGCTCCTGGCGGGCCGCCCGGAAGCGCCCCGGCGTCAGCACGCGCCCGAGCAGATTGTCGAACGCCCCGTGCTGGCGGCGCAGCATCAGCGCGAACGCCATGTTGCGGAAGACGGTCATGTGCGGGTAGAGCGCGTAGTTCTGGAAGACCATCGCGATGTCGCGGTCCTTCGGCGCCACCTCGTTGACGACGCGGTCACCGATCCGGATCGTTCCGCCGGTGATGTCCTCGAGGCCGGCGACCATCCGCAGCGTGGTGCTCTTCCCGCACCCGGAGGGTCCGACCAGAACGACGAACTCCTCGTCGCGGATATCGAGACTGAAGGCCCGAACCGCCTCGAAGCCGCCGGGATACGTCTTGCTGACCTTGTCGAGTATCACCTCGGCCATCGGATCATTCGCCATAGACGGAGCGTGGAGGCGGGCCGGTCGCCGCAGTCAGGCCATCGCCGGGAGCGCATGTGATAAGGCCCCGGACGGACGGCCGTCAAGGCGGACACCCGAAGCCCGATAACCGCCGCGGACGTGTAACGCGTTACAGGCTTTTTCCGCTGTAACACGTTACAAGCGTTTCGTTTGCGTTGATTCGCGCCTGCCCCGTCGCTAGCATCAATGACTGGAGCCAGTCTGCTCTTAAACCCGTTCCGCACCGGTGTCGTAGCAAACCCGCCGCGGAACGAACACGGGGAATTCTGTTTCAGTTCCGTAGGAGGAGTGAATGATGCGCAAGTTTCTGCTTGGAGCGGCCAGTATCGCCGCGCTTTCGGTAGCCGCCAACGCCGCACCGGTCGTTGACGGCAGCATCTCGGGTGACGGCTACGGGGCCGCCCTCGCGGTGCAGACCGTCCAGACCCAGTTCGGCGACCAGGACGGCCTGGGCGGCAACGGCAGCGAACTCGATGCCGGCTACGCCACCGTCTCCGGCGGCCGCCTGTACCTGACCCTGACCGGCAACCTCGAAGGCAACTTCAACAAGCTCGAGATCCTGATCGACTCGGCCGCCGGTGGCCAGAGCAGCTACCTCTCGGCGGGCAACGACAACACCGCCAACATGAACGGCATGACCTTCGATGCCGGCTTCACCGCCGACTATCACCTGGTCGCCCGTCGCGGCAATGACTTCGGCAACGACAAGTTCGACCTCGACTGGGCCGATCTGCAGGCCGGCACGTTCAGCTCCTACCAGGACATGCTGAGCGCCAGCGGTCAGGACGGCACCGGCTCGACCGGCACCGGCGTCAACGGCAGCCCGATCGAAGTCGGCTCGGACAACAGCAACATCGCCGGCATCATCGGCGGCACCGGCGCGGCCAACACCGCCAACGCCCTGGCCGTCACGACCGGTCTCGAGTTCAGCATCGCCCTGTCGGACCTCGGTCTGCCGGCCGGTGACATCAACATCATGGCGTTCGTCAACAACGGCGATCACAACTACGTGTCGAACCAGGTCCTGGGCGGTCTCGCGGCCGGCACCGGCAACCTGGGTGGCGACGGTGCCGGTGGCTTCACCGGTACGGCCCCGATCGACTGGACCAGCTTCGCCGGTGACCAGTACTTCACCGTCACGGTTCCGGAACCGACCAGCCTGGCCCTGATCGGCCTGGCCGGCCTCGGCCTGCTGCGTCGTCGCGGCTAAGACCCGACCGGTTCGGAATCCACCGAGCACACACCGGCACGGCTCCTCTCCGGAGGGGCCGTGCTTTTTTCGTAGCGGGCGCCCCGGCACCCGACAAGATCCCGTTTTTCTGGTTCGGTGCGGCCGCCGGGACACCTATAATCGGCATGCTCATTTCGGAGAGGCGAGGCATGCGCATACCTTTGGTCCGAGTTTCCCTGCTGGCGGTCCTGTTCCCGGTTATCGCGACCGGACAGGTGACGTTTACGGACGTGTCGGTGGCGGCCGGGGTCTCGGCCCTGCACTGGGACGGCGTTCTGGACCCGAACGCCAGCGGCGCCGTCGTCGAGTTCAACGAGATGACGGCCGGCGCGGCCGCGGGAGACTACGACCGCGACGGCTGGCCGGACCTGTACGTCACGCGGATCAACCAGCCGAACCTGCTGTATCGGAACCTGGGCGACGGCACCTTCGCCGAGGTGGCCGCCGCGGCGGGCGTGGCCGACAACGGTCAGAACTCGGGCTGCCTGTGGGTCGACCTGACGAATGACGGCTGGCTCGACCTGGTGGTGCTGGACTTCGAGCCGAACTCTCCGAACCACGTCTTCGTGAACCAGGCGGACGGAACCTTCGTCGACCAGGCGGCGGCGCTGGGCCTGACGGGTGGCAGTCCGCTCTCGACGCCGGCGCTGTACTCGACGGCCGCGGCGGGCGACTACGACAAGGACGGCGACCTCGACATCCTGATGGCGGCCTGGAACCAGCAGACGCAGCTATTCCGCAACGAGGGCGGCGTGTATGTCTCGCGAACGACGAGCGTGCTGGATTTCTGGATGCTGTTCAGTTTCGGCTGGTCGGCGAGTTTCGCGGACATCGACGGCGACACCTGGCCGGACTTCGTCTACGCGGCCGACTTCGGCACCAGCCAGGTCTACCGCAACCTCGGCGACGGCACGTTCGCCCGGCAGACGGCGCACCCGGCGCTGTGCACGGACGAGAACGGGATGGGCAGCGCGGTCGGCGACTATGACGGCGACGGAGACCTGGACTGGTTCGTGACGTCGATCTACGACCCGAACGACACCTGCGACACGATCGGCTGCGGCTGGGGCACGACCGGCAACCGGCTGTACCGCAACGACGGCGACTGGAACTTCACCGACGCGACCGACCTGGCCGGGGTGCGCGACGGGCAGTGGGGCTGGGGCACGTCGTTCATGGACTACGACAACGACGGGGACCTGGACCTGGGGATGACCTCGGGCGTGCGGTTCAGCGCGTACAGCTACGACGTCTCGTTCAACAACGATCCGCTGCACCTGTGGCAGAACGACGGCAGCGGCGGCATGACCGAGGTGTCGTCGGGCGTTCAGTTCGTGACCAACGCGCCGGGGGCCGGCAAGGGCTTTCTGTGCTTCGACTACGACCGCGACGGCGACCTGGACGTGTTCGTCGCCAACAACGCGGACTACCCGCTGCTGCTGCGGAACGACGGCGGCAACGCCAACCACTGGCTGCAGGTCGACCTGGTCGGCCATCAGACCAACAGCAGCGGGATCGGCGCGCGGCTGACGCTGCAGCGTGACCCGAACGGGCCGACCCAGGTCCGCGAAATCACCGGCGGGGCGAACTTCATGACCGCCAACGAGTACACGGCCCACTTCGGCCTCGGCGGCGCGGCCACCGCGGTGCACCAGTTGACGATCTACTGGCCGGTCAGCGATCGCACGATCCTCTACCGCGACCTGCCGGTCGACCAGCGGCTGACGATCCACGAACCCTGCCCGGGCGACGTGGACGGCGACCTGAGCGTGACGCTCTCCGACCTGGCGGCCGTGCTCGGCAACTTCGGCGCCAGCGACGCCGCCCGCACGGACGGCGACCTGACCGACGACCGCGTCGTCAACCTGAACGACCTCGGCGAAGTCCTCGGCAACTTCGGGCAGAGCTGTCCCGCGTGAGTACACGCAGGCAGTGAAAACGTGAATGCGTGAAGGAGTGAAAGAGGACACAGCGCCCCCCCCCGGGCGCATCCTCATTCACTCTTTCACTCTTTCACCCTTTCACCCTTTCACCCTTTCACCCATTCACCCTTTCGCCCCGTGCTAGCCCTTGACCGCTCCGAGCGTCAGACCGCCGACGATCTGTTTCTGGGCGACGAAGAACAGGATCACGCACGGGATCATCGTGACCAGGCTGGCGGCCATCAGCAGGTGCACGCTCGAGACGCCGCCGAACTGGTTGCGGAAGCTGTTCAGGGCGATCGCCAGGGTGTAGTTCTGCTCGCTGTGCAGATAGATCAGCGGGCCGAGGAAGTCGTTCCAGACGAACATGAAGGTGAAGATCGCGGTGATCGCGATGACCGGCTTGCAGGTCGGCAGCATGATCTTCCACCAGATCCGCAGGTGCCCGCACCCGTCGATCCGGGCCGCCTCGACCAGCGCTTCGGGAATCTGCGCGAAGAACTGCCGGAACATGAAGATGAAGAACGCGTTGCCGAAGAAGGTCGGCACGATCAGCGGCAGGAACGTGTCGATCCACCCCAGCCAGCGGAACAGGATGAACATCGGAATCATCGTCACCTGCGGCGGCAGCATCATCGTCGCGATCATGATCACGAACAGCACGTCACGACCGCGGAACCGCAGCCGGGCGAACGCGTACCCGACCAGGCTGCACGACAGCACCTGCCCGACCACGCTCATCACCGTCACCACCACCGTGTTCGCGAACGCATCGAAGAACCCGTCCCACGGCCGCGTGCTGGTGCCAAGCTGCCGCAGGGCCTCGCCGTAGTTGCCCCAGTGCCAGGCCGTCGGCCAGAGGCTCAGCCCGCCGGTGGCCGCCTTCTGGGCCTCGGCCGGCGAGGCCACGCTGACCGCGAACATCCACCAGATCGGGAACATCAGGATCACCGCGCCGATCGTCAGGCACAGGTACATCCCGGCCTGGCCCAGGGTTCTGCTCGGATTGCGGCGCGGCGGGTCGGCCACGGGAATCTCCGGTTACTTGAGGGCTTCGTAGTAGACGTAGCGGCGCGTGCCGCGCATCACGAACAGCGTCAGCCCCAGGATCATCAGCAGCAGGATCCAGGCCATCGCCGACGCGTAGCCCATCTCGTGATACTCGAACGCCTGGTTGAACAGGTACAGCACGTAGAACCGCGTCGTGTCGCCCGGCTTGCCGCCCGTCATCACGTAGGCCTGCGTGAAGACCTGGAACGAACCGATGATCGCCATGATGAAGTTGAAGAAGATCACCGGGCTCAGCATCGGCAGCGTGATGTTCCGGAAACGCCCCAGCGGACCGCTGCCGTCGATGCTGGCCGCCTCGTACAGGTCCCGCGGAATCCCCTGCAGACCGGCCAGGTAGATCACCATCGTTCCGCCGATCGTCCAGAAACTCATGATCGCGAAGGCCGGCGGACCGAACCAGGCCGCGTCATCGACAAACCACTGCGGCGGCGTCAGCGGACCCGGCTCCATGGCCGCATACCCCAGCGTCCGCATCACCAGGTTCAGCGCGGCGATGACGGCGTCGCGCACCGCCGGCAGGTATGCGTTGACGAAATCGCACAGCGGCTGCAGCAGCCAGGCGTTCATCAGGCCGAACTCGCCGTCGAAGACGTACCGCCACAGAATCGCGACCCCGACGCCCGCCAGCACGCTCGGCAGGTACCACGCGCTGCGGAAGAAACCCGACAGGTGCCGGGTGCTGACCAGCAGCAGCGCCGCGAGCAGCGCCAGCACCTGCCCGCCCGGCACCGCGAACAGCGCGTAGTACAGCGTCACCCGCAGGCTCGCCCAGAACTGCGGGTCGTAGCCCAGCAGTTGCCGGAAGTTCTCGAGCCCGACCCAGCGGGCCGTGTCCAGCCCGGCCACCCCGTTCCAGCGGGTGAACGCCAGCAGCAGGCTCAGCGCGATCGGAAACGCCATGAACGCGGCGAAGCCGAGAATCCACGGCGAAACCATCAGCAGCCCGGCGTTCTCCTCGCTGCGCTGCGCGAACCCGCCCCGCCCGCGCAGCCACACGAAGACGCCCGCCACCATTGCCAGGACAATCAGGGTCAGCGTAGAAAGAGTCAGGGCCGACCACGGTACGGCGGGAAAGTCGGTCCGGTTCAGGGGCGTGTTGCGGATCCGCGCCCACTCGGCCTCGACGTTATCGAGCGCCGCAGCGAGGCTCAGGTTGCCGCTCAGCAACGCCTCATCGAGCTTGTTGCCGAGCATCGACTCGTAACGCGGCTCGCCCGGCCAGATCATCGCGTCGGCGTACTCGGCCTGCCGCAGGTAGACCTCGTCGCGCAGCGGCATCTGGTCCGGCTGGATGAACGCGTCGGTCCGCGAGACCGACTTGAGCGTCGGAATCGCCAGCCCCAGGCGGGCGGCCTGCGCCTGCCCGTCCGCCCCGGTCAGGAACTTGAGCAGGTCCCAGCTCTCGTCGGTGTGGCGCGAATTGGCCGCCATCGACCAGGCCACCGTGAAGACCAGGTTCTTCTTCACCGTGCCGCGCGGCAGCGGGGCGAAGTCCCACTCGAAGTCCTCGATCACCCGGTAGCGCGGCACGACCCAGCGTCCGAACGGACCGGCCATCCCGACCCGCCCGCTGACGAAGACGTCCTCGCCGGTCGCCACCTGGCTCTTGCCGCTGGTCAGCGTGCCGGTCTCGTCGAAGCGCCAACTGCGAAGCTGCTCGAGCGCGGCGACCACCTCGGGCTCCCGCAGGCGCGAGGCGCTGAAGTCCGGCGACGCGACGTCAACGCCATACGTCCACAGGTACCCGCGGATGATCGACGGCCAGGTGACGAACTCGGCCCCGACCACGCCGTCGAGCCGGCCGATCCGGCGGGCGGTCTCGATGAACTCCTGCCAGGTCCAGTCGTCCGGCGGATACGGAATGCCGGCCCGGTCGAAGACGGACTTGTTGTAATAGAACCCGACGGTCGTGAAGTCCTTCGGAATCCCGTAGAGCGTTCCGGACCCGGTCTTCTCGCCGTCGTAACGAAAACAGTCGACCGTCGCGGTGTAGAAGTCGTCGAGGTCGAGCGTCTCCCGGCCGGCCGCCCGGTCCGCCTCGATCAGCGGCTCCAGCGGCATCAGCAGGTCCTTGTCGGCCAGCGACGAGATCCGTTCGCTGCCGAGATAGAACAGGTCGGGCGGCGTGTCGGCCGCCATCATCGTCTGCAGCTTGGTATAGAGCGAGGCGGCGTCGCCGGGGTTGATCCGCTTGATGCGGATGTCGGGGTTGCGGCGTTCGTACTCGGCGATCAGGTCGATGATGATCTGGTCTTCCTGCGGGCCGCCGCCGCCGGACCAGTGCAGCACCGTCAGTTCGACCTGGTCACGCTGTTCGGGCGGAACGCGCAGCGGCCGACTGAGCACCCACAGAAACGAGGCGACCACGATCAGGATTGACAGCAGGCCGATCGCATAGCGCACCCACCGCCCGACTTGTTGCAGCGCCGCATACATCAGGGGTTCCCGAACCGGCAACTGGCACGACGGGGGAATCGGGTATAATCCTGCCCGAACTCGCCCGCCGGAGACCTGTTGTGTGTCGGCAAAGTACCCCCTTCGATGAGGCCGCGAAAGTGCACAGAAGTACCCCAATCGGACGTAACAGTTACATCCTGACGGCACTGACGCTGGCGCTGACCTGCTGCGGCCTGGCACAGGCCGACTGGCCGCCGGCGACGCGCCTGCCGCAGCCCGACGTCGAGAAGGTCGGGATCCTGCCGCCGTCCGTCTCGGCCGAGCGCAACAACGAGGGCCTCTGGGACGTGACCTTCCGCTACCAGGCCGAAGACACGCCGCGCGAAGTCAGCCTGGCCGGCGCGTTCAACAGTTGGAGCCCGCGCAGCAAGCCGCTGGAGCGCGGCTCCGACGGCATCTGGCGCGTCACGATCATGCTCGGGGCCGGCACCTACGAATACAAGTTCGTCCGCAACGGCGGCGAGTGGATCCGCGATCCGGCCAACCCCGACGGCGTGCCCGACAATCACGGCGGCCAGAACTCGGTGCTGCGCCTGGGAGAGATGGCCAGCCTGCGTGAATCCAACGCCGGCCGCGGCGACGGGAAGATCGAACTGGCCGGCCTGCAGCACGACGCCGGCAAGCCGCGCTTCGTCCAGCCGCTGTCGAACGGTCGCCTGCTGATCCGTCTGCGGACGCTGGCCCGCGATGTCGAAACGGCGCAGGTCGCGTTGAAGAGCGGCCCCCGGCACGACATGCACGTCGAGTTCGAGGACGACCTGTTCACGCACTGGCAGGCGCTGGTGCCGCTTCCCGCAAGGGCCCGGGCGGGACACGACCACGAAGTGACCTACACCTTCGTGCTCCGCGACGGCCATCGCACGGTCAGCCACTACAACGACTTCACCGCCCGCTACCGCGACCAGGACGTCTTCCGCACGCCGGAGTGGGCCAGGCACGCGGTCTGGTACCAGATCATGCCGGACCGCTTCCGCAACGGCAGCACCGACAACGACCCGGACCCGGTCCGTCCCTGGCGCAGCGCCTGGTTCGAGGCGTCGCCGTGGGAAGGCACCGACGGGCAGACCTTCTACAAGTGGTTCGTGTTCTCGCGACTGTACGGCGGCGACATCGCCGGAATGGAGCAGCAGCTTGACTACCTGAAGGAACTCGGCGTCAACGCGCTGTACCTGAACCCGGTGTTCGAGTCGGAGAGCCATCACAAGTACAACGCGACGAACTACCTGCACATCGACCACAACCTCGGAGGCGGCGACGACTACGAGGAGATCGTCGCGACCGAGGACCTCGACGATCCCAGCACCTGGAAGTGGACGACGGCCGACAAGCGGTTCCTGCAGTTCATCAAGGCGGCCCACGCGAAGGGCTTCAAGGTGATCCTCGACGGGGTCTGGAACCACGTCGGAACCCGCCACCCGGCGTTCAAGGACGTGCAGGCCAGGGGCAGGGACTCGCAGTACGCCGACTGGTTCGAGGTGACCTCGTGGGACCCGTTCGAGTACGAGGGCTGGGCCGGGCACGACGCCCTGCCGGTCTTCGCCAAGACGGCCGAGGGACTTCGCAGCCAGGCGGTCAAGCAGCACATCTTCAACGTCACGAAGCGCTGGATGGATCCGGACGGTGACGGCGATCCTTCCGACGGCATCGACGGCTGGCGACTGGACGTGCCGATGGAGATCGCGATGCCGTTCTGGCCGGAGTGGCGGGCGGTGGTCAAGGGCGTCAATCCCGACGCGTACATCACCGGCGAGGTCTGGGACCGGGCGGACGCCTGGCTCGAAGGCGACAAGTTCGACGCCGTGATGAACTACCAGTTCGCCAAGGCCGGCATCCGCTGGATCGTCGATCGCAGGCAGAAGATCACGCCCAGCCAGATCGACCGTCGCCTGGCGGAACTGCGGATGGCCTACCCGGCCGAAGCGACCTACGTGATGCAGAACCTGCTGGACAGTCACGACACGGACCGGATCGCCTCGATGTGCTTCAACCCGGACCGCGACTACGACGGCGCCAACCGGATCCAGGACAACGGGCCGGACTACAACGGTGCCCGGCCAGACGCGATCTCGTACGCCAGGGCCCGCCTTCTGGCGCTGCTGCAGATGACGTATGTCGGCGCGCCGATGATCTACTACGGCGACGAGGTCGGCATGTTCGGGGCCGACGATCCGACCTGCCGCAAGCCGATGCTGTGGGCGGATCTCGAACCGTACGCGGACCCGCAGCGCGACTTCGTGATGACCGATCACCTGAAGTGGTACAAGCGGATCATCGCACTGCGGAACGACCACAAGGCCCTGCGGACCGGCGACATCCAGACGCTGCTGACCGACGACCAGCACGACATCTGGAGCTTCGCCCGGCACGAGGAGGGCGAGGCCCTGATCATCGCCCTGAACGCGTCGGCCGAAGACCGCGCGATCGAGATCCCGCTGCCGGAAGGCGCCCCGCAGAACTGGAAGGTCCTCTTCTCAGGCGGCGGCGAAGAAATCAGCTACAGCGGTGAAGGCCTCGACTTCACGGCGGAACACAGCAGGCTCAAGGTCCGCGTGCCGGGCCTCGGCGGCACGGTCCTCATGGCGCAGTGAAAACGTGAACACGTGAAGGAGTGAAAGAGGCCGGCCTCGAACCCGGCCTCCTTCACACTCTCCCCCCCATTCACCCTTTCACTCTTTCACGTTTTCACCGGTGCCCGGGTGCCTGCGTGCCACCGCCATCCCGCCGGTGCATGGGTCCGCGCACTTACAGGATCTTCCCTTCGCGGGCGCAGCGGGCGTAGCCGTGCAGGGATTCGGGCAGTTCGTGGCGCGAGCGCCGGGTGCGTTTGCGGATCTTGTCGGGCGGCAGGAACTCGTTGATCAGGGATGCGACGCGGTCGGGGTGGTACGCGTGAATGTGGCCGAGGGCGTGAAGCGCGCTGGCCCGGCAGTTCTCGCTGCGGCACCGCGTCAGAATCGCCCGGAAGACTTCGAAGACGATGCCAACCTGGTAGAGGTTGCCGTTCGGGAACAGTCCTTCGAGACCTGCGCCCGGCGGGTGAAATCCGCTCATGTCCCAGAGCATGAAGATCGCCAGCGCCAGGTCATCCGA
Organism: Phycisphaerae bacterium; assembly: GCA_030428945.1. Classification (GTDB taxonomy): domain Bacteria; phylum Planctomycetota; class Phycisphaerae; order UBA1845; family Fen-1342; genus JAUIEC01. Next base: position 405,346 of record JAUIEC010000003.1, on the reverse strand, counting down.
ACCGGCCGCGGCGGATTCGGGTTGCTGTTCGAATGCAGTGCTGAATGGGTCGAACAGGTCGGTGTAGAGCGGCAGCAGGCTGCGAAGCACGTCGTGCTGCTGTTCCTCCGGGACCGGGTCCTGGCGAATGAGCGGGAAGTACTCCGATTCGACGCCGAAGATGAATTTGAATCCTTCGGCGATCTGCTCGAGATCAAAACGTTGCCGCAGCAGCGCCGGCCGCGTGTTCAAGCGCACGACCAGCGCGGCCAGGTCGGCCGGATGGATGCGAGGTCCGTCCGCATGCGGGTAAAGACGCAGGTGATAGAACGACTCGTCATCGTGCTTCTTCTGAAACACGTAGGCGAGCCATTCGTCGAAATCGGGTGCGGGGTTGGCCTGCGACATCGCGCTGTCCTGTCGGCGAAGTGAAGGGTGAACGCGTGAACGAGGGAAGTCGCGACGCCGACCTCTTTCGCTCCTTCACCCGCTCAGGTGCGCACCGGGCTTACTGACCGGTCCCCGCGTGCCGGAAGATCCCCGACTCTTCCCCGCCGACGAGGATGTTTTCGTAGAGCGTCGTGCCCTGCGAGTCGGTCAGCGGGCCGATCGACGCGCCGTTGACGAACTGGTGAATCAACTGGTCGTCGCGACCGGTCAGCGTCTTCGGGTCGGCCAGCCGCAGTTTGTCGAACTCGGAGAGGGTGCCGACGCGCATGACGCGGCCCTGGTCGAGCATCACCATCCGGTCGGCGATGCGGAAGGCCGAATCCATCTCGTGGGTGACGACGATGCTGGTGACCTGCAGTTTCTTCGACAGGTCCATCATCAGTTCGTCGATGGCCGACGAGGTGACCGGGTCGAGCCCGGCGCTCGGTTCGTCGTAGAAGAGAATCTCGGGGTCGAGTGCGGTCGCCCGGGCCAGGCCGACGCGCTTCTTCTGGCCGCCGGAAAGCTGGGCCGGTTTCTTGTCGCGATGTTCGAGCATGCGGACCTGCTGCAGCTTCATCGCGACGACGATGTCGATCACCTCGCGCGGGTTCTCGGTGTGCTCCTGCAGCGGCAGGGCCACGTTCTCGGCCACGGTCATCGAGCTGAACAGGGCCCCGGACTGGAACAGGATGCCGATGTCCTTGCGCAGCCGGGCGGCCGTCCGGGGGTCGGCCGTGCAGAGATTGACCTCGCCGGTCTTGCCGAGGTGGTAGGTGATCGAGCCTTCGCTGGGCGTCAGTTCGCCGATCAGGCAGTTCAGCAGGGTGCTCTTGCCGCAGCCCGAGCCCCCCATGATGACCAGCGTCTCGCCGCGGAAGACGTCAAAGCTGACGCCGTTCAGGACCGTGACGTGCCCGCTGCCGTCCGGCTTCGGGAACCGAACGACCAGGTCACGAACAGACAGCACGATCTCGGGCTTGTCAGACACAGCGGGTTCGCCGGTGAAAGAGTGAAAACGTGAAGGAGTGCAGGAGGAACTGGATCAAGCTGCGGCACCCTCTGCTCGGGTTCCGTCGCGCCCCTGCTCCCTCGCGCCCTGCTTCTATTCCTTGCTCTTCGCGTCCATCGGGTCCTCCTTGGCCGCGATGCCGCTTTCGCCACGGGCCTTCTCGTCCATCTTGGCCTGCATGTCTCCGGGGAAGCGGCAGCGTTCGAGGACTTCGTCGGCTTCGACCAGGCCCTTGTCGTAGAGGCTCCAGAGGTGTTCGTCGAGAAGCTGCATGCCCCACTTCTTGCCCGTCTGGATGCTCGAGTCGATCCGGTAGGTCTTGTTCTCGCGGACCAGGTTGGCGATCGCCGGCGTCAGCATCAGGAACTCGTAGGCCGCGTAGCGCCCGCTGGAGCCCTTCCGCGGCAGCAGCGTCTGGCTGAGCACGGCCAGCAGCGTCGTACTGAGCTGGACGCGGATCTGCTCCTGCTGGGCGACCGGGAACGCGTCGATGATTCGGTTGATCGTTCCCTGGGCACCGGTGGTGTGCAGGGTGCCGAACACGAGGTGGCCGGTCTCGGCCGCCCGGATGGCGGACTCCATCGTTTCGAGGTCACGCATCTCGCCGACGAGAATCACGTCGGGGTCCTGTCGCAGGGCCCGGCGGAGGGCTTCGGCGAAGCTGGGCACGTCGGCCCCGACCTCGCGCTGCGAGAAGACGCACTTCTTGTGCGGGTGGTAGTACTCGATCGGGTCCTCGACCGAGATGATGTGCCGGTCGAAGTTCTGGTTGATGTAGTCGAGCATCGTCGCCAGCGTGGTCGTCTTGCCCGAACCGGTCGGGCCGGTCACCAGGAACAGGCCACGCGGGCGGCGGCAGAGCGTGCGGACCATCTCGGGCAGGCCGATCTGCTCGAAGGTCAGGATCCGCGACGGAATCAGCCGCAGCACCATCGAGATGTTGCCCTTCGCCCGGAAGACGGCCACGCGGAAGCGGCCCTTGTCGCCGAAGGCGAAGCCGAAGTCGGTCCCGCCCTCCTCCTGGAGTTCCTGCTGGTTCCGCTCGGGGGTGACGGACTTCATCAGGGCCTGGCAGTCATCCGGTTCGAGCGTCTTGGTGTCCAGCGAGCGGAGCTTGCCGCCGACGCGGAGCACCGGCGGGCGCCCGACGTGCAGGTGAATATCGGATGCGTCGAGGCGAATGCAGGTCTCGAGCAGTCGGTCAATGTGGACAGTGGCCATCGCGTCTTCCTTTCAGCCGCTTGTCGTGAAAAAGTGAACGAGTCGGGTGAAAGCGGCCGCGCGCTGCGACACGTTTCTACCCGTTTCTCCTTCACGCTTCCGGCATGCACCGCGGGATCGAATCCGGCAGCCTGCCTAGTCCTCGGCGACGATACCCTCTTCCTGGGTGATCCGGGCGACCTCGGCCGGGGTGGTCACGCCGGCGAGGATCTTCAGCTTTCCGTCCTGCAGGATCGACCGCATGCCCGAGTTGCGGGCCGCCTTCCGCAGCCGCGAGGCGGGCGCCCGGTTGAAGGCCAGTTCGCGCAGTTCCGGGGTCATTTCGAGCATCTCGAAAATGCCCTGCCGGCCGCGGTAGCCGAGTCCGCCGCAGCGCTGGCAGCCAGCCCCGCGGTAGACGTGCTGGTCCTTCAGGTCGTCGTCGGTAATGCCGAGCATCTTCAGAACGAAGCGGTCGGGTGACGGATCGATCTCGCGACACTCGGTGCAGATCCGGCGGATCAGCCGCTGGGCCATGATCGCCTGGATCGACGAAGCGACCAGGAACGGCTTGATGCCCATGTCGACCAGGCGGGTGATCGCGCTCGGCGCGTCGTTGGTGTGCAGCGTGCTGAACACCAGGTGACCGGTCAGGGCCGCCTGGATCGCGACGTCGCCGACCTCGCGGTCACGAATCTCACCGACCAGGATGATGTTCGGCGCCTGCCGCAGCATGGCCCGCAGGATCTTGGCGAAGGTCAGCCCGATGTCGTCACGGACCTGGCACTGGTTGATCCCGGTGAAGTTGTATTCGACCGGATCCTCGGCCGTGATGATCTTCTTGTCCGGACGGTTCAGTTCCGACAGCGCCGAATACAGCGTGGTGGTCTTGCCGGAACCGGTCGGCCCGGTCACCAGGAAGATGCCGTTCGGCTGCCGGATGATGTTCATGAAGCGTTCGTAGTTGTCCTGCTCGAAGCCCAGGCCGGTGACGCCGACCTTGACGTTGTCCGGCCGCAGGATACGCAGGACGATGCTCTCGCCGTGGTAGGCGGGGCAACTGCTGACACGGAAGTCGATCTGCTGGTTGCCGATCAACATCTTGATCCGGCCGTCCTGGGGGACGCGGCGTTCGGCGATGTCGATCCCGGACATGATCTTCAGGCGGGCGATCACGGGGCCCTGCATGCTCTTCGGGATGTTGTCGCGGACGACACAGACGCCGTCGACGCGGTAGCGGACACGGACGCGGTCGGCCATCGGCTCGACGTGAATATCGGAGGCCCGTCCGCGGACCGCCTCGCCGATCAGCAGGTTGATCAGTTTGACGACCGGGGCGTCGCCGTCCTCGTCGGCCTCGAGGGCTTTCTTGGCGTCGTCATCGGCGGCCGAGAGGGTTCCGTCGCGGTCGATCTCCTCGATGGCTTCGTCCACCGAGAGGCCGTCGTCCTTGATGAAGGTGTCGATGAACCGCTGGATCTTGCTGCGCGGGGCGATCGTGCACTCGATGTCGGTGCCAAGCCGGAAGCGGACCATGTCGAGCAGGTCGAGGTCGAGCGGATCCGAGATGATGATCTTGAGCTTGCCGCCGTCCTGGGACAGTGGCAGGACCTTGTGCCGCGTGATCAGTTCGCGGGGAAAGGCGTCGAGGGCGTCCGAATCGACGACGTTCTTGTCGAGGTCGACGAACTCGAAGTCGAACTGCGTCGCGAGGGCCTTGGCGACCTCCTCGTCGCCGACCAGTTCGAGTTCGACCAGGGCTTCGCCGATCCGCTTGCCGTGCTGCTGGGCATAGCCGAGGGCATCGGACAGGTCGTTGGCCGACAGGCTGCCCCAACTGACCAGAATCTCACCAAGCTTCTTCCGCCGTCGTGCCATCCGTTCACTCGATTCTTCAGGCGTTAGTCTTCCGGCAGCGCGGCCGCCGCCGCCCGCGGGTCTTCGAAGACTGGTCATTGTTTCCAAGGGGCGGCGCAAAAGCAAGCCCACGGCATCGTAAACGCCCGGATCCCCGACAGTTGCCGGTGTCCTGCTTTTTGACACCCGGCGGCGCGGGGTTCTAGAATACCGCTCGCGAAACATCTCGGCGGAAAGGGGTCTACCGGATTCCATGAGCAAATCCTTGGCGGAACTGTGCGAGGTGCTCGGCCAGTACGGCATGCGGGCCGAACTGGACGGCGACCCCGAGCACCGGGTGGGCAGCGTTGCGACGCTGGAAGAGGCCGGTCCGGGACAGGTCAGCTTCCTCTCGAACCCCAAGTACGAGCGGGCCCTGGCGCGCACGTCGGCTTCGGCCGTCGTCGTCAGCCCCGATCAGCGCGTCCCGTCCGGGATTCACGCGGTCCGGACCGAAGAGCCCTACGGGGCGATCACGGCCATGATCGTCGCGCTGCACGGGTACCGGCAGCACGTGGCGCCGCGGATGACGGGCCAGCAGACGATCGACCCCACCGCCCGGGTGGGAGAGAACGCGACCATCTACCCCGGCGTGACCATCGACCGCGAGGCAGTCGTCGGCGACAACGCTGTCCTCTATCCGGGGGTCTACATCGGCCCGCGGGCCCGACTCGGCAACGACGTGACGCTCTTCCCGAACGTGGTGGTCTACGACGACTGCCTGATCGGCGACCGGGTGACGATTCACGCGGGAACGGTCATCGGACAGGACGGACTCGGCTATGCCCCGCTCGGCGGCCGCTGGGTCAAGATCCCCCAGATCGGGATCGCCGAGATCGGGGACGACGTCGAAATCGGCTCGAACTGCTCGATCGACCGGGCCACGCTCGGCCGGACGGTGATCGGAAACGGCACGAAGTTCAGCAACCTGATCGCGATCGGGCACGGCACGCAGATCGGCGAACACTGCATGTTCGTCGCGCACGTCGGGCTGGCGGGATCGGTCCATGTCGGCGATCACGTCACGATGGCGGGCCAGGCCGGCGTGGTCGGGCACATCCGCATCGGCGACCACGCCACCATCGGCGCCAAAGCCGGCGTGATCAACAACGTCCCGGACGGCGAGACCTTCCTCGGTCAGCCGGCCGTACCGATCAACGAAGCCAAGCGCCGCCTGGTGCACGCCGCCCATCTCCCGGAGATGGCCAAGACGCTCAAGGCACTGAAGCGAAAAGTGGCGGAACTGGAACAGAAGGCAGCCGGGAACCGGGAGCAGGGAACCGGGAAACCCGGGTAGCGCAGCGCCCCCGGTGCCCGACCGCACTCCTTCGCGCGCTCATCGTTGACTGACCGAGATCTCCCATGCGGGTCGCGTACAAGAAGTTCGAGTCGACGTTCCGGTCGTGGGACAAGCTCGCGCTCGAAGCGGCCGACTTCGCGACGCGGCTTGGCCGCGAACGGGTGATTTCGATTTCGCACTCGTCCGACCAGAGCACCGGGGTGATCTTCGTCTGGTACTGGGGCAAGCCCGAGGCCTGCTACCAGTGCGGCTACGACCTGCGCGGCTCGGAAGAGCGCTGCCCCGAATGCGGGCAGGCGATCCGCAATGAGTGAGCCCGCCCCGCTCGGCCTGATCGCCGGCGAAGGCGAACTGCCGCGCCTCGTCGCCCGCAACGCCCGCGCCGCCGGCCGGCGGATCATCTGCGTCGCGCTCCGCGGCAACGCCGATCCGGACCTGGCCGGCCTGACCGACCGCTTCCGCTGGCACGGGATCGCCCGCCTGGGCGGCTGGATCCGGACCCTGCGGCGGGCCGGATGCCGCGAAGTCGTCATGGTCGGTCGCGTCCGCAAGGCCGAAATGTTCGCCCTGCCCCGCTGGCTCCAGTGGTTACAGTACCTGCCCGACCTGACCAGCATTAAGATCTGGTACTTCTCGATCCGCGACCGGCGCAACGACACGCTCCTGGCCGGCATCGCGGACGAGATGCAGCGAAAAGGACTGACGCTGATCGACTCGACCCGCTACATCCCCGAAGCCCTCGCCGAGGAAGGCCTGCTGACCCCCGACGGCGCCCGCCCGGTGACCAGCGCCCCGCCCGCCCTGCGCGACGCGGCCGCGTTCGGCTGGCCGCTGATCAAGCAGATCGCCGCCCTCGACATCGGGCAGGCCCTCGCCGTCAAGGAGCGCGAGGTGATCGCCGTCGAAGCGATCGAAGGGACCGACAACCTGATCAAGCGGACCGGCCCGCTCTGCCCGGCCGGCGGGTGGACGCTGATCAAGGTCGCCAAGCCCGACCAGGACATGCGGTTCGACGTACCGACGATCGGCCCGAACACGATCGAGAACCTGCACCAGGCCGGCGGCACGGGACTGGTGATCGAAGCCGGCAAGACGATCGTCCTGCAACGCGACGAAACGCTCGTGCTGGCGAAGAAGCTGGGGGTCAGTGTGCTGGCGATGCGCGACGGCGGCTGACACCGGCACCCGGTCAACTCTCATGCCCCGGGTCTCTGCGCCGGGTCTTACGTCAAGGACCTCCTGATGCGTTTTCGAACACTTGTCGCCGCGCTGATCCTGGCGGCTTCGTCCGCTCAGGCCGCTCCCTACTGGGTGAGTTGGGAGGGCAACGACTACCCCGAGAACGAAGGCTGGACCCGGCGCAACTACGGACCGGACGGTCCACAAGCCCGCCGTGCGCTTGACGACGGGATCATGAACATCGACGGACTCGATGACATCGAGATCCAGGATTACTACGAGCTCCAGCGCGACCTCGACCCTGATGTCGGCGAGGAATTCGTCGTGCAATGGGGGCTGCGGGTGAATCAGGTTCAGTTCCTGAACCCCAACTTTCCGTACGATCCCGGAATCTCGGTCCGCAGCAATGATGGCTGGATGATTACGTTCGTCATTGGCGAGACGGCGCTCCGCAGTTGGGACGAGCAAACGACGGCGTCGTTTCCGGCTGCGACGTTCCACGCTTGGGAGTTGCGGTCACCCAACATGCGGGAGTACGAACTCCGGCTGAACGGCGAAGTAGTCATGGAGGGGACCTGCTCGCCGACCGTGATCGACGACGAACCTTTCGTCCAATGGGGAGACCTCACTGCCGGGACGGCGAGTGACTCGGACTGGGACTATTTTCGATTCGGCGTGGTCCCCGAACCGACCGGTCTCGCGCTGCTGGTGCTCCCCGGCCTTCTGATCGCATCGTCAAGAAACGCGCACAGCCCGAAGTGAGCTAGCCTGGACAGGTCCCCTTCCACCCGGCTTCGCAGCCGTTCCCTTGCTCGCACGGTGCGTCGAAGCCGACGCAGCCTACCTGTGGCCCGGCACGATCCTTGGCCCGGCCCCCGCGCCCGGCCCCCTTTTCCCGAATATCCGTTGCCGCACCGCGAATGCAGCCGGTAGGCTGGTTTTCCGTGCCGGTGTCGTGCCTCCGACCCACCACGCCGGACGGAATGGAATTCGGGGTCCCTTTCCTAATACGACAGGTGGAGTCTCCTCATGCACCGTGCCGCCACGACATGGCTGACGATCGTCCTGCTGCTCGGCGCAGGCACCGCCGCCGCCCAGGACAGCTTCTTCAACTTCGAAACGGCCCACGTGAATCCGATCGCGATGTCGGCCGACGGCAACAGCCTGTACGTGGTCAACACGCCGGACAACCGGGTCGAGCTGTTCGACCTGTCGAGCGGAACGCCCGTCTCGGTCGGGGCCGTCCCGGTCGGGGTGGAGCCGGTCACGGTCCGCGTGCACGCGCCGGGACAGATCTGGGTGGTCAACCACCTGTCACACACGATCAGCATCGTCGACCTGGCCAGCATGCACGTGACCCGCAGCCTGGCCACCGGTCTGCAGCCGGCCGACGTGGTCTTCGCCGGCGGACAGGCGTTCGTCAGTTGCTCGCAGTCCAACGAAGTCTGGGTCTATGACCTGGCCGATCTGGCAGCCGCGCCGACGATCGTTCCGATCGAGGGTGAAGAGCCGCGGGCGCTGGCGGTCAGCAGCGACGGCCTCAGCGTGATCGCCGCGATCTTCGAATCCGGCAACGGCACCACGATCGTCAGCGAGCCGGACGTCTCGGACGCCGGCGGCCCCTACGGTGGAACCAATCCGCCGCCGAATGACGGGGCGGGCTTCTCGCCGCCGATCAACGGCGCCCTGGGCACGGCCCCGGCCGCGAGCCTGATCGTCCGCAAGAACCCGGCCACCGGGCAGTTCGAGGATGACAACGGCGGCGTCTGGGACGCGTTCGTCACGTGGGACATGCACGACCACGACCTCGCGGTGATTGACGTGGCCACGCTGGGCGTCAGCTATGTCGACAGCCTGATGAACATCAACATGCACCTGGCGGTCCGCAGCGACGGCACCGTTTTGGTCGTCGGAACCGAGGCGACCAACGAGATCCGCTTCGAACCGAACATCAACGGCCGCTTCGTGCGTGCGATCCTGGCGCTGGTCGACCTGAGCGTGCCGGCCAGCCCGGCACTGCTGGACCTGAACCCGCACCTGGCCGGCGCCTACGCCACCGAAACCGACACCGTGCCGCAGAACGAGCGCGACCTGTCGATCGCCGATCCGCGCGGAATCACGTTCAACGCGGCCGGCAGTGTCGGCTACGTGACGGGCCTCGGCAGCAACAACGTGGCGGTGATCGACGCGGCCGGCGGCCGGATCGCGCAGATCGACGTCGGCGAGGGTCCGACCGGCGTGCTGCTGGACGAAGCCCGCGATCAGCTCTACGTGGTCAACAAGTTCTCCGGCAGCGTCTCGGTGGTCGACACCGTCACGAACACGCAGGTGGCCGAGGTGCCGCACTTCGACCCGACGCCGGCGGTCGTCCGGGACGGGCGTCCGTTCCTCTACGATGCGCACCGCACGTCGGGCCTGGGCGTGACCTCGTGCGCGGCCTGCCACGTCGACGGGCGGATGGACCAGTTGGCCTGGGACCTGGGGGATCCGTCGGGAACATCGAAGACCTTCAACCAGACCTGCCAGTTGAATCCCGGGCTGTGCGAGGACTTCCACCCGATCAAGGGTCCGATGATGACGCAGACCTTCGAGGGCATCATCGGAACCGAACCGCTGCACTGGCGCGGCGATCGCGACGACCTGGCCGAATTCAACGGCGCGTTCATGGGCCTGCTGGGTGACGACACCCTGCTGACGGTCGGCGAGATGGATGCCTTCGAGGCCTTCGTCGAGACGATCCGCTTCACGCCGAACCCGTTCCGGACGGTCGACAACGGCCTGCCGGCCGCGATCGGCAACGGGGATCCGACGGCCGGTCGCCAGACGTTCCGAAACGTCACGACCGACGGGATCTTCAGTTGCAATGACTGCCACGCGATTCCGACCGGCGGGACGAACTTCGAGATCACGCCCGGTCCGGCGATGTTCACGCCGCAGAGCATGAAGGTCGCGCAGTTGCGGAACGTGCACGAGAAGCTGGGATTCACGGACGACAGCAACTCGAACAAGGGCTTCGGGCTGACGCATGACGGATCGGTGACGACGATCATCTCGTTCCTGCAGAACGCGGTCTTCACGATCAGCCCGCAGGAGCGCCGGGACGTCGCGGCCTTCGTCAAGGCGTTCCCGAACGGAACGCACGCGGGCGTCGGCACGCAGGTCACGCTCGATCCGAACAACCTGCTGGACGTCGCGGTCACCGACCTGCTGACCGTGCTGCGAACCGAGGCCGACGACCTGGCCGCCGGGCTGATCGCCCGCGGGCGAACGGTCGACGGGCCGCGCGGCTACACCTACATCGGCGGTGACCTGTGGCAGAGCGACCGGGCCGACGAATCGCTGACCACCGCGCAACTGCACGCGACCGCCGCCTTCGGCAGCGAACTGACCTACACGCTGGTGTCGCTGGGAACCGAGATCCGCAGCGGCATCGACCGGGACGACGACGGGGCGTATGACCGCGACGAAGTCGAGCACTGCGGCGACCCGGCCGACGCCAGCGTCCTGCCGATCGACATCGACGGCAGCGGCACCGTCGACCTGAGCGACCTGGCGACCCTGCTGGCCAACTTCGGCCAGGGCGGCGCGACGAACGCGGACGGCGACGTCAACGGCGACGAAATCGTCGACCTCAGCGACCTGGCGGTGATGCTGGCCAACTTCGGGGTCGGATGCTGAGGGAAGGGAGCGAGGGAGCAAGGGAGCGAGGCAAGGGAGACTGGGGCGCACAGATCAGGCCCTGTTCCCTGTTCCCTGTTCCCAGTTCCCTGTTCCCTGTTCCCTTCCGAAGGCTACATCCCCAGGTCGGACGAGGTGAACAGCGCCGCGACGTCCAGGTCGGCGGCCCGCAGGTTGTCCATGCCGTCTTCCTGGCGGTCGATCACGACGACCGCCTTGACGACTTCGGCGCCGGCGGCGCGGAGGGTTCTGGCGGCTTCGACCGCCTGCCCGCCCGAGGTGACGATGTCCTCGACCAGCAGAACCCGTTCGCCCGGTTCGAGGCGACCCTCGATCAATTTGCCGGTGCCGTAGTCGGCCTTCTTCGAGTTGCGGACGATCACGAACGGCTTGCCGCTCTCGAGCGAACAGGCGGCCGCGAGGGCCACGGCCCCGAGTTCGGGTCCGGCGATGCGGTCGACTTCGTCGGTGACGTGCCGGGCGAGGCGCCGGCCGATCTGGCGCAGCAGGTCGGGCTGGGTCTCGAAGAGATACTTGTCGAAGTAGTACCTGCTCTTGCGGCCGCTACGGAGGGTGAAGTCGCCTTCGAGCAGGGCGACTTCGCGGAGGGCGCGGGCGAGTTCGGTATCGGTCACGCGATCAGGCTCCTGTCTTGGAGGGTGCGGGCGGGGCGATGTTGGAGAATCCCTGGACGAGGCTCTTCATGCCGCCGTCGCCGGACTCGAGGACCATTTCGAACAGGGTACCCATGGTCGTCAGGAAGGTCATCAGTTCGCTGACCCGGCGGCGGAATTCGTCGACGTCCTCGTCATTCAGGCTGCTCAGGTCGGCCTGCTCGGGGTTGACCAGTTCGGTGCAGCGCTGCAGGGTCGCGAGAATCGGCTCGACCTCGCGGCGGCGTCGTTCGCGCATGATGGTTTCGAACATGTGCCAGACGTCGGTGTCGGCCTTGAAGTACTCCTTGCGGTCGCCGAGGCGGTGGACGCGTTCGATCAGGCCCCAGTCGACCAGGGCGCGGACGTTCATGCTGGCGTTGCCGCGCGAGATCTTGAGTTGATCCATGATCTGGTCGGTGCAGAGCGATTCGCGGGTGACGAACAGCAGCGCGTAGATCTCGGCCATGGTGCGGTTGATGCCCCAGTAGCCGCCCATTTCGCCCCAGCGCCTGACGAGCAGGTTCCTGGCTTCCTGCAGCGGGTCCATGCGGGTCTCCCGAGGAGTTCGAACATCCAGAACACAATGAACTTTCAGAAATCTTCGAAAGAATTGTAGCTGGGAGAGGCGTACCGGCAAGCCGGGCGGCTTGATTTTGGGCCCGCCAGCCCGAATACTGCACGAGTCCGAGAATCTCGGGCCCAGCGGCGGTCCGCCATGGGTTCGCGGGCCGGCCGATCCGGGCCGGTTTGGTACGTGCAGTTCTCCCCTATTGGCCCCACAGCATGGAGTGGAAGACACCATGACAGGCAAGGTTACCGCGGCGCTTCTGGGTCTCGTCGTTCTGACAGGCGGCTTCGGTTGCGCAAAGGCCCCGGTGCTGGTTTTCGAACTGGACCGCGTGATCAACGCGCCCGGCGACGACCTGACCCGTGAGGAACTGGACGTCGACGTGCTGCTGCTCAAGGCCGAAGACGCCGCCGCCCACCCCGAACTGCTCAACGGCGCGATGAAGTCCGACGAGTGGTTCGCCAAGCGCGATCGCGACGACGCCACCGAACTCGAAGCCAAGCGAATCCTGGCCTATCGCCGCGGCGAGAGTGCGGCCGGCGATACCCGCCAGGAGACCTCGTTCATCTCGGGGATCGACCGCCAGGGCCAGGGCCCGATCCGCCTGGCGACGAACCACCCGGAGCCCGGCAAGGGCAGCATCGTGATCTTCGGCCGCTGGCGAAGCATGGAGGGGACGGCCAGTCGCCGCCCGCTGGTGATTCGGCCGCTGCCGGGCTGGAACGACGAGCACGAGTTGCGGATTCGCGTGGGTCGCGAAGACTTCGAGTGCCTGAACTGCCCCGAATAAGTTTCGGGTCGGCGTTTCGCCGAACGGGCTGAGCGGTAGAATAGCTCCCTTAACGCGGCGACTCCGCCGCGCGGGCACGGAACGGGAACCACGCATGAAATTCTGGCCGGAGGTGCATTGGTCCGAAGGCATGTTCATGCGGCCTCATCATTTCCAGGCCGCTTTTCGCCAGATCGAGACGATGCGGGGGGCGACGCTGGCGGCGATCAATCCGTTCGGCTGGGGCTTCATTTCGCTGGACCTGGCGACGGACGCGATCGAGAACCACCTGCTCGAGATCCGGACCTGCGAACTGGTCCTGCGGGACGGGACGCTGGTCAAGGTCCCGGAGAACTGCTCGATCGACCCGCGTGACTTCAAGGATGCCTTCGAGAAGTCGTCGGGACCGATGCCGGTCTTCTTCGGCGTGCCCGAGGTACAGACCGTCCGCGGGAACGTGCAGCGTCCGGGCGAAATGCTCGACGGGCGGGCCCCGCGGTACTCGATCGACCTGACCGAACGCTACGACGAGAACACCGGCGAGAACCCGCAGTCGATCGAGATCCGGCGGTATCGCGGGGCGGTCTTCTTCGGCGACGAGGACACGACCGGCTACGAGGTGGTCCGGCTGGGCAAGATCGAGCGGACGGCGGCCGGTCCGTCGCTGGCCCGCAACGAGGTTCCGCCGCTGCTGCGGATCCAGGCCTGGACGCCGCTGTGTTCGGCGGTCGATCAGCTCTGGAACGACATTCGGGCCCGCTGCGAGCAGTTGGGCGGCGACGCGGCCGAGCGGGCCCTGACGTTCGCCACGGGTTCACCGGGCGACATGGAACAACTGGTCAAGCTGGGCGCCCTGAACGAGCTGACGGTCCGGTTCGGTGCCCTGAGCGCGACGCCGGAAACGCATCCATACGAGTTGTACCTGCTGCTGGTCGAGTCGATCGGACGGGTCACGCTGTGGGACGACATGCGTCGCCCGCGGGAACTGCCGGGCTACAGCCAGGCCGAAGCGGGACCGGTCTTCGAGGAACTGTTCCGGTACCTGCGGGCGCTGGTCAACGGGATGCTGCCGAAGGACTACATCGAGCGGCCGTTCGAGCAGAAATCGGACGGGTACGCGATCGAGCTGGACTACGAGTGGTTCACGCCGAACCACGAAATGTACCTGGGGATTCGCAGCCAGCACCAGGTCGAGGACATCGTCGCGTTGTTCCGAACGATCAACTTCAAGCTGGCATCGCCGCGGGATGCGCTCGAGGTCTATCGCCGGCGTCTGCCGGGACTGGAGTTCAAGACGGCCGGAACGGTTCCGAACCTGCCGAAGAGTGCCGACCAGCACTACTTCCGGATCTCGCGGACGCCCCCGTACTGGGAGCACTGCGAGACCGAGCGCGGCATCTTCATCGCCCTGCCGCCCAACGATATGCCGAAGCTGTCGGAACTGAAACTGTCGCTGTTCGTGGTCAAGCTCCGCTGACGGGCGGAGGAGGAACGATCCTTTGAAGCTGTCGGTCTACGATCTGGCGGTCGAAGTCATCATGTACCTGGTCGCCTTCCAGCGGCGGGCCGACGACGGCGAAGACATCCTGTACGAAGACACCCGGGCGGAAGTCCTCAAGCTGCTGAGCGAACTCGACCAGCGCAGCCACGGCGAACCCGGCCTGTGGGAGATGTGGACGCGGGCCCGCGTGCCACTGGTCTACCTGATCGACGAAGTCATGATCCTGAACGCGAACTGGGCGCATCGTCAGCCGTGGGCCGACGAGTGCCTGGAAGTCGCGCTGCTGGGTCACCCGGAAGCGCTCGGCGGCGAGAAGTTCTACGAGGCCTGCGAGCAGGCCATCAAGGAACTGGAGACGGCCGAGCAGATGAATCGCCAGGACGTCGCCGGCCAGGCCGAGGTGCTGGCCGTGTTCTACGTCGCGCTGCAATGCGGCTTCAAGGGCCGCTACGCGCTCGACCTGGACGCCTGGCGTGAATTCAAGGGTCACGTCTTTTCGAAGCTGCCGGCCTACGCGCAGACCCGGACGCGCGAGTTGTTTCCCGAGGTCGATGACCACACGGTCGAGATCGACCCGAATTACGAGCCGGTCATGCGCCTGTTGTACGTGTTCATCGGGTTCGTGGTCCTCGTCGCGCTGTACATGATCGGCACGTCGGCCCTCTGGTCGTCGATGGTGCAGGATCTGGACGCGCTGGCCCACAAGTCCCCGGTGCCGACGTCCCAGCAGGCTGCCGGCGAGTAGTCCGCCACCGCGGCCCGCAACGGCCCGCAGCACAGTCAGCAAGAGGTTGAGGTTACTGCCATGGCAATGAGCGCCAATGCCGTCCTGATGAAGTTCTTCAAGCTGCCGCCGGCCGTGCGGATGATGCTCGCCCTGGCCGGCTTCGGCTCGCTGGCGTCGATCCTCTACACGCTGCTGCCGGCCCTGCGCAGCAAGAACGCGCGGATCTGGATCCTGGTGGTCTTCGGGATCGGCATCCTGCTGTTCCTGCTGATCTGGGGGATCCGCCGCCTGCTGTTCGGGCGGAAGAGCTCGCAGCTCAGCGACGCACTCGAATCGCAGGGCCCCTCGCGCGGCGAAATCGCCGAGCAGGAACAGATCTACCGCGAGAAATTCCGCGGCAAACTGTCGGAACTGAAGAGCAACGGACTGAGCGTCTACAAGCTGCCCTGGTTCGTCCTGATGGGCGAGCCCGGCTGTGGCAAGACCGCCAGCCTGATCCACTCCGGCCTCGACTTCCCGCTCGGCAAGGACGAGGTGCCCGGCTTCGGCGGAACCCGCAACTACAACTGGTGGTTCGCCAACGAAGGCGTCATCCTCGACACGGCCGGACGGATCGCCTTCCACGAGGAAGGCACGACCGACAAGGTCGAGTGGGAATACTTCTGCAAGCTGCTCAAGCAGAACCGCCCGCGCTGCCCGATCAACGGGATCGTCATCGCCCTGCCGGCCGACAAGCTGCTGCGCGACAGCAGCGAGGAACGGGCCCAGAAGGCGACCGTGCTGCGCGAGCGACTGCGGCAGATCCACCAGTTGCTCGGCGTCCGCTTCCCGACCTTCATCCTGGTCACGAAGATGGACCTGGTCGGCGGCTTCAGCGAGTACTTCGAGGAAATCCGCGTCGACCTGCAGCAGCGCAACCAGATGGTCGGCTGGTCACGCCCGGGCGAGTTCCAGGAACCCTTCGACCCGGCCGACTTCGCCGGCGCCTTCGAGGAGGTGCACGAACGCCTGCGGGCCTGGAGCATGCGCTACCTGCAGCGGAAGGCGACCGACGACGAACTCGGCATGATCGTCACGTTCCCCGAGGCGTTCCGCGAACTCGAAACCCCGCTGAACGACTACATCTCGACCGTCTTCCAGAAGAGCCCGCTGCTGGAGCCGCCCTTCTTCCGCGGCTTCTACTTCACCTCGGCCGTGCAGGAAGGCGCGCCGATCCTCGACGTCTTCGCCCGGACCACGACGGCCCACATCAGCGAGCAGAAGTCCAAGGCGGTCGACTCGAAGGCCTTCTTCATTCACGACTTCTACGCCAACAAGGTCTTCCCCGAACACGGCCTGGTGTTCCGCTCGGCCAAGCACGTCTCGCTGAACCAGCGGATGCGACGGATGGTCTGGGTCGGCTCGGCCGCGATGCTCGTGCTGATGCTGACGTTCTTCGGCTTCGGCTGGAGCGGCACCCGCGCCCTGGTCGAGCGGCCGAAACAGGCCTGCGTCGACGCCAGCGAGCAGATCGAGGCCCGCTCGGCGACCTTCGAGGGACTGGCCGGCAACATTCACCAGGCCAAGGAACTGCAGGGACACTACGAGGCCTACAACGGCGCCTGGAACGCGATCTACGCCAAGATGCTGTTCATCGGCGCCAACATCCGCGTGCCCCAGGAGGACGTCGGCGCCATCCACAGCCAGTTCGTGATGAACGCGATCGTCCGACCGGTGCTGGACGAGGCGGGCACCCGCCTGCGAAACGCGCCGCCGGGGTTCGCCGACGCGGACGGGCGGGCCCGCTACATGTCGGCCCTGAAGATCTACGCCCAGTGGTACGGCGAAGTTGTCGGACGCCCGGTCGAGGTCGCCCTCGACGGCGGACAGGCGGCCCAGCGCCGGACCGAGTTCGAACAACTCCTGCGGTTCGTCGACGTGCAGGGCGAGCAACTGGAAGAGGCGGCCACGCAGTTCGAGATTTCGCTCGAGCAACTGGCCGGTTCGGAGCGGGCCTTCGCCCGTGACCTGCTGGCCAGCAAGCTGATCGGTTTTGCGACCGGTGAACACGAACCGGTCGCGACCGACACGCTGGTCGCGGCGGTCCGCCAGATTCAGGCGGCCTGGCTGCAGTACGCCAACCTGGAGGACAACGCCGACGAGGACCTGCGCTACTGGCGCGACTTCGCCACCCGCATCGCGGTGCTGCGTGAGCGCTACGGGCAGATCATGGCGCAGCGCGAGGCCTTCACCGACGGGGCACGTTTCCAGGAGGCCAGCACGCGCTACCTGGCGCTGACCGAGGGGATCGAACACATCCTCGAGATGGACCGCCTGCGCCCGACGCCCGGCACGCTGAACGAGGCCTGGTACGAACTGCTGGAGTTCCTCCGCAGTCGCCCGGCGCCGGAGACGCCCGACCAGCGCATCCGCCGGCTGCGCGACCTGCTCCAGGGCTTCGCCCAGTCGTGGGGCACCGAGTTCGCCCCGATCGAGGCGGCCCTCGCCAAGGGCGCGCCGGCCCGCGACATGCAGCCGCAGGAACGGGTCTACTCCGCGATCGCCCAGAGCCAGGCCGACCTGGCGACGGCGATGAACGTCAGCCTGAACACGATTCGCGAGCAGTGCGGCGTCGGCGAGGACGGCGAGCCGCTCGACTACTACCGCGACCTGCGACTGTTCGAGGTGATCGAAGCCTCGCCGCCGGCCCTGTTCAACGGCGAGGTCGGCATCGCGATCGCGCGCGAGCCGTTCGGACCCGACAACGTCCTGCTGGATTACCTGCAGACGCTGCGCGGCTTCGTCGGCGACGGCAGCGCCAACGAACTGGACCTGCTGCCGCGCTGGCCGGCGCTGATCCGCGGGATCAACTCGGCCGAGCCGTCCGATTCGAGCCGCCTGTCGCGCTGGTTCAGCGATGTCCGCCAGACCGAAGGCGCCCGCCGCAACGACATCATCATCGACAAGTCGCACCTGTCCGAACGAATGTTCTGGCGGCCGGTCGACCTGTACCAACTGGCCGGCAGCATGCGCAGCGGCTGGCAGACCAGCACGGTCGAAGCCCTGCTGGTCGGGATGCAGGAGCGGGCCGAGCAGACGGTGAACCACGCCGAGATGCCGGGGCTCGCCCGGCTGATGCCCGGCTATGCCGAGCCCAGCGACCTGCCGTTCGTCAAGCACCGCTTCAACAGCAGCGACACGATGACGCGGACCCCCGCACCGGATCCGGAGCCCGAGCCGACCCCGGTCGTCCGCGAACCCGACCCCGAACCCGAGGAGCAGTCCAGCGGCTTCGGCAGCCGACGCCGCCGCGGACAGACCGAGGAGCCCGCGGAGCCCGCCCCGACACGCGACGATTCCACCCGGCGCCGCCGCGGCCAGGACGATGAGCAGATCCGGCAGCGGACCAACACGCGGGCCCTGCTGGCCAGGTACCACGAGATGAAGACGCTGCACGCGACGCTGATCGCGATGGAGGAAGTCAACGTCGAACTCGCCAGGCACCCGGGCGGCCAGCCGGTCATGGAGGCCCTCGACCGGGCGGCCGCGGCCTACCTGGACGGCTTCTACGACGACTGGGAGGCGCTCTACGGCGACTACAGCAAGCTGCTGCCGGAGGAAACGCTGTCGCTGCTCGAGAAGCTGCAGGGCGGCCAGTTGAGCTGGCCGGAATACGTGGCGTACCTGCGCGAGAACGGCACCCGGATCGGCAACGCCACGGGCGACCGCTTCCAGGCCCTGGTCAGCGACGCGATCCTGTTCGACGCGGGCCTGCCGGCCTCGGACATCGGCGACCGCGTCTTCTCGCGAATCGACAAGGCGGTCCGCGACCGGCTGCCCTACCAGAACGGGGCGATGGCCAACGACCGCAACTGGCCGGACGGATCGGCCAGCCCGGCGATCGGTTTCGCGGGCAAGGTCGGCGACGGCTGGGGCCGGTACGTCTCGCAGGTGGTCGCCCTGGGTCCGCTGACCGACGACAACGAGCCGTCCTCGAACGTGCAGCCGGACTCGCGCGGCCTGGCCAACGCGATGATCACCAAGCAGGCCTTCACGGCGGACTTCCCGCTGATCGCGCCGCTGGTCGACATCGCGGCCTACAGTGACGGGCTGCTGGTCGATCACCTGAACACGCGCTTCTCGCAGCTCTTCCAGCGGGCCGGCGGATACCCGATCGGCAGCGGCGGCGCGAGTGATCCGGCGGCCCTGGTGCAGACGCTGAAGGCGGTGCTGCAGTTCAAGGAGGCCTACGGCGAGTTGTACGCCCGGGTCGGCAGCGATGCGATCAACCAGACCTTCGCCCAGTGCGAAGCGTGGATCCGCTTCCTGTACGGACCCGATGTCGGCATGCTCTCGCAGGGTGCCCTGCCGCCGGCCCAGCCGGTGACGGTCGGCTTCTGCCGCCCGGGTGCGGGCACGCTGAACATCGCGAACGTCTACGGCAACGCCGAAGTGACGGTGCCGCTGCTCGAAGGCGGCGCGCCGGCCCCGGCCCAGCAGATCGGCGGACGCGGTGGCGGCATCCGCCTGGCCGGCACCTCCGAGGCGGCCCTTTCCGACGCGACCGCCCGGCGGCTGACCTGGAACGTGGCCGCGCGGCAGTGGCCGACGGGTCAGATGCGCCTGTTCGACCTGAACGCCCGGGCGAAGGACAAGTATCCGGCCGAGCAGACCAAGCAGCTTGGCGGCGGCAGCACGCCGTGGTCGGTGCTGCAGATGCTGCGGTCGAACGTTTCGGAAGGCCAGGGCCGCTACCGGGTGCAGCCGCGGATCACGGCGACGACCGGCGAGGTCTACGGCATCGACATCGTGTTCCAGTTCCCGGCGGAGATTCCGTCGGCGATCGTTCCGTTCCAGTCGAGTAGTGCCCGGCCGCGGATGAGCGGCGCAAGCAAGTACCTGACCGGTCGTTGAGACACGCGACGGGTCGGCGAGTTTCGATATGGTCGTCGGCAGCCTGATTGGGAAACTGTTCGGCGGAGACGCCAACAAGAACGAGGCGAGTCTGCGCGCATACGGCAAGCTGCCGATGTACGCCGAGTACCGCCGCCTGGAGATCAGTCCGGGCACACCGACGGCGTACTCGCAGTGGCTCGACGCGGGCCGCCTGGCCTGGTGCAACGCCCCGACCAAGAGCGACAGCGGGCAGACCCGCACGACCCGCCTGCTGATCGGACTGCCGGACCAGCGGGAGGCGATCGTCGCGACCGTCTGGGACAGCCGCGACAGCCTCGGCCGCGTCTTTCCGTTCTCGTTCTTCGTGGTCTGCCCGATCGACGCCCTCGGCGAAACGCTGGTCCAGCGGTGGGTCAGCGCGATGGGCCTGCACCAGAGGTTCGCCGAACTGCATCGCGAGCTTTCCAAGGTCGGCCAGGGCGGCGACTTCTATCGCCACTTCCAGAAGCGCACGCTGCCGCTGCGGCCGGAGAACATGGACGAGGGGGTCGACTGGCTCGCCCGCGAGGGCCGCGGCCTGTCGGCCGAGGACTGGTACCGCGACACGATCGGCAGCGACGATCCGCCGGCGGGCGAGTGGTTCGCGGGCCTGCTGCGTCGGGTCGAACGCTGGAACGCACAGCCGAAGGTCGTCGCGAACCTGGCCCTGAACTGTCCGCTGGCGGCCGGCGGTTCGCTGGACGGGCAGGTGGCGGCCTGGCTGCAACTGCTGGAAGGCGCGGCGAAGCAGTCGGGCAAGCCGTTCTGGGTGATCATGCCGGGCGACGGCGCGCACCCGCCGTACTCGCTGAACCTGCTGACCCGCGACCTGCTGCCGGACGATTTCCAGTTGATGACGACCGACGACAGCGCCTACAACTTCGTCGAACGCCTGGCGAGCATTCCCCAGAACAACCCCGACTCAAGCGTCCCGAAAGTCGTTCCAACCGAAGGCAGCTTCTACGACTGGCTCGCCAACCACGCCACCAGATAGACGCCGCCGAGGGCGCGGAAGCGCCGAGTGGCCGGGATTACCTGGCGACGCGCTCACTTGCTCACGTGCTCACTTGCTGACTTGCTGACTTGCACGGGTGCCCCGCCCTTGAGCGAGCGACAGCGAGCGGAAGGGCGGGGGACCGCAAACCTGGCTACCTGCTCACTTGCTTACTTGCTTACTGGAGTAAAGGGCGGCCGACCGACGCTGTAGTACTCGAAGCCGTGCCGCTGCATCATGCGGCGGCTGTAGATGTTGCGTCCGTCGAAGATCAGCGGTTGCTTCAGTGCGGCGCGGATGCGGTCGAAGTCCGGGCTGCGGTATTCCATCCACTCGGTCGCGGTCAGCAGCGCGTCGGCGCCCTCCAGCGCATCGTAGGCGTCATCGCAGTAGTCGATCCGGTCGCCCAGCACACGGCGGGCCGAGGCCAGCGCCCGCGGATCGTGCGCCGCGACGCTGCCGCCGGCCTCGAGCAGGCGCTCGACGATCGTGATCGCCGGGGCCTCGCGCACGTCATCGGTGTTCGGCTTGAACGCCAGCCCCCACAAAGCCACCCGCCGACCGGACAGGTCCGGCCCCAGTCGCTCGATCACCTGCCGCGCGAGACGCTCCCGGGCACTGGTGTTGCGGGCATGCACGGCCGCGCTGATGCCGAGTTCAATCCCGACCCCGCGGCCGACGTCGACCAGGGCCTGCACGTCCTTGGGGAAACAGCTTCCGCCGTACCCGACGCCGGGATAGAAGAAGTGGTGCCCGATCCGCTGGTCCGCCCCGAGCCCCCGCCGGACCTCGTCGATGTCGATCTCGAGCCGCTCGCAGACCTCGGCAATCTCGTTGATGAAGCTGATCCGCGTCGCCAGGTACGCGTTCGCCGCGTACTTGCACAGTTCGGCCGCCTCGCGCTGCATCAGCAGGATCGGGCGGTTGTTGCGCACGAACGGCTGATGCAGTTCGACCAGCGGTTCGGCCGCGTCGGGGTGGTCGGCCCCGATCACCACCCGGTCCGGACGCAGGAAGTCGTCGACCGCGGTGCCTTCCTTGAGGAACTCGGGATTGCTGACCATCTCGAACGGGTGCCGGGTCTGCGCCGCGATCAGGTCCCCGAGACGCTTGCCGGTCCCGACCGGCACGGTGCTCTTGGTCACGATGATCGCCGGGCCCGTCAGGGCCGCCCCGACCGCCTCGGCCGCCGCCGAGATGTATTGCAGGTCGGCCGATCCGTCCGGGCGCGGCGGCGTCCCGACGGCCAGGAAGATCACCGCCGCCCCCGCCACCCCCTCGGCCGGATTCGTGGTGAACCGCAGGCGCCCCGCCTTCAGGTTGGCCTGCAGCAGTTCTTCGAGTCCCGGCTCGAAGATCGGAGACCGGCCGGCCGAGAGTTCGGCGACCTTCTCGGGATCGATATCGACGGCGACAACGTGGTTGCCGGAATCGGCGAAACAGGCGGCGGTCACCAGCCCGACATAGCCGCTACCAATCACACACAGACGCATGGCCAGCCTTTCTGTTGGCAAGAACGGGCGGGCGCGAAATCCCCGCCGGCGCCCGAACTATACGCGGGTCGCGGGCGGCGGTGCCAGTCGGGCCGACGAGTTATCCGGCCCTGGAACCGGCGGCGGCGGGAGCCCTTATCAGACAGGGTCCGGCCGCTGCGTCCCAGTTAAAATCGCTCCCCTTGCCGACACCTGTCCTCCTCGCGGCCACGGTACCGGGGACGAAGTTGTTTCCGCCACGAAACGATGATGGGAGCGTAGGGTGGCGGCGCAGCCATGCCTCGGGGGGAGTCTCCGTGGTCGTCCGGGTACGGGTGGCCGGAAAGGCGCAGCATGATCCGCAGAGATGCTTACGCGGGCTCGGGGGAAGCCGGCGTTCTGCCCGGGGCGACGGCCGCCGGGCAGAGCGTGAGCGAGCAGACCGACGCGCTGGCTCTGATGCAGCACCTCGAGACGTTGTCGCAGGACAACGCCCGGCTTCGGGACGAACTGGGGCGCTGCTATCAGCATCTCGGGATGGTCTTCGAGATCACCGAGAAGATCGCCGGCCAGCGAGACCCGGACCAGATCGAACTGGCCCTGATCCGCTGCTACGGCGAGATGCTGCAGGCCCCGATCGTGCTGATCGTCGATCGCCAGCGAACCCGCCGGCTGGACCAGACCCAGACCGTGATTGACGAACCGGCCATCGTGGCCGCGCTTCAGCCGCAGATCCAGGCCGCCAGCGAGCGGGTGCGCTCGTTCTGCCTGCCGGGCGGTGCGGCCGGGAACGAGGCGCTCCGGGGGCATCACGCGCTGGTCGGGACCTATCGCACGACGGCGGGGCAACTGGCGGCCCTGGTAGCGCTGCGAACGCCGAGCGAGATGCCGTTCGACACGGGCGATCAGCTTGTCTCGGAGACGGTGCTGGCCTACGGCGGGCACGTGCTGAGCAATGCCCTGATGGTCCGACGGATTCAGCAGTCCGCGCTCGAAACGGTCAGCGCCCTGGCGAACGCGGTCGATGCGCGGGACGCCTACACGCGCGGCCACTCCGAGCGGGTCGGCTGGCTGTCGCGGCGACTGGGTGAGAAGCTGGGCCTGGCGGAGACGGAACTCGGATACCTCGAATGGGCGGGCATCCTGCACGACGTCGGCAAGATCGGAATCGCCGAGGCGGTCCTGAACAAGCCGGGTCGACTGACCGAGGAGGAGTTCGCGCAGGTCAAGCTGCACCCGCGACTGGGTTACGACGTGCTGCGGCCGGTATCGACCCTGGAGCCCCTGCTCGAAGCGGTCCTCTATCACCACGAGAACTTCGACGGCAGTGGCTATCCGGAGGGGATCGCGGGCGAGACGATTCCGCTGTCGGCCCGCATCCTGCGCGTGGTCGACACGTTCGACGCCCTGACCTCGACGCGGACCTATCGCGACGGAATGAGTCTCGAACGAGCCCTGGCGGTCATCGCCGAAGAGACCGGACAGAGCTTCGACCCGCGCATCAGCACCGCCTTCCTCGAACTGATCCAGGAACTGGCCCGGACGCGGCCGCTCGCGTTCACGCAGCGGTTCTGGCAGGCGCTGGGGGAACGCCAGCCCGACGGGCCGCCGCCGGACGCGCAGCATGTCTGGAGAGCAGACTGATGCGGCGCGGACTGAGCCTGACGGAAGTGATCATCGCGATCATCATCCTGGCGATGATCGCCGCCCTGGCGATGCCGCGCCGGTCGCAGGCCGCCGCGACGAATCCCGAAGCGACCCTGCGGGAACAACTGCGGGTGCTGCGGGTGGCGATCGAGCGGTTCCGGCAGGATCACAACGGTCTGCTGCCGGGTGGCGTGGACTGCGCCGCCGACCTGGTCGTCCGCCAGTTGTGCGGCCGAACGGACGCGACCGGCAGGCCGGTGGACGGCAACGAGGGCAACGGCCTGTTCGGCCCGTACCTGCGTGCGATTCCGCGGAGCGCCATGCGGAACTCGGCCGACACCACCATGCCGCTGGTCACCGACGATCAGCCGGCCGACTGGCACTTCGACTGCCGCACGGGTTACATCCGCGCGCAGGTTCCGGGCGTCGATGCCCACGGCACCCGCTACGCGGACTACTAGCAGCCAGGCTCAAACGCCGCGGCGCCCCGATCGTCGAGCGGTCCCGTGCCACTGTTCTTGAGCTCCTGAGCAGTGGCACGACCCTCGGACTTCGACGCCGGGCTCGCTCTCTTGGTCCCTCGCTCCCTGGTTCCGCTACTCTTCAAACCGCAACTGCACGTTCAGGAACTCGAAGTCGTCGACGTCGCCGGCGCAACTGCTGGCCCGCAGTTCGAACGTGTTGGTCCCGGCCGTCAGCAGGCCGGCCGGAAACGTCAGGCGGACGTCGCCATAGCTGCCGTCTTCCGGTGACTCGCCGAGGCGCTCGGCCAGCGGGCGGCCGTTGATCCGGACGCGGTGCGGGCATTGCACGCCCTTGGCGAGGAACGACAGGACGACCTGGTCGATGTCGCTCGACTCCCAGCCGGACGGCAGTTCGAATTGCAGCGTGAGGCGCTGCCCCTCGGCGCTGCGCTGGAACTGGCTGTTGATCCGACCCTCCCAGCGATCGTTGCCGAGGTGGTGCACCCGCGGCGGATCCTCCAGCGCGAGCACCGCCGACCCGATCGGCTCGAGCGCGAAGTTCAACTGCAACCGACCGTCGGCCAGGGCGGCCGCCTCGGCCCCGAGCGCCCGCGGCAGGTACCCGCTGCGACTGGCCGCGATCGCGAAGTGCTCGGGCATCTGCGGAATGTCGAGCGAGTATTCGCCGCGCTCGTCGGTCTCGATCTCGAGCGGATCGCCGTCCGGACGATCAAGCCGCACCCGGGCCGCCGCCAGCGGAGCGCCGCTCTCACTGTCGTAAACGCGTCCATAGACACGCCCGACCGGGTCGCCGGGCGCACGGGCGACCGGCGCGGGCTCGGCATACATGGGCAGGTAGCGGTAGTAGATCTCCAGCATCAGCGTGCACAGGGCCGTCTGGTAGATCCGCCCGCCGACATCCGCCCAGGGCCCGACCGGATCCCAACTGCCGTCGGCCTTGCCGCCCTGCCGCTGGCTGGCCAGCAGTTCGCGCTTCAGCGCCTCGTTCCACCGCGACCAGGCCGGACCCTGATGGTGGAACAGCGCCAGCGTCGTGTAGTACCAGCGGTAGGTGTCGACCTCGTCCCAGTCGGGCGACTCGCTCGCAATCAGCCGGGCCGAGGTCCGCATGTCGCGGGCGCCGCGGTCGCGGCCGAGCAGTTGCCGCATGAACATCGCTTCCGCCGTCATCGTCACGCTGATCGGTCCGCCGGGCTGGTAGACGTACAACCCGGGACGCCGTTCGGCCCGGTCAAGCCAGGCCTCGGCCGACTGCAGGGCCTTCTGCGGGACGGCCAGTCCGGCGGTGCGGGCGCTGGCGAGGGCCATCACCTGCCAGCCGGTCACCGACGTGTCGGCCTCTTCGCCGGGCTGGTAGCGCCACCCGCCGGTCCGGGGGTTGCTGGCGTCGTCGATGTGTCGGACCGCGGACTGCAGCGGTCGATAGAGCGCCCGGTCACCGGTCAGCGCATAGGCCTCCGCCAGCGCGATCGTCGCGATCCCGTGGCTGTAGAGCGTTTCGTTCGGGCTCAGACTGCCGCGGTCGTCCTGCAGGTTCAGCAGCCAGGCGATGCCGCGCGCGACATTGTCGCGGTACGGGCCATCCTCGGTGTGCGTGTGGCCCGCACCGAGGAAGCACAGCAGCGACAGTCCGGTCACGGCCGCGTCGATCGCGTACTCGCTGGTGCCTTCGCATTCGCCGCAGCCGCGGTCAAAGAGCAGTCCGTCCCAGCCGCCGTGGTCGGACTGATGACGGGCGAGCCACGCCAGGGAACGCCGCACGGCCGCTTCGGTCTCGGCATCGCCGCCCAGTTCCTCCAGCAGTTCACGACGCTGCGGCGTCGTGCGATGGGCGAGCGCCGACGGACGAGCCGGTGCTTCGGTCTCGGTCGGCAGCGCCAGGTCCATCGCCAGCGGCAACGCCGCCGGGGCGGCGGTCGGCGTCGGGCGCGGCAGGCGAGTGGTGGCCGACGCTTCGCGCAGGGCGGCACGCGGCGTCCCGCCAGGCAGCGTCAGGTCCTCCGGACCACGCGCAACCGGCAGCGGCGATGCTGGTTCGAAACGACGCTGCAGCGGCGCGGCCACCACATCCGCCGGCGCGAGTTCGACCGGTCGTGCCGCGTAGCCGGCCGGACTCGGCGCGGCCGCCTCGGGCGTCGGCTGCGGGACCTCGTCAAGCAGTGCCAGCGGCAGTTCGGGTGGCGCGCTCGGACGCCGGCGCGGCGCCGCGGTGGACCGCGGAATCGAAGGGCGTGCCTCGCGCGCGGTCGGCGTGACCGACGACGCCAGCGCGAACGCCTGCCGGGTGTCGTCGACAGGCTCGACCAGGACGGCCCGTTGCAGTTGGGCCGCCGGCATTTCGATCGAAGCGGGCGTCAGCAGACCGGTGGCCGCGGCGGGTGTCGGCGCCGGGGCGTCCTCCGCAACCGTGACGGCGGCGGACTCCTCGGGCAGATCGAGCGCCAGGCTGGCGGCCGCGGGCAGCGATCGCGGTGCCGGCGTTTCCGGGCTGCGCGTCTGACGGGCCTCGGACAGGCCGCGCTCGGTTGCGGGCAGTTGCATCGCCGCGGCAAGCGTCCGCCCGGGTTCAAGTTCGAACGGTGCCCGGACCGGCTGCGAGGTGGCGAAGCGCGGCGGCGAGGCTTCGAGACGGGGGCGTTCGAGCGTGGCGGCGATGGCTTCGGTGCTGGTCTCGGGAGCCGACTCGGCGACAACCTCGTCCGGCACGGGCATCGTCAGGGGCTCGCTCGCGCCGGGCAGCGCTGGCGTCGGCGTTTCCGGACGACGGGCGACGGGCTGCGCCTCGCGCGGCGCCTCGGCCGCGACTTCGGCAATCTCCGGCGTTGCCCGCGGGGCCTCGGTGCGAATCATCTCGGGCGGTTCGGGCGGGGTGACGACGATCTCGGTCGGCTGAAGTTCGATCGCCTCGGCCGGCTGCGTGGGTCGCTCGGCGTGATCGGGTCGCACCTGGGCGGCGAGGATCGAGGTCTGACTGGGTGACGCCAGGCTGATGCGGATCTCGGGTTTCGGGTTCAGCCCGGACATGACCTGTTCGGTGACGCGCAGGAAGCTGAACAGCAGCAGCAGCAGCAGGTGCGCCAGCAGCGAGGCCAGCAGGCAGCGGGCCAGCAGGCCGAGACGCTTCTCGCGCAGCGCTCCCCAGAGCGCCAGCAGCGTAGCCAGCAGCAACAGCGCCAGCAGGAGCCACAGCAGCCACGGCAGCAGCGCGGCCCAGTCGATCGGCGGCGGCGGCGTCCGCTCGGTTTCGAGGAAGACCTCGCGCGAAGCGGAGTAGTACAGGTTGTAATCCGGCCGCTCGGCGCCCGACGCGACCGTCTCGGCCGCGTCGACGGGTGGCTGCGCGCCTGGCTGCTCGGGCGGCAGCAGCAACCGGTCGGAACTGAAGTAGAGTCCGTAGCCAAGCTGCGTCAGGCCCGGGTCGAGTTCGTTGGCCGGCGTGTTGACCGGCGACCGCAGGCCGACCGGTTCGCGCAGCGTGCCCTGCATCCGGCGGGCGCGGTACAGGTCGAACCCCCCGAGACCGCCCGGCCGATCGGAGGCGAAGTACAGAAAGTCGCCGGTCGGCGACACGGCCGGGGTGGCTTCATTGTGCGGCGTCAGCGTCTCAACCACGGGTTGGGCGGCGCCGAATCCGCGGGCGGAACGGGGCGCGGCGTAAAGGTCGTAGGTGCGCTGCAGGAACTGCTCGCGGGCGGTCGCGGGCCAGGCGTCCGGGTCGGGCACGCGGGTGTCTTCCGGCAGCGGTCGATTCGAGGCGAAGTAGAGCAGGTCATCGCCCGGGGTGACGGCCGGGCCGTAGTCGTTGTACGGACTGTTTACGGCGGCGCCGAGGTTCTCGGGCGGATCCCAGCCGTCCTGGCTGCGACGCGCGACCCAGATGTCGTATCCGCCGGCGCCGCCTGGCCGATCGGAATAGAAGTACAGGGCGGTCCCGTCGCGGCTGGGTTCCGGGCCGAGTTCGTCGTACTCGCTGTTCAGCGCATCGAGCGCGACCGGCGCGGTCCAGCCCTGCGGCGTCCGGCGCGCGACGAACAGGTCGGCGTTCTGCCCCGCCTTGCCGCGCACGAAGTACAGCGTCAGTCCGTCCCAGCTCAGTTGCGGCTCGTAGTCCTCGGCGGTGGTGTTGATTTCGGCGGCCAGCGCGGTCGGCGGCTGCCAGAGCACATCACGCGGTTCGACGGTATCGCGCGCGGCGCGGATCGTGTCCGCGTCGGTGTAGACCTGCGTCCGGGTCGGCTGACGGAGCCAGGCGAAGGTCGCCAGCCCGCCGAGCAGCAGCAGCGCGCCGCCGACGGCGAGCGTCTTCCACGGGAGAGACCGCATCGCTTACTCCAGGACGGTATCGAGATAGGGTTCCTGGATTCCGCTGCGCTTGCAGAGGTCGAGCACGGTCACGATCTGACCGTAGGCCACGCGTCGATCGCCGCGCAGGGTGACCTTCTGCTCCGGGTTGGCCGCGACCGCTTCCTCGATCAGGGCGCCGACCGCGTCGGCTTCCATCGTCTGGCCGGCGACGATCATCCGGCCGTCCTCGTCGACGTTGATGACGATCTCGCGCAGGGCGGCGCTGATCGGGCCGGAGCTTTCGGCGAACGGCAGTGCGATCTGCATCTCGCGCTCGGTCTGATGGAAAGTGGTTGCGACCAGGAAGAAGATCAGCAGCAGAAAGACCATGTCAATCAGCGGCATCATCTCGATCGTGACGGTCGCTTCATCCGTGTTTCGTTTCAGCAGCATGGCGCGGTTCCTCGGCTCAACCGGCGACGGCCGGCGTGGCGCTGACGGCTTCGGGTTCGGCCGCGGTCTCTGTGTCCGGCTCGGGGGCACCGCGGCCGAGGATCTGTCGTTCGACGAATTCGGTGACGTCGAGGTCGAGGTCGGCAACCAGTCGCTCGATCCTGCCGGTAATCCAGTGGTAGCCGATCAGCACCGGGATGGCGACGCTCAGCCCGGCCGCGGTGGTGATCATCGCCTCGTAGATGCCCTGGGCGAGCAGTTCGGTGCGTCCGAGCGCTTCGGCCGAACCGGCAACCGTCTGGAACGCGCGGATCATGCCCATGATGGTTCCGAGCAGACCCAGCAGCGGCGTGACGGCCGCGATGACGCTCAGCACGCGCAGGTGTTTGCGCAGCTTGAGAATCTCACGCTGCCCGGCCTGTTCGACCTGGCGCTCGATGACGTCGAAACTTTCGCGACGGTAGTGCAGCACGCGGGCGACCACCCGGGCGAGCGGGCTGTCGTCGGCCTTGCAGCGGGCAACGGCCGCGGCCGTGTTGCCGCTCCGCAGGTTCTGCTCGAGTTCGGGCAGCAGCCGGTCCGGCAGGATGTTGCCGCGCCGCAGCGAGACCGAGCGTTCGACGATCACGGTCAGCGCGATCAGGGAACAGATCCCGATCGGGATCATCATCACGCCACCCTTGACGAGCAGGTCCCAGATCGACTGCACCTCGACCGAGGCCGCGTCCTGGGCGAGAAAACCGAAGGCCAGAATCTCCATGACAAACTCCTCTGCGAAGGCAAGGGACGAATGCAGCCACCTCGATGACCCGCGCCGTACGCTCGCGCCCTGCCTACTTGCTCACTCGATGACTTGCCTACTTGCTTACTTGCTTACCTGCTGACTGCCCCCGGCTAGGACCCGGACCTTCCCGGCAACAGCGCTTCTTCCACGGCCGCCAGTCGGCCGCGGGCCAGTTCCGCCCAGCGGGTCGTCTCGTAGCGTTCCGCGCAGGCCTGGAACTGCTGGCGGGCTTCGACCGCGCGACCGAGCTTCTCAAAACAGCGCCCCGCCTCGTACAGGGCGGCCGCACTCCACTCCGGATAGGCGTAGAGGATCTCGACGCGCAGCAGTTCGCGGACCGCGTCCTCGTACTTCTCCTGCGCGAACAGGCACTCGCCGATCTGGAACTGGGCCCGGGCCGCGGTCGGCCCCTTGTGGCGGGCGACCAGTTCGCGATAAGCCTTCAGCGCGGGCTCGTACCGACCCTGGTTCTCGGCCGTCCAGCCGATCCCGAACTGGGCCTCGTGCCAGAGCGGTCCGTCCGGCAGCGCCTGGCGATAGCGGGCGAACTGCTCACCCGCCGCCGCCCACTGCTGCAGCACCACCAGGCAGTCGCCCAGGCGGACGAGGCTCGGGCCGAAAACCTCGTGCTTGTCGAAGTCGCCCACGATGCGCCGAAAGTGTGGCATCGCCGCCTTGTGCTGTCCCAGTCGAACCAGCGCCTCGCCGCAGAAGTACCGGACCGACGGCTCCAGCGGGTGTGACGGGAAACGCTCGACGAAACGCGACAGGCGACGGGCGGCCGCTTCGTAATCCTCGCCTTCGAACGCACAGACCCCCAGCCGGTACGCGGCCGCGGCCCGGACCGTGTCGGCCGTTTCGAGTTGCTCAACCGGCGCGAGCAGTTCGGTCACCGCGCCGCAATCACCGGCACTCGAACGAAGCTCGGCCAGTTCCACCAGGGCGCGGGCCCGCAGGTCGGCCTCGGGGTCGAGCGCCAGCAGCGACTCGAACGCCGCAACCGCCGCCTCACCATCGCCCAGGCGCCGCGAAGTCCAGCCCAGTTCGTACAGTCCCGCAGCGCGGGTGGCGGTGTCGACCGCACCGACCGCCGTCCGCTGCCAGCGCTTCAACAGGCTTCTGGCTTCCTCGACCTGGCCCTGCCGCGAGAGCGCCTGGGCCAGTTGCAGTTCGGCCGCCGCCCGCTGGTCAGCAGGTGCCTGCTGCCCGTCAGCCAGTTTCAGGTACGCCCGCAGGTGCCGTTCGGCGGCCGCGGGATCGGAACCGAGCAGATGGGCCTGTCCGGCCAGCAGGTGCGCCTCGGCCTGCAGGGCGGGCGTGCCTTCCTTGAGCAGTTCCCCGGCCAGACGGATCACTTCGGCGTGGTCGCCGCGGGCCGCGGCCAGTTGGGCCAGGTGTCGGCGGGCGAACCCGCGCAGGCGCGGATCGCCGTCGTCCTGCAGCGCCTGCTGGAACGCGGCGTCCGCCTGCTCGGTGCGCCCGAGCGCCACGAGCACCTGCCCGCGCTCGAAGCGGGCCTGCTCGGCGGCGGGATCGTCCGGGGCCTCCTGGAGAAGTTCGTCGTAACTGGCCAGCGCCGCGGCCGGATCGCCGGCACGCTGCCGGCAGAGCCCGAGCTTGAGCAGCGCGGTGCCACGCGCGGCGCCCTGCTGCGCCAGGGTGAGATACGCGCGGAAGCGGTCGGCGGCCGCGGACCAGTTCTCGGCGGCGTAGTCGATCTCGGCCAGGGCGAGCACGGCCGGCGCGACGGGCTCGTGCTGAACGCTGCGCTGCAGCACCGGGCGGGCGTCGTCGAAGCGCTCGAGGCGATAGAGCGTCAGGCCGAGGCGAAGTTCGGCCTGCGGGCGGAGAGCGCTGTCGGCGAAGCGTTTCAGGAAACGGCTGTAGCCGCGCAGCGCGTCTTCGAACGCGCCCTGCTGGTAGGCGTTGTCGGCCTGCAGCAGCGCGGCCAGGGCGGCCTCGGGGTGGTCGCCGTAGCGCTGCAGGAACTGATCGCCGAGTTCGTCGGCCTGTTCGAGATCACCGGCCGCCTGGGTCAGGTTGACCAGGCTGAGCAGCGCATCGGCGGCCAGCGGGTGGTCGCCGTGCTCGCGACAGAAGGCGCTCAGGGCCTGTCGCGCGGTGGCGTTGTCCCGGGCGGCAAGGAGGGCGACGCAGCGATCGTACTGCATCTCGACGCGCAATTCGCTCTCCGGGTGTTCCCGCAGCGCCTGCTGAAACTGCGCGGCGGCCGCAGCGGCATCGCCGGCCCGCAGCGCCGCCTTGGCACGCCAGTATGCGACGCGATCGGCAAGCCCCTCGGACGTGACGGCGGCCAGATCGCGGCGGGCGGCATCAACCTCATCCTGTCCGAGCAGCACGGCGGCCCGCAGCAGCCGCGCTTCATCCGAGCGCGGGTGCTCCGGGAACACCTCGAGCAGCCGCGCGATCCGCGCCAGAGCGGCCGCACGGTCGTCCTTGTCGCGGGCGAGACTGGCCAGGGCGAAGAGTGCCTCGGCCTGTTCCGGACAGCGATCGACCTGCAGCAGTTCCTCGTAGCGGCGCTGCGCCAGTCCGGCGTCGCCCTGCCGCTCGGCGCAGTGGCCGCTGAACAGCAGCGCCTGCGGGCGATACGGGCTCTGGGGGAATCCGCCCAGCAACTGCTCGAACGCGGCCGCCGCGGCGGCGAAGTCCTCGCGGGCAAGCTGCGCGCTGCCGGCGAAGAACCAGACCCGTTCGCGCAGCGGTGACTGCTTCCAGCGCCGCGTGAAACGGTCGGCGACCTCGATCACGTCGTCGTGACGATCCGCCAGCAGGCAGGTCTCGACCAGGATCGCGGTGACGTTTTCGGCCAGTTTGTGACGCGCGTGCTTCCTGAGGAACGCGGCGCAGGCGGCCAGGGCCCGCTCGTGGTTGCCGGTCGCAAGCTCCGCCTGGGCCCGCAGAGCGCCGACCTCGGCCGCGAACGCGAAGTCGTCCTGATCGATCAGGGGCGCCAGCGCCTCGAGCGCGGCCGCGTGCGCGCCGGTTCGAAAGTGACACACGGCCAGGCCGTACCGGGCCCGGGCGGCCTTTTCGTGCCGCGGATGTTCCGCCAGGAACGCCTGGTACTCGCCGGCGGCCAGGTCATAGAGACCGCGTTGCAGCAGGCCGTTGGCAGCCAGGTAGCCGGACAGGCCGGCGTCGTCGTCGGCGCGTCCGGGCCCGGGAAGCAGGACCAGCAGGATCAGCAGGCAGGGAAACAGGTTGCGTCCAGGCATAACAGGCCCTCCGCACCGCGTGTGGCGGTACAAACGTGCGTTCCATCCGTGGTCAGGAAAGGTCGCGCGACTGCCGGCATCGGCCGACAGCCGCGTCGCGGGTCTCGTGGTCAGTCGCGCTGCGCGGCATGATCGAGCGACTCGATCACCAGGTCGAGCAGGTCGTCCTGATCGATCTCGGCCGTCCGGTCGAGGGTCGCGGCGACGCGCTCGAGGGCGGCCGTGACGACGCCCTGGTCCGGCGCGAGGACCGGCTCCAGCACGTCGGCGACCAGCGGACCGGCGGCTTCCTCGACGTTCTCGAGGGCGATGGCAAGCGCTTCACGCACTTCGGGAGTCGCTTCGGCGCGGATCCGATCCGCGGCCGTGCTGAGTGCGATCGCGACCAGCGGCTCGCCGTCGCCGTGCTGGCCGTCGTGCAGCCAGGCGGCTTCGTCGTCGTCCCGGGCGCGCCGTTCGGCCTGGCGTTCAAGCTCCTCGGCCTGCCGCTCGAGCTGCTCGGCCTTGCGCTCGAGTTGCTCGGCCTTGCGTTCGAGCTGCTCGGCCTTGCGTTCAATCGCGTGGGCTTCCTTGTGCAGCTTGTTGCGTGTTCCGGCCGAGTTGCTCTTTTCTTCCGACTGGTCGTGCAGCTCCTGCGAGCGGCTCATCAGTGCGGCCGCCTGTTCGTAGATGCCGGCCGCTTCGTCCTGCAGGACGTTCATCTGCTCTTCGAGCGCGCGGTGGTTGTCATTCCGGGCGCGCTGGTCATGGGATCGGGCCCGGGCGGCCTCGGCGAGACTCAGACGCTCGGCCAGTTCGGCCTGGGCCAGGGCCCGTTCGAATCCCGCGGCACCACCGGCGCCGGGAGCCCAGCTCGTCTGGGCGTCATCCTCGCGCCCCTCGATCATCGAGACGAAGGCCCGGAAGATCCGGTGATGGCGTTCGATTGCGTGCACTTCGATGCCGTCATCCAGCGGACGGACGAGCACCGGGACATCATCGCGGATCATCAGGTCGGTCAGCGCTTCGAGCCGTCCCCTGGACAGTTCGTACTTGCGAATCACGATCTTGTCGCTGTCGGGCTGGATCCGGAACGGAGCGGGCGACGCGCTCGGGGCCGGCCGAGCCTGCTGGCGGTTCATGCCACGGGCGAGCTGGCGCAGTTCGGCCTGCATGTCGCGCAACTGTCGCTCCATCGCGCGAACCCGCTCGGCCGTTTCGTCATCACCGCCGGCGGTCGCCAGCAGCAGGGCCGGATGAGGCGTGCCGCCCGAGAAACGCGGCGCGGACGGCGCCGTGGGCGCTGCGGGCGGACGTACGAACAGGCCGGAGCGACTCGGCGTGCTGGCGAGCGGTGGCCGCGGCGCCGGCGTGACGCGCAGGCCGGGAAGCGGCGCGGCGGGCGGAGTCGGCGCGACGCGGACCTTCGGGGTGGCCCGGGTGCCCTCGGGTGGACACGAGAAGGCGGGCAGCGCAGCCCAGCCGACCGCCATCAGTCCGGTGAGCAGCACGGCGCCCGACCACGAGCTGCTCGGGCGGTTCGTCTTGGTCATGACCATTGTCAGTCTCCTGGCAAACTTTCTCGCTCCCACCGACGTCGCACCAAGGCCCACCGCGGGCATCGTGCCGCCGCCTGAACTCACGTACGCTTTCGTGCGCAGCAGTGCTTCCGCGTACGCACGCCTCTCCCCCGGCATCAGCCAGGTCACCCAGCTGTCACAACTGAGGTCAGCCTCTTCATGAATGCGGCCACGGACCCACCAGACCAGCGGGTGCCACCAGCAGATGGTGGAGATGACCAGTTCCCCCCAGCGGATCCAGTCGTCGCCGCGGCGCAGGTGGGCCAGTTCGTGGCACAGGATCGCCCGGCGGCCGATGCGATCCAACTGCCGCCAGAGGTGCACCGGCAGGTAGAGCCGCGGGCGCAGACCGGTCAGCACCAGCGGCGAGATGCAGGCGTCGATCATCCGCACCTCGGGGACGCGCTGCAGTCCGCACCGCTGCGCGACGCGGCGGACCTCGCGAACCACCCAGCGCGGGGCCGGCTGGCTGCGTCGCATACGGACGATGAACCAGATCAGTCCGACCAGGTGCCAGAAGCCGATCAGCAGCGCGCCGCCGATCCAGATCCGGCTGGGCATCGCCGGCAACTGCGCCAGGGTCGCGCGGACCGTCTGGAACGCCGCCAGCCACATCGCCAGGGCCGGGACGGACGGAGGCAACTCCTCCACCGACGCGGTGACGGGCTCTTCGACCGGGTCCGCCGGCACGTCCGCGGCGGCCGTCCGCGCCAGCGGGACCTCGCCGGGCATCCCGGGCGCCGGCGCACGTGTCGGAAGCGGGGCGGCGGTGCGGACAGGCCGCGGCTCGGTCTCCCGTGCCGGGCTGCGAACGAGCGTCAGGCCCTCGCGGCGCCCATCAGGTGTTGGCAGCGGACAGGTCTCCAGAGCGCTGTCCAGTACCAGTGGTTTGGCATAACCGGGTCCGCCCGAGCGGGAAGCCAGCGGGAGCGGTGGTGGCCTCCGACGCTGCGGGCGAACCGTGGGTGACGCCGAGGCGGCTGGAACCTCGACGTGGGGAAAGCGGTCAGGGACCGGCGCAGCCGCGGCCGGCGTGCCACGCCGCGCGGGCGGAATCGGAATCGTGACCGGCTGAACCGAGACCAGGTGGGTCGGCTCCTTCGGCTGGGCCGCCCGGGCCAGCTCATCGGCCGCCCGTTCGGCGAGGGCCGAGACGCGGGCGATCGAGTCCTCCGGGGGCTTCGGGATCAACAGCGGCGCAACGAACCACAGCAGCACGACCACCCACAGGCCGTGTCGGGTGACCGGCCGCAACGGCATCACGCGGGTCAGCACGACCGCCCCGCAGGCGACCGGCACAACCGCCCAGGCGTGCCGCCAGAGTTCGCTGATTGCTGTCGCTGCCCAGTCCATCCCCGGTCCTCCGTACCATCAAGGGGGGACGTTGCCCGCGTGGGTGTTCGGTCAGGAATCCGCGTCGAGTTTGTCGATCAGTTGCTGCAACTGCGCGATCTCGTCCGGCGCCAGGCGCTCGGTCTTGACCAGTTGCAGCACGAGCGGACCCGCCGCTCCGTCGTAAAGCTGTTCCAGCAGAGTCCTCAGCCGCGAACGACTGATCTTCTCGCGACTGATCGCCGGCTTGTACACGTACGCCAGCCCACGCTTGTCACTCCGCACGAACTGCTTCTGCTCGAGCCGCGTCAGCATCGTCTGCACCGTCGTGTAGGCGACCTTCCGGCCGCGCTGGTGCAGGGCGTTCATCACGGTTCGAACCGGGCCCGGGCCCTCCTCCCAGAGAACCTTGAGCACCTCCAGTTCGGCGGGTCCCAGGTCGTATTCGGGTCCGGCCATGCAAACATTCCTGAAAAAACCCGGCGATCCGGACCGGCCCGGCGGCCGATCTCCTACGATCGTCGGAGGAACTCTACTACAGGGGTCGGAGGAGCGTCAAGGAAAAACTGCTTTTGCCTCCCGGAATCCCTCCGGCGGCCTGACGCGCGCGGCGGGGCGGACTGGCGAAGTCCTGCCGTTTCGCTCAAGATTCGATCTGGATCCCTGTTGCAAGGAGGTGTCTGTCATGCCCACCGGACCCGCGGCACCGACGGTCGCGCTGTGCGCGCTGCTGGACCAGACCCTGCGTCTGCTCGCCGACGTTCCGGTCGCGGAATACACGCGTCCCGGGAACGAGCGCGGCACCGGCAGCATCGGCGGGCATGTCCGTCACGTCCTCGATCACGTCCGCGCCCTGCTGCGGGCCCGGGCCGAAGGGGACGAAATCGATTATGACGCACGCGAACGTGGAACGCGGGTCGAACACGAACCGGCCGTGGCCCGCAGCGAAACCGAGCAACTGATCGCCGACGTGCGAAAGGCCGACCTCGACCGCCGCCTGGCCGATGCGATCCAGGTCCGCACGCTCGTGCAGCCTGACGCCGATCCGCTTTGCAGCACCTCGACGATCGGGCGCGAACTGGCCTTCGTCGTCAGCCACACGATTCACCACCAGGCAATGATCGCCGACCTGCTCAAACGGCACGGCGGCCGCGTGCCGGATGACTTCGGCTACGCCCCGGCAACGGTGCAGCACTTCCAGCGGACCCCATGTGCACGGTCAGCATCGTAGCGCTGCCGGCCGACTCCGCCGCGGCCGACTTCCTGCCCTACCGGATGGCCTGCAACCGCGACGAGTCGCCGGCCCGACCTCCGGCGGAACCTCCGACCATCGAACGCTTCGGCCGGCGCCAGGCGATCCTGCCACGCGACCCCAGCGGCGGCGGAACCTGGATCGCGGCCAACGACGCCGGACTGACGCTTACCCTGCTGAACCACAACCTGCCACCCGATCGGGCACCCGCCCCGCAACCCGGCTGGCACAGTCGCGGAGCGATCATCCCCCTGCTGCTCGGCTGCGACTCGGCCGCCGCCGCCCTGGCAGCGCTCGACCTGTTTCAGCCGGGCGACACGGCCCCCTTCCGACTGGTCATGCTCGACGGCCGACAGCGCGGCCTGGCGGTCAGCGACGGCCGCACGCTGCACCGCACCTGCACGCAGAGCAGCGAGCCGATCGTGTTCGCTTCGTCCGGACTTGGCGACGAACGCGTGGCCGAACCGCGTGAAACACTGTTCGCCAGACAAGTGGCCGGGCTCGACCCCGCCGCGCATCCGGCCGCCCAGGATGCGTTTCATCGTCACAGTTGGCCGGACGCGCGACACCTGAGCGTCTGCATGTGGCGGCCGGACGCCCGCACGGTCAGTTGCACGATCGTGGCGGTTACCGGGGAGCGCGTCACGCTGCGTTACCTGCCGGTTCCGCCGGATCAGCCGGGCGACTGGCACGAAGTATCGCTGGCGAGGAACGCCGGGCGATGAGCATGCTGCTGTCGATCGTGCTGGGCACGCTGCTCAGCGAGGACCTGACCTGCATCGCGGTCGGGCTCGCGATTCGAGAAGGGCAACTGTCATGGGCGATCGGCCTGACCGGCTGCTACGTCGGCATCCTGCTGGGGGACTTCGGGCTCTGGCTGCTGGGACGCTTCGTCGGTCCGCCCCTGCTGCGGCAGGCGTGGACACAGCGCCTGCTGCCGGCCCGCGGCGTCGAACGCCTGGGCCACTGGTTCGATCGCCGCGGCTGGGCGGCGGTCTTCCTCGCCCGCTTCGTGCCGGGGGCCCGCTTCCCGATCTACGTCGCGGCCGGGATTCTCGGTCGCAGCGCCGTGCGGTTCCTGCTGTTCGCTGCTCTGGCGGGGCTGGTGTGGACGCCGGTGCTGATCGGCGGCGTCTGGTGGCTCGGCAAGCCGCTGGTGGATCTGCTCGAGCGGTTCTTTGATTCGGCCTGGATCGCGATTCCGCTGGCGGCGGCGCTGCTCTGGCTGCTGTTGCGTGGCTTGCTGCTGCTGGCGACACCGATCGGGCAGGCGCGACTGTTCGCGCGGGTGTCGCTGCTGTGGCGCTGGGAGTTCTGGCCGATGTGGCTGTTCTACCTGCCGCTGGTGCCGTGGATCGCGCTGCTGGCGGTGCGGTACGGGTGGCGCAGCATCACGGTCGCCAACCCTGGTATGCCGCACAGCGGCCTGGTAGGCGAATCGAAGTCGGCGATCCTGGCGACGCTGCCAGCCGCGTGGACGGTGCCGAGCCGACTGCTGCCGCCGGCCCCGCTGCCGGAGCGTCTCGCGCTGCTCGACGCGCTGCTGACGGACGCGGCCTGGTCGTACCCGCTCGTGCTGAAGCCGGACGCGGGTGAGCGCGGCGCCGGCGTGCGCCTGATCCCGGACCGCGTGGCGGCCGAAGAGTACCTGGCCGCCGTGCGGGTCCCCGTGCTCGCGCAGGTGCACGATCCGGGTCCGGAGGAAGCCGGCGTGTTC
This sequence comes from Phycisphaerae bacterium, assembly GCA_030428945.1. GTDB lineage: Bacteria > Planctomycetota > Phycisphaerae > UBA1845 > Fen-1342 > JAUIEC01. The sequence continues at coordinate 366,320 of JAUIEC010000003.1, read as the reverse complement.
TACTATCGCTTCCCGGACTGGTCGCAGGGGCGGATCTACTCGATCACCGACAAGGTCTTTCCGGTCCTGGTGGGCGACGGCGTCCATACGCTGGAGGAACTGATCTGGCGGCACCCGCGCTACCGGATGCAGGCTCGCGTGTTCCTCCAGCGGCACCGCGAAGAGACCGGACGCGTGCTGGCCGCGGGCGAGTCGCTGCCGCTGGCGCGGGCCGGCAATCACTGCCAGGGGACCATGTTCCGGGACGGCGGCGGGATGATCACGCCGGCCCTGGCGGCCCGGATCGACGAGATTGCCCGGGCCGTGCCGGGTTTCTACTTCGGGCGCTTCGATGTCCGCTACAGCGATCGCGCGTCCTTCACCGCGGGCACCGACCTGCGGATCGTCGAGTTGAACGGCGCGCTGTCGGAATCGACGAACCTCTATGATCCGGCCCTGCGACTTTGGCAGGCCTACGGCATCCTGGCCGGGCAGTGGCGCCTGCTGTTCGCGATCGGGGCGGCCAACCGGCGGGCGGGGCACCGCGTCAGCGGCCTGCGCGCCCTGTGGGCGACGGTTCGACAGTACTATCGCGAGCAGAGGGTGGCGCTGCGAAGCAGTTGATTCGCCCCCGGTCGCCCCCCGCTTCCGGAGGTCGTAGCGGGGCCCGCCCGTTGCGGGGCAGCCCCGCCCCTCCGCCCGGCAACTGTTCCAAACCAACAACCTCGGAGCGCACGTCTAGGGTTTTTCCTAATTGCGGCCCCGCCGTCCTCCATGGACACTTTTTCTCCCTCTTCTGTGGGAGCGAAACATTATGGAAGAATCGGACACACAGCGCATCGCGGTCTGTGTCGAGTGCGGACTGCCCCTGCCCCTGTTGCGACCCGGCGCACCGCGAGAGGGACGGACCTGGGTCTGCCGATACTGCGGCTGCCACTACCACGCCGTGCTGGACGATCAGCAGCCCGACCTGCACGAGAACGTCCGCCCGGGCTGAGTCCGCACCGCGCTGCCCGCCGGGTCAGCCGCCCGCGCTCGCCTGCCCCACGAAGTCCACGGCGAAGCGGAGCGCTTCGGCCGCCGGCATCAACCGCTTGTCCTCTTCGCGCCGCACGCTGACTTCGACGTTGCCGTCTTTCAGGCCGCGTTTGCCCACGATCAGGCGCAGCGGCACGCCGATCAGGTCGGCGTCCTTGAACTTGGAACCGGCCCGTTCGTTGCGATCGTCAAAGAGCACATCAATGCCCGCCGCGGCCAACTGGTCGTGCAGCGTCGTGGCAACCTGCATGACCTCGGCATCACGCGGATCGAGCGCAACCACCAGCACCTCGAACGGCGCGATCGTCACCGGCCAGCAGATGCCGTTGTCGTCATGGTGGGCCTCGATCGCGGCCGCCACGATTCGATTCAGACCGATGCCGTAGCAGCCCATCATCAGCGGGCGGGCCTTGCCGTTGGCATCCAGGTAACTCGCGCCGAGCGCCTCGCTGTACTTGGTGCCCAGCTTGAAGACGTGCCCGACCTCGATCGCCTTGCGCAGGCGGATCGGGCTGCCGTTCTCGGCCAGGTCACCGTCCCGCACGTTGCGGATGTCGGCCACGGTGACGCCGTCTCCGCTGACCGGGAAGTCGCGGCCGGGATTGACGTTCGTGACGTGGTAATCCGTCCGGTTCGCGCCGCTGCAGGCGTTCCGCAGCGCGGTCACGTCGCGGTCGACGATCAGGCGGACCGCGCCGTAGTCGCGGCCCTGCGGTCCGGCGTAGCCGACGGCCGCGCCGGTCAGCTCCTCGATCACCTTCGGCGGGGCGAGTTCCAGCGAACGCCCCGCGGCCTTGTCGAGCTTGATCTCGTTGACCTCGTGATCGCCGCGGACCAGCGCGACGACGGTCGTCGCGGGCGCATCGGCCGTGGCCGGGGCGACATAGATCAGGGTCTTGATCATGCGGTCGGGCGTGACCTTCAGCAGCCGGCAGACCTCGTCGATCTTGCCGGCGCCGGGCGTGTGCACCTCGGCCAGGTCCGCGGGCGGGTCGCTCTCGGCTTCGGCGGCCCGGCAGGTGGCCCGTTCGACGTTGGCGGCGTAGCTGCCGTCTTCGCTGAGCGCGACGAAGTCCTCGCCGGCGTCCGTCAGCACCATGAACTCGTGCGAGGCGTCTCCGCCGATCGCGCCGCTGTCGGCCTCGACGGCCGCGTAGGGCAGTCCGCAGCGGCTGTAGATCCGGCAGTAGGCGTCGTACATCTTCTGGTAGCTGCGGTCGAGCCCGTCGAGATCGACGTCGAAGGAGTAGGCGTCCTTCATCAGGAACTCACGCGTCCGCAGAACGCCGCTCTTCGGCCGGGCCTCGCCGCGGAATTTGTGTTGGATCTGGTATAGGTTCGTCGGGAGCTGCTTGTAGCTCTTCAGGTAGGCCCGGGCGATGTCGGTGATGACCTCCTCGTGGGTCGGGCCCAGGACCGTCTGCGAGCGCCAGTCCCCGTCCGGGCCGGCCAGGCGAAGCAGCACGTCCCCCATCGCGGCTACCCGGCCGGTCTCCTCCCAGATGCTGATCGGGTGCAGGACCGGCAGATGCAGCTCAATCGCCCCGGCGGCGTTCATCTCCTCGCGGACGATCGTCTCGACCTTCCGCAGCGTGCGGTATCCAAGCGGCAGATAACTGTAGATCCCGGCCGCCAGTTGGCGAATCATGCCGGCCCGCACCATCAGGACGTGCGAAGCCGCGGTCGCGTCCTTGGGGGTCTCCTTGGTCGTCGGAATGAAGAAATCCGTCCACAGCATCGCCGTTACCTCCGTTCTGGGCACGGCATTCTGACGATCCGGGCGGGAAACTGCAAACCAAGCGGCCGGGCGCGGGTCGTGGCGGGGCCCGCGCCATCCGCACCCTTTGCCAATTGCAACATTATCGACATGCAACTAGGGTATGAAGTGTTCACGGGTACGAAGAGTCTTACTTTATTCTCAGGAGTGCTTGATTATGGGGAAGAAAAGAGCAGCAACCAAGCGTGCCAAGGCGCGCGCAACCACCAAGCGGAAGGCAACACGGCGGGCGCTGTCGTCCTCACCCTCCACCACGGCGAGCGCCCTGCAGCCGCTGACCCTGGTGCGTGAAATGCAGAGCTACCGCACGCAGTTGACCGCCGAGCGCAGGGACCTGGACGACAAGATCGAGGCGATCGACCGCGCGCTGGCCGAACTGGGCCAGAAGCCGGGCGGACGGTCCGCGCGGAAGGCGTCCGGCGGACAGGCCCGGGCCGGCTCGCTGAAAGCCTACATCGAGAAGGTGCTGGGTGCCGGCGACGTGATGAGCGTCAAGGACATCACGGCCAACGTGCTCAAGTCGGGATTCAAGACGCGCAACAAGACACTCGGCACGAGTGTCGGCATCGCGCTGTCCCAGATGAGCAACGTCAAGAAGGTCTCCCGCGGCAAGTACGCCCTCCGCTAGCGGACCCGGAACAGGCAGACGGGGCTCGTTCGCCGGTTATGCGCAACCAGCCCCCGCTGCCTGTCCGCCTCCTCCTTCTCGACCGAAAAGGACCGCTCCCACACCACAGGTTCCAGTTGTGCGCATATCGGGTCGGGCGGCGACTCCGCTCCGGCCGACGGAATCGCCGCGGCCGATGGAACGGCCGGGCGGCCCGGCTGCGCCGGGTGCCGGGGCCGTGGCGTTGCGCGAGAAAGTGCGGATGAGGCGGGAAATGCAAGGAAGGTGCCACGGCCCCGGCTTGAGGCGAACGACCGCCCGATGCGCGCGGGCGATGGTTCCCTGCACGGAGCAATCCCCTCACGGCGAGCTCCGACACGAAGCACACAACATTGCAAACGCCGTGCCAGCGACCAAAACACCGCTGACGGACTCGTAACGCCGATCTGCACAACACGAGGGTTGGCGCGCCGCATCGGAGTGGGCACCGAAACCGCTGATAATCTACCCAGCAGGACACCTGGGACCGTGCTTCAGGCAGCGATCCGGCGCCGAAACGGCCGCAGCGGCCGGTCGTGCGGAAAACGCCGCCGGCCTCCGGCGCGCCCGGGTCACCGTGCGGACGTCACTCCAGCAGAGCCTGGATCACGATCAGGTCCTGCAGGTCGAAGTCGTCGTCGATGTCGGCGTCGCCGCCGGCACAGCAGTCAACCGGCGAAACCGACACATCCGGTCCGGCCAGGCAGGCGGTGATCGACGCGAAGTCGCCCTGGTCAACCACCCCGTCCCCATCGAAGTCCCCGGGCGTGAACACGCTGGTCAGCAGGATGTCCAGCCGCAGCACGTCGCCGGCCGCGACCGTCACGTCACAGATCTCGCGAAAGCCGGTGCCGGGCTTGTCGAAGGTCAGCGTGTACGTGCCGGGATCAACCTGCAGGAACGAGTAGAGACCGTCGCCGGACGACAGCGCCGTGTAGCTCGAACCCGTCCGCGTCACGTGGCAGTCGACCACCGGCCCGTTCGGATCGGTGACGTTGCCGAGAATGATCGCCTGGGTCGGGTTGTCCTTCCACGGCATCGCCGGAACGTTGGCATCCTCCTCGTAGGGACCGCCAGGGCCCGAGTAGTTCGGCCAGTAGTTGTTGCTGTTGAAACTGCCGTAACTGAAGACGACGTTGCCCTCGCCGCCGATCGACGTGGTCGCGTTGATCTGGCTGATCAGTTCGGCCACCCCGACGCTCCGCAACTGCCCGGCGTAGATGTGCCGGCCCCCGTCGTTGGCGACCCAGTCGGGCAGGATCTCGCTGAACTCGGGGTTGCTGCCGTTGTCAGCCCAGTAGATCTGCGGGACGAGGAAGTCCTGGGCGCCGGCCTGGATCCAGGCCTGGGCATCCTGGTAGACGCACGAGTATCCGTAGAAGTAGCCGCACGGTCCGGACGGGTAGCCCGGGTAGCGATTGGCCCGGTACAGGCCGAGCGGGGCCGAACTGACCTTGACCCACGGCTTGACTTCCATGATCTGCGCGTAGATGTCGCGGTTGAAACGCGTGATCTGGTCGCGGGTCCAGTTCGCGAAACCAAGCCCGTCCGGGTTGCCCGGACCGGCCCGCCGCGCCTCGGAGATCGGATCGTACGAGAACTCCGTCCCCGGCGACCGGATCCGGTCCCAGTGAACGCCGTCGACGTCGTAATTGTCGACCACGTGCATGATCTGGCGGCGGACGTACGCCTGCGCCCCGGGCACGCCGGGCGCGATCCAGGTGTAGTTGGATTCGTCGCAGCCGACCGGGTTGCCGAACTCGTCGTGAATCAGCCAGTCGCGGGCGGCCGGGTTGGTCTCGTCGAAGTGATCCCAGTAGGGATGATCAAGGTTGTAGGTCGGCGGGTCGAGCGGGCTGCACTGGCTGCCCTGCCAGATGACGTGCGTATTGATGTAGGCGTGGAACTCCAGGTTCCGGTCGTGGGCCGCCGTCACCGCGTACGCCAGCGGATCGAAACTTCCCCACCCCGCCGGCGTCAGTCCGTTGCTCGACATCAGCGGCGACCAGGGCTCTTCCGGCGAAGGATAGAGCGTGTCGCCCTGCCCTCGAACCTGCAGCAGCACGGCATTGAAATTGTGCGTCTGCAGGTTGTTCATGATCGCGATGATGTTGTTCTGCACCGCCGTCAGACTCGAACTCGGCCACTCGAACCGCGAGACCCACATGCCGCGGAATTCGTCCGCCGCACCACCCGTGCCCGACTCGAACGTGAAACGCACCGCGTCGGCGATCACCACCGTCGGACCGGCCGCGTCCGAGAGCGTCACCGACCCGCCGGTCCCGGCCGCGAACGGGTAGACGCCGATGCTGAGCCAGTTGCTGCCGTTGTTCTGCTGGTTGACGTCGACCGTCGTCGATCCGCCGCTGTGGTGGATGGTGAACGGCGCGTCGCTGGCCCGGTTGGTGCCTTCCACGTACCAGACCTCGACGCGGTAGTTTCCGGCCGCCGGCAGGTTCGGACGCCATTCGACCTCTTCGGTGGTCGACCCGGTCAGAGCAAAGCGATAGTCGCTGCCCCACGGCGTCGGGAAGGCCCCGGTGCTCCAGGTGCCCTGCAGGACGCTGAACCCCGGATCGACGTTATCGACAATGACCTGCTGAGCGGCGGCGGTCGACGCGACCAGACCGATCAGGAGCGCCGCGTGCGGCGCGAGCGGGCTACGCATGGATTGATCCCTCCATCACGGCCGACGGCTGCGTCATCCGGCCGGACTTTCAGTCTAACACGGCGGGTTGCGTAGGTGGGTGGAATTCGCCGGACAGGATCAAACCGTCCGAATACCACGTCCGGGTACGAGATCGGCGTGCCAGTTCCCCCACGGCTGTGCGCAAAAAACCCCACCGCCGGGACGATCCAGCCGCGCCAGGAGCCGGAGAACTTGCCCGCAGCGAAGTCGGCACGGGAATTGCTGTCTAGTCTCTTGTGAGGCCGAGTCGGAAGCGGGGTGTCTGCCGGTCAGCGCCGGGCTGGCCGGACCCGGCGGGCGATGCAAACAGGCCGTGGCGCGGAAGGGAGGAAACACGATGATCGTCAGTCCTCGACGAATTCTGTGGCCGACGGACTTTTCGGAGCTGTCGCTGCACGCCGGGCACTACGCGATCGGGCTGCGTGAGGTGTTTGGTTCGGCGTTGCACATCATTCACGTGGTGCCACCGCCGACGAGCCCGGATGTCAGCGTCGGGATCGCGGCCGGAGTCGCGCTGGGAACCGTCGAGCGTGAGACGCTCGAGGCGGCCACCCGCGAGCTGACCCGGCTGGCCCGCGATGAATGCGGGGCCAAGGAAGTGCACACCAGCGCGTTTGTCGGGCTGCCGTGGCGCGGCATCTGCCAGTATGCCGAAGACCACAAGATCGACATGATCGTCATCGCGACCCACGGGCGTTCCGGGATCGGGCACATGCTGCTCGGCAGCAACGCCGAACGGGTCGTGCAGCATGCACGCTGCCCGGTCATGGTCATCAAGAACCCCGAGCAGGAATGCCTGATCGAGTAGCACCGCTCCCGGCGCACCGCATCACCGCATGTCCGCCCCGGCCGAGAAACACGTGACGGCTGCGCTGGTCGTGACCAGTGCAGCCGTCATGTGATTTCCCTTTCCTGTCGCCGCGCCCGGATCAGGGACGATGGCGGAAGAGCAGTGCCCCGCAACTCAGCAGCAGCAGCGTGAACGGTTCGGGGACCGTCGCGTTGCCCACCACCACCGACAGCCAGGCCCGGTCGTAACGGCCCGCGTCAGGCGCCGGCGTCCATTGCAGCAGGCCGGTCAGCCGCCAACTGTCCCGCGAGAGAGCATCGGCGCCCGTGTACAGGAACGACTGCCGCGGGGCCGCGTCCGGGACGGGACCGTCCGACAGGTCCGGCATGCCGCGGAACACCGCACCGCCCCGCTCGAACGTGATGTCATCGAGTTGAACCTGCGCGCGACCGCCGCGCACGCCGATGCCCAGGGTGTCCATCGCGAATCCGCTGTCGAGCGTCACCGATACCGTCTCGGCCTGCAGAACCGAAGTCGCGGCCGTGGTGACGGTCCAGTCGAGCGCGCGGCTGTCCGCGTCGAACTGCAGTTCGAACAGGAACTCGTGCCCTGAACCGGCCGAAGCACGCTCGCTGTCGTAGGCCGTTCCCAGTTCGCCGGCGTTGCTGGCAACCCGCAGATCCCAGCTCTGCGAACCAACCGCGAAGCTGGCCGCCGCGAATGAGCGACTCTCAAGCTGCAGGTCGCTGTCACCGCCGATCGCGTCGAATACGATCGGATCGGCCGACGCACTCGCGCCCGCCCCGACCAGCAGCGCTACCAGCCCGTTTCGCCATGTACCACTCATGCCTCGACCTCCCCCAGGCGTACGCCGACCACGGCCCGTACCGTGGCCTGCTGAACTATGCAAAACGCTGCACCGGCAAGGCAAACCTGTTTCCCCCGGACCCGCCCGCATCCGGTAATGCGTGACCTCTTGCGTCCCGGGAGCCCGTTTGCGAAGGACCCGTTTTTCGACGACGGCCTGCCCCGACGACGATTGCGTGATGACATACGGGCCGCTATCACGACGGGCATGCCATCCAACCCCACGGTCGCCCGGATCGGATTCTGGCTGGGAGTCGCCGCGTGCCTGACGGCCGTGCTGCTGCCCCCGGGCGAAAGCCTGCAGCGCGTCGCCGGCACGCTGGCCGGCAGCCCGGACGAGGCGCTCGAACGGATCCGCGCGATGCAGGCGGCCGCCGGCATTACGGCCCTGATGGCCTGCTGGTGGATCTGCGGCAGCCTGCCGCTGGCGGCCACCTCGCTCCTGCCGCTGGTCGCGTTTCCGCTGCTGGGCGTGATGCCGGCCGACGCGGTCGCGTCATGCTACGGGCACCCGCTGATCTTCCTGTTCCTGGGGGGGTTCGTGATTGCCCGCGGGGTCGAGCGCTGGGGGCTGCACCGCCGGATTGCGCTGCAGATCGTCTCGCGAGTCGGCAGCGGGCGGCGCCAGCTCGTCCTCGGCTTCATGCTGGCCAGCGCGGTGCTGAGCATGTGGATCAGCAACACCGCCACCGCGATGATGATGCTGGCGATCGCCATGGCGGTTGTGCAGACGCTGCCGGAAACACACGCGAACGTCCGGGCCCATTTCGCTTCGGCACTGCTGCTCGGAGTCGGATACGGGGCCAGCATCGGCGGGATCGCCACGCCGATCGGGACCCCGCCCAACATCGCCTTCGCCCTGATCTACAGCAGCCAGTTCCCGGATGCCTCCCCGATCGCATTCGGCGGCTGGATGACCCTGTTTCTGCCGCTGGTCGCGCTGTTCCTGCCGCTCGCCTGGCTGATCCTCACCCGGGTGGTCTGCCCGCTGCCGGCGGACACCAGCGCCGTGACGGCCGCCGAGATCCGCGCTCAGCTCAAGCGACTCGGCCCGCTCCGCGGCGCTGAACGCAGCATGCTGCTGGTGTTCACCGCCACCGCCCTGCTGTGGGTCACGCGAACGATCCCGGCCGGTGCGACCAACTGGGGGTGGAGCCACCTGCTCGCCGGCGCCCTGGACGCGGCCGGCATCCCCTTCGCGGCCGCGCGAATCAGCGACACGACCATCGCGATCGGCATGGCGCTGCTGATGTTCGTGCTTCCCGCCGGCCGCGACGCCGACAACCGGCCCCGCCGGCTGATGGACTGGGAGACGGCCGAGCGGCTGCCGTGGGGCGTGCTGCTGCTGTTCGGCGGCGGCTTCGCGATTGCCGAAGCGTTCGCCGAGAGCGGACTGAGCGCCTGGTGCGCGACCGCGTTCGCCGAGTTGCCGCTCGGGCATCCGCTGGCCCTGCTGGGCGGAATCTGCACGCTGATGACCTTCCTGACCGAACTGACCAGCAACACGGCCACCACCAACGTGATGCTGCCCGTGATCGGCCAACTGAGTACGGCCCTGCAGGTCGATCCCCTGCCGATGATGCTGGCCGCGACGCTCTCGGCCTCGTGCGCGTTCATGCTGCCGGTCGCGACGCCGCCGAACGCAATCGTGTTCGGCTCGGGCATGATCCGCATGCGGGACATGCTGCTGGCCGGGCTGCTGCTGAACATCGTCGGAATCGTACTGATCAGCAGCGTGCTGTACCTGGCGTTCTGAGGGAACCGGGAACAGGTTCGCGGGGCGCCAGCGCCAACGGGGTCGAATCCGCACACCGGGGAATGCACCACCGAGGTCACGAAGGAGTGAACGAGGCGCCGGTCAACGCGGTCTTCGCACCATCACGTCTTCACCCACCCTCCGCGGCTTTTCGCGTTTCTTCCAGCGTGCGCTGCGTTTCGATGACGGTCTGCGTCAGTTGGTGGTCCGGGCCCAGCGCGGCGGCCATGCCGCGGCGCGCCTCTTCCAGCAGTTCGGCCGCCTCGTCGAAGCGGCCCTGGCCCATGCGGGTCACGCCCAGGTGCCGGGTGACGGCGGCCGTGAAGCCGTGCGCGGGGTGCAGGCGCAGCAGCGTGGAGCGCACTTCCAGCAGGATCGGCTCGGCCTCGTCCCAGCGCTTGGCCACGTTGTACATCTTGGCCAGGTTGCCGCGGCTGATCAGCGTCTGCATGTGTTCGGGCCCAAGCCGTTCCGCGGCATAGTCCGCCACCACTTCCTGGATCTCGATCGCTTCGTCGACATCGCCGGAAGCGACCAGCGAGTTCGCCAGGTTGTTCCGCAGCCGCATCGTGTCCGGGTGCCGGTCGCCCAGCACCTCGACGCTGGCCGCGATGATCTCGCGACACAGCGCCTGGGCTTCGTCGTAGCGCTTCTGCTTGTCGTACACCGCCGTGAGCCCGTTGAGCGCCTCGAGCGTCTGCGGGTGCCGCGGTCCGGACACCGCGCGAAGCAGTTCGATCGTCTCCAGGAACAACGCCTCGGCCTGCTCGAGCCGACCCGTGATCTCGTAGCACGCCGCCAGGCTCTGCAGCGTCGTCAGCGTGTGCGGATGATCACGCCCGTAGAACTCCTCACGGAACGCGAGCACCTCCAGGTAGATTTCCTCGGCCTCGTCGTAGCGGCCGAGCGCGTCGAGGCAGACCGCGTAGTCGTTCCAGGTGCGGACCGCCAGTTCGTCGGTCGGCCCGCGGGTCGCCTCCAGCCCGATCGCCGCCGCCCGCTGCAGTTCGGCCGCTTCCTGCAGGCGGCCCTGTTTCATCCGCAGCGAGCCGAGCTGCGCGCGGGCCTCCCAGGTGTCGGCGTGGTCCGGACCGTTCACTTCGGTTTCGTAGGCCAGCACCGCCAGCCGCAGCGCTTCGGCCTGCTGGTATTCGCCCTGCACCTCGCGCAACCGGCCGAGGATCGAGCGGGCCCGCATCGCGCCGCGCGTTTCGTCCCCGTAGTGAAGCTGGTAGAGACGCAGCGCTTCCGGAATGTGCGCTTCGGCCTTCCCGGGCCGTCCGAGTTCCAGGTACGCCCGTCCGATCGTCAGGTGCAGCCGGGCCAGCACCCCGGGCTGCTGCGAGAACCGGGCATCGAGCCGGGCCGCGGCGTGGTCCAGCACCTCGGCCATCGTCACGTCGCGCCCCAGCCCGTACGGGTCGCCCTGGCCGAGCGACTCGACCAGGAACTGCGTAACCGCGTCGGACTGGGCCCGGGCGGCTTCAGACTCGGCCCGGGCGGCGTCGGACTCGTCGCGGGCCCGCTCGGCGAGGACCTGCTGGTCACGCGCGTCGCGCTCGGCCCGCTGGGCCCGCTGGCTCTCGGCCCGGGCCCGCAGAAAACCGACCGTCGCGACCGCGGTTCCGCCGACCAGCAGCAGCGTGATGGCCCCGAGCGACGCCAGCAGTCCGCGATTGCGACGGGCGAACTTGCGGAAGCGATACGCGGCGCTCGGCGGACCGGCGGCAACCGGTTCGTCGCGCAGGTAGCGGCCGACGTCGTCGGCCAGGGCGGTCACGGTGTCGTAGCGGCGCGTGCGATCCTTCTCCAGCGCCCGCAGCACGATCCAGTCGAGGTCCCCCCGCAGGTCGGCCTGATGCGCGGAGGGCCGCTGCGGTGTGACCTCGCGGATCACGCGGAGCGCTTCGCTCAAACCCAGCGACCGCAGCCGGTCGGTCGCGAACGGCGGCTCACCAACCAGCAGCTCATACAGCAGGGCGCCCAGCGAATAGACATCCGCCCGCGTATCGATGTCCGCCACGCCGGGCTCGGCCTGCTCCGGACTCATGTAGGCCGGCGTCCCGAGGTATTGCGGCTGTTCGGTCAGCGTGGATTCGGACAGCGGCCCGTGCAGCGCCTTGGCCACGCCGAAGTCGATCACCTTGATCAGCGGTTCGCCGTCCCCGGCCGCCACCAGGATGTTGCCCGGTTTCAGATCGCGATGCACGACGCCTTTCTGGTGTGCGTGCTGCACGGCCTGGCAGACGCGGACGAACAGGCGGAGGCGCTCGCGACGGCCAAGCTTCTCGCGCTGGCAGTACTCGGTGATCGGCAGCCCGGCGACCAGTTCCATCACGAAGTACGGCCGGCCGGCGTCGGTCGCGCCGCCGTCGAAGACCCGCGCGATGCCGGGGTGATTCATCAGGGCGAGCGCCTGGCGTTCGGCCTCGAAGCGGGCGATGACCTGGCGGGTGTCCATGCCGAGCTTGATCACCTTCAGGGCGACCTCGCGCCGCACGGGCTCGGACTGCGCTGCCCGATAGACTTCGCCGAAGCCGCCCTCGCCGATCTTCTCGACCAGGCTGTAGCGCCCGAGCTGGCGCGGAATCTCGACGGCGGGTCCGCTCGGCAGTCCGTGGCCGGTCGATCCATCGGCCAGGAACGCGTCCGACTCGGCCTCGGCATCGGCCTGCAGCAGGGCCGCAACCTGGGCGCGCAGTTCGTCATCACCCGCGCAGGTCTCCGCCAGGTAGGCGTCACGGGCGGCGCCCTCGAGTTCACTCGCGGCGCCGTAGAGTTCCTTGATGCGGTTCCAGTCAGCCGTCATTCGTCGTGTCCCCGCCCGCCTCGTCCGGCGTCTCTTCGGCCAGGGCCTTGTACAGCCAGGCGCGGGCCAGCGACCATTCGCGCTTCACGGTGCGCGGCGAGAGCGACAGCACCTCGGCCACCTCCGGCACGCCCAGTCCGGCGAAGAACCGCAGGCTGACGATCTGTGCCAGTTGCGGATCGTGCTGCCCGAGGCGCGTCAGGGCCTCGTCGAGCGCCAGCACGTCGGCCAGTTGCTCGTCCGAACCCAGTTGCATCTGCCCCAGCGACAACTGCACCCGGCCACCGCCCCGCTTCAGCCGCGCCCTGCCCCGGGCGTGTTCGACCAGGATGCGACGCATCGCCTCGACCGCGGCCGCGAAGAAGTGGGCCCGGTTCGCCCACGCCAGCCGCCCGTCGTCCGGCCCGACCAGCCGCAGGTAGGCCTCGTGCACCAGGGCGGTCGGCTGCAGCGTGTGGTTGCGGCGCTCGCCCGACATCTGGCTGCGGGCCAGGCCGCGCAACTGCTCGTAGACCAGCGGCAGCAGTTCCTCGGCCGCCCGCTTGTCGCCCGTCTCGATCGCCTGCAGGATTCGCGTGACATCCGACATGCGGGCGATTGTACGCGGCGGCCGGCCCGGCGTGTAAAGGAAGCGGCCGCGACGACTCCGCGAAGTCGCCGCGACCGCCGCGTGGCGGATCATCATTCGACCCAGTAGTTGATCACTTCGAACTGCGGCTGGCTGCGATCGCCGTAGTTGTAGATGTACGTGAAGATCCCGTAGCTGAACCCGTTCTCCGGGAAGTCCGCCGGGGCGATGTCGCCGACCGATCCGCGGTAGATCGTCGTCGACGTGCTGCCCCACGACAGTCCCGCCTCGAGACTGCCGCCGACGCTGCCGCCGAGGACGAACCCGGCCGTGGTCTCCGCCTCCAGGTCGTAGCTGATCTCGCTGCCCGCCCGGTAGTCGGTCGACTCGCTGAAGCGGATCTCGATCTCGCTGCTGCCGCCGCTGGCACCCACGCCGACCGCCCGGTCCGACTTCAGGCCGCGACCCAGCAGCCGCTCGGCGATCGGCCCCAGGGCCGCCCCGGCCGCGTCGACCAGTTCCCCGAGCGGGCCCAGGTGACCCAGGCCGCCGGTGTCGATCAGCGCGTCGGCGTCTCCCTCGGTCGGATAGGTCTGCGGATCGCCGGGCGTGTGCAGGAAGACGTTGCGGCCGACCTTGAAGGCACCCGCCGGCGTGGACTCGTTGTAGAACGCCCGCTCGATCTGCAGGGTGATCGGCGTCCGCGGCAGGTTGACCACCACGGTACGACCGACCATGTTCGGATCCGGATGCGAAACCACGTCGTAGCTGTACTGGTCCACCGGCAGCACCGTCGCGATGACCGTGTCCTCGCGCGGACCGGTCGTGTACTCGACCGTCTGCTCCAACTGGTACGAGCGCCCGGCCGAGAACGACGCCGTGGTCGTCACGGTCTCGCGGACACTGGCGCCGATCCCGAAGATCTTGGTTTCGCCGCCGACCCACGTGCTCGCCCGCACGCTGACCGTCCCGTCAATCCCGCCGGACTGCGCGCTGCTGACCCCGTACGAAGTCCGACATTCATCGAAGTTCTGGTCAATGCCGTCCACGCACGGCGCCGCCGCCAGGGCCGCCATGATGATCGGCTCGGTGAACACCAGCCGGTACCGTCCGGCCGAGTACTTCAGCGCCAGCCCGTCACTGTCCATGTCGGCCGGCACCAGCACCGGGTAGATCCGCGTCTGGCTGTTGCCGCGCTGCGTCGGGATGCTGACGATCCGGCGGAAGCTGGCCGACTCGACCGACGGACCCTCGATGCCCCAGACACTGACCTCGCCGCGCCACTGGGCGTAGCTCAGGATGTCGTCCCGGCCGTCGCCGTTGACGTCGCCGGTCGCCATCGCCACGGTCGCGCGACTCCACGCCCCGCCCATGCGGCGGCCGGCATCAAGCTGCAGCGTCTCGTCGTCCGGCAGACGGTGGATCTCCTTCAGGGGACCCGCCTGCCAGTCGTCGAAGACCCGCAGGTTGGCCTGCACTTCGGCCAGACCGTCGCCGTCGATGTCCAGCGCGTTGACGAACACGTGCCGGATCCGCAGGTTGAACGCCACCTCGTCGCAGCCGTTCCCGGTCGGCACGTAGTTGTAGCGGTAGTATTCGCCGCCCACCTCCGCCAGCGGAGCCTCAGCCGCCAGGTCCTCAAGCGCCAGGTACACGTGACCGGTCGGCTCGCAGGTCCGCGTCGCCAGGTCGGTCAGCCCGGCCAGGAAGATCTCGTCACGGGCGTCGCCATCGAAGTCGCCCACCGCTACGTCCGCAACCACCGCCTCGTACGTCGCACCGTCGTCGATGCGCAGCGCCCGGTCGTCGGCCATCACGGCGTGCGCGGTGAAGACGTCATCGAAGACCCAGTAGCGGCTGCGGCCACCCTGCCCGAACTCGTTCACGACCGCCACGATCTCGGCCGGGTTGTCGAAGTCGAGATTGCCGGCCGCCAGTTCCAGCGACAGAGCTCCGTCGATCTTCCGGGCGAACGTGGCGATCGGCTGATCCGGCACCTCGAACACGCCGGCATCGTTCAGTTCCAGCGCCAGCAGTTCGGCCGCGTCGCGGGTCGCCAGGCCCAGCACGATGTCATCGTCGCCATCGCCATCGAGGTCGGCGGCCGCCAGCGCCACGTCGCGCAGGTTGCGGCGGGCCAGCACGCGCCGCTCGGGCTGCGTGAAGTCCTTCGCGGCCGACTGTTTCTCGGGCGAATCGACGATCGTCAGCAGCAGGTCCACGAACGCGTTCGGATCGCCCGGTTCGAAGCGGGCGATGACCAGTTCCTCCTGGCCGTCGCGATCCACGTCGGCGGCGACCGCGGTGCGGGTCGTCTGGCTGCTCGTTCCGTTGCCGTTGGCCCCGGGGTGCGAACTGCCGGCGTCGGCCTCCCACGGCGTCCCGGGTTCGAACAGGCGCGTGAGGTTGACGCCGACATCCCCGGTCAGATCGTCCGACAGTTCCAGCAGCACCGCCCGGTTGTCGAGCGCGGGCTGGCTGACAAGCGGAACCGGGTCGAGCAGTTGCGGGCCGAGCACGAAGAGCTCGTCGGTCTCGGCGACGGTGCAACTGCTGCCGAGCGGACTGTAGTCCTCGGGAAGCGGCGTCTCCGCCTCGTCCACCCGCGCGGTCGGAGTCGTGTCGATCCCGAGCGTGTTGAGCGAATCGTCGACGGTCACCGGATCGCCGCCCGCGTCCGGTTCACTGCCAGCGTCCGGCGTTCCATCCGTATCGGCCGGGTCGGCCGCCACGTCGCCGGGGACCTGGTCAACGACCTGGTCGCCCGACACATCGAAATCCATCGCGGCCGGATCGGTCGCAGGACAGCCGCCCGGCACCAGCAATGCCAGGGACATCGACAGGACGACGCCCTTCCAGGCACGCAGGGTTGAACGCATCGCAAACATACGCAGGTCTCCACGCCGAGGCCCATTCCCCGGGATCAGCCTTCCAGGCGACAGCGGCCGCAACCCGGGGCCAGAAAGATCGGAAAAACGACCGAAACGGGCTGGCCGCGGACCGTTGCGGCGTACCGCTGGGGAATGGGATCTCACGGCCCGGCACAGGTGCCGGGCTGACTGACCGGCCAGTCCGAACCCGAAAAAGCCGCGATCTCGTCCAGGTCGCCCTGGCTGACCGCGGCGTACGGCAGGAAACCGGCCGCCGCGGCCTGCTGGTAGAAATCGGCGACGCGCAGACCGCTGCGGGGCGCGGAGATCGAAGCGTCCAGCACGTAGTCGGTGACGAGCACGGTCGCCCCGGCCGCGCGGAAATGCTGCAGGGTGGCGACCCGTCGCCGACTGTCGGCCGCGGACCGCCGCGCGGTGTCGGCATAGAACAGGTCCTCGATCCCGATGCCGTCAACGATCGCCAGAAACCGCGTGCCTTCCGAGTCCACCTGCTCATCGTCGTCGTAGATGATCTCCTCGGCGTTCTGCGGGAACACCAGGAAACCGGCAGCGCCGCGCGTCGCTCGGGCGTAGTCGGCCAGCACCGCGACGAAGTCGATCATCCGCGTGCGAGCCTGCTGGCGGGTCAGTTCCGCGAAGCCCTCGTCCGGGTCGCTCCAGAACTCGAAGCCGTCGACGATGTCGAGGTAGACGCCGTCAAAGCCCGCATCGATGATCCGATCGAGCGGCGTGCGCCCGGGACCATCGGCGGTTCCGAACATGACCGCCTGCCAGGCCGGCTCCCAGTATCGGACCTTGTAGTTCCCGCCCCAGCGCGGATTACTCGGGCCGAGCCAGGCCGGCGCGACGCCGGCGATCGGCGGCCCCTCATCACCCGATACCCAGCCCGGGTTCCAGTAATCGCGATAGTCCTCGGCTTCGCCGATGCTCAGATACGCCAGGATCTTCCGATCGCCGCAGCCGGTCCCGGACCGGATCGCGTCCAGGTCCGCCCGGCTGAACTCGCTGGCGGTATCCCCGGACCGGCTCGGCTCGAGCACCAGCCAGTCGAAATTCGCGGCCGCCAGGGCACCGGTCCCGACGCGGTCGGGCTGCAGGACATAGACAAAACTGCCACCCGGCCCGGTCGGGACCACGCCAGAACCGCCCCCGACGGGCATCGCATTCGGATCGATGTCGTTCGGATCACCGGCCGCGAAGCGACCCTCCGGCGGGCAGCCGGCGATCGTGAGTGACAACAGGATAAGAAACGACCAGGCGGACAGGCGCGAGGCGCGCGACAGGCGGACCGGCATGGCAGGCTCTCCAGTGGGAATCCATGGTCTGTTCGCCTTGAGAGGCGACGACCGTCCCCGCCGGGGGCCAGAAACTTCCGAGCACATCGACCCGGAGACACAACCCGGGGTTGGAAGACTCAGCCTTCCCCGCCACCCTCGTATTCGCGGGCGAGTTCCCGGGCTCGTTTCAGGACCCGGTGCTTGGCGTTGTAGATCGCGTTGCGCGACAGCCCAAGCCGCTCGGCCACCGTCTCGACCGACTGCCCCTGCCGGACCAGCAGGTCGAACGCGGTGTAGGTGCTGGCGTTGACTTCCCCCCGGACGCGGCTCAGGCAGTGCTCCAGTACCGCGTGCTCCCACTCCTCGTCCCAGTGTCGCGTGGCCGCCGCTTCGTCCGGCAGTTCGTTCCAGTAGGCCGAAGCGCCGCCCTCGGCGACCTGGCGGGCCTGTCCGCGCCGCCGACTGCGGGCCCCCAGCGCCTGGCGGTACGCGATCCCGAACAGCCACTGCCGCAGCCGACCACGCTCGCGGTCGTAGTCGCCGTCGCGATAGCGCTGCGCGAACACCAGCAGCGTCTCCTGGGTGGCGTCGTCGGCCTCGCTCTCACTGAGACCCATCCGCCGGGTGAAGGCGGCCACCGGGCGGCGGAAGTGGCCGATAAACCGATCCCAGGCATCCTGGTTCCCGTAGGTCCGCAGGGCTGAGAGCAGCGTCGTGGTTGTCATCCATTCATTCATTGCGTGCGGTCCGGGTTGAGTCCATTCTATCCACGCGGCCAGGCTGACTCACCCGTTTCCCGATACAAACACCCTCGGGGAGCGGCCGCGGGTTTCGCTAGAATGCGGATCGGAGCCCCAGCACGATGACCAGTTCCAGCAACTGCCCGGTCCTCGCGGACCTCGAAGACTTCGCCCGTGACCAGGTCGATCCGGAAACCCGTTCCTCGATCGATCTGCACCTGTCCGCCTGCGATCGCTGCGCGGACCTGGTCGCCGAGGTTCGCTCCAACCTCAGCTTCGGCGCACGGATCGAAGCCGCCTTCGAACGAAAGCAGACCGCGACCACGCTCCCGACCGCCGACCTGCCCCAGATCGACGGCTACGACGTCACCGAAGAGATCGGCCGCGGCGGCATGGGCATCGTCTATCGCGGCGCACAGCGGGACCCCGCCCGACCGGTCGCCCTGAAACTGCTAGCCCAGGGAACCGCGTCCAGCGACTACACCCTGCGACTGTTCCGCCGCGAAGCCGCCGCCCTCGCCCGCCTGCGACATCCCGCGATCGCGGCCGTCATCGACGCCGGCCAGACCCGCGACGGACGTCGCTACATCGCGATCGAACTGGTCGAGGGTCCGCCGCTCGATCACTACCTGGCCGATCAGCGTCCGACCGTCACCGACCGTCTCGACCTGTTCCGGCAGATCTGCGACGCCGTCAGTCACGCGCACCAGCGCGGCGTGCTGCACCGCGACCTGAAACCCGCCAACGTTCTGGTCGATGCCCACGGCCAGCCCAAGGTGCTCGACTTCGGACTGGCCCGCATCGTGGACGACGATTCAGGCGCCAGTCGGCAGACCGAGGCCGGCCGAATCCAGGGCACGCTCCGCTACATGAGCCCGGAACAGGCGGCCGGACAGACCGACGAAATCGACGCCCGCACCGACGTCTACTCGCTGGGCGTGATCCTTTACGAAATGCTGACCGGGGCGCCACCGTATCAACTCGGCGACGGCACCCTGCTCGAACGGCTCAGCGTGATCCAGCAGGCCGCTCCCCGGCGACCACGCGATCTCGTCAACAGCCTGCCGGCCGACCTCGAAGCGGTGATGCTGAAGGCGCTCGAGAAGGAACCCGCCGGTCGCTATGCGACCGTCTCGCAGTTCGCCGACGACATCACCCGCGTGCTGACCGATCAACCCGTCTCCGCCCGACCCGCGACGGCCTGGTACCAGGCCCGCAAGTTCGCCCGAAGGCACCGCCTGCTGGTCAGCGTGATCGCGACCGCCGCCGTCGCGCTGCTGGCGGTCACCGGCATCGCCACCTGGCAGGCCGTCCGCGCAGCACGGGCCGAGGCCGCCGCCCTGGCCGGACAACGCACCGCCCTGGCCGCGCAGCGCCGCGCCGAACAGGCCCGCGATGAATCCGAAGCGGTCACCGACTTCCTGGCCGGTATGCTGACGGCCGGCGATCCCGATCAGAAGGGTACCGACGTGCGGGTCGTCGAGATTCTCGATGACGCCGCCCGGCAACTCGCGGACGAAACGGCCGACCCGCCGGCCGTCGAGTACCGCCTGCACATGGCCCTCGGCCAGGCCTACCTGGTGCTCAGCCAGCTTGACGACAGCGAGACGCACTTCTCGGCCGCGGCCGAACTGGCCGGCGGGCACTATGGCGACATGGCCGCCGAGACCCTGCGGGCCCGTTACGGACTGGCAAGGGCCTGGCTGCTGCACGGCAAACGCGAGGCGGCCGAACCGCTGCTGGCGGAACTCGCCGACCAGCAGGAGGAACTGCTCGGCGCCGATCATCCGGACACGCTCAACACGCTCAGCCGGTACGCCGGCGCGCTGCTGGCCAGCGGAGACGTGCAGCGCCGCATCGAGATCGGTGAACGCGTGCTGGACCGGGCCCGCGGCAACGCCGAGGTGTCCGGGCAGCAGGTCAGCAGGTTCCACCGGACCCTCGCGGCGGCGTATGCCGAAGCCGGTGACTCGCAGCGGGCCGAGCAGCACTATCGCGCCGCGATCCGCATCCTCGAGAACCAGCCGGGCGGCGGTGGTCTCTCGACCTTCTCGGCCCGCAACGCCCTGGCGCTGTTCCTGAAATCAGTCGGGCGCTACGACGAGGCCGAGGAACTGCAGCAGGCCGTACTGGCCGAGTACGAGGAGGCCTACGGCCCGGACCACCACCGCCCGATCGGTCTGTGCCGGGACCTCGGCGAAACCTACAACCGCCAGGAGAAATACGACCAGGCCGAACCACTGCTGCGCCGCGCGGTGGCGTTCTACGAAACCAGCTACGGCCCCGACAACACGATGACGCTCTACGTGCAGACCACGCTGGTCAACACGCTGCACGGCCAGGGCCGCTACGCCGATGCCCGCAGCCTGGCCCGCGCGGTCCTCGCGGCCCGGCAGCGGACGCTCGGCAGCCGGCACCCGAAGACGCTCGAGTCGCAGCACAACCTGGGCGGCCTGCTGGTTTCCGCCCGCCGCTACGACGAAGCCCTGCCGCTGCTGCAGCAGGCCCTGGCCGGGCGTCGCAGCGTACTCGGACCGACCGCCTACAACACGCTCAACACGATGCAGTCGCTGGGCGACCTGTACACCCGGATGCGCCGCTACGAGGAAGCCGAGGACCTGCTGCAGACGGCGCTCGAAGCGCGGCTGGCGACGGTCGGTCCGAAGCACGTCCGCACCATCCGCGTGATGCGGTCGCTGGCGCGGCTCTACCGACAACTGGAGGACTTCGAACAGGCCGAGGAACTCTACCTGCGGGTCCGTGATCTCGAACGGGAACTGCTCGGACCCGACCATCCCAGCAACTTGACCAACCAGAGCAACCTCGCGACCCTCTACCGCGACCAGGGCCGGACCGACCAGGCCCGCAGGATGTACCTCGAAGTCCTCGAGGAACGAAAACGCCGCAGCGGCTCCGACCACCCCAGCACCATCACCCCGCGCCTGAACCTCGCCGGCCTGCACTGGGAACTCGGGGAGTACCCGCAGGCCGCCGCCTGGAACGACGAGGCCCTGGCCGCACTGCGGAAGATCCCCGGCGGACCGCCGGCGGCACACCTGCTCCCGGTCCTGACCCGACAGGCCACCATCCTCCAGCGCCTCGACCGGCCAGCCGACGCGCCGCCCCTGCTCGAGGAGGCCTGCCGCGTGCAGCGCGAGACCTACGGGCCGACCGACCCGCGAACCCTGGCGACCCGCGTCGCCCTGGCGGAAGCCTGGTTCCTGGCCGGCGACGCCGCCGCGGCCGAGCAGGTTCTCGGCCACCTGCTGGCGGACGTCCGCAACCTGCCTCCGGAGCAGCGGCAGGCGACCGCGAAGGCCGCCCGGGACCTGGCCGAAGCCCGCGACCGCGACGACCTGGCCCGCCCGTGGCGGGACCTGCTTGACCCGGGCCCCTGACGCCCGCGGTCCCGGATTCCGGCCTCCCGCCGGACCCCTCGAAAAAAAAAACCGGGATTCCGTGAGAGATCCCGCCGTCACCGCGCAATACCGCCCGTTGCACGCGGATGTGCACGGAACTTTCGCACGGAGACGGAACCATGAAGAAGATGATGATCGCGACGCTGGGACTTCTCGGTTGCGGGCTGGCGCTGCCGGTCCTCGGAGAGGTGATCGACGATTTCGAGACCGGCGCGTTCGCCCCCGTGACCGACTCGGTCGCCGATCCCCTGCCCGAGTATCTCGGCCAGGCCGGCCTGCCGACCGCCAACGTGATCGGCGGCGTCCGCGAGTCCCTGATCTACCTGACGGCCGGCCCGAGCGCCACGATGGAACTGGACCTGTCCGGCGCCGGCGACCACGGCCTGGAAGTCGAGGTCGCCCCGAACTCCAGCAGCTTCCTGATCCTGAACTACAACGGCGGCGATCCGAACACCGGGCTCGGCACGATCGACCTGAACCAGGGCACCAACGACACGATCGATCTCGAACTGCTGATGGACCCCAACCTGAGCGGCACGCTCTACGTCGAAGCCTTCGACCCCAACTACGCCGTCGCCCAGACCGCGCTGGCCGGCAGCGGTACCTACACCATCCCGTTCTCGTACTTCGAAACCAGCCTGAACCCCGAGAACAGCCGGCCGCACCCCGGCGACTTCAGCCAGGTCAGCAGCGTCGGCCTGCAGGTTCAACTGATCAACCTGTCGGCCGTACCCCGGACCTTCTCGATCCTCTCGATCGGCACCCAGAGCAGCGGTGCCTGCCCGGCCGACATCAACACCGACGGCACGGTCGACATCTCGGATCTGGCGGAACTGCTGGCCCAGTTCGGGCAGAGCGGGGCCGGCCTCTCGGCCGACATCAACGCCGACGGCAGCGTCAACCTGACGGACCTGGCGGAACTGCTCAGCGCATTCGGCACCAACTGCTGACGCCACCATCCGAAGCGAAACCGCGAAGGCGTGAACGAGGCCGCGGCATGGGCCAGCCTCGTTCACGCCTCGCGTTGTCCGCGGCTCACGCCTGGACCTGCTCGACCGGCATCCAGATCTCGGTCCGCAGATCCTCGGGCCTTGTCTTCCGCGGATCGTTCAGGTACTTCTCGCGCGACGGCGCGTCGGCCAGACGCCAGCGGCGGCCGGCGACCTCTTCGGAAGCCAGTTGCCCGCACAACCGGGCGTAGACCTCGGCGAACTGCTCATAGGGACCGACGTGCTCGACCACCGCGAAGGTCCCGGCCGGAAGGTCGCGCGTCTCGACCGGTGCCTTCACCCGCGTTCCGGGTTTGACGGCCATGCAGGCGTCGTAGCGGATCTTCTCCGGCGCGACGACGTCGGGATCGTCGTAGCAGAGCCCGAACGTATCGGGCTTGCCGAAGATCATCTTCGACCAGCCCCACTTCATCAGTTGTCCCCAGGCCTCGCCGACCCCTTCGTAGGGTCCCACGTGGCGGACAAAGGCAATGTGGCAGGCCGTCGCGTTTTCGATCCGAATGTCCATCGGAGCCTCCTTCCAGAGTGCGTGCTGCATCGGGATCCGGGTCTGCCGGCGGGCCTGGCGAAACGTCGACGGGCTCACGCCGAACTGGCGGGTGAACGCCCGCGTGAACGCTTCGTGACTGCCGTAACCGGCGTCCAGGGCAATCTGCAGGATGTCGTCGGCCCCCTGCCCCAGCCGTTGCGCCGCCCGCTGCAGACGCAACCGGCGGGCGTACACCGCCACCGTCTCGCCGGTCAGACCCCGGAACAGACGGTGAAAGTGAAACGGAGACAGCCCGACCTCGGCCGACAGTTCCTCGAGCGACAGCGGGTCATCCAGCCGCTGCTCAATCAGCCGCCGGGCGGCCGTGACCGAATCGTGGTATCCACTCACCGACATGCCCGGATTATGACCAGCCCGCCGGCTCCCCGCTTGATCGAACTTGCGAAAGCGCCGGTCCGGCCCGATCCGCGAGAAAAAACTGAATCCCGTCTAAGAACCCCAGGCCGGTGCGCAATACCCCGCGAGAGAAACGCAACACTCGTACGGAGCACCTGACATGAAACGCACTGGAATGATCCTGCCCGTCCTGTCCCTCGCCGGCCTGCTGAGCGTCGCCGGTTGCCCGGCCCCGGTCGAGACCGACCTGGCCGTCGACACCCCCGAACCGACCGGACTCGTCGCCGAGACCCCCGCGCCCGCCGTCCTGAACGAAACCGACGACTCTCCGGCTCCCGCGGTCGAGACGCCGGTGCACGAGGACGTGGTGGCCGCGGACACGCCGACCCCCGCCGCCCCGCCCGCGGTCGAGGTTCCGGCCGGCACCCCGACCACGCCGGTGGCCAGCCCGGACGCCGTGACCGCCTTCCCGCCCGGCCGCTTCGCCGGCGAAATGCAGTCGCGGGTCAACGTGTACATCAACAACGACCTGGTCGATTCGATCGTCGAATTCACCCCGTTCGAGCTTGCCTTTGACGAGAACGGCCTGCCGGTCTTCGAGGACGGCACCGAACTGGTGGTCGGTACGACGACCTCCGACCAGGGACTGACGCTGACGGTTTCCTACGTCGACATTGGCGCGCGAGCGATCGAAATCGACCAGACCGGCACGCTGGCCGACGCGCGGGTCAGCAGCGCCACCTACACCGGCACGACGACGCTCGAGTACCTCGACACCTACGTGCACTACTCGAACACGTTCTCGCTGCTGGTCGAGTTCCCCGACGGCGGCATCCAGCGACAGGACTGGTTCCTGACCTGCGATCTCGACCCGCAACCCTAGGCTCTGCTTGATGGATCCGAACGCGTTGTTGCCGCCGTGAAAAGTGAAGGAGTGAAAGGTGAAAGAGGGAAGACGTCGCGAAACCGCCCTCTTTCACTTCTTCACACTTCCACCTCTCACGGCCTTGGCAGCTCATTTGCATCCGTCAAACACGACCTGGCACGTCCGCGCGAGGTCGGCCGGCGCTGCCCGCGGGCGCCGGCCGGCCCGTTCCGCCGGCACGGGCGGCACCTGAACAAAAAAGAGGTCGGGGGCGAACCGCACCCCGGCCTCTCTCCCATTCACGCTTCACCAGTCTCAGCCGGCCAGTCGTGTCCGGACCTCGGCCGCGTATCGACGGGCCCACCAGGACGGGTCGGCCGCGAGTTGCTGCAGTTCGGTCTCGACCGCCGCCCGCCCGCGTCGAGCCTCGTCGGCGAAGCCGTTGTCCCGCTGCCAGATGTGCGCCGAAATGACGTGCTCGGCCCACAGGATCTGCCGGATCCGCTGCGGCTGACGAACGCCGTGCGATCGCATCATCAGCAGCACGGCCTGGCCCGGATCGACTTCGAACAGGTAGTCGACCAGCACCGCCGGCAGAGGCGCATCGTTCCGCACCGGTCCTTCGATCAACTCGCGGTAGATCGAAAAGTCCGCCCGCCGAAGCCCGTGCCGCCCTTCGAGATCGGCCAGCAGACCCCGCAGCGTCCGCTCAAAGACGGCATCGCCGCCGCCGAGTTGCTCCACCAGGATCGCGGCCCGGGCCGTGTCCGCCAGCGGCACCCGCTGCCAGACGCGGGCGACGTACGTCGCGGTCCGCGTGCCGTCGGCGTGCGCGACCGCGTGCACCAGGCCCGGCAGCAGGAGCCGCGGATCATCCGGCAGCCGGTCGAGCACTTCGGCCGGCGCCAGCCCGTCGGCCAGCCCGACCTCGATGGTCTGCAGAACCTGCCGGCGAGAGGCGGCCTCGTCGACAACCTGGGCCCGCAGGGTGCCGGCCACGGCCAACGCCGCGCCCACCGCGAGCGCCAGTTGAATCCTGCTGAAACGTGACGAACGTCCACCGCGTCGCGAGGCGGTTTCAATGCTGGCGAGAGTCGACATGGTCGCGGCTCCTGCGTGTGCGCTCAACGCGACACGTGACTGGTCAGTTCGACGAAGATCAGGTCGCGGACCTGCACGAAATCCTCGACTTCAAAGTGGGTCGCCCCGGCGCCCCATGGCGTCGTCTCAACGTCCAGCCCGGTCGGCGGCGGGTTCGAACTGGTAACCGGCCCGCCGTCGAGGAAGAAGTCCGAAAACGAACCGTGCTGGTAGTGGTTCAGGTGAAACTGGGACGACGGCGGCCGCCGCGTCTCCTGGAACACATCGATATCCGAGTTGTTGCGAACCGAATCGGCGTACGAGGTGTACACCAGCTCGAACACCCCGATCGTCGCGCGATTCGCGTCGAGTCGCTGCGCCAGGTGATAGACCGAACCGCCGCCGTGGCTGTAACCGAACAGCGCGACCTGCGTCACGCCGCGATCCCGGACGGCGGTCACGATCTCGTCATACACCGGGCCGGCCCCCGACGAACTGACCTCGTCCTCGTCGAACATCTGCACGTCGTAGCCGGCCGGGTACAGGTCCTCGGCGACGACGAACGTCCCGAGATTCGCACCGATCGGCTGCGCCGGCTGCTGATCCTCGCCACCGAGCGCCATGACGATCGCCTGGAAACTGTGCAGCGTCAGCGTGTCCTTCGCCTGGTTTCGGCCGGCCCGAACCACGTCGAGATCCGCGCTCCCGCCGGCCGGGCCCGTCCACTCGACCCAAACCGTCAACTGCGCCGCGCCGCCCGCGAACGGAAGCGGTCCGCTGCGGTCGCCCGCGAACGGGATCTCGCTGCCGGGTTGGCGATCACGCGTCGTCCAGACGGACACGGCCGGGTCCGTCCGGCGCAGTTCCAGCGGCGTGTCGGGCGGGTCGACCGTCACGGTCACCTCGATCAGGTCATCCTCGCCGGCCGGATCGAGTTCGCCGGGCTGATTCACGCGAATGCCGGGCCCGCGGGTCGGACTGGTCTCGTCGGCCTCGTCCACGGCCGTGCGGACGAACGGGGCGTAGCCGGTGCCGAACTGGGGGCGATAGGCCCGCAGGTCGGCGGTGGACAGGTCGGGCTCGTTGGGATCGATCGGATCGCCGCAGTCCAGACCGAAGGCCGACAGCAGCAGGCCGAGGTCGCTCAGGTCGACATCCTGGTCGCCGTCGGTATCGCCGTCGGCCGCGGTCACGCCGGTCGCGCCGAAGTTCCCGAGCACGACGCTCAGATCCGACAGGTCGACGACGCAGTCAAGATTGATGTCCGGGCCCTCGCAGCCGGGCGTGCTGCAGTGCTCGGCCCGCGCGCCCGGCCCGATCAGGCCGACCGCCGCGACAACAACCGGAAGAATCCGTAGAACCATGCGTTTGCTCCGTTGACACCCGTCGGCTTGCGAACGAAGCCCGAGGGAACTTCCGCCATGCTATGAGCAGCCGATCGCCCATTGCAAGATCGCTTCGTCCGCCCGCTGTGCTCCCCTCTCTGTTCCACCGGTAGAATGTGTCAGGATGGAGCAACCGATGCAGAGCGGGCGCGTGCTGGAACCCGAAATCATGGATGACCCCGACCTGGACCGGCACCGGCACCGGGCCGCCCTCCGCGGACTCGCCCGGATCAACCGGTTCAGCCGCAGCGCGGCCGTGCTCTGGCCGCACCTGGCGTCCCTGGCCCGGGCCACGGACGGACCGCCACTGCGGGTACTCGATGTCGCCACCGGCAGCGGAGACATTCCGGTCGCCCTCGGCCGCCGCGCGCGACGGGCCGGCCTGGCGCTCGAACTGCACGCCTGCGACACCAGTCGGCGCGCCCTGGCCGCGGCTCGACAGCGAGCCCGCCAGGCGCGGGTTGCGCTGCGCCTGTTCACCCGCGACGTGATCGCCGATCCGCCCGATGGTCCGTACGACGTGGTACTCTGCTCGCTGTTCCTGCACCACCTGACCGACCGCGACGCCCGGACCCTGCTCGAGAGACTGGCCGCGATCAGCACGCGCCTCCTGCTGGTCCATGACCTGCGGCGCTCAACCGCGGGCCTGCTGGTCGCCCGGGTCTTCACCCGCTGCATCTCGCGCTCGTCGGTCGTCCATGTCGACGGACCCCGCTCGGTCCGGGCGGCCTTCACCATGCCCGAAGCCCGCGCGCTCGCCCGCGATGCCGGCCTGGACGGTGCGGTGGTCTCGCCCCGCTGGCCGTGGCGGTTCCTGCTGGAGTACCGCCGGCCATGCTGAGGTCGACCGCCGAGCCTGCCGCCGACACGCTGGCCACCGCGGCCGCGACCGAATGGGACGTGGTCGTGGTCGGCGCCGGGCCGGCCGGCGCACTGGCCGCCAGGCAACTGGCACGCACAACGCACCGCGTTCTGCTGCTCGACCGGGCCCGCTTCCCGCGTTTCAAGGTCTGCGGTTGCTGCCTGAACGGCGTCGCGCTGCAGACGCTGCGAACCTGCGGGCTCGACGACCTGCCGGCCATCCGCACCGCCGCTCCGCTCTCGCGATTCCGGGCCGCAACCGTCGGCGGCCACCTCGACCTGGCCCTGCCGGAAGGACGCGCGCTGTCACGCACGGTGATGGACCAGGCCCTGATCCAGGCCGCCCGGCAGGCCGGCGCCCGCTTCCTGCCCGAGACGCGCGCCACGCTCGGTTCAGCCCTCGAGCGCGCCCGGCGCGTGCTGCATCTGCAACAGGGAACACGCACCGCGCGCGTCCGGACCCGGGTGGTCATCGCGGCCGACGGGCTCAGCGGACGCCTGCTCTCCGAGACGCCGGAGTTCCGCCTGCATCAGGCCGCGGCGGCCCGCATCGGCGGCGCGGTCGTCGTTCCCGGCGACACGGCGGACTACCGACCGGGCGTGATCTACATGGCCAGCGCCCGCGGCGGATACGCCGGACTGGTGCGCCTCGAAGACGGGCGACTGAACATCGCAGCGGCCGTCGCACCGGATCGCCTGCGCAGCGCCGGTGGACTCGGCCCGTTCGTGCGGCAACTGCTGCATGACACCGACCTGCCCGGGATCGCCGAACTGGACGGCGCACGCTGGCACGGGTCCGGAACAATGACGCGACACCGGACACCACCGGCCTCCGAACGCGTCTTCGTCATCGGCGACGCGGCCGGCTATGTCGAACCGTTCACCGGCGAGGGCATGGGCATCGCCCTGGCGAGCGGACTGGCCGTGGTGCCGTTCGCAACGGCCGCCATCGAGAACTGGCGGGACGACCTGGCGGACGGCTGGCATTCGTACTGCCGGCAGCGGTTCGGCCGAAGACGTCGACTGTGCCGGGCCCTGACCCTCGGACTGCGCTCCCCGCTGGCCACCCGGCTGGGCGTCGGCCTGCTGCGGCGCTTCCCGAGGCTGGCGACCCCGTACGTGCGCTACATCAACACGCTGCGCCAGTAGGTGACTTGAAACACGCACTGCGAACGGATGCGCGCGGTCCATCGCGGCCCGCGCTGATCACGCTCTCACCCCTTCACCGTCTCCGAGTTCCAGCAGCACGGCCTCGACGGTCAGCCCCGGGCCGAACGCGAGCGCCACGCACCAGCCCCGGGGCTCGGTCCGCAGCAGGTCGCGCAGGATGAACAGGATCGTCGGCGACGACATGTTGCCGTAGGTGCGCAGCACGGCGCGCGACAGGTCGAGCGCGTCGTCCGACAGGTCCAGGCACGCGGCCACGCTGTCGAGCACCTGCGGACCGCCGGGATGCACGAGCCAGTGCGCCACGTCGGCCTGCCTCAGGCCGTGGCGTGCCAGCAGGTCGGCGATCACGGCTGGCAGATGCGCCGCCAGTGTCTCCGGCAGGTCCGGCGACAGATGCAGCCGCAGGCCGTGGTCGTCGGCGAACCACGTCATCTGTCCGGCCTGCTCCGGCAGCGCGATGCTCACGGCGTCGACAACCCGGGCCGCGCTCGGACGCGGACCCAGCAGCAGCGCGGCGGCACCGTCGGCGAACAGCAGGTTCGCGGTGATCTGGTCGAGGTCATCGCTGTATTGGAAGTGCAGCGACGACAACTCGCAGGCCACCACCAGGGCCGCCCCCTGTGCCGCCGTCGCCTGCGCCAGCCGCAACGCCGCCAGGCCGGCCGAGCAGCCCATGAACCCGAGGTTCCAGCGGGCGACGTCGGTGGAGAGCGGCGCATGCGCGAACACCGGCCGCTCCAGACCGGGCGCTGACGCGTGCGTGCAACTGCAGGTCACCAGGGTCCGAACCGCACGCAGCGCATCGCGCGGCAGGTCCGCCAGCGCCGCGGCCACCAGCGGATCGGCCGCGCCGGCGAAGAGCGCCTCGCGCCGGCCCATCGCCGGCCCGTGGGGCTGCACACCGGCGGGCTGGTACAGCCGGGCCGCGATGTCATCACCGTCCTGATGATCGAGGGCCGCCAGGTGCCGCGATTCGATCCCGGTCAGGCGCACGATCCGGCGCAGCAGCCGGGCCGTCCGCGGCGAACGGCAGGTCTGCCGCATCACGTCCGCGGCTTCCCCGGCCCGCAGCACGCGAGTCGGCACCGCCGTTCGAATGTCCTGTACGAAACAAGCTGGACGCGTCACGCAGCCCCCCTTTGGTTGAAGATGATACGCGAAGCAGCCGCTCCTGCCCGAAGCCATGAAACAGTGTCAGTCCGATCAGGGCCCGGGCCGGTCGAAAACCGTGGACTTCGACGCATGCCAACGGGTACGGTGGCACCTCGACGCCGGCACCGAACAGCCGACGGCAGGAAACCCCGGGGGGGAACGCGCGTGTTGCATCGCAGGAACCGTAGTCTGGGCATGACGTTCGTGGCGGGCTGGCTGGCCGCGCTGCTGATTCCGACAGCGCCGGCCCAGTTGCCGCCCGGCTTCCAGGACAACGTCGCCCTCAGCGGCGTCAGCTTCACCGACGCCGTCGCCGTGCGGTTCGCGCCGGACGGGCGCGTCTTCGTCGCCGAACGCGGCGGGATCGTCAAGACGTTCAGCGACCTGTCCGACCCGACCCCGACGGTCTTCGCCGACCTGAGCACGCAGGTCTACAACGCCTGGGACCGCGGCCTGCTGGGGCTGGCGATTCACCCGGACTTCCCGACCGTACCGTACGTCTACGTGTTCTACACCTATGACGCGACGATCGGCGGCACCGCGCCGCTCTGGAACGACTCCTGCCCCGACCCGCCCGGGTTCACCAACCAGGGCTGCCAGGTCTCCAGCCGCCTGTCGCGACTGACCGCCTCCGGCGAGGTGATGAGCGGGCCGGAAGTCGTGCTGCGCGAGGGCTGGTGCCAGCAGTTCCCGAGCCACTCGGTCGGCGACCTGGCGTTCGGACAGGACGGCGCCCTGTACCTGACCCACGGCGACGGCGCGCACTTCAACTTCCCGGACTACGGACAGGTCGGCAACGTCTGCGGCGACCCCGTCAACGAAGGCGGCGCGCTGCGCTGCCAGGACCTGGCCGCGCCCGGCGATCCGCTCGACTACCACGGGTGCCTGCTGCGACTGGACCCGGTCAGCGGAGCCGCCCTGCCGGACAACCCGCTCTTCGGCGGCCAGGCGGATGACGACCCGATCGTCGCCTACGGACTGCGGAATCCCTACCGGTTCACCATTCGTCCGAACACGAACGAGATCTGGATCGGCGATGTCGGCTGGGGCGGCTTCGAAGAGGTCAACCGGGTCACCGATCCGACCGATACGCTGGTCGAGAACTTCGGCTGGCCATGCTACGAGGGTCCGGCCGTGCAGGACGGCTACGATGCCCTCGACCTGCCGCTGTGCGAGGATCTCTACCTGGCCGGCACGGTCAGCGACCCGTACCACAGCTATCCGAACCAGCAGGCCAACGGCAACTCGATCACCGGCGTCGCCTTCAGCCCGGGCGGCAGTTTCCCGAGCAGCTACGACGGGGCCCTGTTCTTCGCCGACTTCAGCGCCGGCTGGGTGCGGGTCCTGCTGCCGGACGCCAACGGCGACCCCGACCCGCAGAACGTGCAGACCTTCGCCCTCGGCGTGACGCCGGTCGACCTGACCTTCGGACCCGACGGCAACCTCTACTACGTGGCCTACAACCGCTTCGGCGCCAGCTTCGTGCGACGCTTCGAGTACTTCCCGGTCAACGAACCGCCCGTCGTCGTGCTGACCGCCGACCCCACCAGCGGGACCGCCCCGCTGCTGGTCAGCTTCGACGCCAGCGGCTCATCGGACGCCGATCCGAACGACACGATCAGCTTCGCCTGGGACCTCGACGGCGACGGCCAGTACGACGACGGCACCACGCCGACCACGCAATACACCTACACCAACCCCGGCAGCATCACCGCCCGCGTCCGCGTCACCGACAACCACGGCGCCGCCACGATCGGCTCGGTGCTGATCACGATCGACAACCGCCCGCCCGTTCCGACCATCAGCCTGCCGACCCCCGCCACCACCTGGCGCGTCGGCGACCCCCTGACCTTCGCCGGCAGCGCCCTCGACCCCGACACCGGCCCGATTCCACCGTCCGGCCTCGACTGGCAGATCATCCTGCACCACTGCCAGATCGACGAGCACGAACACGACGGCGACGAGGATCCCAACCACCATGGCGACCCCAACGATCCCGACCTGAGCTGCCACGAACATGCGATCGAGGCCTTCCCCGGCGTCGACGGCGGCGTCTTCAACGCGATCGATCACGAGTACCCGTCGTTCCTCGAAATCCGCCTGACCGCCACCGACGACGGCGCCCCCGACTGGTGGAACCCCGCCTGGACCCACCGCCAGCGTCTGCTGCTGGACAACAGCGCCCGGGCCGAAACGCTCACCGACTTCCCGCTGCTGGTCCGCCTGAATGCGAGCCGGACCGACTACGGACTGGCCGCTCCGGACGGGGCCGACCTGCGCTTCGTCGGTCCGCAGGGCCAGCCTCTGGACCACGAAATCGAATCCTGGAACCCGGCCGGCGAATCGCTCATCTGGGTTCGCGTTCCGACGATCAACGCCCTCTCCGACAGCGACTACGTCTGGATGTATCTCGGCAACCCCGCCGCGACCGACACGCAGAACCCGGCCGGGGTCTGGAGCGCGGACTACGCCGGCGTCTGGCACCTGGGTGCGACCTCGGCGGCCGGCGACTCGCTGCTGGTCAACGGCGGGTTCGAGGACAACGGCGGCTCGCTGGACGGGTGGTCGACCTTCGGCAACACCTTCGCCTCGACGATCGACCCGCGAACCGGCAGTCATCACCTGAAGATGTTCGGCCAGTTCAGCGGCAGCCCGAATGTCTCGCTGGTCTACCAGGACCTGCCGGCCACGGCCGGCGAAACCTGGGAACTGTCGACCTACGTCGAGCACATCACCGGCGACGCGGTCAGCGGCACCGCCAACAGCGGCGTGCTCGGAATCGAGTTCTACGATGCCGGCGCGAACCTGCTGCTCGACGCCCAGGCCACCGTCCTGGACGCCGGCGATCCGACCGACACCTGGCTGGCGCGCGGCCCGCTGCAACTGACCGCGCCCGCCAACACGGCCACCGCCCGGGCCCTGCTGTTCTTCGTGCAGCCGGCCAACGAATCCGGCGCGATCTTCTTCGATGACCTCTCGTTCGGCACCACCACCGCCGGCCCGGATTTCCCGGACGCCAGCGGCAACGGCAACGACGGTACCAACTTCGCCAGCCAGCCGACCGGCGGCATCCTCGGCGGGGCCCGCTCGTTCGCATCGGGACAGGCCATCCAGATGAACACCGGTCCGTCGCTGGCGCTCGACACGGCCGCGACGCTGCAGGCCTGGATCCGGGTGGCCGATCCGGAACTGGTCGGCCCGGCGCGGATCCTGTCGAAGAAGACGCCCTGGGACGGTCCCAGCGGCTACGAGATGGAGTACGACGCCGGCGCGAACAACTTCACCGTGCTCGGCAGCGGCGGCGACTTCGGACGCGCCAACCCGATCGACCTGGACGCCGACTGGCACCTGCTGACCGCAACCATGGCGGCCGGCACGGCCACGATGTACGTCGACGGTCAGCCGGTCACGACCGACGCGACCGTCTCGCCGCTGGCGGCCGGCGCGGACGCGCTGTGGATCGCCCGGCACAGCGGCGGCGGCAGTTCGTTCGACGGCGACATCGACGAAGTGCGGATCGCCGGCGTGGTCCGCTCCGCGGCCTGGATTTCCGCGCAGCACCAGTCGATGACCGACCAGTTCGTCAGCTACGGCACCCCCGAGGCCCGCAGCGTGCTGAGCGCGACGGCCTCGGTCGAACTGCAGCCCGAGACGAGCGTGCTGACGCTGGCGAGCATCCCCAGCGGCCTGTCGCTGGTGATCTACTCGGACGCCGACGTCACGCCCTTCACCCGCGAGGCGATCGTCTTCGCGATGACGACGCTGTCGGCGCCCGGCGGACAGGTGCTCGACGGCGAGCGCTACGAGTTCGTCAACTGGTCGAACGGAAACGCCCAGACCCACACGCTGACGGTCAGCGAAAGCGACGAGACCCTCGTGGCGACCTTCGCGGAAGGCTGCTCGGCCGGTTGTGACATCGGCGCGAACGACGCGGACGTCGACGGCGACTGCGACGTCGACCTCGCCGACCTGGCGATCGTCCTGGCCAGTTTCGGGTCCTCGTCGGCCACGCACGGAGACGGAGACGCCAACCTCGACGGCGTGGTCGACCTGACCGACCTGAGCATGCTGCTGGCCCGCTTCGGAATCACCTGCAACTGACAGTAAGCAAGTGAGCAAGTAAGCAAGTGAGCAAGTGAGCAAGTAAGCAAGTAAGCAGGTAGCAGGTAAGCGGGTAAGCAAGGGCACGCCGGGACCACCCGATCGCGCCCGATCGCGCGCGGACCCTGCGGCTGCCGTGTGCCCCCGGCTTCCCTCTTCCCTGTTCCCTGTCCCCTGTTCCCTGTTCCCTTCAGCGGTACACCCCCGACACAATCGCGTGCCGCGCGCGTCGGTAGGTTTTTGCCGCGCCGCGCGCATGCGCAGCATCTGCGCCCCACTCTTTATAGGTCCGCCGGCGATAAACCCTGATTGACGTTGCCGTTGCACCCCCGCGAGGGATAAGACGGGAAGACCAAGTTGCAACGCATCTTCATGCGCCTCGGAGACTTAGTGATGGTCAAGCACAAGCGGTGGGCAGCCCTCGGTGTCGTCGTCTGCGGTTCCCTGTTCGGCTGCGGCCCGGGCGCCGGATTCCTGGGACTGCAGGACTACGGTCGCGACATTCTGTTCGGAATCGGCGGACGCCTCGCGACCCTCGCGCTGCTGAACGCCATCGCCCCGCAGGACGGGGACGGCGATCAGACCGGTCAGCCGGCCCCGACGCCCGGCGCCACCGGCCCGGCCGTCTTCAGCGTCCAGGTCGACAACTTCCTGACCGGGCGGGTCGACAGCAACCTCGGCCTGACTCCCGTCCCGGTCGACGATCCGGCCCTGGTCGAGGGCGGCGACGCCCTGGCCTACACGGCCGCGATCCCCAGCAACTACGACGGGACCAGCCCGCTGGTCATGCGCCTGCGGATGTTCCGCGAGGGACTCTGCGACGGCACCTGCTTCATCCTGAGCATCGACGCCCGCTGCATTCGCGACGGCGGCACCGCCCCCGAGTGCGTCGGCGGCACGGCCGACGACTGCGGCGACGGCACCCGCTTCGTCCGCGTCAACCCGGACTGCGCCGGGCTGGATGAAGAAGACAACCGCTTCGTCGTGCTCGATCTGCCGCTCGGCGACAGCGGACTGGCGTTCCCGGTCGCGGCCGGCGACTTCCTGGCATTCGAACTGAACACGATCGTCGGCGACGGCGGCGTCTACAGCGTGCTGGGTGTCGAGATCGCCACCGGCGAAGTCCCGCTCCGCGCGGAGGTCTTCCGCTCGGGTGATTCGGTTCCGCAGGACTGCCAGTAGTCCGCCTTTCTGACCGCAACCAGTCGGGCGCACAGGAGCGCCCCGTGAGGAGTTCGGCCGTGCGTCGCATTCGTCGTCTTTCCCGCAGGCTCGTCGCTTTCGTTCTGTCTCTCTCGCTGGCCGCCGGCACGATCAGTTGCGGCCCGCCCGCGCTCGGCCTGCAGGACTACCAGCGGGACCTGCTCTTCGGCGTCCTCGGCGCTCTGGCCGACGCACTGCTGATCCAGGTCGCGACCGGCGGCGGCGACGACAGCGCGCTCGACGCGCCCGGACCGGCCGGCGCCCGCGGGCCCGACCAGTTCAGCGTCCAGGTCGAAGACTTCTTCGGCGCCCAGTTCGACGACAACTTCGCGGCCACGCCGATGGCGCTCGACGCCGCGATCCTGGCCGAGGGCGCCGGCCCGATCGGCTTCCGCGCGCCGATCCCGCTGACCTACGGCACCAACGGCGTGCGCCGGGCCGTCAACCTGCGACTGGTCTTCGTCCGCAGCGGCCCCTGCGACGGCACCTGCACCTCGTTCACGATCGACACCCGCTGCCTGGAAACCGGCAGCAGCGCCCCGATCTGCTTCGGCGGCGAGGCGGCCGACTGCGCCGACGGACGCCGCTGGATCCAGCTTCCCGAAATCTGCACGACCGGCGACGAGGTCGGCGGCTTCATCGTCGTCGACCTTCCGCTCGATGCCCGCGGCCTGATGCTGCCGACCCCCGGACCCGGCGACTTCCTCGCCTTCGAACTGAACGCGGTCGTGACCGACGCGGGCAGCTACCGCCTGGTCGGAGCCGAACTGTACGACGCCGACGGCGTCGCGCCGCGGAACGCCAGCATCTTCGCCCGGGCCGAAGACGTGCCCGACAGTTGCCGCGCGATGACCGGCTCGGACTTCGACGGCGACATGGTCCCCGATGACGACACCGACGTCTCCGGCCGCCAGGACAGTGACGACGACGACGACGGCCTGCCCGACGACGACGAGGGCGACGGCGACGACGACAACGACGGCGACGGCGACCCCGACAGCCTCGACATCGACAGCGACAACGACGGCATCGTCGACCTGGTCGAAATCCAGGGCCACGGTCCGGCCTTCATCGCACCCTCCGGCAACGACGCCGACGACGACGGACTCGATGACGCCTACGACGCCGACCAGGGCGGCACGACCCTCGTCCCGGTCGACACCGACGGCGACGGCATCCCCGACATGCTCGACCTCGACGCCGACGGCGACCTGGTGCCGGACCGCACCGAAGGCCACGACGCCAACATGGACGGACAGCCCGACGCCGTCTTCAGCGGCAACGACATGGACACCGACGGCCTCGACGATGTCTACGACACCGTCATGCGGCCGATGATGGGCAACAGCCTCGGCAGCAACGCCCCGCTGCAGGACACCGACGGTGACGGCACGCCCGACTGGCGCGATCCGGACGACGACGGTGACGGCATCCCGACCGAGGATGAGGACCGCGACGGCGACGGCGATCCGACCAACGACGACAGCGACGGCGACGGCACGCCCGACTACCTCGATCCGGACGATGACTTCGACGGCGACGGCGTCCCCGATCCGGACGATGCCGACGACGACGACGACGGCATCCCCGACGAGGACGAGGGTGACGGCGACGACGACGGCGACGGACAGCCCAACGCGCTCGACATCGACCGCGACAACGACGGCATCGTCGACCTGGTCGAAGCACAGCCGCGCGGCCCTGGCTTCGTCGCCCCGTCCGGCAACGACGCCGACAAAGACGGCCTCGACGACGCCTACGATCCCGACCAGGGCGGCACCCCGCTCAGCCCGATCGATACCGACGGCGACGGGACCCCGGACGTCGATGACCTCGACACCGACAACGACACCGTTCCGGACAGCATCGAAGGCCACGACGCCAACATGGACGGACAGCCCGACGTCACGCCGACCGGCAACGACGCCGACCGCGACGGCCTCGACGATGCCTACGACACCGTCACCCGCCCGCAGCCCGGCAACAGCGCCGGCAGCAACGCCCCGCTGCAGGACACCGACGGCGATGGCACGCCCGACTGGCGTGACACCGACGACGACGGCGACGGCATCCCGACAAAGGATGAAGACATCAACGGCAACGGTGACCCGACCGATGACGACAGCGACGGCGACGGAACGCCCGACTACCTCGACCCGATCGAGGACTGCAACGACAACGGCATCGACGACAGCGTCGACCTCGCCAACGGGACCGAGGAGGACTGCAACGAGAACGACATCCCCGACTCGTGCGACATCGCCAGCGGGACCTCGGTGGACGACAACGGCAACATGGTGCCCGACGAGTGCGAGATGATGGGCGCCTGCTGCTTCGAGGACGACACCTGCGTCCTGGCGACCGAGATCGTCTGTGTCACCAAGCTCGGCGGCGAGTTCCTCGGGGCCGGCAGCGAGTGTGCCGGCAACAAGGGCCTGCTGGCGACCTACTACGACAACATGGACTTCACCGGAAACGCGGTGACCCGCGTCGACACGCAGATCGATTTCAACTGGGGCAGCGGCGGACCGGCCGCCGGGATCGGTGCCAACACCTTCTCGGCCGTCTGGGAAGGCTACCTGCTGCCGCCGGCGACCGGCCTGTATACGCTGTACATCAGCAACGATGACGGCATGCGGGTCTACGTCGACGGCCAGCTTGTCGTCGACCGCTGGGTCGACCAGGCCGTCCGCGAGACCTCCGGCACGGTCATGCTGACCGGCGGAACCTCCGTGCCGATCCGCGTCGAGTACTACGAGAACAGCGGCAGCGCCGTCGCCCGACTGCGCTGGTCGTCCGACCAGTTCGGCAAGGAGACGATCCCGCCGGCCGCCCTCAGCAACGGCCAGGTCGGCTACTGCCCGACCTCGATCGGGGCCTGCTGCATGCCGGACGGAAGCTGCGAGGAACTGCCGGCCCAGTTGTGCCTCGACAACGGCGGCATGTACCTCGGTGACGGCACGACCTGCCAGCAGCCGCCCGCCTGGCGGACCGAAAGCGGCAGCTATCGACTGGGCAACGGCCCGTCGTACCCGCAGGGCGGCATGGTGCTCTACAACTTCCTGAACACCAGCGGCGCGACCTGGTTCGACTTCGACGCCGAAGGCGCCGCCATGTTCATGACCTACGACGCCGACGCCGGCACCGTCCGCGTCTCGGGCTACGCCGCCGCGACGGTCTCCGGCCTCTCGGGCTTCGCCTTCATCGACATGCCGTACGCGGACGTGCAGCAGGTGGACGGCGAACTGCGGGTCACCACGCCCAACGGCAGCAACAACGGCACCGTCCTCTGGCTGCCGACCGGACAGGTGGCCGAACTGGCCGACAAGCAGTTGAGCGGGGCCACGTTCCGCTTCTACGACGCCGGCGGGTATGACAAGGGCACCGGCTGGTTCATGCACGGCTGCGGCACCGGCGACTTCCACTTCGAAGCCGAGCGCGATCCGTACTGCGAACCGGATCCGGTCGGAGCCTGCTGCCTCGAGGACGGCGCGTGCGCCGGTGCGACCGAGTGGCTCTGCAATGACGTCCTGCACGGCAGCTACGCCGGCGACGACACCACCTGCCAGGACGCCTGCACGCCGCCCTGCGAAGACATCCTTGAGGACTTCGAAAACGGCGACGGCGGCTGGACCTGCGAGAACGCCAGCAACTGCGGCATCGAAGAGGACATGGGCAACCCCGGCGACTCCTACGGCGGCTGCGACGACAACGGCGAAACCGCCATCATCGCCGGACCGAAGTTCCTCGGCGACCTGCGCGGACACGACGGCGGACAGTTCGGCTTCGACCTGCTCGTCTTCAAGTCCGAAGAAGTCGAGTCGCGGATGGGCAAGGTCTACATCGAGACCCCGGCCGGGACGTTCGTCCAGGACATCATCCCGACCTTCACCCCGCAGGCCCGCGTCTACAACACCTTCAGCGGCAGCTTCACCGCGGCCGCCTTCGGCACCGACCAGGCCACCTGGGAGGCCGGCCTCGCCAATGTCACCCGGATCCGGATCGTGATCGAACCGGGCTGGGACTGCTGGTGTGTCGACAACGTGCTGCTGACCTGCCCGGCCCCGTGACCGGCAGGACCTGATCTCTGCGGCTCCCGCGACGACCCCGGCAGGCAACTGTCGGGGTCGCTGCCTGTTGTCCACCACAACCCGGATCGCCCGGCCGCACGCCCGGCACTGGCACGATCACGATCACGCGTCCACAATGCCGGCCCCGGAGTTGCACCGACCGGAGCCCGCGATGCGTCGAACCTGTCTTGCCACCGGCCTGGTCCTGCTCAGCCTGCTGTCCGGCTGCGCCCGCGAAGGACTCCGCCGCACCACCGACGAGCAGTGGTTCCTCGAGCAGCAGCGCTCCGCCCTGACCTCCGACCAGCCCAGCGCCCGCACCGGCCGCGTCCTGCGCCGCGCCGACCTGGCCAGCCTCTCCCGCACCGAGCAGATTCAGCAACTGATGACCCGGCTCGACCGGAAACCCGATCCGGAAACCTGCCTGGCCGTCGCCGAACTGTGCTATGCGGTCGGCAAACGCCGCCAGCAGACCGAGGACGCCCGCTACCTGGCCTCCGCCCTGCTCTTCTCGTACGCTTACCTGTTCGGGGACCAGCCCGCCGAACCGTTCGACCCCGCCTTCCGCCTGGCATGCGATCTCTACAACCGGTCTCTCGCCCGCATCGTCCAGTGGCGTCAGCAGACGCGGGCCGACTGGGCCGGCGCGGTCAAGCTGCGACACCTGCGCGGCACCCTGCGGACCCGCGCGCACGCCAACGACCTGACCTGGACCCCCGACCCGCAGACCCGCCTCGAAATCGTCTACGACTACGCCCCGATCGGACTCCCCAGCTACCGGACCCTCGGACTCGGCGTCCCCGTCCTCGCCATCCGGCCCCCGCCCACCGTGCACACCACGGCCGCCGATCGCTTCCGCCCCCGCGAAACGCCCCAGGCCGTGCCGCTGACGATCCTGATCCGCATCCGGCATCCACTCGCCACCGCCCTCGGACACACCGAGGGAGAAGGCGCCCAGGCCGAGCTGTTCGACCCGACCGTCACCACCGCCACCCGGATCGGCGCCACGCTCGTCCCGCTCGAAACCGATACGACCACCGCCGTGGCCTACATGCTCTCGCGCGGACCACAGCTCCCGCCGATCGAGGGCGTCCTCAACGTGGCCGCCTGGAAGGACTACGCCGGGCTGTTCATGATGCAGCCCTACCGCCCCGGCCGGACCCCGATCGTCCTGGTCCACGGCCTGCTCAGCACGCCCGAAGCCTGGGGCATGATGGCCAACGAGATCCTCGGCGACCCGCTGCTCCGCGAACGCTACCAGGTCTGGTACTTCCGCTATCCGACCGGCGCGCCGCTGCTGTACTCGGCCGCCAAGCTGCGCGAGTCGCTGCGCGCCGCGCGCAGCACGCTCGACCCGGCCGGCACCGACGCCGCTCTCGACCGGATGGTGATCGTCGGACGCAGCCTGGGAGGACTGCTGACACAACTGCAGGTGCAGAACAGCGACGAGCGTCTCTGGGGCAGCATCAGCGCGATCCCGATCGACGAACTCGACATCGAACCCGCGCAGCGGGCCCTGCTGACCGAAGTGTTCGAATTCCACGCCCTGCCGTTCGTGACCCGGGTCGTCTTCCTGGTCACACCGCATCGCGGCGCCGAACTCGCCGACGCGTGGTTCGCCCGCTTCTTCGCCGCCAACGTCCGGCTGCCGCAGGATCTGACCGAACACATCGAGGAAGTCAACGCCGCCACCGCCAGCGAACTGCCCGCCCCGAACGCCATCACCGGACTGTCGGCCACCAGCCCGATCCTGCAGCAGCTTGCCGGCGTACCGATCGCGCCGCACGTCCGCTACCACTCGATCATCGCCAACCGGGCCGGTCCGCGGCCGGGCGGCAGTGACGGGATCGTTCCGTTCGACAGCGCCAGCCTGGACGGAGCCGATTCGCAGGTCGTCGTGCAGGCCACCCACATGGAATCCAGCGCCCACCCCGGCGTCATCGCCGAAGTCCTGCGGATCCTGCACGAACACCTGCCGCGCGAAACCGCCACCCGCCCCGTCACGACAGAGTGAGCCCCCCGGCGGGCGTCAGCCGATCGGCTCCCACGCCGCGCCGTCCAGGTCCGGGAAGCTGACCATGCAGGTCCCCGGCGTATCGATTCGTTCCACCCGCGCCCGTCCGACATAGTCCAGCCGCCCGGTCCGTTCGCTGCCGTCGGGCATCCGCAGGATGTAACGCTCGTTCGGAACCGGCTCGCCTTCCATGTCCACCAGTCGAATCTGGATCCAGGTCAGCTCCGTCGTCGTCTGCGTCGCGAGGACCGGCTCCGGCTGCTCGGCCGGAACGTGCCGGGCCGTCCAGGCCCCGCCCCGGACACGGGATCGAAACGCAACGATCTCGCCCCGCGCGATCCGCTCCGCCACCAGGCGGACGACATCCCGGTCACGCAGCGCGGCCGCGGCCGCCGGTGCCAGGTCCCGCGCCAGGAAGCGGCGCAGACGTTCGACGATCCGCACGTCGCCGGCCGCCGCGCGAATCAGCCGCTCGGCCGCATCGCGTCCGAGGTGCAGATCCCGTTCCCAGCACAGCTTCAGGTCCAGCGAATCGTCCGACATGATCACCCCTTGCGCCCGCGGCGGGGCGTCTGTCGCAACCGCTGCTGAGAATATCGCTCCTGCCGGGCGGGCGGCAAGCGGAAAGCCGCCCGGCGGGGTCGGAACGGGTTGAATCGGCACGCGGCGCGAGCTAGTTTGGAGGTCTGGTACCGGGAACCGGCGGTCGCGATCCGCGCTGCGGGTGCCCGGTCCGATGCGGGGGCATCGACAGACCTTTCGATCGACCCGTGCGCCGGACAGGCGCAGAACCCGGTCGCGCCTCGCGCGCGGCTCAGAGATGTGAGAACCGCCATGACATCCGCAACCCGACGACTGACCCTCGCCCTGCTCGCACTCACGCTCCCGCTTTCGCTGCCGCGCGCGGTGGGTGATGTCGCCGTGCTGACCGCCGGGCGCGACACGACCCTGTACTCGGAAGACAAGAACGCCAGCAACGGGGCCGGGCAGTGGCTCTTCGCGGGTCGCACCGTCAGCGGCTTCAACCGCCGCGCCCTGGTCTGGTTCGATGTGGCCGGCAGCCTGCCGCCGGGCGCGACCATCAACAGCGCGACACTGACGATGCAGATGTCGCGAACGATCGGCGGCACGCACACGGTGGCGGTGCATCGGGTCCTGACCGACTGGGGCGAGGGCGCCTCCGACGCACCGGGCGGAGAAGGCGGCGGAACGACCGCCCTCGATGGCGACGCCACCTGGGACTACACGTTCTACGTCGCAGCCAACCCGACCTCGTCACCGGCCTGGGCCACGGTCGGCGGTGACTACGCCGCGGCGCCTTCCGCGAGTGCCGGCATCGGCGGCATCGGCAGCTACAACTGGTCGTCGACCGCCGCGACGGTTGCCGACGTGCAGGCCTGGCTCGACACGCCGGGTTCGAACTTCGGCTGGATCCTGATCGGAAACGAGGCCCAGATCCAGACCACCAAGCGCTTCGACGCCCGCACGCAGGCCACCGCGCCGCAACTGGTGATCGACTACACCCCGTCGTCGATCGTCGGCGCCTGCTGCTTCAGCGATGGCACCTGCCAGTTGCTGTCGCTGACCGACTGCGGCAACGCCGGCGGCACCTACCAGGGTCAGGGCACCCCCTGCAGTCCGAACCCCTGCGTCGTCCAGACCGGGGCCTGCTGTTTCGCCGACACGACCTGCAGCGATCTGAGCGCCGCCGATTGCGCCACGATGGGCGGCACCTACCAGGGAGACGGCGTCGCCTGCTCCACCGACCTCTGCCCGCTCGTGCTGACCCCCTACCTCGATCCGCTCCCGCTGCCCGCCACCGCCGTCCCGACCAGCGGCACCGCCGGCGGCGTCGCCACCTACGACATCGACATCACCGAATTCACCCAGCAGATGCACACCGAACTGCCGCCGACCACCGTCTGGGGCTACGCCGGCAGCGTCCCCGGGCCGACCATCGAAGCGACCACCGGCAACCCGGTCACGATCAACTGGCTGAACGACATCCGCGACCCGAACGGAAACCTCCGCACCGAACACTACCTGCCCGTCGACCTCTGCCCGCACGGCGCCGAGAACGTCGCCAAGGTCGTCACCCACCTGCACGGCGGCCACGTCCCCGCCGAGTTCGACGGCTACCCCGAAGACACCTTCCTGCCCGGCTTCAGCGACACCTACATCTTCCCCAACAACCAGCAGGCCGCGCAACTCTGGTACCACGACCACGCCCTCGGCCTGACCCGCATGAATGTCTACATGGGCCTGCTCGGACTGTACGTCGTCCGTGACACGGCCGAAGCCGCCTTGAACCTGCCGAGCGGTGAATTCGAAGTCCCGCTGGCGATCATGGACCGCAGCTTCCACGGCGACGGATCACTGAAGTACCCGGCCGCCTGGCAGGAGCACTTCTTCGGTGACAAGATGCTGGTCAACGGCATGGTCTGGCCGTACCACAACGTCAAGCAGGGCAGGTACCGCCTGCGGGTGCTGAACGGCTGCAACGCGCGGACGCTGACGCTGGCGTTCGACAACGGCATGACGTTCCAGCAGATCGGCTCGGAAGGCGGCCTGTTCGAGACCCCCGTCACGCTCAGTTCGCTGACACTGGGTTCGGCCGAGCGGGCCGACCTGCTGGTCGACTTCGCCCCGTACGCCGGCGGCACCGAGATCCTGCTGACCAACAGCGCGCCCGCCCCCTTCCCGAACGGCGACCCGGCCAACGACCTGCCGCAGGTGATGAAATTCATCGTCCAGGCCCAGCCCGGCAACACCGATCCGGTCCCGCCCACCCTCGTGCCGGTGGAACCGCTCGATCCGAACGAAGCGGCCGAGGAGCGGATGTTCCTGCTCGAGAAGTTCACCGGCGGCTGCACCGGAACGCAGTGGCTGATCAACGGCCTGCACTGGGACCACATCACCGAGTACCCCGAACTGGGCTCCACCGAGGTCTGGCAGTTCGTCAACGACTCCAACCTCTCGCACCCGATGCACATGCACCTGGTGTTCTTCCAGGTCCTGGATCGCCAGCCCTTCGTGATCATCAGCGACCGCGTCTTCCCGACCG
Organism: Phycisphaerae bacterium; assembly: GCA_030428945.1. Classification (GTDB taxonomy): domain Bacteria; phylum Planctomycetota; class Phycisphaerae; order UBA1845; family Fen-1342; genus JAUIEC01. Next base: position 322,213 of record JAUIEC010000003.1, on the reverse strand, counting down.
GGCCGGCTGTCCCGCCGGCCGATAACGAGCGGGGCTGGAAGGACACCGTCATGGCGCATCCGGGCGAGATCGTCCGGGTGATCGCCCGCTTCGAGGACTATCCGGGCAAGTTCGCCTACCACTGCCACATCCTCGAACACGAGGATCACGAAATGATGCGGCAGTTCATGACCGTGCTGTCCGGCGACCTGAACGGCGACTGCACCGTCAACCTGACGGACCTGGCGATCCTGCTCGCCAACTTCGGCGACACCGGCCCCGACAGCCCGGGCGATACCGACCGCGACGGCGACACCGACCTCAGCGACCTGGCGGTCCTGCTGGCCAACTTCGGCCGAAGCTGCTGAACGAGGGGAATCGGCGACTGGCCTCGGCGGAGTGCCCCGACCCCGCTGGCAAACCTCGCCGGACGGGCCGCCTTGCTGTGCCGCAAGGCATTGCCAACAAAGGAATTACGGACTCCCGGCCAGACTCCGGGGCCATTGAAAGGATTTGCCCGATTTCAGTTGCCTTTCGCCCCGACCAACGACTATTATGGGGCCACGGAGGTGAGAATCCTATGAAGCGATTCCTTGTACTGATGGCGGCCGCAGCCTGCTGCGGCACCGCGTTTGGCGAAGTCTTCGCCACGGTCGGTTCGCCCCTGGGTACTGTTACGGTCAGCAGCAACCAGGTCGGCGAAGTAACGGAAGGCACAGACGGCACCCTGCGCTGGACCGGTTCGATGACCAATACCGAACTGGGCTGGGGTCTGGACTGGGACTTCGAAGTCAACGGCGACCCGTTCATCACGGGCGTGGCCGGCTTCACCAACCTGATGGGCGCGGCGGCGGACTTCTCGTTCGACCTGTCGACCGCTTCGACCGCGACGATCGCGGCCCCGACCGTCAGTGGTGCGTCGACGATCACGGTGCTCGACGTCAACGCTGACGGTGCCACGATGGCCGCCCTCGGCGGTGACTCGATCTACCGCGCGTTCATCGAAGCCACCACCGAACAGACGCTGTTCGCCGATCCCTACTCGCTGGTCGCCCCGGCCGGCGGTGTGAACTTCGACGGCACGACCTGGGGTCCCCAGGCCGGCAGCGTCGGCATCACCATCGGTGACATGTTCGGCATCGATCACGACTTCAACCTGAGTGCCGGCGACCAGGCGACGCTGAACAGCTCGTTCTTCATCGTCCCCGAACCGGCCACGCTGAGCCTCCTCGTGCTCGGCGGCCTGCTCGCGACGCGTCGCCGCTAAGGCACGCCCGCGTCTGTCCGACCATCGACCGGGACGGTCCCTCACGGATCGTCCCGGTTTCTTTTTGCGCACACGCCCCCCCCTCCCCGCGCCGCAACGAAAGCCGGAAACGCGGGACACCCCTTCGCCTCAACCCGCGACCACCGCTATCCTGCGGACCGCCCGCCATCGGTGAGCGGGCCGCCATCGACGAGCCACCATGCTGGAACTGCTGCAACGCTACCGCCGCCTCGAACAGGATGTGCTGATGGTCATCCTGGCCGAGGTCTGCGTGCAGTTCACCAACGCCGCCTTCTTCATCGCCCTGCTGCTCTACATGCAGGAATCCGGATACACCGACGACGAGGCCACCGGCTACTTCAAGTACCGCTTCCTCGGCGTACTCGCCCTCGCCTTTCCGCTCGGCCGGTTCCTGCGCGGCCGCGCGATCCGACCGTTCTTCTACGTCTCGGTGCTCGGCATCCCGTTGTGTTCGCTGCTGGTGATCCACGGCGTTCGCACGCACAGCGAGTTCCTGCTGATCGGCGGCCAGATGGTCTGGGGCCTGCTGTTCATGTGCATGACCGTCACGGTGCTGCCGTACATCATGCGGAACGCCGCCCAGGCCAACCAGACGGCCGCGATCTCGCTGAGTTTCTCGACCTGGAGTTTCACGATGATCGTCGCCGGCGCGACGATCTACTCGCTGCAGGAGTACGACGAGGTCTTCTTCAGCACCGAGCGACTGCTCCAGGCGTTCTCGCTGCTGGGCGCCCTCGGCGTGATCTTCCTGCTGCGGATCCGGACGCCGGAACAGATCCCGCCGCCGCTGGCACACCATGAACGCCGCTACGACTGGGGCCTGATCACCAGGGCGATGGTCCCCAGCACGACCATCGCCGTCGGAGCCGGCCTGACGATTCCGTTCATGCCGCTGTTCTTCGCCAACATCCACGGGTTCGAGACCCGCCACGTCGGCATCCTCTCGTCGGCCGCCACCGGCGTGGTCCTGCTCAGCATCATCCTGATCCCGCTGGTCAAGGACCGCTTCGGCTACCGCCGCGCGATCCCCGGCACCCAACTGATCGCGATCGGAATGCTGGTCGGACTCGCCCTGACCGAGTACATCGCGAAACGACCGGTCGCGATCCCGCTGGCCTGCCTGTTCTACATCCTGCGACAGCCACTGATGAACATGGCCGGGCCGATGATCTCCGAACTGACGATGAACTACGTCGGCGCCCGCAACCAGGAACTGGTCAGCGCCCTGAACGCATCGGTCTGGTCCGGATCCTGGTTCCTCAGCGGACTGCTGTTCCAGCGCCTGCGGGCCCTCGAAGTCGCTTACGTCAACGTCTTCCTGATCACCGCCGGGCTGTACCTGTTCGGCGTGGTGCTCTTCTACCTGGTGATCATCGACTACGACCGCCGCCGGGCGGCCGGCCTGGCGACCTGAGCCCGCAACGCTGCCGCTACTCGCCCGGCACCGCCCGACCCGGCGTCCACGGCAGGCCGGCGGCGTCAAGCTGCGCTTCGAGCGCCGGCAGGCGCTGCGTGACGATCTCGTTCAGCGCCGCCCGCACCTGCCCGAAATCACGCTCGGCGATCTCGAAGCTCGCCAGGTGATTCGCCGTCGGTCCGTACAGCGAATAGCCCGTGCCCATCTGCGCCACCGACAGCCGCTCCGAAATCGACACCGGCCCCGGGTCATTCAGCACGTCGCGGTCCTCGTCAGCCCGCACCCGCAACTGCAGGTCCGCCAGCTCACGCTCGAGCGCACGCACGGCCGCCCCCCACTGCGGATCCGCGATCGTCGACCGGTCGAGCGTCTCGCGCAGGGCCGTCAGCCGCTGGCGGGTCTCGCGCAGCACCCGCCGGGCCCCGTTCAGACCGCGCTCCAGTTCAGCCAGCCGGCCGCGAAACGCCGTGTACGCGGCCGGCGTCGCGCCCGGCAGCGTGCCGCCCTCGCGCAGCGGCCTGACCTCGAACGACTGCGGCCCGGCCAGCTTCGTCATGACGCCGTCGACCCGCTGATGCAGTTCGACCGAGTACGTGCCCGGGGCGACCAGGATGCCATCATCCGGGTCGCGATCGGGGAAGTCGGGATAGTCATCCTCGGCCGCCGCCCGCTGGGTCCAGGCCGCCGTCGACGGCCGGGTCAGGCTCCACGCGACCCGCTGGATCCCCTTGCCGGTCGGCCCGTCGACGTAGCGGACGACGTTGCCGTCGGCGTCGCGCACCACCAGCAGGATCGCGGGCTTCTCCTCGCGCTTCTCTTCCAGCAGCGCGTCCCAGCCCGGCGTCGGCGTGTCTTCGCCGCGCTTGATCAGCTTCTTCTCGTCCGCCTTCCGCCGCTGTTTGCGGGTCCGCAACGGTTCCTTCAGGTAGTAGGTGAACGTCGCACCGAACGCCGGGTTCGGTCCGACGAAGAAGTCGGCCCCCTGCGAAGCCTTGCGCCCGAAGCCGAGCGGCCGCCGCGGGATGTACCACCACGCGTCGCGGACCGGGAAGAGCTGCGCCGGCTGGTCAAGCATCTCCTCGCTGATGCCGCGCAGCGCGCTGTAGTCATCGAGGATGTAGAACCCGCGGCCGAAGGTCGCCCCGACCAGGTCGTTCTCGCGCTGCTGGATCGCCAGGTCGCGGAACGGGATGTTCGGCACGCCGCCGGTCAGCTTGATCCAGCGACCCCCGCCGTCGATCGTGAAGAACACGCCGAACTCGGTGCCCAGGAACAGCAGGTGCGGCCGCACGTGGTCCTGCACGATCCGCCACGCCAGATGCCGCTCTGGCAGATCGCCGCTGATCGACTCCCACGTCCGCCCGCGGTCGGCGCTCTTCAGCACGTAAGGCTTGAAGTCGCCGGCCTTGTGGTTGTCGGCACACAGGTAGACGGTGTTCTCGTCGTGCAGGTCGGCCTTGATGTCGTTGACGAAAAAGTAGGCCGGCACGCCCGGCAGCTTGTCGATCTTCCGCCAGTTGGCGCCGCCGTCCTCGGTCACCTGCACCAGGCCGTCGTCGGTCCCGGCGTAGATCAGGTCCGCGTTCCGCGGCGACTGCGACAGCGACGTGATCGTGCCGAACTTCGACATCGCGTACAGGTCCCAGGTCGCGTCGATGCTCTGCACGCGTCCCATGATCGGCATCGTCAGGCGGTTCAGCCCGCGGCTCAGGTCCCCGCTGATCGGCTCCCACGTGTCGCCCCGGTCCGGGCTCTTCCAGACCCGCTGGCTGGCGAACAGCAGCGTGGCCGGATCGTGCGGGCTGATCACGATCGGCGAATCCCAGTTGAAGCGGTCGGTCTCCTCGCCGTCGCGCGGCTGCGGCTGCAGGTAGACGATCTCGCCGGTGCGACGATCGTGCCGGACCAGGTTCCCGACCTGCCACTCCGAGTAGATGATGTCGGGATTGGTCGGGTCGATCGCCGGCTGATGCCCGTCCCCGAAGACCGTGATCATCCAGTCGCTGCTGCGGATCCCGTGCGTGTTGTCGGTTCGCGACGGACCATACTGCGTGGCGTTGTCCTGCGTACCGCCGATCAGGTTGTAGAACGGCTCGTCGTAATCGACCGCGACCTTGTAGAACTGCGTCACCGGCAGGTTGCTGATGAACTTCCAGTTCTGCCCGAGATCCCAGCTCTCGTACAGGCCGCCGTCCGAACCGACCAGCAGGTACTCGGGGTCGTCCGGGTTGAACGCCATCGCGTGGTTGTCACCGTGCTTGTCCTTCTCGCCGACCGGACGGAAGTTCCGGCCGCCGTCGTCGCTGACGTGCAGGCGGACGTCCATCTGGTAAATGCGATCGAACCGGTGCGGGCAGGCGAAGATCTCCTGGTAATAGTGCGGCCCCGTCCCGCCCGAGACGTAGTCACTCCGCTTCTCGAAGTGCGCGCCGCCGTCCGTCGAGCGGAAGAAGCCACCCTTGCGATGCGGCAGTTCGATCGTCGCGTAGACCACGTCCGGATCCTGGTGCGAGATCGCCAGGCCGATCTTGCCCTTGTCGCCCTCCGGCACGCCCCCGGTCAGCTCCCGCCAGGTGTCGCCGCCGTCCGTCGACTTGAAGATCCCCGACTCCGGACCGCCGTTGACCACCGCAGCGACCGTGCGGTGCTTCTGGTGCAGCGCCGCGTACAGCACGTCGGGATCACGCGGATCCATCCGCACCTCGTTGCAGCCGGTGTATTCGCCGGCCGACAGGATCTTCTGCCAGGTCTGCCCGCCGTCCGTCGTGCGGAACAGGCCGCGATCACCGCCCGACGACCACAGCGGCCCCTGGGCCGCCACGTAGACCGTGTCCGAATCTTCCGGGTGCACCAGGACCGTACCGATGTGCTCGGAATTCTTCAGCCCGAGGTTCTCCCACGTCCGCCCGCCGTCGCGACTGCGATAGACCCCGTCGCCGTAGCCCACGTGCCGGCCGCTGACGTTCTCGCCCGAACCGACCCAGATCGTGTCCGGCCGCGATGGATCGATCGTCACGCACCCGATCGAATACGAACCCTGGTCGTCGAAGATCGGCTCCCAGGTCGTTCCGGCGTTGGTCGTCTTCCACAGGTTGCCGCTGCCGACCGCGACGTACCAGGTGCTCTGATCGTCGGGATGCACGGCGATGTCGGCGATCCGGCCGGACATCAGCGCCGGCCCGATCCCGCGCAGCTTCAGGCCGGCGAACGTGCCGGACGAGAGCGGGGCCTTGTCGTCCGTTTCCTCGGTGGTGTTGGTCATTGCGTGCAGCGGCAGGCAGAGCAGCAACGTCAGAACGGGCGCGAGAACGCGGAATGGCCGCATCACGTGGACTCCTCTCGTCGGGGCTGGTCGGTGCCGTAGCGTAGCCGCCCAACCCGGGCGGTGGGAAGCCTGCTCGCCGAAAGTGCGGCCGGCGGCGCGCGAAGCGGGCGAAGGGCCGCCGGTGCGACCGCTTCGCCCTTTTCGTGTCGATGCGGCCGGGGGCCGGATCAGTTGCAGCCGAAGTCTCCCAGCACGATGGCCAGGTCGCTCAGGTCGGTGTTGCCGTCACCGGTCAGGTCGGCGGTGCAGCCTCCGCTGCATCCGAAGTCGGCCAGGATCAGGGCCAGGTCGCTCAGGTCGGTGGCGCCGTCACCGTTGACGTCGCCGGGACACGGGGTCGTGTCGATGCCGGCCCAGAAGCCGCCCCGCAGTTCGAGGCCGCCGGCCGACATGCTGCCGGCGTCGAACTCGCCGATCGTGCCGCCGAGCGTCAGCGCTCCGCCGTTCATCTCGACCAGTCCGCCGGGTCCGACCGTGTTCCACGACAGGTCGAGCTGGGCGCTGGCCGGTCCGGCGCCGCCCAGCAGCAGCGCCAGCGTGATCATCCAGGTACGCGTATGCATCGCGTGATCTCCTCAGGGCTCAGGGTTGTCCGATCGTGACGGTCCCGCCGCAGGCCCGGACCATCATCGGCTTGTTCAGTGTCGGCGTCTGGCTGGTCGTTCCGCTCTTGATGAACATCGTCGGCGGCTCCGACGACGAGTCACTCTCGAGCAGGTACGACTGGGCACTGTTCAGCAGCGTGAACGGGTTCGTGAAGGACCCGCTTCCGTTGATGATCAGGTTCGGATCGACCCAGACCTCGAACCCGGAGGTCCGCATGCTGTTCACCGTGAACCGCCGACCGTTGATCGTCGCCACGTTGTCGCGCTGCCCGGCGATCCCGACCGGCTGCCCCTGGTAGGTCAGGTTCGGATTCGAGAAGTGCCAGAAGTTCGCCCCGACGTAGGACATGATCGTGCCGTACTGGGTCGCGTCGTTGCCGGTGAAGTAGTGCCCGCGGGCATCCGAGTTGCACCCGCCGCAGTCGACGTCCTCCGGGTTGTGCGCACAGCCCAGGTTGTGGCCGAACTCGTGCACGAACGTCGCGCCCCAGCAGGCCCACTCCGAAACACCCCAGGCCGAACCGGACGACGCGCAGCAGTAGGCGATCCCGCAGCCACCCGAGCCGGTGTCGGTCATCATCATCGCCGTGTCGGCCAGGTACGCGTTCCGCAGGTTCTGGACGACATTCAACCCGTTCGCCCCGTTCAGCATGTCCTCCAGCACATCGCCGATCGGGACGTTGTTCGGATAGCTGACCTCGGCCATGTGCACGACCCGCAGCCGGGCGTGAATCACGCTGTTCTCGAACGTCAGGTTGGCCTCTTCCGTGTACAGCAGGATCAGCGACTCGATCGGACCCGGGTCACTCGAGGAAGCACCCTCGGCCAGCGCCGCCGCCGCCCGCGCCGACGGCGTGTAGCAGACCACCATGTCCCAGGTCGGATCCGGCGCGACGCACGTGCCACGCAGATCGAATCCCGGATCCGGATCCTGGTCCACCGGCGGCGCCGGCGTCTCGTGCGCGGCGTGATCGTGACCGTCATGCGGCGTCTGCACGCCGGCCGCACACTTCTCACGCTCCGAGTCCTCGATCCGCAGCATCACGTGCTGCCCGCCACCGATCGAACGGATCATGTAGAACAGACCCTCGCTCGGAATCCGAATCGACATCGCCAGGTGATCGCCCAGCCGCGCCAGGGCGAACTGCCCGTCCGGGTGCCCGGCCAGCAGGCCGTGACCGGTGTAACGCCCGGCCCCGATCCGCGTCCGTGACGTCAACTGCGCCTCGAGCGTGTCACCGCCCAGCAGGTCCAGCGTGAACGGCATCTCCAGTTCCAGCGCGTCGATCGCCACCAGGTCCGGATCGACGGCCGCGTAGTCGACCACGTCCGGCTTGAAACTCTTCGTGTAACGCGCCGGCAGATCCGAAAGCTGGAACACGATCGGGTTGTACTCCACCGCGGCCGCCGGAAGTTCCGGCAGATCGCCCTGCCCCAGGGCCGGCGCCACCGCCGGCCCGCTCAGCAGGCTCCCCGCCAGGCAGAGCATGATTGCTCGCGTATGCATGGCATTCCTCCTTTCAGGACTCGCGGTCTACTGCAGGTTGACCAGCACGAGAACCAGGCCACGCTCGCCGTCCGCCAGGCTCGTCATCGCCTTGCCGATCACCGCGCCCTGCGCGGCGGCGTGATCACCGACCCGCATCGCGTGCCCCGGCGTCGCCGACGTCGTCAGCAGGTCGCCCGGCGTGATCGCGCCGCTGTCGGCATCGCACCACGTCCAGACGCGGCCGGTCAGCGCCACCGGGTGCCGACCGGTCGCGATCGAACCGTCCTGCCCCATCAGCATGCCCGGGTTGATCCCGTTCGCACCGCTGATGATGCCCGCCACCGTGCGGTCGTAACGCTCGCTGCTGACCCGCAGGTCACCCGGGCTGGCCGGGTCGATCGAAACCACCAGGCCGGCCCGCACGTCGCTGCCGGAGACATCGAACTTCTCGCACAGGTCCGAACCACCGGTAATCTGCAGCACCGGCACAACGGTCGTTCCGTCGTTGAGCACCTGGAAGACCATCCCGCCGGAGTTGTGACCCTGCATGATGTCGCCCGACACGCTGGTCGCCCGAACGCCGGTCCCGGTAACGCTGTAACCGTACACACCGGTCCCGATCAGCGAGGTGCCCTCCACGCCGTTACCACCACCCAGGTGCTGCCCCCGGACGCCGGCCCCGTCGTTGTCGGTCGCCTCGTTGACACCCTTCACCGCCGCCGAGGTCTGCCCCGCGTTGGCCGCGTGCAGTTCGCCCAGGATCGCGTTGGCGCCGAAGGCCGACGAGTTCGACTCGCCGTAAACGCCCGGATACGCCTGGCTGCCCTCGTGGGTCCCGACCACGCCGGTCCCGTTCAGGGCCGTCCCGCGCACGCCGACACCGTCCGTCCCGTCGGCATCACCGCGAACGCCGTAGCTGCCGGTGCCATCGGCCTCACCGTACAACGCGCTGCCGCCGTTGAACGTGGTCATGCCGTAGATCGTCCGCTGCTGCGACGACTCGACATGCAGACGATACAGCGGACTCTCCTCGCCGATGCCGACCGCGCCCGTGTCGCCCCGCACCGTCAGACGATTCCCGCCGTTGTTCACGTGCCACTTGTCGTTCGTCCCGTCGAAGTACGTCCACATCAGGTTCGTGTCAGCCGCGTAGCCGTAGAACGGCCAGCCACTCGCCCCGTCCGTCCGCAGATACATGCCGCCGTACCCGCTCGTCGCCGACGACTGCACGCCGAACGCCTCGGCCGAACTGACCCGGCTCGAACGCCCGACACCGACGAAGTCCGTGCCGCCGTCCACGAAGAACCGCCCGACCAGGTCCACGTCGTCAGCACTGTTGACCGTCAGACCACGCGTCGTGTTCGCGTACGGGGCGGCCGTGATCTTCTGCCGCGGAGTCAGCGCCACGTAGCCGCCGACACCCGCCGGATTCCGCACACTGACCTGCAGCCACAGGTCGCTGCCGTCGAACAGGTCCGCGCCGAAGTCGACATCCGTCGCGAACAGGCCGTCCGTCACGCTGAGGTTGGTGACCTGCTGCACGCCACTGACCTGGGTGCCGCCCACCGCCGCGTTGTAGACCCGGTACTGCACGTCGATCTGGCCGGTCACCGCCACACCGTTGTCGCGGATCTGGCCCTGGTAGGTGAACGCCGTCTGGGCCCAGGCCGGCCCGCCAAGCCCGGCCAGCGTCGCCAGCAATACGAGCATTCTCTGGTTGCGCGTCATCTCTGTTCCTCCGATATAGGTAGTCGAGTTCGTTGCCCCATGGCCTCGCCGCCGCCCTCAACGGGGCGCTGCTGTCTGGCTTCACGACGCCGCCCCGACCGCCCCTTGGCAAAATCCGCCAAAAAGCGATCCACGACGGCACCGCTGACGCCGCCACAGAACCCTAACTCCCTTTTTCGCTTGGATTTGCGTGCGTCGCGGCTATACTCGCCTGCGGAAGTTCCGGCATGATGCACAGCGATCAGACAACCCGCCTGCTGCAGGCGCTCGGCCGCGGAGACGGCGACGCGGCCTCCGACCTCTATCCGCTGGTCTATGAACACCTGCGGCACCTGGCCGGGGCGGCGTTTTCGCGACAGCCTCTGGCCCACACCCTGCAGCCCACCGCGCTGGTCAACGAACTGTTCGTCAAACTCACCGAAGGACAGGGCGTCGCCTGGGAAGGCCGGGCCCACTTCCTGGCGGTCGCCGCCAAGGCGATGCGGCAGATCCTCGTCGACCACGCCCGCGGCAAGGCCCGGCAGAAACGCGGCGGCGAGGCCCTCCGCTGCACGCTCAGCACCGCCGATGCCCGCCTCGAGGGCCCCGACCCGGACCTGCTCGACCTCGACAACGCCGTCCGGGAACTCGCCCTGCTCGACCCGCGCCAGGCCGAAATCGTCACCCTGCGATTCTTCGGCGGCCTGACGGTCGACGAGGTCGGCCAGGCCCTGGCGATCTCGCGCAGCACCGTCGAGGCCGAGTGGCGGATGGCCCGCGCCTGGCTGCGAAGACGGCTGGACCCCGAGTCCTGATCACCTCCGAATCGCGTAAGCGCTGATCGAAACGACCGTTACAACCGTGACGGCGATCCGCGATGCCGCCCGCCCGCAGAACGATCTGGCGTCAGGCGGGGGGACCTACCTACAATGCGGTCCGGGAGAAAGAACCCTGCCGTGGCCTGCCTTGCTTCCGACGTGTGAGGCGGGTATCCGACGCCACTTCCACGACAGGGAATCGCGACAACGCCGACGCGGGTGGTCCGCCCGTGCTCGGGGCGCGAAAACGCAATCACAAAGGAGTCAGCGATGCGTACCAGTCTGCTGCGCCCCGTGCAGGGCGTACTCGTAGCGGCCACAGTCACCACTCTGGCCGGCAGCCCGGCCCGGGCCCAGGTCGATGAGCCACGCCTCGGCACCGACCGCATCACCCAGGACCAGATCGAAAGCGGCGCCCTCAGCCTGGACGAGATCCGGGCGGCGGGCCTCAAGATCTTCAGCACCCCCTTCAACAAGCTCGACGGCTACGGCGACGGACCCACCAACCCGAACGACCCGACCAGCCCCGGCGGCCGACCGACCCTTCAGAACAACGGCACGCTCCTGCGGGTCAACGGGCTCGACGGACAGACCTGCCTCGAGTGCCACTCGATCATCTCGAACGCCAGCGTGCCGGCCAAGTTCGGCATCGGCGGCGTCGGCGGGGCGACCTCCAACGCCATCTTCCAGCCCCTCAGCATCGATGTCAGCGACGTGGGCGGCAACGGCTTCGCGGCCTTCGACGGACGGTTCATCAACCCGCCGTTCCTGTTCGGCTCGGGCGGCGTGGAACTGCTCGGCAAGGAAATGACCGCCGACCTGCAGGCCCTCAAGGCCGAGGCCCAGGCCAACCCCGGCACCGACATCGCCCTGGTCACCAAGGGCGTCGACTTCGGAACGATCCGCTACCAGAACGGCGCGTTCGACACCTCCGGCGTCGAAGGTGTCGACCACGACCTGATCGTCCGCCCGTTCGGGCGCAAGGGCGAGTTCACCACCACGCGAGCCTTCGACATCGAAGCGATGCAGTTCCACTTCGGCATGCAGCCGACCGAAGCAGTCGGCGAGAACGTCGACGGCGACAGCGACGGCGTGATCAACGAACTCCTGACCGGCGAACTGTCCGCCCTGGTCGTCTTCAATACCAACCTGGAACGCCCGCGACGCTCCGGCGGCCCCGGCGTCGGCGCCGGTCGGATCCGCTTCAGGGCCATCGGCTGCACCGACTGCCACCGCCCGGCGCTGATCACGGACGAACGCGTCCTGACCTACAGCTTCCCCGAGAACCCGCTCGACGCCACCGAGAACGTCTTCTATCAGTCCGACCTGTCGCAGTCGGCGGCCGGCTTCCGGAAGGCCCCCAACGGCGGACTGATCGTGCCGCTGTTCGCCGACCTGAAGCGGCACGACATGGGGCCCGACCTGGCCGAAACCTTCGGCAGCGAACTCGATTCCGAGTTCACCACCGCGCGGCTCTGGGGCGTGGCCGACACCGCCCCGTACCTGCATGACGGGCGGGCCCTGACGCTCAACGACGCGATCATGATGCACGGCGGAGAGGCCCAGGCGGCCCGCGACGCCTATGCGGCCCTCAATGACAACCAGAAGAAACAGGTCATCGCGTTCCTGAAGAGCCTGCGGACGCCGACCGCCCCGGCCACCGACCTGGTCGCCGAAGCCCAACTCCCGTAACCGTTCATCGGCGGAAAAAAGAAAGGGTGAGTGAGTCCCGCGACTCGCTCACCCTTTTTCTGTTGCCTTTCGAATCGCTTACGGGCAGGTCGCCCCGAAGCTGGCCAGCAGTTCCGCCAGGTCCGAGATGTCGATGGCGTCGTTGCCGTCGATGTCACCTTCGAACGCGGTGGCCGGCGTCTGGCCGAAGTTGCTCAGCAACGTCGCGAGGTCCGAGAGCCCGACCATGCCGTCGCCGTCCAGGTCCGGGCACTCGACGTCACAGGTGTCCGGCACCAGGTTGCCGTTCACGTCGTCCAGCGTTCCGGCGATCAGCTCGCACATGTCCGGCTGGCCGTTGTTGTTGCAGTCCCGCTGATCGCCACGCAGACCGTGGTCGTAGGTGACTTCCAGCCGCATGCCCTGCGTGCCGTCGCTCTCCTCGTTGCCGTGGAACTTGGTGGCCTTGTCACCGCCGCCGGTGATCGCCACGGCATACCCGTAGTTCAGGGCCGGGTTGTCCAGCCAGAACTGGAAGGCCTCGGTCACTGACGCGCCGGCGAACTCGGTCGGCGCGTTCATCGTCGTCATCGTGACGACCGCATCGGCGTCACCGGCCAGGTCAAACGTGCCGGACGGGTAGTACTCGTTCGGATCGTTGCGGTCACCGCCGATGCCCTGGGCCCCCGGACTCCGCCAGAAGACACTCGGGAACTGGGCGTGAATCGTCGTCACCGCCCCGGGGCAGCTGCTGCACCAGTCGGTCGGCGGCTCACCCCACGGCATGAACGAGCGGCGGGCCTCGAGCGTGGTCAGGTGCCCGAACTCCGGCTGCACCGAGAAGCGCGCGTCCACGATCTGGCTGCCACTGTTGACACCCAGCGCCGTCAGCGCCGGCACGAAGTCAAACGACACGAAGCCCTTCATCTCCGGCGTCGTATACGGGTAGAGCCACCAGCTTGTGTGCGACCAGGTCGTCAGCGTCGCGACGAAGCTGGCGTCGTCCGCCACGCCCGAGTAGTTCTCGCTGCCCGAGTCGCCGAAGCTGACCGTCACCGTCCCGTCGAGCGTGAACCCGACCTGGTTGACCGGGTCGTTCGGATCCAGCACGTTGTTCAGCCCGCCACCGTCGACATCGCCCGCCCGATCCTCGATCGGACCGATCGTCAGCGTGTAGTCCGCGTCGCAGCCGAGGTACTCGAGCGCCACCGTCAGCGTCACCCGATCACCCCACTCCGAATCCACCACCGCAGCCGTCGGCGCGAAGTCCCGCAGACCGTCGTGCAGCAGGTAGTTGCCCGGATCGCCGGCCGTCGTCGGGTCGACCGTCTCGCTGAAGCGCACCTGCACCGCGTCGAGCCCGAGCGGTTCGATCGCCGCGATCGTCGGCGCCTCGTTGTCGACGATCGTCGTCAGGTTGGTCGCCGTCAGGTCTCCGTCGATGCTGGCGACAAACGCCTCCAGGTCACGCAACTGGCGCCGCGTCAGGCTGCTCGTGTCACCGTGCTGGCCGCTGGCCAGCTTCAGCATGTCCATCAGGCTCGAGTCCTCGAGCGAACCGGTCAACTGGCCGTAACTCCCGTTGTCCCAGGTGCCCACCAGCGGCGCCGTGTTGAAGGCCGGCCCCTGGTTCTCGGTCGAACCGATGAACCCGCCGACATCGTGGAAATCAAGATCCGTGAAGTACGGACCGTTGTGACAACTGATGCAGTCCGTCGCGAACGGACCCGTCGTCGCCCGGAAAAGCTGCAGGCCGCGCACCGCCGCCGATGTCAGGTCGCCGTTGCCGGCCCGCCGCGGACTGCGCGGCAGCGGTTCCAGCGTCAGCATGTAGATCGCCATCGCGTCCAGGTCCGGATCGATCCCCTCGTTCGGCGCCCCCAGCGTCGGGTTCGGCGAAACCAGGAAGCCGGTCCCGCCCATCTGGATCCCGCGGGCCGTGTGGTCGAAGTCCTGGAACTCGTCGCGGTCACCACCCCGGTGCAACTGCCCCAGGCCGCCGACCTGCCCGCCGAACGAACCGCCGTTGCCGAGAATCGTCAGCGTCTTGCGCTGCCCGGCCCCAAGCTGCGAGAAGTCCCAGATCACGCCGTCGCTGGCACTGTCCAGGTGACACGACGCGCACGAAACCTTGTTCGTGTCGCTCAGCCGCGGATCGGCCGCGCTGTTGAACAGCTTGGTGCCGGTCAGGATGTCGCCTTCGAAGAAGTCAATCGCCCCCGGCGTCAGCGGCACCCGCGAAAGCTCCGTCTCGCTGACCGTGTCGATCACCGACAGGTCCCGCGACAGCGAGTTCAGCACGTACAGCCGATCCGCGACCGGATTGGCCACGATCCCGATCGGCTTGTCCCCCACCGCAATCTCCGTCATCTTCGGCGTCCCGCCCGGACGCACCCGCCCGATCGTCGCCGGCATGATCAGCACGTCGTTGCTGTACGCGTTGACGAAGTACGCCATGCTGCCGTCGGCCGAGAAGGCCAGGTCCATCGGACCCGAGATGTTCGCATCCCAGCCGTCGCCCAGCAGCGTGCGGTCATCCGCGTGCGCGTAGACCGCCGACAGCACGACCCGCTCGGTCGTGTCCAGGCGGGTCGTCAGGTCGATCTTGTGCACCGCCGCCTGGCTGGTGCTGTCCGAGGTGAAGACCGCGTTGTGAAAGTTCTGGTACTGCGTCGGAACCCACAGGCGGTCGCTGCCCGGGCGCTGGGCATAGTGCCCGATCGTGAACAGGTAACCACCCTCGGGAACCGGGTCGGGGTCGGTCGAAATCGTCGTCACCGACTTCGGATTGACCGACTCCATCTGCAGGCGGGCCTCGACCGTGTTGCTGGCCAGGTTCAGCACGCTGATGTACGAGTCCTGCCCGTCCGTGATCCGGTGCGAAATCCAGACCTCGTCGGCGTTGCTCGTGTACGCGATCGCGAACGGCTTGTCCCACAAGCCGCCGATCGTCGCCGTCTGCGTCCGCGTCGCGACATCGAAGACCGCCACCGCCCGCGCGTTCATCAGCGTGACCAGCGCCTGCGTGCCGTCCGGCGTCACCGCCACCATGAACGGACGACTGCCGTGCGGCAGCGACAGCGTCGTCTCGATCACTCCCGTCGTCGCGTTCAGAATGTAGACGTGGTCACTCTTGGCCGCCGTCACCCAGATCTCGCCGTCGCCGTTGGCCAGGTCCAGCCCGCGCGGCTCGTGCGTCAGACCGAAGCCCGGCAGCGCGAACTGCGTGACCGTCCCCGAACCGGTCTCGTACCGCGAAACCGAATCGAAGTCCTTGTTGACCGTGTAGACCGCCGCCCCGTCCGCCGTGATCTGAAGCGGGCCGGACTTGTGCAGAATCGCGCCGCTGCCGAACGCCAGACACGTTCCGCTCAGCGCGCTAAGCAAGACCGCCCAAGCTCGAATTCCTGACATGCTCCCTCTCCTCGCTGCTGCAGGTGCTGCGCCGGAAACCGGTACAGAACACCCAGTATAGCAAACAGACCCGCGAAAAGGGGCCTCCTTTGCCATCCGCGCGCCACCCGCCTCGCAACTGTATCGGAAACATGTCCGCCCGGCGGGCTCAGGAACCGGCCCGCCGCGGACGCAGACAGACGATCTCCCCCCGCGGACCGCGCTCGACCGCCGCCCCCTCCCCCAGAACGGTGGCCACCGCCTCGCCCGACGCCGGCGTCAGAATCAGCAGGTCAAAGCCGCCCAGGTCCGCGGCCGACAGCCCGGCCGGGCCCGCCCGCAACTCGATCTGCGCCCACGGAATGCGCACCCCGGCATACATCTGCACCAGCGGCTTGTAGAGCCGCGGCCCGCGCTCCCAGAACTGCCGGTCGTACAGGTCCTCGTCCAGCAGAACCCGCGCCCCACGCTCGAGGTCCGCCGACCCCAGCATCTCGCGCAGGTCCGCGAACCGCTCGGCCCCGCGCCGCACCAGGTCCCGACGCCCCAGGCTGTCGACCACCCGGATCGCCGACGGAACCGCCGCCAGGCACAGCCCCGCCAGGCACAGCAGCAGCAGCGGCCGACGCATCCAGCGCCCGCCGGCCACACCCAGCGTCGCCGCCACGATGCCGCCGAACACCGTCAGCGGCACCAGCGTGTCACGCAGGTACGTCGGGTCCGGACGCAGCAGCGCGGGCAGGTTCGGCCGCACGATCATCAGCGTCAGGCAGGCGAGCACCAGCGCCGCGCCGATCCCCAGCGCCAGCGGCGCGTTGCGTCCGTCGAAATCGCGGGCCAACAACCGGACCACCAGCAGCGGCCCGAAGCAGCACATCAGCGGAACGATCGGCATCGTGTACCGGGCGCTGACCGGTGTGTTCGATACCAGCGTCAGAGCCGACAGCAGAAGCAGCAGCCCGATCGGCATCAGGAAGAACAGCACCTCGCGCAGGTGCCGGCCGCGTCCGGCGTGCAGCAGCAGGCCCCCGCAATACAGTGCGAACGCGGCGTAGTTCTGCGGCGCCGTCATCCACGTCAGCCAACTGTATTCGCCGCTGCGTCCGGTCCCGCTGTTGAACTCGCGGAGCGCCCGCCAGTTCTCGGACCGCAGGCTGAACCACGGATCCCCCAGTTGCCAGCCATCCAGCAGGCAGATCAGGCCCGCCCCGACCGCAACCCCCAGGCCGTACAGCAGCGCCCGCGCCCAGGCCGCCGGCCCGAAACGCAGACCGCTGCCGTCCACCTGCACGAAGAACAGCACCGGCAGCACCCCCAGGAACAGCGCCGTCTCCTTGGTCTTCAGGCCCAGGTAGAACAGCACGCCCAGCAGCACCGCATGCAGCAACGGAACTTCTCGCCCCCGCAGCACCGAGCAACCCAGCAGCGCCGCCGACACCGTCGCGATCAGCGTCGCCGTGTGATCGACGTACGCCAGGCCCGGCGACCAGGCGAGCACGCGCTGACCGAGCATCAGCAGCAGCGTGGCCGGCACCACCAGCACACGGGCCGCCGGAGACACCGCCCCCGACAACGCGTACAACGCCAGCAGCACGCCGGCCGCACTCAGCGCCCACAGCAGACGGGCACCGACGAACGGATCGCCGGCCAGCGACATGCAGGCCTTCAGCAGGTAGATGTGGAAGTAACGGTTCAGAATGTGCGGCGCTTCGTACGGATCGAAGGCCACCCCCATGTACAGGATCTCGTCCCACGTCACCGGGTCAGCCGCGAACCGCATCAGCACCGCCGCCAGCGCGCCCAGCGCCACCAGGTACAGCACCGGCGACAGCCACCGATAACGACTCGGCGACGATTCCGCGGCAGGGGGCGACGGGTGTTCGACGGAGGAACTCATCCGCGGCGGCCTTCCTTCCTGGGGACCTGCCCCCGGTGCGCGTCAGATGGCGAACATCTGGCGTGTTTGTACCGCCAGCGGACCCCCTGTCAAATCCACGCCCCCGGCGATTATCGGCAGCGACTCACGACCCCCCAGATTCTCGTGATCACGCGGGAAATGGCCCCCCCGCGGTGCCTACAAAGCTGTATCGCGAAGGAGGATCCATGCGCAAGCTGTTGGGCACATTCGGAACCGCCACCGTCGTACTCGCCGCCCAGGCAACGGCCAGCGAGCGGACCACCACGGTGCTGGAATCGCTGCACTACACCAACATCGAATCGCATGCGCTCGCCGGCGACATGGACAACATCGTCCGGACCGACACGCTCGCCGGCGGCTACGCGGCCAACGGCATCCGCCTTCGCGGCCAACTGCAGAAAGTCCTGCCGAACACGTTCGCCAGCGAAGCCGACCTGCGGATGACCACCACGGCCGGCACGTTTGACCTGAACGGCAGTACGACCAACAGCTATACCGACACGATCGACACCGAGACGCTGCTCGAACCCGGCACGTTCGACCCGGCCGGCCCGGTAAGCATCGAGTTCTTTGAGTCTTACGACGACGGGCCCGGGGCCGACCAGGTCTGGAACTCGATCACCATCGACCTGCTCCAGACAACCGTCACCAACGGCCACGCCAGCCTCGGCCTGCTGCCCGGCGACGGCAGCCTCGTCTCGGACGGCGGACACAACGTGGCCGGCGGACTGGACTTCTACCAGATCGAACTCGGCGGCCCCGGCGTGATCGGCGGCGGCTTCCTGAACATTCAGACCCGCGACCCGCTGACCGGCGACGCGATCGACACCGAACTGGCGTTGTATGACGCCAGCGGTGCCTTCGTGGCGACGGACGACGACGGGCAGGCCGGCGGTCTCGGCGAGCTCTACAGCATGCTGAGCTTCGGCGCGGACGACCCGTACGCCCCGGGCGGCAGCGATGCCGTCGCCGGCGAGGACGGCGCCGTTCTGGCACCGGGCGTGTACACGGTCGTGGTCGGCGGCTTCAACACGGTCTTCGGCGGGATGCTGGACCAGATCGAAGCGGGGACGGCCGAGGGCGACTACGAGCTGGACGTCCGATACGCGGTTCCGGAACCCGGCACGCTGAGCCTGGCGGGACTGGTCGGACTGGGTCTGCTGGGGCGCCGGGGACGGGGCCGGTAGCGGCGGGAAACTGTTTCGAGCGATGTTTTTTCGGACGAGCTCGAAGACACAAATCGGACACACAAGTCAGCTTCCGTGTGTGTGCAGGTGAAATTATCGGGACCCGTCGCACGGGGTGCGGGCCGTACGGCCTTTTCGTGTGGGTTTGATGGCGAAAGCGTTGCAATCACCCCGCGGGACCCGTTACAAATGTGTTCTCTGTACAGGGCTTTCTAATTCAGGAGGAGGAATCCTAATGCGTAAGTTTCTGATGACGGCGAGCGTCTTCGCCGTAGCCACCTCGGCCGCCATGGCCAGCACCCAGTCGGTCATCAACAGCGAGTCGATCGTCTTCAACAACGTCAACTCGTGGGATGCCCAGGGCGACCTCGACAACGAGATCATCGCCAACACGATGACCGGCGGCTTCACCGCCAACAGCATCAGCTGGTCCGGCAACCTCGACAACAGCACCGGCAACGCGGCCACCTGGGCCAGCGAAGCCGACATCCTGTTCAACGGTCCGAACATCGTGCTGAACCCGTCGAGCAACGGCGCCGCCTACACGCCGCCCGAGCCGGTCGGCGGTTCGACCACGCTGCCGACTCCGTTCGATCCGGCCTCGATCGTCTCGTTCGAGTTCTTCGAGAGCTTCGACGACACCGCCGATGCCATCGACCAGACCTGGCTCGACCTGACGCTGACCTTCGAAGAGTCGGTCGTCACCAACGGCAACTTCAGCGCTGGCGCCCTCAGCGGCACCACCACCAGCCTGACCGGCAACAACGTCGCCGGCGGCCTGGACTTCTACACGTTCACGATCGGTGGCGCCGGCGTCGATGCGACCGGCTTCCTGAACATCCAGACCTACGACATCGGCGGCACGCTGATCGACACCGAACTGGGTCTCTATGACTCGGCCGGCAACTTCATCGCCACCGACGATGACGGCCAGGACACGGCCCTCGGCGGTCTCTACAGCATGCTCAGCTTCGGTGCCTCGGATCCGCTCACCGGTACCGACACCGCTCCGGGTGCCGACGGCGCCACGCTGCCGGCCGGCACCTACACCGTCGTCGTGGGCGGCTTCAACACCCTGTTCGAGCCGAACATCAACGACATCGTCCCGGGTTCGAGCGCCGGCGACTACGGCATCGACCTGACCTTCGTTCCGGAACCGGCCAGCCTCGGCCTGATGCTGCTCGGTTTCGCCGGTCTGGTGCGTCGCCGCTAAGGCAACCCACTCGACCAGCCTGAGTGCTATCCAGGACGGGTCCGCCCCAGTGGCGGGCCCGTCTTCTATTTCATCGTGAACCCGTAAGCGAACGGAACGGTGACGAAGGCCCCCCAGGCTCGTGCGCAACGAAGCTCGCGACCCGTCGGCAGGGACCCGGCCCCGCCAGGTGGTCCCCCCACCGATACCGCTCTCCCCTTCACGCCTTCACATTTTCGCCCTTTCACCACGCCGCCGTGTGAGACTTCCGCCGCCCGCGGGTACTCTCGACCGGCCGGCCGTGGCGCCGGCGCCCCACGTCCATCCAGGAGACTCCCGTGCTGCGTTCCACCCTGATCCCGATCGTGCTGCTCAGCACCCTGCTGCTGGCCGGATGCCCGACCGCCAGCACCCCCACCGCCGGGTTCACCGCCGGGAGTGGCGAGACCTTCGGCGTCGCCACCTCGGCCGACGGCGGCACCTTCGACATCAAGTCCGCCAGCCAGGGACGCATCCGCGTCGTCAGCAACGGCCCGGCCGGCGAAGTCGTCTTCGAAATCGACACCGACGGACGACTCGTCGCGGCCGAGGGGCCCAGCGGCACCAACTTCGAACTGACCTATAACGACGACGGTTCCGTATTCGTCTCCGGCACAGTGGTGTTCCGGGGCGAAACCGAGCCCTTCGCCGGCACCATCCCGGCCGGCGCCCTGACGGCCGCGGCCACCACCAAGGGACTGACCGCCCAGGGCAGCGACCCGTTCACGGTCTGCGTCGCGATCAACGCCTTCTGCGGCGCGTTCGATGCGCTGCTGGACGAGATCATCGGGATCGTCGCGCTGGAACTCCTCGGCGTCGACGTCTACCCGACCGGGTTCCCGCTGATCGACGACCCGGTCCGCGAACAGGCGCTCGAACGCGTCCCGATCCTGCTGCAGGTGCAGGGCTTCTGCACGCTCTGGCCGCTGCTGAACATCGAAGCCTGCCAGTAGACACCCGCCTTCCCGCCTCCGGCAGGCGCGACCCCGGTCCTGCGACCCGCCCGCGCCTGCCGGTCCGCATTCGCCCGAACGCATCCACCCCCGCCTGATAAACCGCCGCCCGCGCGAATCCTGCGCCGGCGCGGGCGCAGATCCGACGCACCCCTTACGGGGGCGACCCGCCGATAGAAACAGCCAGCACCCGCGCGCACGCCCCGGTGCCGGCTGCCACGTGCGCTGAAAGTGCACGAACGCCGCCAGCAACCTCGGTTCCAGCTTGCCGCAATGCCGAATGCTTCTGAGACTTTAGGCAACGTGAATGAAGGTCGCAGTCGCTCTCGGGGGAGGAGTGTACTGCGGCGGCTTCCCACCGGCTTCGATTGTTGAACGACCATACCACGCGTGCGGCAGATCCGGTCTGCGCACAGAGGGGTCTCGGAATGAAGTTTGGAAGCACCCTGGGTGCCGTCCTTCTGGTTGTCTGGGCAGGCTTTGCGACGGGTTGCGGCCCGACGCCCAGCGGCGACGCCGTCGGTCTGATCGAAGACCTCGCCGACACCACCGCCGAACTGACCCAGCCGTCGATCATCGTCGAGCCGCGCGGCGGCGAACTCCCGCTGACCGCCACCTTCCGCGTCGACGCGCCCATCGGCGCCGCGTTCGGCGGCGAACTGCTCTGGGAATTCGGCGACGGCGCCCTGGCCAACGGCCTGCAGGCGACCCACACCTTCGACATTCCGGGAACCTACCAGGTAACCGTCGGAACCAACGACGTCCTCAGCCCGCCCGTCTTCGTCCCCGTCATCCCCGACCTCGACATGGAACTCGATCCGAACGCACTCTCCGGCGGAATCCCGTGGACGTTCGGTTTTCGGGCGATTACGGTCGACCCGCAAGCGAACCTCCCCGACGTCGCCTACGACTGGCGACTCAACGGGCAGGTCATTGCGGAAGGGACGGCAGGTGAAGTGACGATCCGCGAAGCCGGCCGCTATACGCTCGGCCTGTTCGTGACCGTGGCCGGGATCACCATCCCCTGTGCCGAGCGCACCCTCGAAGCCACCAGCCCCGACCTGACCGCCAGCGGCGGACCGCCCGTCGCCGTCGCCGGACCCGACCAGCAGGTCGCCCCCGGCGCCCTCGTCACCCTCGACGGGTCCGAAAGCAGCGACCCGGCCGGACTGCCCCTGGACTTCGAATGGGAGCAGGAATCCGGCCCGGCCGTCGACCTCGTCTTCGCCACCGGACCGCAGGCCACCTTCACCGCCCCGAACGGCGGAACGATGCGGTTCAAGCTGACCGTCTCCAACGGCACCAGCAAGGCCGAAGACTTCGTCTCCGTGCAGGTCCAGCGGAACGCCACCGCCCCGTCGCTGCACGTCACGAACAACGCCGGCCTGATCGCCAGCGGCATCGAGGGCGGCCCGTTCACCCCGCCGCAGATCACCTACACCCTCTCCAACCTCGGCGAACAGTCACTCGCCTGGCAGGCCCAGGCCGCCAGCGAGTGGATCACGCTCTCGAAATCCTCCGGCACGCTCGTCGGCGGCGGCACCGAGATGGTCGTCGTCACCGTCGGACCGGCCGCCGAACTGCTCGAGGCCGGCCTCTACACCGACTCGGTCTCGTTCCTGAACCTGAGCAACGGGGAAGGCGACACCAGTCGCCAGGTCGCCCTGACCGTCAACAGCGGCCCCGACGCCCTGCAGGTCACGCCCGAAGACGAACAGGTCGTCACCGGCGAAGTCGGGGGCCCGTTCGCGCCGCAGACGATCGCCTACACCGTCACCAACACCGACACGCTCGCCCTGGACTGGAGCGTGACCCGCACCGCGCCCTGGATCACCCTATCGCGGGCCAGCGGAACCCTCGCGGCAGGCGACAGCGAAACCGTCATCGCCACGATCAACGCCGCGGCCAACAACCTGGTGGCCGGCAACCATTCGAACGAACTCGTCTTCGTCAACGAAACCGACGAGACCGAGCAGGTCCGCTCGGTCCTCCTGATGGCCGCCCCCCCGGCGGGTGTGCTGGCGGTGACCCCGGCCGGCGGCCTGACCAGCAGCGGTCCGCAGGGCGGTCCTTTCAGTCCGACCGTCAAGCAGTTCACGCTTTCGAACGCGGGCGGCGCCGAGGTCAAGTGGCAGGCGAGCAAGTCGAGCCTGTGGGTCGTCCTTTCCGAAACGTCCGGCACGCTGCAGGCCGGCGAATCGACGACGGTCAACGTGCTGATCGGCGTGATCGCCACGACGCTGCCTCCGGGCACGCACACCGACACGGTCAACTTCGTCAACACGAGCAACGGCAACGGCTCCACCAGTCGCGATGTGACCATCACCGTCAACGCCCCGGGCGGCGCCCTGCAGGTCTCGCCCGCCGGCGGATTCGAGTCGACCGGGAACACCGGCGGCCCCTTCAGCCCGAGCAGTCGCAACTTCACGCTGACCAACAACGGCGGCACCACCATCGCCTGGCTGGCCGAAAACGATCAGCCCTGGGTCTCGCTCTCGCAGACCACCGGTTCGCTCGCGCCGGGCGCCAGCACGGTCGTGACCGCCAGCCTGAACGCCACCGCCAACGGACTCGGCGCAGGCACGCACAACGACACCATCTCGTTCCTGAACATGAGCACCGGCGACGGCAGCACGACGCGGGCCGTCACCCTGACCGTCACCGAACCGGCCGCCCTGGTCGTCTCGCCCAGTGCCGGACTGGTCAGCAGCGGTGACCCCGGTGGTCCCTTCACGCCCGACAGCCGGACCTACACGCTGAACAACACCGGCGGTGAGCCGCTGACCTACCAGGTCAGCAAGAGCCAGAACTGGGTCAGCCTCTCGCGGACCTCCGGCACGCTCCCGCCGGGCACGTCCACGACCGTCACCGTCTCGATCAACGGCAACGCCGACGCGCTCGCCTCGAACAGCTACGCCGACACGGTCGCCTTCGCCAACCTGACCAACGGCAGCGGCGACACCGTCCGCAGCGTCAACCTGACGGTCAACGATCCGCCCGGACAACTCGCCATCACCCCCGCCTCGGGCGTCACCAGCAGCGGCCCCGTCGGCGGACCGTTCAACCCGGTCGGCAAACAGTACACCCTCAGCAACACCGGCGGCATCAGCCTGAACTGGAGCGTCAGCGCCGATCAGAACTGGATCAGCATGACGCCCACCAGCGGACAGATCGCACCCGGCGGAAGCACGATCGTCACCGTTTCGGTCAACAGCAACGCCGAAGCACTCGCGGCCGGCACCTTCAACGGCCTGGTCAGCTTCTCGAACGACATGAACGCCAGCGGGTCAACCACCCGACCGGTCACCCTGACCGTCCAGAACGCACCCGCCCTGGCCGTCACCCCCGGCGGCCCGCTCAGCAGCAGCGGCCTCGTCGGAGGACCCTTCAGCCCCAGCAGCAAGACCTACACCCTGACCAACACCGGCGACCTGCCGCTGAACTTCGCGGCCACCCGGTCGGCCGCCTGGGTTTCGCTCTCGCAGTCCGCCGGCACGCTGAATGGCGGCGAAAGCACCACCGTGATCGTCTCGCTGAACGGCAACGCCGACGGACTCGCCGCCGGCAGCTACAGCGACTCGGTCACCTTCGCCAACAACACCAACGGAACCGGCGACGCCTCGCGGGCGGTCAACCTGACCGTCACGGCCCCGGCGGCGATGGCACTCACGCCGGCCGACGGCCTGACCAGCAGCGGCAGCGAAGGCGGACCCTTCAGCCCGGACAGCAGGTCCTTCACGATCACCAACACCGGCGGCGCTTCGCTGGCGTGGTCGGTCAGCAAGTCGACCAACTGGGTCACGCTCTCGCAGACCTCCGGAA
This sequence comes from Phycisphaerae bacterium, assembly GCA_030428945.1. Lineage (GTDB taxonomy): Bacteria > Planctomycetota > Phycisphaerae > UBA1845 > Fen-1342 > JAUIEC01. Next base: position 297,410 of record JAUIEC010000003.1, on the reverse strand, counting down.
CCCTGGCCGGCGGCGCCAGCACGATCGTCGTCGCGTCGCTGAACGCCAACGCCGACAACCTGTCCGCCGGCATCCACGGCGACACGCTGACCTTCACCAATGTGACCAACGGAACCGGAAACGCCAGTCGACCCGTCGCCCTGACCGTGCGGGCGGCCGGCACGCTGAGCGTCACCCCCGGCACCAGTTTCGCCAGCAGCGGACCCGAAGGCGGCCCGTTCAATCCCGCCAGCCGGACCTACACGCTGACCAACAGCGGCGATGACGCCCTGAACTGGACCGCCGCCGACAACGCCAACTGGGTCGCGGTCAGCCCGACCTCCGGATCGCTGGCCGGCGGCGCGTCGACCACCGTCACCGTCAGCCTGACCGCCGCGGCCGACAGCCTCGCCCCGGCGACCCACAACGCCAGCGTCACCTTCACCAACACGACCAACGGCAACGGCAACGCCACCCGCGGCGTGTCGCTGTCGGTCACCGGCGACTGCGCCACCAGCGACACCTCGTTCGCCAGCACCACCTTCGCCGCCCAGAGCGGACTGTTCTCGGCCACGTTCGATGTCACCCCCAACGGCAGCGGCATCGACGGACTGACCCTGTTCTCGTCCGGCGCGGCCGGCGGGTACGGCGACATGGCCGCGGCGGTCCGCTTCAACACCAGCGGCACGATCGACGCCCGTGACGGCGGTGGCTACGGAGCCGACCAGTCGATCGCCTACGCCAGCGGCGCCACCTACCACGTCCGCATGTCGATCAACGTGCTGACGCGGACCTACAGCGTCTACGTCACGCCGCCGGGCGGCAGCGAGCAGATCCTGGCCGTCGACTACGCCTTCCGTACGGAACAGGCCGGCGTCACGACGCTCGACAACTGGGCCCTCCAGGCCGGCGGCGGCTCGCACGAAGTCTGCAACATGACGATCGAAGCCGGCGCCAACCAGGCCCCGGCCGTCTCGGCCGGCGGTGACCTGAGCACCGCGCTGCCGGACGCCTCGGTCGACCTCGACGGCACCGTCAGCGACGACGGCCTGCCGAATCCTCCGGGCGCCGTGACCGCCACCTGGTCCAAGGTCAGCGGCCCGGGCACGGTGACGTTCGGTTCGACCAGCAGCGTCGACACGACCGCCGACTTCTCAGCCGAAGGCACCTACGTGCTGCGGCTCTCGGTCACCGACGGTGACCTGTCGGCCTCGGACGAACTGACGGTGACGGTGTCGGCCCCGCCGCCGCCGGCTCTGGAAGTCTCGACCGGCTCGCTGAACTTCGGCTCGTCGTCGACCAGCCTGACCTTCACGGTCCGCAACGCCGGCAGCGGCACGCTGTCCTACGCGATCAGCGACAACGCTTCGTGGCTGAGTGTCTCGCCGACCTCGGGCAGCAGCACCGGCGAAGCCGACACGATCACCGTGTCCGCCGACCGCAGCGGCCTGGCCGACGGCAGCCACAACGCGACGATCACGATCAACCCGGACACCGGCGCGAACCAGACGATCGCGGTGACGCTGCTGTCCGGCACGGCCAGCAGTTCGATGAGCACCGCCAGTCGCGCAAGCGGCATGGCCCCGCTGGCGGTCTTCTTCGACGCCGTCACGGCCGACAACGGCGTGGTTCAGCCGGCCCTGGTCGGCGGCCGGCGCGAATACGCCGACCTGCACTACGCCTGGGACTTCGGTGATCCGGGCAGCGGGAACTGGAGCACGGACGGCAAGCCGCGGAACGCCGCGATCGGCTACTGCGCCGCCCACGTCTTCGAGGATCCCGGCACCTACACGGTCACGCTGACGGTCACCGATCCGGCCACGATGCAGACCAGCTACTACACCCAGCAGATCACGGTGACCGCCTTCAGCGGCACGACCTACTACGTCTCGAATGCCGGCTCGGACGGCAACAACGGCCTCTCCCCGACCTCGGCGTTCCAGTCGATCGGCAAGGCCATGTCGATGGCCGGCCCGAACACGCGGATCCTGTTCAAGCGCGGCGACACCTGGACGGGTGGCAGCGGCATCACCGTCTCGGTCGCCGGCCCGGGCATCATCGGTGCCTACGCCAACAGCGACGGCTCGGACGATCCCGGCCAGCCGCGGCCCAAGATCGTCGTCACCGGCAGCAACAGTCACGGCCTCCGCATGAACGGCAACGCCACCGACGTGAGTGACTGGCGGGTGATGGATCTCGAACTGCAGGGTCCCAACGGGGCCTCGGCCGGCAACGGCGTGCAGGGCGAGGGCACCATGCGGCAACTGACGCTGCTGCGGCTCGACATCCACGACTTCTACGTCGGCATCCTGAACGCGTCCTGGTCGATCCTGCACGAGCAGAACGCGATCGTCGACTCGAACATTCACCACCTGTACCACAACGCCACCTACGTCGGCGGTGCCTACTACGGCATCCTCGGCAGCCGCTTCGAAGACGTCACCAACGAGCACGCCCTGCGGATGTGGCACATGCGCCGCACGGCGATCGCCCACAACGTCTTCGGGGCCTGCCCGCGGCACCAGATCAAGCTGCACAACAACCCCGGCAACCAGGGCGGAGCCGACGAGTACCAGTCCGCCCGGCACATCGTCTTCACCGACAACCAGTTCGTCGGAAGCGGTGCCTGGTCGGTGACCGTCGGGCCGCAGGACGAGTTCCGCAACGAGATCGTCCGCGACATCCTCTTCGAGCGCAACACGTTCACCTCGACCAGCGACGTGCAGGCCGCCCTCTCGATCTGGGCCCAGTACGTCACGGTCCGCAACAATGTGTTCGATGCCAGGAACAGCTCGCGCTGGTACCGGGCCATCCGCGTCTCGACCCGCGGCGTCGAACCGACCCCGCAGGGCAACCGCATCCTGAACAACACCGCCTACCGCAGCGACGGCGGTGACATCTTCATGCTGGTCGACATCGGCAACGCCAACAACACCCTGATCCGCAACAACATCGCCTCGGCACCCAACTCCGACGCGATCGAACTGATCCGGGGCAGCGGCACCGGCCTGGTGGCCGACCACAACCTCTATACCGAGAGCCCCGGGTTCACGAACCCCGCCGCCGGTGACTTCCACCTGACCGCCGGGTCGCCCGGCGTCGACGCCGGCATGGACGTCGGCATCCTGCTCGACTTCGACGGACAGGACCGCCTGATCGGCAGCAACCCCGACCTGGGCGCCTTCGAACGACAGCCCTAGGAGGGCGATCAGGACCCGTAGAAGCGAAAGGGTGAAAGAGGTCCGCAACGGCCTCTCTCACCCTTTCGCCACCTGCTTCCGGCCCGCTTGCCACGCTACCGGATATGCGACTCCCGGATCGCCTCGTAACGCGCCTCGAGCGCCGCGCTCCGCGCGCCGCACAACTGCAGCAGCTTGCGGGCCAGCAACAGGCCCAGGCCGAAACGCCGCACCCGGAAACGGGTCCGCCCGATGCGGTCGTACGCGTGGAACGCCCACTTCCGCCAGGCCGGCAGACGCGACGTGCACTGCCGCTCGTAGCCCATCTCGGCCAGCAGCGATCCGGCCCCCCACTCGGCCTGCTGAATCTCGTCCGGACGCATCTGCGTTCGCCAGCGATCCGGCACATCCTTCTCCGGCAGCGCGTAGCTGGTGTGGTCCGGGTACGACAGCATCGCCGGATCGTACGCCTGCCCCAGGAAGTCGCAGATCCGCTCGAGCGAAGCCTGGTTCTCGTACACCAGCGTCTCGAACCGCACCTGCAGCCAGTTCTCCGGCGCAACCCGCGACTCGAGCCGCTTGATCGCCTCGAGCGTCTGGCGCCACATGCGGGCGGACGTGTAGATGCTCCCCGTCCAGCCCATCTTCAGAATCGATGATGCCACCGGGCGCGGATCACGCACCAGGTGCAGGTAACGGATCCCCGGAAACTGCTCGGGCATCGCGTCGAAGTGCGAGTGAATCGTCGCCCCGATCGTCCGCTTCCCCGTCTGCGCGGCATACTGCGCGAAGAAACCATCGATCGTCGCGTCGTACGAGTACCCCTCGTCCCCCGGAAGCTCCAGTTCCAGATCCGTGAAACTGCGGTCCCCCTTCAACCGGTCCCGCAGCACCGCCGCCGATGCACCGCGACAGGCGTCACGATGCGCGAGCAGGAACGGACTCTCGGCCAGGCAGCCGATCCGGGGGTGATGGTCCAGCATCAGGCGCAGAAAGGTCGTACCCGATCGCTCACTGCCAATCAGGACGAATCGCTGGAGCGGCGCTTCCAAATCCAGGTCTCCTCCGACACCCGTGTCGCACAATGGACCCAGCCGGAGGACCTGTCAAGCACGCCCGAAGAGCCGCCCCCCGCCCGCGACGAGGCAATCCCGCCGACCGGTCCCGGACAGGCCAACCCGAATGGAAATCAATGAGTGAAACGCAGGACTGCGCCCGTGGTTCAGCTCCGGCGCCGACCGACCGCCAGCAGGCCGACACCCAGCAGCAACAGCGTGGCCGGTTCCGGCACCAGCAGGAACGCGTGCCCCTGCCCGTTCAGCGTTCCCGAACCGACGATCCAGCCGTTCGAACTGATCGCGTGCGCCTCTTCCAGAACCCAGCCGGAGTCCTCGGGCAACAGGCTGTTCAGATCGACGTATCCGTCGGCCGTGCCGCGGAACGCCCGCTGCTGCCCGCTTCCGTTCCGGTAAAAGCCGACCGCCTGACCGGAGTTGTTGATCCCGTTCGGAAACACCTCGCGACCCAGGCTGACCATCCCGTCCGCCTCGGTCCAGAGGAAACCGTCGCGCCCACCGACCGCATCGGAGTGACCGACCACCGCACCCAGGTCATTCATCGCGGTCGCGACACTGGTCGGTCCGCCCAGGGTGCCCAGGTCGCGCATCAGATCGTTGACCTGGTCGTTGTCATGGTCGCGGAACCAGAGGTCCGCAAGCCCGTCGTTGTTCGTGTCTTCCGGCGTCAGCAGCATCGCCCGCGCGTCGGTGTTCGCCAGCGCCGCGTATCCGACCACCCGCCCGGAGACGTCAATGTCCGACGCCGCCGCCCGCGTGCCGCCCAGCGTTCCGATGTCCTGCGCGACACCCGCCTGCCAGACGAAGCCACGCTGCGAACTGTACTGCCCCGCCACCTGCCGGTTGTCGTTGATGCCGTTCGCCTGGCTGCCGAAGTTCGCCGGACCAACCAGCGTGATGCCGGTATCGGTCCGCAGAAACGCCTCACCCTCGGGACGGCTGAACGTGTTGATCGCGCCCACCATCTCGCCGGACGAATTCACGTCCAGCCCGACACCCGCAAACGTCTGCGGTCCGGTGACCTCGCTGCGCAAACCACCCGCCCATTGAAAAGCCTGGTTGCCGGCCGTGCGGCCCACCACCACGCCCGCGTCGCTGATCCCGTAGGCATCACCCGACCCGAGATCGATCACCTGGAGACCACCCGCCGCCGGGACGGCCAGCGGGGTCAACATCAGGATGCCAAGCAGTAACCGCATGATCCGAGTCCCTCCTGACGGACAGGCATTGAGAGATGTAAGTACCTGCCGGAACCCCGCTTAACTATAGCCCCGCCTTGCAGCGACCGACAAGGACAGGCACGGATTTCCACACGCCATGCAGGGATTATCGGAGGCCACAGGCGTCCAGCACCAGATCGGCTCTGTTTTTAGCGGCCAACTCCGCACGCACGCAGGCACCGTTCCGCCGCCGCCAGTCGCCCGGCCAGCACAACCGACCGCGAATCGGAGCGCAGCCGCAGGACCACATCGGCCGGCAGCACGCCCTGGGCCAGTGTCTGTTCCTCACCGAGCAGGGCGTGGTCGGTCGACGACAGACGCATCGGACGCCCCAACAGCCTTCGCAGCCAACCGTGCGCCCCGGCCGCCTCCGGAGCCAGGTGCCGAATGACACGCTCGAGGAATCGATCGGCCCGCCGGACCGCGTGCGGAACCGTCGTCGCCAGCCCGCGCAGCACCGGACTGCTCGCCGGAGCCACCAGCGCCACATCCGGGCCATACCAGAGACCGCGAATGGCCGCCGCACGCGTCGCCCGGTCCGCGAGCAGGAACGCGGCCGCCTGGTCCGCGGGCCCGGCCCCGGGCGTGTCCCGGAACCTCGCACAAAAGTCGTCGCGCGCCGACGTGTGAACACCATCGGGCAGCAGCGGCGAGGCCGACAACGCGCGCGGATCCACCCCGCGGGTCAGATCCTGCCACGCCGCCAGCGCCGCCGGCGCAGCGGTCTGCTGATGCAGCCATGCTTCCGAAACAGCCGCCGCGCCCAGCAGTTCCGGGATCGCGGCCGGATCGAGCAGCGTCGTGGCATTCCGTGCAAGGGCTTTCAACGCCGTTCCGCCGAGCAACCCCTCGGCTTCGCCGATCAGGCCGACCCGACGAGCCCGCGCTTCCGTAGCGACCCCATCTTCCGGCAGCGTCAGCACCCGGGCCCCGACGCGCGTCGCCAGGCGGGTCGCAGCGGCACCGCACGCGACGGCCGCGACCTGGCCGCCCGTCGCGCCGGCGGCCAGCAGCGCCCGGGCGGAACGGCTCTCGTCGAGCAGCAGCGTGACATCGCCACGCTGATGGCGAATCGCGTCGACCGCTTCGGCCAGCGCCGCGGCCACCTGCCGGACCTGGTCCGCAAGGCTGGCGTGCGCGGCCCGCCGAAACTCCGTGCGCGTGCAGGCCGTGATGGTGATCCGCCCGTTGGTCAGCGTCGCAATCGAGTCGGGCGGGATCAGCGCGACGTCTTCTCGGAACGTGCGCGTTCCGGAGATGTAACCCAGTTGCAGGTAACTGCTCAGCGCCAGCGAATCCACCCGGGGCGGATCGGCGGGCAGCAGATCGTCCGGGTCGGTGGCCAGGAGGCAGCCACCGGATGTCCGCTGCACGAAGACCGGGACACATCCGCACGAACTGGTGATGACCTGCGCGCCGCCCGGCGCGCCGCTGACGAGGGCCGCGAACGAGCCCGACATGCCTTTCACGTCGAGCGGGCGCACCTCGCGGGCGAGCGACTCGGGCAGTGCGGCGGCGGCAGCGTCACCGGTTCCGATCGCCGTTCCGATGATCGATGCGGTATGTCTGCCGTCGGCGGATTGCCGGTCCAGCGTGCCGTCCCGGCGAACCTCGACGGACGGTCCGCCCGGCTGACTGCTGACGAAAAAGCGCGGCATCGGGGGTCGATCTCCTACAACTGGCAGGATGGTAGACGTGCCGACCGGCCGGTGCCAACTGCCCCGGGCGGGGGACGGCCGCGCGGAAAAATCTGTTTTCTTACGCACTGCAAACAAAGCACTTACGAAAGATTTTCGCCGCGGGACTAGTCAAACGGGTTGGGTTGGCGGAAACTTGTCGGACAAAGAAGCCGGGACGCATGGATGGAAGCGTCTCCCAGCCAATCTCGCACCGCTAAGACGATCGGCGCCCTCCTTTGCCGATCTGGTGCTCGCGACTGAGTTTGCCAGGAACAGCGTCACAAGCCCGCCGGGCTTGTAGCTGATTGCATGGAGGAGAGAAGAGAATGAACAGACGGGGAGCGATATACGCAGCGTGCCTGATCGGCCTGATGCTCGGGACGGCCTCGGCCAGCGACAACACCTGCCCGGGCGACGTGGACCTGACGGGACGGATCGACTCCGGTGACCTGTCGGTCGTGCTGATCAACTTCGGCATTCGAAACGCCGAGTACCAGGACGGCGACATCACCCTCGACGGGCAGGTCGACCTCGGCGACCTGATCTACGTCCTGACCTACTTCGGGGTCGAATGCGACCCGCCTCTGCCCTGCCCGGGCGACATGAACCGCAACCACCGCATCGATGTCTCGGACCTGGCGACCCTGCTCGGAAACTTCGGCCTCCGCCCGGCGCGGGCCCAGGATGGCGACGTCGACGGCGACTACGACGTCGACCTGACCGACCTGGTGATCCTCAGCGCAATGCTCAACTCCGAGTGCGAGATCCCGCTGGAAGGCTGTGTCGCGAGCAACGCCACCTGGCAGAGCCAGAGCCTGCCCGAACAGACCGAACTCTTCGCCCTCTCCTTCGACGCGGTCCCGCGCGGCGACGGCATTGACGGACTGACCGTCCTCTCCGCCAGTCCGGTCACCCAGTACAGCGACATGGCCGCGGCCGTGCGATTCAACACGGACGGCCTGATCGACATGCGTGACGCCGGAACCTACCGGGCGGACGTGGCCCTGCCGTACACGGCCGATACGGTCTACTCATTCCGGATCGTGGTCGATGTCCCCAACAGCCAGTACACGGTCTTCGTCACCACGCCGGCCAACGGCGAGGTGCTGCTTGGCCAGAACATGCGGTTCCGCAACGAACAGACCGGCGTGGGCGTGCTCCGCTACCTGTCGGTGCAGGCCGGCATCGGCGGGCACGACACCTGCAACATCGGCCTGCTCAGCAGCGAGAACCTGGCGCCGACGGTCGATGCCGGGCCCGACCAGGAAGCCTCCGAGACGACCATTCAGCTTGGCGGCAGCGCTTTTGACGACGGGCGCCCGGACGGCGTCCTGACGACGGCGTGGACCCAGGTGTCCGGCCCGGTCGCGGCGACCTTTGCCGATGCCGCGGCGGCCGACACGCAGGTGACGCTGCCGGCCGAGGGCACCTATGTTCTGCGACTGACCGCTTCGGACGGCGCGCTGTCGGCGAGTGACGACGTGTCGATCGTTCGGATTCCGCCGCCCCCGCCGCGACTGGAGGTCAGCCCCGGCAACCTGACCTTCGGCGTCAGCCAGGACGATGCGGCCTTCCAGGTCGGCATGAGCGGCATCGGCACGCTGGACTACGCGATCGACGCGGACGTCGCCTGGCTGCAGGTTGCGCCGGACGTCGGCGACACCTCGGGCGAGACCGACACGATCGTCGCGACCGTCGATCGCGCCGGACTCGCGGATGGTTCGCACCACGCGACGATCAGCGTGACCGACAACACCGGCGTGACCGAGACGATCAGCGTGACCGTGCTGGTCGGCCAGGCCGGCCCGATGAGCACCGCCACCCGCGCGGTCGGACTGGCACCGCTGGCGGTCTTCTTCGATGCCACGCTCGAAGGCAGCGGCGTGATGCAGCCGCCCCTGGTCAACGGACGCCGGGCCTACGCCGACCTGCACTACCAGTGGGATTTCGGCGATGACCCGACGGCGACCTGGTCGGTCACCGGCCTGCCGAAGAACGCGGCCACGGGCTACTGCGCCGCGCACGTCTACGAGCAGCCCGGCACGTACCAGGCGGCGCTGCTGGTGATTGACCCGGTCAGCGGCGAAAGCCAGGTCTACAGCCAGACGATCGAAGTGCTGCCGTTCAGCGGCACGACCTACTATGTCTCCAGCAGCGGTTCGAACGGCAACGACGGATTGGCGCCGGATCGACCGCTGCAGACCATCGGGCAGGCGCTCTCGCTGTCCGGTCCGAACACGCGGATCCTGCTGAAGCGGGGCGACACCTGGAACGTCCCGGGCGGTCTGACGATCGACCGGGCCGGCCCGGGCCTGATCGGCGCCTATGCCCACGGAGACGGCTCGGACGACCCGACCCAGCCCAAGCCGCGAATCGTGGTCTCGGGCGCCGGCGAGCACGGCGTCGAGTTCCGCGGCTGGTCCGTCGACGTCAGCGACTGGCGCCTGATGGACCTCGAACTGATCGGACCGGGCGGCAGCGGGGCCGGCGACGGGATTCGCGGCAACGGCACCCTCCGAGGCGCCACGCTGCTGCGCCTGGACATCCGCAACTTCTACGTCGGGCTGCTGTGGAGCGTCTGGTCGGTCGCGCACGCGGACAACACGGCCGCCGACTGCGTGCTCGAAGACATGTTCCACAACGATGTCTACGCCGGCGGCGCCCGACATGCCTTCCTCGGCAACCGGATGGAACCGCCCACCAACGAGCATGTCCTGCGGGTCTGGTACATGGACCGCGGGGTGTATTCCAACAACCTGCTCGGCGCGGCCCCGCGACACCAGGTCAAGCTGCACAACAGCATCAACGCCGGCACGCCGAGCGACACCCGCTACAACGTGTTCACCGACAACACCTTCGTCGGCAGTTCCGCCTGGTCGGTCACGATCGGCCCGCAGGACGAGTTCTCGAACGAAGTGATCACCGACACGCTGCTCGAGCGGAACATCTTCCGCTCCACCGGCAACGGCGTGCAGTCGGCCTGCCGCCTCTGGGCCCGCTATACGACCGTCCGCAACAACCTGTTCTTCGCGGACGCCAGCGCGCCCTGGTATGAATGCGTCTCGATCTCGCAGCGGGCCGGCGAGGGGCCGCCAGTCGGCAATCGCATCCTGAACAACACCGCCTACCGCCAGCAGTCGTCCGAAGTGTTCCGCTTCTGCCGGATCGCGGGCTCGGCCGTCGACACGCAGGTCCGCAACAACCTCGTCTCGCCAGGCCCGGCCGGCCAGCGGATCCTGATCGACGACGCCAGCGGCATCGTCCAGGCCAGCCACAACCTGGTCAGCGACAACCCCGGCTACGTCGACGCCGCCGGCGGCAATCTCCGCCTGCAGGAGGGCTCCCCGGCGATCGACATGGGACTGGATGTCGGCCTGCTGTTCGACTTCGACCTGAACGGACGCTTCGACGACGTGACGGCCGACACCGGCGCCGGTGCCATCACCTACTACGACGTCGGCGCCTTCGAGTACCAGGGCAAAGGCCGGCCGTAGCGATCGCGTAAACGAGTGCGAACCCGAGGGAGCAAAGGGGGCGCTGCATCAGCGCTCCCTTCGCTCCTTCAGACCTTCCCGGACGAAAGGAAGCCCGAGGGTCGCAGCGCGGCGCGCGGTCACGAGCCCTGGTCCCGGGGCGCGGTTCCGCGTTCGTCGGCCGGCCCCGTGTCGCGATAGGTCGTCGCCCTGCGCTGCCGGCCGGTTCGACGGCGCAGGGCGTACTCGATCTGGCCGAGCAGCGTCGGGAACTTCGAAACGAAGTGGTGCCCGGCGTACAGCAGCGCCGACGGGAAACTCTCCAGCCGGGGCCGCATCCGCGCGGCCTGCCGCACGGTCAGCAGCATCACCAGCAGCAGCCAGACGCCCGCGGGCCAGGCCGACCGCAGCAGCACGCTGGCCAGCACGGCCGCGATCAGCAGGCCGCCGTGCAGCGCGTTCCGGCGACACTTCTGCCGGTACGATCGCAGGTCGGGATAGCGCTGACTGATCTCGGCGTAGGCGTGGCCCACCCGCCGGCAGCGATTCCAGTACTGCCCGAAACGCAGCATGTCGATGTCGTGCGAAACCATCTCGTCGGCCAGGCACTGCAGCCGCGCCCCCGTGTCGCGCGTGATGCGATAGCACAGGTCACGCTCCTCGCCGGCCGTCAGGTCCGGGTCGTACCCGCCCACCTGTCGCAGCACGTCACGCCGGAACATGGCGATCCCGCCGCAGGCCTCGGCCGGCCCGGGCTGCACGTGCCAGTCGTGATGCGCCCAGAAGTTGTAGATGCTCGCTTCCGGGTGCCGCTCGGTGACCCGCCCGAAGACACACGCGACGGCGGGATCGTCAAAGACCGCCACGGCCTTCCGCAGCCAGCCCGGGTGCAGTTCGGTATCGCCGTCCATGAACTGCACCAGGTCGTGACGGGCCTCCGCCAGCCCGGCATTCCGGCCGGCCGCCGCGGTCGGACGATCGGTTTCGAGCACGACCACGCGGGCCCCGCAGCGGGCGGCCTGCTCGGGACTGCCGTCGGTCGAGCGCGAGTCGACGTAGATCACCTCGACCCGGTCGGCCGGGTAGTCGGCCTGCCGGATCGACTCGAGGCAGCGCACCAGGCGCTGCCCTTCGTTGCGGCCGATGGCCACGATCGTGATCGGCGGAACGGCGTCCATCGTCAGCCCTGTTCCCGGGCGAGGTGCCGCTGTGCCAGGTGCGGATGCGGATGGGGCGGCGACGCCGCCGGAACCGGTCGCCTGACCGTATCGAGCCCGGCCAGGTGGTCGGGCAGGTTGGCCATCAGTCCGACGCTGATCCAGTACCAGCCGGCGTAGTCCGGCGCGAACCAGACGTTGCCCATGCAGAGCGCGATTCCCGCGAAGCTGGAAGTCAGCGCGTAGCCGAACCAGCGCGGCGCGCCGTTCAGTCCGTGGATCGCCCGCCACGCACGCCGCAGCAGAACGAGGTTGATCAGGATCATCAGCCCGCCGCCGACCCAGCCGCCGATCAGGAACAGGTACAGGTAGGCGTTGTCGATCGAGTTGGCGCCGCCGTACTTGCCGGCCCCGATCAGTTCCGGCGCCCCCCAGAAGCCCACCGTTGCGACCTGCTTGCCATAGATGATCAGCAGCGCGATCCGGTAGTAGCCGCTCTCCCCGGCCGTGTTGCCGGTCTGCTCGACGCGGGCGATCGTGTAGCTGATCGCTTCGCCGGCCACCACCCAGAGCGTCGGAATGGCGAACAGCAGCGCCAGTCCGCCGATCATGGCGGCCACGCGCATCCGGTAGACCGCCATCGGGACCAGCACGACCAGCAGCGCCAGCACCAGGGCCGGTCCGCGCGAGAGACAGCAGCCGACGCCGACGACGGCCGCGACCGTGGCGACTTGCGCCCAGCGGCGATGCTTCGGCACAAGCTGTCCGTAGGCGATCATCAGGGGTGCCAGGGAGACGAAGACGGTCCCGAGCGTGATCGGGCCGAGGAAATGCGTGAAGGCCCGCAGCAGGCCGAGTCGCCAGTCGCCGTAGTGCGGCGGGACGTCGAGCCCGAGGCCGACCGCGTTCCAGAGGTTGACGGTGAAGCGGGTGGCCAGGCGGCATTCGACGGCGGCGAGGCCGGCCAGGATCAGGGTGGCGACCAGCACGGGGCCGAGCATGCGTCCGAGGCTGGCGCGATCGGTGACGAGAGCCCGCATGAACAGGTACGGGCAGCCCCAGTCGAGCAGCAGTTGCGGGATCTCATGTCGGAAGGCCTTGAGGTCGAAGCCGCCGGACGGGTCCTGGTCGACCGCGTAACTGATCGCGAAGGTCAGCACCGGCGCCAGCGCCAGCCAGTCGATCAGCTTCCAGCGGCGCGGCAGCAGGCGGTACAGGTCGCCGGTCACGAGGCAGGCGAACAGCATGGCCGCCGCGGCCGCCCGGTGCGGGTTCAGATCCGGGATTCCGGCGAAGTTCAGGATCGGCTGGGTCGGGATCAGCAGCAGGGCGGGAACGTAGATCCGCTCGAACGTCCAGCGGGGTCCGCGGACCCAGACGCCGAACAGGGTCGCCAGGGCGACGCTGAAGACGAGGACATCACCCGTCCCCACGAGACTTCTCCGGCGGACGATAGCTCCAGATCGCGAAGTGCGAAGACCGCGGCGAAGCGATCCGCGTGGTCTTGCCCGGGGCCGAAGCGCTGCGGAAGACCTCGGCGGTGCGCGGCATGCGCAGCCAGTAGAAGTCCTGGTTCGGCCGGGCGAGCGGAATCCAGACGCGGTCTTCCTGGTCATAGCGCGAGGTGATGTGCGCGATGTACTCGGTTCCGACCTGTGCCAGGTAGTCGTCGACCGACCCGCCCAGCAGGTGATCGCGGTAGGTGTACCCGTTGGCCTTGCCGTCCAGGTTGATCACCGGGCGGTCGCTGAAGTACCCGAACAGGCCGGCGTCCTTCAGGCCGAAGATCGTGCCGGGGGCCGTATGCAGGCGGGCCCAGGCGACGCCCTCGAACCAGGCGCTGTGCTGCCGGTGCTTGATCAGACCGGCCCGCGTCTGCAGCCCGAGTCCGAGCAGCACCAGGGGAATCGCGACCATCCAGCGGACGCGCTGATCGGGACGATCGAACATGCCCCGCAGCACGACCGGCACCAGCAGCGCGATCGTCAGTCCGTACAGCGTGAAGTGCCACCAGTACACGCCCCAGGTCAGGAACAGGAACGCGTGCAGGTAGTGCAGACCCGAGGCGACGGCCAGCATCAGGATCGGCGAGTCGCTGCGGGTCGGGCGGTGCAGGGTCGCACCGCCGCGGCGACCGCTGGCCGCCACCAGCAGGATCGCGATGACCACCAGCAGCGCGAGTCCGAGCACCATGTCCTCCTCGATCGTCAGCGGACGCCGCAGCGCGGGCATGGCACTCTTGACCGAACCACTGATCGGCATCAGGTGCCCGAAGGACAGTACGTTCCAGGCGAAGAATGGTGCGAGCGCCAGCGCGACGCCGCAGCCGACGGCCGCGATCCGGACCGCCCCGCGCTGCAGCGACTGCTCGCCGCGGGCGAGCGCCAGCAGGGTCAGCAGTCCGACCGCGATCACCAGGAAGGCCGAGTCCAGTCGGCAGAGCGCGACCACGCCGAGCATGACGCCCAGCAGGAAACTCTCGGGCGGCGTGGCCCGGGCGCTGAGCAGCTTATGGCGGCAGCACTGGTGCAGGACGAACGTGACCGCCGCAAGCTGCAGGGCGGTCTCCATTCCGTTGCTCAGCGCGGACAGCATGTTCGGCAGGCAGCACAGGGCGATCGTCAGCCAGCCCCACCCCGGCGCCAGGTGCCGCTCGACCAGCCCGTACAGCCCGTAGAGCGTGGCGATCCCGATCAGCACGCTCAGCCCGAGCGACAGGCTGGCGCCCAGCACCAGCGACTCGGGCACCAGCGTGTAGATCGGCAGCAGGCAGACCATCCAGAGCGGATGGAACCCGTTCGTCGGAGCCAGGCCGTCGAACGAACAGCCCGCACCGTTGACGATGTTGCGGGCGATCTTGAAATAGTAGAAGGCATCGTCCGACGCCAGCGCCAGCAGCAGCGTCTGCGGCGCGGCGGCCAGGGTCGCCAGGAAGGCGACCGCGGCAACTCCGGCCACCACGGCCGGCCAACGGGCGGAGCGAGACATCGGCATGCCTTTTCGATCGTCGGATGTCACCCGCACATGGAGCCCGCGCTCCAGGATTACGGGCAACTCTCCCCGAACGTACTCAGCAGGATACTCAGATCCGTCAGGTCGACACAGCCATCGCCGTTAATATCGGCCTTCGGGTTGAACCCGACATCCTCCAGGCACCGTCCGAATCCGGTCAGAAGCTGGGCCAGGTCCGTCAAATTGACGGTTCCGTCGCTGTTCAGGTCCGCCTCGCACGGGCAGGTGGCCACGTTGCAGCCGCAGTTGCCGGGCAGGATCTTGTCCGGATCGGTCGGGCACAGGTCGTCGCAGTCCGGGGTACCGTCACCGTCCGAGTCGGCCTCGTCCACGCCGCAGCCACACACGCCGGGGTCGACCTTGTTGGGATCGTCCGGGCACAGGTCGACGCAGTCGGGCGTCCCGTCTCCGTCGCTGTCGGTCTCCGGCGCGCCACAGCCACAGTCGCCGGCCAGGATCTTGTTCGGATCGGCCGGGCACTCGTCGCTGCAGTCGGGTTCGCCGTCACCGTCGCTGTCGGGGAGCGATTCGCACTCGTCGGGAATGTTGTTGTTGTTGCAGTCCTCGCTGCTGCCGCTGGCGATGTCGTTCGGGTCGGGGTTGCCGTTGTTGTTGCAGTCGCCCGGATCGGCCTCGTAGGCGCCCATGTCGATCTGCCCGCCGCGGACGCGGTCGTTGCCGTCCAGGTCAAGCGGCAGCAGTTCGAGCGTGTCGAGATCCTCGTCGAGGTCGGCGCCGTCGGCCGGTCGCAGGGTCGCATCGCCGGTGTTGTAGGCGATCGAGGAGGCGGTGATGCGGATGTTGTCATCGAGTGTGCCGACCAGCAGGTCGCTGCCGGCCGCGTCGATGAAGCCGGGGTCGCCGGCGAGGTTTCCGGTGCCGCCCCACAGGCCGCTGAAGCCCTGGATCACGCAGAAGTTGACGGTCGGCGAGCCGACGCCGGCTTCCGAGACCTGGCTGGTCTCGCCGCTGCCGCCACTGTCGCTGTTGCCCCAGACGATCGAGTTGGTCAGCACCAGGCTGCTGCCGCCGATGCCGCGGAAGGCACCGCCAAGGCCGCCGGCCGTGTTGCCGGCGAACGTGCAGTGCAGCACATCGAGCGACGTGGTCGTGTTGAACAGGCCGCCACCGTCGCCGGAGGTCGTGTTGCCGCTGAACGCCGACCCGGCCAGGAGCAGGTTGCTGTTGGCCGAGAAGTGCGCCCCGCCGCTCAGCCCGGCGGAGTTTCCGAAGAACTCGCAGGAGAAGAACTGGGACGTGGCGTCGCGCTGGTAGACGGCCCCGCCCTGGTCGACCGCCGCGTTGTCGAAGAAGCGGACGGACTTGACGATCGGCCCGGCTTCGTCGACGTAGATCGCCGCGCCGCGGGTCGCCTGGTTGCCGATCAGCCGCAGGTTCGAGAGCGTCGGCGAACACGACAGGATGAAGATCCCGCCGCCGTCGGAACTCGCCTGGTTGCCGGTGAAGTCGACGTTGTCCAGCACCAGCGTGCTCTCGATGACATACACGCCGCCGCCGGTGCCGTCGGCCGGATCACTGGCGATGTTGCCGGTGAAATCGCTGTCCGTGACGGACACGTCGCAGTTTTCCTGGATCACCAGTCCGGCCCCGAGCGCGGCCTGGTTGCCCGTGAACGTGCAGTTGCTGATCACGGGATCGCAGTCGATGATGTTTCCGATCGCGCCGCCGCCGCGGGTGGCGATGTTCCCGGTGAACGTGCAGCCGTCGATGACCGGGTCGGCCTCGACGTCGTTCGAGATCGCCCCGCCGTTGCCGCTGGCGACGTTGGCGTTGAAGACGCAGTCGATCAGCGTCGGGCTGCTGCCCTCCTCGTTCGAGATCGCCCCGCCCCAGAAGGCCGTGTTGCCTTCGAACGTCACCCGCGTCAGGTGCGGGCTGGCATTCTGCTGGTTGAGCATCGCCCCGCCGGTGAAGACCGCGTCGTTGTTCCGGAAGGTGCAGTCGATCAGGACCGGGCTGGCGGCGAAGTTGTACATGCCGCCACCCTTCGAGGTCGAAGCGACATTGTCCTCGAACAGGCAGTTGCTCAGCGTCGGCGCGCCGCCGTTCAGGTTGAACATTCCACCGCCGTTGCTGTTGGCGAAGTTGCCGATCAGCTTCGTGTTGCGGATCGTCGGCGACCCGTCCAGGTTCAGGATCCCCGCCCCGCGACCACCACCAAGACCGCCGTCGTAGCCGCCGGTGATCGTGAACCCGTCCAGGATCGCGCCCGGACCGGTCCCGACACTGTTGACCACGTGCACGCTGTTCTCGGTCGCGTTCGCGAACGCCGGACCGTCATCACCGTTCAGGTCACCGCTCAGGATCGTCACGTTCGTGTTCGGGTCACGCTGACTCAGCAGGGTCTCGACACCTGCGAAACCACCCATGATCGACAGGTTGTTCCGCAGCGTGAACGACGCCAGGCGGTTGCCCGTGCTGCTCGGCGTGTAGGTGCCCGCCGCGACCCAGACCGTCGTGAAGTTCGGATCCGCCGCCGCCAGCGACAACCCGTCCTGCAGATCGTCGAAGGCCGTCAGCCAACTGAGACCGTCTCCGCCCGGAACCGCCGCAACGTCGACGAAGATCGTCTTCTGCGGACAGTCCGGCGTCTCGTCCACGCCGCAGCCGCACTTGCCCGGCAGCACCTTGTTCGGATCGTCGGGGCAGTCGTCGTTGCAGTCCGGCGTCCCGTCACCGTCCGTGTCCGTCTCGGCCACACCGCAGCCGCAGTCGCCGGGCTCGACCTTCAGCGGATCGTTCGGACAGTTGTCGAAGCAGTCCAGCGTCGAGTCACCGTCACTGTCCACGTCCGCCGTGCCGCACCCGCAGATGCCCGGGTCGATCTTGTTCGGATCCGCCGGACAGTTGTCCACGCAGTCCGAGGTCCCGTCCCCGTCGCTGTCCAGGTCGCTGACCCCGCAGCCGCACTGGCCGGGGTCGATCTTGTTCGGATCCGCCGGGCACAGGTCCACGCAGTCGGGCGTCCCGTCACCGTCCGTGTCCGTCTCGGGATTGCCGCAGCCGCACGCGCCGGCCAGGATCTTGTTCGGATCGGACGGACACTCGTCGATGCAGTCCGGGGTCCCGTCGCCGTCACCATCGGTCTCGGGAATGCCGCAGCCGCACGCCCCGGCCAGCACCAGGTTCGGATCGTCCGGGCACTCGTCGAGGCAGTCCTCGGTCCCGTCACCGTCGCTGTCGATGTCGGCCACGCCGCAGCCGCAGATGCCCGGCAGAATCTTGTTCGGGTCGTTGGGGCAGTCGTCCAGGCAGTCGACCGTGCCGTCACCGTCGGTGTCGGCCAGGACCTCGCACTCGTCCGGGACACCGTTCAGGTCGCAGTCCTCGCTGGTGCCCATCGAGATGTCCACGCCGTCCGGCGTGCCGTTGCTGTTGCAGTCCTCGCACTCGTCCGGAACACCGTTCAGGTCGGTGTCCAGGCTGAAGCCGCTGCTGATGTCGCACTCGTCCGGAATCCCGTTGCCGTTGCAGTCCGGGTCGCAGTCGACCATGCAGAAGAACGGACCGCCCGGGGTGCCGGCCGCGATCTCGCACTCGTCCGGAATCCCGTTGGCGTTGCAGTCATTGCTGAAACCGCTGGCGATGTCATTCGGGTCGGGAATGCCGTTCAGGTTGCAGTCGGCCGGCAGGAACTCGTAGGCCCCCATGTCGACCGCCGGCCCCACCGAGCGGACCGCCCCGGCCAGGTCGAGCGGAAGCGGTTCGTTCGCATCGCCATCGTCATCGAGGTCCAGGCCGTCGAGCGGGAGCGACGCATCGTCACCGGCATTGACGGCCGGCGAGAATTCGGTCAGTTGCAGATCGTCGTCCAGCGTCCCGGCCGTGGCGTCGCCGCCCAGGCGGTCAGCGAAGAGCGGGTCGCCGGCAAGGTTGCCGGTGCCGGTGATCGCGCTGAGGCCCTGCACCGTCGTGTAGTCGACGGTCACGCTGCCGCCGAAGTCGGTCAACTGGGCCGATTCGTCCGTGCCGCCGCCGTCGCTGTTTTCCCACAGGATCGCGTTGGCCACGTCGAGGACGTTTGCGCCGCTGCTGAACAGACCGCCGCCGAAGCCGCCCGCGACGTTGCTCGCCAGCGTGGTGTTCCGCAGCGTAGCGGCGCCCAGCACGCTGCCGACGGCACCACCGTTGTTGCTGGCGGAGTTACCCGAACAGAGCCCGTTGACCATCAGCAGCGAGCCTTCGGTCGACCAGATCGCGCCACCGCTCGTCGCGGCGTTGCCGAGGAAGACGCAGCTCACCAGCGTCACGTCACTCAGCCGGCTGTAGATCGCGCCACCTTCGGTCCCCGCGACGTTGTCACGGAAGACGCAGCGGACGATCTCCGGGACGCAGGTGTCCTGGCTGGAGAGCGCCGCGCCGTTGCCGGCCTCGTTGGCGATGAACTGGCAGTCGATCACCAGCGGATCGCCGGAGAAGCGGTTGCCGATGCCGCCGCCGTGACTCGAGGCGATGTTGCCGGTGAAGATGCAGTTGCGGATCGTCGGGGCTCCGCCCTCGTTCAGCAGGCCGGCCCCGGTATCGTCGAAGTCGGCGTTGCCACGCGTCACGGTGAAGCCGTCCAGGATCGCCGTCCGGTCGACACCGTTGCTGGTCAGCACGTGGTAGGCGTTCTCGCCGTTGTTGGTGAACCCGCTGTCGTCGCCGTTCAGGTCACCGCTCAGAATCGTCAGGTTGGTCAGCGGGTCACGCTGCGAGAGGAGCGTCTCGCCCCCGGCAAACCCACCGTAAAGGCCCAGCCCGCTCCGCAGGATGAAGCTGGCGAACCGGCTGCCGGACGGCACATCCGGCGTATACGTCCCGCTCGCGACCCAGATCTCCACCACGTTCGGGTCGGAGTCGGCCGCCGTCAGCGCATCCCGCACCTCCTGGTATGCCGTGCCCCAGGTCAGCCCGTCCCCGGCCGGGGCCGCGGACTGGTCCACATACAGACGGGGCGCCGCGACCGCCGTCGCAGCCAGCGATACCGCGAGAATCATCCATCCCGTGGCGCGTACTTGTGAACGCTGCACGGTTCCCTCCTAGATCGACTATTCCGTGAAAATCCCGCGTGCGTACGTGAGATGGCGGCACGCGGCGGCCTCCAAACCCTCCACGACCGATCTTAGGCACGCCCAGATGGGCATTTCCATTGAAACTGTAGCCGCCCAAACGGGGTACCTTACGGGACTTGCCCGAAACGGCACGGTCCCGCCGATTGCCCGCAGCCGATAGGATATCGCCGCACCAGACCCGGACCCGAGGATCCGATGACCAGCGACCCGCCAGACCGCCGCTATGCCGTGATCACCCCCGTCCGCGACGAGGCCCGCACCCTTCCCGAAACCATCGCCGCCATGGTCGCCCAGACCCACCGGCCGGCCCGCTGGGTCATCGTCGACGACGGCTCCAGCGACCAGACCCCCGCCCTGGCCGAGCAGGCCGCCGCCACGCACGACTGGATCCGCCTCGTCCGCCGCGAGAACCGCGGGCACCGCAAGGTCGGCGGCGGCGTCGTCGTCGCCTTCAACGCCGGCCTGCGGACCCTCGACCTGGACGACTACGACTACGTCTGCAAGCTGGACGGGGACCTGGTCTTTGGTCCGGAAATGTTTGTCGGACTGATGTCCAGGATGGAGGCCGACCCGCGGCTCGGAAGCTGCAGCGGCAAATGCTGGGACCGCCACGGCGACCAGCTCGTCCTGCTGCGGATGCGCGACGACCACTCCTGCGGCGCCTGCAAGTTCTACCGGACGACCTGTTTTCGGGAAATCGGCGGGTTCGTCGAGGAAGTGATGTGGGACGGGATCGACGTGCATCGCGGCCGCATGCTCGGCTGGCGAGCGGCCAGCTTCCACGATGACGACCTGAAGATCATCGAGTTGCGGCCGATGGGCTCGAGCCAGCGCAGCGTCCTGCACGGGCGCTTCCGCTGGGGCTACGGGCAGTATTTCATGGGTACGCACCCGCTGTACGCCCTGGCGATCGCGACCTATCGCCTGTTCGAGTACCCGTGGATCGTCGGCGGGGTGATGATCCTGGCCGGCTACGTCGAGGGCTTCATCCGCGCCCGCCCCCGCTACGAGGACGAAGCGTTCCGCCGCTACCTGCAAGACTGGCAACTGACCAGGCTGCGGCTGCGGAAGCCGTCAGGCGGGAGCGAGGGCGCGAGCCGAAAGTGAGGCGTGCGACTTGCCGCGGCGTGCGATGCAGCATGCCCGCAGAACGTCAGGATCGACCCGCCGAGAAAAGACACTGCGAGCATCGCCGTGGCATCCGGCGCTGCCTGCGACGACGGAGTGCGGCCCCTCACCGTTGCGGAGTCCGCCCGGACGCGATCTCCTCGAACAGACCGGTCAATGCCCGCACGTTGCGGTTGATGTCGAACGCCTCCAGGACGCGCTCGCGCCCGCGGGCGGCATACTCGGCCCGCAACGCCGGATCGCCAAGCAGTTCGGCCAGCGCTTCCTCCAGTTGCTCGGCATCGCCCGGCGGCACGAGCAGGCCGCTGCGACGGTGCTCGATCAGTTCCGGTATCCCCATCATGCCGCTGGCGACGCAGGCGACACCCTTGGCGAGCGCTTCCATCAGCACGACCGGCAGACCCTCGGCCAGGCTCGGCAACACGTAGAGGTCGGCCTGCTCGTAGTACTGCTGGATGCGATCCTGCCCGACCGCACCGACGAACTCGACGCACCCGTCCAGGTCGAGTTCCCGGCAGCGCCGCTCCAGTTGCGCCCGAATCGGCCCGTCGCCGACCAGCACGCACCGGCACGCCACGCCCCGCGCCCGCAGCAGTACGAGCGCATCCAGCAGGACCGCGTGCCCCTTCTCCGGCGCCAGGCGGGCGACGCTCAGAATCCGCGGCACCTCGTTGCCGGGCGGCGCCTCCCGCACCGGAAACGCCGACGGATCAATCCCGCAACGCACCACCCGCAGCCGATCCCACCGCGCCGGCGACAGGTGCAGCATCGCCTGCGCCCGGCCGAAGTCCGAGACACACACCGAGAACCGCGCGCTGCGCAACCGGGCCGGCAGCGCGTTGGCACTCGGATCACCGAAGTCCGACAGGCCGTGAATCGTCATGCTCCAGGTCCCGTCCACCAGCACGGCCGCCAGTTGCGCCACGGCGGCCGCGACGTTGGCGAAGTGCGCGTGCACGTGCCGAATGCCGTCCTGTCGCAGCAGGCGGGCCAGCAGCACCGCTTCGGCGAAGTAGAACAGCGACCAGAGCGCCCCCCGGAACCCCTTCGGCCGATCCCGCAGCGCGGTCCCCAGCGCCCGCAGCGACCGGACCGGATGACGCACCAGCACCTGCAGCAGCGCCGCCAGCAGCGTCAGCGGTGACGCCGGCAGAATCACCGCCGTCGACGCCGCCTCGCGACGATCCGACTCGGTCAGCAGTCCGGCCGGATCCACCCGCCGAATGCTGACCGTCCGAATCTCGTGCCCGGCCGCACGCAACGCCGCGACCTCGCGGGCGATGAACGTGTGCGAGACGGCCGGGTAGCGACTGGTCAGGTACGCGATCTTCATCCGACCCGCTCCTCGGCCGGAGCCACCGCGGCCGACGCCTTGCGACCGCCACCAAGCACGCGCCGCACCAGTCGGCCGAGTTCCGCCCGGAACGCCTGCGGCACGAACAGGCGCCGCTTGCCGTCGATCACCGTGAACGGACCGGCGGCCGAGAGCGTGTGCACCCCGGCCGGATACGGCGAGCGCGGATCGGGTTCGATCCAGGTGATGGTCTGCTCCTCGAAGCGGGTCGGCGTCAGCACGTGCACCTCGTTCAGCGCGATCCGTCCGCCGTAGGTCCGCCCGCAGTCCTGGGCCGGACGGATCAGGCGGTCCCCGACGCGGAACGGCGTCCCGGCCGGGCGGGCCGAACGGACATCGGTCTTCAGCGGGTTGCCGGCGTGCGGCGTGTATGGCCCGGCGATCTGCTCGGCGAACGCGGCGTGCAGGTCCAGTCCGGTCTCGCCGCGCTTGGTGGTGTAGAGCAGCCACCAGCGGCCCTCGTGCCGGAAGAGCGTCGGATCGATGGCCGGCAGGCCGTCGAGCAGAGTCGCCACCTCGACCCATCGATCCGGAAAGGGCTCGCCCCGCAGCAGCAGCACGCGGCCACTGTCGGACATTTCCGGCAGGCAGTAGACGGCGCCCTCGTGTTCCAGCAGAAACGGATACGACAGGTGTCCGTCGCGCACGTAGACCCGCCGCGGCGTTTCGGGCGTTCCGTCGTCCGGCCACACGGCGGTCGAGATCACGCCGCGCCCCTCGGCCTGCGTCAGGTCCTCGAAGAGCAGTTCGAGTTGCCGGCCGGTGTGCCGCGCGAACGGATCGGCGATGAACCGGCCGCGCCCGCAGACGCGCATCCACTCCACCCGCGGCTTCGGATCGTCCAGCAGTGTCTCGATCGGCCGGCGAATCCGGCCGACGTCCCACTGTTCGTGCACGCACAGCCAGCGCAGCGGATCGATCACCCGCCGCCACGCGCGGCCGGCCAGGAAGCGAAGCATCTGCAGGTTGCCGGGCTTGGTGAACAGCGGTGCCGAGGTGCTGGCCGGCGGCGCGTCGAGATAGTCGGCCACGCCGCTGCGCAGGTCGCGTACGACGCGGGCCGGAAAGTCGGCACTGCCGAGATGCACGGCCGCGCGCGTCCGGCGGTACGACTTGGGCACGGCCTGGAACCAGCCCTGCTTCAGGACGATGCCGCCGTCAAGCCGATCGGTCAGTCGCTGCAGCGTGGCACCGACCACCGGCGCGCCGTGATAGAGTTCCCAGAAGCAGGCCGGCATCCCGCGGAAGGCATGCAGATCGCCGTGATGAAACGACCAGACGCCGTAGCGGGCGGCGGTCAGAATCTCGCCGCGGATGATGTCGAACGCGAACCGCAGGATGAAGTCCAGCCCGGCCGCGCGAACCCGGGCGACATCGTCGTCGGAGAAGTACTGCGAGAAACGCCCGCGACGAATCGGAACGCAGCCGACCTCGGGCACCGGCCCGACTTCTGCACGCAGATCCACGCGACCCTCATGCCGCCGCACCCGGCGTCCGGCATACGCGTTCCACAGGCCGTGCCCGCCCGGCAGCAGTTGGCCGAAACGCCGCGCAAGCGACGGACGCGGCGGCGCGGGTTCCTCGTCGCGAATCACCAGTGCGAGTTCCACCCCCGGCAGGTCCCGCAGCGCGCGAACGCAGGACGCCTGCCAGTCCGCCAGTTCGAGCGAACGGCACATGACGCCGAACCGCAGCGGACGCGCGTCGTTCGACGCGGACGACGACGCACCCCCGGCCGGAACCGTCGGCGGCCCGGTCAACGGAACGCTCCCCGCCGCGCCAGGCGCCGGACCAGTCGGCCGGGCGCCCGCAGGAAACCGGGCAGCGGCAGGCTTCGCAGCCCCTCCCACGAACGCAGCAGGCCGCGGCGGACGGTGTTGATCAGCGACGGCACGGCGACGGTCCCTTCCGCGATCGTGACGGCACCGGTCTTGAAGCGATCCTTGTACGTCGCGGCCCCCTTCCCGAGGTCGATCTCGCGCAGTCCGCGGGCACCGGCCGCGCGGATCATCTCGAGCAGCAGCAGCGTGCCGGGCGAGTGGCCGCCAAGTTCGACATCGTAGGACGGAAACCACCAGTGCCAGACGGTGGCCGAGCGCATGCCGATGTGTCCCGCCACCAGTCGATCGCCGCAGTACAGCGCCGAGAGCGTTCCGGCGAATTCGGGCCGATCCACCTGCAGGATCCGCCAGAGCAGGTCGCGCGTCCACGGGAATGACAGCACGTCGACCAGGCCGGTCCGCTGGTACTGGGCCGACTTCCACGCACAGACCTGGTCGAACAGCGCGCGGTCCGGCGCGTGCTCGACGAAGCGGATCTCGCCCAGTTCACGCTCCGCCTTGCGCCAGCGACGCATCGTCTGTTCGGCGATCTTCGAACCGGACCGCTTGCAGGCCGCCCGCCAGGCATCCAGCGTCTCGGGAATCTCGATCACCGGCGACTCGGCCGTCTCGGTGTGCCAGGTCGAGAACGCGGCCTGCCCCGCCAGCAGGTGGTCGAAGTCCCAGGCCGCCAGCCCCGCCCCGCGCAGCAGCGCCCGGGCATCGACCGCCAGGTCGGCCGGCGCGATCAGACCCTGGTAGTCGCTCAGCGGTCCGCCCACCGGCCGGGCCAGACCGAAGCGACCCTGCTGGTACGGGAAGAAACCCCGCGGCGCGCCATCGCGCGACAGCACGGCCACGCGGACATCGGCACGGACCGCGGCCGCCGCTTCGACGTACTCGGGTCGAAAGTACGGACTGCGCAGGCTCGGCTCGGTCCGCTGCAGATCGCACCACGCGGCCCGTTCCGCCGCGGTCAGTTCACCAGCCTGTCGAACCGTGATGTTCATGCCTTCTCGATCGGCGCCGGCAGACGATAGAACGGCGACCGCATCCGCACGCGGAAGTCGTCGACCGGCCGGCCGCGCAGGAGGCGGACGAGCGCCCGGGCCCCCATCGTGACTGCGTCCGCGGTCTCGGTCAGCACGGCCGCCGGCCAGCCGTAGTGTTTCACCAGGTAATAGAAGCGGCTCTCGAAGTAGTGCTGGGCGATGCAGCCGTGGTACATGTCGCGGCGGGTCGCGCGGGCGATCTCGCCGTCGCGATGACGGGCCACGGCCTCGGGCACCGCCCAGATCTGCGACCCGCTGGCCAGGATCCGCCGGCACAGGTCGGTCTCTTCGAAGTAGAGGAAGAAGCGCGGGTCGAAGCCGCCCAGTTCACGCAGCAGCGCCGTGCGTCCCAGCAAAGCCGCGCCACACAGCCACTCGGTCCGGAACGGTGGCTGCCCGGGTTCGATCGGCCAGGCGCCGCCCCGGCCGGCCGCCCCGCGCAGCACGCGCCCCGGACTCGGCAACCGGTCGGTCACCTGCAGTCCGCCGTCGGGATCGCGGATGGCCGGACCGATCAGTCCGGCTTCGGGATGCGCGTCGAGGAACGCGACCAGCGTCCGCAGACCGGCGAGATCCAGTTCCGCATCCGGATTCAGGAACAGGACGAACTCGGTCTCGGCCGCGGCCAGTCCGAGGTTACAGCCGCGTCCGAAGCCGATGTTGCCGCCGCTCTCGATCACCGTTGCCCACGGGTGCGCTTCGCGCACGTACGCGGGCGTTCCGTCGCCGCTGTCGTTGTCGACGATGATGCAGTCCAGCAGGCCGGCCTCGTGGGCGGGCTGCAGCGAGCGGAGCGCATCGCCGATGATCGCCCGGGCCTTGTAGGCCACGCTGATGGCGGTGACACGCATCATCCGCTGCGCCCCAGCAGCGCCCGCTGCAGGTACGGATGCCCGCCGCCGGTCCACAGCGCCAGGCGGCTGACCGCCTCGGGCGCGGCGATCCGCGGCAGCACGAAACAGTCGACCCCCGGCTGCACCAGCGGCAGGTCCGACGAGATCAGGGCACTCTCATAGCCCGCTCGCCGAACGCGATCGATCGAGTCCGCCGACGCCCGCCCGTACGGATAGGACATGTGCCGCGGCGCTGTCCCGAGTTCCTCGGCGATCCGCCGGCGGGCGTGCTCCAGTTCGAAGGTCGCGGCCGCCCCATCGTGCGTCCGCAGGTCGATGTGCTCGACGGTGTGCGCGCCGATCTCGAACCGCGGAAACGCACCCACCAGTTCACGCACCTCGTCCCAGTTCATGGTCAGCCGCGGCGGCGCCTCCGGCTGCAGCGCGGCCACCAGTTCGATCAACCGCTGGCGGCGGGCCTCGGCGGTGGCCGGCAGCAGGTCGGCATGCAGCCACGAGCGCAGCGCCTCCGTTTCGCGCGGCAGGTCAAAGGTCGTGCCCGCGATCGTCACGTTCCCGGGTCGCACGTTGCGGAGCGCGGCATGCACCATGTCGGCCCAGTGGTTCTCGCCGCGATCGATGTAGGCGGTCGGCAGGTACAGCGTGGCCGGCAGGTCGTAGCGGGCCAGCAGTTCCGCCGCGACGTGCAGGTTGTCGCGATAGCCGTCGTCGAAGGTCAGCACCACGCTGCCGCGCGGACAGCACTGCCCGTTCCGCAGGCGCTCGACCACCTCCCCGAGCGAGAGTACCCGGCGATGCCGGCGCAGGTACCGCAGGTGCGCTTCGAACCGCTCGGGCGCCATCCGGTTCGGCGGATCGATCCAGGCGGCCTCGGCCGGGCGGGCCACGCTGTGGTACATCAGGATCGTCGCGCCCGCCAGGGATCGCAGCCGCGCATACAGCCCGGCCGCACCGCTGTAGTGCAGCAGCCCCTCCAGTCCGGAGCGGAGCGCCGCGCGCATCACGCCTCCTCCGGTGGATTCGTCAGCGGGCGCGGACTGCGCACGGTCGTCCGATGAAACAACTCGTACGGCGCGAAGAACAGGTCGAGAAAATCTCCGTTCTTGACATCCGCCAGCACCGGCCAGTCGGCGTGCTGCGGCGGACGGACCATCTGCGTGCGATGCTGCTGCAACGCCGCCAGCTTCTCGCTGCGGACCGCGCGAATGTCCACCCGCGTGCCCAGGTCGCGCAACGTCCAGCGAACCAGTCGCCAGTTCTCCTGCACACGCCGGTGCAGACGCCGCAACGGACGCCATGGAAACGTCGTGAACGGCCACGTGTCCCACACCCAGATCGGATATTCGAGTACGTCGAACGGCGGCGCCAGCGTCTGCAACGCCCGGATCCCGACCTCGTAGGTCGCCCGGTGATCGGCCGGCGGCTCGTGCCGGTACGGCAGCAGCACCAGCCCCGGCCGCACCTGCCGCAGGACCGCCTGCACGCGCACCACCGCGTCGGCCAGGTGCGTGAACAACGCCGTCTCGGGATAGTCCAGGCACGTCACCTGCTCCGCAGCGATCCCGAGCGCGGCCGCCGCGGCGTATCCCTCGGCCCGTCGATCGCGGGCGAGCGCCTCGGCGTCGGTCCAGTCCCGGTGCGAGACACTGCCGTCGGTCATGAAGATGATGTGCCGCTCGGCCCCCAGCCGCTTGCCACGCAGCAGCGTTCCGCCGCAGCCCAGCGTCTCATCGTCGAAGTGCGGTGCCAGCACGACCGTCGGACGCTCCAGCAGCGCGTCGTCCAAGTCGCCGGCCCGATCGAACGCCCGCTGCAGCAGCCGATGCCGCAGGGCGCCACGCAACCCGCCCGGACGCTGCCGGATGCTCGCCACGTCGACCGAGTCAAGCACCGTCCCGCTCCGCGATCAGCGCCTCGTACGCCGCGGCCAGGCGCCCCGCCGCGGCCTGCATGCTGTAGCCATCGCTGACGATCTCCCGGCCGCGACGCCCCTGCGCCTGCAGCCGTTCGCGGTCCGCGCACAATGCGCAGATCGCCGCGGCCAGCGCTTCGCGCCGCGGCGGCACCAGCATGCCGTTCTCGCCCGCGCGCACGATCCGCTCCAGGGCCGGCAGGTGATACGCCGCCACCGGTCGGCCGGCCGCGAGGGCTTCGAGGACCGACAGCGGAAACCCCTCGGTCGCCGACGCGAAGACGTACAGGTCGCACAGGCTCAGCAGGTCCGGCACGTCGTTGCGATCACCCAGCCAGCGGACGTGCGCGCCCGTGCCCGCCTCCGCCAATGCCGCCCGGAACCAGTCGCGATGCTCGGGCGTTCCGTCCCCGGCCAGCAGCAGTTTCACGCGCGGGAACCGCCGCCGCACTTCGGCCAGCATGTGCACGAGATGATGCTGTCCCTTGCCCTCGTTCAGGCGACCGATCATCAGCAGGATCGGCCAGGCGTCGCCCAGGTCGAGTTCGCCCCGCAGTCGGCCGGCCGCGGCCCGGTTCGCCGGCGTGTCGTACTCTTCCAGCGGCACGCCGTTGTAGCTGACGCAGATCCGCTCCGGCGGAATCCCGACCGCGTCCAGGTACGGCTGCCACGACGCCAGCACCGTGTCCGAGACGGCCAGCACGCGGCCCACCGCGCGGCGGTCCAGGAAGCGTTCGAGCGCCTCACGCCCGCCCCGTCGCAGCGTTCGCCAGACCCGCCGCGGATGCGGCCGGCGAACCGCGTGCCGCCAGTAGCCGGGGTCGGGACACATGCCGTGCAGGGTCCAGAGCAGCGGGCGCCGCTCGGCCCAGGCCGCCAGCGTGCCGTGCAGCTTGTCGACCGGTGTTCCGTTGACGTGCAGCAGGTCGATGCCGCGGTCCCGTACCAGGCGGCGGACCTCGGCGACGCTGGCCAGCCCGCGCGACGAGATGCGGGTTAGTTCCGCGGCCGCCGCGAACGGCGCGCGCAGTTCCTCAGGCGGACCGAAGTAGACGACGTGATGCCGAAAGCGCTGCGCGTCGAGGTACCGCAGGCTGCGCAGCAGAACCTGCTGACCGCCGCCGCGCTCCAGGTCCGGCAGCAGGTGCAGAACCCGCACGACGCCCGCCGGCGACGACACCGCGGGCCCGGTGGCCGGATTCGCGTCGGACTCGATTTCGGTGGGAGACATGAAGTGTTTCGACTCTCGCGCGCCGCAGCCCGCGCACGTACCTGCTTACTTGCTTACTTGCTTACTTGCTTTCCCCGGGCATCCGCCGCGCGTAGATGTGGCGGAAGTACCGCGTGTCGGGCTCGAGCCGCAGCGGCGGGCGGGGACTGTCGCAGCACGGCAGGCCGTAGTCGCTGACCGCGTATTCGAAGCCTTTCTCGTGCAGCACGGTCAGGATGCGGTGCAGCGTGCGCGGGATTTCGGGCAGGTGGTGGTACTCGATCACCATCTCGTTGATGTTCGGCAGCAGGTCCGCGCAGTCGTGCAGCACGTCCCACTCGGCCCCCTCGATGTTCATCTTCATGAAGTCGACCGGTTCGCTGAGGAACTCGCGCATCCGGATGACCGGCACCCGGGTCGTCGTCCAGTTCTCGTCCGAGCGGTCCCCCCGGTCCAGCAGGCTGCTGCCAATCAGGCCGTCGGAGTGGAATTCAAGCTGCCCTTCGGTTCCCGAGAGCCCGGCCTGGTGCAGTTCGACCCCGCTCAGGTTGTTGAGCTTCAGGTTCTCCTGCAGGTAGCGGTACAGGTGCGGGTCCGGCTCGAAGCCGATCACCCGGGCGTCGGGGTAGACGTGCTTGAAGTACAGGATCGACATGCCGTTGTTGCTGCCCGCGTCGATGATCCGCGGGTTCGGCCGGTCCGCCTCGAAGTGGTAGATCCGGTGCACGAACAGGTCCTGGTACAGGAAGAAGCAGACATCGCCGTGATTGACCAGGACGCGACACTCGGGGAACGCGAATACTTCGTCGGCGCCCGGGGGAATCGCCGCCAGGCGCTGATGCAGGCGCTGCAGGTCCCGACCCGCCGCCTCGTCTCGACGTTGCGCCCGCCATCTGCGCAGGCGCTGCAGCCAGGGTTCGGGCAGCACCGCGCGTGCGACGCGGGCCATTCCGCTGCTGGGTGGTTCCGGTGTACTCATGATGGTGATGCTCCTCGCACTCTGCGAACCAGGTCGCGGGCCCGCAGCAGGGCCGCCCCGACCGTCCCGCGCAGACTCCGCCGCAGGACGCGCGCCCGCGCCGCGCTCCGCGCCCGCGCCCCGAAAAACGACAGCTTGTAGTCGTGACCGCCGACCAGGAAGTCGAAACTGCGCCGACCGGCCGCGATCGCATCCCGGATCGCCAGCCCGACGATCGCGCTGCCCGGCGACAGGCGGGCATAGTCCGGATGAAAACCCGACGTGTAGTACAGCACGCTGCCGCGGACATCATCGTCGAACGCCGCCAGCGCCGCGATCGGACGCTCCTCGGCATGCACGACCCGCAGCCAGAAGGCCTCCCGCCGCAACGACGCCCCGTACATGTGCCGGGTGTACGCGACTTCGTTCGGCGGCATCGGACCCCAGCGGTGCGCCCACAACGTCAGCAGATCCGCCAGGTGCGACTCGAACGTCTCCGGCGTCGCCGCGCTGACCCGGTAACCCGGAAGCTCGGCCAACTGCCGCAGCGAGCGCCGCAGGTTGAACCGCCCCTTCTTGCTCATCGCGGTCGCCAGGTGGCTGTCCCAGTCGGCCCCCAGATCCAGCACCGGGCAGACCAGCGGTTCGTCCCGTTCGTGCTGCAGGTCGCCCGGCAGATCGCGCAACAGCAGCGGCAGACGCGGATCCAGCAACTCGTCGATCCGCAGCACGTCCCACTCGAAGTCCGCGTGCAGCGCGCGACCCAGCACCGGCAGCGCCTGCTCCGAATGCTCCGGCCGGCATGCAAAGCTGCTGAGCGCACCGTACGGCTTGGCCCCCAGCAGCAGTTCGCGACGCAGCGCCACGCCCCGGGCCGCGACCGAGCGCAGCCCGATCGGCAGGTACGCGACCGGCGCCGCCGCCGTCTCCGGTCGATAGACCAGCACGGCCCACTCCAGCGGCGTGATCTCGAGCCAGGCCCGCAGCCACCACGGGGCGCAGAACAGGTTGGCCTCGCAATCGGCCGCGTAGACCTCATCCAGCGCGGCCCGGGTCGCGTCGAACGCTTCCAGCGAAGTCAGCACGTCTACCGGCATGCCAGCACTTCCGTCGCAGGCGGGAGGAACGGCAGCCCGAAGCCAAGCTGCACGCGAATCCAGAGCAGGCCCAGCAGCACCGCCAGCCAGGCGATCGTCGTCAGCAGGTCCTGCCGCAGCGCCAGCAGTCCGTGCCGGGCCTGTCCGATCAGTTCCGCCAGGTAGTCAATCAGGCTGGCGGTCGCGATCACCACGACCACCTCGAACGGCCCGTAGTGGCTCGCCGCCAGCAGGATCCCGACCAGCAGGAACAGGAACCGCAGCCCGCTCGCCAGGGCGATGTACTTCGACTGGCCGATCGCCAGCAGCGCCACGCCCATCGTGTTCGTCAGCACCCGCGGCCAGAGCCCGATCGCCAGCAGCGACAGCATCCAGCCGACCGACGCGTAACGCGGGTCGTACAGGAGGTTCACCAGCACGTCGCTGCAGACCGCCAGCAGCGCCATCGGCACCGCCAGCGCCAGCAGGAACGGACCCCGGTTACGGATGATGATCGCCCGCAGTTCCTCCCGCGGACGGTCGGCACACTCGCTGGCAGCCGGGAAGATCACCCGGTACCCGAGCATTGAAACGAGATTGTCGGGCATGCTCGCCAGCAGGAACGCGATCCCGTAGAAGCCCAGCAGCGCCTCGCTGAAGGCCTTGCCCAGCAGGATCTTGTCGACCTGCATCGCCAGCACGCCGACCGCGCTGGCCAGCAGGATCCACTTGCCGAACCGGATGATCTCGACGACGGCCGCCCGATCCCAGCACCAGCGGTTGCGGGCCCCCGGCACCAGCCGGTAGCTGAGCACCATCCGCACCAGCGCGTTCGCGACGTTGCCGGCCACCAGCGCCCAGACCGTCCGCGAGATCAGCAGGGCCCAGGCGATCATGACGACCAGGGCGACCGCCTGGGCGACCAGGTCGAAGAACGTCAGCCGGCCGAGATGCAGCTTGCGGTTGAGCGTGTACCGGCTGGTCGAGTTGAAGCCGGCCAGGACGGCCGAGATGCCGACGACCGGCAGCAGCCACTGGAGTTCGGGCTGCTCGTAGTACTGCGCCAGCGGATAGGCCAGCGCGGCCAGGGCGACCCAGATGATCAGGCCGCGGAGGATCTGCAGCGACCAGACGGTGTTCAGGAAGCGGGGCTCGGTGCCGCGCGGGTTCTGGATCACGCTCGGTCCGAGCCCGACATCGGAGATCATCTGCAGGCCGACCGCGAAGGCCTGCACGAGCGTCATCAGCCCGAAGACTTCCGGGAACAGCAGCCGGGTCAGGACCAGGTTGCCCGCCAGCCGCAGCACGCGACTGCCGCCGATCTCGACCAGCGTCCAGAGGGACGCGCGGATCGTCCGGCTGCGGAGGGAACCCGGCGCGGACGCCGGCGTGCTGGCCGAGGGTGCGTTGGCCACGCGTGACTCCGGTTGCCCGTTCAGGAGGTCGGAACCTCGTGCCCCAGCAGTCGCCGCAGCCGGGTGCGGAGCGCGAACGTGCGGCGTCCCCAGCGGATCATCTTGTGGGTCTTGCCGCGGGCGTAGTAGCGGGCGATGCTCGTGTAGCAGAAGATCTTCTGGGCTTCGCTGAGACTCGAACGCCCGACCGAGGCGTACATCATCCGGCAGAGCTTCTCGAACCAGCCGCGGGCGCTGGTCTGGGTCGGATCGAACCGCTGCAGGAACTCGTCGTCCGAGACGTCCGGCGTGACGTGCTGGTGCACCAGGCACTCCTGCACGTGACAGAACGGACCCAGCAGGCTCAGTTCCGCCGCCAGCAGCAGGTCGGTCCCGAGCATCATCTGCAGCAGCGGCGTGCGATGCAGCGCCTCGCTGTGCACCATGCTGTAGATCGGATCGAAGATGTAACGGCTCTGGTGCAGGAACCAGAGCAT
Source organism: Phycisphaerae bacterium (assembly GCA_030428945.1). GTDB lineage: Bacteria > Planctomycetota > Phycisphaerae > UBA1845 > Fen-1342 > JAUIEC01. Next base: position 264,305 of record JAUIEC010000003.1, on the reverse strand, counting down.
CCGCGCGAATCGCCGCTGCGGACGCGGATCACTGACCCGCGGACCGTGGTATTCCTCGTAGATCACGCTCCCGTCGTCGGCGTGGTACTTGTGCTGACAGGTGACCAGGATCGCCTCGGGGTGCGCGTCCAGCGTGGCCGCGCAACGCTCGATGTAGTTCGGCTCCCACCAGTCGTTGCAGCCCGCCCAGCGAAAATACTTCCCGCGTGAGCGCGTGAACGCCAGGTTGAAGTTCGCGATCTGACCCAGGTTCTCGTCGTTGCGGAAGTACTGCACGCGCCCGTCACGGGCCTGGTAGTCCCGCGCGATCTGCTCGGTCTCGTCCGTCGAAGCGTTGTCGCTGACCACCACCTCGAAGTCGTCGCAGGTCTGCTGCAGCCACGAGTCCAGCGCACCCGGCAGCGTCGCCGCGCCGTTGTAAACCGGAATCCCGATCGATACCTTCGGCGTCACGCCCGCTCCTCCCGTTCAGACCGGCCACCCCGCCACCACTCGCGTGCCAGGATCGGAACGAACCCCCAGCCCCGCACGAGGTACCGGTACGCCAGTCGACCCGGCTCCTGCGACAGACGATGCAGCCACTCCAGCCCGCTCCGCTGCATCCACCGCGGCGCCCGCCGGACCGTTCCGGCCACGAAACTGAAACTCACGCCGATCCCGATGCCGACCGTCGCGCCGGTCGCGGCCAGGTGATCGCGCAGCCAGCGCTCCTGCTTCGGAGAACCCAGACCCACCAGCAGGATCTCGGCCCCCGTCGCCCGCACCGCCGCGGTCAGGTCCGCCAGCCGGGCCGGGTCGCGCTCGAACCCGAACGGCGGACAGGCCGTGCCGACGACCTGCAGACCCGGGTGCCGGGCCGTCAGGATCTCGCGGGCCCGGTCGGCCGCCCCGGGCTCGCCACCCAGGAAGAACAGCCGCCGCCCCGACGCGGCCGCCTGCGCGCACAACGCCGGGAACAGGTCGGATCCCGCCACGCGCGTCTTGAGTGGTCGCCCGAGCAGCCGCGTCGCCCAGACGATCGGCTGACCGTCGGCGAGTACCAGCGCCGCGTCGTCGACGATCGCGGCATAGGCCGCGTCGGTCCGCATGCGGATGACGTGATCGACGTTCGGCGTGACGACCACCGCGGTCTCGCCGCGCGCGACCAGTTGCTCAATCCGGGCGACCGCCTCGGGCAACGTCAGGTTGTCAAAGCGGATTCCGCCGAAGTGCACCCGCGGCCGGGACGCGCTCGCCGGCTGGTCAGTGCTCACGGGTGACATCCTGGCGAGGCTCGCAATCAGTCCTTGACGCCGTACGACGGGTAGCCATAGTGCGACAGCTTCTGCTTGCCGATCACGATCAGACCCAGCAGCTCACCGCCGGCGGCCTCGACCCGTCCCAGTGCCGTCAGCACGTCCTCGCGCCGGCAGTGCTGCTCGCGCACCACCATCACGGTCCCGTCGATCTGCGGCGAGAGGATCGCGGCATCCGCCGAAGCCAGCAGCGGCGCCCCGTCCAGGATGATCAGCTCGTACTCGTCACGCCACCGCTCGAAACGCCGCACCAGGTCCAGGTTCGCCAGCATGTCCGCCGCCTGAACACCGTTCTGACTGCCCGCCGGAACGACCGTGATCCCGTCCATGTCACGCAGGACCTCACGCTCCTCGACCTGGCCTCGCAGCAGTTCCATCAGACCCGGCGTGTTCTCGCAGTTGACCCGCCCCGCCACCGACGGGTTGCGGAAGTCCGTGTCGACCAGCATCACCCGCCGGCCGCAGTCCCGCATGCTCGCCGCCAGGGCGACCGCCGTCGTCGTCTTGCCCGACCGCGGACCGGCACTCGTGATCTGAATCACCGAACCACGACTGCTCCGCATCAGCCGCCGCAGCAGCGTCGTCCGCAGCATCCGCACCTGGTCGAGCTGCGCGATCGCCTCCTCGGCCCGCTTCGGCGTACCCTTCTGCGGCGACAGGTGCCCCAGCATCGGCACCGGCCGCAACTCGACGATGTCGCTGAACCGCTGGATCGAACTGTTCATCCGCACCCGGATGAATCCCAGCCCGAACGCCGCCACCAGCCCGCCGACGATCGCGGCCGCACTCAGCTTGATCCGCAGGTCCTTGTGCGCCCTGGCCGGCACGATCGCCGGCGCCGCCAGCGTGATCCGGTCCGGCGCGTCACGCTCGGTCTCGCGGCGCGTCAGCGCCCGGCGAACGTCGTCCAGCACCTCGCCGAGATTCCCCAGCCGACGATTGAGATCGTTCAGCTCCTGCGCCTTGCGGAAGGTCTCGTCGACCTCGGCCGAATAGTCCCGGACCCGCTGCACCAGCGGCTCGTGGTGCAGTTCCAGGCTGCGAACGTACTTCTCGAGCTGCGCGGCCGTCATCGTCGCCAGGGCAAGCTGCTTGTTGTCCGAAGGCCGGGCCGGCGCGGCGACCACGGTGTTCTGGTGCGTGTCCAGGTACGTCTCGCGGTCCTGCAGGCGCTTCTCGGCCGCCTGAAGCTGCTCGGACAGGATCGCCACCTGCGGGTTCGCCGGACCGAGCCGCACCTTGGCGGCCGCAACCGCATCGGCCGCCTGCGCGGCTTCGGAACTCAACTGCTGCCAGCGCTGATCGGCTTCGTAGCCGGGGCCTTCCACCGGGGCGGCCTCAACCTGGCTGCTCCGGGCCCGCATCTCCTCGAGCTGCGCCCGGGCGGCCGTGATCTCCACGGCCTTGTTGGCCACCTCGGCCTGCAGCAGGTCAAGCCGCAGGCGCTGCTCGCTGATCAGATCGTCCGGCCGACGGGTCCCGAGCTTGGCGGCCAGCACGGCCGCCTGCCGGTCGAGTTCGGCATACTCCGCTTCACGGTCCTTGACCTTCTGCCGCAGGCTGACCAGGTTGCGTTCGCCGGCCTCCTCGTTCTGCGTCGTGATGTACGCGAGGTATTCCTCGGCCAGCGCGTTGCACAGCAGCGGCGCTTCGTTGGCCAGGCGTGTCTCGGCCGCGATCAGGACCAGTTGCGAGTCGCCGTCCGGACGGACTTCGAGCAGGTCGCGCAGCCGCTCGTACGGCGCCGCGGGGTCTTTCAGGCCGAACATCGGACGGGCGGGATGCTGATACCAGTCGGTGCCCTGCACGTCTTCGCGAGCGACGACGCGCTTGAGGATCTCATTGCTGGTCAGGATTCCGACCTGCGTGGACAGGAACGACCAGTACGAGCCGTAGCCGACCTGCGGCGTCTGGTAGACCAGGATCTCCTGCGTCGGCTTGACCTCGATCAGGGCCTCGCCGCGGTACATCGGCTCGATGTTGCTCCAGATGGCCGGCAGCGCGGCCCCGACGATCGCCAGGAACACGCACAGCATCGACCAGCGATAGGTCCAGAGCTGCCCGAGCGAGATGCCCGGCCCTTCCTGTTCGTCGGTGGGAGGCGGCGCAGCGCCCAACCCGCCGACGCGATGGGTAACGACATCGATCGGAGCCGCTTCGCGGCGGGCCGGCAACTGTGAATCGTCGTGCATACTACTCATACGCCGTGGCTTCTATCCCGTTCGCCAGCCAGGCCCGGGTCGCGACGCAGGCGCGCTGCGGGCAGACTCCGTCCCCGTCAGCCGCGCCACCAGGCTAGCTGTAACATGTTTTCCTTCGACTAGTTACGGGCAGTTCTTGGCTGATTTCCTCGTCCCGCCCGCGACCGCGCCGTAACTATAGCGCTGCCCGATAGCAAAGGCAAAATCCCGGCCGCCGGAGACCGCGGACTGCGTCCGTTCGCAATCCGCCCGCGACCACGACTGGCCATTATAGGACTGGACAACCGCCCCCGCCGCCGAAAACGCGAATGGGCGAAAGGCTGTCGCAGGAGACCTCCGCGGCTCTCCCGCTTTTCGCCCGTTCACCCATCATTGGCGCGTCCGCCGCCCGCAGGGCCCAGGTTCTGTTTGATGGATCCAATCGCGTCGTTGCCGCCGTGAAAAGTGAAGGAGTGAAAGGGTGAAAGAGGGAAGAACGCCGCGAAACCGTCCGCGTTCACTCCTTCACATTCCCAACTTCTGACGACCTGGGCAGCTCTTTTGCGTTCATCAGACAGAACCTAGTCGATCGGCTGGAACGGCTCCCCGTCCGGCAGGCCGATCGTCCAGTGGCGGGTCCCCTGGACGGCCACGCCTTCGCGGCGACCCGGCAGGTTCTCGAACGGACAGGCCCCCTGCCGCGTGACCGCCGCGTTGTCGCTGCCCGGCCGAGACCACCAGATCCGCCCGTCGCCCAGGTAGGGCCCCAGGTCGAAGTCCCAGGGATCGTTCGGCAGGTCCCAGCCCTCCTGGCCGTCGGCCTTGCGATAGCGGAACAGCTTGCGGCACCAGTCGGCCGTCAGGGTCTGCGCCGGCGGACGCTTCTCGGCGAAGTAGACCAGCGGATACGCGCGGTACCCGGGCTGCATCGGCAACTGCCCGATCACCATCCGCATGCCGTCCATGGTCAGCAGGCGCGGAATCACGTACGGCACCTCCGGCCCGGGGTGCACCTCGCTGGCGCCGCCGACGATCCGATGGTCGCCGTAGGCGAGCGCGCCGCGCACCAGGCAGAAGTGCGTGCAGGCCGGCGGTTCCTCGGGCTCGGCGTCCCGCTGCCACCACAGGCCGTCGAGTCCGTACGGGTCGAACGACCGCACCAGCGGCTTGTCGCAGAACGGACAGGTCGCCATCACCACCCGCGGGATGCGGGCGAAGTACGCGTCCCGCTGACGCCGGGCCTCGGCGAAGCACGGCCGGGCCAGGTCGCGCCGCCCGCCGGCCCGCGCCTCGTTGTAGCGCCGCAGCGCATCGGCGTGCGCCGCCAGCAGGTCGGCTCGTTCGGTCTGATCCCACGGCTGCACCGGCATGCCCGGCCTCCTCGCATCAATCGTCCGGATAGATCCGGCTCCAGTCAATCTTGTACCGCTCGTAGAAGCGCTTCATCTCGGCCTTGCTGGTCAGGTGCACCGTCCGGACCTGGTCGCCGTCGGGGACGTACGCCGTCACCGGCGGCTGCGGCCCGCGGTTGGGACCCGACTCGGGACTGTTCCGCCGGTCCCACAGGTCGTGCGGACCGTGCTGCACCATTTCCTGGCCGCCGAAACGCTCGTTCAACTCACCGCGGAAACTCTCGCTGTACCGATTCCTGCCGGTCTTCGCGTCGTAGACCCCGTGCAGGTCCATGTCGCTGAAGAACGCCTTGCCGGTCTGCTTGTGCCGGACGATGTACTCCTCGCCGGCCTCCGAGACGCGATAGCCCTTCGAATCCAGGTCCTCGACGAACTCGTCGTACGGCTTCGGCGGCTTGCCCGTCCGCCGCGAGGTCATCGATTCCAGCATCTCGTTCAGACGCGGGTCGCGCGGGTCGGCCGCAGCCAGTCCCTTGTACTTGCCGCTCGTCCGCGTCTTGGCTTTCAGCGACTCGGGCTTGGGTTCGGCGAAGTCCGGGCGACGGGCCCACTTGACGGCCGCGGGGTTCGAGTCACGGACCAGCACGATCGCGCCGGTATCCTGCACCTGGTCACAGATGTCGAGGTGATGCTCGTCGAGCATCCCGCGCCGGTTCGGCGAAGGCGGCTTGCGAAAGCCGGACACCCCCCGGTTCTTCGATCGCCGCCCCTTGCGGTGCAGCCGCTGCGGCTCGTCCTGTACCCGCGTCCGCACGCGGCCCTGCCCGGCCTCGCCCCGAACCCGGGGCGGCGCGTCCAGGTCGATCGTCTCACGCGGATCGCGCATCCGCCGCAGCATGTCCTCGTCCAGGTCCGCCTTCCCGCGGCCGCGGCCGGCCCGGGCGTTGACGTAGGTCATCGCGCCCGTCACAACGCCCGAACGCAGCAGTTCGAGCATCCGATCGGCCCGCTCCTTGGGCGACAGCGACGGATCGCCGAGGATCTGCTCGAACTGCTTGAGCGTGTCGACCGAGATCAGCACGCCCTCGACGCCGTCCAGCGCGACGCTCCCGTACAGGGCGTACTTCATCACCTGCCGGCCGACCTTCCGCTGCATCAGCGCGCTGCGGGCCCAGCCGGCCCGACCGGCCGTCAGGACGTTTCCGGCAATCGTCAGCACGTCCAGGGCGTCGTCGGTCGGATCCCCGAAGCCGTTCCGCTTGCGCCGCCCGATGCTGATCACCGCCGACGCCGTGCTGGTCGCGACCGATGTCCAGATCAGGCCGCTGACCACGCGACTGCCCGGCACCGGCAGGACCAGCGTGACGACCGCCGCGATCACGGCCGCGGCCAGGGCGATCTTGTCGAAGAAGTCCTTCAGCTTTCCCCAGAAGCCCGGTCCGTCGGTCGAGAACTCGATCCGCCGCTTCGGGATCAGCGGAAGCTCGCGCTCCATCTCGGCCACGACGTTGCCCGGGTGCACGTACGAGTTGTTCTCGCGCCAGGCCGCCACGGCCTTGTCGAAGGCCCCGTCGACCGACTCGTCGACGCCGACGTAGTAGCCGCGCAGCTTGTCGTGCATCGGGTTGGTCCAGTCGATCAGCATGATCCGGATCCGACTGGCTTCGTTGACCCGTATGTCGAACTTCGTGGACAGGCAGATCCGCAGGTCGATCTGCTCGTTGGTCTTCTTCGATGTGTACGAGGCCCGCAACGGCACGACCGCGTCGGTGTCGATGCCGGCGAAGACGTCCTCGAGCGCGTCGCGGTACTTCCGCAGTTGCGCGAGTTCCTTCCGGTACTCGCGCTGCTTCTCCGCCGGGCAGTCGAGCGTCTTCTCCGAAGCCTCGATCACCTCGATGTAGCGGCGGACGACGTCCAGTTCCCGGCCCGGGTGCGGCGGCGGCTTCCGGCGACTGCGCCGCATCCGGCCGCGCTGCACGCCGCGCACGTCCGAGACATGCTGCGTGAAGTAGAACTGCTGCTTCTTCAGGTCCGCCAGTTTCAGCGACGACGGCGGCAGGTACCCCAGTGTGCAGACGACCGTGTGGTGCCCGCGGTACTTCCACTTGACCTTCACCGACGTCGTGTTCTGAGCGAGCTTCTCATAGGCCGGCTGACCGTCCCGGCGCGTGTGATGGTCGTAGATCACGTACCAGCGCAGCAGGCCCTTCAGGTCCTCGACCGTGTAGTCCAGGTCCAGGTCGTACTGGCCGGACTTGATCACCTGCTTGTTGAAGTTGCTCTTCTGTTTCTTGGGCGGCTCGACCGGTTCGCTCGGCGGGGCGTCCGCGGCCCCCTCGAAGTCCGGCATCGGGAAGTCGTCCCCGAAGATCTCGCTGGTCTCCTCCAGCGTCAGCCGATAGGTGATCGAATTCCCCTTGACCACCGCGTGCAGGTCGGGGCGGGCCTCGATGAATCCGCGTTGGCCAAGTGCCAGCGTCACGCCTCCGCCTCCGCAAAGATGTCCTCTTCCTCGGCCGGATCAGGATGCACGTGCGCGATCCGCAGCAGGGCATCGACCGTTTCGCGATCGTCCGGGTCCGCGAATTCCTGTTCGATGTCCGCCAGCAGACCGCCGCCGGTGTAGTCGTTGAACCAGGTGTCGTAGGCCGCGATCGTCGCCCGGATCATCTCGCGCGAATGCTTCAGCACCCGGAAGATCTCACCCGGGTCACGCGCGTCGAACGCCCGCCGGGCACAGGCCGCCAGCGACTTGGCCTCGACATCATCCAGGTCCGGGTAACAGACCTCGACCGGCCCCGGGGCCGGATCGTCGAGCCGCGCCAGACCGCTGCGACCCAGGCGACCCGTCCGCGTCTCGCCATCCGCGAGCCGGACTTCGTAGGCCGCCTCGGGAATCCGCAGGTCGTCCTGGTTCTCCAGCGACAGCAGCACGCCCGCCGCCAGGCTGACCCGCACCACGTGCTCGCGGTCCGTCTGCAGGTCGCGCACCTCCCACGCCTCCGGGATGTGCAGCACGCCCGGCACGTCATCGTCGCCGAACTCGTAGCGATACCCGTCCGCCGACCGCGCCGTGCAGCCGACCGTGTCACGCAGACACGCGTTGACCTCGCCCGCCCGCCGCGTGCCCCAGTTGAACTGCGCCAGTTCCTGCCACGTCAGCCCCGCCTGCCCGGCGATCCGCTCCAGCGTGTCGCCCCGCCGGACCCGGTACGGCCGAACCCGCGCCAGCCACTCCGCCTCCGCCATCCGCGGCAGCGACAGGCTCCCCGACCGCGCGTCTTCGGCGGCCGCGTCGTCCCCCGCGGCGGCCTCCCTGCCCATCGCGACGAACCCGAGCGTCCGCTGCAGCGTCGCCCCGTCCAGGTCGCACCGCACGTGGTAACGTCCGGGCTCGATCTGAAGCAGTTCGACCGCTCCGTCCGCCCGCGTCCGGTACGCGTGCCCCTGGCCGCCCTCCGGCTCCAGCGTCAGCCGGACACCGGCGAACGGCGTACCCGTGCGATGGTGTACAACCTTGATTCGAATCCACGAAGTGGCCACGTCCGGCGACCCGCCCGCCCCGGCCGCCAGGTCCGGCACCTCCTGGCGGATCGTGCCCCGCGCGACCAGCGGCGGCGCGGCGGCCGTCAGCAGCACCAGGTCCCCGGCCCGCAGGCCCGCGGCGACCGCGCCCGACCCGCCGCCGTGTGGAAAGGCGGCGGCGGCCCGGCGGGCGGAGACGGTCCAGTGCGCGTCCGCGACCCGCAGCAGGCGGTCCGTCCGCCGCAGGGGATCGTCCGCGGGTAGCCGCCGCGGACAGTCGACGGCCACCTCGCCCGGCGTGGCCAGTGCAATGCGATCAGGGGCGACGAACCGGCACGCACAACCCGCGGCGCGGCACTCCAGGGAGTGGGAATCGGACAGCCATGAAGTTGTGTGCCACACCTGCTGCACGTCCGGCCTCCGGACGAGCCGGGCCCCGCGCCCGGTCCGTCGCCAGTTCCCGGGCGACGACCCCCGGCCGGATACACGCAGAATCTTCCTGGAGGCAGGAATCGGGCAGGAAACAAAGCGGGAGAGGTCCGCGCAGGCGAACCTCTCCCGTGGGGAGCATCTGCCGGCTGGCAGATCAGGTTATTGCAGGGCGACCAGCACCAGGATCTCGCCGATTTCGCCCTTCGCCAGCGGCTGCATCGCCTTGCCGAGCACCGCGCCGAAGGCCTGGGCCGGATCGCTGGCCTTCATCGCGTAGCCGGCCCGGGCCGAGGTCGTCAGCAGGTCGCCGACCTCGATCGCCGCGGCCGTCGCGTCGACCTTGACGTACACGCGACCGCTCAGGGCCACCGGAAGATCGCGGCTGCCGTCGTGCCGCTGTCCGAGGCAGACGCCCGGGTACTCGGTCCCGGCCCCGGAGATCACGCCCGCGACACGCTTGTCGTACGGGGTGCTGCTGAGCGTCAGGCTGCCCGGGTTCTGCGGATCAATGATCATCACGTTGCCCGGACGAACCGCCGCGCGGTTGTTCAGTTCGAAGACTTCCGCGATGTCGCACCCGTTGAAGTTGCCCGCACAGGCGTCCACCTCGCCCTGCACGATCAACCGGGCCTCGTCCGAGCCGGACTCCTTGGCGATCGCCATGATCATCGGCAGGCCGGCCGCGTCCGACAGCACCAGTTCGCCGCGGTCGCCACCGTCACCGTTGACGAAGACCGTCGCCGTGCCGCCGGCGTTGAAGACCGTCAGCGTGCCCGGCTCGCTCGCCTGGCTGCCGAGCGCCAGGTTGTCCGGAATCACCGTGCTGTCGATCGCGTCCACCGCCAGCTTGGCCGTCGTGACCGCACCGTCCGCGAGCCGGTCCGTGGTGATCGCACCCGGCTGAATCTTCAGCGTCGAGACCGCCTGGTTGCCGATCTTCGCGTTCGAGACCGCTTCGGCCGCCAGCTTCGAGTTGGTCACCGAACCCGGCGCCAGCTTCAGGCTGGTGATCGATCCGTCCAGGATCTTCGCCGTCGTGACCGAACCGTCCGCCAGCTTGTCAGCCGTGATCGCCCCGTCACTCAGGCTGCCCGCGTCGACCGCGCCGAGCGCCAGCTTGTCGGCCGTGACCGCCCCGTCCGCCAACTTGGCCTCGGTGATGCTGCCGTTGATGATCTTGACGCTGGCGACACTCCCGTCCGCGAGCTTGGTGGTCGTCACGGCGCCGTCCGCAAGCTGCATCGCGGTGATGCTGCCCATCCCGAGCGCATCGCCGCTGACCGCACCGACCGCGATCTTGTCCGCCGTCACGCTGCCGGCCGCCAGCTTCTCGCTGGTGATCGCGCCGTTGACGATCTTGACGCTCGCGACGCTGCCGTCCGCGATCTTGGTAATCGTGACGCTGCCGTCGGCCAGCATCGCGCTGGTGATCGCGCCGTTGTCGATCGTCAGCACGTCACCGTCCACGGTCAGGCCCGCGCCCGGCATCAGGACATTGTCCTCGTTGTCGGCGAACGCGCTCGGAATGTCGACCAGCCCGTTCCAACTGGTCGTCCCGGCCGGACCGGTCGGCCCCTGCGGACCGGTGGGCCCGGCCGGACCTTCAGGCCCCTCCGGCAGCACCAGCCCGTTCTGGACTTCGTTGTCGAAGACCTGCCCGGCGATGCCGGCCACCTCGCTGGCGTTCAGCGCCTCGTCCTGGGCGATCGCGCGGATCTGGGCGATCTGCTCGTCGGTCAGGTCCAGCAGGTTGGTCGTGTTGCCTTCCTCGAACAGGCAACCGGTCAGCAGGCTCGCGCAGGCGGCGGTCGCGGATACCGCGAACCAGCTCCGCAGGTTCGTAAACGTTCCGTGCTTCATCGGATCTTCCTCCATGAATGGGTAACCCAACCCTAAGGGTGATTCGTTCGCCCGCGGCCCCCGCGAGCGTGCATGTCCGGACAGAAAACAGAAGACCGCCGCCGGGCGCGTGGCCGGGCGACGGTCTTCGCAGTTTCGCGCGCGCGGCGTTCGTCAGTCGCCGCGGTCGTAGTAGTACCGTTCGTGGATGATGCGCCCGTCGCGCCAGGACGCCACCGCGACCTGCTGAAGCTGCACGTGGGTACCATCCGTGGACTCCCAACCCATTTCGACTTCGTAGAAGGTCACAGCAGCGCCCGCCACCCGGTGACGGACATCGAACCGCGTGAACCGCCGGACGCTGTCGAGGAAACGCTGCTCCCGCTCCAGGTTGGCGGCCAATCCGTCGGTCCGCCCGTAGAGGGGCTCTTCCATGACGACATCGTCGTCGTAGTACTCGTGCATCGCTTCCATGATCTCGCCCCGCGCGACCTGCGCCAGGAGACCATCGAGACGTGCAGACAGATTGTTGTTGGCTTCAGCTGACATTTCAATGCTCCAACCTCGGGTTGCACAGATTTCACGAGTCCCCCGACCGGGGCGGTCAGGTCGCCGCCGGTGCGGGCGCCGGGCAGGATCCGGACAACAGCGCCGGCAGCGTCCACGCCCCCGGACCCGCCAGCCCGATCCCCAGCGTCACCATCGCCAGCGTCAGCGGATACTCCATCCCGCCCGTCTGACCCGAGAAGCCACTGTGCGCGCTGAACGACGCCACCAGCATCGTCACCACCAGCGCCGCCGCCGCCGGACGCCACGCCACGCCCGCCAGCAACGCCAGCCCGCCAAAGAACTCGGCCCCGCCGGCCGCGTACGCACTGACCGTCGGCATCGGCAGCCCCAGCGTCTCGAAGAACCCCGCCGTCCCGGCGATTCCGCCGCCGCCGAACCAGCCGAACAGCTTCTGCGCCCCGTGAAAGATGAACACCACGCCCACCATCAACCGCACCACCGCCAGACCGGCACCGGGATACGTCCTCGAAAACAACGCCTGCATGTCTGAATCTCCTGAGTGTGTGTTGCAACATATATTGGGTCAAAAAAAAGGACCAAGTCGGTCGGGGTCACGGCTCCGGCCGGGCCGCCTGTCGCACGGCCACCAGCAGTTCGTTCAGGTGCAGCAGGCTGCGGCGCGGCAACCGGCCCAGTTGCCGCCGGTGCAGGTCGCGGACCGGGTCGTGCAGCGCCGCCACGAGCGCCGCGCCCTCGGCCGTGATGTGCACCCGGACCACCCGCCGGTCCGCTTCGCTCCGGCAGCGCCGCACCAGGCCGCGCTGCTCGAGCCGATCCACCAGGCGGGTGATGTCGGGCTCGCGAACGATCATGCGATCCGCGATCGTCCGCACCGGAATGCCCCCCGCCCCCACCCCGGCGACGATCCGCAGCGCGTTGTACAACGACATCGAGAGGCCCTGCGCCCGAAACAGCCGGGCGAAGTCGGCCGACAGCACGTCCGCCGTCCGCACGATGTTCAGGAACGCCTCCTGCTCGGGGCAGTCGAACGGCCGCTTCTTGCCGATCTCCCCGGCCAGGCCGGCAGGTTGTCCTTCTCGCTGCTTCATGCCTGAAGTATACGTCCCCACATTGAATGTTGCAACATTTATTTGGATTTCGAAGCGAAAGGACGCCGCCGGCGCGGTGCCGGTGCGGCATCGACGCACCCTGCGCGTGATCCGCTGCCACCGCCCTGGTGCCAGGGCGCTGGTGCCACGGCTCTTGAGACTCTCGAGCAGTGTCTTCATCCGCGCAGGTTGACCCCACCGGCGGACGAATCTGCCAGGCGGTGCGGCATCGACGCCTGCCTGTCCACGCGGATGCGATCGCGGGCGCACGCGTCGATGACGCACCCTACGCGTGAGCCCACCGCCCCCCCCCTGTTCCCGGCTCCCGGTTCCCTCTCCGAATCCAGTCCCCCACCCTTCCGCTCGCTGGCGCTCACTAAAGGATGGGGCCCCCGGCGGGCTACCCCCCGTTCCCTCCCTCGCTCCCTGGCTCCCTCGCTCCCTTGCTCCCTCGCTCCCTGGCTCCCTTGCTCCCTCGCTTCAGAGAATCGTCAGCACGCGTTTGCGGCTGGCGGGGTCGAGTTGTCGCAGGTCTGTCATTTCGAAGCGGTTGCCGACCGTGTCCCGGATGACGCAGTGGTGCTCGTTCAGCCAGGTCACGTTCTTGCCCGGTTCGCGCAACGCGAAGCTGGCCGGGCCGCGATTGGTCACGACCTCCCAGTAGTGCGTGCCGAACAGCGTCCGCGTGCTGGTGACCTGCTCGATCCGCGGCATGTAGTACCGCTCACGCAGTGCCTGCTCGAGTTCCACCCGCGAACGCGGATCCAGTTCGTCCAGACCGTTGATCCGCCAGAGATCCTCGTCCTCGTCATCCACGAAGACCACCACCTCGGGCGCCGTCAGCGGCCGCGGACGCAGCGGCCGGACCGGTCGCGGCGCCTCGAAGTCCGGCAGGTCCAGGTGCAGTCGACCGTTCCGCTGCAGCAGGCGGCCGGTGTTCGGGGATGTCATCGACTCACTCCTGCCACAGGTTCTGTTCGGCCCGCAGGCGGTTGATCTCGGTCTGCAGGGCGACCAGCCTGGCGAACTGGCCGCCTTCCCGGGCAAGCAGTTCCTCGTGCGTGCCCTCTTCGACGATCTGTCCGTCTTCGAGGACGACCAGTCGGTCAGCGTTCCGCAGGGTCGCCAGGCGGTGGGCGATCGCGATCGTCGTGCGGCCTTCGATCAGCGCGGCGATCGCCAGTTGCAGGGCCTTCTCGGTTTCCGAGTCGACCGCGCTGGTGGCTTCGTCGAGGATCAGCACCCGCGGGTCGTGCAGAATCGCCCGCGCGATCGCGATCCGCTGACGCTCGCCGCCCGACAGGCTGACCCCGCCGTCACCGACGACCGAATCGTAGGCCTCCTCCATCTTGCAGATGAACTTGTGGGCCTGGGCCTTCTTCGCGGCCGCGACGACCTCGTCGAAGGTCGCGTCCGGCCGGCCGTAGCGGATGTTGTCGAGGATGCTGGCGTTGAACAGGAACGGGTCCTGCATGACGATCCCGATCTGGCTGCGCCACGAGCTCAGGTTCACCTCGCGGACGTCGTGCCCGTCGACCAGCAGGCGGCCCGAGTCAGGGTCGTAGAAGCGGCAGATCAGGTTGATCAGCGTGCTCTTGCCGGCACCGCTGCGCCCGACCAGGCCGACCATCGTGCCGGGTTCGATCCGCAGGCTGATCCCCTTGATCACTTCCTTGCCGCGCTGGTAACTGAAGCGGATGTTGTCGAGTTCGATCTCGCCGCGTATCCGCTCCAGCCGGATCGTGCCCGGCAGGTCGTAGTCCTCGACCGGCTGATCGAGCACCGAGAAGACCCGTTCGGCCGACGTCAGGGCATGCGTCGCCCAGTTGAAGACGGCCGCGAACCACTGCAGCGGTCCGTAGAACAGCGCCATGTAGCTGGCGAATGCCACCAGCGTGCCGAGCTGGATACCCTCGGTCGCGGACGGGTTCGCGAGGATCGCGCGGCCGCCGAAATACCAGACCAGCGTGGTGCCGGCCGCCATGGCGATGCTCATGCTCGAGAAGAAGCCCGCGAAGATCCGGTCCAGCGAGGTGCGGACGGTGAACAGCCGGGTGTTGGCGTGGTCGAACTCGCGCGTCCGGCGGTCCTCCTGGCTGAGGCTCTTGACGGCCCGCACGCCGCGGAGCGACTCGGACAGAATCGTGTGCAGGGCCCCGACCCGGTTGCCCCGCTGGTGAAAGAGCGGATGCAGGTGTTTCCAGAACAGGCCGCCGCCGACGATCAGCAGCGGCACCGGCAGGAAGACCAGCAGCGCCAGTTTCCAGCTCAGCGAAACCAGGATGATCCCGATCGTCGCCGTGCTCAGCATGTTGACCAGGAAATACGGCAGCCCGTCGATCAGGAAGTGCTGCAGTTCGGCCGTGTCGTGCATCACCCGCCCGACCAGTTGCCCGGACTCGTGCCGGTTGTGATACAGCAGTCGCAGCCGCTGGGCCTTGGTGTGCAGTTGTGATCGCAGGTCCGCCACCACCCGGGCCCCGAGCCAGGCGTTCGTCCAGTTGGTCAGGAAGCGGAACAGGTTCTCGGCCAGGAACGCCGTCAGGATCAGGCCGATCCACCAGCCGAGTTCACTGGCGAGCCCCTCGCGAATGACGCGGTCGGTGATGTTCTTGTAGACCAGCGGCGGGGTCATGGCGGCCAGCACGCTGAGCGTCGAACAGAGCACCAGCAGCGCGACGCGACCACGGTAAGGCACCAGCAGGCGCGCCAGGCGGATCAGCACGTTGCGCTTCGAGACGCAGCGGGGACAGTTGCCGCCACGCTCCGGCAGCGGCGAGCCGCACCTGGCACAGCGGGCCGTATCGAGTTCGTCGGGCACGACCGGCTCGCGTCCCTCGCGCAGATCCTCGATGACCCGGCAGAGGGCCGCGAACTCGCCGACCAGCGTCCGCGAGTAGCGGGCCAGTACGTGCGTCCGGCCGGAGGCGACCGCGACGAGGCGCGAACCACCGAACATCTCGTCAACGCGGGCCTCTTCGATTTCCGCCAGGGGAAGGTCGGCCAGCGTCTCGGATCCGCAGCGGGCCAGCACGCGGCCGGCACTGACGCCGACCTGCACGTTCCCGACGTGCCCGTCCGGCGTTCGATCGGCTTCCATCCAGTACCGGACCGGATCGTCGGCGGGGAAGCAGGCAGCCAGGCTGGCGGGCGGCGGGGCAAACATGATCGCGCGGGGGCTCCTTGGGTCGCGGGATTCTAAACGATCCCGGACGCCGTGTGCGCCACGTTTGCCGGCGGATCACCGATCGGGAGGGGATCGATCGGACGGAACCGCGGCAGACGCGCACCAGCACACCCGCGGGCGCAGGTCGGCGGAGCCCTCTCGCGCGAATCAGCTCAGTTGCAATGTCTCCTGCTTAGCATTCTCTCGCTCCCTCGCTCTCTCGCTGACTCGTCTCCCGGCCGGCATCCGGCGCTGCGGCGGTTCGATTGCCGCAGCGCCCCTGGATCACGAATCCAGGCTACCCGGCCGGATGCCGCAACGACCTCCCGCTGGAGCGTCGTTGCCAGGCGAATCAACCTGTTCGCGACCGCTCGAAGGCGTGCGCAGGCGTACCGCGGATCACCGCGGGGCGTGCATGACGGCCTTGGCCGGTCGCGTCGTCACGGGGCGCGAACCCCGCCACACTCTGACCTACGCAAAGGGGCGCGGGGTTCCGTAAAGAAAATCCGCGAAATCGGCGGGATGAAGAGGCGGGCTCACGACCGCGGGTGGCCCCGTCGGTTGTGGTCGAGGGCCATGCCGAGCCGCTGCCGGCACATCGCGGCCAGCAGCGAGCGCTTGCGGTCCTCGCCGCTGGTCGACCCGGTTGCGAAGCGGCGCAGTCGGTGCCCGATCGCACGCCAGCCACGCCGCCGCGGGAACCGGGCGTGCACGCGGGCGAACGCGTCGGCCAGCGCACCGGCATGCGGATATCGTCTCCGCTGCTGCCGCCGCAGCGCCGTCGCCACGATCTCGTACAGAGCGCACCGCAGTTCACTCTCGTCCTCGCGCGTGTAGCCGCTACCGGCCGGCGGGCACACGCACGAAAAATCCAGGCCCGCGGGCGTCGGCAGGCGACCGCGCAGCAACTCGCAGGCCATGCGGCCGATGCTGTAGACATCGGACTCCGGGGTCAGCGGGCGGCCGGACAACTGCTCGGGGCTGGCGTAGGCGGGGGTCGCGCCGACGGCCCGACCGGAGGCGCCGGCGTCCAGTGCCTGGAGCCGCGAAATGCCGAAGTCGAGGACGACGATGTCTCCGTCGGGCCGGACGATGACGTTGCCCGGCTTCAGGTCGCAGTGAATGACATCCCGCCGGTGCGCGTACTCGACCGCGCGGCAGATCGCCTCGAGTATCGCGACCCGGTCGAAGACATCGAGTTCCGCCGACCCGAGCAGGGCCCGCAGCGGCGCGCCCTCGACATACTCCATGACCAGGTACGGCTGCTCGCCGAGCGGTCGCCCGACCGCGTCGCAACTCTGCGAATCAGTCAGCCCGCCATGCAGCAGGCGGACGATCCCGGGATGCCGCAACTGGCGGAGCAGCTCCTCCTCGTGCTTGAACTGGCGGCACGCCGCGGGCGAGTAGAGCGGCGCCCGCAACAGCTTGATCGCCACCGACACGTTCTGCACGGGATGCACGGCCCGGTACACGACGCCCATTCCACCAGCGCCCAGCAGTTCGACCACGGTGTACGGCGCCAGGCAGAACGGTGGCTGCCAGGGACTGCCCCGACCCGCCCAGGCGGCCAGGTCCCGCGGCGCCGGCAGCAGATCGCTGGCCGCCTCGACGGTGGGTCCCAGCGCGTTGAAGGCCGGAAGCAGGCGCAACGCCTCGGCCCGCACCGCCGTCGACACCGCGGCCGCGCGGACGAAACCGGTGCGGCCACGCGTCGGTCGACTGGCCGCCTGTTCCAGCAGGCCGCGAACGCGCTCGTGAAACACGGTCGACACGCTAGCGCTCCTCGCGCAAACGGGTGCGCAGCCAGGCCAGGGCGTAGCGGTAGTCCTTCTCAACGGTGCTCGTGCTGACGCCGAGTTGCCCGGCCACCTCCTCCTGGGTCAGCCCGGCGAAGCGGTGCAGGAAAACCACTTCGTGCAGTCGCCGGCTCTCTCCGGCCAGGGCTTCGAGCGCATCGGCCAGATCGATCAGGTCGATCGCCCGGTCGTGGACCGGCAGCACGGCCGGATCGAGGGCGGCCCGCCGCGGGCCATCCGAACCGCCGCCGCGTTTGGCGGCGTTGCGATGGCGAACGTGGTCGACCAGGACCTGCCAGATCTTGCGGGCGGCCACCGCGCGAAAGTGGGCCGGGCTGGTCCAGTCGGCGGCATCACGCTGCAGGATCTGCAGACAGGCCTCGTGCACCAGTTCGGTCGGGCGAAGCGTGAAGCCGGCCGGCTGGCGGCGGAAGTAACCGGCCGCGATGGCCCGCAGGTCCTCGTAGACCGGGGGGACCAGTCCGGCGGGATCGTTGCGGTCGTCGGTGGATGCTGCCGTCATCGGTCGCCTCGCCTGGGGGCTGTCAGGGTGGCAATGATACCGGGCGGTTCGGGGGCGGCCGCGAAGTTTGCGGGAAACGCCGGGGTCGCCAACGCCTGCCGGGCGGGGACCTGTGCCGGTGGCGAGGATGCGGCCGAAATTGACGAGTTGTCAATATTTGACCTGTTGGCTATACTACCGCAGCGGTCGGGCGCAGGGTCCGATCGGAACGCCCCCGAGGAAGCCTCCGACCGATGGCGACAGCGAGCCGCAAACAGCGTGAGATCCGTCAGCGGGAGCTGCTGATCCTTGACACCGCCCGGCGGATGCTCCTGGAGAAGGGTTATATCGGACTCAGCATGGATCGGATCGCCGCGGAGATCGAGTACTCCAAGGGCACCATCTACCAGCACTTCACCTGCAAGGAAGACCTCGTCGCCGCCCTCGCCGTGCAGACCATGACCGTCCGCCGCGGCATGTTCGAAGCCGCCGCCAGCATCTCCGGCCGGACGCGCGAGCGGATGACGGCCGTCGGCGTCGCGGATCAGCTTTTCGCCGAAATCGAACCGGACCACGCCCGCGTCGAGCAGTTGCTCAAGGAGGTTTCGATCTGGGACAAGGCATCCGCCGAGCGACGCAACGCGGCGCTGTCCTACGAAACAAGCTGCATGAGCGTTGTGGCCGGGGTCGTCCGGGACGGGGTGGCGGCCGGTGACCTGGCGATGTCGGACGGCGAGATCGAGCAACTGGTGTTCGGCCTCTGGTCGCTGGCGTGGGGGGCCCGCTCGATCATGGCCGCCAGCCTGGCGATCGAGAAATTCGGGATCTCCGAACCTGAAGCGGCGTTGACCGCGAATTACCAGGTGCTGCTGGACGGCTACCAGTGGCGACCGCTTTCGACGGAATGGGACTATGTGGCCACGGCAGAACGGATCCGCGATGAACTCATCCGACAGCGATCGACGTAACGGTCTCTCTTTTTTTGGCCGCCGTTTGACGAAGCGCCAGAGATTGACGACTTGGCTGGCCGGTGGCGGCGGGCTCGGCCTGCTGATCGTGGCGGTCGTCTGGGCCGGGCCGGCCTTCGCCAGTCGCGAGACGTCCGGCGTGGTCGGGCCGCGCCGCCTGCCGGTGCAGACTCTCCGGATCGTCGCAGCCGACGGCTACAGCTTTGATCGCGACTACGCCGGCGAGGTGGTCGCCCGCCGGGCCGCATCGATCGGCTTCGAACTGTCGGGGCGACTGGTCCGCCTGCAGGTCGACGAAGGGGATCGCGTGGACGCCGGTGATGTGCTGGCCGTGATCGACACGCGGAACACGATCGCGCAGCGCGACGCCCAGCGGTCGGAACTGGCGAGCGCGCGGGCCCGTCTCGAGGAACTGCGGCGCGGTCCACGGGCCGAGGTGATCGCCCGGGCGCGGGCGGAGGTGCAGCGGACCGAGGCCGAGCACAGCAACTGGACCCGCAAACTCGCCAAGCGGTCGGAACTGTTCGAGCGCGGCGTGGCGGCCGAGGAGGAATACGACGACGCGGTCTATGCCACGCGGGCGGCGGCCGCGGCGCTGGAAGCGGCCCGCCAGAGGCTGGCGGAACTGGAAAACGGAACGCGGCCGGAGCAGATCGCGGCCCAGCAGGCGCTGGTCGAGCAACTCGAGGCGGCGTTGCGGAACACGGAGATCCTGCTGGACAAGTCGACCCTGCGGGCCCCGTTCGGCGGGCAGGTGGCGCGGCGGACGATGGATGAGGGCCAGGTCGTGGCGCCGGGGACGACGATCTTCCGGATCGTCGAGGACGATGCCCTGGAGGCCCGCGTCGGTGTCCCGGGTCGGCTGGCAGGTCGGTTCCGGACGGGTGATCAGCATGTCCTGCGGGTGGGGTCGCTGGAACTGGCCGGCACCGTGCGGGCGGTTCTGCCGGAGGTCGATGCTTCGACCCGGACGGTCACGGTGGTTTTCACGCTGCATGCGGATGCAGCAACGACGAGGCCGCGGCCGGGTCAGATCGCCCGACTGGCCTGGCCAACGCCCGTCGCCGGTGATGGTTTCTGGTTGCCGCTGCCGGCCCTGACCAAGGGTTCGCGGGGACTCTGGTCGTGCTTCGTCGCGGATGCCGAAGCCACGGACGGTACCGCCCGGATTGAACGCCGCGCGGTGGAAGTGCTGCACGTCGACAACGAGCGGGCCTACGTCCGGGGCGTGCTGCGCGATGGCGAGCGGGTTGTCGCGGCCGGGGTCGAGCGGATCGTGCCCGGACAGATCGTCGAGCTGGCGGACTGATCCCGAACGGAGCCTGCGGTGCGTGACCTGTTCTATCGCAATCCCCACCTGCTGGTGCTGACGATCGCGCTGATCGCGGTGTCCGGCCTGGCGGCGCTGCAGGTGCTGCCTCGGCAGGAAGACCCGACCCTGGTGAACCGTGCGGCAACGATCCTGACGAGTTTTCCCGGCGCCGATGCCGAGCGGGTCGACGCGCTCGTGACCGAGAAACTCGAAGACGAGTTGAAGGAAATCGAGGAGATCCGCAAGACCGAGTCGACGTCGCGCTCGGGACTCTCGGTCGTCACGGTCGAGTTGTTCGACGAAGTCGGCAACGTCGACGAGGTCTGGTCGCGGCTGCGCGACAAGCTCGACGACGCCGCGGCCGTGCTGCCGACCGGCGCGGGGGCGCCGCAGTTCGAAGAGCAGAAGATCAGCGCGTACACGGTCATCGCCGCCCTGCGCTGGAGCGACGAAACGCCCCCGCAGTACGGGGTCATGCGCCGCCTGGCCGAGGACCTGGCCGATGTCTTCCGCGGACTCGAGGGAACCGAGGATGCGGACCTGTTCGGCGATCCGGCCGAGGAGATCCTCGTCTCGATCCATCCCGACAAGCTGGCCGCCCTGAACCTCTCGATCGAGGAGCTGGCCGGAGCGATCGCGCAGGCCGACGCCAAGGTCGCGGCGGGATCGGTTCGCACCGGGCGGGCGGACATCCTGATGGAGGTCGAGGGCGAGTTCGATTCGCTCGAACGGATCCGTCGCCTTCCGGTGCGGGTGGATGCCGGCGGGCGCTTCGTCCGCCTGGGAAGCATCGCCGAGATCCGCAAGACGATTGCCGATCCACCGGCATCGCTGGTGGAGGTCTCGGGGCAGCCCGCGGTGGTGGTGGCCGCCCGCATGCAGGACGGCTACCGGGTCGACCAGTGGAGCGCGCGGGCCCGGGCCGCGATCGCTGACTTTCGGGCGGACCTGTCGGGCGGGCTGGTGCTGGACGTGATCTTCGACCAGAACCGCTACGTCTCCGCGCGGCTGGGCGGGCTGATGCAGAACCTGCTGCTGGGCATCCTGTTGGTGATGCTGGTGATGCTGCTGACGATGGGCTGGCAGGCGGCGCTGCTGGTCGGCACGGCGCTGCCGCTGTCGTCGCTGATGGTGCTCGCGGGGATGCGGGTGCTGGGCGTTCCGCTGCACCAGATGTCGGTCACGGGATTGATCATCGCCCTGGGCCTGCTGATCGACAACGCGATCGTGATCGTCCACGAGGTGCGGACCCGGATCCGCGAGGGAGCCGCTCCGCACGTGGCGATCGGCAACAGCGTGCGGCACCTGGCCGTGCCGCTGCTGGGCTCGACCCTGACGACCGTGCTGGCGTTCCTGCCGATCGTGATCATGCCGGGCGGCGCGGGCGAGTTCGTCGGGGCGATCGGCCTGAGCGTGATCCTCGCCGTGACCAGTTCGCTGGCGCTGTCGCTGACGGTCATCCCGGCCGTGACGGGGCTGCTGGACCGGTACCAACCAGGGGCCCGCCGGCGGACGCTGCTGAACAGCGGCGTGCAGCCGGGCGGCGTCGGCCGCGGCTTCCGCCGGTTGCTCGACACGCTGATGGCGCGTCCGGCGCTGGCGATCGGGCTGTCGCTGCTGCTGCCGGCGTGGGGCTTCTACCAGGGGTCGAACCTGGAGATGCAGTTCTTCCCGCCGGCCGACCGCGACCAGGCGTTCCTGGAGTTCGAACTTCCGCGGGAGATGCCGCTGGCGCTGACGCAGGAGACGGTCCGCGCGGTGCGGGCGGCCCTGCTGGAGCACGACCTGGTCGAGGACGTGCACTGGTTCGTGGGTTCCAGCGGGGCGAAGTTCTACTACAACCTGCTGGCCGGGCTGCGTGACCAGTCGCCGTACTACGGCCTGGCGATGGTGCAGTTCCGCTCGGTCGAAGGATCGACGGACGCGATTCGTGACCTGCAGTTGATGCTGGACCGCCGCTACCCGCAGGCCCGCACGGTCGTCCGGCAACTCGAACAGGGCCCGCCGTTCCTGGCCCCGGTCGAGGTGCGCGTTGTCGGGCCGGACCTGCGGACGCTCGAGCGAATCGGCGAGCAGGTCCGCCTGGCGATGAGCGGTCTGCCCGACCTGCTGCACAGCAGCGCCACGCTGAACCACGAGCAGCGCAAGCTGTGGTTGCGACTCGACGATGACGAGGCCCGCGTGGCACGGCTCGACAACGTCGGCATCGCCCGCCAACTGGCCGCCCGGCTCGACGGATTGCTGGCCGGGTCGCTGCTGGAAGACACCGAGGAACTGCCGCTGCGGATTCGGCTCGAAGCCGGCAAGCGGACGGATACCGAGCAACTGGCATCGATCGAACTGCTGCCCGCCGACGCCGCGCCCGACGGCACCCTGGCGACGCAGTCGGTGCCGCTCGACGCGCTCGGCACGCTCGAACTGCGGCCGGAGTACGCGGCGATTCCGCGACGCGACGGCCAGCACGTGAACACGATCCGGGGCTACATCACGGCCGGCGTGCTGCCGGCGTCGGTGCTGGCGGCGCTGCGTCCGGCGGTCGCGGACCTGGAGGCCGCGCTGCCGCCGGGGTACGCGCTCGAGTTCGGGGGCGAGGAGGCCGAGCGCAAACGGGCGATCGGGAACCTGATGGCGTCGCTGGGCGTGATCGTGACGCTGATGCTGTCGTCGCTGGTGCTGGCGTTCCGCTCGTTCCGGCTGGCGATGATCCTGGTGCTGATCGCGGCCGCATCGATCGGGCTGGGACTGGCTTCGCTGACGCTGTTCGGGTTTCCGTTCGGCTTCATGGCGATCGTCGGGACGATGGGGCTGATCGGGATCGCGATCAACGACTCGATCGTCGTGCTGGCGGCGCTGCACGAGGACGAGCGCGTCCGGCAGGGTGATCGCGCGGCGGTTGTGGCGGTCGTGATGCACGAGACGCGGCACGTTCTGTCGACGACGCTGACGACCATCGCGGGCTTCATTCCGCTGCTGATCGCGGGCGGCGGTTTCTGGCCGCCGCTGGTGATCACGATCGCGGGCGGCGTGCTGGGCGGCACCCTGCTGGCGCTGTTCTTCGCGCCGGCGATGTACCTGCTGCTGATGGCGCCGCAGATCGAGCAAGCCCCCGCCGCGGTCCCGGCCTGACCGGCGGCGCGGTGAAGGGGTGGAAGACAGGAGAGCCCGGCGCGCGTCGGGTAGCGGCGCGGGGACCGTTCCAGGGAGACCGGCGATGAACCTTGAACAACTGACGGGCTTCTTTCAGTGGATGACGATCATCAACGTCGGCCTGCTGATCTTCAGCGCGGTCATCCTGATGCTGCTGCGGCAGACGGTGACCCGCATGCACGGCAGGCTGTTCGGCCTGACCGAAAGCCAGGTGGCGGTTGTCTCGTACGGCTATCTCGGGCTGTACAAGATCTTCGTGATCGTGTTCAACATCGTGCCGTACGTGGCGCTGCGGTTGCTCTGACGCGCCCCTGCGGCCGCTGGTCGCCGACCCGACCGGCCGGGTACCATGTCCGGCATGGATCACGCCGAATCGAACACCCGGGTGCGCGTGCCGCTGTCGGCCCTTGACTGGCTGACCGAGGGCATCGCGCTGGCGGCGCTGCTCTCGCTCGTGGCCATGCTGATCAGCGACTACCCGGACCTGCCGGAGAAAGTTCCCTCGCATTTCGCGGCGGACGGAACGCCGGATGGCTGGTCCGGCCGGGGGATGGTCCTGCTGCTGCCGGCGGTGGCGGGGGTGGTGTACCTGCTGCTGACGGTTCTGAGTCGCTTTCCGCAGATCTACAACTATCCGTTCCGTGTGGCGCCGGGGACCGAGCGGGCGCATTTCGCGGCGGCCCGCCGCCTGGTGATCCGGCTGAAGGCGGCGATCGTACTGGTGTTCGGCTACATCACGTGGGCGACGATCCAGACGGCCCACGGCGAGGCGACGGGCCTGGGCCTGTGGTTCGCGCCGGTCTTCCTGCTGCTGATCTTCGGAGCGATCGGCGTTTACTTCCTGACAGCCCGGCGAATCGCGAAGAGCGCGGCGGCGCCGTAACCGCGGCGCCGTTGGGATGCCGTGTGCGGAGAGGGAACAGGGAACAGGGAACAGGGGTGTGATGGAACCACCCGCGGGTGCGCCATCGACGCGGGCGCCCGCGATCACTTCCGCGTGGACGCGCGGCGAGGTTACCGGCGGCGTCCGGCCAGCAGCAGGGCGGCGGTCAGCAGCAGGGCGCTGGCGGGTTCGGGGACCAGGACGAGGCGATCGAGCGTGATGGTCGCCTGCTCCTTGCCGCCGGCGACCAGGTAGGCGATGGGCGCGGCGGTGCTGATCGTGGCCGTCTCGAAGCTGTCGGCATCCAGCAGGCCGGTCTCGTAGCTGCCCAGCAGCGTGCCATCGCCGGCGAACGCCTCCAGCAGGCCGATGTCGGCGCTGTCGTTGCCGTGCAGGTCGAACCGCACCTCGTGCACGTCGTATCCGAGATCGAGGTCGACCCGCAGCGCGCCGTAGCGATACCCGGGTTCCGTCGCCGTCACCCAATGCTCGGGGAACGCGCCGGCGTGCCCGAAGACCAGGTCGCCGGTCGAAGCCCAGTCGGCCACCAGCGGCGCGACGGCCAGCACCTCGGGCGCACCGTGGTCCGAGGCGACCGTGCTCAACTGCACGCCGGGAACGATCGTGCTGATGTCGGTCCCCGGCAGGAAGTCATCCGGCTCGACAATCAGCGGCGTCGCGAGCGCCGCGCTCCCGACCAGCAGGACGGCCAGGACGGACAGGAATCGAGTACGCATCGGTTTTCGCCTTTCGTTAAGCGTTGCGCCGGCCGAGCAGCAGCAGTCCGGCGGCCAGCAGGGCAGCGCTGCCGGGTTCGGGAACGAGCGTCAGGATCATCCCGTCCATGACGCTGGGCTGGTTCAGGCTGAAGGTGCTGTCGTTGAAGCCGGCCCCGCCGTCCTGGTAGCCGATCGTGGCGGTGTCGCCGCCGCCGGCGTCGTCGATCTCGCCGTACAGGAACTGCGCCAGCGGATTGCCCGCCTCGGACTCGTCGAAGATCTGCACCTGGAACGTGGTGAACGCGCCGTTCAGCGGACGTCCGCTCCACTGCACGATGACGCGGTTGTCGAACTCCTGCCAACTGACCCGGCCGATGTCGTTCCCGATATCGTCCCACAGCGGCAGCAGCGCCTGCCCCCCGCCGAAGACGCCGTCACTGGGGATCGTTCCGTTCAACGGTGCCAGGTCGTCACCGGGCGGATCGAAACCGATCGCACCGTTGTTGCCGACCACCAGGCGGCCGGCCGGCAGCACGCTGTTTCCGAAGATCGTGTTGAAGGCGGCTTCGCCCTCGTCGTCGATCATCAGGTCGGTGCCGGTCTGCGAAATGTCAACGAACTGGCCGGGGACGTCCGTGACGAAGCCAAGCTGGCCGAAAGCCAGTCCGGCGCCGCAGAAACCGACGGCAAACAAGACGATCCCACGCATGCGCGTACCCTCCGCCGCACCGAACGCGGTCCGGCGCGCAGCGATCCCAGTGGTCGCAGTTAGCTGATATCGAGACCGGGGGTGTCACCACCCACCGATAGTTGCTAGGACGCGCCGGAAGCGGTTTTCCACGCCGAAACACATTTTTTACGAGAAGTTCGACCAATCGCCGGACCTATAATCCCGACAGGCCTTTCCGAACCCGAATGCAGTGGAGTGTGTCAAGATGTCCTCGAGCAGCGCGCAGGCCGTTCAGGTGATCGAACGTCGGCAGAAGGTGCTGGAAGTCCTGCGCCGGTACGTCGACCGCCGCAGTGCCGGCGAGGATGTCTCCGACGCCGAGATCATCGACGAGCATCGCGACCTGATGCCCGAACTCGGCCGCGAACTCCGCTCGCTCGGCAGCAGCGCCGACGAAACCCTGCTCGAACTCTCGCTGACCGAATCGTCGGCCGATAACTACGCGCTCCGCGCGCCGCAGCATCGCATCGCCAGCCTGCCCGGCTACGAGCAACTCGAGGAGATCAAGGCCGGCGGACAGGGCGTGGTCTACAAGGCCACCCAGGTCTCGACCGGGCAGAAGGTCGCGATCAAGGCGATCCAGGGCGGCCCGCTGGCCGGGCGCGACGCCCGCGCGCGGCTGCTGCGCGAAACGCGGATCCTCGGCAGCCTGCGGCACCCGAATGTCGTGCGGGTCTACGACAGCGGCACGATGCACGGATCGATCTTCTACGTCATGGAGTACATCGCCGGCCGACAGCTTGACGCGCACCTGTCGCACGTCACGCCCCCGCTGGCCGCGGTGGTCGACCTGTTCACGCAGATCTGCGACGGCGTCAACGCCGCGCATCTGCTCGGCGTCATTCACCGCGACCTGAAGCCGTCGAACGTCCTGATCGATCCGGACGGGAACCCGCGGATCGTCGACTTCGGACTGGCCAAGATCGCGATGGCCGGAACGACCGAATCGGACCTGACCGAAGCGAACGCCTTCCTGGGCACGGCCCGCTACGCCGCCCCGGAACAGTGCGCCCGCGACACGCTCGCGATCGACACCCGCACCGACGTCTACGCCCTCGGCGTCATGCTGTTCGAAGCGATCGCCGGGGAGATGCCGTACGACACCAGCGGACGCCGCGAGTCGCTGCTCAAACGAATCCAGGACGAGCCCGCCCGCGACCTCCGCCGCGTCGCCGGCCACGTACCGGTCGACCTGGCCGCGATCGTCGCCCGCTGTCTGCGCAAGGACCCGGCCGAGCGCTACCAGAACGCGGGCGAACTGGCCCGCGACCTGCGCCGTTTCCAGGCCGGCGAACCGATCGACGCGAAGCGCGATCACCTCGGGTACGTCCTGCTCAAACGGGCCGGCCGGTACCGCTGGCACGTCGGCGCGGCGGCCGCCCTGCTGCTGCTGGGTATCGGGCAGGCGGCCTTCGCCAACTACATGTGGTCGGCGGTCCAGGGACAGCGCGACAGTGCCCGGGCCGTGACCGATCTGCTGGTCGACACGATCCAGGGGCTCGACCCGAGCCAGACCGGTGGTTCGGTCCAGACGCCGCTGCATGCCGAACTGGCCGCGACCGTCCGCGACGTCGAGGAGCAGCTTCCCGGGCTGGCCAACCGCGAGTCCGCGGCCCGGGTGCAGGCGGCCCTCGGGCATGTGCACCTGGCGCTCGGCGACGAGGTCGCTGCGCTGCAGCAGCTCGAGCCGGCCGCGACGACGCTGGCGGAACTCTACGGACCCGACAATCCCGAGACGCTGGCGGCCGATCACGACCGGGCCTTCGCCCGCAAGCTGCAGGGCCGCTACGTCGAGGCCGAGTCGATCTACCGCGACGTGCTGGAGCGCCGCCGCGCGGCCCTGGGAAGCGACCACCTCGACGTCGCGGCCACGCTCAACAACCTCGGACAGTTGTACGCCCGGCAGCGCGACCACGAGCAGGCGATCAGCTACCTGCGCGAGGCGCTGCAGCTTCGCGAGGACGGCGAAGCGCCGCCCCGCGAACTGGCCAGCAGCATGGCGAACCTCGGCTCGCTGCTGCGCGACCGGGCTCGTGCACTGCGCGTCTCCTACGAGGAAACACCCGACGAGGACCTGCTCGCACAGCGCCAGGAACTGCTGGCCGAAGCCGGCGACCTGCTCACGCGGGCAAGCGAACTGCGCCAGGCGATCTTCACGCAACCGCACCTGCACATTGCCAACAGCCTCAACAAGCTCGGCCTGCTGCAGCGCGAGCTGGGCCTGCTGGAGCGCGACCGGCAGCAGCCCGAGGCCGCCCGGGCCGCCCTGCAGGACGCGCTCGAGAACCTGGCCGCCAGCCTGCGGATGAAGCGACTGGTCCTGCCCGGTGATCACTGGGAACTGCCGGTCGGCCAGGTCAATCTCGGAATGACCCGCAACAACGTGGGCGACTTCGCGGCCGCGGCGGACGATCTCGAAGCGGCCTTCGAGCACTTCCTCGCCCTCGGGCATCGCCCCGGGCTGAGAGCGACGCTGGAGGAACTCGTCATCGCCCGGCGGGCCCTGGGCAACCTCGAACTGGTGCTCCCGCGTTTCGCGGCCGTACAGCAGGCGGAACTCGCCACGGCCGACGACGCCGGCGCGTTCCGGGAGTGGCTGACGCGTCGAACCGACGAGGTCGCGGCCGAGCTTCCGTAGGCCACGCCGGCAGACGAACCGCCTGGCACGCCGTTTGGGCGAAGGTGCCCCCCTCTTGTCGCCCGTTCACTTCTCCGGTCTTCCACGCTTCACCGCGCAGCGCGCCTCGCCCGGCGATCGGGGCCGGGCTACACTGTTGGCTTTGCTGGAAGGAACGCCCCGGACATGTCCGAAGTCCGCATTCTGATTACCGACGCGCATGGCGAGACGCGTGACCTGCGGCTGCACGGCAGCGGCTTCACGATCGGGCGTCAGTTCGACACCGACGTCGTGCTCGACCACCCGGCCGTCTCGCGGCGACACGCGGAACTGTTCTGCGATCCGTTCGGTCGCTGGTGGATCCGTGACCTCAGCAGCCGCCACGGGATCTACATCAACGATCAGCGGGTCGATGATCGCATCGTGACCGAGCTCGACCGCATCCGCATCGGCAAGTTCAGCCTTCGCCTGGCGCCGCCGGATCGCGATCCGGTCACCGCCGACTTCCCCAGCGTGCCGCTGGTCGAAGAGAGCACCGACGGGACATCGATCGAGACGCTGGCGACGCCGGACCATGTCGGCCGGCGCCTGAAGGCCCTCGTGCAGTTGAGTGCTGAACTCTCCGCGGCCGGCGACCTGTCGCAACGACGCAAGCTGCTCTGCACGGCACTGGCCGAACAGATGCCGGGTTGCACCGCGCTCGTGCTGCGCCTGCCGCTGCCCGAAGGTCCGCCGCAGGAACTGGCCCGGGACGGGACGGGCGATCGGCCGGTGCATGTCTCGCGAACCATGCTGACGATGATCGCGACCGAGCGGCAGGCGCTGGTGGCCAGCAACGTCAGCACCAGCGTGACGGACGTGGATCTGTCGGTCGCGTTCACGCAGCAGCCGCTGGCGGCCCTGGCGTGTCCGATCGAAGTGCACGCCGAAGGAATCGACCTGGTGTACGTGTCGGCCGGGCCGGAGTACGCGACCAGCGAGTGGCTTTCGTTCGTCTCGATGGGCGCGACGATCTACCAGCACGACGAGTCCGCCCGCCGGCTGCACAACCAGTTGAAGGAACACGACCTGATCGAGCATGACCTGGCCCGTGCGCGGCGGATGCAGCAGCGACTGATCCCCACGGCCGTCGACTGCCCGGGCATGGACGTCGCCCTCGGCTTCGAGCCGTGCCGCTGGGTCGGCGGCGACTACGTCGACGTGGTGGCCAGCCCCGGCGGGCAGCGGACATTGCTGATTGCGGATGTCTGCGGCAAGGGGCTGCCGGCTGCACTGGTCACCGGCAATTTGCACGCCGCGGTCCACGCCGGCCTGGCGCGACACGCGTCGCTGACGGATCTGTTCGGGGACCTGAACCGGTACCTGCTCGAAACGCTGCGCGGCGACTCGTTCGTCACGATGCTGGCGCTGCAGGTCGAACCCGACAGCGGCCGCTGCCGGGCCGTCTCGGCCGGACACCCGGTGCCGGTCTGCGTCGATCCGGCCGGCGGGCTGACGCGCTGGGACATGTCGGTGACGCCGCCCCTGGGCCTGATGGACCAGGTGTATGAACTGCACGAAACGTCACTATCGCCCGGCAGTTGGCTGTTCGGCTATACCGACGGCGCCATCGAGGCCGCCAACGAGAAACGCGACCGACTCTGGGAGGATGGGCTCGACCGCATCCTGCTGGCCGCCCTGGCCGACCAGCCCGCGGCCCGCGTCGTGGTGGAACGCCTCAACCGGAAGATCGACGACTTCCAGGGCCGAGCCGTGCCGGTCGACGACCGCACGCTGCTGGTCGCCCGCCTTCTGCCCCGCTGAGCCTCCCGATTCCAAATCTCAGTTGATTTTTCCGCAACCATCGGCCGTCTGCGTCGTACTATCTGATGAGCCGTACAGGCTCCTCCGGCCCGCGCGTCGCGCCACCGCACGCATGGCCTGTTCCTGACCGAACCGGCGCGCGGGCACCTTTTTCCGCCGAGTCTCGATGGCCGACCAACCCCCTCGAACGTGATGGCCGCGGGTAGACTCTCCCCGATGCCTGCCATTGGCCGGGGAGATCGACCATGCGAATGACCATCCGACTGATGCTGCTTCCGATCCTGGCCCCCCTGCTTGGTTGTGCCGGTGGTGATCGAGTGGTCCCCGCCGGCGTGCCGGGCGGTCCGTTCGTGCGGGTGCTGGGGATTGCCCAGGACGCGGGCGTGCCGCACACCGCCTGCTACGGCGCCTGTTGCGAGGCGGCCCGAAGTGATCCGGGTCGAGCGCACCTGGTTTCGTGCGTGGCGTTGGTCGTGCCGCGTCAGGACGGGCACGACACGTACCTGTTCGATGCGACCCCTGACCTGACCGAGCAACTCGTCATGCTCCGCGATGTTCGCAGGCCGCCGAGCGGGCGGACCGATCGCCGGCCGGTCAGCGGCATCTTCCTGACGCATGCGCATCTGGGGCATTACCTCGGGCTGGCGTGGCTGGGGTTCGAATCGATTCACGCTCGAGGCGTGCCGGTGCACGCGACCCCGCGGATGGCCGCGTTTCTGCGGGACAACGGTCCCTGGAGCCAACTGGTTTCGTTGCAGAACATTGATCTGCACGAACTGTCGGACGAGGTGGCCGTGCCGCTGCCCGGCGGCGTACGGGTGACGGCGCATCGGGTGCCGCACCGGGACGAGTTCTCCGACACGGTGGCGTTTCGCGTGGCCGGGCCGAGTCGCACGATTCTGTTCATGCCCGACACCGAGCCCTGGGACCGCTGGAGTCCGCGATTCGACGCCCTGCTGGAGGGCGTGGACCTGCTGCTGGTTGACGGCACCTTCTACTCGGGCGACGAACTGCCCGGGCGGCGGGTCTCGTCGATCGGGCACCCGTTGATGGTGGACACGATCGAGCGGTTGGGTCCGGCCGTCCGGGACGGAACGCTGCGGGTCGAGTTCATCCACCTGAATCACTCGAACCCCGCCCTGGACCCGGCCGGCCCGCAGCGTGCGGCCGTTCGGGGTGCGGGTTTCGACGTGGCGGCGGAGGGGCGTGACTACCCGCTCTGACGATCCTGTCTGCCGGCATCCCTCACCTGCCGCGGTTTTTCGGGCGGAAGTCCTGCGGGCGACCGTCCCCTTGGCCGGAGGTGCGTGATGCATGGTCTGTTGCTGGTGGGTTTGTGTCTGTGCGGTTCGATCGGGCCGGCGGGGCCGGGCGACGGTGAACCGGTGCCGGGGACGGCGTTCCGGCAGTACGAGGTTACGGACGAACTGGGCCGGACGGTTTCGTTCTTTCTGAGCGAGGCCGAGGAGCGGCCGCTGCCGCTGCTGGTTTTCATTCAGGGTTCGGGCGGGCAGCCGTTGTTCGTGCATCACGAGCCGAGCGGGCGGATCGTCGGGCAGTGCGGGCAGGGTCCGATCGCCCGGGCGGCCCGCGGGAAGGCGCGCGTGCTGCTCGTTGAGAAGCCGGGCAGCGAGCACCTGGCCGCGTATGAGCGGCCGGGGTCGGCCGAGTCTGCCAGCGAGTTGTTTCGTCGCGAGCACACGCTTCCGCGCTGGAGCGTGGCGGTTCGGGCGGCGATCGCAGCCGCGCGGCGGATGCCGGGCGTATCGTCGGAGCGGTTGTGTGTGGCGGGTCATTCCGAGGGGGGCCTGGTGGCCTGTCACGTGGCCGCGCGGATGCCGGAGGTGACGCACGTGGCATCGCTGGCGGGCGGTGGTGTGACGCAGTTGTTCGATCTGGCCCAGCTAGCCCGCGAGGGTCACATGTACCGGCACGTTTCGGAGGATGATCCTGATGCGCGGGTCGCGGCGCTGCTGCGGCAGTACCGGGCCGTGCTGGCGGATCCGGACAGTGCGGACGCGATGTTCCTGGGTCATCCGCACCGTCGCTGGTCGAGTTTCCTGGTGACGTCTCCGATCCAGGAGTTGCGTAACACGCGGGCGCGGGTGTTCATCGCGCAGGGTGTCGCGGACACGGCGACGAGCGTGGCGTCGTTTGACGCGTTGCAGATGGAACTGATGGCGCTGGGGCGGGACGTGACTGCCCGGCGGGTGGCGGACGGCGACCATGGTTTCGCGGTGCCCGGGGGTTCGCGCGGGGATGGCTGGACCGGGATGTGGGTCGAGGTGCTCGACTGGTACGCGGCGTCCGTCGGCGCTTCGGGTTCGGGTGTTACGACGCGCCCCGCTCGACCTTGACGAAGACTTCGTGTGCGGTGTCGTCGACGATGACCTGGCCGCGGACCTGGTCGTCGTCGGGGGGGATTTCGAAGAATCGGCCGCGGGTCTGGACGAGGGGGTTCCACCAGTCGTGGCGCGGGTCGGGCAGGTAGTGGCGGTGTGCGGGGTCGCCCTGGCCGTTGGCGGGGAAGGGCTGGAACATGTGTCGTGGCCCGAGGATTTCGGTGGGCAGGTCCTGGAGTGCGGGCGAGTTCCTGAGGAATCCGTCGATCTGTTGCGGGGGTGCCTTGAAGCGGAGCAGCAGGGTCATCTTGAAGAGGGAGTTGTCGCCGCCGGTTTCGACGTCGGTGGCGTCGGGTGGCAGTGGCCCGAGCCTGGCCATGCTGAGGGTTTTGACGATCATTTCGCCGTCGCTGGGGGTTGGGGGGACGAGGAACAGGAGGAGCAGCGCGGTGCAGACGCCGATGCCGAGCATGGCGATGGTTCCGACGACGAGCAGGATGCGTCGCGTCTTTCGCTGCGCGGGTGTCAGCGGAGGTGGTGCCGGCTGGTGTTCGGCGGGTCTCGGTTCGTTTCCGGGATCGCTGGCCGGATCGGTGGTCATGCGGAGGTCCTCCAGCGGTTCAGGGTAGTAGCGTGCGGCGCGTCGGGGAATGCGTGCGGTTGAAAACGAAGCCCCTTTAGATAGAACCCCGCCCACCCAAAGGGGGCCGCCCTCCTTACCGGCCTGCCACCACCCTGGCCCAGAATCCGCAGACCCTGCGCCCCTGCCAGCCACCAAACGACGACGCAACCAGAACGGAAGCGTCACCGGCCAAGCCGGTCAAACCGTGTCTGCCGCAAGTGCAGGAACCCCCCGGGACCGCACGACGATGCAATGTCAATCGAAGAATACCCGAAATTCCGGCATTGTCAAGCCGTTCTAGACCGCCCATCCCCTGGAATCGAATCCAATCTCCACACCGCCACTTTGCAACGGGAGTGAATGGGAATCGAACCCATTTGCCGCCCCGTAAACGACTGATTATCGTGGGCTTACAGAGCCGCTCTGTCCATAACCTACTCACAAACTGGCTCACGGCGGCTGTGGACGCCGGTTCGAAGGACGGCATCACCGAGCGATTGGGTGATACCCATCAACGAGTCACAAGCCACCCGGCATTTCGGTCCATGGGATAGCGCGTGAGGGCAGCTCAGCGACATGAACCGATCTAATGCCGTATCTGGGCAGAGCATGCGTGGAAAGGAAACATGGACGATCTTCCACTGCGCGCTTGCCAGCGGTTTGCTCGTTGCATTCGTCGTGCATTGGCTGACAGGACTGTCGCTCTGGATCGGGTTGCCTGTCGCGATTCCGGCTTCCGTGTTGGTTTGGCGTATCGCATGGAGGACTTTCGACCGCGCCCTGGATCGTCGGAATCAGCGATTGAACACGCCAGTTACATCAGAAGCCGTCGAAGGCGTAGGCTGGATGGTCACCTACGTTGATCGGGTTGAGATCGAACTGGAGGTGAGCCTCGAACGCCACGGCTTCCGGCGCGTGAACATCTGCGTCGATGAGCATCCGAGTAGATTGACGCTCGATGCGATTACGGCAATCCTGCCACGCCTGAAACTTCTGCGCCAGGAGTGCGAGAACGCGTTGCGACGGTTCGTCGAAGACCAGCCCGGCGAGATACAGCGCATTCAACTGGAAGAAAGTTCTCTGGCGCTTTACCAAGAGAAGGATCAATCATGGAGGGTTGTATTCGGGTTCAACGTCGAGAACGAACCCGATCTTGGATACTACGTGGTCTTCGAGAGTTGGCAGGTAATCGATGTCTATGCGGCGGACTGAAACCGCCACGAGGGGTGACAGGTGGAAACACAAGATGTGGCAGCCTGCTTGGATCGCCTGGGCGAGCATTTTCCAAAGTTCTGCGCCTCGCTGCACGCCTCGATTTTTCTGCGGCGCCGTTTCTTGGGGGCGGTCAGCGGCTCTGCCCAGTCTGCTTTCAGCCTGGCGATGTCCTCGGCGCTGATCTTTCGGCATCGGTGAGAGAAGTTCAGGATCGTTCGGATCATGTGGAATCTGTTGCGCGTGAAGCACTTGCCGCGACTCTTGCCCGTGCGCGGTGAAATGCACCTTGCTTGATCTTTCGCCCACTGGGCGTAGCGGTCGAATGCGTCAAAGTCGAGATCACGGACAATCGTGACTGGAGCGACGGCGCGACAGAATTCAGCCCACCAGGTTTTTGCCTTGCCCCATTCCTTCGGCGTGATGGCGTTTTTCTTCCGGTCGAGATACAGCCTGCCGCAGTGCTTCAGTGTCAGGCGGGTCGGTTCCGGCAGCAATCGCAGCCGGTCAAGATCAGGCATGCGAAGGTCGCGGGCTGCCACTGCCGAATCTGCCGCGAGGTATCCTCGGATGCCTTCGGGGGGCATGGGACGCTCGGCGACGACGCTTCCGTCAAGTTCGATCACGAAGTCATCGTAGAATTGCAGGGCGCGCCGAACGCAGCGGTCGTCGTCAACATTGACAGGCTGCGTGATGACAACGGCATCCGAGCGGGCCGCGTCCCACTGGTGGAATGCGAAGATCGCGTGCGTCTTGTCCGTGCTGTCGCCGTGATAGACCTTTTGCTCGGCGTCGTCGAGAGAGTAGTAGCGATAGATCGCGTTGCCGTTTTCGTCGCAGCGGTCGCTCTTGAATTCCCGCAGTCCGAAAACCTCACGACCATCGTCGTCACGGACGAACTCGGGGGACGGTCCTGGCCTTCGCTTGCCGTTTCTGCCGTTCACGGCGATCCCTTGGAGTCAGAGAAGCAGCGGGCGTCACGATCCCACTCACCAACCTACTCACAAGCGCCGCCAAATCTAAACGGGAGTGGATGGGAATCGAACCCACCAGAGACCGAGGGTACGACCTCTCAACGGCTTTGAAGGCCGCGGGCACCACCAGGTTACCAGACACTCCCCCAAACAACCGCGATGCTAGATCCACCCGCACATCGCGTCAAAACCAACCGCTGGCGCTCACTCGCTCCCCGCGGAAAGCTTCTCCGACATCACCGCCAGCACCCGCTCCCAGGCCGCATCAAAGTACGCATACGTCTCGTCCCACTGCGAACCCGTGCCGAAACCAAGATGCGTCAGCGTCACCCGCGTACCCGCCGCCACCGGCGCCAACTCCACCACCACCCACGTCCGCCGGGCTCGACTCTCCGGCTGGCCGGGCGGCGCGTTCCAACTGAAACTGATCATCCGGTCCGGAATGTAACTCAACACCTGGCAGCCGTTCGAACCAACCTCGCCGTCAAACAGCCACTCATACCGGCCACCGATCGCCAGATCGATCCGCGCCCGACTCGGCGGCGCATCGTAAACACCCCGCCAGCCCGCCGCCGTCGACCACGCCGCAAACACACGCTCGACCGGCGCCGCAATCGTCGCGACCTTCGTGAACCGCCGAACGTCCGACCCGCTGCCCACGAACGCCGCGGCCTCGATCGGACCCACCTCCGCCGCTTCCTTCACCCGCTTCCAGACGCCGTCCATCACCGAGACCCACTCGGCATCGTCCGCGCCGCGGACCCAGACCTTCCAGGCGTACGAATCGTCGTCGATGCGAATCGCATCGTTGCGAACCGTCGTGCCGTTCTCGGTCAACTCGGTCCGCATCTTCAGCGTCGGCTCGAACGTAACCTCCACCGGAACACTCTTGGCCGTCCCGTCAAAGACAAACCCGTGCCCCACGAAACCATCCGGCGTGTGCTGGTAGATCGTCCGGTAGCGTTCGTAAACCGGACCGTCGCCGTCACGCACCGAAGTCGTGATCTCCATGAAACGACCGCCCAGCCCGATCCGGAACTCGTTCCGGGCATGCAGCTTCTGCCCGCTGGACCAGGCCCCGTTGATCTCCCACGTCCCCAGGAAATACGACAGCCGCCCCAACTCGCCCTGCAGCTTCTCCGGCCGCGACGGCCGCGGCAGATCCGCACGAACCCAGCCGACCGACGCAACCACCATCGCCACACACAGCACCCGCGCCCACATCAGCCGTCTCCTCGTTCGTCCGCCAAGCCGGCCACCTCCGACGCGGCCTCCTCCGGCACGTCGCGCGGCTCGTTGCAGACCGCGTCAATGCCGATCAACACGAAGATCACCAGCAGCCCGCCCAGCAGAAGCTTGCCCAGCAGCGCCCAGATGCTCTCGCCAACCACACGCACCGGACGCGCCCCGGCCGCACCCGCCTCCAGCCGGCCACCGCAGTTGCTGCAGTACTCGCCGCCTCGAACGCTGGCCAGACAGGCCGGACACTTCTGGTAATCACTGTCGGCATGCATCGACCGCACGATAACGGAATCGCACAGCCGGCAACACTTCGCAGTCAGGATAGGTACGGGCGCGGGCGAGGTCGTCACGAAAAGAAGAGGGCCGCCGAGCTTGCACCCGACGGCCCTCCGTTTGTCATGTGTGCCGACTGCGAGGTTGCCTAGCGGCGACGCAGGCAGACGAGGCCGGCCAGACCCAGCAGGGCCAGGCTGGTCGGCTCCGGCACGGTGCCGATTACGACCGTACCGAACGGAGCAACGTCGGTCTCCCAGACGTTGACACCGGTGGTCGCGAAGCCGTACTGCACGTGCCGGCCCAGGCCGGGATCGGTCGCCAGCGAAATGCTGAACGGACCCGGGGTCGCGACGATCTCGGTCACGTTGAAGGACGAGTAGTCCGGCGCGAAGTCCTTGATGAAGATGACCGTCTCGTGAATCGGCATGGTGTCCGAAAGGATGTTGCCTTCGAACGTAACGGTCTGGCCGTTCAGGACATCGGTTTCTTCGATGTACAGGTTGGCTTCCATGATCTTGTTGCCGGGCTGGCCGGGGCCACCGCCACCGATGTACCAGTACGGATCAGGATCGTTGACCGTGTTCGGCGACAGCGTCAGCGTGTTGGCGCCATCATCGAAGGTCGTGACCAGGTCCGGAACGCCCCAGCCCGAGCCGAACTGGAAGGCACCGTCGCCCTGCGGCGCCGGCAGGTTCGATACGTTCATGAAACCGAGCCACGGCGAGGTCGAGTCGCCAACGGTGACCGTCGTGGCAGCGGCCATCGAACAGGTCGCCATCCCGACGCACAGCAGTGCACAGAAACGTCGCATTGGTAATTCCTCCTCCAGGAAACTTAACGAGTTATTTACCCAACGCCGAGAATAGCAAATCCGCCACCCGCCCTCCAAGCCCATTGGAGCCCTTTTTGAGTTTTTCTCGGAAACAGTTTCGTTCCTGCGCCCGATAATCCACAAAACCGCTCCCAGGCACCCCCCGAAAGTGACAAGAAGGACCCGCCGGCCCCGAACCGGCGAGCCCTTCGCCCCGTGCCCCGCCCTCCGTTCGGACACTACGGACAACTGATCCCGAACGCCGCCAGCACCATCGCCAGGTCACTCAGCCCGACCGCACCGTCGCCGTCAATGTCCTCGGCACACGCACCTCCGCCGCTGCCCACCCGCACCGTCACGTGATCCGCCGAAACCTGCGTACCCAGGTTGCACCCCATCTGCACGCTGGTCGAAACACGCAGCCGAACCGCGTAACAGCACGGCGACAGGTTGAACTCCTGCGGATCCAGCGCTCCAAGGAAACCACCCTCCACCGCCGTCCCGCTCGTCCAGAACGTCGTCCACTGCCGATACGGCCCGCCGAACAACTCCAGCCGATAGCTCGTGAAGTGCGCGTCCGACGCCGTGCCGTAAAACTCGATCAACCCGTCCTCCTGCGAACACATCACCGGACTGTCGATCACCGCCACCGCCGGCTTGTTGTCGATCGTGATCCGCATCGGCGGCTCAACCCGCGTCCGACAGTGCGTGTTGCCCGTAATCCGCACGTCGTAGTCGCCGTCCGGAACCCCGGCCGCCACCGTGTCCCAGTAAGCGAACGGATCACTGCTCACCGACGTCGTATAGACCGGACTGGCCGGATCAACCGGACCGTAGCTGCCCACCCCGGCCGGCGAAGCCTCGACCTGGTAGTCCTGGAAACAGCGGGCGTCACCGATCGATCCATCGAAGCAGACCGTCCCGCCGTAAACACCCCCGGCCACCGGCGTGCGAACGCTGATCGTGTCAAAGTCCTTGTCGACGTAGACCGTCCCGTAGTCGTCCGACTGGCCGCCGCAGTCGTTGAACACCCGCAGCCGCAGGCGGTACAGCCCCTCCGTGATCGCCGGACCGGTCGTGTCCCAGTTGTACAGCGTGCCGGTCGAACACAGCGGCGCGGCCGCACTTCCAATCAGCTTCCAGGTGTTGTCATCGGGCGGATCAATCCGCACGTACTCGAGCTGGTCGCTGCTGTAGGTCCCCTCCGGATCGCACGCCAGCCCGGCCACACTGACCAGGTCACAGGCGCAACTCATCAGCCCCGGCGCGGAAATCACCGCCGTCGGCGCCGTCCCGTCCACGAACGAGATGTCATCGACGATCTCGCTGGCCGACACGCCCGCCGTCACCCGGACACGCACGATGTCGGCCGTGTTGCGGACCAGCGTGACCGACTGCAGCGCCGTCCCGCTCGTCAGCGTCAGCGAAACGCTGTCCTGCTCGCCCGCAAACCCGAACGCGGTCGAGTACGCCCGGACCGTCAGACCAACCGAACCCGAAGTGGCCGCCCCGACCGACAGGGTGACACTCTCCTGTCCCGCATCGAAGCTGACATACAGATCCTGGGGATTGCTGAAGCAGAGCGGATCCGAATCGAACCCGGTCCCGACCACGTTGTTGCCGCCGATCTCCATGATCTCGGGAAACGAACTGCAGGTCCCGGTGACGTCGTAGGACTCGAATGTCAGCCCCGGAATGGTCGCCCCCACCAGGGTCCCATCCGCGTAACTCTCGAAGTCCTGCAGCGCACACTGCGCCCAGACCGGCGCAGCCGTACCGCTCGCGATGACCACCGCCAGCACACTCCCAAGTCGAATTCGCATCACTGCCGTCTCCTGATCGCCGGGAACCGCCACCCGCCAACCGCGGCGGGCCGTCCGTCCCTGTCCGGGATTCAGCAGCAACCGCCCACGGCGCGCTCCGGAAATTCGGGAAATCGCGGCGCACCCGCTAGAATCGCCGAATCCGGAGTGCCGCCCCGATGGAATCCAGTCCGCAGCATCAACTGATCGCCGCCGCCGCCGCTGGCGACCAGGCCGCCCTGACCGCCCTGCTCACCGAAACCTACGCGACCCTGCGCGGATACCTCGCCCGCCGCATCCCGGCCGACCTGCAGGCAACCATCGCCGCCGAAGACCTCGTCCAGGAAACCCACGTCGAAGTCTTCCGCCGAATCGGTGACTTCCGGCCCGACGGGGACGCCGCCCTGCTGCGCTGGGTCCAGACGATCGCCGCCAACCGCCTGCGGAACGCGATCCGCAACCGCCGGGCAGCCAAACGCGGCGGCCGGCGCGTCCAGGTCCGCCAACCCGGCCTGAGCGAATCCATCACCGTCCTGCTGAACGTGATCGCGGTCTGCGAAGACACACCCAGCCAGGCCGCCGCCCGCGACGAAATCGCGCCGGCCGTCGCCGATGCCATCGCCGTGCTCCTCCCCGACCAGCGCCAGGCCGTCACGCTCGTGTACCTCGACGGACTCAGCGTGGCCGAGGCCGCCAAAAAGATGAACCGGACGGAGCGCGCCGTGCACAACCTGTGCTACAAAGCCCGGCGGCACCTGCGGGAAGCCCTCGGCTCCCGCTCGGATTACCTGACCTGAACCGGGCCACGAGGGCGTCCCGTTATGAACCTGCCAGGCGACAGCAGCAGCGGCGACGCCGCGCGACAGGCCCGCGTCACCGCCCTGATCACCGACGTCGGGCGGCGCAGGCTCCGCGGAGAGACGATCCCCGATGACAGCCTGCTCGCGGCACACCCCGACCTGCAGCCGGAACTTGGCCAGCGCCTGAACTTCCTGCGACAGGTCGAACGCGCCCGGGCCGCGGCCCAGGCCGATCCGACGCTCGACGGCGCCAGCCTGATCGACGACCTCGGCCCGACCCCCGACTTCAACCCGCCCGGCTACACCCTGCGGCGCGTGATCCACGCCGGCGGACAGGGTGTCGTCTACGAGGCCCTCCAGCACGCGACCCGACGAACCGTGGCCCTGAAGACGGTTCGCACAGCCCCGCATGCCGTCGCGGCCGCCTCCGGGCAGGCCCGCCTGCAGCGCGAGGTGTACCTGCTCGGCAGCCTGCGGCACCCGAACATCGTGACGATTCACGACTCGGGCACCAGCGACGGGCAGTTCTACTTCGTGATGGACTACATTCAGGGGCGCCCCCTCGACGGACACCTGGTTCGGGCGAAACTGACATTGCGTGATCGGGTCGCACTGCTGGCCACGATCTCCGAAGCGGTGAACGCGGCGCACCTGCGCGGGATCCTGCATCGCGACCTGAAGCCGGGCAACATCCTCGTCGACGACGAGGGCGTCCCGCACGTGCTGGACTTCGGACTCGCCCGGGACCTCGACCAGTCGACCCGGATGACCCAGACCGGCCAGTTCGTCGGCTCGATCCCCTGGGCCAGCCCCGAGCAGGCCCGCGGACCCGCCAGCGATGTCGACATCCGCAGCGACGTGTACGCCCTCGGCGTCCTGCTGTTCCAGGCGCTCACCGGGCAGTTCCCCTACGACGTTACCAGCGGACTGCAAAGCGCGCTGCGCAACATCGCCGAGACCGAACCGACACCGCCGCGAGACCTGAACGCCGCCATCGACGAGGATCTGGCGACGATCACGCTCGCCTGCCTGCACAAGGACCCGGCCCGCCGCTACCAGTCGGCCGGCGAACTGGCCGTCGAACTGCGCCGCTACCTGACCGGCGAACCGATCGCCGCCCGCCGTGACTCGGCCCTCTACCTGCTGCGGCGGCAGATCGCCCGGCATCGCCGCCAGGTCGCCGTCGCCGGCGCGTTCGGACTGCTGCTCGCCATCGCCAGCCTGACGACCCTCAAGCTCTACCAGCGCTCCGAAACCATGCGGACCGCCGCCGAACAGAGCGCCGCCCGCGAACAGCGCGCGGCCGCGCGGGCCACCGCCGTCGGCAGTTTCCTGAAGAACATGTTCCTCGAACTCGACCCCGGGCAACGCACCGGGCGCGACGCGTCACTGGCCCGCGTGCTGGACCAGGCCGCCCGCGATGTCAACGACGGACGAATCGTCGACCCCGCCCTGCGGGCCGAACTGCTGACCACCATCGGCGGCGGATACTTCGCGCTCGGTCGCTACCGCCCGGCCGCCCGCTACCTGCAGCAGGCCTACGACCTCGCCAGCGGGCTGACGAACTTCCCGACGACGGACCTGGCCGAGATCGCCGGTCGACTCGGCAACGCACTGCTCGAACAGGGCGAGGTCCCGGCGGCCGAAACCTGGACCGCGATCGCCCTGCAACTGGACCTGGAGACCTTCGGCCCGGACGACCCGCACGTGGCGCTCGATCAGCACAACCACGCCAGCGTGCTCGCCGCAAGTGGCGAAATCGATCGAGCCGAAGACCTGTACCGCGCGGCACGTGCCACGCTTCAGGCGCACAGCACGGGGGACAACACCGAACTGGCCCGCGTGGCCAGCGGCCTGGCCGTCCTGCTGATCGACCAGGGCCGCGGCGAGGAGGCCGAGGCGCTGCTGCGCGAAGCGCTCGCGATCCGGGCGGCCGTGCTGCCGGAACGCCATCCCGACCTGGCCCGCGTGCAGGTCAACCTGGCGTTCGTGCTGCAGCAGCGCGGCGCCCTGGACGAAGCGGCGGAACTGGCGAACCTGGCGCTGGCGACACACCGCGCCGTCCTGCCGGAGACCCACCCCGAACTTGCCCGCACGCTGATCGTCACCGGACAGATCGACATGCAGCGCGAGCGCGCCGCACAGGCCGAGGAACTGCTCCGCGAGGGAATCGCCATCCGCCGCGGCGGACTGCCGGCCGACCACTGGCTGATCGCCACCGCCCAGAGCGTTCTGGGCGAATGCCTGCTGCGACGGGCACGATTCTCGGACGCTGAGTCGCTGCTGCTGGCCGCGTTCGCGCAACTGCAAGCCGATTCCCGCGCGCCGCGGGCCCGGGTGGTCGAAACCGCGCAGCGGCTGATCAAGTTGTATTCACTTTGGAATCGCCCGGAAGAACGTCTACGATGGCAGCGGCAATTGACGCTGCTGACCAGTGAGTAACCCATGCCGAATCGCCTTCGACACGTTGTCCTGCTCGCCGTGGCCGTCTGCCAACTGCCGGCCACCTTCGCGGCGCTCGACCCGAACGACCCCAACGATCCGAACAGCCCCGCCGGCCCCTCGATCATCACCGTCGGACCGCCATCGCGGCTGGCCGGATCGATGTTCGACCGCTGGAGTTTCGAACTCGGCATCAACCAGATCGACCCGTTCCTGACCTGGGCCGGCGACGGTTTCATCGACGTCGCGGTCAAGGGCGCCGCGACCAGCATCCTGGCCGAAACGCAACTGGTCGCCCCCAGCGGCCCGAAGATCCCGCCCGAACTTCAGTTCACCACCTTCGCCACCAGCCTCGGCTGCTATCCCAACGTCGACCCCGCCCCGGGCTGCGGCGTGGTCATCGCCACCCCGACGCTGAACGACCTGCAACTCGGCGCTACCTGGGCCGACAGCGAAGCACCCTACGCCGGCAGTCAGCAGTTCACGTTCTTCCGACTGGTACTCGGCCGCACGCCCGGCCTGCCGCCGCTGACGCTGACGCAGACCCCGTACTTCGTCGCCCAGGTGGACGTGACCGCCACCATCGTCAACCGACCGCCGGAGACGCGCACGATCGGGATCTACGCGCTGTCCCTCTGCGTCGGCGATCTCGATTCCGACCTGGACGTCGACCTCAGCGACCTGGCGATCGTGCTGGCGAACTTCGGCCTGGCGAATGCCGCCCCCGAGGACGGCGACACCAACGGCGACGGCAGCGTTACGCTGGAAGACCTGGCGGTTGTGC
Organism: Phycisphaerae bacterium; assembly: GCA_030428945.1. Taxonomy (GTDB): domain Bacteria; phylum Planctomycetota; class Phycisphaerae; order UBA1845; family Fen-1342; genus JAUIEC01. Next base: position 221,110 of record JAUIEC010000003.1, on the reverse strand, counting down.
TGGCCGCGTACGGTCAGGACTGCTGAGCCACCGCCTGCCGCGAACCGAGCCCGCGCCACAGCAGGTAGACCAGCGTCGTGACGTTGCCCAGCAGCGCCAGGCCCAGCCACCACGGAATCGCCCGCCCGATGCTTCCCTCGCGCCAGGCAATCCAGGCACCGACGAACCACAGCCCGACCGCCAGGTCCGCCAGCGTGACCACCCCCCAGCGATCCGCTGCCACGTAACGCAGTCCCGCAAGCACATCGCCCGCCAGGCTGGCCCAGACGATCGACGCCAGCAGCCCGAGCAGCGACAGAAGACAAAAAACACGGAATGCCATCGACGACTCCCTGGTTCGTACTCCTGGATTCGCTTCTCAGGCCCGGTCGGTTTCGGATACCCTGCGCCGGCCGGACGATTCCAAGGAGTACCGTTCATGTCGATGGTTGTTGCGGCCGTGGCGTTCACGCTGGCCGGCGCAATGCCCGCCGATCCGCTCGAGGTCGGTCGGGAGTACACGATTCCGCTGACGTTCACCGTGGCCGAGGGCTGGTCGGTCTCGGACGCGGGCCTGCCGGGTGCGATCCTGCAGGTCGACGTGCCACCCGGCGTCGAACTGGTCGAAGCCCGCGCCGACGCGAAGGCCCGCAAGAGGTTCCTGCAGGCGCCGCATGAGCGGATGCTCGCGGAAGGCGGGAACGAACTGACGTTCAAACTGACGGGCAAGCTGGCTGCCGATGCGGCCCTGTCGTTCAACGTGCTGGGCTACTGCAGCGACGGCAGCCGGGTCAGGTTCCTGCGTCAACGGTACCGCGTGCCGCTCAAACCCGGCGCCGCCCTCGCCGAAACGAACGTCAATCCGTCCACCTGGGGCACGGACCAGGGTCTGCAACTGGGCGACAAGCTGCCGGCCTATGAACTGCCGCAGGCCGACGGAAGCGTGATCAAGCTGGCCGACTACATCGGCAAATCGAATATCGTCATCACGACCTACCGGGCGTTCTGGTGACCGTACTGCAAGACGCAACTGGTTCAGTTGCAGAAGCAGTACGACGCATTCACCCGGCGTGACACGATCGCCTTCGCCATCTCGCAGGAGGACAAGGACCTCGCCTCGCACGGCAAGTTCCTGAAGTACTTCGGCGACGACGGTCCACCGTTCCGAATCCTCGCCGACCTGAACCGGGCCGAGACCGGCCGACTCGACCGCGCGACCACCTACCTGGTCGACAAGTCCGGCACGATCGTCGAAATCTTCCCGGCCACCGTCACCAAGCGCCCCAACTGGGACGTGGTACTCGGCCGCATCGACCAGATGAAGTGAAAAAGTGAAAGAGTGAAAGAGTGAAAGAGTGAAAGAGTGAAAATATGAAGGCGTGAAGGAGGCGTGCCGCGGGTGACCCATCCGCGCAGGTGTCCCATCCACGTGGGTGTCCGTCCACGTGGATGCCCGTCCACGTGGGTGCCCGATCCTCTTCATAAAAGGCGTGGGTGCCCGATCCTTGAGCGAGCGGAAGGGTGGGGGACTGCCCCGGCGTTGCCACCGCTGCAATCGGTGACCGCCCGGCGTTGTCGCCGCGTGCAATCGGTGACTGCCCCAGCGTTGTAGGGTGCGTCATCGACGCGGCCGTCCGCGCCCGCACCCGACGCGGACGCTCCAGGCGTCGATGCCGCACCGCGTGGCAATCACGTCAACCGTGGACCAACACGCGCCGAACGGACACCGCGAAGATCACCGCGCACTTAACGGCTGCCCTCAAACACCACCTGCCCGTCGATCACCACGCCGACGCAATGACTGGTGTACTCGAACGGATCGCCGTCGTAGATCGCCACGTCACCGTCCTTGCCGACTTCCAGGCTGCCGACCCGCTCCTCGATGCCCAGCAGCGTCGCCGCGTCCAGCGTGATCGCCCGCAGCGCGCCTTCCATCCCGAGACCATTCGCAGCCGCGATCGCCGCTTCGAACAGCACGACCCGCACCTTCGGCACGTACCCTTCGAACCCGCTCTGCAGCGCGATCGGAATGCCGGCCGCACGCAGCTTGGCGGGCGTCTCGTAGCTCAGGTTCTCGGCCTCGCCCCAGGGGCGCTGCATCAGCGGGTGCACGATCACCGGCACGCCGGCCGCCTTGATCTCGTCGATCAGCAGGTACGCTTCGGCCGCACCGTCCAGCCACAACCGAACCTCGAACTCCTTCGCCAGGCGCAGCGCGCTGGCGATGTCGATCGCCCGGTTGGCGGTGATCAGCAGCGGCGTCTCGCCCCGCAGCACCCCGGCCAGCGCCTCGTTCTTCAGGTTCAGCCCCGGACGCTTGTCGGCATCGTCTCCGGCCCGCTCCTGCTTGCCGACGTAGTCGCGCGCGGCCACCAGCGCCTCGCGCAGCATCGCCATCATCTTCGAACGGTTGCCGGGACTCTTGCCGCCCTCCTTGCGGGCCGATTCGGCCAGCGTGACGGCGATCGCGGCCGTGCCGACGACCGTCGCATCCTCGACGGTCCCGCTGCGGGTCTTGAGGATCGCCGTCTGGCCCGAGACCAGTTCACCCGGCGCGTGCCCGGTGTGCACGGTCGTCACGCCGAAACTGCGGATCCAGTCGACCAGTTGCTCGCGGGCGTTGTAGGCATCGGTGGCCTGCAACTGCGGCTGAATCGGCTCGCTGCTCTCGAGCTGATCCTGGTCCTGCTTCTGGTTGTAGATCCCGGTCAGCCCGACGGTCGCGTGCGCGTCGATCAGGCCGGGCGTCACGACCGCGCCCTCCAGCACGCGATGGCCGGCCGGAATCGACACCCCGTCGGCCGGGCCGACCGCGACGATCCGGCCGTCGGTAATGACCACGACGCCGTTCTCGATCACGTCGCCGGAGACGGTGTGCACCCGCCCGCCCTTGATCGCGACCTGGGCCGCCAGCGGCGCGGCCAGCAGCGTGAGCAGGCTGATGACGGTAATGGTGTTTCGCGTCGTCATCGGTTTACTCCCCATGCCCGAAGCAGCAGAAGTACGGATCAATGTCATGCCCGGCCCCGTAGCCGCCGACGGCGTAGAGATAGTCTTCGGGCTTGCTGCGGTCGTAGACTTTCTCGCCCTCGATCCAGGTCTCCAGCACCTTGGTGTAGACGCTGAACGGATCGCCATCGAGGACGATCAGATCGGCATCCTTCCCGACGGTCAGCGAACCGACGCGGTCCTGCAGGTCGAGCATCTCGGCGCCCGCCAGCGTCAGCGATCGCAGGGCCCCCTCCCGCGACATGCCGGCCCGGACGCCGAGCGCGGCCATCCGGAAGAAGAGGCGCGAGTCGGTAATCCAGTCGTCCGTGTGGAATGCGACGTTGACGCCGGCCCGCTCGAGCACGCCACCGGTCTTGAACAGCAGGTCAATCGCCTCCAGCTTGCCGCCCGGAGAATCCACCAGGATGATCGAGCACGGCGCCTTGGCCGCGGCGATCTGCTCAGCCACCTTCCACCCTTCGCTGACGTGATGCAGCACGACCCGGAAGCCGAACTCTTTGCTCAGGCGAAGAACGGTGACGATGTCGTCGTGGCGGTGCGTGTGATGATGCACGACGCGCCTGCCCTCGAGCACCTCGACCAGCGCTTCAAGCCCCAGGTCGCGGGCCGGCAACTTCTCGGGGTCGCCGCCCGCCCGGGCGATCTTGTCGCGGTACTCCTGCGCCTCGATGAACTTCTGGCGGACCAGGGCGGCGGACTTCGCCCGCGTCCCCGGGAACGGCGCCTCGCGGATCGAGTTGGTCCCGTTGGCCATCTTGATCCCGCCGCACGGGTTGCCGTCGGCATCGCGGATCATCATGTCGTCGATCGTTTCGGCCGGTCGGATCTTGACGTAGATCGTCTGCCCGCTCAGCAGGTGTCCCGAACCGGGCATCAGGTTCAGGGTCGTCAGCCCGCCCGCCAGCGCCCGGCGAAACGCCCCGGTGCGGACGTTGATCGAATCCCACACCCGGCACTCGGGCTGGATCGGGGCCGACCCGTCGCCGCCGCTGACGCCGCCGATGTGGTTGTGCGTGTCGACCAGGCCGGGCATCAGCACCTTGCCGTTCAGGTCGATCGCCGTGGCGCCGGCCGGAATCAGCACGTCCGCGCCGACGGCGACGATCTTGCCACCCTGCATAACCAGGGTGCCACGCTCGATTTCGGGGCCGTCGATCGGAATCAGGTGGGCGTTCATCAGCGCGACGGTCCGCTCCTGCGCCAGCCCGCCGGCCGTTGCGCAGGCGGTCACCGCCAGCGCGAGCCAGAGTCTCTGCTTCACCTCGGTCTCCTTTTCAAGAGGACGTGCCTGCAAGCTGGGCATCATAGCTGCCCGGGCAGAGGGTGCTAATCGCCCCGGCCCGGGTTCTTCTTGACGCAGCCGGCCCCCAACCCGCAGAATGTCTCTCGCGGGATCCACCAGAAAGGCGACCACCGATGAAACCCGACACAATATATTGTGGTGATGCTGTCGAACTGCTGGACCGGTGCGCGGAGGACTCCGTGGACCTGGTCTTCGCGGATCCGCCCTACAACATCGGGTATGTCTACGACCAGTACCACGACGACCGCCCGAACGAGGAATTCGTCGAGTGGTGCCGCACGTGGATGGCCGGCTGTCAGCGGGCCCTGCGCCCGAGCGGGTCGTTCTACCTCGCGATCGGCGACGACTTCGCGGCCGAACTGTGCCTGGCCGGCAAGGCGCTCGGCCTGACGCTGCGGAACTGGATCATCTGGCACTACAACTTCGGCCAGAACATGAAAGCCAAGTTCACGCGGGCGCACACGCACATCCTGTATTTCGTCAAGGCCCCGGACCAGGCGGTCTTCAATGCCGACCTGCTGCGGTTTCCGAGCGCCCGCCACACCGAGTACCAGGACAAGCGGGCCAATCCGAAGGGACGCCTGCCGGACGATGTCTGGGACGAGTTCCCGCGCGTCTGCGGAACGTTCAAGGAACGCGACGGCTATCACGGCTGCCAGATGCCCGAGGCACTGCTGACCCGCGTGATTCTCGCCAGTTCCCGCCCGGGCGAACTCGTGCTCGATCCGTTCGTCGGCAGCGGCACGACCGCCGCGGTCGCCAAGCGCCTCGGACGCCGCTACCTGGGCTTCGACCTGTCCGACGAGTACGTCCGCCGCACGCGCAAACGACTGTCCGAAGTGCGCGACGAGAGCACGCTGGCGCCGGACGAGGACGGCTGGCCGGCCCTGCACACGGACATGCTGCTGCAGATCTACCGCGAAACGAAGGTCAGCCTCGAGAACCTGGTGGCCAACACGATTGCGATGGAAGTCATCGCCGGTTCGCTCGCCGCCCGTTGCGGGCACCGCTACGAGGTCGACGAGGTCGCGCAGGAACTGCACCGTTGCGCCGCATCCGCCGCCCTGCCGAAACTGCCGAACGACCGGCGGTTCAGCCCGCGCCGCCGGCAGAACGACGCCGCCCCGGCCGCCTACCAGCGGCGCGTCACACGGCACCGCACCCGAAAGACGCCGACCAGGGCCACCTGAGCCGGTCAGCCCGCCACAACGCCCGTCCGGGCACCGGGCGCGCCGGGTCCGCTCGCCGCCGGTTTCGAGCAGTTCCGGTTCCGAACGGGCCGGGGCGTTGTTTCTCAGCCGTGAACGCCGATAGAATGAAAAGCAGAAGAGTCCGATAGAAGCGTCTCTGCGGACGCGAGTCATTTCTGCCGACAGGAATAGCAGAAGAATCTCGGACGGACCGGAGCGAACCTAGGACGGGGTGCCAGATGGCCGATTACGTCGAACTTGACCAGACCGGGGCGGCGGACGGACGAACCGAACGGGTCGTGACCCTGCTCGATCTACTCGGCTGGATCGTGCTGGTCTCCGCCGTCGCGTGGGGCCTGATGACCCTGATCGAGATGTACCAGCCCGACGTGCCGTTGACGGCCGAAGCCGTCCGTGAGGCCGCCGACCAGTCCCCGAGCGCCTCGGAAATCGCCACCGTAATCGCCACGATGCTGGCCTGGTCAGCCGGAGGCGTGTTCCTCTGGGGCCTCGCCGAAGTCATCCGCCGCATGCTCGACCTGCAGTACGTCAACGAAACGGTCGCGGCCCGCTCGGGGCAGCCCACCTCGGTCTGGCGTCCGGCCGACGACGACCCGACCGAATCGCAGGCCACGCTGAATGAGATGATCCTGCTGCTGCGCGAGGTGCGCGACATCTCGCTGCTGACTTCCGAGCAGCGGGCGATGCGTCTGCAGGCGCAAGGCAAGGCGATGCTCGAAGTCCTGCAGCGCGAGGTGCCGGCTTTCCTGCGTGAACACAACTGGATCGAGGCCCGCAATCGCGTCCTGGTCGCCCGCGAACGCTTCCCGACCTTCCGCGAATGGGACGAACTCGAAACGCAGATCGAACGGATGCGCGAACAGGTCGAACAGCACGACATCGAGGCGGCCGAGCGACAGATCCGCGACCTGACCTCGCTGGGCGCCTGGGACCGGGTCGACGAAGTCCTGAAGGAGCTGCTCGAACGGCACCCCGACAGCGTCAAGTGCATCACGCTCGCACAGCGCCTGCGGGTCGAACGCAACCGGGCCGAGTCCGAACAGCGGGCCAAGCTGATGGTCCAGGCCCAGGAAGGCGCCAACAACCGCGAATGGGATGTCGCCCTCGAAGCGGCCGCCAGCCTGATCAAGCGCTTCCCGCAGTCGCCCGAGGCGCAGGCGCTGCGGATGCAGTTGCCGACGCTCCGCGAGAACGCCCAGATCAAGGAACGGCAGCGGATGGAAAACGAGATTCGCGAGTTGATCAAGGCCCAGCGCTTCGAAGAAGGCCTGCGGATCGCCCGCGAACTGATCGACCAGTACCCGACCTCCCCCCAGGCCGAGGTGCTGCGCGGACAATTGCCGCGCCTGGAAGAGCGGGCCGCGACAATTCGCCGATAGGATGAAATGACCTCTCGCGATGGCGCGATCGCCGGTCGGCGGTCGGCGGCGCGTCGCCTGCCCGTCCACGGGGACGGCGGGGCGACGCTGGCTACAGTTTGAACATATTTTCACGACGCAACCGATCCCGGTCGCAACGGGGTGGGGTTCCAGCTAGACTGGTGCGTTCAAGTTCAAATGAGGAGAGGGAGTACCGTCCGATGAGCGCCCCGACTGTCTTTGTTGTCGATGACGATCCGGCCATGCGGCAATCCATGTCGCGCCTGCTGGAGTCGGTCAATTTATCGGTCGAGACGTTCGATTCCGCCCGGGCCTTCCTCGATGCCTATCAGCCGGACCGTCCGGGATGCCTGGTGGTCGATGTCCGCATGCCGGGCATGAGCGGGCTCGAACTCCAGGAGAAACTGCTCGAAGACGGCGTCACCCTGCCGGTCATCATTGTTACCGGACATGGCGACGTGCCGATGGCGGTCAACGCCGTCAAACGCGGCGCCCTCGACTTCATCGAGAAACCCTTCCGGGCCCAGCCTCTCCTGGACCGGATCCAGGAAGCGCTCGACCGCGACGCCGAACTGCGACAACGGGAAAGCACCCGCAAGCGCGTCGCCGCGCGACTCTCCAACCTGACCCCGCGCGAACACGAGGTCATGGAAATGCTCGTCCGCGGGCAGAGCGTCAAGCAGATCGCCGCCGACCTGGGACTCAGCCACAAGACCGTCCAGGTCCACCGCGCACACATCATGGAAAAGACCCAGGCCGGCTCGCTGCCCGACCTGGTGCACCTCGCCGCCGCCGTCGAAGCCTGATACCACCACGGCCGCGCGTCGGGCCCCGATCACACGCCCTCTTCCACCACGCGACGCACCGCGCGCACCGGCCGGGACTCCGTTGTCAGCCCCGCGCGGTTCGGCGATAATCTCCCCCATGGCCAGCCCAACCCTACGCGCCGTCGGCCTGGCCCTGCTGCCGGGACTGCTGTTGGCCGCCTGTGAACGGCCGGCCGGCCAGACCGCCACGACGTCCGAGGCCGCGCTCGCGCCGCCCGGCGCACCACAGCCGGCACCGCCACCGCCCGATACCCGGATCATCCCGCCCGTTCCGCTCGAGGCCGAACCACCGGCCGGGGATTCAACCGAAGTCGCGATCTCCGAGGAGCTCTGGGCGCGGCTGGAGCACGGCCGGGACCTGGCATTCCGATCCGTCGGGCCCGAGCCGTTCATCCCGTTCGCGCTGTACGACACCAGCGGTGACCAGCAGGCCGACGAGTTGCGGCGCTACAGCGGCGGCGACATTCAGATCGTGCTGGCGACCGCCCGCCGCGACATGGCCCGGCACGCCCACAGCAGCTATGTCATCGCCCACCACGGATCCGTCACCCGCGACGACCAGCAGTCGCCGGCCGTGATCCTCGAAGGGTGCGAACGCGTCACCGGCGACTGTCACCGGTTCGCCCAGCCATACCGGTTCCGCCCGGGCGCCGCGCCCGAACTGGTGGGCAACCTGCTCTACCTCGGGCCGTGCCTGTCAGCCTTCAACGTCACCTCGCAGCCCGCAACGGGACCCTGAGACCAGGTCCGACCGGCCCGGGTCAGCAACAAAGGAGTGAAGCGGTGTACCAGGCGACCACGTTACGCTGCGCTCGCCGTCTGCTGGCCTGCCTGACGTTGCTGACCAGCGCCGGCTGTTCGCAGGCCGTGCTCGACATCGACGATGTCGTCATCGTCCCCGAACACCCGGCCTTCGTCCGCGTCTTCCTCGAACGCATCGGACCGCTCGGCGTGCGCAACGGCGTCGAGGATGTGCAGATCGAACTGCTGGCCGACGGTCGCCGCTTCGCCCGCAGCCGCACCAACGACGAAGGCTACTGCCAGTGGCTGATCCATCCCCCCGCCGACGCGACCGGCACCGACATCTCGGCCGCGACCGTCCGCTGGCGGCCACGCCTGGAGGCGACGGCCCGGATGTTCTCGTGGCGTGCGGACCGGACCACGATCGTGGTGGACATCGACGGGACCATCTCGGACACGGACTTCGACGACCTGCTGCTCGACCCGGACGACGACGGCTCCGAGCCGATCCGCCACTCCGTCCGCGCCCTGCGCAAACTGGCTGAGACCTACCAGATCGCCTATGTCACCGCGCGGCCGAGGATGACGGCCGAGAAGACCCGCCGCTGGCTGCGCAAGTCCGGCTACCCGCGCGGACCGGTCTTCACCACGCCGACACTCAGCGACCTGGTCGATCGGGCCGGGATGAAGCGGACCCTGCTCGCGCGGCTGAAGAAGGCCTGGCCGGGACTGCTGATCGGAATCGGCGACAAGGACACCGACCGCGAGGCCTATGTCGAAAGCGGCATGCTGACGATTCTGCACTCGCGGGAGGACCGGGCCGAGTCGCGTGACATCGTCATCATCCTGCCGAACTGGAAGGCCATCGAACAGTACTTCCAGAAGAACGACCAGCACCTGTCCAACCCGACCCGACTGCGCGCCTGGCTGGCGGCCGCCAGCATCTCCGACCTGTAGCCCGCCGGTCAGAAGTCGGCGACCCTCGTGGCCATCTCGCGGTACCGACAAAGCGCGTTGGCCAGGCGCATCTGCTCGGGCGCGCGACACTCCGGCGCGAACAGCCGATCGGTCGCCACCAGGATCACCGCGCAGCGGGCCCGGCTCGTCGCCACGTTCAGCCGATGCCGGTCGTACAGGAACCCGAGACCGCGCGGCGCATCCTCGGCCGACGAACTCGTCATCGAGTAGATCACGACGGCCGCCTCCAGTCCCTGGAAGCGATCGACCGTTCCGATCCGCGCGTCGGGAAGCCGGGCCGTCAGCGCCCGCACCTGGGCGTTGTACGGCGCGACGATCAGGATGTCGTCCAGGCCCAGCGGACGGCGAACCCGCGCCGGATCGATCCACGCCAGGTCGCCGCCGGCCAGATGCTCGACCAGGCGACCGACGATCTCGACCTCCTCCGGGGCCGGGTTCTGGTTGCCGACGTGCGCGGCCGGAACATGGTACAGGCCGCTGCCGGCGAACGGGCTCGGCCCGACAATCTCCTGCAACTGCCGATCCGGGGCGGCGTGCAGGCAGCCTTCGTAGAACAACTCCGAGGTGTACAGGCAGATGTCCGGACTCAGCCGCCAGGTCTGATCCAGGAACAGGCCCCGGTCCGCGGGCATCACGGCCCGGCCGGCCAGCAGGTGCTGCAGTGCGGCCACCTCGGCCCCCTCGGGGTGCGCCCCGCGCTGCGGCTGTTCCAGTTGTTGCGGATCACCGAGCAGCACCAGGTTGCGCGTCGCCCGACTGGCGGCCAGCACCATCGCCAGCGACATCTGCCCGGCCTCGTCGACGAACAGGTAGTCGAGCGTGGCTTCGGCCTCCGCCCGCGCCCATTGCCAGACGGTCGCCCCGACGACGCCACCCCGGGCCAGGAGCGACTCGATCTCCTCGGACGTCATCGGACCGCTGATTTCGTCCTCGTCTGTCGCGTGCCTGCCGTGCTTGTGCCGAACCGTCAACGGGACCTCGACCTCGCGGGCCGCTTCGCGAACCTTGCGAAGCAAATGCAGAATGGCCTTGTGACTGACGGCCGTGACGCCGACCCGCCTGCCCGCACGCACGAGACGCACAATGGTACCCGCGCCGACAAAGGTCTTGCCGGATCCGGGCGGCCCCTGCACCGCCAGAACGCCGCCGTCCAGGCCCAGCGCGATGCGCTCCGCGGCCGCGAGTGGCTGCTCGTCCGGCCGGCGCAACGCCGCGCCGACACCTCCGGCAGCACCGCGCGGCGGGCGCTGCAGCAGCAGGTCGCGGGCCGCGGCATAACGGGTCGCCTCCATTCCGCGTTCGGCGATGTCATCCGCGACGCACAGCAGCGCCTCGGGCAGCGGACCGGGGGCGACACGTTCGTTGACCACGACGCGCGACGGATGCGTGCCCGCCGCGGCCCGGGACTTCTTGATCCAGACCAGGCCGGCCACGGGATCGATACGGCTGATGGCACCGATCCGCAGGTCGGCCGATTCATACAGCCCGTCGCCGACGTCCAGGCTGATCTCCTGCGGCGGAAAGCGGTAGCGATGGATCGGGTAGGTGTCGCGGCCACCGTCGCGCGCCTCGAAGACCAGCCCGCTGATACCCTTGCGTTCCTCCAGCAGGGCATCGTCATCGAGTTCGCACAGGCGGAAGAACTCCCACCAGGCACATCGGTCCTCGCGGCGGAAGTACTCCAGCAGGTGCGCCAGCAGCCAGCGGCCACGCTCGGCCGGGGACCGGACCTCCGGGTCCGGCGGCAGGTCGGCCACCAGCCGCGCGTAGACTCGCTGGACGTCCTCGGCCCGCTCGGCGACGGCGTCCGAAGCCTGACCGTCCGGGATGTCCGGACGCGGGATCGCGTCACCGCGCGCCTGCTGGCAGGCGCTTCGCTGGCGTTCGAGCCAGTCGCGCAGCGCCCTGGTCGCCAGGCAGTCGTCGCGGTTGTAGGCCGTGACGCGCTCGCGATCCTCGGGATCCAGCGCGTCAGGTCGGCCGAACTCGAGCGCGTGCTCCACCCGGCGCATCGACGCGGAGGCCTCCCGCAGGTCCTGCCCGCGGGTGAAGCCGGCGAACACTTCGAGATCCTTCAGCGAGTAACGTTCGACGCTGGCCCGCAGCGCCTGCCGCGCGACCCGGTGCAGATCCACCAGTCGCTCGCTCCGCAGCAGTTCGTCCATCTCGCCTTCGCGACTGGCGTAGCGTCCCATCAACCGCTTCAGTGCCGTCGGCTCGTACGGCGCGTAGTGATAGACGTGCAGATCCGGGAAGGTCCGCAGCCGCGCCCGCACGAAGTCGATGAACGTCTCGTAGGCGGCCCGTTCCTCAAGCGGACCGGTGGCCCAGGAGGCCTGGTAGCGCTGCTGCCCGTCATCGACCCAGGCGTACCCGGTCAGGTATTCGAGCCCGCCGCCGGGAACGTGCGGATCCCCCTCGAAGTCCAGGAAGATGTCACCCGCCGACGGAGCCGGCAGGCGGCAGAAGCCGCGCCCGGGCTCGACCGGCAGGAACTTCCAGAACGGCGCGCCGCGGCGGCGACCCTCAAGCTGCACCCGCGCCTGGTCGTGGGCGGCCTCGTAGCTCTCGATGCTTCCGCGGGCCGGTGGCGCATCGAGCGGCGCCGTTCGGGTCGCGAACTGTTCGAGCGTGACAATCCCGCGACGCTCCAGTTCCTGCACCTGCAACGTGCGGACGCCGGCGATCAGGCTGAGATGATCATCCGCGTGACGCCGGTCCGTGCAGTCGCGCCACCAGCGGCACACCTGGCAGTGGTCGACCGGGTACGGATACGTGTCGTCCGCCGGCCCGCCCTCGACCGCGGCCACCAACTGGCCGGCGACCAGGCGGTAGTAGGCCTGGAAGTCGGCGACGCGGAACGACTCGCGGGCGAACGGATCGCCGGGCTTGATGACGTGCATCTCGCGCGGCACGACCCCCTGCAGTCCGGCCAGCAGGTCGCTGTACAGGCTCAACTGCAGCACGGTCCCGGCCCGCGTCTCCTGGGCCAGCTTGGTATCGACCACCTCGTAGGACCAGTCGCCGAGCGTGCTGCGTCGCGGAACCCGCAGCAGCACGTCGGCCAGTCCCTGCCAGCGCCCGGACGCCAGCCCGGCCTGCACGATCGCATCGGCACCGCTGCGCATGATGCCCAGCGTTTCGTCCGGGTCAGGTCGCTTGTACTCCTGGTTCAGTTCGACCACCTGCAGCCCGCGGGCCCGCAGGTCAGCGACGTACTCCCGCTCGTGCTGCAACCCGCGCTCGATCAGCCCCTGCAGGCGGGGACCGTACCGCGCCGGCCGCTCGATCTGCCCGAGGGCGGCCCGCTGGTCGAGGCTGGCGAGGTGACGACACGCCAGGAAACCGGCCAGGTCACTGGCGCTCAGCAAGAGTTGCGTTTCGATCTGCTGCACGGCGACGCTCCTGGCTGGTGATCATAACAACCCGCCGCGTCCGCGCCCGTCGGGAACCGCGCCGCGGCCGGCCGCGAAACGCCTATCATGCGAAGCATGCAATCCCGCGATCCGAACAGAACGTCTGCGACCCGGTCCGGCCACGGCGCGGTCGGGGCCCTGCTGGGCATGCTGATCTTCGCGCTGGTTCCGCTCGCCGTCGGCCTCGGTCTGCTGGCGATGCGGCAGCACTCGTCCGCGACCCGGGCCGCGGCAAGCACCTGGCGCGAGACACCCTGCGTGATCGAGGTCTGCGAGTTTCGCTCGACTGACGACGGCCGCATGCTCGACCTGGTGTTTCGCTACACCGTCGACGGGCAGGCGTACCGCGGCGATCAACTCGATACGATCGTCGGCCGTTTCGGTGACGATGACGTCTTCGAGGAGTCGATCCACGCGTCCTTTCCGCCGGGCGCGGAGGCCGTCTGCTTCGTCAACCCGGACGACCCCGGCCAGGCCGTCTTCCGCCGGGACCGCGGCGCCGACGCGCCCCGCCGCATGTTCCTGCTGGCCTTCCCGTTCCTGACGGTCGGACTGGTCTTCTCGGGCCTGCTGCTGGCCGCGCTGGTCATGCCGAACACGCCCGACGACGACGACGAAGCGCAACCGGGGCCGGCCGCCGAACTGATCGCACGCCCCCCGCCGCGCGCTGTGCCGTTCGCCGCGCGCCTGGCCGTGATGGCCGGGCCGCTCGGCTCGCAGATCGCCTGGTTCTTCCTGGTCGGATTCGTCTTCATCTTCGTGATCATGGACGGCCCGGCATCCTGGGCTCGGCTCTTCCGCTCGCAGGACGACGAGCAGACCGTCACCGGCCGGGTGACCGACGTCCGCAAGCTCGACTCGCGCGAGTTGAGCGTCCCGGTCTACCAGTACCTGATCGACTACGAGTTCGCGGGCCGGTCGTACCAGAGCGGCAGTTTCACCCGCGGCCGGAAGTACAGCGAAGGCGAAGAGGTGCCGATCGTCGTGTCGGCTGATCGGCCGGACCGCGGCGCGATCGTCGGCGCCCGGCCGTCGGAACTGACCTGGTGGCACAGCGCGATTCCGCTGGGCGTGGTGCTACTGCTGGTGCTCGGCCTGCTCGGGATGTACCGCCACGGGGTTCATGTCGCGTGGCTGCTGCGGCACGGCGTGGCCGCGACGGCCCGGCGTGGCGAGGCCGCGCATCAGACTCGACACGAAGACGAGCAGGTCCCCTCGATGACAACCCGGCACCAGTTCTCCGTGCAGGGTGCCTCCTACCGCGCCCGCCGCTACAGTCCCGGCCAACGATCCCGGGGGCCCGACGAGGTGACGGTGCTGTACGACCCGCGTCGGCCGAAGAGGAACGTGCTGCTGTCGAGTCAACTGGAAGGCACGATCGCAACATCGCGCTCCGCCGCCGGCCTTCTCGTGCATTGCGTGATCGCCCCGCTGGCACTGCTGGGGATGTACGTGCTGCTGCGCGGCGCGGAACTGCTCTAGCGTCGTGTCTGACGGATGCAAATGAGCTGCCAGGGCTCGTGAAGAGTGGAAATGTGAAGGAGCGAAAGAGGGCGGTTTCGCGACGTTCTTCCCTCTTTCACTCCTTCACTCTTTCACGGCGGCAACAACGCGATTGGATCCATTAAACAGATGCTGGTGTCGCGCATGCGCGGGCACCGCTCCAACGCCACGGGCGCGGCGGACGCGGGGGAGAACGGTCTGCCCCACGACGACGCCACCTTTGCCCGTGCACCATCTCACCCCAGCACTCGCGAAGGATCAGTCACCCTTGAGTTTCTCGGCGACGTCTTCCATTTCGTCCCCGACCTCGTCGACCACGTCCTCGACGTCGTTGCTGTTGCAGCTCAGTTCGCAGCCCCCCATCGAGAGCGGCCCCGCGAGCGTCATGCCACCGAGCACCAGGTACTTCGTCCACCATCGCATTCGATTCATGTCATACTCCTTTGGTCGTCGGCCGCGGACGCGCCCGCCCGGTTCGGCGAGGCGTTCCCGGCACGATGCAAGTATGGACGGTGCGGCTGAAGCAGGCTTGAATGCCGCCTTACAATCGAGAAATGTCGCCCACGGCCACCCCCGCGGCCCGGATTCCGCGGCCGCCGAGCTGCGCCACGGCCCCGTTTGGGTCACGCGTCGGCGCTGGGTTTGCCTCCGCGAAGGAGGCAGCGATCGGCAAGCTGTACCCCTCGACCACCAGCTCGATCTCGCTGCTGGGCAGCCGCGTCCGCGTCACCTTTCGCCCGCGGGCCCGCTGCTGACGCTCGATCGCGCAGTAGGCGTAGGTCTGCTTGATCAGGTCCTGCATCGTCTGGTCGATGCGGTGCCGGACGTCGTACTCGGAGATCCAGGCACGGTACGTGCCACCGGGCTGCCGCTCCCAGCCGACGTCGTTGGCGGCCTGGCCGACGTGCTGGCGACGCACGATGATGTGGGCCTGCTGGGCACGCCGGTCGCCCTGGTAGCCGTACAGCGGCTGGACCTCGGCCTGGATTTCGACCTGCTCGGCCGCGAAGCCGCCCTCGATCAGGGCGGCGACGAGGGCCTGCGGGTCGCGGAATTCTGTCTGGCATTCTACGTAGTGGCTCATTGGGTACTCCTAAGCTTTGGTTTGGGATTCAGATCCTGACCGTGTAGCATTAAGGACTGCAAGCAGTAACGAGCAGTTCCGGTGTCATCGAACGAGCCAATCACACAACTCCTGGCCGCCAGCTGCAACGGAGATGCTGCCGCACACACTGAGCTCTGGGAAACCGTCTACGGCGAGCTCAGAGCGATGGCGCAGCGTCAGATGGCGACCGAGTCACCTCGGACCCTCCAGCCGACAGCGCTGGTAAACGAGGCGTACCTGCGCCTGATCGGCGCGACAGCCGTTGACTTCAAGAACCGCTGCCATTTCTTCGCGGCGGCCGCGAAGGCCATGCGTCGGATTCGCATCGACGACGCACGGGCGCGCAACCGACTGAAGCGAGGCGGCGGGCGCGGACGTGTCCCGCTCGGCGTCGCTGATACGGCGGAAACGCAACAAGATGAGTGTGACCCCGAATTGCTGCTGGATCTGGATGAGGCGCTGGGCCGGCTTGCGTCGCTCGACACGCGGATGGCTGAAGTGGTCGAGCTGCGATTCTTCGGTGGATTGACCCGCGAACAGATCGGAGAGGCGCTCGGCATCGCTCCGAGGACCGTGGATCAGATCTGGGCGCACGGCCGGACGTGGCTACAACGTGAACTGAGCGACAAGCGATGACGCGGGCCGGCCAATGGGAACGTCTATGGTCACTCTTCGACCGGATCCGTGCCGCCAGGGCGGACGAGCGGAGCGACATTCTCGAGAGGGAATGCGGGCAGGATGCCGCACTTCGGCAGGAGGTGGAGTCGCTTCTGCGACACGCCCAGCCGAACCTGTTGATTCCCCCGCAACCGCCGCCGGCCTACGACCTCGAAGGGGCGCCTCCGCAGTCCATGATTGGCCAGCGAATCGGTGAGTTCTCCATTGTGCGACTTGTCAGCGAGGGTGGGATGGGGCAGGTCTTCCTGGCGAAGCAGGACCGTCCGCAGCGCGAAGTGGCGCTAAAGCTCGTGCACTCCGGGTTGATTTCATCGGCCATTCGCCGGCGATTCGAGTACGAGGCGGACTTTCTGGCTCGCATGGATCACCCGGGAATCGCTACGGTCTTCGCCGTTGGCGAGCACGGCGGTCGACCATACTACGCGATGGAGTACGTGAAAGATGCGAATCACATCACGTCGTACTGCCAGAAACACCAGCTTCGTCTCCGCGGGCGGCTTGAGCTGTTTCTTCAGATCTGCGATGCGGTCCACTATGGACACCAGCGTGGCATCATTCACCGCGACCTGAAACCGGCGAATCTCCTGGTCGATGGTCAAGGACGCGCCCGGGTGATCGACTTCGGCGTAGCACGAGCTACCGACGGCGACGTCACTCTTGCGACCATGCAGACCAGTGCCGGCGCCCTGGTAGGTACGCTCCAATACATGAGCCCGGAGCAGTGTGCCGCTGACTCGCGCGACCTGGACGTGCGCACCGATGTTTACTCGCTCGGCGTGGTCTTGTATCAGCTGCTCTGCGGCCGGCCGCCCCACGACCTCTCGAAGGCATCGGTTCCAACCGCGGTGCGAATCATCTCCGAAGTCGTGCCGCCACCACCGAGTTCCCTGACGAGAAACGTCGATCGAAACCTCGAGGCGATCGTACTCAAGGCGATTTCCAAGAGACGAGACGGCCGCTACGCCTCGGTTCTGGAACTGGCGAACGACACTCGGGCCTACCTGTCCGGCGGTGTCGTGATGGCTCGCGGCCCTACAATATGGAGCCGGTTCGTCGCCTGGGTCACGCGTAACCCGATCGCGGCAACAATCGTCGCCGCGGTTGCTCTGGGAGTTGGCAGCGGCTTGACCGCGGCACTGGTCTCGAATCACTACGTGCTGAACTACCGGCTCAATGCTCCCGGGGACATGGATCGCCTGCCGGGCCACAAGACAGCCCGTCTTCTATCCGTCAGTGGTGTTCTGCTAAAGCAGTGGACGTGCGGAATCGGCGAGTTTGTGTTTACGGAGCTACTTCCAGGATCGCGATCAACGAGTGGCACTCAGCTGGCACTGCTCGGTGTGGACCGGTCGATTGGCGGCGAGGAGTTGTGCGCGGGACTGAACATCTTCGAAGTCGAAGGCGACTTGGAGCAATGCAGGACGCGACTGGCGCTCCGGCCGGACACGCCATTGCCCGATCCGCACGACCGCGGGTACACCGTCGATGACTTCGTGCTGAAGTGGGTCAGGCTCATCGATATCTTCGACACTGGAGGGGATGAAGCGGTCCTGGTGTTCAGCCATGCGACACAGTCGCAGGCGATTATCCAGATCTGGAGCCTGGACGGGAGTTTGCTCTACTCCATCTGGCACGACGGATCGGTTGTAGATTGTGAATGGTTACCATCGACCCGGAGGCTGGTGTTTACGGGGTTGTACGGCTGGGCCAGTATTGACAATCGAGCGCCCCGGGTCGCCAAAACACCGAGTGTTCGTTACGTCCCGGTAGCGTTCGCCGTACAACCGAGGGAGGGGCTGCTGATCGACGATTACGTGTATCGGCCCGGTAGGATTACCAGGGGATCGTGGTACAAAGGGCTCGAACCGCTTGGGCGCGAGGTCGGCGAGAATCCGCAGATCAAGATGGAGCTCGAAGCGCGGACAGCAAGTCGAGTTCTGCTGGGTGTCCACTTTCAGTGGCCTGGCAAGATCAAGACCGGGGCCCCGAGCTGGCACATCGACAGCGCGGGGAACCGAATTCAGGGTACGTACCGGGTTCCAGATGGTTTTCATCAAGTAGAGGATCGTCGGGTTGGTGAAGCTTGGCCTGCCTTCGAACTCGTTGACTTTCGATCGATCGAAGAGGCTCTGGTTTCGCACTGATTCTCGGGCCAGACTCCAAGCCAACAGAGCGATCCGCGCGTCCGAGAACGCGCGGATCGCGGTGGAAACGCGAGGGCTAGCGCGAATACTCGACGACGTAGCCGAAGTTGTCACGCAGATCACCATCGTCACGATCGCCCCAGGCACCGGCGTGCCCAAGTTGTGCGTAGCTCTCGCAACCATCGCCGGCGTAAACGCTGGGCGACCAGTTCGCGTACGCCCATGGCTCGGCGTTAACCCATTCCCAGCCCGTGTCGATCTCGCAGGCCTCGTCATTCGGCTGGTGGCCGCCGATCCAGAAGTCGCCCTGTTGGTTGGCCAGTGGCTCAATCAGAGCAAACAGTGTTTCGTTCTCGGCCTGGGAAGTGATGGTGGCGAGGTGCCCCTGGATGTCCTGGTAGCTGCGTCGTTCCGCAGACGCGCGGGCATCGGTCCAGGTGCCGGTTTGAAGCACAACCTCGTACCAGTGCGTCTCGCCGTCAGGATGGTCATCCCACCGCACAAGTAACCCTTCGCCACCGTCGCAGGTCTTGCCGAACTCGGCCAGGACGATCGACAGATCGCTCAGGCCGACGTGTCCGTCGCCGGAGAGGTCCGCCGGGCACTCGACCACGATCCGAAGCCACGTGACGCCCCGCGTTTGGATTTCGAAACCCGAGCACGAAGCATCGCGAGTGAGGACGGAAGTAAACCCGTAGTCCCGACTCTCCCGAAACTCCTTCCGGCTCCAGTTCCAGCCGAGATCATTGCCGTCGTCCCAGATTGCCGGTGAACAGGGCGCAGACGTCGCTGACATCACCTGTGCCGCGGTGAAACGTGGCGCGATCGCGATCATCAGGTAGTACTCGCCGGGCTCCAGGGGTGCGATGACGTCGATCGGGACGGTGTGGGTTGACCAGCCGGGGACGGCATTGGTGGCGACTGGCCAGAAGGCGGTTTCGCGTTCACCCCACGTCACCATGGCCCCGATTGGAGTTACTGCGCCGGGATCTTGTTCGTTGAACACATCGACATCGACGACCCCCATAACTGCTTCGGCGGGCCGCACTCTGATGGTATCAGTGACCTGATCGACGACCTGATCGTTGATCAACCCGGTGTCGAGCAGAACCTGATCCTGCGCCATGCCGGAGCATGCGCACCACGAGGCAGCCGTAACAGCCACAATAGTCAGACGTTGCATGTCACTCCTCCATCTTCAAGAGTTCGGAAAGAGAGGCCCCACGGATGAAGCCATAGCTCGATGGATGCATGCGACAGAGGGCCACAAGGTTCGCAAAGAAACAGTGGAATTTCGTCAGCCCAGCACAACCCGCCGCCGCAACCGCCCCGTTACCGCGCTGACCGCCTCCGGCGCCAGCATCTGCTCCTGCAGCTTCGCGCACGCCTCGCTGAGCTTGGCGGCCACGTCCGGCTGCTCGGCCAGGTCCTGTCCGCTCAGGCCGCCGATCTGCTGGCGGAGCCCTTCGAGCTGCGTCGCGGCTGCGCTGTCGTCGAAGATGTTCATCTGGTGAAAACGGCTGATCCGGTCGCGGATCGCGTTCAGCGTGCGGCCGTGGACCTTGCCGCCGCACTCGACCACCTGCTGGCAGAACCCGGCCACCTCCTGGCGGAAGCTGACGACGTAGTCGCGGACGAACTCCTGGCACTCGCGGCGCAGGTTGGCCCGCATCAGGTTGAGCTGCTCCTCGCGGGCCCGCCGCTGATCGAGTTCGAGCCCGACATCCTCGACCGACGCCAGCTCCGGGGCCCCGGTCACCTTGAAGCTGTGCCAGGTCAGCCCGAACTTCCGGGTGAGCTGCACCTCCGACGGGTACACGCCGTCGGGGATTCCCGCGTGCTGGGCCTGCCACCGGCTGCGAAGCTGCGGGTACTCGGCGAGGAACGTGCTGGCGGCCTGGTCGAACTGGCTGCGGCAGGCTTCGAGCTGCTCAATGACCGTCTCGACGCAGGTCCACGGCACGAAGTGTGCGTTGGCGGCCGCGAAGATCATCGGCATCGTTGCTGGCCCGGCAGCTCCAGTAGCGGCAGCGGACGACGAACAGCAGGCCGAGGTCGTAGGGGTTGATGGTGCTCGGAGTGCCCAGATTGGACATCGTGGGCGCGGACTGTGAGGTCATAGTTGTCATCTTTTACTCCGTTGGATTGGGGTCGGTGGCGGATTAGGATTCTCGGTGGTTCTGAGGAACCGGGAGGTGGCCATGGGGAAACGTAAGTCCGGACGGCTGTCTCCGGCCGGCACATTCGAGTTCGAGATCCGACTGCGCCACGTGCGGCCGGCCGTCTGGCGCAGGTTCGTGGTCCCCGGCGATATGACGCTGGCCCGGCTGCACGACGTGATTCAGACGGTCATGGGCTGGACGGATTCGCACCTGCACATGTTCGAGGACGAAGACGGCCGGTCTTACCAGCCGCCCAACCCGTTCGATGACGGGCTGCTCGAATGGCATGATTCACGCCGGGTCCGCGTGGCGGAACTGCTGGGCCGGAAGGGTGCGGGCCTGCTCTACACCTACGATTTCGGGGACGGCTGGGAGCATGATCTCACGGTCGTCGCCATCACGGACGGGCGGTCGGGTGCTCCGCGCTGCCTCGACTGTGCCGGAGCATGTCCACCGGAGGATTGCGGTGGCTTCATCGGGTACGAGGAGGCTCTGGCAGCGTTGGATGACCCGGACCACCCGGACCGCGAGGAACTGCTCTATCGGATCCCGGACGGTTTTGATCCACACGCCTTCTCGGTCACCTCGGTCAACGCAGCGCTCAAGCGGCAGCGCTGAGCAAGCCCTGCTCCGGCCGACTTCGCGTGCCGCTCCAGCCACGCCGTCATCGCCGCAACACGCTCAGGATCCGTCTGCGACAGCGGCCGGACTTCGGGTGCAGCCTGCAGCAGCACATCCGTCGTCAACGCCGTACCAGCGTCAAAGGCCAGCTTGAGCCTGGTGATCACGACCTGCTCGATGTCGGCCCCCGAATAGTCCGGCGTCGCCTCCGCCAGCGCCGCGAGATCGAACCGATCAGGATCACGCTGCCGCTTGGGCAGGTGAACCGCGAAGATCTCGGCCCGCTCGTCGGCCGTCGGCAGGAAGATGCCGAAGATCTCGTCGATACGGCCCTTGCGGGTGAATTCGCCTGGCGACCTCGCCGTTCAGTGCCTTGTACCTGCGGAGCGCCAGGGCGACGCGGTCCTCGACCTGCTGCTGCGTCATCCCGCGGCAGGCGGCCACGATCTGCGGCAGGCTGGCATCGTCGAGGCCATGACCTTCGCCGATGAAGCGCACACTCGCCGCGATCGCCGCGTCATCGGGCAGCGGGAGATCAACTGTCGTGACATCGTTCGCCGGACTGGCCGGGACGTTGAATTCGGGTCCGTCAAAGATCACGGTTCGCCCGGTGGCGGCCAGCGCATCGCGGATCTCGCACAGCCAGGCGATGACGAGGTCGGCGTAGCTGTGAGTGCGATACTGCGCGCCTCGGCTGTGTCGAGTCCTCATGCACGCGCTCGTCTCGACGACCGCTCAGTCCTGTGGAGTCTCAAGTCCTGAATCGAGTCCGTGAAGCCGCAGGTACTCATCTAGCGACGCGTAGACGGGCACTTCTGGGGCTGTCGCGAGGAGTTCCCGCAACACCGTGACGGCGGCACTCCGGAATTCCGGCGACGCATCGCCTGTCCGAAGTACATGGAGCGCGTCAGATTCTGCCCGACCAGCGTCTTCGAGCGCGAGGGCCGCCTGGGCCCTCCGAACACGCAGCTCCGGGTTGTCAAGGCCGAGATCGGACGCCTGCGAGAGCAGCTTCAGCGTGACGCGGTACTGCCCGGTCTGGATCGCGGCTCGACTGAAATCGAGGGCCGTCGCGGCACTGCCAGCACCCTCCTCTGCATAGGCACTGAGGCAGGTCTTCATGATCGAGTCGTCGCCGGTTCGGTAACGTTCCGTCTGAGCCTCAGTCTGTATTGCAACCTGCAGCGCTCTCTCCCGAATGTCGAAGAGCGTGGGGAGTTTAGTCGCTCTGAGCAGGTGTTTAACTGCGTCCTCGTAGCGTCCGGCTCGCGACTGCGCGACGCCCAGCAGCAGGTACAGATCACCGAACTCGGTCTGCGGGACGACCTGCTCAAATGCGTCGGCCGCGACCGCGAAGTTGTTGAAGCCAAGTGCCATGATGCCCGTTTGTATGGAACGGGCAAACTGCTCAATGCCCCTTGGGAATGAGCGTTCGAGCAATCCCACATTATCCTCGCCCTCGAACTGTTGAAGGGAATCGACAGCTCCGCCGATCTTCATGGCAGCGTGCATAATGAGGTCGCCAAAGTCATCCGAAATGCCGTGCCGCTCTCGGTATTCCTCCGGCTCTGATTTCAGTCCCGCCACCATCTCAACAACTTCGCGGATCGCAGCGGATGTCGCGGATCCGAATTGTGCTTCCATACCAGAGAGTTCGGACTCCGCGGATTCTGGGTCACCTTGAATCGCATAGAGGAGGGCGTTGATTGTCCGAAGACCCGGGTCTTCATACCCGCGCGAGCGCAATGTCAGAATGTGAGTTGACGCGAAGCTCAGTCTGCCTCGCATCAGGCTCACGGGGATCAGCATCGTCCGCGCCTCGTCATGGGCAGGGTCTAACTCCACAACTGCGTTTAGGGCGTCATTCATAGCCCTAAGATCGTCGGAGAGGAGTGCTTCATTGAATCGTCGGGTCGCTGGGTCGAGCCTCTTGGTTGCAGCGGTTTCGAAAAACTCGGAAGCAGCGTCGAGGTAGCCTCGATGCAAGGCTATTTGTCCCCGAAGGTGGTCGATCAAACCCAACTCAGAAACGTCCAGCCTGCCCTCTAACTCGTCAAGCAGCGCTTCAGCCTTGGTATCTTCGTAAAGGAACAGCATCGCTCTCGCTTGGCCCAACACCCCGGCCTTGATGGCACCGGATTCCGCGGCGCGCGCGTAGGCCTGTGATGCCTGGCGCCACTCGCCAGTCCGCTCCGCCAATTCGGCCTCGGCCAGGGCCGCCGTTGCCGCCTCTTGCCGCTTCTCTAACTCGATTGCCCTTTCGCGTAGGTCTCTTTCTACGTTGGCGGCTCGAACCCGTGCCTCTCGAATAGCGAAGTAGGTCGTGCTTCCGGCACCAAGCACCAGGATGACAGATGCCACGGCCAGCCCGCTGACCAAGCCGCGATTACGCCGCGCGAAGCACCGCAACTGGTACGTGAAGCTGGCCGGTCGCGCCTCGATTGGTTCGCTGTTCAAGTAACGCCGCAGGTCTGCCGCCAGAGCCTCGACAGATGGGTATCGTCGTTCAGGCTCTTTCGCCAATGACTGCTGCGTGATTGTCAGCAGATCTGTTGGCAGCCTCTCGGGCCATTTTCTTGCATCCGGCACTGCTTCGACGATGGCTTTCGCTGCTTCAATGTCGCTCAGGCCCTTCAGGTCATACGGAAGCCGATCACTCAGCAGTTGGTACAACACGACACCAAGTGCGTACACGTCACTGCGTGTATCGATGTCGTTCGTGCGGCCGGACACCTGCTCGGGACTCATGTACTGCAGCGTGCCCAACGGCTGCCCGGAGACCGTGTGCCGTTCGGCGAAAGGAGTGTCCGCGTCGGTGAACCTGGCCAGCCCAAAGTCTAGGACCTTCGGCGTGCCGTCACTCTGAACGAGAATGTTGCCGGGCTTGAGGTCCCGGTGGATCACGCCGCGCTGGTGAGCATGATGTACGCCGTCGCAAATGCGGATGAACAACTCGATCCTGGCGGTGAGCGGCAGGTTCTCCTTGACGGCGAACTCGGTCACCGGGCGGCCGTCGACGAACTCCAGTGCGATATACGGGGTATCGAAACCAGTTGGCGCGGCGATTCCGCTCTCGATGACGCTGGCGATGCAGGGATGTTGGAGCCGCCCGAGTGCCTCGGCCTCGAGCTCGAAGCGACCGCGCCGCCGCGGCGAGAGAAGGTCCCGAACCAGCAACTTGACGGCCACGCGACGTCGAGGCCGCTCCTGCTCCGCCTCGTAGACGACGCCGTAGCCGCCCCGGCCGATCTCCTGAAGCAGACGAAAGGAGCCGATGCGTTCGAAGGGGGGCTGCCGATGTTCCCGGGCCCGCACACCCTGCGAGACGATCTGCGCGATCGAGAAGCCTGCCGAACGCGATGAATCTTCGCCCATTGCGGTTCTCCTACCCCAAGCAGGCGGGAATGGACGCCACCGGTTACGTATCACCCGTGGAAAATCTGCCGTCGCGGGCAAACAAGTCGCGAAGGCGACGTAACGCGCGGTGCTGCAGTAGCTTGACGGACCCGAGGGAGCGCCCCAGTGCCGCGGCGATATCAGCCGACGAACGCCCTTCGTGGTACCGGAGCCTAACGACTTCGGCGTAGTCCTCCGGAAGCTTGGGCACGAACTCACGGAGCAACTCGAGCATCTCCTTGCGGTTCACACGCCGCGAAGGTGTAGTCCCAGCGAAGAAGATGCGAAGCTCGGATTCCAGTTCTCTGCGATCACCCGGCGCGGTTCGCTTCTGCGTCTCCAAGCCACGAACGGCGTCACGGAGTCGGTTGGTTGCGATCGTGTGCAGCCAGGCCCGGAACTCTGTCTCGGTACTCCCGCGGAACCGTTCCAGATCGAGGCAGGCATCGAGGTAGGTGACCTGCATGACATCGTCCTTGCTCAGCTTGCCGCGCCATTTCGGGTTGATCTCGAGCCCACTGCGCAGATAGCCGTCGTGCGCCTGCAGGAGCTCGGTCAGAGCCTGCTCGTCATTCTGCTGCGCACGATGCAGCAACTGCAGCCAACTCTCATCGCAACGCGCTTCGCTCACGTTCGGCCCCCTGGATGCGCCTCAGTCGAAGCTAGAGAATATCGCGAAATCCGGCCGCCCGACAGAATTTCCCGCCGCGCTGCGGTCGACGCTAAGGGTTTGCCTGGTTGGAGCTTATGCCGGGCCAGGTCGGGGGCGGTCGAGCTCTGCACGCCGTGTTTGATGAACAACCTGTAACCAACTGCAGGCGAAACCGCCTGACTGGTTGAGGCGGATGGGTGATCCGACGGACTGGCGTCGCCCGACCCCGGGACTGGCAATCACTTTCCCACGGAACACCACGTTTCGCAGAGCGCGCGGCTTGGAATGCGCGCCGCCCCCCACCCGTAACCGAAAGGAGAACTGTCATGAAGAAGTGGATCTTCCCGGCCTTCGTCGCCACGGGCATCGCCACGATCGGCGGCTGTCCCCAACCAAACATTGAATCGATCACGCTCGGTACAAACACGATTCCGCGAGTCGAAGCCGGGCCTGACCTGGAGCGGACCGTCGGTGACGTGGTTTCGCTGCGGGCAAACGCGGAAGACGACGACGGAGACGTACTAACGTACCAGTGGACCCTGGTTCGCGGCCCCGAGACGAACTTGAACAGTCAGAACGGTCAGACACTCCGGTTCACACCTCGTCAGGAAGGCGAGTACCAGTTCAGCGTGCGTGTCAGCGACGACCGTTCGTCCGACCAGGACACCGTCAGCGTGTTCGTCTCGCCGGCGGAGACGAGCGCGGACGATCCGATTGATGAACCAACACCGGCCGATCCGTTCGATCCCGCTGACGTCGATCCGAACTCGATCGCCGCGCCGCTCGTCGAATCCACGTTCGACCGGGATCACGAGGGCTGGACACTGAGTTCGGCCGGCAGTGTCGAAGGCGGATGGCGAGCATCCGGCGGCCGGCCGGGGGGCAACGTTGCCGGTCGACTCCGATTCGCCGGGGGGCAGTGGCAGGCACCGGCAAAGTTCACCGGCGACCTCTCCGCCGCGATCGGTGGGGTGTTTCGCTTCGACTTCCGGCACGAGGCCCATCAACCGACGCGGCCCGTGCTTCGGATCCAGGGCGTTGATGGTGACGCTGCCGTCCAGTTGGCAACAGTGCAGGGCGGCTGGACGACATATGCGGTCCGGCTGGACAACTCCGGCGGTTGGCTGGACGCAAACGATGGTCTGGCGATTGAGACAGACGAACTCGCCCTGATTCTCAGCGACGTGGTTGCGATCCAGATCCTGGTCGGCGGCGACTCGACGACCGGCCTCGACAACGTGCAGGTGGTCCTGCCGTGAAACTCACCACCAACCTCGGAGATGGGATCATGCATCGCAATGCCTGTCTACTCAGTCTGCTGATCACCCCCATGCTGCTGGCGGAGTCGATCCAGCGTTGGGAGGGGCCGGCCAACGCTCCTGAGACCGTTGTCGCTGGGTGGCACGACGACCGGAACTGGCGCAACTTCACGGCTCCGGTCGCAGGCAATTCGGCGCTGCTCGGCTGGGACGCGAGCTTCAACACTGATCCGCCAACGTATGTCTACCTCGGCGACTACAGACCGCTTTCAGGTGGACCGGTCATTGCGGGTGGCCCTGTTTCGCTGATCGACCTCAAGTTCGAGAGCGGCGCGTTCGTTGTCGATGGGCGGTCGTTCAACGTCGTCGGAGGCGGTTCAGGCTCGCTGGCCGGATCGTTCTTCGGTGTCGGCCAGACCCTGACCAGCACTGGATTGCCAGGCAGTGCTGACCTGCGACTGGTCCACACGCCAATACACTTCGGAATCGGCGGTATCGGTTCGCAGCCCGGAACGAGTGGGACGCTGTTGCTCGATGGGGTCGAAACCACCCTGGATTTCGCGAATCACGTGGTCGTGGGCAACCAGGGTGATGGCGAGGTGCACGTGGTCGATGGTGCAGCAATGACTGCACCCTGGCTGCACCTGGCCGAATTCGACCAGACCTTGGGATCTGTTCAACTGCATTCCGGCAGCTTCGTCGGGCTTGGCGAACATCTGAATCTCGGCGTCCGCGGGCTCGGGGTTCTTGAGATCCACAGCGGTGCGTCGCTGATGAACCAAGGATGGACCCGCGCCGGTGACTGGCCGGGCGGCCACGGGCGGATCGTCGTGTCAGGCTCCGGTAGCACCATGGATACGACCTGGCTGGAGCTGGGCGCGCAGGGAACTGGCAGCCTCAACGTCGGAGACGGCGGAGAGTTGCACCTGTCCGAGTTCCTGTCGGTTGCGGCCTTTCAGGGATCGCTTGGAGATGCGTACCTGTCCGACAACAGCACGCTGACGGTCGGGACCGGCCTGATTGTCGGCCGCAACGGGTCGGGCAGCCTGGCGGCTGACGATGGAAGCTCGGTGCGGGCGAAGTTCTGCTTCGTAGGCGATCTTGCCGACGGTTGGGGTAGCCTCGGACTGGTCGGCAACGGAACGATACTCACGGTGGCGGACGACGATCCAACCCATCCGTCCGGCGAACTGTCAATCGGCAGGCTCGGCAACGGTAGCCTGAATGTCGCGGATGGTGCCGAGGCGACCGCCCGCTATGTCAACGTCGGGGCATTCTCGAGTGGAGACGGCACAGTTGTCGTGGGAGGTCCCGGTTCGTTGCTGCGTGCAATTGACGATCGCGGCGGAACCGCGTGTGCAGAGCTGTCGATCGGCCGCAATGGAACGGGGCGCTGTGACATATTGGCCGGTGGCGCGGTCACGGCCTGTTTCGGCAACGCCGGGATCTTCAATGGTGGCGAAGGTCACCTGCTCATCTCGGGAAGTGGTTCGCAGTGTGTGATCGACCAGTCCTTCACGGTGGGGGCTCCCGGCCCGAACGGTGGGGGGCTCGGGACGGTCGAGGCGAGAGAGAGCGGGCACATGTCGATTGGCGGCGGGCTCTGGCTGGGTAATGGGTCGGAGGTGACAGTCGATGCATCCGCGAGCATCACGACCGGCGACGCGTCCTTCCAGGCCGGCCAACTGGTGGTGGGCCCGGGCGGTGGCCTGTTCGGTGTCGGCAAGGTCAGCGGTGACGTGGCTGTCGATGGTGGCTATGTCGCACCGGGGTATCCCATCGGAGACCTCGAGATCTCGGGCGACCTCAGCATGGTCGGTGGCACGTTCGGCGTCGAGCTCGGTGCAGGCAGTGATCGCATTCTCGTGTCCGGCCACGCGCAACTTGGCGGGACACTGCGCGTTGATCTGGCCGGCGACCTGAACGTGCGCACCGGTGATGAGTTTGTGGTTGTCTCGGCGACGACCGTCAGCGGGACGTTTGACAGTCTGCTCGATCTGACTCCGTACGAGCTGGACATCGTAATCGCGGGCGGAACCGTGAAGTTGGTGGCCAGAGCGAGTGATTTGCCCTGCCCGGATGCCACGGGTGACGGCTTGGTGGGGCTTGACGACCTCGCCGCGATCCTGGCAGTTTTTGGTACCGCTTCGGGCGATGCGAACTGGGATGCGACCGCGGACATTGATCAGGACGGAGCCGTCGGACTTTCCGACCTCGCCAGCCTCATCGCCGTGTTCGGGTCGACTTGCTGAGCGAATGTTGTTGTGAAAAAATCCAGCCGCTCGTTAAGGTGTTTCATCGGTCGTCTTCGACCCCTTTCTACTACAGCAAACAACTAGGGGATTTCTGATATGAGGACTATCAATACGAAGGGTCTGCAGAGTCGCTGCATCTCACGGGTGCTGCTTCTCGGCCTGTTGGTCGCACCGGGCGCGGTGGCCGGAACGGTGACGTGGACCAACCCGGCCGGCGGTGCCTGGGGCGTCGGCGCGAACTGGAGTACTGGTCTGGTCCCGACTAACCAGGACGACGTTGTCCTCGGCGATCTGGGCCAGCCGTACACGGTGGAGGCTGGTGCACCGGACCAGACGGCCAAGTCGATTTCGATCGACCCGACTGCCACCCTGTGGGTGCAGATTAAGAACATGATCGTGCAGGAGTCGGTTCAGAATGCCGGTACACTGCGGCTCGAGTCGATCGTTGCCAACGCCACCATTGCGCTGACGGTCGTCGATGCTGCCCAGGGCATTACCAATACGGGGACGATCGAGATCAACAAGGGCGGCGGCGGGGCGCGGCGGATGACTGCGGCCCTTGCCAATACCGGAACCTTCGTCGTCGAGACCGGAACCACCTGCGACCTGATCAATACAGACCGCGCGCTGGTGCAGAGTGCGGGGACGATCACCGTCGACGGGGATCTGCGCGTCACGAACGGCCTGGTGCAAATCGCCGGAGGCAGTGTCTCCGGCGGTGCCGGCTTGAGCCTGTCAGGTGGTCAGTTCGAACTTGCCGGCGGCCAGGTCGGTGTGCCGGTCAGCATCGACAACTGCGGCATTGCTCTGCTGTCTCCCGATGGGATCGAGCTTACGGCCACGCGCGCCTGCACGCTGACTTCTGGCCTCGCGATTGGCCAGTCAATTCGGATCCAGGGAGACAGTTTCCTGGGCGGGGCCACACTCACGTCGGCAACTGGATTCTCCAACGCCGGTACACTGACGCTCGATTCGGCCGGCAATGCGCAGCAGGCGAGCCTGACGGTACAGGATCCGCTCGCCCCGATTGTGAACACCGGTGCGATCAACGTCCTCCCCGGAACCGGTGGCGGCAGGACGATTGCTGCATCGATCGACAACCAGGGAACCTTCAACTGCGAAGCGGGCACGCTGTGCTATTTCCCCAATAGCGGGCGTACTTTCCGCCAGCTCTCGGGTGGTCTGAACGTGCAGGGCGCATTGGTGTTCGAATTCGGCCGCTTTGAACTGGTGGCGGGCGCGGTCACCGGGACGCCCCAGATCGATCGAGGTGAGATTTCGCTTGCCGGTACCGATCCGATCTCACTGCTGGCTACCCGCGGCTGTACGTTGACCTCGGGGCTTGCGATGGGCCAGTCGATTCGCGTCCAGGGAAACAGCTCGCTGGGCGCGGCTTCGCTTACGTCAACGGGTGGGTTCGCCAACGCGGGCACGTTGACACTTGATTCGGCTGACAATGCCCAGGCGGCCAGCCTGACGGTCCAGGATACCGCGGACCCGATTGTCAACACGGGTACGATCCAGGTACTGGCCGGATCGGGGGGAACGCGAACGATCGCCGCGTCGATCGACAACGCGGGGACTTTCTCGTGCGAGGCGGGCGCGGTCTGCCAGCTTTCGAACAGCCAACGCGTATTCCGACAACTGTCAGGCGTGTTGGATGTGGGTGGTTCGCTCGTCTTCGACCTCGGGCGATTTGACTTTGTGGCTGGGACGGTTATCGGCACGCCGCGAGTAGATCGCTGTGAGATTTCGCTGGCTGGTACGGATCCGATTTCACTGCTGGCGACGCGAGCCTGCACGCTGACATCCGGGCTGGCGAGTGGCCAGTCGATTCGGGTACAGGGCAACAGCACCGTTGGCGACGCTTCGCTTACGTCGGCGGGCGGGTTCGAAAACGCCGGGACGCTGACGTTGGACACGATCGACTCGGCCCGGAGCGTTAGCCTGACTGTCCAGGAGCTAGCCGACCCGATTGTCAACACGGGCACGATCCAGGTATTGGCCGGGACGGGCGGTGGAAGAACCATGGCGGCCTCGGTTGACAACCAGGGCACCTTCTTCTGTCAGACCGGTACCGTTTGTACGTTTGCCAACGACCAGCGTACGTTCCGGCAGTTGGCGGGCGCTCTGAACGTTCCCGGACGGGTCCGGTTCGACTTGGGCAGCTTTGCCTTTGCGGCCGGTATCGTGACGGGCATACCCGAGGTCGATCGCTGCAGTATCTCGCTTACGGGCACAGATCCGATCGATTTGGTTGCGTTTCGCAACTGCACGCTTACTTCGGGACTCGCGAGCGGGCAGTCGATCACGGTTCAGGGCAACAGCACGTTCGGGAATGCATCATTGACCTCTGCGAGTGGTTTTTCCAATGCGGGCACTCTAACGCTGGACTCGGTGGACTCGACTTGGAGCGCCAGCCTGGCGGTGCAGGACCCGAGCGGTTCGATCGCGAACACCGGTGCGATCGAGGTGCTGACCGGGGCGGGAGGTAGTCGCACCATCACCGCAGGCATCACCAATCGGGGTTCGATTCTCGTCGAGCCGACCTGCACCATTACCAACGCGAACCGGACGTTCGCGCAGGAGAGCGGCAGCCTTGCGATCAATGCTCCGTTGGTGATTGTTGGCGGTAGTTTCGTGTTCCACGGTGGGACTGTCTTGGGTAGCCCGACGGTCCGGTCCGCCGCGATCGACCTGTCGGGCACTGGCCCCATCGACTTGATTGCCGAGGGTAACTGCAACTACGCCGGCGATATCGATCCCAACCAGTCGCTGACCATTCAGGGCAGCAATTCGGTAGGCAGCGCCAGCCTGACCGCCGCAGCCGGATTCGCAAACGGCGGCCTGTTGCGCCTTTCTGCCGATGCCGCGTGGTCCGTCGCCGCGACGATTCAGTCGGGATCGTTGCTGAATGCTGGTCGGATCGAAGTGCTGGCGGGAGGGGGTGGCAGTCGGCAGCTTGCCGGAACCGTTGTCAACCAGGGGACCGTCGTCTTGGATGGAGTCGCAGCGACCATTGGGGCGTTGAGCAATACCGGACTCCTGGACGTAATCGGTGGAAAGAACCTGACCATCAGCGACCAGTTTCTGCAGACCGCTGCAGGGACGCTGCGCGTCGATTTCGGCGGCCCAACGCCCGGTGACTTCACCCAACTGTCTGTCGGAACAGCGGCCGTGCTCGATGGGTCGCTGGAGATTGAACACATCAACCTATTTGAGCCCGCGCTCGAAGACACCATCGACCTGATCCTCGCAGGCTCCGTGCCGATTACGTCGGCCTTTTCCTCGATCAGCGGAGACGGGGACTACGGTGCGATCTACGGGCCGGACGTCGTGACGTTGACACGTGAAGACGGTCCATGTCCGACCAGGCTGGACGGCGACATTGACGGTGACGGTGATGTCGATCTGAACGAGCTCGCGATTGTCCTCGCGAACTTCGGACGGACCTGCCCCTAGAGGATTGCACACGACCGGGTACTTGCGGCGCATGGACCTGAAGACGGCCGTCACGTTTCGAATGCGGTCATCTTGCCACTGCGGATTCCACTTGCGGCCCTCTTCGCGATCCACGAGTGGAACGCCCCAGAGTGTGCCGGCGTCAGGCTGGCGATGTACCCCTCGGGCACGAATCGCATGAAGGTCTTGAAGTGGGCTTCGACCGCCCTGTGATGTTGCCGGAGTTCTCCATTCTCGTCGCGCTTGTGTTCGAGCCACCTGGCGATCGCGTCCCTGGGCTTGGCCCGGTCTTCTCGGCCTCACTGCCCTCGCGGGCCTCGATCTCCGGGACGCCCAGCGAGCCGGCCAGATGCTTGACGCCCTCGGCGAAGCGAACGATGAAGCGGGGTCCTGCTCTGGCTCTTGCAGGGTCATTCCGTGCCGCAGCCGCGACTCGGCCTCGATGCGGGCCAGCTCGCCGGCCGGGATCTGGTTGGCACCGAGCGCCTTGAAGGCGGCCCGGGCCGCTTCCCAGGTGCCGAACTCACGGCGTGGCTTCCCGGGCGGAATGATGTAGAATCTTCTCCCTGCCTGGTTGTACGGCACTCCGGTGTCGGGCTTCACAGGCCGGCCCTGACGGTTGACGTGGATCCGCGGTCTGGCTGAACAGACCGAGTTCGGTCAACGGTTCAGGTCAAGACGCCTTGGAGAGGTGTCCGAGTGGCTTAAGGAGCACGCTTGGAAAGCGTGTGTACGGGAGACCGTACCGCGGGTTCGAATCCCGCCCTCTCCGTTTGCAAAGAGCCGAGGCCCGCAACTGCCTGAAGCGAAGGCCGCTGCGGGCCTCTCTCCTTTTCGAATCCACCGTTGCTGTACAGGTGCGAGTGTCGGACGGATCTCCGACCTCCGCTTCAGCGAGTTCCGGCCAGCCGTCGCAACGCCAGATCGAGCGGCCACAGCAGAATGGCCGCGAACACGAAGTACGGCCAGAATTCGGCGGTCAGTTTCCTCTCGACATGCAGACCCTCTATAACGATCTTTCGAAGCGCTGCGGGCGTTGCGTTCAAGGTTCCACCGCCCGCAGAAACCAATGACCGAAGCCCGGCCAGGTCGGGGCCAAGCCGCTGCATCTCCGCGGAGCCCGGCGCAAAAGCAAGCTCCTGTTCGGTGATCAATTCGCCGGCGGACGTTTCAACGACAATCGTCAGCTTCGTGGGCTCCTGGCTCGACAGCCTGGTCGTTGCCCGAAAGATCCCGCTGGGAAGCCTCTCCCAGGACAAAGCCCGGTCACGGGACCGCGTCGAGGCGACGGCCGAAAGAACGGCGCCAGACATCCGGTCGCCCACCGCATCCGTTACGTCCGCCAGCAGGACGAGACGGTCTCCCTGCCGTCGAATATCGAGTCGCGCGCTGGCATCACGCTGTTCCGGGATGACGCTGCTGACGACCCGACTCCAGAACCGCTGGAACTCCGGCCATTCAACCCAGCGGCGCGCCCAGACGGCCTTCGCATCGGACGCGAACGCGGCGACATGCCCCAGCCCGACGCGCCAGGTGGCCAGCAGCGGGGCGCCCGAATCGGTCAGCAACGGGATCTCGACCGCAGGCGACTTCCGGTCCTCGAACGGGAGCGCCGACGCGAGCGGAGGCCACGTCCGGCCACCAATTCCTCCCAGCCAGTACGCGGCCGGCCCCAGACGCGGAATCACCCTGATTCGTTTCACCTCAGCGAGCGTCTTGATGGCCTCCGACTCGCGAATGAAGATGCGGGGAATCGTGGCTGCATCCGTGCAATGATGAAAGACGCCCGACGTCTGTTCCGCCAGCCACTTCATCAGGCGGACGTTGCTGTCCGTTCCGACCGCAATCGTGGTCAGCGCGATGTCGGCGTCATTGATCCACTTGCACATCTCTATCGTCGGGTTCGGTTGGGATTGTCCATCGGACAGAACGATCATGAATCGCTTGGCGTCCTGTTCGGCCTGCAGTGCAACGACCGCGGCGCTCATTGCGGGAACGATCTTTGTCCCCCCGCCGACACCCATGCGATCCACGGCCTGGGCGAGCACCCTCGTGTCCGTCACGGGCGTTCGCTCCAGGACGACGCTGTGCGTTCCGTGAAAGACAATCAGCGTCACCAGTGCGTTGCGCGGCAGGATGCCCAGACTGCGCCGGACCGCCTCTCTCATCATCGAGAACTTGGATGCACCTCCGGAACCAAGAGGATCGGCCATGCTTCCTGAAACATCGAGGACGAAGCACACGTGCACCGGCTGTTGTGGCACCGGCTGCTCGACGTTGTCCTTGCCGATCCGGACCGGAAGCAGGTCTTCAAAGCTGGAACCGCTCCAGTCTTTCGTCGCCACGCGTGTCCCGCCAATGAACAGCAGCCCGCCGCCTCGACGAACAAACTGCGCAAATGCCTCAAAAGCGTCGTCGCCGGGGGGCTGCGGCAGATCACTCACCACGACCGCGTCGTACAGGCTGAGGTCCCGTGTTTTTTCGGCAAGCTGATCGGGGGTTGCAAACTGGACTTCAAGGCCCTGATCTCGAAGGACTCTCTGCAACGAAGGCAATGCGCCCGGGTCGGGGTCACACAACAGAAGCTGCGGCGGACCATCGACCGAGAATGCGATCTCCGCGACATCCAGGGCACGCTGCCCGTCCCGGAGGACAAGGCGCAGACCGTTACGGCCGCGTTGTCGCGGGACGAACGACACTCCAACCTCCGCCTCACCACGCAGGGATACGGGGGTCGCGGCAACCAAGCGATCATCGGTCTCAAGACCGAGCGACAGACGGGCCTCGGCGTCTCCCTGTACATGGACACGCAGCAAAGCCGTTTGTCCAACCCGCGGGCCGGTTGGCGGAACGACACCAACGATGCGCGGCTGCACTGGCTCGCGAATCCCGACGGAAACCGCGTGAACGCGCGCGCCCTCGCGTTGCGCCCGTGCGGCCGCAAGGACGTGTCCGTCATCCGTCGCGTGCCCGTCCGTAATCAGAATGATGTGACGTGGCCCGGACTCCAGTTCGCGCGTTGCGGCCCACTCGATCGCGGCCCTGATTCCAGTCTGTTGATCATCCCCCTCGACCGTTTCCCAACCCGACCTCGGCACCACTCCGAAGACACCAAACTCAACCTCGCTCACGTCCTCCAGTTCCTGAACGAACTCAGTCTCGACTCGAATGGCCCGATCCGCGTCGGAACGAACACTGCGGCTGATGTCCCGGAGCACGACCACGCTCGGGCGTGATTCCTCGTTGCGTATCGTCTGCAGCGTCGGACGCAACACGGCCAGAACGAGCAAGCCGGCAACGCCCGCCCTGATCAGGGCCGTACCCACCCGAAGCGGCCAACGCCCGCGCCGGCTCAGAAGCAGCACGAAGAGCCCCGGCGCGATCCAGAGCAGCCCAAGCCAGGATGGATTCGCCAGTTCCATCATCCGTCAGTCAATCCTTGCAAGGCCGAAGCGATACAACAGCGCTTCGACAACGACGATGACGAGAGCACCGAGGACCACGAGCAGCCAGCGCGGGCTGCTGAGGACGGCGGCGACGAATCGGCCGCCGGGGAAAACGGCCGCTCTGTCGGGCAACGGGCCGCTGGCCGGTGAAGCGGGCTCCGGGAAGTAACTCACCGCCTGCAAACGCACTCCTCCGGCTGATGCGACTCGATAGAATCCCGCCCGAGAGGTGGCCGGAACGACGACCTGGCCGTCTTCCTCGTATGTGGTGACCTGCTCTCCGGACGGCGCTTCGACCGAACAACCATCACTCGTTCCCAGCGACAAACGCATCGGGCTGCCAGTGGCATGGGCCGGTGCCAGGTCGCGCGACCTCGCAGGCGAGAACACTTCCAGGGCATTCCAAACCAGCAGCGCGAGGCTGGCGTCCCGGTGGATACTGGACGCCCGCACATCGCAGTTCAGATACAGTGCGGCAAAATCCAGGTTTGGTTCCTGCCTGCGAACGACGAACAACAGGGGCGTTTTCCCACTCTGGACAAGCACCTGTGCATCGGCCGGAGGTTGCCAGCCGGCCGTCGTCTGCATCCGCCACGACATGACGTCGATGTCGGCGAGGAACGGGCTCTGCGGCGCCCACTGTGTCGCGCGAAGTCCGTCAACCGCCCCGGCAAATCGAACGACCCCGAACGGGTCCTCTCCGCCCAGGACAAGAAAGCGACCGTCAACCGGTTGGCCAAGGCCGCCGGCGGGCGCATCCATGACAACGACAGAGCTATCCGCACGAGTCCAGCGGTCCGTCATCACGAGATCAATCCCCGGCAGGCTCAACGCCGCCTGGAGCCAGGGATTGCCTGTGCTGACCAACTGAACGGAGACGGTCTCACGGGTGGGCCAGACGCCGTAGAAGCGATTGTCCAGCGCAAGTCCGTCGAGGGAGTCAATCAGAACTTCGAAGGCAGTGCCTCCCCCAATGCCGGGCGAGAACTCGACTTGAGCGGTGTTGCCCTGAAGGCGCACGTCCCTGCTCGCCACAATCCGCCCCGCCACTTCGACCCGCACAACCGTCGCGCTTCCCGTGAATCCCCGCTGCGTAACCGAAACCGACAGGCGACCGTCTTCGGAACAGACAACACTGGCGATCCCGCGGTTAGGCTGTTGTCGCCCAACCGCAATCAACTGGGCCACGGACTCTGGCTCCGGGTGGGGGCCATGCATGTCGGTAATCAGGATGGCGGTCGCCTCGGACGAAACGACCCGGCGGGCCAGATCGATCGCGTCGAAGGTTGCCGGATTCACGTCGCGGGGCTGGTGGGCGTCGATCGCGGACCGAATTGCGGCTCGTCCGCCGGCTCGGTCGTAACGGAGCATCATCGGCGGCGTGCCGGTCAACAAGACATGGATCCTCGCATCCTGGGGCAACTCGTCCAGCAGACGTGCCACCTCGAGCCTCGCGAGGTCAAAGCGGGTCGCCTGCTCGGATTCGCGGGTCTGCATGGTCGCCGAGTCATCCAGCAGAATGACGATCTCATCGCCGACGGCGTCGAACGTCGGTCGTGCCAGTGCCAGGGCGAGCAGGCCAACCACCAGCAGGTGAATCAACAGGCTGAGCCAGCGCGCGATTCGCCGCCCGAAGCCGCCATGGTTGGTCCAGGGAACGGCCATCTGCCAGAACACCAGGGTCGGCACTTCCACGTTCACGGCTCGGCGCTGGTATCGGAACAGGGCAATGACCGGGATTGCCAGCGCAAGGCACGCAAGGGCAACGGGCGAAAGCAGCGTCATCGAAAAATACTCTTCTCGCGGATCGAACGGGCGGCCACGACGCTCCACGGCTCATCAGTTCTGACCTGCACCAGCCCCTGCCCCGACCGGCGCAGGTGCCTGGCAACGGTCTCGACATAGCCGCGCAGTCGTTGCTGGTACGCCGCGAGTTCGCGGTCCGTAACGAACACCTCGAGCACCTGCCCGGTTTCGGCGTCGCGGAGCTTCAGAGGACCCGAGAGGTTGTTTCCCCAGTCGACTTCATCCAGGACCTGCACGGCCAGCAGCCGCGACCGGCCCGCACAGAATCCGCGGGTCGCCCCTTCCAGTTCATCGGGGCAGAGAAAATCGGAGATGACGATCACCAGGCCCGCCGGAAGTCGCTGGCCGCGGAATGACCGTGACACCTTGGCAAGTCCAGTCTTACCGCCGGTCTCCACGGCGCGCAGACCGCTGAGCATGCCCGGGAATGCGGCCGGACCGCGCCGTCCACGGGAGAGCATCTTGAGATCATCCGAGAACGCGCCGAGGCTGACCTGGTCTCCGGCTCGCAGTGCGACGAAACCGAGGCCGCTCGCGATCTGGCAGGCCGTCGTCATCTTTCGTGTGGTGTCGGCCGCGGTCATGGAGCTTGAAACGTCAACGAGGATGTGCACATAAAGCAGCGTCTCATGCTGAAGCTGTCGAATGTACGGCTGGTGCAGTCGGGCATAGACCGTCCAGTCGATGCGGCGGACGTCATCGCCCGGCACGTACGGGCGGAAATCAAGAAAATCAAAACCCTCGCCCGGCCGGTTGGTTCGGTGTTTGCCGGCTGCGTCGTGCGCGTTGGCCGTTCGCAGGGTGTATGCAAGCCGTTCGCACACGCGGAGTTCTTCCTCTCCAAACGGGAACTCCGGCACGATCAATCCACCTGCTGCAGAAGCTTCTCAATCAGCGTGGACGCCCGCCAGCCCTCGCTCTCCGCATCGAAACTGAGAATGATACGATGCGCGAGGCAACTCTGGGCGACATCGACGATGTCTTCGCGTCGGACGGAGTCGTGTCCAACCAGCAGTGCACGGGCCTTTCCCGCGAGCACCAGCGACTGCATCGCCCGCGGCCCGGCTCCGAAGCGGATGTACTTCTGAGCAAGGGTTCCACCCTCGGACGCGTGCGTTCCAAGCGTAACCCGGGCACAGAACTCGAGGATCTGTCGCGAGATCGGCACCAGGCGAATCAACTGCATCCAGTGCATCAACTGTTCGGTTGTCAGTGACGTCGGCGAGGTGGTCGGAGTCGTCTCTCCGGTTGTGCGTGCTGCAATCCGAACGAGATCAGTAACCTGCGGGAGCGGCACATCGAGCTTGAACAGAAACCGATCGAGCTGCGCCTCGGGCAGTGGATACGTTCCCTCCATTTCGATCGGGTTCTGTGTCGCGAGCACGAGGAAAGGCTTGGGGAGCGGGCGTGAGACACCCGCGTTGGTCACTTGTCGCTCCTGCATGGCTTCCAGCAGCGCGCTCTGCGTCTTGGGTGAAGCCCGGTTGATTTCATCCGCCAGCAGCAGGTTCGTGAAAACCGGACCCTCTTCGAATTCAAACTCGGAGCCGGCGGATGATTGCTGCAGAATCCGGGTGCCGACGATGTCTGCGGGCATCAGGTCCGGCGTGAACTGAACGCGTTTGAACGTCAGGTTCAACGCTTCGGCCAACGAACGCAGCAACAGCGTCTTGCCCAGCCCGGGCGGTCCCTCGAGAAGGACGTGCCCCTGCAGGAAGAAACCCATCAGCAGCCGCGTGATCAAGGGCTCCTGGCCGACGATCACCTTGCCGAGCTCATCCTGAACCAGCTTGAAGCCCCGGCGAAACGCCTCGCCGTGCTCGCTGATCTGGGCGGCGGCCGCTTTGTCTCGCGCGGTTGCGCCCGGCCTCATGGAGTTCCTCCGCTCGAACCGCTCGTGGTGGCAGGCTGCGAAGTGGGTCGCGCGGGCTGCGTCGTTGCGGGCCCTTTCCTCAGATTGTCGTAGTAGCGCTCCAGTTGTTCGCGGCGACTCGGAGCGACCCTGTCCGTTTCGAGGTCGTCGCGCTGGACGTCATTCTGCGGCACGACCGCGGCGGGCCTGGACACGATCGGCGGCGCCGATCCCCCCACGTAGCCCTCGCCGGTCTTCCCGGACGATGCCGCTCCGCCACCGGTCTTCGAGTCACCGCGTGATTTCGTGCGAATGTCCGTGTCGCTGCCGCCGACCTTCGAATCGTCTCTGATCTGCGAGCTCGCGGAACTGCCGGCGCCGACGCCACCGACACCGCCGCCGGGCCCGGCTTGCGGAGTTGCTGCCTTCCCTTGCGCATGGCCCGCGCCCTGCCCCGCACCCGCTCCCTTGCCCGACCCGGGACAACCCGCCCCACCCGCACACGAGGATGATCCGCACGAACCACAGGGTGATCCGGCTCCCGCCCTGGACCCCGGCTTCTGAACCGCGCCGGAACTGGCGCTCTGCGGCGCTGGTGCGCCGCCGGGACCAGGCACGCGAGCTTTGTTCTGAGGAGATGCGCCGGACGCACCCGCTGCCCGCCCCGGCGTTCTTCCTGCGTTCCCGGTTGCAGCCTGGCCGCCGGGCCCAGCTCCTGCGCCATGGGCGGATGCTGCCTGGCCCTGCGTACCGCTCCCACCCGATCCAGGCGCGTTGCCGGCACCACTTGTTGAAGCGGTGTTCGCACCGGATGCCTGGCCGGCACCGCCCGCCGACCGGCCGCTACCAACCTTGCCGGTAGGCTGCGTGCCACCAGAGCCTGCCTCCGCGGATGCGCTCCCGTGGGCTGACTTCGCACCGCTCGTCGCCGAACCACCGCCGGACCGAGAACCCTGTGCGGAGCCCGATGCACGCCCGCTCGCGCCACGCTGCCGCTGCAACACCTGACTATCGGTACCGCCGACTGTTCCTGACGCGGCGCTCGAGGTGCCTGAACGAGTGCCCCGTGCTGCATCGCTCCGGCCGCTGGCGCCAGTCGCCCGGCTGCTCGGCGACGCACCGGCCGCTTCGCGCTGGGCGGGTGTTTCGTTCGGGCTGGTTGAGGCAGACCGCTCGGCTCGCAGGGTGTCCGAACGAGATGGCACGCCACGCGCGCTCATGCCGCCTGAGCCACTCTGCCCCCCGACGCGGTCCGGGCCAGGCTCCTGCAATGTCTCTCCCGGCCGGGCTGCAGGCTGCGCGGACTCACAGCCTGCGAGCACGGAAAGGGACGCCACGAGCAAGATGACCCTTTTCATCGCAGGTACCTCT
Source organism: Phycisphaerae bacterium (assembly GCA_030428945.1). GTDB lineage: Bacteria > Planctomycetota > Phycisphaerae > UBA1845 > Fen-1342 > JAUIEC01. The sequence goes on along the minus strand of JAUIEC010000003.1, from coordinate 180,552 downwards.
CGACTTCTTCACGAAGCTGGGGCAGTGCAAGCGCGTAATTGAACTCTTGCTTTGTTGCTTCAAGTGTGTTGATCCCGATGACTCTCTGGCTATTCTCGACGATCAAGGGGCCACCACTGTTACCACCCGTAATCGTGGCATCATGGACGTGATACCTGCTGCTGTTGAGGTCGGAATTTGGGATGCTGATGATTCCTCGAGTCGCCACCGGTCGAAAAGAGTCCGGCGGAAACTGGCTCTCGAGTCCAAAGTGCCCACCTTGTTCCGAGAATTTCGCCAGCGTCTCCGCTAGATCACGACGGTTCGCTTCCACTCCAATGCTCACCACTGTCCCGGGATAACCAACGGCGAGTATGCCAAGCCCCATCGAAATCGGCTCGCTCCAAGCAAGCTCGAAGACCTCGTCAAATTCTCGGGGCACACGAATCACAGCCAAGTCAAACGCGACGCTCTCGTGGAGAATCTTCGCTTCGTAATGTTGCTTTGGATCCGGTCCAAAACAGACCATCAGGCGAACATCGCCAACCCTTCGCCATCTATCCGAATCTGGTAGGTTCGCCAAGAAGTCATGACGCATATCGGTCACATGCTTGTTGGTCAGCATAACGCCGGACCGGTGTACGGCGAATCCCGTTCCGTGCCCGCCCAGAACATAATCCTGGGTCTTGCCTTCCCGCTCATATCGCTGGACGAATGTCAGAAAGCCGACCATATCCTGAATGCGAGCGTCCCTTTTGGTGATCGTCTTCTCATCGTGCGTGCCCGGGTTCACGACGACACTTCCCGAGCCCCACCATGATGAGACTGAACCGGACAGAAGAATTCCACCGAACAACAGCAGGCCGGCGCCGATGAGATACTTCAAACTACCGTTCCGGGGCCAGGCCACAACGCTTCGACGCGTCGAACCTCCCCCACTACCTGCAACGGCAGCAGGCTTGCGGCTGGCCTCTAGACTGGCGAGTTGTTCCTGCCAGACGACCGCTTCGTCACCAAGCCCAGCAGCACCCGCAACCCCAACCAGTTCCGTGAGAATCGCATATTGAAGTTCGCTGTCCTGGCCAGCGAGCATGCGGGCACGTCGCAGCAGATCCGCCGCCCGCTCGGCGTCGCCGGCGCGAATGAAGCTGCGGGCCTGCTGCAGCAGCGTAAGGGCCTGACTGGTCATGGTATTGCTCCAGCATCTACGCTCGGTTTATCGTTGAGACGATCGCGAACTTCGTTGGAGAGATCAACCAACTCTTGCCAAAGCTCTTCTCGGTTCTTCTTGTTATCTTTGTCCTTTAGCTGGTCGATTGCACCATCCAACGATTCAAGCGCCATGATGACTTTCTTGTGCCAAACCAAGTAGGACTGCCAGACGAGACGCACGCGTTCGCGGGCGTTATTGGCCTCAGCCCCATAAGCCGCGATCGCAGATTCTAAATCCTTGAATGGTGGCGGTTGAAGATTCAGGTTCTCGATTGCTTTGAAGAGGCCAAGAAGACGTTCGACTTCCTGGCCTTGTGTCGCGATAGATGCCTGTCGGTGCTCCGCCTCAGCCCTGCGCGATGCGTCCTCCGCGCGTTCCAGTTGTTCATCTTCCGCCACAGCAATCAGGTCCTCGATGCCGCTGGTTGCGTCACTCGGGACGATCCCTGACGAATCGCTCAGGGCAGACTGGAGCTGATCGCACATGTACATAAAGCCCCGCATCTCATTGAGCTGCTTACGCGGCGCGTTCTCAACCATCGCCCTGAGTTCTTCTAACAACAGACCATTCTCACGCCGCACTTTGAGGCGATCGTGTCCCCATTCCTTCAGTGCCTGCTGAACAGCCGGATCCATCGCCTGACCGGCAGAATCGATCCGTTGCACCGCCTCCCTGTGCTGCTTCTCGTCGCCCGCGGGAATCGAACTCGTCGCGTCGATCGCCTGTTTGATCACGGTTGCCGCGGCGCGGGCCTGCTTCCTCTGCGTTTCTATTGCTGCCAGCACCTGCGATCGCGACTCGCTCTCAGAAAACTCGGGCTGATTGAGCAGCGACTCAACTCGGTCGAGGGCTTGCTGCCGATCTTTGGCCAACGGAGCGGCCGCTGACACCGCTTCCAGCAACACACCATCCCATGCCGGCGGCTGCGCAGGCTCCGGCAGCGTCACCTGCCGCGCGGTCCAGCCTGCTAGCGCCCCAAAGACCAGGGCGAGAGTGGCCGCGACGATCGTCAGGATTCCGAGCCCCCCGGACCTGACCGACGGTCGCAAACCTGCGGCCGTCGGACGAGACGCACCACTGGTTCCGGCGCGCGGCGCGTCGGCCTCTGCTACGCCAAACTCAACCTTCGGCTGGCCGAATCCCTGGTACGGCAACGAAACCAGCGGATCGCCAATGCCATTCTCGGCCAGATGCATCGCGTACGGAGACTTTGCTCCGACCAGGCGACGCACCCGGTCGCCGCCAGCCACCCCGGCCGCTACCAGGTTGAGCGTTACCGGCAGAGCCGGGTTCAGGCTGCGATACCCCGCGCTGTACCGGCCGCGTGCCTCAGCCGGCAGTACCCGCTCGACGCTGGCCAGATCCTCCAGCGAATAGTCGTTCTCCGAGACCACCACGGGTGTTCCCGCGTTCCATGAGAGCTCCACCAGCGAAACAAGCCCCAGGAGTCGTTCGAATGACTGCCCGCTTGTGGCCAGCCGCGGAGGCGCCGCCGGGGCCAGGTCGATGACCGACAGCGCGGACTTGCCATCCCAGTCCCACAGCTTCCGAGCTTTTAACAACGGACGAGCGTCGCGTTCGAGTTCGCCATCCCAGTCGGCCGCCTGGATCACCAGAGTCACAAACAGCAGCGTCGGGCGACCCTCGTCGTCCGGCTTACCGGGCTCAACACGCGTAATCGCCCGGCGGCTGCCGGCAAGCGGCCGTGAGAGGAACGCACCGGACTTCGTCAACGTCGGGCGGTAGGCCGCGTCATACGTCGAACCGAACGAAGTCGCCTCAAGAATGCGACAGTCGGCATCCGTGACACCGGGACTGCGGGCCAGGGTCGTATATCCCTGCACCGAGCCGAATACATGACGATCCACTTGCATACGGCTTAGCCCCTCAGATACCAGATCAGAAACGCGACACACATGCCGACGATCAGTATGGACGCAACAAGAAAAGCAACCTTGGCATGGACCGCCCTCACGAGCCGATCCTCTTCCTCGAACCGCTGGTACTCAGCCTCTTCAGCCGCCCGACGGCGCTCTTCCTTGCGCTTCTCCGACTCCCGCCTACGAATCTGTTTCAGGCAGTGCTTGAGCGGCTTGACCACGTTGACCGGCGTCGAATCGGGACTGGGTCGCCGGCTGCCATCCTCGCCGGCCCGTTCCTGCACGGCGGAAACCGCGAAAATGCTGAGCGCCTCGTGTGTCCGAAGGAGCGCGGGATAGTGCCGCTGCACGAAGTCACGCATCGACCCCGCCTGCAGCAGAAGATCCCGGTTGCGATCAGCCTTGGTCATGGCGAGAACAACGGGGACTTTGCTGCCGCCCGGCCAGTTGTGCAGCCGCTCAATCGCCTGGACCATGCCGAAGTCGTCGTCGATGAACTCGTCGTGCGACCCCTTTACCGCGACGGATGCGTCGACCAACAGAATCACCGCCATCGCTCGATCGACGTACTGAAGCAGTGCTTTGACTTCAGGGGAACTGTGATCCTCGTCCACAAAGGCCCGTCGAAAATCCTCACCGGAATAGTCAAGAGCAACGAGCAGGCGATTGGTGCCCTTGTCATTGAGCTCGAATTCCAGCTGGCGCGAGCCAAGTGTCGCCTCCGGCCAGTGGCCCTGCTTGAGTTGATCCATGATGCCCATCAGCGTCTTGTGAGCCGTGCCCGAGAGCGCCTTCATGGAAACCTCTCCGCTGGATTTCCAGAGGGCGTCGTACAGCGTCGCCAGATAAATCGTCTTACCCGCACGGCGACGCCCCAGCATCAGAATGCAGTCCCGCTCGAGAAGCGGCGCAGTGGCGGACAGCATCTCCTCCGCCGTTGCCGCTCCCTGCTCCTGAGGCGGATTCGGTTCCGGATTCACGTGTCCAACATCTGACACTTCGCTCATGCGAATCCTCCCCTACCGAGCCGCGGCCGCAAAACGCCAGGGCGACCAGTCGCGGCCGCCTGGGCCGGACCAGACGCTCGAGCGCTGCACGATCCGATCGCGAACTTCGTAACGCCTCACACGGTATTCCGTCGGAACGACATTCGCGCGGTATCGTCGTCCATCGCGAATCAGACTCAGCTCAATGCCCTGAGTGGCCACGGCGGAAGCGGCCGCCACGCTCTCCGGACTGTCCTTTGCGGTGACCCACCGCTCGCCGATTCGAACAATCTGATCATCCGGGCGTATTCCGGCGGATTCGGCTGGTGTGCCCGGAATGACACTCTGAACCACGATGCGCCCGTCGCGACGAACGAAGGCTGCGCCGATGCCACGTTCGGTTGACGCGTTGACCCTCACCTCGAACTCAACGACGAGCCCAACACTCTGGCCGAGACTCCGAAGCTGCGAATCGACTCGCTCCCGCACGGAATCCGGAAGTTGAACCACGGCCCTTCGGGCGGCCTTGTACGGGAACACGAACTTCCACAGCCCGACTGAAGCCCCGCGCGCCGGGCCACGCTGCACCTTCGGATCCAACACGAACCACTCGACCATCACGTTCAACGGGGTCCCGAAGATCGTGAGTTCATGTGAATCCGGAAGTCGATCGAGCCGTGACTCCGCCTCCCGAACGGCTTCGGTTCGAAACGACGCGGTCACATCGGCCAGAGGGTCCTGAACCGAAGATGCCTGAGCGGATCCAGATCCATCCTCGCTCTCTTTGCCGTTGAAGAGGCCATGGAGGCCAAGCCGACGCGCCACGGATTGGGCATCCGGCGCATCCGGGTCAACGACGGCAATCAGCGACATGCACGCGCCTCGCTCGTCCGCAAAGCCCTTCTCCGGCAACAACCGCTCCAGACCCCGGAGTGCCGCCACCAATCCGCCAACCGGTCGCCTCTCGACGATACGGGGCCCCCAGGCATCGCGAATTCGGGCCCACTCCGTCGAGGCCAGCAGCGGAGCAATCGAACGGACGTTCTTCCTGACCAGCAGCGTCGGCTTCGCCCCGGACTCGGTCCGCTCAAGCAAGGAAACGGCACTCCCGGATTCGTTGGTTACCACGCCAGTCAGCACCCGCTCGTCCTCAAGCAACACTTCCTGGCAATCCTCCAGCCCAGCCAGGACGGCCTGCTCCTTGATCCAGAGCAGCCTGACCAGTTCAAGCTTGACGGCCTCCGGGTCACCAACATGCGAGTCGGCCACCAAACGACGCGCGACGGCAAAGTCTCTCGCCGGCTGACTGCCCAGGGATCGCAGTTGTCGGAGCAGCTCCCGGCTTGCCGTGCGCCCGCGCAGCGAACGCAGTTCTTCCAAGCGTCGCGCTACCTCGGATGCCGAAGGTCCGTCCGGGTAACAGGTCAGGTACAGGTCGCAGTGCGCGACCTGGCGCGCGATGCCGGCTTCGTCGGCCGCGGGCTCCACAAGGCAACGCGCCGCATCCGATCGTTCAAGATCTTTCTCAAGGCTCTCGTGAATCGCCGCGAGTTCATTGCGCCGCGCGGCCGTGCGGAGCATCGACATGCCACGCTCAAGGTGCAGAATCGCGTCCGTCAACCGCCCCTGATCCGCCAGCCTCCGCCCTTCGGCGACCGTACTGGCGAACAGACGCCGGTCAGCACGATCCGGCAAGTCCGCGATCGCTGCCCGGGCGGCTTCCGAATGAATGCCATCGGGGTAGGCATCGAGATACTGCCTCCAAGCCGCCTCAACGGCCTTCAAATCGTCACCCGCATCTCGGGCGGCCGCACTCGCCAGGCCAAACGCCTGCCGATCATGCTCCAGAGGCAACGCACGGAGACGCCGTTCCGCATCCCGCCGATGGTTTCCTTCCGGATGCTTCTCAAGGTAGGCCAGCAGTGCCGCTTCCACAGCGTCCAGATCTACCGGCTCGGCTCGTTCGAGCTCTTCGACGACCGCCATATCGAGGTCGTCAATCTCGGCATAGGCGTCGGCGAGAGCTGCCTCCGCCGTCTCGACGCATCGGCCGATTCGTTCTTCCTGCAGGTACTCCGTAAGGTTGAGCACGACCGCGGGCGCTCCGCCCTCCTCTCGGGCGGCCTTGATCTGCTCGTGCAGACTGTCGTGCTGGGCACGACGTTCCTTCTCGACGACTACGATTCCAACGGTCAGGCCGATTGCCACGACGAGGACCGCGGCCAGGGCCCACATCCAGGCACCGGCCACGGAGCCGCCACGACCGCGGCGAGCCACTTCCAACTCTCTCGGATATTCCAGGTCGGACACACCGTTCCCTTGCCCAATACTTGTAGACTCGCCAGACCCACCGATGAGCCGAAGCCCACGACATGAACTACCAGAATACGCTTGTGATCTGACAGGAACAAGACACTTTCGCCGGCCCGGAGATTCGCCCGAACTGTCTGCCGGTTAGGCAATCGATCGCATCGACTGACTCGGACCGGAGCTCGGTTCATTGACCGACGCCCGGGACCTGATCTTTGGTTTGCGACACGCCCTCCTCGAGGCTATTCTCATCAGCGCTCGTCATCCAGCGATCATGAATGGCTCACGTCCCGGAGATCGCGCCATGCAAGTCGCCATCTTGTTGTTTGTTTGCGTCGTAACTGCCGACAGTTGTTATGTCTGCTCCGGGTCCCAACTGACGACGTGCACCCGCTGTAAGGGCAATTGGGAACGGACCAGGGTTCTGGCTGACTGCAAACGGTGCGACGGCGCGGGCCGGCTGCCGTGCACCAACTGCCGTGGCGCCCTGAGGATCCGTTGCGCGAGCTGCGGCGGCAAGGGCCAGTTGAAGAAGAAGACCGGCGTGGTACGTCAGAACGGCTGGAAGCGGTCGGTGTACTCGAATGTAGACTGCCCGCACTGCCACGCGGGACAACGCACCTGCCCCACCTGCATCGTTCCCGGGCTGACACCGCGTAGCGCGGCCAGCCCCGGACGCCCGCCTACCAGCGGCTCTGCCACGCAGGGACGCGGTATCGTTGGGTGCGTGACGTGCAAGGCAAGCGGTAAACGCCTGAAGTTCGGGACCTGCCCGGCGTGCGATTCAGGTGTCGCCGAGTGCCCGCGATGCAGGATTCACCGGGAGTATGCGAGTAAGACGCCAAGCCCGCTACCCCCCTACGCAGCAGGCATGCAACAGGCACTCGTGGGCGGCGCTGCCAGCCAGGCCGAAACTCTGCTGACGCCGGCACAGGCGAAAGCCAATGTCGGCTACTGGCTGGAGGCGATCGCAGAAGACGACGGCCCGTCCTGTAAGGTCGCCCGAGAGATCGGCTTCGATTTGATCGAGTTACTTTCTCAGCTTGAGCAACGGAAAAACGGCGAACTCCATTTCTACACCCGCAACATACCAGTAGTTTTCGCCTCGAAAGACGGCGGCGTGGTCGTGCTGCTGGACGGCGTCACCGCGCTGGTTCCTTCCGTGCTTGGAGAGCGGTCCGCAGAAGAGCGCCGGCAGGCCATGCTCGTACGCATTGGCAAGGACCTCATCACGGAACTCGCCAACACCGTAGCTCCGAAAGTCGAGTACATCGGGTTCGAGTTGTCGTACGGTGCCGGCCCGTTCGTTCCTTTTGAGACCATTGCGTCCATCCCAATCAAGACCACTACTCTGGTCGTACCCTCGTCTGCGGCGATCTCATTCGTGGAGGGACAGACTTCCTATAATGAACTCCTGGCCACTTCGGAGTTGTACGCGGTCGATTCTGGCAGGGCTACGCGGATCCAGGCAAGCCAGACACCATAGTGCCTGCGAGATCGAAGCGGGGACGTTCCAACCTCGACCCGCATCGACGCCGTGCCGCCCTCTCAGAGACTGCGGCCCAACCGCATTCCTGACGCGATGGCTTGAGCAGCCCATTCACGCGACCCAACCGGCTGGAACATGGCTGCCGGTGACACCAGCAGTGAGTCTCCACCAAGACCTCGCTTCCGATCCTCGGTGGCCCGCCTTGCAGTCAGGGCACGCTCGCCGCGGGCCTTCGTTGTGGCTTCTCAGCCGCCCGGGGTCGAGCCCCCAAGCCGCAGCGCCGTCACGCTGCCGTCCATCCCGGCCACGAAGCAGTGCGTCCCGTCCGCCGCCACCGGTGCCATCACGTAGAATCCCGGCGTGACCCGGTGGCGCCAGTCCACCGCACCCGTCTGCACGTCCGCCGCCGTCAGCAGCCCGTCGTTGCCACAGATCAGCACACGCTCGCCCGCCAGCGTCGGCGGCAACGGCAGCCGGCCGGCCGAGATCGAACCCTCCCAGAGCTTGGTACCGTCCGCCCGCAGGCGGAAGACGCGATTGTCGATCCCGCGCGCGATGACGCTGTCGCCATCCGGCAACGCAACGAGCGCGCTGACCCCGACCCCCAGCTTCTCCTGCAGCGCGCCCGACCGGTCATAGCGACCCAGGTAATACCCGCGATCGCAGACCAGCAGCGCATCGCCCACCACCACCGGACTGCAGTCGGCCGGCGCGTAGTAACGGGCCGCGCCGCCCTCACCCGACTTCGGCCCGGGCACTTTCCACGCCAGCGTTCCATCCGCGCGGCGAAGCGCATACAGGAAGCCATCCCACGCACCAAAGACCAGCAGATCGCCCCAGACCGTCGGCCGCTGCTCGATCGCGAATGCCGCCCGCTCGAAACGCCAGCGGCGAGCGCCGTCCGACAGCCGGACCGCCGTCACGCCGCCCGACGCGTCCGACAGGTAGGCCCGACCGTCGGCCACCAGCGGCGGCGCATAAGCCGGATACCCGAGATCCTGCCGCCAGGCGACTTCGCCGTGACGATCGAGCGCCGTCGCCTGACCCGCCCCGTCAACCACCAGCAGCAGTTCGCCCGCCACCGCCGGCGTCGCCAGAACCTCGGCCCCGGACGAATGCGTCCAGCGATCCGCACCGCTGCGGGCATCGAGCGCCCGCACCAGCCCGTCATTGCCGGCCACCACCAGCAGGTCGCCCCAGCGGACCGGCGCCGCCCGGAACGCGGCCGGAAAGCCGCGTCGCCAGGCACGGCGCTCGTCCGGACCGACCACTTCGACGGCGGCGGAGCGCAGATCGCCGAGTCCGTCCGATCCCGTGGCGCGAACGGTAACGCGATGCCAGCCGGCCTCGAGACCGCTGATCGACAGCCGGCAGGTGCCGGGCGGATCCCAGGTGACGGATACGGGCTCCCCGTCGAGCGTCACCCGCAGATCACTCAGTCCCGCGGCCGGCGCATCACCGGGGCCTTTGACTCGAACCACCAGCGGTTCCGTTTTCTTCAGACGGTCACCGGCGCGCGGCGCCTCCAGCGAGAACTGCCGCGGCGGCACCGCGCGGACCAGGGACTTGCTGAGCAGGTGCTGCCAGCCATCCACGTGGCCCCTCGGACGTTTCTCGTGATAGCGATAGTCGTAGTGCAACTGCCCGTCGCGAATGCTGAGGAGTCCGTGGCCGGCGTTCGGTCCGAAGGTCGAGCCGCCCATGACGGCATCGATGCCCTCGTGCCGGGCATGGCGGACGGAGTGTCCGTGCCCGTAGAGCAGCAGCACCACGTTGTAGTCGCGCAGCAGATCCAGCAGCGTATCGCGTTCACCGCCGGCGAGCGTGCCGTCGCTGGGCGGATGGTGAAAGGTCAGCACAACCGGCGTACCGGCCGGCAGTGCGGCCAGATCGTCCGCCAGCCAGGCCCGCGTGCGCGCGTTGAACGACGGCAGTGGTTCGAGCGGCGAGGCCGAGGACAGCGCGGCGAAGTGCACACCACCGCTGTCCCAACTGTAGTGCTCGCCGCCGAAGCGGGCCCGCATGCCGTCGACGATCAGGTTCCAGGTCAGGTCGTGATTCCCGGCCGCCGGGTAGACCGGGTACGGCAGCGCCGCGAACACCTCATCGAAGTGGGCCCACGAATCGCCGATCGCCCCGTACTCGAACACATCGCCGCTGATCACCGCGAAGCGCGGGGCCGGCACCGATCCATCCAGCCCCGGCGGCTGAATCTCGCCGCCGGTCACGTCCGCGATCCAGGTCAGGGTCGCCGCCCCGCGCGGCGGACTCTTGGCCGCACCCGCCTGCCGCGGATTCAGGTGCGTGTCGCTGAGATGCACGACGCTGAAGTCCTCGGCCGCGGCCGTCGCGGCCAGCAGGCCGAGCGCGACGAGCGTCGTCGTGATCACGCGTTCCATGCGCTGCGTCCCTGTTCGAACGAGATCCGCAGGTGAATGGTCGCATTCTCGCTGACCCGCTCGACCGGGTAGCCGCACTTGCCGAAGACGGCCAGCATGCGGGCATTCGAGGCGAGCACTTCGGCGGTGAAGCCCCGCACGCCGCGGGCTTCGGCGATCTCGGTCAGCCGCCGCATCAGGGCGGTGCCGATGCCGCGTCCCTGGTAGTTGTCGTCGACCACGAAGGCGGCTTCGGCCAGGCCGGTCTCGGGGTCGACGCTGTAGCTGGCCCAGCCGACGACCTCGGCATCCGCGGCCCGACTGGCGGCGGCGACGATCGTCATCTCGCGGTCGTAGTCGATCGTGCAGAAGCGCTGCAACTGGGCGTGCGGCATGGTCGTCTTGACCGCGAAGAAGCGCTCGTAGATCGAATCCTGGCTCAGCCGGTAGAACATGTCGCGCAGCAGCACCTCGTCGGTCGGCTTGATCGCCCGCAGGAACATCTCGCCGCCGTCGCGGGTGCGGATCGTCGTTTCGAGCTGAATCGGATAGAGCGGCGCGTGAATCGGCGGCTCGAGCTGATCCGAGTAGATGAAGCTCAGCCGCTTGGCCTCGGCCAGCAGCCAGGCCCGGAACTTCGGATGCGCGATCGTGATCAGGGCCATCGCCCGCTCGCGGACCCGCAGCCCGTGCAGGTTGACCGCCCCGTACTCGGTGACGACCCAGTGGACGTCCCCGCGGGTCGTGACCACGCCGGCCCCGTCATCGAGCCGCGGCACGATCCGCGAAATGACGCCGCCACGCGCGGTCGACGGAACCGCGATGATCGGCCGCCCGCCCTTGCTGCGGGCCGCGCCGCGGATGAAGTCGACCTGTCCGCCGATGCCGCTGTAGAACTGGCTGCCGATCGAGTCCGAACAGACCTGCCCGGTCAGGTCGACCTGCAGGCACGTGTTGATCGCGACCATGTTGTCGTTCTGCGCGATCACGTTCGGATCGTTGACGTAGTCGACCGGGTGCAGTTCGATCATCGGGTGCCGGTCCAGGAAGTCGTAGGTCGACTGCGAACCCATCACGAAGCTCGCGATGACCTTGTTCGGATGCAGCGTCTTGCACCGCCCGTTGATCACCCCGCGCTCGATCAGCTTGGCGACCCCGTCGCTGAACATCTCGGTGTGAATCCCGAGGTCGTGACGATCCTCCAGGAAGTGCAGCACCTCGTCCGGCACGCCGCCGATCCCGAGCTGCAGCGTCGCCCCGTCCGGAATCAGGCCCGCGATGTGCCGGGCGATCGCCTCCGTCTCCGCCCGGGCCCGCGGCTTCGGCAGCTCCGGCAACGCATGCGGACTCAGCACGGCCGCATCGATCTGGTCCACGTGCAGCTTGGCCGGCCCGTTCGTCCACGGCATCTCCGGGTTGATCTCGGCGATCACCAGCGACGCCTCCTCGACCGCGGCCGGCGCGCAGTCCACGTGCGTTCCGTAGCTGCAGTAACCGTCCGCGTCCGGTGGCGTCACCGACACCATCGCGACGTCGACGTTGATCCGCCCCGAGCGCATCAGCCCTGGAATCTCCGAAAGAAAGACCGGCGTGTAATCCGCCCGCCCCTCGGCCACCGCCTGCCGCACGTTCGCGCCGATGAACAGCGCGTTGTGCCGGAAGCGCTCGGCCATCGCCGGATCAACATGCGGCGCCGGCCCGAGCGTCAGCAGGTGCATGATCTCGTTGTCGCCCAGCGGCGCATCCGGCGCAACCAGCCCGTCCAGCAGGCCCAGCGGTACGGCCGAACCGGCCCCCAGGTAAATCCGTTCGCCAGGTCGTATGCGCCGCACGGCCTGGTCAACACGCACCAGCTTGGCACCGAACCTCTCGGCGAGGGCACTCTCGATCGTGACGTCAGACATGGGGGTCCTCCAGATGCAATGGTCTGCAATCCGGACGATCGCGCGCGGCGGCGCACCGGTCAAGGGACCCGCGTCATGATCACGCCAAAAGGATGAAAAGCCCGTGCGCAGAAGTCAGCCAGCCGCCACGCCGGCCACTTACCCGAACCGTGGAGGCGGGCCCAGCGGCGGCCGCAGGTCCGGCGTCAGGTCCTCGTCGAGATGCATGAAGACCGACCAGTCGTAACGCAGCATGCAGGTCCCGTGGCGGAAGCCATCGAACGCGATCGCCGGCGACTCCCCGCCCAGCTCCTGGATCAGCCACCCCGGATAGTCCGCCCCGGCCGCGATCCCCAGCGGGGCCCCGCCACCGAACCTCGGGTTGATCTCGATGAACCGGATCCGGCGGTCACGCGTCACGATGCACTGCAGCGTCACCAGACCCCGCACCGAACCACCCAGCGCCTCGACCACCCGCCGGCCGGCCTCCATCACCTCCAGGTCCTTGACCACCACGCCCTTGGAGACCTCGCCGCCCCGCACCTGCCAGCGAGCTCGCGGAACCACGCACTGCGGCCGTCCGCTCAGACCGACATACACGTCCAGCGTGTGCTCGACGCCGTCGACGAACTCCTGCACGATCGGATCGCGAACCTTCTGAAGGTGGTACCGCAGTTCCGCCTCGTCATCCAGCTTGTGAACCCACATGCTGGCGCTGCCGTATCGAGGCTTGATGAAGTACGGAAACCGCAGGTCCCCGGACGCCGGCATCTGGTCCGGCAGGTAGGTCTGCGGCGTGTCGATCCCGGCCTCGGCCAGGAACTTGAAGGTCGCCACCTTGTCCCGGCAGATGTCGATCACCCGGGCGTCGGCGATCAGGCACGTGCAGCCCACACCCGCGAAGTCATCGCGGGCGGCACTCAGCGCGGCCAGGTCCGTGTCAATCGTCGGGATCAGCGCGTCGATCCGGTGCTGGCCGCACAGTTCCAGCAGTCGCGGCAGATAGGCGTCGCTCGAAATCGGGGGCAGCAGCAGCGGGTGATCAACGCACGAAAGCGCCGGGGCGGTCGCGGTCGTGTCCGCTCCGAACAGGGTTATCGGGCGTCCAAGCCGCTCGGCCGCGGCGCGGAATGCCTGCACAAGCTCGACCCGGCGGCCGACGCATGAGAACAGTATCCGCAGCGGCTGATTGGAACCCTTGCCCATATGCGCGTTGTCTTTGGAATCGGCTATTTCGCCCTCGTGGCCCAGCGCGAGCGACTAACGTAGCAACGATCGCGCCTGCTGGCCACCCGGGCCCGCCCCGGAAGTCGACGATTGACACGCGCCTGGCGGCGGCGATACTGCAGGTGACGTGGCGATTTCTCGGACGCACGGTTCATCAGGGAGGATCATGCCATGACGCGCCCGGTTGCTTTTTTCGCGCTGCTGCTGACCCTCGTCGCCGGTAGCGGTCACGCTCCCGCCCAGGACGGCGACACCGCCCAGCCGTTCAAGCTCAGGGTCACCAGCGACACCGTCAACATCCGCTCGCATGCCGACGTCAACAGCCGCGTCGTCCTCCGCGTGCCCGAAGATACCGTCCTCGACGCCCTCGCCCTCGACGGTGACTGGTACCGCATCCTGCCGCCCGAAGGCGTCTTCTCCTACGTCTCCGCCGATTACATCGCCCGGATCCCCGGAACCCCCCGCGGCCGCGTCCAGGTCGCGGCCGGTACGCTCCGCGTCCGCGTCGGCAGCGCGGTCGTCAAGCTCAACCCCGCCCGCTGCGCGGTGCAGACCCGCCTCCCCGATGACGCCGAGGTCGAGATCCTCGGCGAAGAGGACGGCTGGTACCAGATCGTCCCGCCCGAAGGCGTGCACTTCTACGTCAGCGCCAGCCACACCAAGCCCGTCGAGGCCGCCCACGCCGCCAGGCTCGAACAGGAAGCCGCCACCCGCCGGACCGAAACACCCCGCCCCGTGGAGCGCCCGGTCGTCCGCGACGTCCAGCCCAGCCCGGTCAACGACAACCAGCCGCTGCCCGCCCCGCGCCAGCCCGTCATCGAAGGCCAGACCTTCACCGATGCCAAGCTCCCCGAACTCGAACCGGCCCCCAGGCTGCGCGAGGAGCCGATCGTCGTCCGACGCGAGGAACCCGCCGTCATCCGCCGCGAGAAGCCCGATACAACCGCCGCGCCGACCACCACCGGGCGGAAGTCCGCACCCGAAATCGTCTACACCAGTGACCAGACCACCCCGACCGCGGAATCCGCAACCCCGACACGCACCAGCCCGTTCGGCCAGCCGATCCCGGCCCGACCGACCCAGCCGCCCAACGCGAATCAGCCGGCCGTCGTCAGCGGCACGCCAACCGCCAATCCGCCGGTCAACCCGCCGCCGGTGCAGAGCCCGCCGACCGTGGTCACGCAGCAGCCCGTCCGACCGACGCCGGCGCCCCAGCCCGTCCCGCAGCAGCCTCGGCCGCTGCCGCGCTTCGTCGCCGAGGGAATCCTGCAGCCGAACTTCTCGCTGCCGATGGGCAGTGGCGGATTGCGGTATGAACTGCAACACCCCTACACCCGCAAGGTGATCGCCTTTGCGGAGTTCGGCGCCTCGGTCCAGGCCAACCCGACCAGCCTGGTCGGACAGTACGTCGGCATCGTCGGCCCGCGCTTTACCGAGCCGCAGACCGGACAGCAGATCGTTCGCGTGACCGGGGTGACCGCCCTGCCCCGCCCCCGCGGCACCCTGCCGAACCCTCGCGGGCTGCGGCCGTAGCGCCTACCATGCGACTGGAAATCGATCGACCCTGACACGACAGAGGAAGACAGGCATGAAGAAAGTACTTCACCACGGCTGGCTGCGCATCGCGATCCCGGGCAGCGGAGTCCTGGCCATCGGCGGGTGCGACCCGCTCAGCGACGCCCAACTGACCCAGATCCTGACCTCGTTCATCAGCACGGCCCTGAACTCGGCCGTCACCACCTTCATCACCAACCTGCTGGGTGCCGGCGCCGCGGCCGCATAGCCCGAAGCAACCAGGTAGCCCCGGGGCCATGGCGCCTCGGGTGCCCCCAAGAGTGAACGTGCGCACGCGCGAGGCCGCAGCGCCTCGACCGTCCTACACACGTTCACTCTTCCGCGTTTTCGTCGCCCGCCGGGCCCGCGGGAATTTGCCGCGGTCCGAGTCGCGCCGCGCGAATCCCGCCCAGGCCCGATTCGATCAGCATCTCCGGACCGAAGACGATCACGTCCGGGTAATCGATCCCCGAAACGAAGTACGGCATGCGATGCGTCAGGCGGACCCCCACCGGCCCCGTTCCGACCACGTCCACCCGCTGATACCCACGCGCCAGCACCGCCAGGTCGGCCCCCGGCAGTTCGGCCTCTCCCAGACGCACCCGCCCCGGCGCAACCGTCACCACCGGTTCCGTGAACGGCGCTCCGTAGTAACCCACACCCTGCGGACCGCCCCGCTCGGCCGGCCGCAGCATGACGTTGCCGTTTCCGCGATAGTAGAACGTCTCGGCATCGAACCGGGCCTTGTCGAACTGCGCCCGCTTCATCTCCTCCGAACCTGACGCGCCGAACGTCACCAACAGCGGACCATCCTGCCCGGGCCCGCGATTCCAGAAGCCACCCTTGAACGACCCACGCGTGTCCGGCCGGGTGCGCGTCACCATCCGCAGATCCAGCCAGCGGTCGCCCGCCTTGAGAAACGGCCCCGTGCCGGTCGTCTCGGTGCCGTTCAGCGTGATCGTCGCCGTACGAACCCCGAGCGCCTCGAGGTCAAACGCGATCTCGTCAACGTTTTCCAGCGTCGCGTCGATCCGACCGAGTCCGGCATCCCAGCGGGCCCGCACCCGGCTCGGCCGCAGACGCTCCGCCTGTCCGACGATCGTCACCCAGTGGCAGCGCCCCGACACCTCGGGGCTGACCGTCGTGAAGTCAATCGACGTCACCTCGCGCGTCGCCGGCCGGCGACTCTTCTCGAACAGGTCGAACATCGGCTTGAAGTCCACGCAGGCCGCCCCCGGTTCCGGATCGCCATCCCACCAGTGCCCGGCCCCTTCCTGCTCGTGATAGTGAAAGTCCGGGTGCGTGTCGGCCAGTCGCGCACGCATCGCGCGGGCCTGCCCGACCGGCACGTTGTCGTCGGCATCACCATGCAGCACGAAGACGGCCGGCATGTGCAGGTTCCGCACCATCGCCAGCGTGTCGCTCGTCCCGGTCGCGGCCCGCAGGATCTCGGCCAGGGGATCCGCGCCCGCCGGCCGGTCGGCCCCGGCGTAGGACGTGAAGCTGATCCAGCCCGCGCTGGGCCCGATCGCGGCCCAGCGGTCCGGGTACAACGCCGCCAGTTGCCAGACGCCGTGCCCGCCCATCGAATGCCCGGTCAGGCAGGTCCGCCGCGGATCGTGCGGATAGCGCTTCTCGGCCTCGGCCAGCACTTCGAGCGCGTCGATCCGGCCCCAGTCCTCCCAGTCGAAACCGAACTTGCGACGGTTGGTCGGACAGACAATCGTCGCCCACGTGTGCGGGCCGTACGCTTCGGCCTGGCCAAGCGCCTCGACCCCCGCCCCGTGCAGCGACAGGATCAACGCGTTGTCGGGGCCGGGCTCGGTCGCCGGACGGACGGCGTAGTACTGAACGCTGCCGTCGGCCGCGCTGCGGAACGTCCGCGTGTGCACGTCGGACGCGGTTCGCTCGCGCAGCGTCACGTCCAGCGGCGGCATCGCCCCGTCGAGTTGCAGTTGCAGCTTCGGACCACCGGCGACGCGGACGGGGACCTTGCGAATCGTCAGCGGCGCCAGCGGGCCGATGTCCGTCGGCGCCTGCGCCTGGCCGTCCACGACCGGCGTGATGGTGCGATCGTTGTGCCAGCGCCGGGTGGCGTTGACCACGACCACGCCCAGCCACTTCCCGCCATCGTCCAGGTGGTCCGGCGCGGTCAGGTCCTCGGCCTGCAGATAGACCTCGGCCGGGGGCGCCGCAAGCCGAACCTGCAGCCCGCCGCGTGAACACGAGAACAGCAGTTCGTTCGCACCGGCCCGCAACGCGATCGGCAGGTTCAGGAAGCCATAGCCGTACGGGTCGCCCGCACGCGGGCTGCCGTTGACGTACACCATGCTGTGCCCGCGGGCATTCAGCAGGACCACCTCGTCCGCGGCCGCCTGCACGGTCACCAGCACGTAGGCCCCCCGCAAGCCGGTCGCGTCCAGGCGCCCGTCCGCATCCAGGCCGGCGGTCTCCCAGGTCCGCTGGGCGCCGTCGGGCAGGTCGATCACGTCACCCGCTCGGGGCGTCTGCCAGGTGCCGAGGACGATGCGGTGCTCGATCGGGTCGCTCCGGGTGGCCGCCCGCCCGGCCTGGCGGACGCGATGGATCACCAGGGCCTCTTTCGGCAGGGCCGGCACCTCCGCCAGCGCGGCGGCCGTCGACACGATCGCCGCCAGGATCACAAACAACTTGGGCATGCGGGTTCTCCTGCCGACTATTCTTAGTGAAAGCTGCGCTGCGCGAAAGGTGCCCGGCGATCGGCGGGGCCCGCGCAGTTTCTGCCGATTCAGTGCCGGAGTCGCCCGCGTGCCGTACCGCCTGTTGTCGACGCTGCTGCTGCTGGGGACGCTCGCCGGCGGATCCGGATGCGGGTTCGCCATTCCCCTGAACCAGTTCCTCGACGTGGCCAACGGGTTCGCCCTGGCGCCGCAGAAGACCTGCATCGAACTGGCCGAACAGTTCGACCTGCCCGCCTTCGAGGGGCTCACCTCGCCGGCCGACATCGGACTGTCCTACCTCGAACAGCAGATCCCGGTGGCCGAAGGGCGCAGCCTGCGGGCCTGGTTCATCCCGGCGGCCGACGCGCAGGGCCTGGTGGTGCTCTCCTACGGCGCCGTCGGCGAGATGACCTGCTACCTGTGGATCGTGCTGAACCTGGTCGAGCGCGGCTGGTCGGTCGTGATGTACGACTTCACCGGCTTCGGTGGCAGCACCGGCACGCCCTCGCTGGTGAACCTGGCGGAGGACGGACGGGCGGCGATCGACTGGGCGCTACCGTTCTCCGAGGACGGACGCGTCATCGTGATGGGCATCTCGCTCGGTACGATCCCGAGCGTGATCAACGCGGTCGAGAACCCCGACGTCGTCACCGCGATCGTGCTGGACGGCCCGATCTCGCTCCGCGCGGAGGTCGAACGGTTCAGCTTCCTGCTCGGGTTCCGCCCGGAGGATTACGTGCCGCTGCTGCCGGCCGAGGCGCTGATGGACCTGCGGGTCGCGGACATCACGCAGCCGCTGCTGGCCTACACCTACGGACATGACGAGTTCGCGACCAGCGCTGTCGCCGTCGATCTGCTGGCCGGCAGCGGCGGCCCGGTCCAGGTCCGGCACTTCGCCGACCTGGCGCACGTCCGGGCGGCGTACTTCGCGCAGCGGGCGTACTTCCACACCCTGTCGAACTTCCTGTCCCCCTACGCCCGCGACCCGGGGCACCTGCCGCAGGTCGACCTGGGCGACCCGACCGACTACATCCTGCAGGTGGAGTAACGCACGCCGTCAGGCCTGCCGATCGACGCCCGTGGTTTCGCTGACGGGACTGAAGACGTCGATGATGATCGTCGTCTCGAGCGCCTCGGCCGCGTGCGGCACATCGGGCGGCAGGTGCAGGGCCTGTCCACCGGTCAGCGTCACCGTTCGCGTGGCGCCGTCGGGCTGATCGACGATGGTGAAGCGGATGCGACCGGACAGCACGCAGGCGACCTGTTCGTTGGCGTGCTGGTGCAGCGGCACGACGACCCCCTGCTGAAGTGTGAAATGCGAGAGCATGGCGTGCGTGCCGACGATCCGGCGTCGCGTGACCCCGGGCATCGGCGAATCGCTGGCGGCCCGGTCCCAGGTGACCTCGGTGGCGGTTTGCATGACGAGCCCTCTCTGCTGTGATGGATTCGGCTGGCGGACCGGCGGCCGACTTCAAAAAAAGCGGAGAGGCGAACCCGCGGGCCCGCCTCTCCTGTCATTCGAACCAGGTTCTCGATCGCAGCGAACTACGGGGTCGAGATGACCTCAACGTGATCGACGTACTGCATGAAGCCCGTCGACTGGTTGGCCTTGGTCGAGAAGACCCGGATGTGAATCCGCCCGTTGCTGTCCTTGACGTACAGGTTCGGGTTGGCGACGTCCAGGTACCCGGAGATCGTGTCGTTCGGATCGGTCGGGAAGGTCGGCTCGAGCTTGACCCACTGGCGACTCAGACCGTTGTCCGGGAACTGGCGGATGTGCACCCGCGTGTCGCAGGCGATCGAGGTCGAAACCTCGACTTCCACGTCCAGACGCGAAACCGACGACAGCGAACCGTCCATGAAGTAGACCGTCTTGCAGCGCTGGTTGCCGTCGACCGTCGCCGAGAAGGTCTCGACGTAGGTGTCATCCGAGTCCTGGGCCTCGGCCGGACCACCGGCCAGGATCACCGAACCCGACTTGGCGTTGACCGTCACGACCTCGGTGTCAACCGGTCCCGGCGGACCGCAGTCCAGGCAGCCGATGATCGAGTTCTTGAAGCCGGTGATGTCGTTGATCGAGTTGTTCGTGAAGTCGTTCGCACAGACGATGAACGGGTTCATCGTGTTGCCCGTGCAGTCGCAGTGGTCCGCACCCCAGTTGTGACCCAGTTCGTGGGCCGACAGGTCGGTCGTGCAGCCGAACGAACCGCAGCAGTCCGACTCGACCACGCTGTAACGCAGGCTCGAGCAGACCGCGCCGAGCCAGGCGATACCGATCGTGCCGCCGTTGATGTTGCGGCCGGTGAACAACTGGGCGACGTCGTGCGGAATCGAGCCCTGCAGGCCGAGCCATTCGCTGCGCGTCTGGCTCAGCAGCGTGCCGGCATCGTTGCTGCTGTAGGGGTTCGAACCGCTCGACGTGCGAACGACGATCCCGACGATCGCGTGCGTCAGGTCGACTTCGGCTTCGTACTGCAGGTTGACCGTGTTGATCACGGCGTTGACGCGGTTCTCGACCGCCGTCACCGAACTGCCGTAGTCCTGGTAGTACTGGAAGTCGGCATCGACGCCGAGTTCAGCCGTGCAGATCTCGGTGCCCCGCAGGCCGCCCGGACCCGGCTCGACCGGCTCGGTCGCCCACATGTCGTCGGTCGTCTCGCACACGCCGTCGGCCGGAATGATGTCGCTCTTGTGATAGACGGCGTGATCCGCGAAGGTCGCGCCCGGCACCTTGTCCATCAGCGGCTCGATGAAGTACTCGTCGCCACCCGGCATCCGGACCCGGGCGAACAGACCGTTCTCGAGAACCGAGGCCGCAACGACGCTCCCTTCCACGCCGATGACAGTCCCGCGCAGCGTCCGCTCGACGCCCGCCTCAACCTCCGCCAGCAACCCGTCGTCGCCAACCGTGTACACGGCGTAGTTCGACGCGCGAATCGAGTGCGGAAGCAGATCCAGTTCGTAATCCTGGTCGCCCAGCGGCACGATCACCGTGACCGGAACACCCGGAGTCGGATCCAGGTCGATCTCGGCCACAACACTGCCTTCCAGGGCCAGGTTGCTGTTGACCAGGTCGCCGAACGGCGTACCCGTCTGGTTGCCCAGCAGACTGCCGCCCTGCAGCGCCGGACCGGCGGTCGCTACCGACGCCAGAACGACACACCCGGCCGCGGCCGCGGACAGGCGCTTCAACATTCCTTGCAACATCATTGCGCTCCCTTCGCTGGGGTCTGGGGGGCCCCAGACCTCGTGTGGTGAATCACCCGTCCAGATCCTTCGGACGCACAACAAAGCAGGCCTGCGGGTCAGGCTTGCCTGGTGCTCACCTCGGTTGTGCTTGCGAACGGCTGAACGGGTACTAGCTCCGTACTCCGGAGGATAACACGATGAATCCGCCCGAACCAAGGAAAATCCCGCCACGGTCCGATATTTCCGGACCCGGATTTTTCTTGACCCGCGGCCGACATGTGCGACACTTAAGGTGTCGTTGCGGGGGTTCGCTCGATCCGAAGCCAAAGACGGGCGGCTTCGAAGGCGGATCACCACGACGATCGCGGCGTGTCGCCGCGTAGCGTCGCTGCTGGCGACGGTCGGCAGCATGGGCGAAGCCCTCCGGTTCGCGTCATCACAGCGGACCCCTGGGAAGTGCCCTTTCAGAAAAGGAGGTGATCAATGGTTGGTGGTAATTCGTAGGCTGCGAGGTGCAGCGAACGTGGCTGTACGTGCAGCCTTGCGGTTTTGAATGGTCCGGCCCGCTTCCCACCGAAGCGGGTCGGATCTTTTTATCACCAGACCTCCCGCGCGCCCTCGCGCACTCGCTCCCTGGCTCCCCTGCCCCCGAAATCCCGCTATAGTACCCAGCTTCGATCGACCAACCGCCTGATGGGCCAAGAGCTATGGACGACATATCCAGGATTCGCAACATCGGTGTCGCCGCACACATCGACGCCGGAAAGACCACCACCACCGAACGCCTGCTCTTCTACAGCGGAACCATCCACCGCATGGGGAACGTCGATGACGGCACCACCGTCACCGACTTCGACTCCGAGGAACAGAAACGCGGCATCACCATCTACAGCGCCGCCGTCAGCTTCAACTGGCGCGACTGCCGCGTGAACCTGATCGATACCCCCGGACACGTCGACTTCACCGCCGAAGTCGAACGCAGCCTCCGCGTCCTCGACGGCGCCGTAGTCGTCTTCGACGCCAAGGAAGGCGTCGAAGCCCAGTCCGAAACCGTCTGGCGACAGGCCGACAAGTACCACGTCCCCCGCATCTGCCTGATCAACAAGATAGACAAGGTCGGCGCCGACTTCGAAAACGCCGTCCAGACCATCCGCGACCGCCTCGACGGAAACCCGATCCCGATCCAGATCCCGATCGGGACCGAAGACACCTTCCGCGGATTCGTCGACCTGATCGAAATGAACGCCACCGTCTTCTCCGGCACCGGCCAGCAGACCCGCGCCGAACAGGTCGAGATCCCCGACGAACTCCGGGCCGCCGCCGAAGCCGCCCGCGAACACCTGGTCGAACAGGTCGCCGAACTCGACGAAGACCTGATGGCCCACTACCTCGAGCACGAAACGCTCGAACCGGAACAGATCCGCCGCGGCCTGCGGATCGGCACCATCGCCCGCACCTGCCAGCCGATCCTGTGCGGATCCTCGCTGCGCTACATGGGCGTCCAGGCCGTCCTCGACGCCGTCTGCGAGTACCTGCCCTCGCCGCTCGAAGTGCCGCCGGTCGAAGCCCGCGACCCCAGGAACCCCGAGGAGATCGTCACGCGATCCTGCGATCCCGACGGCCCCCTCGCGGTCCTCGTCTTCAAGATCGTGGCCGACTCGCACGGCGACCTGTTCTTTCTGCGGATCTACTCCGGCACGCTCAAGGCCGGCTCGCGCCTGACCAACGTCAGCCGCAACAGGAAGGAAAACCTGCCGCGGATCTACCGCATCTTCGCCAAGCGCCGCGAACAGATCGAACAGGCCTACGCCGGCGACATCGTCGCCGTCATCGGACTCAAGGACTCGATCACCGGCGACACGCTCGGCGACGCCCACAAACCCGTCCTGCTCGAACGGATCGAGTTCGCCGAAACCGTCATCAGCCAGGCCATCGAACCGAAGAACTCGGCCGACCGCGACAAGCTCGCCGCCGCCCTGCAGATGCTGACCCGCAGCGATCCGACCTTCGCCTTCCGCGAAGTCGCCGAGACCGGCCAGATCCTGATCTCGGGCATGGGCGAACTGCACCTGGAGGTCAACTGCCACCGGCTGGAACGCGACATGAACGTGCCGGTCAAGGTCGGCAAGCCGCGGGTGGCCTACCGCGAGACGATCACGACCGCCACGCAGCACGAAGGACGCTTTCAGCGCCAGACCGGCAACCGCGAACAGTTCGCCGTCGTCCGCCTGCGGGTCGAACCCTTCGAACCGGAACTCGGGGCGGCCACCTTCCAGTTCCGCAACGCCATGACCGACGACAGCATCAGCCCGCAGTACCTGGCCGCCATCGAACAGGGCGCCCGCGACGCCGCCCAGAGCGGACCGCTCGGCTCGTACCCGCTGATCAACGTCCGCGTCACGCTGCTGGGCGGCGAGCAGAACGACGAGACCTCGTCCGAAATCGCCTTCGAAACCGCCACCGCCATCGGCGTCACGCAGGCCCTCGAGAAGGCCGGCCCCGTTCTGCTCGAACCGATCATGCGGGCCGAGATCGTCACGCC
The DNA here is from genome assembly GCA_030428945.1 of Phycisphaerae bacterium. Lineage (GTDB taxonomy): Bacteria > Planctomycetota > Phycisphaerae > UBA1845 > Fen-1342 > JAUIEC01. Next base: position 157,223 of record JAUIEC010000003.1, on the reverse strand, counting down.
GGGCGACTTCTTCGGCGCGATCAACAGCGACCTGATGGGTCGCCGGGCCGTGATCCACGGAACCGCGATGCGCGGCAGCAACCAGGTGATCGACTGCGAAGTCCCCCTCGCGGCCATGTTCGGCTACGCCACCCACATGCGCAGCCTGTCACAGGGCCGGGCCAGCTACTCGATGGAACCCAGCGGCTACCAGCAGGTCCCCGCGAACCTGACCCGCGACATCATTGGGGTTTTCTGAGGAAGGGAACAGGGAACAGGGAACAGGCACAGCCAACAGCCAACAGCCAACAGCCGAGAGGGAAAAGGGAAGCAGAGGGAACGGGCAAGAGCCTGTTTCCTGTGGCACCCCTGTCTTCTGTCTCCTGCCTTCTGTGGCACCGGCGTCCCGCCGGTGATTCAGCCCCGCCCTGTCTTCTGTGGCACCCCTGTCTTCTGTGGCACCCTTGTTTCTGTGGCACCCTTGTTTCTGTGGCACCGGCGTCCCGCCGGTGATTCAGCACCGCAGCCGGAAGACACAGGCGGGACGCCTGTGCCACAAACCTCAGTAAAAGATCTGCAAGGACCCGGGCGGGACGCCCGCACACAACTCATCGCTATTTACCGATACAATAATCCCGCCCAACACGCCTCGCCAGCAGCACAATAGTCTGATAACAATTGCTTCCTGGTGGCTCCCGGACCCGATTCGGCGAAACATCGCTTTCTCCGGTCCGGGCCGCCCTCTTCGGGCGTGCTATCGGTGAGCCCGGGCCGAAGCCCGGCCTGGCAACGAGATAGCGAGGACCACACCATGCGTCACCAGTTCCTGTTCAAGACCGGCGTCACCCTGCTGTGGTCGGCCGCGACGGCCGCCGCCGCGTTCGGGCAGCCAACCGGAAACCTGACCCACCAGACCGAACCCTACCGCCTGACCGCGCGGCAGCAGAAACTCGACGGCAATGTCCGGGCCGCCGGACGGGCCGCGGCAAGCCCCGCCAAGGCGCTCCAGCGGGCCGACGGCCGCATCAACGTCTCGATCCGCTTCGACCACGAACTCACCGAGACCCAGCGGGCCGCCTGGGAAGACGCCGGCGTCTCGTTCCGCCGCCTCCCCAACGGGAAGATCGCCGGGGCCGCCGGCATCTATGCCGCCTGGGCCAGCAGCGACGCCCTCGATGCCCTGGCCGACGACCCGGGCGTGGTCTCGATCGAAGGTGGCCGCCCGCTGCAGGCGCGGGCCCCGATGGATCTCTCGCGGACGGAAGTGCAGGCCGACCTGCGGCACGCGACCCGCACCTGGGGAGATTTCCAGGGCAACCGCGGGCGAGGCGTGACGATCGGCGTGGTCGACACCGGGATCGACATCTTTCACCCGGACTTCTTCAAGCTGAAGAGCATCGCGCCCTACAACTGGATCGATGTCAACGGCAACGGGATCTTCACGCCCGGCGTCGATGCCGTCGACATGAACCGCAACGGCATCGCCGAAGCGAACGAGAAGCTCAACTTCGTCGAGCGGCTTGCCGACGGGGCGGCCAGCTTCAATGTCTACGACTGCGATACCGACTGGCTGTACCTGGACAGCAACAACAACGGCACGCGCGACTTCGGTCCGGCCGCCGGCTTCGACGAGCAGGACGACTGCTACGGCGAGGCCCTTTTCCTGACCAACGACAGCAACGGCGACGACCGGCTGAGTGTCGGCGAAACGCTGCAGCCGCTCGGCAGGAGCAAGGTCAGGAAGGTCCTCTTCGGCGACCACGAGTACGTCCGCGGCGTCGACCTGATCGACACGCCGATCGACACCAACGGCCACGGAACGAGTGTCGCCAGCATCCTGGTGGCCCAGGCCTCGGGCTACAACCGGCGGTTCTGCGGGATGGCCCCGGAAGCCGAACTGGTGATGGTCGACCGCTACTCGTTCGAGGCGGACTCGGCCGCCGAGCGGCAGGACAACTACATCGAGATGCTGCTGTGGATGGAAGATGCCGGCAGCGAAGTGATGCTGTGGGAATTCGGCGGCTGGACCGGGCAGTTCCTCGACGGTTCGAGCCACCTGGAAGCCCTGATCAGCAACCGCCAGTTGATCGGCTACAGCGCGCAGGTCACGCCGAACGGCAACCTCGGCGGGTCCGAACGCCACGCCCAGGTCAACATCACGCCCGGCGAACGGGCCACGCGCACGCTCGACATCCCCAGCGGACTCGGCGCGACGGCCGTCTATGCCAGCGTCCTGACCCACGCCAGCAACGGCACGACCGGCATGCTGGTCGAACTGAAGAACTCGAGCGGCGGCTACGCGCTGCTGCCCGGCAACGGCGCGACGCAGATCGACGGGCACTTCATCTTCTGCAACTTCTCGATCTCGAGCCGCGGCACCTACCGCTATGACCTGACCATCATGGACGCGGACGGCGCGGCCATCGATGCCGACGACTGGACGATCCGCGTCCGGAACAACGGCGGCAACCAGGAAACGTACCACTTCTACGTCAGCGACAACGCCACCAGTTGGAGCGGCGGAACGACCTGGACCAACCCGGTCGACGCCTACCTGACCACCTGGCCGGCGACCGCCGACCTGTGCATCGGCACCGCCAGCTACAGCACCAAGCCCGGCGACTTCACCGGCGACGTCCCCGGCGTCCTGAGCCCGTTCAGCAGCCCCGGACCGCGCGTCGACCAGACCCCGATCGAAGCCGTCGCAGCGCCCGGCGACTACGGCGACGTGACCTGCGCACAGACCCAGGCGCTCAACCCCGCCGGCGCGTGGGGCGGCGTCCGCGCCTTCGGCGGCACCAGCGCGGCCGGCCCGCATGTCGCCGGCGTGGCGGCCCTGCTGCTCGAAGCCGTCCCGGCCGCCAACGCCATGCACGTCCGCGACGCTCTGTTCACCAGCGCCCTGCAGGACGGCTTCACCGGGTCCGTGCCGAACGACCGCTGGGGCTGGGGCAAGCTGCAGGCCGACGAGGCCTACTACGCCCTGGCCGATGCCCTCTGCCAGGAAGTCATCCCGCCGGCCCTCGGTCTGCCGTACAACGGCGCCAGCGACTTCGACCCCGACGTCGCCCTCGAACTGTCGTGGAACCCGGCCAGCGGCGCGAACCTGTACGACCTGCACTTCGGCACCAGCAACCCGCCCGAGCGGTACGTCCCGGGCCTGACCGGCACCGAGATGAACATCCTCGCCTCGCGCCTCGACGCGAACACGACCTACTACTGGCAGGTGGTCGCCTACAACTCGTGCGGCTACGTCAGCAAGAGCGAAGTCCGCAGCCTGACGACCGGCCAGGCGTACGTCCCGCTGCCCGACCTGCAGATCTACCAGCAGGTCCTGGTCGACAACGAGTTCGTCCGCGAACACATCCCCAGCGGCGGCCTCTACGGCTACCCCGCCGTCCAGGTCGGCAGCCAGCACGGCATCGTCTTCGCCCTCTACAACGAAGGCGACGCCCCGCTCGATCTGACCGGCAACCCGAAGATCCGCCTCGTCGGTCCGGGCGCCGCCCACTACTTCGTCAACTACACGCCGAACGAGGACAGCGTCCCGGCCGGCAACTGGGTCCCGATCGCGGTCACCTTCAAGCCGGAGGCAACCGGCCCCCTGACCTGCCAGGTGCAGATCGAGACCAACGACGAAGACGGCGTCTACACCTTCAACGTGGCCGCCCTCGGCCTGCCCGCTGACGACGGCGGTGACGACAACGGCGACGGCGGTGACGACAACGGTGACGGCGGTGACGACAGCGGTGACGACGGCAGCGACGACGGTGACGATGACAACACCGACGGCGATCCGAACGAGCCGGCCGACAACGGTGACGATGACGGTGACGGTGACGACGACGGCGATGACGACGACGCGGGTGATGACAACCCGGGCGACGACAACGCCGCGGATCCGAACGACACCGGCAACACCGACGGCACGATCGACGAGCCCAACACCCCGACCGGTGACGGCGACGAGATCGACGACCCGAACACGCCGACGGTCGATGACGGCGATGTCGACGACCAGACGCCGGGTGGCCAGGACGAGATCGACGACAACGGCGACGATCAGGACAACGGCAACGGCCCGGGCAACGATGACCAGGGCGGCCAGAACGAGCAGGACAACGACGACGAGATCGATGGTGGCGATCTGGAAGACGATCTGCTGGATGCCGCCCCGATTCTGCCGGGCGGGTTCTGCGGGTTCGGGGCCGGCTTCGCCCTGCTGACCTGCTCGCTCGCCTACGCCGGGCGCGGCACGCGCCGCCGCCTGATCGGCTGACAGCGAACCCTCCACTCACCCCAGCGCCCGTGGACCCGCTCCGGCGGACTCCACGGGCGCACCCTTTTCGGGTCCCGGGTCACTCTGCCGACACATCGCACCCGACGCGCCACGCGTTATCCATGCAGATCCCGAATCCGAATCACCCGCCGCCCGAAATGAACAACGCCGATGAACCCACATCCGCGGATTCACCGGCGTCGTTTCATCGCGAAGTGCGGCGCAGCCCGAGAACCTGGAACGCCGGGAAGAGGTCGAGAACGCTCCCCCCTCGCTCCCTTGCTCCCTCGCTCCCTCGCTCCCTCAGTCGAGCACCCCGTCGCAGTCGTGCACTTCGACGACATCGAACAGGATCGAATGATCCGGCGTCCAGAGCTTCGCGTCGTACCAGACGTCGCTGCTGTACGCGGCCGTGCCGTCCTGCTGCGCGGCCACCACCTGCGTGACGATCCCGTCCACCCGGATCAGCAGCGCGCCGAACTCGTCGCGGAAGCGCATCGTCACGTCGGCCGCCATCCGCGCGGTGCTGCCGTCGTTGTCGATCTCCAGCACCTCGACCCGCGTCGTGACGTTCATCGCGTTGTAGGTGTCGTGCAGCACGACCAGTTGCCCGACCTCCGTCGCTTCCGCGAATCCGTCCGGGCCGTCGATGAACGGCGGGATCCAGATCCCGTCCGCGACACCCTCGGCTGAAAACTCCAGCGACACCGCGGCCGGATTGACCGCCGCTTCCTCGGGCAGTTCGATCGCGTTCGGATCGGACACGATCGCCTGCCGCGTCAGGCAGGTAACCGTCCCGCTGTACCCCCCGGCCAGCATGGGTGCCGGCGGCGGTTCATTCGGATCCGGACTGTTCGGATCACCATCGCCCGAATCGTCCGAGTCCGGGTCCGAGTCGTCATCACCCGCGCCGTCGCCATCGTCCGGACCGGGATCATCGCTCGAACCGTCGTCGGAACCGGGGTCGTCGGGCGAATCGTCACCGGCACCGTCATCCGGCGCGTGATCGCCGGCCGGATCATCGCCGTCGTCGTCCGGCGCGTCGTCTTCGTCGGGTGCATCGTCGGTCGGATCGGTCTGCGCATCGCGCGGCAGGTTCGGATCGGATGCCCCGGTCGAGTCGCCGGCCCCGTCCCCCAGTCCGGTCAGCAGGTCGTCGATCGAGAACGGATCGTTGCCGTCACCGTCGAGCGGCCCGAAGCCGAAGTCCAGGTCAGACGGAACGCCTCCACCGAACAGGTCCGTCGAGGGCAGGTCCGTCGGATCCGATTCCGGACAGCCACCCGCAACCAGGGCGAACGCGGCGGCGGCCGACAGGATTCGAAGTGCGCGCATAATCGTTCCCGCAGAGAAGGAATCTGGAATCCGCGGGAAACATGCAAACCACACCGACCCGAGTCAAGGATCGGTGCGTCGCAGGCGGGAAGACTGCCCGGGTCAGGCCCGGTAATGCGTGGCGGCTTACTCGCGATTCAGGGCGCCGGTGGCCGTGTAGATCTCGACGATCTCCGTCGACAGGGCGCCATTCCACTGCACGTCATAGCGCATGCTGGATTCGAACGACACGCTGCCGTCGTCGACGCGAATGCTGATGGTCTGGGCCCCGCTCCCGGACTCGGTGAAGTTGGTTCCGAGAACCCGTGACTGCGTCACACTCAGCCCGACCGTCACCATGTTGCCGTCGTAGGCGATGCTGTCGAAGGTCACGCGGGCCTCATCCGAGCCGGCCTGCTCGCCGACCGCGGACAACGCCACGACCTGATCGCTGGTGTCACTGAAGCCCGGAACGAAGACGGTCATCAGGTTGCCGACCTCATCGAACTCGACCACCAGTTCGACATCCTGCGTGAACATCCCGGCCGCGCCGAGCGAGGTCGACTGGGTGATGTCCCAGGTCAGGGTTCCACGGAACGTGCCGTTGCGAACGGTGGCGGGGTCATCGCCCGGATCGGTACCGCCGTCGCCGGGGTCCCCGGGATCGCCGGGGTCGGTTCCGCCGTCACCGGGATCGGTCCCACCATCGCCCGGGTCGGTGCCGCCATCGCCGGGATCGCTGCCGCCGTCACCGGGATCGCTGCCGCCCCCGGTCGTGTCGCCGCCTCCGGTCGTGTCCGAACCGCCGGTCGTGCCGTCGGTCCCGGTTCCGCCGGTCGTCGTCGTGCCGCCGCCGGCCGATCCCGTTCCGCCGTCGTCCGTGTGAACGACCACGGGCGGAGCCTGATCCGAAGGCTGGCCGGTCGGGTCCGGATCCATCATGTCGGGAGTCGGGCATCCGCCCACCAGCAGAAGCCCCGTCAGCAGCGTTGCCGCCAGACCAAACCGGATCATGCGATTCCCCTGAGAATCCGTGCTACGTCACCATTAGTGTACGCAGCTAGATCCTGCCCCTTCAACACGTTATGACAATCTTCCGCGGCGGTTATCAGACCCTCGAGAGCGTCCCCGTGCAGCGGATCATCTCACCGGTATCCAGGTTGATCGGACCGCTGCTCTGCTCGACGCTGTAGTCCGCCTCCGCCGTATACGTCAGCACCCCGCCGCTGACCTCCGCCACGATCGTCTGCGTCCCGCTGCCCTCCTGCGACAGGACCCCGCCGGTCGCCTGGTAGTCGATCGAGATCCCGATCTCGATCCGCGTCCCGGTCGCCGTCCGCGAGGTGATCGTCGCCGTCTGGTTGACCGTCAGCGACCCGTTCGCGCTGTCCTGGGTCGCACTCTCGCCCACCGCGTTCAACGCGGCCACCTGGTCGGGGGCGCCGGTGAACCCGAGGATCGTCACCGCGGCCGGGGCCCCGTCGTCCCCGAAGGTGATCTCGAAGGTGACCGTCTCGGAGACCGGGGTGCCGGTCGTACTGCCGAGCGACTCGGTCCGGGTGCAGGTCAGTTGGCCCTGCCAGGTGCCGGTCAGGTCCAGGCAGTCGGCCAGGCTGTCGCCGTCGCTGTCGGCCTCGGACAGCCCGCAGCCGCAACTGCCGGGGGAGGTCTTGGCCGGGTCGTCGGGGCAGCCGTCGTCGCAGTCGGGCGTCCCGTCGCCGTCGGTGTCGATCGCGGCGGCCGCGGCGTCGCCGTCGCAGGCGGTGGTCGGGGCGGGGCATCCGCCGGGAATCAGCAGCGTCAGAGCCAGGATCAGCAGCAGCAAGCGCATCATCAGCGTTTCTCCGGTCAGAAGTGCAGCCTCGTGCCAGTGTGCATGCTCGCCTGCTCCCAAGTGGCTGGCAAGGGTGTGGCCGAAAGCTCACGATTTGAGAGTATTTTGCGAACTTCTTGCCCTGAGGCGCGGCGGCAAGATTGCAACCTCGGCAAAGCGGCGTATGATCAGCGCGTCGCAGCAACCGAACTTCCACGAGAGTACCGATGGTCACCGCGATCATCCCGGCCCGGTTCGCGTCCAGCCGCTTCCCGGGGAAACCTCTCGCCAGATCGACCGGAAAATTCCTGATCGAGCACGTCTGTGAGCGGGTATCCGCGGCGGACCGCATTGATCGGTGCATCGTCGCGACCGACGACGAGCGGATCCGCGAGGCGGTGGCCTCGTTCGGCGGTGACGTGATGATGACCCGGGCCGACCACCCGTGCGGCACGAACCGGATCGCCGAGGTGGCCGGCCGGCTGGACCTGCCGGGCCGGGCGATCGTGCTGAACGTGCAGGGTGACGAGCCGGAACTGGATCCGCGGGCCCTGGACCGGCTGGTCGGACGGCTGGCCGACGCGCCGGAATGCCCGTGCGCGACGCTGGCCTGTCCGTTCCCGGCCGAGGCCGACCCGGACGACCCGAACGCGGTCAAAGTGGTCTGCGACCAGGCCGGGCGGGCGTTGTACTTCTCGCGCAGCCGGATTCCGTCCGGGGGCGACCCGCCGGGCGCGGGCGATTCGGGGCCGCTGCTGCACATCGGCGTGTACGCCTACCAGCGGGACTTCCTGCTGGCGTACGCGGGCTGGTCGCCGACGCCTCTGGAGCGGAGCGAACGGCTGGAACAGTTGCGGGTGCTGGAACACGGACACACGATCCTGGTGGAGCGGGTGGAACGTTCCTTCCCGGGTGTCGATACGCCCGAGGACTACGAGCAGTTTGTGGCGAGGTGGCGCAACGGCGGCGTTGCGGGAGAGTCGGAACAGCACGATCCGCAGCGGCGGGGCAACGAGCGACGATGAACAGCGAGAGCCTGCTACGTTCGATCCGGGAGAAGTCGGCCGATACCGAGTTCTACCTGCCGTTGCCGGCCGGCTACAAGCCGGGGGCGACGCGCTACGTGGTGGTGTTCGGGACGGTGATGAGCGGGCTGGGGAAGGGGATCTTCAGTTCCTCGCTGGCCAAGTGTCTGCAGGACAAGGGCCTGACGGTCGCCCCGATCAAGCTCGAGGGCTATCTGAACATCGACTCGGGGACGCTGAGTCCGTACCGGCACGGCGAGGTCTTCGTGCTGGATGACGGGACCGAGTGCGACATGGACCTGGGGACCTACGAGCGGGCCCTGGACCAGAACGTCGGGCGGCTGAACTTCGTGACCAGCGGGCAGATCTTCCGCCGGGTGCTGGATCGCGAGCGGACCGGCGGCTACCTCGGCCGCGACGTGCAGATGATTCCGCACGTGACCGGCGAGGTGAAGAACAGTCTCCGCGAACTGGCGGTCGCCAGCCGGGCGGACGTGGTCTTCGTCGAGATCGGCGGCACGGTCGGCGACGTCGAGAACGCGTACATCATCGAGGCGATGCGGCAACTGGCGTTCGAGGAGGGGCAGCGAAGCGTCTGCTTCGTCGCGCTGACCTACGTGATGGAGCCGAACATCCTCGGCGAGCAGAAGAGCAAGCCCGCGCAGCTTGGGATTCGCCGCCTGATGGAGATGGGGATTCAGCCGCACATCATCACCTGCCGGGCCGGCAACCCGGTCCAGCAGAACGTGCGCGAGAAGATCGCCCTGTTCTCGAACGTGCCGCCCGAGCGCGTCTACAGCATGCACGACTGCGACAGCGTCTACCTGATTCCGGATATGCTCCGCGGGGCCGGCTGCGATCGCGAGGTGATCGAGTGGCTGCAGCTCGAGGAACGGGTCGACGACGCGGCCGAGCGCAAGGCCCGTGAGCAGTGGATGGAGTACATCTCGCGCCTGCGCAGCGTGACGCGGCAGGTGCAGATCGGGATCACCGGCAAGTACACCAGCGTCCGCGATGCCTACGCGAGCATCATCAAGTCATTCGAGCATGCCGGCACCGCGCTGGGCTGCAACGTGCAGTTGCAGTGGATCGAGACCTCGGAGCTGAAGCCGGACGAGGTGGCCGAGGCGCTCGAGGGCGTGCACGGGATCGTCGTCCCGGGCGCGTTCGGGACGCGCGGGGCGGAAGGCAAGATCGCCTGCCTGCACCATGCCCGGACGACCGGTCTGCCGGTGCTGGGGATCTGCTACGGTTTCCAGATGGCGGTGATCGAGTACGCCCGCAACGTCTGCGGGATGGAAGACGCCAACTCGACCGAGATTGACAGCGAGTGTCGCTACCCGGTGATCAGCACGCTGCCCGAGCAGCGCAAGATCGAGAAGCTCGGCGGAACGATGCGGCTCGGCGGGCAGGACGCCAACACCCGGGCCGGCACGCTGGCTCGCGAGATGTTCGGCAAGCGGGTCCGGCTGCGTTTCCGCCACCGCTACGAGGTCGATCCGCGCTACGTCGAGAAGCTCGAGGCCGGCGGGATGGTGTTCTCCGGACAGGCGGTCGGCGAGGACATTCAGAACATCCTGGAACTGCCGCGCGACGTGCATCCGTATTACGTCGGCACGCAGGCCCACCCGGAACTGACCAGCCGCCCGCTCCGCCCGCACCCGCTGTTCCTCGGCCTGGTCGACGCCGCCATCCGCCGGGCCTACCCCGACTACGACACCCCCCTGACCTACCGACCGGACGGCGACGAGGAAAACGACGAATCCGAGCCGGCCCGCCCCGAACACCAGCACACGGATTGAGGAAGGGAACGGGACAGGGCCCAAGGGAACAGGGCCCAAGGGCCCAAGGGAACAGGGAACAGGGAACAGGGAAGTGGGAAGTGGGAAGTGGGAGTGTGGCACAGGCGTCCCGCCTGTGGTCTGATTCCAACCTGACAGATTCCGACATGTGGCACAGGCATCCCGCCTGTGGTCTGATTCCAACCTGCCAGGTTCCGACATGTGGCACTGGCACCCCACCTGTGGTCTGATCCCCCCATGTGGCACAGGCGTCCCGCCTGTGGTCTGATTCCAACCTGACAGGTTCCGACATGTGGCACTGGCACCCCGCCTGTGATCTGATCCCGACATGTGGCACAGGCATCCCGCCTGCGATCTGATCCCCCCATGTGGCACAGGCATCCCGCCTGTGATCTGATTCCAACCTGACAGGTTCCTCCATGTGGCACAGGCGTCCCGCCTGTGATCTGATCCCCCCGTGGCACCAGGCGTCCCGCCTGTGGTCTGATCCCACCATGTGGTCCCGCCTGTGGTCTGACCCGACAGTGGCACGGGAGTCGGCCCACGGGCGAGACGCCCGTGCCACACCTCTTTCCCTGTTCCCTGTTCCCTGTTCCCTGTTCCCTTCTGCAACCCCTTCCGCCCCGGAATTCGCTGGACTTGCCCGGGCGGCAGCGGGATACTCAGCCTGTTCGGTCCGGTAATCAGGTTCCCTGGAACGCTGCGCCGCGACCTCTGAACTCTACGAATGCGGAGAAGCCCGGATGGAGCCAGGCAGATCCGATCCGTGCCCGCTGCATCAGCAGATCACCGCCCTCGGGCGCGGTGAGGTCGACCGCGAAGATCGCGATACCCAGTCGTGGCTGGAGCGGCACCCGGCCTGCCGCGACTGCTTCCGCGCCGCCTGCCGGGGACGCCTGCCCGAAATCCCGAACTACACCGTCGTCCGCGAAATCGGCAAGGGCGGCTTCGGCATCGTCTACAAGGTCATCCACCACGCCAAGGAACGCGTCGAAGCCCTCAAGCTGCTGTTCAACCAGAACCCGCTGGTCGCCAGCTACTTCGAAAACGAGGTGCACCTGATCGCCCGCCTGCGACATCCGCACATCGCCACCCTCTACGAAGCGCAACTCAGCGAACAGCCGCTGTACTACACCATGGAGTTCGTCGAGGGACTCCGCCTGAACGAGTACATCCAGCAGAACGCCTGCTCGGTCGCCGAACGGATCGAAATCCTGATCGTCGTCGCCCGCGCCATGCACTACGCACATGAACACGACGTCGTGCATCGCGACCTCAAACCCCAGAACGTCCTGATCGACGCCGACGGCCAGCCCCACATCGTCGACTTCGGAATCGCCAAGAAGCTCAACCTGGACCCCGGCGACGGCGGACCGGAAAGCTGGATGGAAGGACCGATCGGAACCCGCGGCTACATCGCCCCCGAACAGGCCCAGGGCCGCGACGTCGACGCCCGGGCCGACATCTTCTCGCTCGGCGCCCTGCTGTTTCACTGCCTGACCGGCGAGCCCTCACGCTACGCCCGCGAAGCCGGCCAGCGACGACGCACGATCAACAAGCTCGGACTGCGACACCCCGACGACCTCGACGCCATCATCCGACGCTGCGTCGCCAACGACCCCGCCCGACGTTACCCCTCGGCCGACGCACTGGCCGACGACCTGCGGAACTACCTCTCGGGTCGCCCCGTCAACGCCTACAGCCGACCCGGACGCCTCTACCGGGCCAATCGCCTGGCCGCCCTGCTGGTCCGCGAACATCCCTGGTCGATCCGCGTGCTGGGACTCGCCGCCCTGGCCTGCCTGCTGACGATGGTGGCCTGGGGACTGCGGGCCCGGCAACTGGCCGCCCCGGTCGACGGGGGCGGCACGGTCCTGATCCGCTTCGGGTCGGAAACGCTGGCCGGGCTGGCCGACGGCGAATTCAGGGAGCGGGCCCCGCTGGCGAGCGCCGGCCACGCGAAGAGTTGGCGCGTGCTGCACGGCTGGCTGATGGAGCAACTCGCTCACGCCCGCCCGCGGGTGGTCGCCTGGGACTACTACTTCCCGGATCCCCAGCCGGAATTCGACGCCCGCTTCGCCCGCGGCGCCGCCCGCCTGCAGGCCCCGGTCATCGTCGGCGCCCGACAACACGACGACGAGGGTCGCCTGAACGTCGCCGCCAGCATCCGCGCCGTCGTCGACGATGTCGCCCCGCTGTACGCGGCCGATCCGTCCGATTTCGAAGACGAGTTCGAGGTCGTGTACGCCGTCGAGCGCGGCTACGATCCGCCCCGCCCGGGCCTCGCGCTGCGGGCCTTTGCCGCCTGCCGGTTCCCGCAGGCCGAACCGGTCATCCGCTACGACAACCGCCGCAACGGGCTGTCCGTCTTCTACCGGCAGCGACGCCCCGAGCAGGATGGCTTCCGCTGGAAGATGGCGACCGACTGGATCCCGCTGGCCCGCATCGTCGAACTGCGCAAACCGGCCCAGCGGGCCCGCCTGCGCCCCGGCGACCGGGTGGCCGAAGCCCGCGTCCCGGCCACCAGCATGTCCGCCTGGGCGTCGCGAACCGTCGAGTACCGCGACGTGCTGCTGGCCGACCCGCCGCAACTGCGAACCTGGTTCGATGGCAAGGCAGTGCTGATCGGACAGATGCTGCCCGGCGTCGATGTGCATCGCAACGGTCGCGGCGAAGCGATCTTCGGCTGCCACGTGCACGCGGCCGCCCTCGATGCGCTGCTCAGTCGGGCACACACGGCGCGGCTCGGTCGGGCCGAACTGCTGGCGCGGCACGTCGGCTGGGCGGTGCTGGCGGGCCTGTGGCTGGCGGTCGCGACGCCCTGGACAAGCTGGCGGCGCCCCGGCAGCCTGGCGGCGGCGGGGCTGGCGGCGATCGGCGCAGGCCTGCTGATCACGGCGGTGACATCCGCGGTGCTGACGGTTCCATGGCTGGTGGAACTCGGCCTGGCCGGCGGCATGCTGCTGGCCGGCGGCGGCTTCGGCTACTGGGTGAAGTCGCTGCGGGCGGTGCAGATGCAGTCGGCACCCGGGGCGATCACGCCGGCGGAAGCGTCGACCTTGTCCGGTTCGGCTTTGGGGACGCCCGTGAGCGGCACGGTCACGCCGGCAGCAGGCTCCACACTGCGGTAGCAATCAGCAGGGTGCAGGCGGCGGCCCAGAACGCGTCGGCGATCACGGCGGCACAGGCTCGTTCGCGATCCGAGAAGTGAGCAGCGGGACCCCACGGGCCCGCAGGTTCGAACGGTTGGGGGGCTGGCCATGGATGCATCGAACTAGCCCTCGACCCCGAGGACCAGGTAATCGATGTCACTCCACAACTTCCAGAGTGCGTTGCCGAGACCAATGAGAATTGTGATCATTTCCGGCATCGTCGGTCCTCCCGTGTCTGTTTGACTCTGAGGAAGAGCGCGCCATGTCTCGCTTGGTTCATCGGTCCCGACAAAGGCTGGACTGAAGCGTAAACCCTGATTATTACTGGATTTTGTGCCATCCGGCCGGCCGCGCTGTTTCCCCAAATAACCGCCGGCGGGGAGGGAATACCTTCCTGTGGGACCGGATCGGGGCCAGCGGAGGACCGGCCGGCACGTACTGACCGACACCGGGTCGGACGAGGGTGACCATGTTCGCTCGTTGGAATTTTGCGAAACTGCGGGCCGCCGAACGGGCCCTGGCCGACGGACGCCTCGACGAAGCGTTCGAGCGGCTGGTCGCGGCCGACCTGCACACCGAGAAACGGGCCGCCCGGGTGGTCGACGGACTCGCCCGGGGGCTGCTCGCCCGGGCACGCCTGGAGGCCCAGGCCGGACGCTACCGCGAGGCCCTGGCCGACCTGGACCGCCTGGCGACGATCGACCGCGTCGACGAGGACGCCCGGACGCTGCGGGATCGGACCGAGCGCGAACTCGGACATCGCGCCAAGCGACACGCCGCCGAGGCGGAAGCCTACGACGAGGCGGCCGCCGATCTGGATGCCGGGCGGCTGGAATCCGGCCGGCTGGCGGTCGACCGGATCGAGGACTCGGGCCGGCGGGAGCAGCTTCGCGAGCAGCTTGATATCCGGGTGCAGCGGCAGGCCCAGTTGCTGAGGCAGGCCGAGGAGGCCCTGGCCCGCGGGGACGTGCTGGCGGGGTGTCGTTTCTGGGCCGAGGCGGTCAGCCGGCAGGGTCGGACGAGTGAAAGCGACGCGCTGACCGGTCGGCTGGCGGGCGCGCTGCAGGACCGCATCACGCAATGGCTGCGTGAGGGGCGCCTGGACCGGGTTCGCCTGGCGCTGCACGAGACGGCGGCACTGAGCGAACTGGCCCCGACGCTGCGCGAGTTCGAGACGGTTACCGACCTGCTCGACCGGGCGGCCGGCCAGTTGACCGCCAGCGACTTCGCGGCCCTGCGGACGACGCTGACACGGCTGGGCGCATCGATCGGTCCGGCCGACTGGCTGAAGGCGGCGGATGCGGCCCTCGAGCGGATCCTGGACGGACGTTCGGCGCTGTTCGCCTCGCCGCTGGGTACGCTGCAATCGCAGCCGGGCACACCGCCGCAGGCGGTCAGGCCGGGGATGGCGGAGACGCAGGCGAGCGCGCGTCCGGCGCCGCTGCCGACGAACATCGCGCGGGCGGGCGTGGATCCGCTGCTGATGCTGATCGACGGAACCGGCAGCAGCCTGCTGATCGCCGGCGACGTGGTCAAGATCGGCCGGGCCGGGGGCCTGCACGGCATCGACGTGCCGATCCCGGCCGACATCCATTCGCATCACGCGGACATCATGCGGATCGGCGAGGATTACTTTCTGGATGCGCACGGACCGGTCGAGGTCAATCGACAGCCGCAGCGGCGGGTGCTGCTGCGTCACGGAGACCGGATCGAACTGGGCAGCGGCGCGAAGCTGACGTTCCACAAGCCGAGTGCCAAGAGCGACACGGCGGTGCTGCTGCTGAGCAGCCGGGCCCGCCTGCCGATGGATGTCAGCCAGGTGATTCTGTTTCGCGAGACGTGTCTGCTCGGCCCGCAGGCGAGCTGCCACGTGCGCACGCGTGAAGGCGACACCCGCCTGGTCCTGTTCGAACGGGACGGGGGGCTGCACGTGCGGCGGGCCGCCAGGGACGGACGCCCGTCGGGTCCGGCCGAGGCGGTGCCGCTGAACGAGACGCGCGACTATGGTGACCTGCGGATGACGGTCAAGGATTATGCACCTGGGCAAGCTGGTCGCGTCCGCTGACGCGAGCCTGGGCGGGAGGAGCCATCGTGGCCTATACATTCAGACATGGTGACCGGCCGCTGGATCGCCTGACGATTCAGCGTGCCGTCGGTCGGGGCGGCTTCGGCGAGGTCTACTACGCCGTATACGACTCGGGCAAGCAGGTGGCGGCCAAGTACCTGCGCGAGAATCCGGAAGTCGAACTGCGCGGCATCAGCCAGGTGATGAACCTGAAGAGCCCGCACCTGATCACGATCTACGACGTGCAGCACAACGCCGAGAACGAACCGTTCGTGATCATGGAGTACGTCAGCGGCCCGTCGCTGCGCGAACTGCTGACGGCCGAACCGGACGGGATGGGTCCGCAGAAGGCGGCCTTCTTCCTGCAGGGCATCGCCGCGGGCCTGTCGTACCTGCACGATCGCGGAATCGTGCACCGCGACCTGAAGCCGGGCAACATCTTCTACGACGACGGCTACGTCAAGATCGGCGACTACGGACTCAGCAAGCACATCGCGATGAGCGCCCACAGCGGCAACACCGTCAGCGTCGGCACCGTCCACTACATGGCCCCGGAGATCGGCTCGGGCAGCTACTCCAAGGCGATCGACATCTACGCCCTCGGCGTGATCCTGTTCGAACTGCTGACCGGCCGCCTGCCGTATACCGGGTCGAGCATGGGCGAGATCCTGATGCGGCACCTGAACGACCGGCCGGACCTGGTCGGCATTCCGGAACCGTTCCGCAGCGTGATCGCGCGGGCCCTCGACAAGGACCCGGCCCGGCGCTACCAGGACGTCAACGAAATGGTCGACGCGATCACCAGCGTGCAGGAGATCAGCGACAGCATCGCCAGCTTCAACCCGGCCTCGCTGGCCGGCGCGCAGCGCTACCCCGATGCGACCGACGCCGCCCAGACGCAGACCTCGCCCGGACGCGGCGGACCGCGACCCGTCGCACCGCTCGACGCCCGCGCGATGGACTTCCCGCCGATCCCGCCGATTCCCGCCATGCCCGGCGAAAGGCCCGCCCGGCGCCACGAGCGCGAGCCGCAGCCCGCGGCCCGCGGCAACAAGCGCAAGTGCACGACGCGCTTCCTCGGGCAGGCCGCGATCGTCGCCATCATCGTCACCGCGGTCGGACTGCTGATCGGGGCCACCACCCGCCGCATGCCCGAGTCGGGCGTCTCGCTGGCGATGATGCTCGGCGGCGCGATGTTCGGCGCCCTGTTCGCACACTTCAAACTGCTGCAATTCCTGCCGCTGCGACACGGCATCGTCGAACGGATCCTCTACGGGTCGGCCGCCGCCGTCGGAATGCTTCCCGGCCTGGGCTTGGCCACCGAGGAGGTCCGCGGCGACTTCCCCGGCCTGTTCGTGGCCCTGGCCGCCGTCATGGTGGCATTCAACTGGCACGACCGGATCGAACGCGGACGCCGGCGCGAGCACGAGCACGGCTTCTGGATGCCGGCCGTGGTCGGCCTGATCGGCGCGGCCATCGCGACCGACGGTGACTATCCGTTGCAGGGCGCCGCCCTCGGCGCGGCCCTGGCGCTGCTGATGCCGATGGCGGCCGCCATCTTCGCCCACCGCAGCGGGCCCGGACCCGACGAGCGACTCGTGCAGCGGGCCGCCTCGTACGATCGGCCCGCCACGCCGCCGCCACCGCCGCCGCCACCCGTTCATCGCCGGCCGGTTCAGCCGCCGCAGGCCGCGGCGACACCGCCTGTACCGCCCGCGCCGCCGCCGGCACCGCCGGCGGAGCAGTCCGGGAGTCACACCGCCCCGCGTGAACTGTCGGCCGCGCAGCCCTCGTTCGTCGGCCGGGCCGCGAATGCCGGACTGGCGTTCCTGGCCAAGTCGCTGATCGTGATCGGCTTCGTCTGGGCGCTCGGGTTCCAGTTCCAGGTCGAAGTGCCGGGTGGTTACGTCGGTCTCTCGGGCGTGCAGATCGTCGACAAGTACAATTCCGCCAGCGTCAACGTGCCGCGCTTCGTCGTGATGATTCCGTTCGTGCTGGGCCTGCTGCTGCTGGTGACCGCCCGCCGCGCCGACGGCGTCTGGCACTTCCTGCGCGGCATCGTCGGCTGCGGACTCGGAATGCTCGCCGCGGGCGTGGCCCTCGGCCCGGCCGCGGAACCGCTGCGGCTGATCTTCCGCGATCAACTGGACGCGCTGCACTCGTCGCACAACGGCCCGCTGGTGCTGGTGGTCGCGCTGACGGTCGTCGCGGTCACCCTGGTGTTCTGGCCCAAGAAGTCGCCTCACCGCACGATCGTGGTCTGAGGTCGCGATTGGTCGCCGCCGCGAGGTTGCGGTATTCTCCGGGCGCCCGCGGTGCCCGGAGTGGCGGCGCAGCGGGTCACGGTTTGCGGAGACGCCGATGTCCTCGACCGAGGCCGACGCCTTCCTGATCCGCGCGGTGCAGGCCGGCGATGCGGCCGCCTGGCGCGAGGTCATCGAGCGCTACCAGGGTCGCCTGCTGAGTTTCGCCCGCCGCCGCCTGGCCCAGCGAAGCGAGGCGGAGGACCTGGTGCAGGAGACCTTTCTCGGCCTGATGCGCAGCCTGCCGCGCTACGACGCCAGCCGTTCGCTGGAAACCTACCTGTTCGCGATCCTCCGCAACAAGCTGAACGACTTCTTCCGGCGCCGCAGCAAGGGCCAGCGCCAGAGCCTCGAAGCCCTCGAACTCGAAGACGCCCCGGCCGCCTGGCTGCAGGTCGACACGCCCAGCGACTACGTCGCCCGCGAGGAATCGCGCGACGCGCAGCGGATCGCGCTGGTCGACTGCCTTCGCCGCTGGGCCGAGAACTGCTGCGCCCAGGCCCGCTTCCAGGACCTGATCGTGATCGAGATGCTGGTCGTGCTGGGCATGCGCAACAAGGAAGTCGCCAGCGACCTGGAACTGAGCGAAACCGCCGTGGCCGGCATCAAGTTCCGCGTGCTGGAACGCTGGCGGCAGTTGACCGAAGCGGCCAGCGTGCAGCACAACTGGCGCGAGAGCGACCTGGCCGCGACGAGTTCGGTCGCCCACATCTGGCGCGAGGAGGGCATCTCGTGCCCGAAACGCTCGACGCTCGGCCGCTACCTGCTGGGCACGCTCGACCAGAACTGGCAGACCTACGTCGAGTTCCACGCCGACGGCGCAGGCTGCCAGCGCTGCCTGGCCAACCTCGATGACCTGCGTGACGAAGACGCCCGCGACGACGCGCAGCGGCAACGCTTCCGCGAACAGTGCTTCGCATCCAGCGTCGGCTTCCTGTCACATCGTCCGAACGACCATGCCGGTGATTGAGTGAGAGCGTGACGGCGTGAAGGACGACCGGGTCCGTTCATTCCGTTCCCGGCCTCTGCCCGCTACTCCGGCCCGCCCAGCGTGGATCGCTTGAGTTCCAGCGGCGCGTCGGACGCGAAACCCGGCCAGGTGGGCTGCAGTTGCTTCAGCAGGTCGTGAATCCGCCGCTCGGCTTCGCGGTCCAAAGGCTCGGCGTTCAGCACGTTCCAGAGGGCGCTGCGCAGTTCGGGAATCGCGGCCGCCCCGAGCGCCACGATCGACTGCCGGGCGGTCTCGTCATCGGGTCGCTCGCGCAGGATGACGAGCCCGTCGCGGACGATGCGGCGGTTCTCGTCGCGAACCAGTTCCTCGGCCTGGCGACGCAGCGTGCGGACCTGCTCGCGGGCCACGGTGCTGAGTTTCTCCGGCGGGTGCGTGTCCAGCGCCGCCAGCAGGTCGATCGCCAGGGCAACCGTCTGCGGGCGCAGCAGGTCGCGAATCCGCAGGCACTGCGCGGCCCAGAGCGCATCCAGGTTCAGCGTCGGATTCAGGCCGTTCAACTCGCCCGCCAGGTTCGCGTCATAGGCGCCGCTGCGCAGCGCGAGATCGAGCGTGAACGCGGCCAGGTCCGCCAGGTCGGTCTCCCCCGCCTCGTGCAGGTCGGGCAGCGCGCCGCGGGCCGCCTGCAGCGCGGGCGCCATCTGGCCGCCGCGCAGCAGCAGCGTCGCGAGTTCCGACCGCAGCGCCCCCCGCCGACCGCGATCCGGGTCCGCGGGCAGAACCGCCAGCGCCTGCTGCAGCAGCGTGGTCCGCTGCGCATCGGTCAGCGGTGGCTGCGTCAGCCGCGCGACGTACGGGCGCAGCGCTTCGTCGGGGAGCGTCGCCAGCAGTCGCGCGCACCCGTTCCAGACCACCCGCCGAATCTCGTCATCGGGCTCGGTGCCCGGATCGAGCCGCGCGCAGAGCGCATCGAGTTCCGCCGGCGTCGCGATCTCGGCCAGGGTCTCGGCGGCAACGCGCCGCGTGGCCAGGTCGTCATCGCCCAGCAGTCCCGCGATCGCGGCCCGCATCTCACCGTGACTCGGCACGGGCGGGTCCTGCCGGACGAGGATCGCCAGGGCCCGCAACGCCGCCAGCCTGTTGGCGGGCGTCGCGCTGGACCGGGTCACCTCGACGAACACCGGCCCGAACCGCGGGTCGGCCACCCGCCCCATCGCCCACAGGACGCGGGCCTCGTAGCCGTCCCGGTCACGCACCTCGCTGAAGCGGGCCAGCAACCGGTCGGCCACGCGGGTGCGCACCTCGCCGTTCAGCATGCCGCGCTCGGCCAGGCGTCCGAGACTCCGCACCGCTTCGTCGGACGTTCGCAGGTCGTCGTCATCCAGAAACGCCAGCAGGCGATCAGCCGACACGCTCGTGCCGACGTATCCAAGGCCGTTCAGCAGCGCCCGCTGCACGTCGCTGACCTGCTCGCCGGCCAGGATTGCCAGGAAGGTCTGCTCATCCGCCGGACTGCGCTGGGCGGCGACGGTCTGGGCGGCGATCGCCCGGACGACCGGATCGCCGT
Source organism: Phycisphaerae bacterium (assembly GCA_030428945.1). GTDB lineage: Bacteria > Planctomycetota > Phycisphaerae > UBA1845 > Fen-1342 > JAUIEC01. Next base: position 136,975 of record JAUIEC010000003.1, on the reverse strand, counting down.
CGCGCAGCAGCGCGCGGGTGGCCTGCTCGACTTCCGCCGAAGGCTGGCGACCCTCGGCCATGCTCGACTGCACCAGGTCGAGCCCCAGCAGGCGGACCACGGGCGAGGCATCGCCGAGATGCCGGCGGAGTGTCGCCGCCCGCTCGTCTTCGGGCACGCGCAGGTACGCTTCACGCAGCGCAGCGGTCAGACGATTCTCGAGATCACGGACGCGCTGACCAAGCCGCTGCGCCCGCGACTGCAACTGGCGGATGCGCCCCTCCTGCCAGGTGGTCAGCGGTTCGTCCTCCAGGCGGGCCCACCAGGCGGCCAGGCTCGCGGGATCGGCCGGAACCTCTTCGCCGACCACATCCATCAGACCCGCCCGGGCGTAGGCGGCCACGTCCGGCCCGGCTGTCCGGACGGTCTCGACGAGCACCTGCAGCGCATCGCGGACCGGCATGCGGACGAGCACGTCGACCATGGCACGGCACTCGGCACCGCCGGCACCGGGCCGGACCAGTCGCTCACGCACCGCCGGCAGCGTCAGCGCCGGCGGTCCCCCGGCCAGCGCGGCGGCCGCGGACTGCCGCTCGGCCTCGTCCTCGCTGACGAGCATCCCGAGCAGCGGCGGGACGAGGTCGGCGGACCAGTGGGTGCCGGTCTGGGCCAGGGCCGCGGCAATCGCGATCCGCGGCGCGGGCTCCGGGTGGCGAAGCAGGGTCAGGACGGTGCCGGCCGGAAGCCAGTCATGGCCGAGCAGTTGCGTGGCGCCGATGCGGCGGGCGGGCGGCGGATTCGGATCTTCAATCAGGGTCAGCAGCTCACGAAGCTGCTGCTGCTGGACCTCGGAAAGGGTGGGGCTGGTGGTCGGAACCTGGGCGGTAGCGGCAGAGAGCAGGCCGAGGATGACGAGCATCGCGACGCCGCTGCCCCGGCCGGTGTTCATAAGTCGCTTCTCTGTCTGGATTAGCGCGGTTTTCGCGAGATCCCGAACGGTTCCCTTCGGATTATACCGCACGTTCTCGGACCGAAAATCTCTAACTTGCCGAAATTGCGGAAGATGCGGGCTGCCGGGCAAAAACTGCCAGTGAATCAAGAGCCGCCGCACACCGATACCGTACTGTACGTACGGACCGAGGTTCAGGCCGCTTGAAGCTGGCCTTGGCGCGGTCTATTCTTGATTGCTGACGCAGTCTGTTCCGGGTGCGCTGCCTGACGGCGGCCGCCCTCGTCGCCCCCGCGGAGGAGCGAACGTGCAACATCGAATCGTAACCCTGGCGGTTGTCGCGGCGTTGGCCGTTCCGACCTCGCAGGCGCAGTTCTTCCAGGACGTCTTCCGGGGATTCCAGGTCGCGGCCACGCCGAGCGGCGGGCCGCTGGGTACCGGCGCGGGCGGGACACGGGCGACCGGGTCGCGGATCGGGCGGACTCGGATCGTGCCCAACCAGTTCGGCCAGGGCTACCGGCTCGAGTTCGACCGCTCGTTCGGGCCGGACGTGCTCGGGCGTCCCGAGATCTTCGACTTCGGCAACCTGGAACTGCAACTGGCCGGCGCGACCAGCATGACGGCCGGCTACACGACCCGCGGGATTCCGACCGCGGACGTGATCTTCAATGTCGCGAACATGAACTACGAGTTCCGGGCGATCACCGGCGGGCAGGACTTCTCGCTGCAGGGCACGCTCGACGTGATCAGCGACCTGAGCATCAACCCGCTGGGTTTCTATGACACGACGCTGCAGGTCAACAACACCAACGGCGCGCTGATCGCCGACGGCCTCGTGCTGGACGGCGACGTCGACACCGACTTCGACATCGGTCCGATCAACATCAAGGGCAACCTGTACTTCGACCTGGTCGTGGCCGCCCTGGCCAGCTTCGGCGTCGACGTCAGCGGCGTGACGGGCATCTTCCCCGAGTCGCCGATCGATCGCATCGTCGAGGAAATCCAGACCAGCCTGGCCGACCAGGCCGCCGTCCTCGGCGAAACGGTCCTGGCGGAAGCAGGCGACCAGTTGACGGCCGAGTTCGTCGGCGAAGACGTCGCGTTCTCGCTGACCGCCCGCGTGCTGGAACCCGAAACCGGCACGGTCGGCCCGACCCCGACCGTCATCCCCGAACCAGCCACCGCCGCCCTCCTGCTCGGCGCCGGCCTGCTGCTGATCCGCAGGCGGTGAGGACGAGTAAGCAAGTAAGCAGGTGAGCAAGTAAGCAAGGTGCGCCTGCGACACCTCTGCGGCTCGCATCTCCAAGGCGACTTCCACTCAGACTGGACGCGGTCCACTCTGCGCTTCCGCACGAGAGGCGGCAGGTCCCGGACGTCAGGCATGTCCACAAACGCAGCCGCCGTTGTCTTGGCACTTGCTCACTTGCTTACTTGCTCACCTGCTGACTGTCATCAGAATCCCTCCCCACCGTGCAGCGCGACCGCGACGAGGGTCTGGTCGTCGGCGGCGGGTTCCTCGCCGACGTGTGTCCGCAGGCTGGTGAGGATGGCCTGGACGAGGGACTCGGGGCTCCACGAGCAGCAGCCGAGGGCGGCGTCGAGGCCCGGGGTGCCGAACTGCGTGCCGGCCTGGTTCTCGGCTTCGGTGATGCCGTCGGTGTAGAACAGGAACCGATCGCCCTCGCCGGCCTGGATGGTGTTGTCGGGCGCATCGAGGTCCGGCACGATCGTCAACGGCAGGCTGTGGTCGCCGTCCAGGGCGACCACCTGCGACGAGGCGCCCCGCAGCCAGCGCGGCGGATTGTGACCGGCGTTGGCGTAGACCATCCGCTTCTCCTGCGGATACAGCACGGCCGCGAAGGCGGTCACGAACTGCCCGCCGCTGACCGAGTCGGCCAGCCGGTCGTTCAGGAAGTTCAGCAGCCCGCCCGGGCTGGGCGTGACTTCCTGCCGCTCGACCGCGACCCGCAGCAGGGTCCGCATCATCGCCATCACCACGGCGGCCCCGGGTCCGTGCCCGCTGACATCGGCGATGAAGATTCCCCAGCCTCCGCCGGGAACGGTGAAGAAGTCGTAGTAGTCACCGCCCGCCCGCGTGCTGGGTTCGTAGAACGTCGCGACACTGACGCCCGGGATCTTCGGCGGCGCGGCCGGCAGCAGGCCGCGCTGGATCTGCCCGACCAGGCTGAATTCGCGGTCGAGGCGTTTGTAGGCGTGTTCGAGCTGCTGGTTCAGGAGCAGGTTGGTGGTCACGCGGCCGACGAGGTTGCTGGTCAGCACGAACGAGGTCAGTTCGTCAACGCTGAAGGCGTTGGGGTCGCGTCGCATCAGGGCGACCATGTAGGTCGGCTCGCCCTGGTGAAACAGCGGGCTGGCGATCAGCGACCGCATCCCGGACAGGTGTTCGTAGGCGGGGTCGTCGGGGACAATCCGCAGATCGTCGATCTTCTGCGGCTGGCCGGCATGGATCAGGTCGTTCAGCACGCTGCCGGTGACGACGGGCAGGCTGCCCTGCTCACGCCACGGATCAGGCTCATGCTGCCAGCGCGTCGAGCGTGTGATCCGGATGGCGCCATCCGGAACGTTGTTGCGGTTGAAGCTGACCCGCTCGTCGGCCTGGATGACGAATCCCATCTTCGACGAGATCGTCTGCAGCATTTCGTTCGGGTCGGTGTTCAGCGACAGGCGGCGGACCAGGTCGACGTACTCGTCCAGACGACGGGACGAACTGACGCCCGCGGCCAGGCTGGTCTTTTCGCTCATGGATCGGATCCCCGGTACTTCCTGGTCGAAGATCGTAGGCGATCCGCCCTCAGGGGGTGAAGGTTTCCACCACTTCGGCCAGGTCCCGCGATCCGTAGTCGTGTTCCGCCTGTGGTAGATACACCTCGCACTCGAGGTAGTTCAGCCCGAAGTCCAGGCAGTCCTCGCGGGACGGAATGAAGATGTCGACCGTGTTGTGGCGGAACCGCCGGGCCGTCCGGTCAGTCACCACGAAGCTTCGATCCAGTTCCGGAATGTGCACGATCGCCCCGAACGGCAGGTCGGCCGGCGCGGCACACTGCCCCTCGCCGGACGGAACGCCGGCCGCGGTCAGGCCGCGATCGCAGTAGGCGGTGACGCGGTGGACCCGGCGGAGCGGGTGCGGGTGATAATCGTCGGTCAGCAGTTGCCGCAGCGTGGGTCGCCGGCGGGCCGCCTCGATGCGGGAGGCCGGTGCCGGTGCCGCGAAGTAGACGGGTGGCATGCCCTGGAAAGCCTGCCCGGGGGGCGGGGTCAGTGCCCCGACCGCGGCGACCAGAACAGCCAGCGTGGCGAGCCTGCGCAGCCACGGCGAAAAACGCCGTGCGTGGCGCGCGGACGCAGCCTCACGAGGTGCGTTGATCATCCTGTCCTTCCGTTGCCCCTGATTGCCCACCGGCAGGTTCCGCCGGGCCGGTGAGCGACTGGGTAGTAAAACCCCGACTCCGGCCGATGTCCAGAACAATCCGCTGACACCCTGTCAGAAACTCCCTTCGGCAGACTTCAACAACCGGGTGCAAGTTGACGGATCTGCCGCCCGGGCGTACCACTCTGGATTGGCCCCGATCGAGAGGGCCCGCGACAAGCCGATGCCCCCGGAGGACGCCCCGATGCGCACCCCGCTGATTGCCGGTAACTGGAAGATGAACATGGACTTACACTCCGCCCGCGTCCTGGTCTCGGGGATCGTCTCCGAACTGCCGGCCGTCGCGGACAAGGTCGAGGTCGCCATCTGCCCGAGTTACGTCTACCTGTTCCCGATGGCCAAGGCGATCGCCGGAAGCCCCCTCCAGCTTGGCGCCCAGGACCTGTTCTTCGAGTCCGCCGGGGCCTTCACCGGCGAAGTCTCGGCCGCGATGGTGGCCGACACCGGGGCCCGCTACGCGATCCTCGGGCACAGCGAGCGTCGCCATACGATCGGGCACCTCGAAGACGACTGGATGATCCACCGCAAGGTCGCCGCGGCGCTTGCGGCCAGCCTGACGCCGATCCTGTGCGTGGGCGAGACGCTGGCCGAGCGCGAGGCCGGACAGACGCTGGAAGTCGTTACGTTCCAACTGGTTGCGGCACTGAACGGGATCAAGCCCGCGAAGGCCTCGGACCTGGTGGTCGCCTATGAGCCGGTCTGGGCGATCGGCACCGGCAAGACCGCCACGCCGCAGCAGGCCCAGGAGGTGCACGCCCACATCCGGGCCGAACTGCGCGGCCTGTACGGTGACCTGGCCGACGAGATCCGGATCCTGTACGGCGGCAGCATGAAGCCCGATAACGCGGCCGAACTGATCGGCCAGGCGGACGTCGACGGCGGGCTGATCGGCGGGGCGAGCCTCAAGCCGGCCAGCTTCGTCGGCATCATCGCGGCCGCGCTGGCAAGCTGAGCGGCGTTTCCGTATACTCCCCGATTCAAACCGTCGCGCAGGTGACGGTGTGGTCCTGCATGCAGCGGAGTGCTCTCGAATGATTCTGGCCGCCTGGTATCACGGCATCGCCGCGACGCTGTTCGCGCTGCTGGCGATCTTCCTGATGCTGCTGATCCTGCTGCAGCGCGGCAAGGGCGTCGGCCTGGCCGGCGCGTTCGGCGGATCGGCCACGAACACGGCCTTCGGTTCGAAGACCGGGGACGTGCTGACGTGGGCGACGGTCGTCCTGGCAAGCGTGTTCCTGTTGCTGGCGGTCGGCCTGAATCACCTGTTCGTGCCGCAGGGTGGCGGATTGCGTACGCCGGCCCCGGTGGTGCAACCGGCGGGTCCGACCGCGGCGGGTGCCCCGGCCACGCCGACGCCGACCGAAGAGGACGAGCTTTCGCGAGCCCTCGCCGGCGAGACGCCGAGCGCTTCGACGACGATTCCACCGACCGAGGCGGCCGATGAAGAAGCCGCTCCGGAAACCACGCCCGAAACCGGCAGCGACGAGCCGGCGGCCGGTGACGACACGCCTTAGTTCCCGATCCCGCGCGCGGGCAAGGACACCTGCATGATCCGTTCGATGACCGGCTTCGGCGAAGCACAGGTCGAGCAGGACGGGCAGTTGTTCCACGTCGAGATCCGCTCGGTCAACAACCGTTACCTGAAGGCCTCGATCCGCCTGCCGGACGAGCTTTCCTGGATGGAGCCGCAGCTTGAAGGGCGCCTGCGCAAGCGGGTCAGCCGCGGCAGCGTGACCCTGCGCCTGTTCATTCGCGACCTGAGCGCGGCGGCCGCGGCGGAACTGAACCTCGAAGCGCTCGACCGCTACGTCAAGCAGTTGCGCTCGCGTTATCCCGACCTGACGATCGACCTGGCAACGCTGATGAGCCTGCCGGGCATCTGCCAGCCGCACGAACTGACCGAAGCGGAACGGCAGCGCTGCCAGGAAGTCGTCTACCGCCTGGTGGACGAGGCCATCGAACGCCTGGTCGCGATGCGAACCACCGAAGGCGCCGCCCTGGCCGAGGATCTGCGACAGCACTGCGCGGTCGTCCGCCGCGGCGTCGATGCGATTCGCGGACGGGCCGACACGGCCGTGGCGGCGCTGCGCGATCGCCTGCTGCAGCGAATCAACGAACTGCTGGCCTCGTCGGGCGTACAGCTTGCCCAGGAAGACCTGCTGAAGGAAATCGCGGTGTACGCCGAACGCAGTGACGTCAGCGAGGAGCTTTCCCGGCTGGGCTCGCACCTGGACCAGTTCGACAGCTTCATCGGCGGTGGCGAACCGGCCGGCCGCAAGCTCGACTTCATTTCGCAGGAACTGCTGCGCGAGGCGAACACGATCGGCTCGAAAGCCAGCGACGCGGAGATCGCCCGGGAAGTGATCGAGATCAAGGGCGCCATCGATCGGATCAAGGAACAAGTCCAGAACGTCGAGTAGCCCACACCCGCCGATGCTGATCGATACCCACTGCCACCTGACCTATCCGGAACTGCGCGAGCGGATCGACGACGTCCTGCGGGCCGCCGACCAGGCCAGCGTGACCCGCATGATCACCGTGGCGACCGATCCGGCCGACGCGCGGGCCGCGCTCGAACTGATGCGCGACCACCCCCGCATCAGCCTGGCGGCCGGGATTCATCCGCACGAGGCCGGCAAGGTGACCGAGGCGGATCTGCAACTGCTGGCGGACCTGCACCGCGGCCACTGGGACGGCGTGCCGGCCGAGCGACTGGTCGCGGTCGGTGAGGCGGGGCTGGACTTTCACTACGACTTCGCCACGCCCGCGGACCAGGAGCGCGTTTTTCGATTTCAACTGGAACTCGCGAACGAAGTCGGCCGTCCGGTCGTAATCCATGCACGCGAGGCCGAGGCGCAGGTCTGCGCGATCCTGCGGGATTACCCGGGGCTGCGCGACCGGGTGGTGTTTCACTGCTTCTCGGGCAGCGTGGAAGTGGCCGAGGAGATCCTCGCGGACGGGCACTGGTTGTCGTTTACCGGTGTGCTGACCTTCCGAAATGCCGATGAGATACGCAGGGTGGCGGCCCTGGTGCCGGCTGAGCGGCTGATGGTCGAGACGGACGCCCCCTACCTGGCACCCGAGCCGCATCGCAAGCAGAGGCCCAACCGCCCGGACCTGGTGGTGCACACGGCCCGGCGACTGGCCGAGGTGCGCGGCCTGACGGCGCAGGCCCTGGCGGACCTGACGACACGAAACGCGGAACGTTTTTTCGGACTGACGAGGGCCTGAACGAATGAGCACGGTACTGATCACCGGCGGAGCCGGTTTCATCGGCAGTCACCTGGTACGCAGCCAGCTTCAACGCGGCAACCACGTGCGGGTCCTCGACGACCTGAGCAGCGGGTACCTGCGGAACCTGGAAGAGGTGGCCGGCGACATCGAGTTCGTCGAAGGCTCGATCTGTGACCGGAACCTGGTCGGGCGCGTGGCCAAGGGTGTCGACGTGATCTTCCACCTGGCCGCCCGGGCGAGCGTGCCGCGCAGCGTGGCCGAACCGGTCGAAGCGCACGAGGTCAACGTGAACGGCACGCTGAACGTCCTGCTGGCGGCCCGCGACGCCGGCGTGCGGCGGGTGGTCAACTCGGCCAGCAGTTCGGCCTACGGCGAGACGCCGGAACTTCCGAAGCGCGAGAGCATGCTGCCGCAGCCGCTGAGCCCGTACGCGGTCGGCAAGCTGGCGGCTGAGCACTACTGCCAGTGCTTCTCGCACGTCTACGACCTGCAGACGGTTTCGCTGCGATACTTCAACGTCTTCGGCCCGCGGCAGGATCCGAACGGAGCCTATGCGGCGGTGATTCCGGCGTTCGTCTCGCGAATGCTGAAGGGCGCCGGGCCGGTCGTCTACGGCAACGGCGAGCAGTCGCGTGACTTCTGCTACGTCGACAACGTCGTCAACGCCAACAACCTGGCGGCCGACGCGGACCGCACGGCGGGCGAAGCGGTCAATATCGCGTGCGGTGAACGGACGACGCTGAACGACATGATCGTAGTGATCAACGAACTGCTGGGGACCGACGTCCAGGCGGACTACCAGCCACCGCGGGCGGGCGATGTCATGCACAGCCTGGCGGCGCTGGACGAAGCGCGGCGCGTGATCGGGTACGAACCGAAGGTCCTGTTCGCCGAAGGACTCCGCCGTTCGATCGACTGGTACCGCGAGAACCTCTGACTGCCGGTGGCACCCGAGTGGACGTCAGGGAACTGATGTGCCACTGCGCTTGAGCGCTTGCGCAGTGTCTTATCACGCCCGGAAGCCGACACACTCACGATGCCGCGGCCGGGGCACCCGACCGGACAGAGAGCGAGGGAGCGAGACCAGCGCCCCGCTCCCTCGTTCCTTCCGTGCGTCGCCTTTTCACCGCCCCCGGCTAGTCTTCCTCGATCTCGATCTCGATCCCGTCGTCCTCGAAATCAACGTCGACATCCAGGTCGGTCGGACGGTAGTAGGTCTGCCCGTTGATCAGCACGGGCTCGTAAGCGATCTCCTCGTAGATGTCCACGTAGTACGGCCGACCGCGGAAGTAGACTTCCTGGGCATCAGGCGGCAGGAAGTCGATGATCGCGTCCTCGGGAGGTTGCACCACGACGTAGCTGGGCACGTCGTTGACGATCTCCTGCACGTAGTACGTGTCGTGATAACGGTAGTACGGCCGGCCGCCGATGCTGACGACGACGAAGCCCTGCGGCAGGTACGGCAGGCGGACGCCGATCGGCGGGCGGCAGACCGTGTAGCCGCCGCGATAGGCGCGGTAGTAGATGCCACCACTGACGTAGTAGTTGTGGCCGCGGTGCACGATCACCCGCCGTGTGGATGGCAGATGCGTGATCCGGGTGCCGTAGCGCGGGTAGCTGTAGACGCGGACATCGCGGACCGGGAAGCGGCCGGGCAGCGGCGTCGGACGCACGATCGGCGGGCGATGGTGTCGCAGCGATCCGGTCGAGGCGTGGTGCCGGGTCTGGGCCGGGTGATAGCCGCGGATGGGTGGCGTTGCGATCCGCGGCGCGGTGCTTCCGCGCGTCACGATCGTTCCACCCGACGTCGAACGCCGCACCTCGGTCCCCGTTCGAACGCCGGGCCGGCGGCTGAGCGTGCCCGAATCGGAGCGCGTCGGTGTCGCGCGGCTCGGACGATCAAAGCGGACCGAACCGCCGGAGGCCCGGTGGCCGGTGGATCCCCGGCGAACAGGCTGCACGCTGCCGCGTCGCTGCTCGGTGGAGGAACCGCGACGCTTTTCCTGCGCGGCGGCATCCGCCACACCCGCCATGACCAGAACGGTCGAGACCAGGCCAATCAGAAGACGGTTCATCGTTATTCTCCTTCGGCCGGGGTGCCGGTGGTCGCCGATTCCGACGACGCGCTTTCACCCTCGACCGCGAAACGCTCGAACGGAACCTCGGTCGCACCGGTCGGCGGGGTTGTCTGGAACGCATCCGCCGGCGGGGTCGCACCCGCTTCCCATTCCGAAAAGACGGCCATGAACTGCGGACGGACGTCGATGTCCTTGTAGGTCACCACGAACTTGCGCGGCCACGGGCGTTCGCCCTTCTCAATCCAGATCTGCCAGTCGAGCAGGTCGCCGGAGAAGGCGAGGTGCTCGCATTCGCGCCCGCCGACCAGGGCCGGTCCGAGCACCGCCCCGCTGGTGGCACTGCCGGTCAGCACGGCGTGCACATCGCTGAGCAGGAAGTCGGCCACCGGCGGCGAGACGCCGAACTTCTCGAACAGGAACTCGAAGAAGTCGTCGAGTGTCGCCGGCGTGGCGACCCGGGCATAGACGCCGCGGGTTCGATCGAGCAGCAGGAAGTGGCCGCCGTCGAAGACGTTGAGCTGATTCCAGCCGCGATCCCCCCGGGACTCGACCCGCAGGCGATTCGGGCGCTGTACCAGGACCCGCGAGTTGCGGGCCAACTGGATCTTCTGTCCGTCGGACTCGACGGCGTCGTAGGTGACCTCGACCGCGAAGCGCAACTGCTGCTGACCGGTCAGGAAGTCGCTCATCGCCTGGATCCGCTGGTCGGCAACCACGTCGATGCGGGACGCGCCGGTCTCGGCCGGCTGCGTGGTGGTCACCTGGCTCTGCCAGCCGAGCGCGAGCGCGGGAAGCAGGACCAACAGGGCCGCGACGCCCGCAAATCTTCGATACCGCATGGGTTCCATCTCCGAGGGAGTTCGGTTCAGCCGGCCGCGCCAGCCCGACCGCTTCGTCTGCCGCAACCCGAGGGATTATACCTCGCGCCCGCGGTGCAAGCGCGTGCCTATCCGCGGTAGGTTCGCGGCCCGAGTCCGGCATACCGGCACAGGACCTCGTGCGGGCGGCTGCCGGCACCGGCCGCCAGGTCCGCCAGCGGCAGCGCGTCGCCCAGCAGGGTCACCTCGTCGCCGACCCGCGCGTCCGGGCCGACCGAGACGAACGCGCTGTTCATGCCGATCTCCAGCGTGCGTTCCGGCCGGTCGTTGATCCGGACCGGTGCCGGGCGCAGGCCGTGGCTGTAGCCGACCAGGATCACGCCGGTCCGGTCGGCCTGGAAGCCGGTGTAGCCGCTGGGCCCGTTCGGCGTGTGCACGGCGACCAGGTCGGTCGTGACGGTCACGGCGTCCTGGTAGAGCGCCAGCCCCGGGCGGACGGCGTCGAACCAGGCGGCCGGCAGGTCGAGCAGGCTCGAACAGGCGGCGTGGCGGCGCAGGTCGGCGCTGGTCGCGGCGGCGAAGCGTTCGATCGCGGCCGGTCCGCCGGCGTGGGTGAAGACCTCGCGGGCGCCGCTGCCGGTCAGCAGGGCGTCGAGTTCGTCGGCCGGGCATCCGAAGCGCTGCATGCCGGTGTCCAGGTTGACCAGGCAGGGGATGCCGCGGTAGCGCTCGGCCTGCGCGCGGGTGCCGACGGCCGGGCGCAGTCCGAGATCCCGATAGGCCTCGGGGGTCGCGTCGGGCGGTCCGAGCACAACGCCCGGCCGGGCGACGGCGGCGGCCTCGGCGATGCTGAAGTAGGCGAACTCGGCCGCGGTGTCGGCCAGTGCTTCGGCGACGCGGGTCGCGCCGAGTCCGTAGGCGTCGGCCTTGATCACGGCGATCAGGTCCACGCCGGTGCGGTCGCGGACGCCTTCCGCGGCGGCCCGCACGCGATCCAGATCGACCGTTACCCGTACCCGGGGACTTCGCATTCGTGGGCTCCCTCCCAGGAACACGGCTTCGACGGAGTGCGTCCGCGTTCGATTCGGCAGCGCATCGCCGGAGGAATCGACGCGCCCGGCCCCGCGCGGGCGCCGACCCGTGCGCGGACGCCTGGCGGGCCTGTGCGCAAGGTAGCCGGCCGGGGCAGCGCGTCAAGCGCGACCCCGGCCGGCGGTGGATCCGTGTCGGTCGGTCTGGTCAGGAGACGCCGCGGGCGAAGCCGAGCTTTCCGAACCAGCCGCTCTTGGCGTGGTCGGCCTCGGCCTGGGCGGTGCCGATCAGTTTCTGGGCCAGGTCGTGGATGGCGGCCCGGACGACGTTCTTGCGGTTGAGCAGGACGCCGGCATCGATCGCCTTGTGCACGCTGGAGTAGTCGCTGGGAATCAGGGCGGCCGCCTTGCGACCCAGTTGTTCCTCGACCATCTCGACGGTGCAGGTCTGCATGTTCTTGCGGTAGCGGTTGACGACCAGTTCGATCCGGCTCTTGTCGATGCCCTCGGCCGACAGGATGTCGATCAGGCGACTGGCGTTGTCGACGGCGGGGACGGTCAACTGGACGACCAGCAGCAGGGTATCACACTGCTCGATGCCGGCCCCGGTGATTTCGTCGAGCTTGCGGGGCAGGTCGATGATCACGTGTTCGAAGTCGCGCCGCGCGACGCGGAGGAGATTTCGGATCGTGTCGGCGTCGACGGCCTGGGCATCGGCGATCGACCGCGGACGGGCGATCAGGCGCGGTCCGCCCTCGATCTTCAGGCAGGTCTTCTCGAGGTTGTGGCTGTCGATCGAGTCGGCCTTGGCCAGGTCGGCGATCGTGAAGTTGGGCATCACGTCGAAGGCCCGGGCCACGCCGCCGAAGTCGAAGTCCAGGTCGATCAGCAGGGCATCGCCGCCGCCCATCGAGGCGAACTCCATCCCGAGGTGCGAAGCGACCGTGGTCGCCCCGGCCCCGCCGGTCGGGCCGATGATCGAGTAGACCTTGCCCTGGCCGCCGCCTTCGGCCTGCAGCACGCGGCCGAGCGCGGTCTGCAGATCCTGCGCATCGTAGGGTTTGCGGCTGATCTGCTGGCATCCGTTCCGCTGGGCCTGGATAACGACCTCGAGGTCGCTGCCCGTGGTGACACCGACAATCGGGAGCGCCGGGGCCACCTCGTGGGCGGCCACCAGGGTGTTGATCGCGTCGGGCGCGTCGAGATCGAGCAGAAGAACTGCCATCTCGACCGTCGTCAGCGTATTGCACAGTTGCTCACGCGTGTCGGTACGAGCCGCGACGACACAACCCTTGAGCAGGTCGTCGGGCAAATCCGGAAGCTGATGGACGCAGGCCTTGAGACTCACCGCTTTCCTCACAGGTCGAAACCACTCCTCAAGTGGTATCGGCCAATCCCGTCCCCATGATCAATAACGGGCGTACTTCGCGGTCATCGGGTGTTGTTGCGGATCCAACTGACGCGGTCGCCCGTGTCTTCGGTCGCATCATCCAGCACCGTCACCAGGTCGAAGTCGCCATCGCCGTCCAGGTCCCCGAAGCCGATCAGGCCGACCTCGCCGGCCGGGTCGAAGTCCAGGATACGGATCGGATCCCACTCTGCCGTCGGATCGCTGCCCGGCTCGAAGTACCGGACCGCGCCCTCGGTGCCGCCCAGGACGACCTCGGTCACGCCGTCGTCGTCGATGTCGAGCGCCTTGACGTCGCGCGGCTCGAAGCTTTCGAAGGTCGCGATCGGATGCGTGTCCCAGTCGAACTCGCGGCGGGCGCCGGTCTCCGGCTGAACGAACAGCACCAGTTGCTTCTGCAGGCCGCCGGTGGCGACCACGTCCGGCCGGCCGTCGCTGGTCACGTCGGCGATGTCAAACGCGATCGCGTCGCGAATGCTGCCGATCCGCCACTGCGTCCACGCCGTCACGTCGAAGAAGTTCGCCAGGCCGGGGTTCTCGAACCAGGCCAGTTGCACGTTGTCGTCATCGCGGGCGGCCGAGACGACATCGAGGTCGCCGTCGCCGTCCATGTCATAGGCCAGCAGGCTGCTGGCGCCTTCGCGGTCGAGGTCGGCCCCGCGCTCGTGCTGGCCGACTTCGGCCAGGCCCCAGCCGCCGCCGTCGAGGGCGTTGCCGGGGTTGGTGAAGATCTGCACCGCGCCGGTGATGATCAGCAGCGGTTCGACGTTCGTGTCGGGCTTGGGCGTCATCGTGATCTTCAGCCGCCGCGAGGCCACCACGTCGTTCTGCAGGTCGCGGTTCAGGTCGGCGATCTCGACATTGGTGTAGCCCTGTTCGAGCGAGACGTCGTACTGGTCAATCGAGACGCCGGGCGGCACCACCTGCGTGATGATCGCCTCGAGTTCCTCGCGCGAGAGCGCGTCGGTGCTGCCGGCCAGGAACTCCAGTTCGGGCGTGTCGGCGCCCCAGTCGCGCAGCACGGTCTCCTGGCCCGGGCCGGGATTCCGCAGGTAGATCACGCCCCGCGTCGACGCCGCGACGATATCGGGCGCCCCGTCGTTGTCGATGTCGCCGACGGCCACGTCGACCAGGTCCTCCCAGCCGTTGTTGCCGTCAAGCGTCAGGCTCAGGTAGTCGACCTCGCCGGCCGCGCCCTGGCTCAGCAGGATCTGAATCACGCCCGCCGCCGGCAGCGGCTCGAGCGAGTAGACCGCTACCGGGTCGATCTTCCCGTCGCCGTTGAAGTCCACGCCGAAAGGCGTCCGGCCGTTGTCATCGCGCTGGTAGGTCAGCGTGGTGACGGCCTTTCCATTGAAGAAGGTCCGCCCCTGGATCAGCTCCTCGCTGAAGACCTCCCCGCCGAATGTTCCGGCGTCGAGGCCGCTGGCCGTTCCGCTCGAGAACGTGCCCGGCAGGAAGAAGTAGCTTTCACAACCAGCCCCGCAGACGAGTCCCGCCAGGGCAAACGACAGCATTACCGCCCGTCGCAGCATGTTTTGCGCTCCGAATCTGAAGAGAATCCGGCTCTAGTATTCAAAACGAGCCCGGCATCCGTTCCGCGTTTATCGGGTCGGCTTGCGCAGGGAGGGGCTTTAGAGCGGGTTTGCGATGCGGTCGTCGATAGCGGTTCCGGTCCCGCCGCCCGACCCCAGATGTTCTCGGACGCGGGCGCTGACCACGTCCGCGGAAAGCTCACGCAGACAGGCCTGATGCTGCAGCGGACACGTCCGCTTGCGACATGGCCGGCACGAAAGACGCCGCTCCAGAACCACCGCCCGTTCCGAAAACGGCCCCGTCCGGGTCGCGTCGGTCGGTCCGAATAACGCGACCAGCGGACGCCCCAGGGCGGCCGCTATGTGCATCGGACCCGAGTCGCAGCACACCACGCCGTCCGCTCGTGCCAGGATCGCGACCAGTTCCCGCAGCGACGTCCGCCCCACCAGGTCCAGCGGACGGACCCGCGTGGCGGCCAGCACCTGCTCAGCCAGGTGCCGCTCGTCCGGAGCGCCCAGCAGCACCGCCGGGCGGTCGAGTTGCTCGATCAGCTTCGCGAAGGAAGCGGGCGGCCACTGCTTGGTGGCCCAGCGGGTGCCGGGCAGAACCGCGATGAAGGCATCGCCGGCGAGCGGGGCGAGTTTCTCGTCCGCGGCGCGGTGTTCGTCCTCGGTGATGGCGACCGGGAACGCGACCGGATCGACATCGATTCCGACCGCCCGCGCCAGGTGCAGGTTCCGCTCGACCGCGTGCGTCATCCCGGGCGGACAGGCCACGCGACGGTTGTAGCAGGCGGCCGCACCCTCGCGGGCGGCCGCGAACCCGACCCGCTGGCCGGCGCCGGAGAAGAGCGACATCAGCCCGGACCGGATCAATCCCTGCAGGTCGAGTACGAGGTCGAAGCGCTCCCGCCGCAGGCGGCCGACGAACCGCCAGAACGCCAGGTTGGCGGCCGGGTTGTACCACATGCTGCCGTAGCGTCGGCGGTCGAAGGTGATCAGGTCGTCGATCAGCGGGTGATCGGCCAGGATCGGGGCGAACTGCGTGCCGACCAGCCAGGCGACATGGGCATCCGGCCAGGTCCGGCGGACGCCGGCGAGCACGGGCAGGGCGTGGATGATGTCGCCGAGCGAACTCGGCTTGATGATCAGGATGCGCGGGGCGGTCATAGTGGGGGAGAGTATACGGCTTTTGCGCCGGTTTTTTCCCGGGCGCCGGGAGGCGGGTTTCGCCCGGCGGGACGCCCCCTGGGGCGGGTCAGTCCCGGTTGCCGATCGCGTCGGCTTTTTCCTCGAGGAACATGCGGAGCGCGTCGGGCGACCAGCTTGTGATGATGTACTTGTCGGTGACGGTCCAGGCGAGGGCCTCGAGCGGGCCGAAGGTCAGGTACCAGATGCGGTCATCCTCGTCGTAGTTGACCGGGTTCTCGTAGTTGTCCCGTTCGCTGAGGGTGTCCATGTGGTCCCGCCAGGCGGTGCACATGGTTTCGATGGTGTCGCGAACCTTCCTGGCGTTGCGTTCGATCGGGGCGAGGGTCGTGACCATCATCGGCAGGTTCAGCGGGTGCCGCGGATAGTTGTGCGAGACCACCCGGTTGCCGAGGTTGGCGAGGATGTCGCGTTCGGCATCGAAGCCGTGCTCCTGCTGGATCCGGGCCCAGCCCTCGATGGCTTCGTCGCGGTCGTGCGCGGAGCGGGTGGCGTAGTAGCTGCCGAACAGGCGCGGGAAGAACTGCCGCAGGGCGATCTTGAAGATCGCGTAACGGGCCTCGTCGGGAATCGTCGCCAGCAACTCGGCGTCCTTCGAGACCGGATCGGCGTACAGCCGCTGCACCGTCTCGTCCGGCTGCTTGAAGAAAGCCTCGCAGTAGACCGCCCGGTCGACGAATCCCATCGCCCAGAAGACGCGTTCGGTCTTCCCGGCACCCCAGGCCCGGAAGAACGCCGACGCGCGCCGGCGGGTCGACGAGTCGAGCTTCTCGCGTACGCCATCGGCGTCCAGCACGATCTCGATCAGCGGCATGTGCGTCAGCTTCGCCCGCTGCGGATGCAGCCACTTGTCGCGGCCGAGCGATCGATCCCGGTCCCGGGCCGTGGCGGCAATCTCGGCCCAGACGCCCCGGCCGAAGGTCAGCACGAAGTAGCGGTCGATCTGTCCCCAGGCGATGTGGCACCAGTCGGGCAGGCGCTTGTCGCGCAGTTCGGCGTAGCGCAGGCCGCCGGTCTCGTGGCCTTTCAGGGTCGCGTTGGTTTCGTCGGTCAGTTCGCGGACCGCCCGCTGAACAAGCTGCATCATCGGGCCGATGTCGCCATCGACGTCGATGATGATCGCGATCTCGAAGTCGTCACCCTTGACGTTGCCGGCCGCGGTGGGCGTGGTGTCCACGTCGACCAGGGCAAAGGCGAACGGGTGGCGGATCATCGCGCCCATGCCTTCGAGCAGGCGGAGCGTCATCTTCGCGCCGGGGTCGAGTTGCCCGCCGAGCAGTTTCTGCAGCATCCGGATGCCGACATCGAGAGCCGACTGCTGGCCGGTCTCCTCGTCGGCCGGAAGAGGCTGGCCGCGCCAGGCGAGCAGGGCCTCGGCCGGGACGAGGTCGAAGGGCCCGGCAGCCGAGCGGGGCTGTGTGCTCCAGTCGATCGAGGCAGGGTCGGTCGCCGGGGCGGTTTCCTGCCCGTCCGGCGTTCGGGGGGCGTACCAGGCGAGGACGGTCAGAACGGTGGCAGTCAGCGCGGCGGCCCGCAGAAGCATTCGCGACTCCTTGCTTTGCTCTCGGGAAGTATACGCAGCGTGGCAAGCCGCTACCGGGCCGCGTCGCAAGTTCCTGCCAATTAACAGGGAACAGGGAACAGGGAACAGGGAAGTGTAGCCCGCGTTCCGATACGCGGTGCCGGTCACGCCCGGCCAAACCCGCTGCCTGCTTACCTGCTCACTTGCTCACTCAGGATCAGGGCTCACCCTCATTCACCCTTTCACCCCTTCACCTTTTCACACCATCAGACCGGCGTGCGGACGCGCTGGAGCAGATCGACGGCCTGGCCGACGGTGCGGATTTCGCTGGCTTCCTCGTCGGGGACTTCGACGTCGAAGGCGTCCTCGAGGTTCATGGCGAACTCGGCCGCGTCGAGGCTGTCGAAGTTCAGGTCGCTGAACAGGTTGGTTTCAAAGGTGATTTCACCGTCGTAGCTGGATTGCTCGCGGAGAATCTCGGTGACGCGGGCGAGCATTTCGTGCTTCTCAGACATCGTTGGAACCTCCTTGTTGCCCGGGGGTCGTTTCTTCAAGGTGTCGCAGGGCGACGACCAGTTTGCGGATCGTCCGGAAGTCCGGCACGCTGTGGCCACGCTCGATCCGATTGAGCGTCTCGACCCGGATGCCCGCCCGGGCCGCGAGGGAGGCCTGCGTCAGTCCGGCCGCCTGGCGCCGCTGGCGGATCCTGGCGCGGAGGCGCTGCTGGTCGAACAGTTCGCCCCCCGATGCCAGTCCATCCGGCGCCCGGGCGTCGGCCACTTCTACCCCGGCGGCGTGGCACAGTCGCAGAAAATCGCCCTCGGTGAGGGTGACGAAACGTGTCCCGCCCAGGGACCACTGGCTGAACTCCGGCGTTTTCATGGCCACAGGATACCGTGATTGCGTTCCATGTCAATCAATATGATGCAAAACGCAATATCGGCTTCGCGTTGGTGGCTCCGCAGATTGTGGAAGGGGTGCCGGGCCTGCGGCCGCTCGACCGGGGACCTGAGGGTGGGAGGCGGCAGCGAGGGGGGAGGCTGCCGGGCGGAGCATGCGCCCGTGACGGGGTGGCTGCTGGCCAGCGGGCGGATCGACGACTATAAAACCGGGCGGATTCACCGCCGCCGAAGGAATGCACCGATGCCCGCATGCCGTGTCCTGGTTGTTTCGATTCTGCTGAGTGCCCTGCTGAGTGGCTGCCGCACGTCGCAGCCGTCGGGGCCGAGCGAGTCTACGTTCGTCGACCTGGTGATGCCGCGGGCGATCGAGGTGCAGAGTTTCACGCGACCGGCGGACCTGCTGGGTCGCGGCGAGCCGGATTCGCTGGAGGTCTTCATCGAGACGCAGGATGCGGGGGGTGACGGGACGAAGACGCTGGGGGTGTTTCAGTTCGAGTTGCACACGCGGCGGTACGCGAGCGGCGACCGCCTGGGCGAGCGGGTGGCGTACTGGCGGGTGGAACTGAACGATCCGGAGACGGTCGATGACCACTGGGACCACCTGTCGCGGTTCTACCGGTTCGAACTGGCGTTGCCGGAGATGTCGCTGCGGCCGGGCGAGTACATCCTGACGGCCCAGCTTGAGGCTCCGAGCGGCGAGCGTCTGTTCGACGAGTACGAGATGTCGTACGGCGTGGCGCCGACGGACGGGACGTAGCCGGGGGCGTTTCGCCCGCGCGGCGTGCCGCCGGTTCCATCTCCGCGGCGTGCCCGTCGGTTCCACTCTCGCGGCGTCTGCGGCGTAGCCTGTCCGGTCCACCCTGGCGGCGTGCCGCGGCGTAGCCTGTCCGGTTTACTCTGGCGGCGTCCGCGGCGTAGCCTGTCCGGTTTACCCGCCGCTCGTGCGCGCGATCGTCCCCGGGGTACCCCCCCACCCATGTTCATTTTCGGCGCCAGATGAAATCCGCGATAGCGGGTAAACACCTGAAGCGCACGCAACTCCCGTCAATGCAGCGGCTTCCGCGCGTCTTTTTTCTGCGGAGGGATGCGGCGGCTCGGCCCCGCACGAGACCGCGGGCGAAGATCCACGGCAGTGGCGATCCAGCCTGGCCCTGCCAGCCCGAACTTCCGCGGTGAAAGGTCCTGCCTGGGATCAACGAAGGAGGGCCGGGGCTTCCCCGCTCAGACGATCAGATTCACGAGCCGACCGGGGACCACGATCGCGCGACGAATCTCCTTGCCCGCAATCTGTTCGGCAATGCCCGGATCCTGTTTCGCCAGTTCGACCATCTGCTCGTCGCTCGCGCCGGCCGGGACCGTGATGCGGGCCCGGACCTTGCCCTTGATCTGCACCGCGATCTCGACCGCGTCGTCGACCGTCAGGGCCTCGTCGAACGCCGGCCAGTCCGCCGCGGCCAGCAGGCCTTCCCGGCCGAGGCGGGCGGCGAGTTCCTCGGCCATGTGCGGCGCGAACGGCGACAGGATCCGCAGGAACCGGTCGATCTGATCGCGGTGCACGGCGTCGGCCTTCTGGGCCTCGTTGCTCCACTTGATCATCTCGGCGATGGCGGTGTTGTAGGCCATCTTCTCGATGTCCTCGCCGACCTTCCGGATCGTCCTGTGCAGCAGCTTCTCGAGATCGTCGTCGCGCTGGTCGCCGATCTTCGGGTTCAGGATCCACTCGCCCGACTCGGGCGCCTTCTCCTGCACGACCAGGCGCCAGACGCGGTGCAGGAAACGATGCACGCCGATGATGTCGCGGATGTTCCAAGGCTTGCTGGCTTCGAGCGGCCCCATGTACATCTCGTACAGCCGCAGCGTGTCCGCCCCGTACTCCTCGATCACCCCGTTGGGATTGACGACGTTCTTCAGGCTCTTGCCCATCTTGCCGTAGTGCCGGGTGACCGGCTGGCCGTCGTGGAAGAACGGCCCGTCCTTGTCCTGCACATCCGTCGCGGCGTTGCCGTCCGCGTCCACCACCTCGTCGGCCGGCACGCGCACGCCGCGGTCGTTCTCGTAGTAGAACGCCTGGATGTAGCCCTGGTTGAACAGCTTGTGGAACGGCTCGGGCGTGCCGACGACGCCCAGGTCGTACAGCACCTTGTGCCAGAAGCGGGCGTACAGCAGGTGCAGGACCGCGTGCTCGGCCCCGCCGACGTAGAGATCCACGCCGCCGAACTTGGGCTTGCCATCCGCAGCGGTGCCCCGCAGCCAGTAGCGCTCGACCTCTTCGCCGATCATCCGCTCGTGATTCTGCGGATCGCAGAAGCGCAGGTAGTACCAGCACGACCCCGCCCACTGCGGCATCGTGTTGACCTCGCGACGCCGCCGCTGCCCGTCACGCTCCAACCGGCACCAGTCGCCCGCGCGCGACAACGGCGTGGCCGGCTCGGCACTCGGATCGTCCGAGGCGACCGGCTTGAAGTCTTCCATCTCCGGCAGTTCAACCGGCAGGTCCTGCTCGGGCACGCCGTGCGACAGGCCGCCGTCGTCGTACTCGATCGGAAACGGCTCGCCCCAGTAGCGCTGCCGCGAGAACAGCCAGTCGCGCAGCTTGTACTGCACCGTGCCCTCGCCCAGGTCACGCGCCTCCAGCCAGGCCGTGATCTTCTGCTTCGCCTCGGCCGTCGGCAGCCCGTTCAGGTCACACTGTCCGTCGAAGATCTCGGCATGCTCCGCCGTCGGCGAGTGGACCGCCGTTCCGGGCGCCGTGTAGCCGCGCCAGTCGGCGCCCTCCTCGGTCGGCTGCACCACCTGGATCACCGGCAGGTCGAACTTCTCGGCGAACTCCAGGTCGCGCGTGTCCGAGCCCGGCACCGCCATGATCGACCCGGTCCCGTAACTCGCCAGAACATAATCCGCGACCCAGATCGGCACCTGCCGCCGGCTGACCGGGTTGATCGCGTAGGCCCCGGTGAAGACGCCCGTCTTCTCCTTCGCCTCCGCCGTGCGGTCCATCTCCGACTTCTGCCGGGCCTGCCGGACGTAGGCGTCCACCGCCTCGCGACGCCCGGCCGTCGTGATCACGTTGACCAGCCGATGCTCCGGCGCCAGCACCAGGTAGGTCGCCCCGTACAGCGTGTCCGGCCGCGTGCTGTAGACGCGGATGACGTTCTCGCCGTCGCTCTCGAGCGTGAAGTTGATGTAGGCGCCTTCGCTGCGACCGATCCAGTGCCGCTGCATCAGCTTGATCGGCTCCGGCCAGTCCAGGTGCACCAGGTCGCCCAGCAACCGGTCGGCATACTCGGTAATCCGCAGCATCCACTGCTTCATCGGCCGCCGCTGCACCGGGTAGTTGCCCCGCTCGCTGCGCCCGTCGGCCGTGACCTCCTCGTTGGCCAGCACTGTCCCGAGTTGCGGGCACCAGTTGACCGGCACCTCGGCCCGGTACGCCAGGCGATGCTCGTCGCGGTACTCCGCCACCGCCGCTTCGCCCTGCTCTCGAACGTCGGCCGGAATCGGCAGGGTCTCGATCGGCCGGGCGCAGCCGCGGGTCACGCGGCCGGCCTCGTCGGTCCGTTCGTGTTCCGGATCGAACCACGAGTTGTAGATCCGCAGGAAGATCCACTGGGTCCAGTGGTAGTAGGACGCGTCGCAGGTCGCGACTTCGCGGTCCCAGTCGTAGCTGAGCCCGATCATCTGCAACTGCCGCTTGTAGTTGGCGATGTTCTTGTAGGTCGTGTCGGCCGGGTGCACGCCGGTCTCGATCGCGTACTGCTCGGCCGGCAGGCCGAAGGCGTCCCAGCCCATCGGGTGCAGCACGTTGTAGCCGGTCATTCGCTTGAAACGGCTGTAGATGTCGGTCGCGATGTATCCGAGCGGGTGGCCGACATGCAGGCCGGCGCCCGACGGGTACGGGAAGAAGTCCAGCACGTAGTACTTGGGCCGCTCGGCGCCGGGGGTGCCGGGGTTGGCGGCCGCGAAGGCGCGCTGCTCGCGCCAGGTCTGCTGCCAGCGCGGCTCGATTGATCGAAAGTCGTAGTCGCTGCCCATCGTCTCGATCCCGCGCGGCGGCAATGTCGGGCGGCCGCGCTATTGGCTTGTTTCGGTTTCGTCTTCCGGCGTCTCGGTGACCTTGGCCACGAAGCGGGTCCGGGCCTTGATGTTCTCGTAGTCACACCAGAGCTGCACGAAGCGGAAGCGCTGCGACATCTCCGAGCGCTGGTCGAAGCTCGCCCGCTGCTGATCGAACTCGCCCTGGTAGAGCGGCTCGACCTCGAACAGCTCGGCCACGACCCAGGCCTTGTCGGCCGGCGAGGCCGCCAGCGCGACGCGGTGCGGGCTGTCATCGTCAGCCAGTTCATAGATGCGCTCATGCAGCGGGGTCGAACGGACGCCGCTGACGTTGGTGGCGAACCGCGGGAAACGCGGCGGCTCGATCGGGGTCAGCCGCTTGGTGTAGATCTCCAGCGCGGTTCCGTCGGTCGAGACCGCCCGGGCATCGGCGTCCTGCAGCGCCGACCGCAGCGCCTCGGCCTCGGCCACCGCCTGCTCAAGGCCGACGCTGCGGGCCTGCTCGGCCAGTTCACGCGCGAACTCGCCGGCCCGCTGCATGGCCCGCTGGCGGCGCCAGTCGTCGACCAGCTTGCCGCGAACCTCTTCCATGGTGCGCGGCGGGCCGCTCGGCTCGACCGCGAGCACGCGGAAGGCGATCGGCTGGTAAGGCTCGGAAGCCCCGGTCGCGCGCGTGTCGAACGAGGTCAGCACCGGCCCCGGCTCGCCGGTTCGCAGCAGCGGCAGCGGCGATTCCTCGCTGGGACCCGCCAGGCCTTCGACGTGGAAGATCACTTCGGGGGCGGCGACGCGCTGCCGCTCGACCTGCATCCGGGCACCACCAAGAACCGGCATGGCGCCCAGTTCCTCGCGGGTCAGCCAGCCGGTCTCGCGCCGCACGATGTACTCGGCGAAGCGCGACGCGCCGATCGCGGTCGTCAGATCCATCTGCTGGTCCGCCGCCGGAGCCGGACGCGTCCCGTCCGCGCCGCGCGGCATGCTCTTCCACGGGCCGGCCGCGGTTTCGCGAATCAGGTTGATCTCGCGGCGGGCCTCCTCGATGGCCTTGAGCGTGCGGACGGTCGCGCGGACCTGTTCGCGGACTTCCTCGTACGGCTTCAGGATCGTCGCCTGTCCGTCGAGAGCGGGCCCCTCGGCGCTGGTCCGGTAGCGGTCCGGATTGCTGCGATAGAAGCGCTCGGCGTCGACTTCGCGAATCGTGACCTCGTCCTCGATCCGCTTGGGATTCAGCGTGATCCACTCCAGCTTGACGCGGTCGGGCAACTGGTAGCCGAAGTGCAGTTCCTCGGCCGTATGCTCGTCGAGCCGGTCCTTGCCCTCTTCGAACAGGACGGCAAGCTGGGCGTCGTCGGGCTGATCCTCGGTCAGGAACGCGTTGGCGTCGATCACCGAGACCTTGACCTTGGCGTTCTGCATGAAGTTGCGATAGGTGTCTTCCAGTTGCGGCAGGGGCTGGCCGAGCCCGGCGTCGGCCTGGGCCTGGAAGAACATGCCGACCGACATGACCCGGCCGAGCGCGTCGTAGACCTGGCTGGCGCTGCGGCGTCCGAAGCGGCTGGTCAGCAGCGAGAACTGCTCGTCGGTCATCTGCATGCGGCTGAGCAGTTCGCGCAACTGGGCCTCGGAGACGCGGACGCCAAGCTGCTCGGCCTCGCGCATCATCAGGTAGACGCCGATCGTCTGTTCACGCTGCTCGGGCGAGATCTGTTCGAGCCGGGCCAGCGGAGTCGGGATCAGGCCGATCGACGCGGCCATCTGCAGGTCGGCCATCGCGCGGCGCAGGTGGCTGTCGCGGACGGACTCCCCGAAGGCGGTGCCGACCTCGGTATCGAGGGCGTCCGCGCGGGCGCTGCTGCCGCGTCCGATGGCATCTCCGATGACGAAGACGACCATCAGGACGGACATGAAAACCAGCAGGAAGAAACGGCTGTACTGGCGAAAGAACTTGGTCATCGGGCGTGTCTCAGGCCGGGCATTCGAGTCGGTCCGCCGGGCCAACCGGGCCCGGCAGCGTGAATCGTGGATGATAGACCATCAGGCAGCCAGCACAAGCGGCGAAATGCGGCCCACTCGTCCGATAATCCGAGAGTCAGACGGGTGCCCGGCCAGTTTCTCAATTCGCGTTTGGAGTCTGCCGGCGACGTTTCCCATTCTTGGGGTGTGGACTGGGGTGGCCAGGGGCTGGGAGCGGTTTATGCGAGCACAACTCGAACACTTCCTGAAGGACGAAGAGGCCGTCACCGCAACCGAATACGCCGTCATGCTGGCGCTGATCCTGATCGCCTGCATCGCGACGCTGACCTCCTACGGTGCAAACCTCGGGCAGAAATTCGCCGATATAGACGATACCTTGTTCCCGTAGGCCCCAGCAGGAGAATCCGACGATGGCGATCACGGCAAGCCAGGCCTGGCTGCTCGTTATCGCTGCCTGCGCGCTCGCCGGGTGGTGGCTCTCGCTGCGACCCGCCGCCAGCTATCGCGGGGCCGCCGCCACCATGCAGTGGCTGATCATCCTGATGGCCGCCCTGATGTGCCTGCTCGCCATCGACGGACAGCACCGGGCACCCGCACCCGCCACCGCCTACGCCACGGCCACGACCGGAAATCACTAGACTGTGAATGGGTGAAAGGGTGAATGGGTGAATGGGTGAAAGAGAACCCGCCACCCCTGCGCCCCCGGGCATCGTTCACGCCCACGCCGAATCGGTTGCGCGCCGAACACACGCACGCCTGACACTGCGCCGCCGCCGGACCGGTCGTCAGCCGCGCATGTCCAGCAGGTCGGCCATCGTCGCGATGTCCGAGATATCGGTCGCCCGGCCGTCGCCGTCGAACGAGACCTGGAACGCGGCCTGGTGCGAGAAGGTGTACTCGAAGATGAAGCCGTACCCGAACGCGCCATTGGCGATGTCACCGGGAATCAGGTCTTCCTGGAACGGAATCTTCGCGCCCAGTTGCTCGACCTCGACGAACTCGCCGTCGATCTTCTGCTTCACCAGGTTGACCGGCTGGAACCGCATCGGGTTGCCGGCCGCGGCGATGACCTCTTCCCACGTCATCCCCTCCTGCAGCGCGGCCTTGGCCTCCAGCCCCGTCGCGGTCGGATCGTGATCGGCGTAGCCGCCCAGGTAATAGGTCCCGAACACCAGTGCGAATCCCAGCAGCAGGATCGTGATCGCGCCCTTGATCATGCCAAGCTCCTTGGCCGAAATGCCGGTTGCGAGAAAAGAAACCGTCTCTGACCACTGACTCGTCAGTCTACCGCATGTGCGGGCACGAAGCGGCGTTTCCCCCTGCTCGCGCGCTGACCCGCTTTGCGTGCCGACTGCCCTACTCGTCCCCGCCGGTCGGCTCGGCGGCCTCGAGTTCCGCGGCCGCGACCGCCTTGCGCTGCGCGCGGGTCGGCAGGGTGTTGAGCTTGTCCTTGAGTTGCTGGAACCGCCGCTCGATCGGCGCGTTGAGCTTGTCGAACTCGGCCAGGGCCCGCTGTCGGGTGACCTCATCGTCCGCCGCGGCCAACCGGGCCTGGACCTTGTCGATGCTGGCCTTGCGCGGACGCAGGTACCGATCGCGGCTCTCCTGGGCGCTGCGCAGGAAACTGCGGGCCTTCTGCTGCTGGGCATCGTCGAGGTCATAGCGGGCGATGAACGCCTCGGTGTAATCACGCCACGCGTCCGGCACGCGGGCCGGCTGACTGGTGGCCGCGGCCGATTGCGCGGCGTCGCCGGCCTCCGCCCCGTCCTCGGCCGTGCCGAGCACTTCGGCCCGGGCCCGGTCCATCGCCTCGCGGCGGGCGCGTTCCTCGGCCCGCTCGAGTTCGCGCCGTTCGCGGCCGGGGGGGAACCATTCCGATTCGGGGTCGTAGCCGCCGTCGGCCCAGATGGAGAGCTTGTTGTTGACCATCCCGAGGGCGGTCTCGTAGGCGGCGTACTCGGCGTCGAGTTGCAACTGCTGATCGTCGGTCATGTACTCGCGCATGCCGTCGGTCAGATCGGTCATCACGTTCCGGTCGAAGTCGTCGAACATCCGCAGCACGCGCTTCGACCAAGTCGCCACGCCGTCGATCGTCGGGGGCTCGTCGTGAAGCTGTGCTTCGAAGAACTCGTTGGTCAGCGTCTGAATCTCGGCCCGGTTCTCGCGCAGCCAGGTCGGAATCGTCTGCTCGAACAACTCGCGGGTCAGGTCGTGCTGCTCGTCATCGAAGTCGTAATGATCGGCCATGTCGTCCGAGATCCGGTCCAGGATCCGGTCGAGCATGGTCTGCGTCGGCCAGAAACCCTCGGTCGGAATCTCGGTCGCCCGGGGCGGGGCGTCGTCCTCAGGCTGGGCACGGGCGACCGACAGCGGCAGCAGCGCGGCCAGAACGGCGATCACGGTGGGAAGAGACTTCATCCTCACAGAATAACAAACGCGGCCGCGGGGTCAGCCCCACGGCCGAAAACGAGTCGTTATTCGGGGCGTTTGGCTTCCTGCTCGGCCGTGGCGAGAGCCCGCTGCTTGCGGGTCGGGATGCGGTCGAGGCGGGCCTTGAGGCGCTCGAACATCTGCTCGATGCCCTGATCGTGGGCGGCCTTGGCCTGCTTGACCCGCTCGCGGTCGGCCTCGCTCTTGGCCGCCTCGGCCAGCCTGGCGATCCGGTCCAGTTCGGGCAGGCGTCGGCGCTGGTAGCGATCGCGGTCCGCGGCGGCCCGGTCGTAGATCAGGCGGGCCTGCTGGGTCT
Organism: Phycisphaerae bacterium; assembly: GCA_030428945.1. Taxonomy (GTDB): domain Bacteria; phylum Planctomycetota; class Phycisphaerae; order UBA1845; family Fen-1342; genus JAUIEC01. Next base: position 110,089 of record JAUIEC010000003.1, on the reverse strand, counting down.
GGCTCTGGTTCAACTGCATGCGGACGATGAACTGCTCGGTGTAGATCTTCCACTTGTCGCTGGTCGCGTCGCCGGCCTTGCCGGACGCGGCGCCCGCCTGGTCGGCCGGGCCGCGCTTGCCGGGCGGGGGCGGAATCTCGCGCCGGCCGCCGGCCTGTTCGCTGCCGGGAGGCTGGTATTCGTCGCCCAGGTGGAAGGCGATGGCGCGTTCGCGGGCTTCGACGGTGCGACGCTCCATTTCCGCGCGGCGACCCTTCTCGTCCTCGTGGAACTGCGATCCGCCCCACCAGTCGCTTTCGGCGTTGAACTCGCCTTCGGACCAGCCCGTCAGCCGATGCTCGACCATCTCGGTGCCGGCGTCCATCATCGCCAGGTACCCGTCGAGCTTGATCATCTGGCCTTCGTCGAACACCTCGCGGAAATCGTCGGACATGACCTCGACCGTATCGCGGAACCGGCCCAGCAGCGGGCGGGCCCGGTCGGCCCACTCGGCCACCGTGACGCTGTCGGGCGCCCGGTTGCTGCCGAACACCTCGGCGAACTCGGTGAAGACCTGGCTGATGTCCTCGCGGTTCTCGCGCAGGAAGTTCGGGATGTGTTCGTGCAGCATCTCGTTGACCTGGTAATACTGATCGTCGGTCAACTCGTAGTCATTGGCCATGTCGTCGGCGACGACATCCAGCCAGTTGTAGATCATCCGGTCGGTCAGCTTCAGCTCGATGCCGATCGGCTCGGGCGCGGCTTCGCGGGCCTCATCCTCGAAGACCTGGGCCCAGCCGTAAGGGCTCACGGCGACGACGCTTACCAGTACGGCCCAGCGGCGGATACTCTGCATGGTTTCTTTCTCCCGACGCACCAGCGACAAACCACGGCACCTCGCGACGATTGTACAGCTTACCGGACCAGCCGGTTGCGGGTCCGTCGCCGCGCCGGACCTTTCTTGGCATTTGCCCCGCTGGACGCAAGAATACCCCTAGAGCCATGAAAACGCGCATCCCAGTCAACGCGGTCGTCATCGACGACGATGCCTCGGTCTGCCAGCAGCTTGCCGGCTGGCTCGAGTCCGCCTCCTACCAGGTCAGGACCTTCACCGACCCGGCCGAGGGCCTGCATCACCTGTCGGCCGCCCCGTCCGACGTCGCCCTGGTCGATCTGCGGATGCCGTCCGCCGACGGCACCGACGTCATCGCCGCCCTGACCAAGGACCAGCCCGGACTGCGGATCCTCGCGCTGAGCGCGTTTCCGGACGCCCAACAGGTGGCCGAGGCCTACCAGGCCGGGGCCCACGACCTGATCCAGAAACCCATGTCCGAGGGCGAGGTGCTCCAGGCGATGCAGCGGCAGCTTTCCCGGATCGGGATCGCCGCCCGCACCGAACAGGACTTCAACCGACTGCTCGGGGCCCGCATCCGCACCATTCGCAAGGCGGCCGGGCGAACGCAGACCGACCTGGCGGCCGGGTGCCAGATCACGGCGGCGCAGCTTTCGCAGATCGAACTGGGCAAGACGGCCACCTCGACGTGGACGCTGGCGCGGATCTGCGGGAACCTGAAGATCCCGATGCACCGCCTGTTCGAACAGTTGTGATTCCTTCCGGACGCTGCCTGCTGGCGGTTCCCCTGACAGACCACCATACGCCGCTCGAACGACAGGCCCGCGCGGCCCGCGAGCAGGGGGCGGATCTGCTCGAACTGCGCCTGGACCGGCTGGATCCGGTAGCGGTGGCCGCGGCTCTGCCGGTGTTGCGCGACCTGCCGCTGCTGCTGACGGTCCGCGAGAGGGACGAGGGTGGAGACTGGCAGGGCCTTCCCGCCCGGAAACTCGATCTGCTCGAACGCTTCGCGCCGTACGCTGCGTGGGTGGATGTTGAGCTTGCGTTATGGGAACGCTCGGACGAAGTCCGCGACTGGTGCGCGAACCTCGTGGCCCAGTCGGGAACACGTCCGCGACTGATCATGTCCTGGCATGACTTCCGCGAACCGGACCCGGCCGCCACCGGACGCATGGCGGCGACGCAGGCGCGGCTCGAGCAGGTACTCGAACGAATGCGCGTCACGCCGGCCGAAGCGGAGAAGCTGGTCTGCTATGCGGCGGATGTGCAGGAATCGCTGGCAGCCCTGGCGGTGACGCGCGGCGAGCGTCCGCGGATCGTGCTGGCGATGGGCCCCGCCGGGCTGCCCTCGCGGGTGCTGACGGCCGGGCGGGGCGGGCTGCTGACGTTCGCGAAGGTGCACGGTGCCGGCAGTGCGCCGGGGCAGCCGGACCTTGATGAACTGCGCGACGTGTACCGGATTGCGCACCTGACCGCGCGCACGCCGGTGCTGGGTGTGATCGGCTGGCCGGTGACACATTCGCTGAGCCCGTGGATCCACAATCGGGCGCTGGCCGAGCAGGGTCGCGCGGGCGTCTACCTGCCGCTGGCGGTGGCGCCGCATGCGGAAGCGCTCGACACGGTGCTCGAGGAACTGCTGCGGGGCGACCGGTTCCCGGTCCGCGGCTGCAGCGTGACGCTGCCCCATAAGACTGGCGTACTCGCCTGGCTGGAAGCGCACGATCAGCACGTTTCCGAGGGCGCGGCGGCCTGCGGCGCGGTGAACACGCTGGTGCGCGTGCCGGAAGGCTGGCGGGGCGAGAACTCGGACGTGCTGGGGGTGCAGGCGGCGCTGGCCGAGGCCGGCTGGCGGGCGGACGGTCCGATCACGCTGCTGGGTGCCGGAGGTGTCGCGCGGGCGGTGCTGGCGGCGCTGGGGTCGGAGGCCGCGCGGGTGACGATCTTCAACCGGACGCGGTCGCGGGCGGAGGAACTGTCCTCCGCGTTCGGCTGCGTGGCGGGTGCCTGGTCGGATCGAGGGGCGGCGCGGGGCAGCCTGCTGGTGAACTGCACGTCGATCGGGATGTATCCGCGGGCGGACGAACTGCCACTTCCCGCGGAATCGATTGGACAGCACGGGACGGTGTTTGACACCATCTACACTCCGGCCCGGACGCAGTTGTTGCGCGTTGCGGAGGGGGCGGGCTGTCGGACGGCCTCGGGCCTGACGATGTTCGTCGCGCAGGCCGAGCAGCAGTACCGCTGGTGGTTCGGCCAGGGGCCGCCGCGTGGCAGTTATCGGCGGACGCTGTCGGGTGGCGTTTCGCCGGGCGCGAACGCGTAAAACCGGCGCGGTCCGAGAGGAACTTGGCGGTCGGGGCCGAAAGCGGTTGCCGGCTGAATCTGCCCGAGTTTCTTTGCACAACCCCGGAACCTTTTGAACCCTCTTGGATGTCCGCCCCGCAGGCTTCTGCGGCAAGCAGGACAAGGATGCTTTCCGGAGAGGGCTCGCGTGGTGCGGGCACATTTCGTGGGTTTGGCGGCGATCGGCCGCCGGGTTTTGGGAGAACGAGAATGAAGGCCTTTATGAACCGTGTCAACGATTTCCTGCGTAGCGAAGACGGCCCGACCGCGACCGAGTACGCCGTGATGCTCGCCCTGATCATCGTGGTCTGCATTGCCGCGGTAACCACGCTTGGCCAGAACGCCAATGCGAAGTTCGAGGTGGTTCGCGACGCGCTTGCGTAAGCGACCGCCGGAAACTCCGAAGCGGACGATCGGGCGGCGGCGTTCCAGGCGGGGCGCCGCCGCCAGTCATAAATGGATGCGGCAGGCCGATCGGTCCGATGTAAGAGCAGTCGTCGCCCCGCGGGGCGGCAGGATCCACGGGGCACGACAACGGGTGGGCGGACATGACTTTCGGTTACTGGGAAACAACCCTGGCGGTGCTGATTCCGGCGACGCTCTACGCGTCGTGGATTGACTACGCCGAGCGACGCGTGCCGAACTGGCTCAACGCGCTGATTCTGCTGGCCGGCCTGGCCTGCCAGGCGGCCTTCTTCGGCTGGAGCGATCCGGCCACGGGGATGGGTCTGTCGGCCGGTCTGCTGGGCATCGTGGTCGGTTTCGGGGTGCTGATCGTGCCGTGGATGATGCACGGCATGGGTGCCGGCGACGTCAAGCTGATGGCGGCGATCGGGGCCTGGCTGGGCGCCTGGCTGACGCTGGTCAGCTTCGCGGTCGGGGCGGTGATCGGCGGTGTGGTGGCGGCGGTGATGATCTTCTCGACCGGCCGGGCGCTGCACGCCTACGCGAACATGCAGACGATCATGCACAAGGTGCGGAGCGCCGAGACGGCGTTCTCGACCTATGGCGGGGCGAAGACCTTCGGGGACACCAGTCAGTTGCTGCCCTACGGGGTGCCGCTGACGGCGGGCACGATCGGCGTCCTGCTGACGTACTACTGCGGAGGGTGGCTGTGGTAAGCAAGCGCTTGGGGAACATGCGGCGGCGGGCGGCGGCGGCGGTCGAGATGGCCGTGGTGACGCCGCTGCTGCTGACGATGGTCTTCGGGATCATCGAGTTCGGCTGGATGTTCACGGTCAAGAACACGATGTTGAACGCGGTCCGGGAGGGCGCCCGGGTGGGGGCGCTGCAGGGTTCGACATATTCGGACATTCAGACGCGGATCGACCAGTTTCTGACGCCGCTGAGCCTGAACGGGTCGGTCAACTACACGATCGTGGAAGCCACCGAGGATGACCCGATCGTCAGCGTCTCCCTGAGCGTTCCGCAGGCCCAGGTCTCGATCGTGGGCAACTATTTCAACTGGCTCCTGACGGGTGATATCACCGCCACGGCTTCGATGCGCAAAGAAGGCATCTAGCGAACTAGCCGATGGAAGAGCAGGTGCCGCCGGCGCGAGCGGTGACCTGCAGCGCGGACGCGGCGTCCGCCCGGACGAACGGCGTCCGCTGAACGAAGCGACCCGCGCCAAGCTGTCAGTAACCAAACCGGATCGGGAAGGTTCGCGCGGGAAGCATCCCGCCCTGCCCGACTCCGCAGGATCGATGGGAACGGCGATATGAATCCGAAAGCTCTGATTCCGCTCGTAGCAGGTCTCGCCATTGCCGGCTTCGCCGCGAAGATGGGGTTTGACCACCTTCAGAAAGCCCAGGGCAAGCCGACCAAGCTGGTCACCCTCTGGTCGGTCACCCAGGACGTCCCGCGCGGCTCGCCGGTCACCGAGGAAAACCTGACACCCCTCGAGTTCCCGCTCGAACTCGCGCCCCAGACGGCCATCTCCAAGAAGGAGAACATCGTCGGGCGCGTCCCGCACACCGGCGTTCCCGCCGGCGTGCCGATTCTGAACTCGATGCTGCTGGCCCCCGGACAGATGCCGGGCATCAACGTCCCCGAGGGCTTCCGGGCCGTGGCCGTCAAGGTCGACGAAAGCTCCGGCGTCGACAGCCACCTGCAGCCGGGTGTCTTCGTCGACGTGATCGGACTGTTCACCGTCCGGGCCAACAACCGGAACGAGACGATCGCCAAGACGGTCGTCGAGAAGGTCCAGGTCGCCGCGGTCGGCGCCCGGATCGCCCCGTCGAACCCGAACGCGACCTCCGCCGACGGCGAACGCCGCCCGGCCAAGCCGGCCCGGGCCGTGACGCTGCTGGTCCGCCCGCAGCACGTCCCGCCGCTGCACCTGGCCGAACAGCGCGGCAAGATCAAGCTCAGCATGCGAAGCACCGGCGACCTGCCGGTCTCCAACGGACAACTGGCGGCGATCACCGAGGACGAACTGCTCGGCCTGGTCGAGCCGGAAGAGGATGAACCCGAGGAGAGCGGCCCGCCGGTCGGCGACCAGATCGCCGGCTTCTTCGAGTCGCTCTTCGGCGGCAACCAGGAAGCCGACGTCGAGCCCGAACCCGAGCCCGAGCCGGAACCGGTCGTCGCCGCGCCCAAGCCCAAGCAGCCCGAGGTCATCTGGACCATGGCCGTCTACAACGGCGACAGCCTGACCCGCCTCGGCTGGACGGCCGAACATCCGTTCGAGCCGATTCAACTGGGCGAATCGGGCGGCAACGTCTTCGAGCAGAACGACGGCTACCAGCCGCCGCTGCTGCCCGCAGAAACCCGCGGCCAGGAACGTCGCGGAAAGAACCCGCGCAAGCGGAACACGCAGCAGCGTCGGAATGGGTCCGATGCTGGTGACGCCGGTGGCGAGCCGAACGAGCCCGCCGAAGTAATCAAGCCACAGGAGCTTTTCGGATGAGTAGCGCGGCAACGAAGGATCGTCAGCCTGTATCAATCCGGCGCCCCATGCGGGCCCTGCTGTCTGCCGCCGTCGCGGCCGCCAGCCTGGCCGCACCGCTGTCCGCCCAGGTCAACAACACCGGCGGCGGGATTCGCGTCACGGTCCGCGACGTTCAGACGCAGGGCCAGTTGATTCGCGTCCCGGTCAACAAGTCGGTCGTGGTCGAATTCAGCGAGCCGATTCGCGAGGTGCGCCTGGCCAAGCCCGACTTCGCCACCGTCACCGCGATCACGCCGACCCAGATCCTGGTCACCGGCCAGGCCTTCGGCACGACCCAGTTGATCGCCTTCAGCGCGGGCGACACCCAGCAGGTCTTCGACCTGGCGATCGACCTGGAACTCGATCGCCTGCTGGCCAGCATCCGCACCGCGGTACCGCGGGCCGATGTCAAGGCCCACGCCCTGCTCGACTCGATCGTGCTGACCGGCCGGGTGCCGAACCCGGACTCGGCCGAGCGGATCCTCGAGGTCGCCAAGGTGTTCTCGGCCAACGTCGTCAACCACATGTCGGTGGCCGGCGTCCAGCAGGTCCTGCTGCGCGTGACGGTTGCCGAGGTCAACCGCAGCGCCGGGCGTCAGCTTGGTTTCAACGGCTTCCTGGCCGGTGACAACTTCAAGGATGCCTTCGCGCTGTCGAATCTCGACGGGATCAACCCGACGAACATCGGCGCGCCGGAAGGCTTCGACGTGACCGGCAACGTGCCGTTCGTGACGGGCGCCGGCGGAATCCCGGTGACGGCCGCGACGACGCTGAGCCTCGGTTTCCCGCGCGTGCAGACGCAGGTCTTCGTGCGGGCCCTGCAGGAGAACGGTCTCCTGAAGGTGCTGGCCGAGCCGAACCTGGTGGCGATGAACGGGCAGAAGGCCAGCTTCCTGGCCGGTGGTGAGATTCCGATTCCGATCACGACCGATGAGCGGATCAAGATCGAGTACAAGGAATTCGGCGCCCGGCTGAACTTCACGCCGGCGATCCTCGACGACAACCGGATTCGGCTGCAGGTCTCGCCGGAGATCAGCGAGCCGGACTTCGCCAACTCGGTCGTCTTCAGCGGCATCTCGATTCCGGGCTTCTCGACCCGCCGGGTCGACACGACGGTCGAACTGGGCAGCGGGCAGACCTTCGCGGTCGGCGGGCTGCTCAGCGAGCGGATCCGGGCGGTCTCGCGCGAGATTCCGGGGCTGGGCAAGATCCCGGTGCTCGGGGCCCTGTTCCGCAGCGTCGATTATCAGTCCGACGAGACCGAACTGGTCGTGCTGGTGACGCCGGAACTGGTCGAACCGATCACGGCCGACCAGGTCACGTACCTGCCGGGACGCAACCAGGGCCAGCCGAACGACATGGAACTGTACTTGTATGGAATGCTTGAGAGTGAGAACGCGGACCAGCCTGCCCTGCAGGCCCGGGTGAATCACTCGTGGCCGGTGCGTCCGGAGGAACTGTACGGTGCTTCGAACACCATGCAGCTCCGGGGCCCGATTGGTCCGTCCGGAGGGGCGGACAGCAACTAAGGGAACAAGCGGTCCGGGGACCGGGCCGGCGGGTTTGCGCCTGCCGGTCCGGGACCGGGGTCGCATCCGGAACGGACTCCGGGTGTCAGCTGTCTGGGTACGAGGACGTTTGGGGCGACAGCGTACACAACAGCCGGAGGTACTTTGTATGGGTTGGGTGCAGCAAGCGAAACCACGGCATCAGCGACGGGGGGCCGTCGTTGTCTATGTGGCGATCTCCCTGACAGTCATCATGGCGTTCGCGGCGCTCGCGATCGACATGGGTGCCCTCTACACCGCCAAGTCCGAACTGCAGCGGGCGGCCGACGCGGCCGCGCTGGCGGCGGCCGGTCAGTTGATCGGCGGCGGAGACGGCGACGTGGACGAACTGGTCGTCGAAGCAGCCGACGAGGTGGCCCGCAAGAACCCGGTCTTCGCGGCCGAGATGGGCGTCACGGCGGCGAGCAACGTCGAGATGGGTCGCGCGACCTACAACGCGGCGACCGGCAAGTTCACCTTCCAGCAGACGGGTGAGCCGTACGACGCGACCCGCGTGACGCTGCGGCGCAGCAGCAACTCGGCGGCCGGTCCGATCCAGTTGATGTTCGCCCGGGCGCTCGGGCACGACACGCACGGTCTGGAAGCGACCGCGGCGGCCGTGCTGGTGCCGCGTGACATCGCGGTGGTGATCGACCTGTCGAACTCGATGTGTCACGACAGCCAGTTGCGGTACTGGGATCGTGGTGACGGCGGTTCGTCGAACCTGCGGGACGTCTGGGCGGCCCTGAACGGTCCGGAGCCTTCGCGTCCGTACATGCCGGGTCCGGAGACGGAGACGGAGTACGCCGACGACACCGGTCCGACCTTCGGCCTGATGGAGGAGTGGGGCGACCCGCTGCTGCCGGGCTCGTACGACGCGACCGATGACGAGGGCCTGGTCTACTACCGCAAGGGCCAGACGATCAACGACGGCGACCTGGAAGACGAGCTGATCGCCCGCGGCTACAGCGCCTCGGAAGCGAGCGCCCTGATGAGCGGCTACTACGACGGCACGAAGTCGCACTGGCGGAACCGGATCGCCGTGCTGCTCGGCCTGGCCGAGTGGCGGAGCGGCAAGAACGGCGGCAAGTTCGACGTGCAGACCGACGGCGGGCAGGGCTTCAACCAGTCCGGCGACGGTGACAACAAGCTCGAGAACAACGAGATGACGGCCTGGGAACCGTATCCGGAGTGGCGGAACGGTGGCTGGAGCTGGACGGGCTACATCGACTTCGTCGCCAACCACTCGGTCTACAAGTACCAGCAGACCGAGTTCCGGTATCGCTACGGGCTGAAGACGTTGACCGACTACCTGATCGACTACTACCCCGAGAACTACCGGAACACGAACCTGTGGGCGACCCCCGAGCAGCCGCTGCGGGCGACCAAGGACGCGGTCCAGACGATGATCGACACGATCTCGGAACTGGACAGCCTCGACCACGTCTCGCTGGAGATCTTCGCCAGCACGTCGCGGCACGAGGTCAACCTGACGGCCAACCTGCAGGACATCGCCGACACGCTCTACGCCCGCCAGAGCGGGCACTACGACCGGGCGACGAACATCGCCGGCGGCCTGATGGAAGCCTACGCCGAACTGAAGAGCGATCGGGCCCGCGGCAACTCGCGGAAGGTGATCATGCTGATGTCGGACGGCGTCGCCAACACCGACGAGCAGGGCAACTTCCTCGGCGACGGCAGCGCCGCCTCGCGGCAGTTCGCCGTCGACCGGGCCGAGCAGGCCGCCGACGACCACATGGTGATCCACACGGTCAGCGTCGGCTACGGCGTCGACCGCGGACTGATGCAGGAGATCGCCGCGATCGGCAAGGGCCAGGAGTTCTACGCGGTCGGCTCGCCGGAGGAATACACCGAACAGCTGGAGGACATCTTCCGGGCGCTCGGTGGCAAGCGACCCGTCGCGTTGATTGAGTAACGTTCAGGGAACACACCCGGGCCGGCGGCCGCGGGCGGACGGACACCCGCCCGCGGCCCGCCTCCCGGGAAGCCCCTCCGCCGGGGCTCGGCAAGGACTACGACAGCTGTGAGTCACACTGTACGCGTCATCGTTCTGAACACGGACGAATCCGTCGCCAACGATCTGCGCGCGGTCCTCCTCGGCATCCCCGGGGTCAAGATCGTCGCCGAGATCGATGAGCCCGGCCTGCTCAACCAGGCCCTGACCCAGTTCCCGGCCGAACTGCTGCTGTGCCACCTCGACCCGAACGCCCAGGCGATGATGGAAGTGGTCGCGCCGCTGATCGAGCGCCACAAGGACAACATCGCCGCGATCGCCATGACCGAGGACCGCGACGCGGAACTGGTCATGAAGGCCATGCGGGCCGGCATGAAGGAGTTCCTCTGGAAACCCTTCCCGCCCGAGCAACTGGCCGAGATCCTCAACCGCGTCGGACAGGAATCGGTCGACGGGGGACGCCGGCTCGGCCGCCTGCTGACGGTCGTCGGCACCGGCGGCGGCGTCGGGGCGACCCAGCTGACCGTCAACCTCGGGGCCGAACTGAGCCAGCTCGAAGACGAGTGGGCCGGCGAGGGACACCCGAAGGTCGCCCTGGTCGACCTCGACCTGCGCTTCGGCCAGGTCGCGATGCAGCTCGACGCGGCCCCGAACTACACGATCGCGGAACTGTGCGAGACCGGCGAGGCAATCGACACCGGAATGATCGAGCGGGCGATGTACAAGCACCCGACCGGGCTGCACATCCTGACCCGCCCGAACGACTTCAGCCAGGCCGAGCAGATCAGCGCCGGGCACTGCGCCAGCGTGATCTCGGCCCTGCAGGAACACTACGACTTCGTGATCGTCGACGTCCCGGCCCGTTTCGATCCGACCGCCCGGGCGGTCTACGACATGGCCGACGTGGTCCTGCTGGTGCTGCAACTGCTGGTGCCGAGCGTGCGGACGGCCGACCGGGTCCTGCAGCACTTCGCCGCGACCGGATATGCCGGCGACCGCATCCGGATGGTCTGCAACCGGGCCGGCCGCGACGCCGGCTATCTCGAACAGGGCGACGTCGAGACGACGCTCAAGCGGAAGATGGACTTCACGATCCCGGACGACTGGCGCACCAGTTCCGGGGCCGTCAACATCGGTTCCCCCCTGCACCTGCACGCCCCGAAGGCCAAGCTGCGGCTGGCCTACCGGCAGGTCGCGCTGGCCCTCGCCGGCGGCGGACTGCCCGTGAGCGTCACCGAGGGGGAAGCCGGGAAGAAGGGTTTGTTTGGTTTCTTCGCCGGAGCCAAGGCCTAGCGGCCCGAACTGTCGGGCGGGAGCTGCGTGATGGGACTGTTCACACGAAAGCAATCGGATGAGAAGGCGCCGAGCCCGGCCGAGGCGCCGCGCCCGGAACCACCCCCGGCCGGCAGCGGCGGCGGGACCGCCAGCACGACCGCGGCCCCGCCGCCCCCGGCCGCCACGGGCGAGAAGAAGCCGCCGGTCCCGGCCCCGAGCAGTCCGCCGCCGCGTCCGCGCAAGGACAAGCAGCTTGACGAGCGGGCCCGCCGCTTCAACGAGCTGAAGGGCAGCATTCACCGCAAGCTGGTCGAACAGCTCGACATGTCCAAGCTGGCGGCCGACGCCAGCGAGGAACTCCGCGACCAGGTCCGCGACATCATCGTGTCCCTCTGCGAAGAGGAGAACACGCTGCTGAACGTGACCGAGCGGCAGCGGCTGGCCCAGGAGATCCTCGACGAGACCTTCGGGCTCGGCCCGCTCGAGACCCTGCTGGCCGACGCCAAGATCTCGGACATCCTGATCAACGGCCCGAACCAGGTCTACATCGAAAAGGGCGGGCAACTGACGCTCTCGGAAGTCCAGTTCAAGGACAACGGGCACCTGCTGCACATCATCGACAAGATCGTGTCGCCGCTCGGCCGCCGCTGCGACGAAGTCTCGCCGATGGTCGACGCCCGCCTGAAGGACGGCAGCCGTGTCAACGCGATCATCCCGCCGCTGGCGATCGACGGCCCGTCGATGTCGATTCGGCGGTTCGGCAAGGACACGATCAAGTGGGAGGACTACGTCCGCTTCGGATCGTGCGCCCAGGAGATGGTCGAGTTCCTGCACGCCTGCGTGCATGCCGGGCTGAACATCCTGATCGCCGGCGGTACCGGCTCGGGCAAGACCACCCTGCTGAACAACCTCTCGAGCTTCATCCCCGAGGACGAGCGGATCGTCACGATCGAGGACGCGGCCGAACTGCAGCTGCGCCAGCCGCACGTCGTCCGGCTCGAGACGCGCCCCCCGAACCTCGAGGGCAAGGGCCGCATCACGATCCGCGACCTGCTGGTCAACTCGCTGCGTATGCGTCCCGACCGGATCGTCGTCGGCGAGTGCCGCGGCGGCGAAACGCTCGACATGCTCCAGGCGATGAACACCGGCCACGAAGGCTCGATGACCACGATCCACGCGAACAACACCCGCGACGCCGTGCAGCGCGTCGAGACGATGGTGATGATGTCCGGGTTCGAACTGCCGCAGAAGGCCATCCGCCAGCAGTTCGCCTCGGCCGTCAACCTGATCGTCCAGGCCGCCCGCCTGACGGGCGGACCGCGAAAGATCATCTCGGTCACCGAGGTCCAGGGCATGGAGGGCGAAGTCGTCGTCATGCAGGACATCTTCCGCTTCGAGCAGGACGGCATCACCGCCGACGGCAAGGCCCGCGGCCGGATCGTCTCGACCGGTGTCCGTCCGCAGTTCATGGAACGCCTGCAGGCCCATGGCTGCAGCGTCAATACCGAGATGTTTACCCCCCGCGACCTGGTCGTGGACGAAGAATAGTGACCAGGCCGAACCCAATGCGACAGGTGCTCCGATGAATGCACTGCTAGCTGTAGCCACCAACGACGTCCTGCTGCTGTCGTTGCTGATCCTCGGTCCGCTGATGGCGCTGTACGGCGTCGCCCAGCTGGTCGGCGATCTGAAGAAGACCTCCAAGAAGAAGATCGCCAGCCGGCTGAAAGGCAAGTCCTCGACCGGACAGCGCCAACCGACCGGCTACGAGGACCTGCGCAAGCAGGGTCCCAAGGTCGAGGGCGTCTTCGGACACATGCTCGCCAACCTGCGGATGACCGAGCGGCTCCAGAAGACGCTCGAACAGGCCAACATGAAGATCTCGGCCCCGCAACTGCTGGTGAACCTGACCCTGGTCGCCAGCGTCGGCATGGCCCTCATGCTGGTCCTCGGGCTGCCGATCCTGGCCGGGCTCGGCTTCGCCCTGGCGACCTACATCCTGCCGGTCTTCTACTTCAACCGCCGCCGCAAGAAGCGACTCAACAAGCTGATGCTGCAGCTCCCCGACGTCTTCGAACTGCTCAGCCAGGCACTGCGGGCCGGTCACTCGCTCGCCAGCGGCATGCAGCTCGTCGCCAACGAACTGCCCGACCCGGCCGGCACCGAGTTCGGCCGCGTCTTCCACGAACAGAACCTCGGCCTCAAGATCGACGACGCCCTGAAGAACTTCGCCGACCGGATGAACGTTCTCGACGTCCGCTTCTTCGTCACCGCGGTCCTGATCCAGCGGCAGACCGGCGGCGACCTGGCCGAAGTGCTCGACAAGATCAGCGGCGTGATCCGCGACCGGATCAAGCTGTTCGGCACCGTCCAGGCACTGACCGCCGAAGGACGCCTGTCCGGGGCCGTCCTGCTGGCCCTGCCGGTGGTCGTCTTCATGGCCATGCTGAAGATCAACTATGAGTACGCCGAAATGCTCTGGGCCGATCCCACCGGCCAGATGATGGCGATGTTCGCGATCGTGCAGATGATCATGGGTTGGATGATGATCAAGAAGATCATCAACATCAAAGTGTAGCTGAGGGTCGATCATGGACCTCGTGACAATCGTCGTACTGCTCGGGATCGCCGGCGGCCTGATCGCCTACAGCATCATCCCCGCCACCAGTCGCTCCAAGGAGACGGTCAAGCGCCGCCTCGAAGGACGCCGCGGCGGCGGCGATGACAGCACCGCGATCCAGGAGAAGGCAAAGGCCGCCTCGACCACCCAGCGGGTCGTCAAGAAGGCCGAACCGCTCCTCAGCCGGATCATCATGCCGACCAGCGAGGACGAAATCAGTCAGCTCAAGATGAAGCTGATGCAGGCCGGCTTCCGACATCCCGAAGCCCAGAAGCTCTTCCTCGGCATGAAGACCGCCTGCATGGCCCTCGGCGTCATCGCCGGTGGCATCGGGGCCGCCTCGCTCGGCTACGACGTGGCCGGCATCTCGGCCGCCTGCGCCTTCCTCGGCGGACTCGGCTTCATCGCCCCCGGCGTCTGGCTCGGCATGGCCACCAAGTCCCGCCAGGACCGCGTCCGCCGCGGACTGCCCGACATCCTCGACCTGCTGGTCGTCTCGGTCGAGTCCGGCCTGGCCCTCGACGCCGCCATCAAGCGCGTCGGCGAGGAAATGGCCATCGTGCACCCCGACCTCTCCGAGGAGTTCCGGATCGCCACGATGGAAGGCCAGATGGGCATCCCCCGCATGGAAGCACTCAACAACATGGCCACCCGCATCGGGCTCGACGAACTTCGCTCGATGATCTCCGTGATCGGACAGGCCGAACGCTTCGGAACCAGCATCGCCAAGGCCCTCCGCAACCAGGGCGACGCCATGCGGACCAAGCGCCGCCAGGAAGCCGAGGAACGCGCCCAGAAGACCGCGGTCAAGCTGATGATCCCGCTGGTCCTGTTCATCTTCCCGGCCATGGGCGTCGTCCTGGCCGGACCGGCCGCCCTGAACCTGATGAAGGCCTTCGGCTGACGGAGCGACTGACCGGCTCGAGCACAGGGAACCGTTTCGGGCCCGGATCCGCGGCAGCCGCCCTGGATCCGGGCCCGGTTTCCTTCCGAGCCACAAAGAACTGTAACCATCTCGAAAACATATACTTGCGGAACATCCGGCAGGTATCGCCGGGACCGATCCCAGGGCTGCCCTCCCGGTTTCGGAACTTCGCGGCCGGCGCTTTCGCGGCTTCTGATCGAGCGCGGTACACTCCGGAACGAATAATCTGGTGTCCATCCGGAGGACACCCGGCCGGTCCCGCGGGAGCCCTGGCCGGACGGTGAGAACGGAAGATTCGACAGACCCCGAAGAAAGCGAGACGTAAGCCATGAAACGAGTTGTACCTGCGATTCTGCTCGGCCTGCTGGCCGGTGCCGCGGTAGCCCAGACCCCTGCCCCCGAAGCGACCTCGGGTCCCCAGATCGAGCTGAGCGCGACCGAATGGGACTTCGGCACCAAGTGGTATGGTGAGAAGTGCGAGACCGAACTGTTCATCAAGAACGTCGGCGACGCGCCGCTGAAGATCGTCTCGCTGAAGAGCTCGTGCGGCTGCACGGTCGCCAAGCCGGTCAACGGCACGACCTGGAACGGCCGGGTGGTCGGACCGGGCGAATCCGAGCCGCTCCGCCTGAGCTACAACACCAAGAAGGTGCGGGCCAAGGTCTCGCAGACCGTCACGATCAACACCAACGATCCGAAGAACCCGACGATCGCCATCCAGGTCAAGGGCGGCATCAAGCAGCTCTTCGAGATGTCCCCGAACCCGCGGATCACCTTCACCGGCCTCGAGAAGGGCTCGTCGGCCAGCAAGGAACTGATGCTGACCAGCAACATCGACGAGAAGGTCAAGCTGACCGTCGACGAGGCCGCCGCCCGCGGCTCGGAAGCCTTCAACGTCCAGCTCGAGGAACTCGACGAGGGCAAGAAGTACAAGCTGACCGTCATGACCCGGCCCGGCGAGTTGAAGCTCGGCTCGAACGCCACGACCGTCACGCTGAAGACCGACAACGAGCGCTTCCCGACCATGCAGGTGCCCGTCAGCGCCTACGTCGCCCCGCGCGTTCAGACCTCGCCGCTGACCCTCTACGTGCCCCGCAAGGGCAGCACCCCGATCCAGCGCTACATCCGCGTCCGCTACCAGACCAGCGCCCCGATCAAGGTGACCGGCATCGAGACCAGCCACGAATCGGTCAAGGCCGAAGTGATGCCGCCGCGGACCAACGTCAGCCCGCAGGCCTCGCTCGCCATGCACGAGATCCGGGCCACCCTGCCGCCGGCCAGCGAATTCCCCGCCGACGGCGCCACCATCACGATCATGACCGACGACAAGGAAGAGGAATACCAGAAGTTCGTCGTCCGCGTCGTCCTGCAGCCCGAACCCCGCAACGCGGCCGCCAAGCGCGTCCGGCCGAACGCCCCGAAGCCGAAGCCGACCCCGGCCTCCGGCGGTGACGACTAAACCCGCCCCACCGGGACGGTGACAGACGGATCCCGCCGGGCGGCACGTCCTCCCGGCGGGACTTTTTTTGAACGGGCGGGGCCCGGCCATCCGAAGCGCTGCCCCCCGGGAAGACACTGCTCGAGAGCAGTGGCACCGGAGCGCGAGCGCTGCCCGCGAGAAGACACTGAGCGGTGACACCGGAGCCGCTCACCAACGATGACGCGCCGGCCACGGCGCTGGAGCCGTGGGCACCAGAGGACCCCTGGAGCGACCTGACTGATGCTGGCTGGAATCGTACGAACCGGAGTGCTGCTGCTGGTCGCCACCGTCGTCGGCGCGGGCTGGGCCGGGTACCGGGGCTTCCCCTGGACGGTCGACCCCGACGCGGTCGCCGAGCGGCGCCGCATCGCCAGCGAGGCCGAGAAGGTCGGCGACGAAACGAACATCGACCTGGCCCGCCTGCGCGAACTGATCGGCCAGCAGGCGACGATCATCGACGCCCGCGCCCCTGAGCAGTTCGAGGCCGGGCACCTGCAGGTCTTCTACGAACCGCCGGTGCTGAACATCCCGCCGGAAACCTTCGACCAGAACCTCGACCGGCTGTTCGCGCTGATGGGGACCACGATGGTCCTGTACTGCAACTCCGAGACCTGCCACCTGGCCGAGGAACTCTACGTCCGCCTGCAGGAGCAGGGCTTCGCGGCCGAACCGGCCCGGATCTACATCTACAAGCCGGGCTGGGACGGGCTGCAGCAGACCGACCTGCCGACCACGACCGGACCCGATACGTGGACCGGCTACGGCAGCGTTCCGGCCGGCGATGAACACCCGTACGGCGGCGCGGATGACTCCGACGTCGAAGCCGAACCGGAATTCGACGACGAGGAAACGCCATGACCCGCGGCGGATGGATCGCCCTCGGCCTGGTCGCCCGCCTGCTGGTCGGCGGACTGTTCGTGCTGACCGCGGTCGGCAAGATCGGCGACCTGCCGACCTTCGCGGCCGAGATCCAGGACTACCAGATGGTGCCACTGGGGGTGACGAACGCGATGGCGATCGTGCTGCCGTGGCTGGAACTGCTGGCGGGGGTGCTGCTGATTCTGGGCGTCTGGCGGGCGGAGAACCGCTGGCTGATCGGGCTGATGCTGGTGGTCTTCACGATCGCGAAGGCGTACGCGTACTTCGCGCTCGGCCAGACCGGCAGTTGCGGATGCGGCGGCGACATCGCCTGGCTGAACACGCTGCTGGCCAATCCGCAGGGGCTGCTGGCGAACGTCGCGATGATCGGCCTGCTGCTGCTCGACGCGCTGGCCCAGCGGCGAACGGACCTGGGCGTCCGCGTCCTGGACGAATCCGCCGGCCCGGGCGCCGCGGTCGCCTGAAGCGGACCCGGCTGACCGAATTGCCACGCGCGGCGCATGGATCCGCGAAGAGTCCGGTGTGCCACTGCGATCTTCGCAGGCTCTTCTACGCGCGCGTCGCCCCATCGACCGATGCAATTGCCACGCGGTGCGGCATCGACGCCTGCGCTTCCGCGCCGCACGCCGCCGTGGTCGACCGCGTCGATGACGCACCTTACACCCCCCTGCGCGGGCGTCACTCCGCCGGCTGCCCTTGCTCCCTTGCTCCCCGGCTCCCGCGCTCCCTCACCCCCGCGTCAGCCGTTCCACGTAGCGGTCCGCGAAGGATTCGGCGTCCGCGGCGGACAGGCGCTGCGGGTCGTGCACCACTGCGACGTTCATCACACCCTGGGCCGCGTTGACGTTCACGCTGAAGCCGGCGGTCGGGGCCGGGGCGATCAGGCCGAAGAGGTTGGCGAACGGGGCCCCGCACAGCGTCCGGCGTTCGCGCGGCAACGGTCCCAGGAAACCCAGCGGCAGCGAGGGCGGATTGCCCGGACCCAGCCCCGGGCCGCGCGGGCCGCGCTGCCAGTTGCGCCGCACCTGCCGGGCCAGCAGCGGAACCGGCAGCCGGGTCAGCCACGACAACTGATCCAGCCGCCGCTGCAGCAGATCGGTCGTCAGCGCCGTCTTCGTCTGCGCGTGAATCAGCTCCGAGACCGCCCGCCGGTCCCCGGCCATCTCGGCCGGGATGAACAGCGGCAGCGTGCTGAAGACGTTGTGACACAACGGCCCGCAGTCGCGGCGACGACGGTTGTCCAGCAGGTGAAAGCTCGTGTAACAGCCGCCCTCGGTCGCCCCGCGCAACCGCACCAGCTCGTCCAGAACCACCACGCCCGTCGCCCGCAGGAAATCCGCGAACCGCCCGATCCCGCAACAACCCAGCGCCGCCTGCCGAACGCGCCCGGCCTGCTCGGCCGTCATCCGCCGGATCAGCAGCCGCGGCACACCCGGGCGGGCCGGCAAAGGTCCGGCGTCGGCCAGCCGCAACGTCCGGCCCGTCGGCTGCGGCACGGGCGCGGAACCACGCTTCCATGGCCAGTCCGGCCGATCCGCGCGCAGCGTTCCGAAATCGCGACGGGCCTCGTCGCCGGCGGAAGCGACCTCGACCGGGGCGGCCTGTGCATCGTAGAGTTCGGCCAACTGGTCGATGATGTGGGCGCCGCTCAGCCCGTCCATCAGGAAGTGCGGCCAGCGCAGCAGCAGCGTGTCGTCCCGACCGCGCAACAGCGTGCATCGCAGCGGCGGTTCCAAGGACCAGTCGACCCGCTCGTTCAGGGCCCGTTCGAGGTACGCCTCGGCCGTGTCGTCCGGCGGCAGTTCGACGAGTCGAACCGGTTCGCGGTCGCGATGCGGATCGGCCAGGTCCCAGTACGGCCCCCGCAGCCAGCCGCCGCGGTGCAGCCGCGACGTCAGCGTCGGATAGCGGTTCCGCAACGCCCGCAGCGCCTGCCGCAGCCCGACCAGGTCCAGGTGCCCCTCGAGCTCCCCGAACGCGAAGATGTCGCCGCCGACCAGGTTCAGCGGACGCCGGGCTTCGTCGGTCGACAACAGCAGCGTGTCGAGCGGATTCAACGGCTGTCGCAGGGCCACCGGCTTCATCACGTCCGCGGCCCCGCAAAACCCCAGCCGGCCTGATCGCCCGGCACGTAGTCACGCCGCAGCAACTCGTCGAACGCGGGCTGGGCCCGCTGCAGCCCGCGCCCGGTCGGAACGTTGTCGATCACCCCGGCCACATGGTCGAGCACACGCGCGATGCGAACGGGATCGACCGACGAGCCGCCCTCGGCCGCGATCTCTTCCGCCAGCGGGACGAGTCGTTCGAGCTGCATCCGCCCGGCCTGCAGCGCGGCGCGCGATTCCGCCGGATCGACCGCGTACCGTTCGGCGGCCTGCTCCACCTGCTGAACCCAGCGAAGCGCCACGTCCAGCACCAGCCACGCGCGCCGCAGCGTGTGCCCGTCCGGCAGAATCCGGTCGACACGGGCGAGGTCCGCGGCGATCCCCGGGCCGATCTCGCCGCGCACTTCACCACGCCACGCCCGCCAGAGGGCGAACGGATCCTGGCCGAGCAGGAACAGGAAGCGGAACCGATCAAGCCCCGTCCGCCGCAGCACCTCCGAGCGGTTCGGAATCGTCGCACCGAGAATCTCGGCCGCCTCGACATAGGCGTCGTCGCTGTTCGCGCGGATCGCCTCGGTCCAGTCGCGCTCATCGGCGAGCCGCTGCCCGCAGGCGTACACGACCGGCAGCAGGCTGCGATAGTCGGACAGGCCGAAGCACTCCCAGCTTGTCACGCAGATGCCGAGCGCGCCCAGGTCGGCCGCGTCGCGGCGGTGCAGGTCGACATTCTCACGCGTCTGGTCGAGGAACAGCCACGGCGCGTGGTAGCTCTTGACGGCCGGGCTGCAGACCACGTCGAAGCCGCGCTCGCGAAACACGCGGCTGGTCTCGCCCGGCGCCCGGTCGTACTGCCAGTCGAACAGGATCGTCTCGCGCGGCAGCGCATCGAGCGCGTGCGGGTGCTGAAGCAGCATGTCACCCCACAGGCACGGCCGCCGGCCGCGCTCGACCAGCCAGTGGCAGAGCGGTCCGAGGTGTTCGGCATACAGCCCGTCCTTTCCGATCTTCTCGGCCCGGACACTGCACAGCGGGCACTGGCCGAGCTGCCAGGTTTCGTCGCCGCCGATGTGCACCCACTCGTCGTCGAAGACTTCAAGCGCATCGGCGATCAGCATCCGCGCGAACTGCTGAGCGGCCGGGTGACTCGGGCAGATCGAAGCGGAAAAGCGGGCCGGTCCCTCGGCCAGGTGCGCGCCGCCGCGCGTGCGGACGAAACCCTCGGTGTGTCCGAGCACGTTCAGGAACGGGATCAGCCGCGGCCCGTCCGGCAGCGCCGCCCGCAGATCGCGGACCATCTGCGGCGTCAGGATGCCGTCCCCGTGCGCCCAAGGCGTGCTCGGATAGGCGAAGCGGTGCTCGAGGTAGAGACCGACCGCGTCGTAGCCGTTGGCGGCCGCCGCCCGGCTGCGTTCGAGCAGTTGCGTCGCGGTCGGCGACTGCTCGCGGGCCAGGTCGTACAGCCAGATCTTCACTTGCATGTCGGCTCCCGCCAGTCGGCCAGCCTGCCGGCGGCCTTGAGTCCACTTCCGGTCAGGGCGACGACCACCTCCCCCTGCGGCCGCACCTGTTGCAGGGCCGCGAGCGCTGCCGCCGAGGTCGGTTCAATCAGCAGCCCGCGCCGGGCCGCCAGCAGGGTGGCCGCCCGAATCTGCTGCTCGGTCACGGTCCAGACGTCGCCGCCGGTTGCCCGCAGGGCCGCACAGACCTGCGGCCCCTGCGGCGGATGCCGAACCGCGATGCCCTCGGCCGCGGTCGGCGCGAACGGCGCGGCGCTGCCTCCATGCAGCGCGGCCGCGAGCGGCGCGCAGTGGGCGGCCTGCACGGCGATCAGTCGCGGCAGGTCTTTGATCCAGCCCCCCTGCTGCAGTTCACGCAGCGCCAGGTAGCTGCCCAGCAACAGTCCGCCGTTTCCGACCGGGAAGACCAGCATGTCCGGCAGCGTTCCGCCAAGCTGCTCGAACACTTCGTAAACGTATGTCTTGCAGCCGTGCGTGAAGTACGGGTTCCAGACGTGACTGGCGTACCAGGTCTGACCGCCGACGGCCTGCTGACAGGCGACCGTGCTGTCTTCGCGCGAGCCGGGAATCTTGCGCAGTCCGGCGCCGTACAGTTCGATCTGCAGGAGCTTGCCGGGCGCGTTGTCGGCGGGGACGAAGATCTCGCAGCGCAACCCGGCCCGGGCGGCGTAGCAGGCGATCGACGCGCCGGCATTGCCGGACGAGTCGTCGATCACGTGCGTCGCCCCGCACCGCCGCAGGTGGCTCAGGAGCAGGCTGGCGCCGCGGTCCTTGTACGAACCGGTCGGCTGCAGGAATTCGAGCTTGGCGCGGACGCGCAGGCCGTCCAGCGGCAGCGGAACCAGCGGCGTGCCGCCCTCCCCCAGCGTGACGATCTCCGCATCGTCCAGCGGCGGCAGCGCCTCGCGGTAGCGCCACATGCTGAACGGACGCCCCGCCAGCAGGTCCGGCGCGTACCGGCCCACGAAGTCGAGGTCGAGCGGCGCCCCGGCCGCACTGCGCCAGGCGCTCGTCTCGGCCGGGTGGCGTTCCCCTGTCTGGCGACAGATCAGTTCACTCATGGCGACAGTGTCGCGGAATCTCGGCGCTTGCCAAGGCCCGCGGCACGATACGCCGCCAAAACCAGCAGGCCGGCATAGACCGGCAGATGGACGGCCGCGGCCACCCATTCGGGCTGCTGCCAGACGCCGGTGGCGTGCCGCAGGCGGTCGGCCTCGAACGCGAACACGAGCGAGAGCGGCAGAATCAGCCAGACCGAGCGGCGCAGCAGGGTCAGACCCGGCAGCAGCCAGACGACGTACCACGGGTGCAGGGTCGGCGAGACCAGCAGCAGCAGCCCGAACATCCAGACCTGGCAGCGGGCCAGCCCCGCGCGCAACGTGCCGGCACAACCGGCCAGCAGCACCAGCACCGCGAGGATTCGAAAGCCGTCCTTCCCCAGCCACGGCAGCAGTTGCTGGCGCAGGTAGTCAAGGCTGTGGAACTGCTCGGCGAAGTGACGGAGCGGGCCGAACCAGATCGCCACGCCGTGGTCGAGGTAAAAGCAGGCCGGCAACGCGAAGGTCAGCCCGATGCCCGCGAGCCACCAGCCGACGCGACGCCGCCGGTCCGCATCGCGCAGCAGCCACCAGACCGTCCACGGCAGCAGCAGAACCGCGACCCACTTCGAACCGACCGCCAGACCCAGACCGCAACCCGCCCAGAACAGGTCGAGGCCCCGGACCGTCCGGCCGGCCGTCGCCCAGCCCAGCAGGCACAGCCCCAGCACAAGCAGCGCGTCGAGGTGTCCCTCGCGGGCGATCGCGTTCAACGCCGCCGGACAGAGCGCGTACACCAGGACCCAGCCCGGGTCCCGGCCGGCCCGTCGCAGCCAGCCGATCAGCAGACCGATCGCGCCCAGTTCGCAGGTCAGAAGTGCGTACTTGCAGGCGGTCGGATCCGGGTAAACCGCGGCCCAGACCGTGAAGATCGCCTGGGCGGTCGGCGGGTAGATTCCGGCGTGGTTCGGATGGTTGATCCGCGGCCACCAGTCGGTCCGGATCGCCTCCAGTTCGGGTGCGTCGGGCGGATACACGTAGGGGTTCAGTCCGTGCAGCCGGGCGAGGCCTTCGCTGACGTAGCGATAGACATCGTCCGAGACCGGCGCCGGCAGGAGCAGCACCCGGGCCAGCAGCGCCGCAACGAGTATCCAGCCGAGCGGAAGCCGCGACATGTGGCCGGCACGCCAGATGGCCGTCAACCAGGCCACGGACGCCAGTGCGTACCCCACCTGGAACGGCAGCGGACCGGTCCCGTCCGGCTGAACGAGCAGCAGGAAACTCAGCGGAAACAGCAGCGTCCCCGCGATCAGCAACAACAGCACGCCGCCGCCGGCACCCGCGTGACCGGCCTGTGTACTGCGATTCAGGTTCGGGTCCATTGGGGTTCTTCAGAAGGGAACAGGGAACAGGGAACAGGGAAGTGTGCCACAAGCCACGCGCCTGTGCGTGCGAACGTGCCACTGCTCTTGAGCAGGGTCTTCCCGCGCCGGAACCCGCCGTACCATCCCGCAATCCCGCGACGGACCTGCCTGCCGGCTTACTTGCTTACCTGCTGACTGCTTACTTGCTCACTTACCAACCTCACCCGCCGCTGCGAGTTTGCCCTCTGCCGGAAGCGGGTCGCTGGATTCGGTCGCGCCATGCGGACGCGACTGCCAGCCGATGGTCAGCAGGCCGGCTGCGAACAGCAGCAGGAACGTGCCGCCGACGTACCGGTCGGCCTCCAGGAACCAGGCCCACTGCGCCAGGCAGAACAGTCCGAGCAGAATCTCGGCCAGCCACAGCAGCCCGCCCGGGACCGCATAGCGGCGCTGCCCGGCCCGGGTGCCGGTCGAGCCGGTCTTGGGGGTCCGAACGAACTCGCCTCCTCGCGAAAACAGCCCGACCGCACAGGCCACCGTGTTGTTCAGCGACAGCCCGAAGCCCAGCGCGATCAACTGCAGGATTCGCCCCGGCCCGGGAATCTGACCCTGCAACGACCAGCGACCGAACATGTACGCCACCGACGGCGCGGCCGCCGCGAGCAGAATCACGATCCAGCTTACCGCCAGCCAGTCCGCGTAGCGTTCGACCGGAATGAACCAGAACAACGAGCGACCGAACAGCGCCATCATGACCATGAAGACGTTGACCAGGTACTGCGTCAGGTGAATGCTGGCCTCCACCCTGGTCGCCAGCGAGAGCTTCGACTTCCAGACGAGGGGCAGCAGCTTGCGGGCCGACTGCATCGAACCGGTCGCCCAGCGGCGTTGCTGCGACTTCAACGCGGCGACGTCCGCCGGGACCTCGGCCGGGGCTTCGACATCCTGGCAGTAGCGGATGGTCCAGCCGGCCAGTTGCGCCCGGTAGGACAGGTCGAGGTCCTCGGTCAGCGTATCGCCCTGCCAGCCGCCGACGGCCGGATCTTCGATGGCGGCGCGTCGCCAGATTCCGCCGGTGCCGTTGAAGTTCAGCAGGAACCCGTTCCAGGCGCGGGCGGGCTGTTCGACGCCGAAGTGCCCGTCCATTCCGAGCGAGAGCGCCTCGGTCATCCACGACTCGTTCTGATTCAGGTGCCCCCAGCGGCCCTGCACACACGCGACGCGCGCATCGGATTCCAGCAGCGGCACCAGTTCCTTCAGGAAGCCCGGGCCCGGGACGAAATCGGCGTCGAAAATCGCGATCAGGTCTCCCGTCGCCCGCCGCAGTCCCGCCGCCAGCGCGCCGGCCTTGAAGTCGGTGCGGACCTCGCGCCGCAGCACGACGATCTCGTGCCCCTCGCCCCGCAGGCGGTCGCAGACCTGGTCGACCAGGGCACGGGTGCCGTCCGTGCTGTCGTCCAGGACCTGGATCTCGTGTCGATCACGCGGGTAATCGAGCCCGGCGACGGCCCGGATGACCCGTTCGGCCACGGCCGACTCGTTGTAGATCGGGATCTGCGTCGTGACCCGCGGCCACACCCGGGGGCGGTAGTCGGCCCGCACGGCGCGCTGCATGGCCCGGACGTGGCGACGTCGGCGGCCGGCCAGGAACATCAGCAGGTACATGTGCAGCCCGTAGAGGGCCGGACCGATCATCAGAGCGGCAAAGATGGCGAGCGCCGCGGCTTCCAGCACGGTGGGGACAACTCCGTTGGCGACAAGGTCTGCCCGGGACAACCTCCCCGGTCGGCGGTATTCGCGGGCCGAGGTCTTTTCTTCCGGGCCCCGTCCGAATCCTAGCGGGGGCGGGACGCCCTGTAACGCCGACACCCGATCCGCCGCCGGGTTTCATTGAGAAGATACGACTTTTGCCTACTGCAGAAAAAACGGGCTCGGTTAAAATGGTGAACGGGAGCACAGTGTTCCGCCGCGCCGCGGACGCATGACTACTTTATGCCGTTGATTTGTAAGACATTAGCAGCCGTCGCGTTGCTTGCCTGCCTGGGTTGCGGGGACGACTGGCGAGCGCTGCACCAGTCCGGTTCGGTCGCCTACGACGCGGAGCGGTATCGCGAGGCGACGCTGTATTGGGAGCGGGCCCTGGCGCGGGCGCGGGCAACGGGTCCGGACACGCGCATCGCCAGCAGTCTGAACAACCTCGCGCTGGCCTGCGAGGCGCTCGGACGGTTCGAGGAAGCCGAGATCCTCTATCGTCGCTCGATCGAACTCGACCAGCGGGCCCGCGGCAACGACCACCCCGTCCTGGTCACGACCCTCGCCAACCTGGCCGACCTCTACGAAACCCTTGACCGCCACGCCGAGACCGAACCGGTTTACCTGCAGGCGCTGGCGATCCTCGAGCGGCACGGTCCGGAGGATGTCCGTTGCGGCGAGATCCTCGGCAGCCTCGCGGTCCTGTATCGCCGCCTCGGACGCACCGACGAAGCGAACGACTACTTCCAGCGGACCCGCGCGTTTCAGCGTCGCCATCTCGGCCCGCAGCACGAACAGGTCGCCTTCACGCTCGCCGGCCTGGCCGACCTGCAGCGCGACATGGGCGAACGCGAAGCCGAACAGACCTACCAGCAGGCGCTCGAGATCATGACGGCCGCGAACGGTGGCGAGAGCCCCGAAGTGGCGGTGTTGCAGAACGGGCTGGCGCTGGTCTATGTCGACCAGGGACGCTTCTCCGAGGCGCGGGCGCTGCTGCAGGAAGCCGCTCGGATCGAAGAAGCGCACTTCGGCCCGCACTCGGTCACGCTGGCGGAGACGCTCTCGAACCTGGGGGACGCCGCCCGCCAGGCCGGCGATCCGGAACAGGCGGCGGCGCTGCTTCAGCGAACGCTCGAGATTCAGACCAGCGTGCTGGGGCCGCGGCACCCGGAAGTCGCGACAACGCTGAACCACCTGGCGTTCACCTACGAGGATCAGGGCCGCCCGGCCGACGCCGAGCCTCTGCTGCGCCGGGCCCTGGCAATCGAGAAGGCGGCCTATGGTCAGCAGCACGACGAGGTGGCGCTGACGCTTCGCAACCTGGGGATCCTGCTCCTGAGTCTGAACCGCGCGCCGGAGGCCGAAAAGGCGTGCCGCGCGGCGCTCGAAATCCACACGGCGGTCTTCGGTCTGTCCCATCCGCGGACGGCGCGTGACCTGTTTGAACTGGCCCGCGTGCACGTGAGCCTCGGCGAGGCTGACGACGCGGAGAGGTGTTTCCGTCGCGCACTGCGGATCGAACAGCAGCACTACGGACGTGGGCATCGGGAAGTGGCCGCCACCCTCTACGAACTCGGGTTTCTGCTGGTGGACGAGGCCCGGCCGGACGAGGCGGTGGCGCTGCTCGAGCGTGCGCTCGAGATCGAGCAGGCCGCCTACGGCAGCGATCACCCGACGGTGGCGGACACGCTCTGGCTGCTCGCGCGGGCGCGCGAAGCGCTGGGCCAGTCCGCCGTGGCCGCCGAACTGCGGACGCAGGCCGACCGAATCCTGGGGCAGCGGCACAACTGAGCCTGGGTGAGCACGCAGCAGGTCGCAAAGCGCCGGCAGGCCGGGAACGGCGGGCGGGACCTGTTCCTGTTCCCTGTTCCCTGTTCCCTGTTCCCTGCAAAAAAGGCTGGCCGGCCTGCCCCCCCGTGGTACGAGAAAGCAGACCGGCCTGCGATAGCTGTGGTCCCCGGGCGTGTTTGTCAGGCGCGCGGGTGGGACTTCTCGTATTCTTCCTGGACCTGTTCGCTGGTCATGTGGGTATAGATCTGGGTCGTGCTGAGGCTCTGGTGGCCGAGCATTTCCTGGACGCTGCGCAGGTCGGCACCGCTCTGCAGCATGTGGGTGGCGAAGCTGTGGCGGAGCGTGTGCGGGCTGACGGACAGGTCGAGTCCGGCATCGAGCAGGTACTTGTCGAGCTTGCGGCGGACGCTGCGGGTGCTGAGTCGCTGCCCGTGCTTGTTGATGAACAGGGCGTCCTGATCGTGCTTGGGGTTGTTGGACATGGTGCGGCGCAGATCCAGGTAGTGCAGGATGGCGCGGACCGCCCCGGGGCTGATCGGGATCACGCGTTCCTTCTTGCCCTTGCCGCGGACCAGGATGACGCTGCTGCCCAGGTCGACATCGGAGATGTTCAGGGCGACCAGTTCGCTGACGCGGATGCCGGTCGAATAGAGCGTTTCGAGGATCGAGCGGTCGCGGGCTCCGAGCACCGTGGTCGTGTCGCACTGCGAGAACAGGCGCTCGATCTCGGCGATCGTCAGGCACTTCGGCAGGCGCTTGTCCTGCTTGGGCGTCCGGATGCCGGAGACCGGGTTGTTCTCGATCCGGCCGCGGCGGGCGAGGAACTTGTAGAAGCTGCGGAGCGTCGCCAGTTTGCGGGCGATGGTGCTCTTGCAGTAGTTCTTGCCGTGCAGGTGCGCGAGGAAGTCGCGGACCCGGTCGCCGTCGACGGCCACCAGGACCGCGTCCAGGCCGCCCTCGGGAGCGCCGAGGAATTTGCAGAACTGATCGAGGTCCGCGGCATAGCAGCGGGCGGTGTGCGCCGAGAAGTGTCGTTCGGCACGCAGGTACTCGATGAACTGGTCGATCAATGTGGCTTCAGTAGTCATAGCGTTCACGGCCAAGGGTGCATTCATGGTCATCTCGGGCCCAACTGCGACCGGGTGTGTCCGTTCCCGGCACGTGGCCCACGAGGGCCAGTCCGACGACCAGCGCGTCATCCTGATCGAAGCTGGTATCAGGGTCTTCGGCCAGATCCCGGAGGCTGGCCAGCAAGAACTCCTCCTGCCCTTCGTGGAAGGTCCAGACGAACCGCTCCCGGTCCTTTTCAAAGGTCAGGCTGCGCTGCTGGTCTGGCATCATTCGACTTCCGCGAGGGTTCCGAGGGACCGGTAACGTTCCATCTCCTCTGTCATCGTCAGGATTGCATCCTGACATGAGAAACGGAGGAAGAGTTGCTGGGATTTGCCGTGCACCGCCCAGCCGAACGGGCTCTGATGCCCGTTGCGCTCTTTTCCGTAGTCGCGCATCCGCGCCCGGGTCCGATCCCAGGACGCATCCGCGAGTGTCTGCACCTGCAGGACCGGAGCCTCGCCCCGGGCCGCTTCGGGCGGAATCACGCCCAGGCCGGACGGCTGCCGCGAGGCGGCCACCGGATCCAGGGCGGGCCAGTCCGCCGTCACGGGCGGATGAACCAGGTACATCTGCAAGGTCCAGGCCACACGCGGAGGGTCGTATGGATCGAATTCGGTCACGGCGCCCACCATGACCAGATCGGCCCCGAGTTCGCGTCCCAGGGCTCGCACATCGTCGGGCGTCCTGATCGTGTCCCGCCCAAGGACCGTCAGCGCCGCCAGCACCCGCGCCGTCGGAACGACGATAAACTCCGGCCGAGCCTGAAGTTCCATCGTCAGAAAGTCCGTGACGCGAATCGGATCCCAATCGTCGCGATTGCTCAGATTGATCACCGGCGCCACGGCCACCACGCTCGGCGGCGGGGCCAAAGGAGGCTCCGCGACCTCGTGGTCCGGCGCACAGGCCCCACATACCACAAGCAACAGGCCGAGGCATGACACCCTCCAGTGCCCGGACCAGGGTCGGGATCGCTTCGCGATCACACCAGTTGTGGGAGCCTGAAACATTATAGGCCCTCGATGCCCACTTGACAGGATGAAGTTCTCAACACACGTGCGCGCGCCCGATCAGCCGGGACCGGTCCGGGGCCCGCCTTCACGGTCCGGCCGGGCCCGGTGGAACCGGCCGCGAGCCCGCCGTGGCCGGCTGATTGACGCCCACCGGTCCGGTCGGCGCGACCTGGTCCGCGGGTGCGGATCCGCGGGGCGCGGACGGACCGGCCGGTGCGGGCCGGGCGGTCGGATCGGCCGGCGGCGGTGTCGAGCCCGGCCGGGGATCGATCCGGGGGGTCTGGATCGGGGGTGCCGGCGGCTGCGTCGGAACCGGTGCCGGGCGCGGGGCCGGTGTCGAGGTCGACGGCGATGCCGGCAACGGGGTGGCCCGCGGCCGTTGAGACGAGGTTGATGGCGTCATGCCGGCGGAGGCGGTCTGCATGGGGGGTGCCAGTTGCGGAACGCCGGCGGCGGTCGGGGTCATGTTCTGGTTTGACGACCAGATGTTCTCTGTTCCGGCCTGGGCGGAGACGAAGAAGATGCGTCCGTCGGGTGCCCAGATCGGATTGAAGGCGGCCGTCCCGGCGTGAACGATCCTGGTGCGGACGCCGCTGCGGGCGTCGACGCGCCAGACTTCGGCGGCGACCTGGTCGGGGGCGGGTCGGCCGGCGCCGACGCTGGTGTCGCGGACCGCGCAGTAGACGAGTGCGGTGCCGTCGGGTGACCAGCGGGGGACGGTGCAGGCGGCGGAGTCGCTGTAGGCGACCTCGGTCGGGTGGCGTGCTTCGCCGTCGACGAGGTCGACCCGCCAGACGGAGAACCAGCGGGTTCCGCGGCGGCGGGCCCGCTGGAAGGCGATCGAGCGGCCGTCGGGTGACCAGTCGGGGAACATGCCGTAGGTCAGGAACTTGCGGACGCCGGGGTTCTCGACGTCGAGGACCCAGAGTTCCCACTGCTTGGAGCGGGCGCCCCAGACGGTGAAGGCGACCTGGCGGCCGTCGGGTGACCAGGTGGGGCCCATTTCATCGCCGGGGTGGCGGGTCAGTTGCATCAGCCCGGTTCCGTCGAGGTTGATGCGCCAGAGATCCCAGTTTCCGGTGCGGTTGGAGGCGAAGACGACCTGGTCGCCGGTGGGGCTGAGTCGTGGCTGGACGTCATCGCCGAGGTCGGAGGTCAACTGCGTGATGGTGAAGCCGTTGACGTCCTTATAGAACAGGTCGGCGGTTTCTGCGTTGCGGGTCGAAGCGAAGACGACCATGCGTCCGTCGGGGTGCATGTCGGGATCGAAGTCGCGGCCGACGCTGGAGAAGGTGTGCTGGCGGACGTTGGTCAGCAGCGAGGTCGGTCGGGCGCCGGTTTCGTCGGGGTGCTGGCCGAGGGAGCGGACGCCGCCGGGTGCGGTCAGGTTGGCGACGGCGGGGCGCGGGCTGGTCTGCGGGGCCGGTTCGGGTCGGGCCGACTCGGGCGGGGTGGCTTCGGTGATGGGCCAGATGCGGAGTCCGCGGTTCTGGCGTCCGCAGCCGGGGAGGGTCAGCAGGAGTGACAGTCCGATCATGCACGCGGCGCGTTGCATAGGGTTTTCCTTCCGGTGCGGCGTTGCACCTGAGTCTCCGGTCGGCCGTTGCGGGTGAGAGTGAAAGGGTGGAGGCGTGAAGAGGCCCGGTTGTGTTCCCGTACGGGGCTCTTCCGACTCCACAAGCGATTCACTTCTTCGCCGCCCAGGCTGGCAGATCCGATCCGACAGACAGGACCTGCAAAGCTCATCGGCAATCCGTTGTTTCGGATGGAATGCAGCCGGCAGGAACTACGCGTGGTCCGGGGGCGTGGCGGGTACCAGGGATGCGGCGATTCCGGACGGCTGGCGGGACCGGCAGGTGGCAGGTCGCCGCGGTTGGGCTGCCAGTTACTGCTCCGCGCGGCGCACGGGAGGGGCCGGCGCACGGGAGGGTCCGGCGGCCGAAAGGGTCCGGCGGCCCGGAGGGTCCGATTTTCCACGGATTTTGGGGGTGTTTACCTGAACTGTGGGGCGTCGCGGGTGTGTTAGGCTGGAATTCGGGGGTGGGGGCGCCCCCGGGGGATTTTGCTGGGCGGCGATTCTAGTTTTTCTTGGTTTTCTTTCCCTGCTTTCGAGTCGGCGGATCGTCGGTTCACACGGAGGATACTGCCGGGATGTCAGGCCTGGTCAGCGTTGGCCGCGATGGCCGGCATGGCAGGCGTGGTCAGCGACGGCAGCGTGGCAGCGATTGCCGGGATGTCAGGCATGGTCAGCGATGGCAGCGTGGCAGCGATGGCCGGCATGGCAGGCGTGTTCGGCGGCGGCCGCGATGGCCGGCCTGGCGGGAGCGCGGCGGCGGACGCCCTGCGAGCCCGGCGATGAACCCGGCCGCTCAGTCGCGGGCCGCGCTGGCCGCTACCAGGTCCGGACGGCGGGCGGACTTGCCGGCCTGCTGCAACGCGTCGAGCACCAGCCTCTGGGTCAGCGTCTCGGGCAGGACGATCGCCTCGCCCGGTTGCCCGGCCGGCAGAACGATGTTCAGCGGCACGCCGTTGGCCGGGATTCCGTTGCGGTAGTAGCTGCGGATCTCCTTCAGCATGACGGCGTCACGCCGGGTGAAGTCGGCCTTGATCGGCACCACGTTCAGGTCGCTGAAGCGCGCCCGAATCACATCGGTCTCGACCACCTGCCGCTTGTTCCATTGGCAGGTGAAACACCAGTCGGCCGTGTAGTCGACGTAGACCGTGTAGCCCTCGGACGCGAGACGGGCCGGCAGGCCGGGCTCCCAGTCCTGCCAGGGAATCTCGCCCTTCGGTTCGAAAAACTTGAAGCTGCCCCAGCCGACGACGACCAGCAGGACGAGCGCCGTGGCCCAGCCGCGCACGTGCCGACCGGTCGAATCGGTCAGCTTCAGCCGACCGATCTGCCAGCAGGCCATGCCGACCGCGACGAGCAGCCCGAGCGTGCCGAGGAACACCCAGGTGTCCACCTGCTTGACCAGGGCCGACAACAGCCAGACGACCACCGCGAACATCACGAAGCCGACAATCTCCTTGAACGTCACCATCCAGGCCCCGGGCTTCGGCAGGTAACGCAGCCACTGCGGAAACGCACTCAGCAACACGTACGGAAACGCCAGACCGGCTCCCACCAGCATGATCCCGAAGAACTGCGTCAGCGGCGGGAACTGCGTCAGCAGTCCGGCCGCCGGACCGAGCAGCGGGGCCGTGCACGGCGTCGCCAGGGCCGTGGTCAGCAGGCCGTTCATGAACGCCCCGCCATAACCCTCGCGCTGGGCGGCTTCCCCGGCCGCGCTCATCGCCGAACCGGGCAACTGGATTTCGAACACGCCGAGCAGGCTCAATCCGAAGGCGAAGACGAAGACCGAAAGCGGAATCAGGAAACCCGGTTCCTGCATCTGCGAACCCCAGACCGCACCGGCCCGGGCCATGACGATCGCCAGCGGCAGGAAACTGGCGAGGATGCCGAGCGTGTACACCAGGCCCATGCGGAAGATCCGGCCGCGATCCTCCTGCGACTGATGGATGAAGCCCATGATTTTCAGCGAGATGACCGGCAACACGCACGGCATGACGTTCAGAATGATGCCGCCTAGGAACGCGAAGACGAACAGCGTCGCCATCCCGCGGGCCGGGCCGTCCGCCGGCTTGCGGCCAGCCACCTGCGGTTCCGCGGGTTCGTCCGTCTCGGCGCCGGCGAGGGCGCCCGGTTCGGGCTGGCGGGCCGGGTCGTAGTCGATCACCGCGGTCGCGGCCGCCATCATCGGCGGGTAGCACTGCCCGGTCTCGGAGCAGCACTGGTACTGCAGCAACACCCGGACCGGGATCGGGCCGGCGGGCAGGTCCTCGTCGGTGACCTTGAACGGCACCTTGATGGTGAACGTGCCGGACTGTTCGCGGACGCGGCCGAAGCCGGGGACGTCCTTCACGTGCGGCGTGGTCCAGCGCTGCGCTTCTTCTTCGGCGAACTCGACCCCGTCGACCTGTTCGACCAGCAGACGGGTCGGGATCAGGCCCTCGACGCCGGGGTCCCGGTCCTGCACGTGGTGCTTGTCGAGCACCTTGATGGTGGCGACCAACAAGCCTGGCTCGTTTCGGCCGACGAGGGAGGGCTGTACGGTGACCGCGCTGCCCTTGATGTACTCGGCCTCACCCAGCAGCGGGGTCAGCTCCGCGCGGGCATCGTCAAAGAAGTCAGGCTTCTGCTTCGGCCCCGGCTCGGTCGCGACGGGCAGGGTCAGGGTGGCGGTGGCGTCGACGGGGATGCAGCTTTGCTTGCAGGCCAGGGCCGTGACCTCGGCGGCGATCTCCAGCGCTGAACCGGCCGAGACATCGTCGGCGATGGTGGCGGTGGCGAGCAGAACGAATTCGCCGCTGAGTTCGAGGTACTCGTCGATGACATCGCCGACCGGCGTGCTGCCGAGGTACGGCACGGGGTAGCGGACCTGTCCGACCGTCACGCCGGCGGGCAGCGTCCAGTGCACTTCGGTGGCGAACCCGGTGTCGAGGATGATCGGATGGTAGATGTGCCAGTCGTCCTCGACCTTCAGCCGGATGGCGAGGTCGACGGTCGAACCCGGGGCGACGGTCGCGCGCTCGGGCAGCAGTTCGGCCGACAGGCTGGGCCCCTGTCCCAGGGCGGCCTGTGTCAGGCTGAGAAACAACAGAACGCGCAGCAGCATGCCGGCAGCCCTCACGGTGGTCACGATCTCCCCGGCAGGCACCGAAGTGCCCCGGACTTCGTATTGTAACCCGGGCTGGCGGAACGGTATTCCGGGGATTCGCGAGTCTGGCGTCGCGGCCGTGTCGGCCCGCTCACTTGCCGGTCATGACGAGGTCCGACTCGACGAACTGTCCGATGAACTCGAGGATCGCGAAGTAGGCCCGGCGTTCGCGGAACTGCGTGGCGTAGACCTCGTTGAACGGGACCGGGGGCTCGGGGGCGTCGTCGAAGCGAAGCCGGCGGGCCGGACCGTCGAGGCTGCTGACATAGAAGCGATAGCCGGGGTCGGCCAGCGGGCGCGGGAAGACGAACCGCAACCCGGTGACGCCGCCGTCCTGCTTGTCGAGCACGGTGACGGTGAAGGCGGCGTGCTCGATGACGTCGCCGACCTCGAGCGGCAGCCCGGCCCGCATGCCGTCGAGCAGCATCGCCCCGCTCATGCCGGCGAAGTATCCGGGCGGGGCGGCGCGAACGATGAGGGTCCGCGCGTCGACGACCTCGACGGTCGAATCGATGTCGGCCTGCAGCGGATGCGGCGCGTAGGTCAGGACGTGGCTCTGCAGGTCGGACTGCTGCCAGGCGGCCCGCATGGCGACCGCGTTGTAGATGCCGCAGACCGGCAGATCGATCAGGAACAACTGCGTGCCCGGCGACGGTGCGCCGTCCTGGTACGTCATGTGGTCGTAAATCAACTGCTCACTGCGAACGATGCCACGCCAGACGAAACGGTAGATCGCCAGCGACCAGCAGTGCGACGCGACGATCAGCACCAGCAGCCCGATCTGCTTGCGGCCGCGCAGGTGCCGCAGCATGATCGCGAGCATGATCGAGACGGCAGGTGCGGCCAGGTAGCCGAAGTGCGGCATCATGAAGACCGGGATGACCGGGGCGAAGGCGGCCACGACCCAGATCGGCCAGACCCAGCGGGTCGGCTCGCTTCGGCAGGTGCGCAGGTACCAGAAGGCGATGATGCCGATCATCACGAGCAGCGCGAGGTGGGTCAGCACCAGGTCGGCGCTCAAGCCGTCATAGGTGGCGATGCCGAGAAACAGCGGCAGGTGCCACCACATGGCCACCAGCATCTGCAGCAGCTTGCTGACGGCCCAGAGCAGGTAACCCGGTCCGCTCGGGGCGGTGAAGTAGATGTCCGGCGGGTCGATCGTCGGAAACACCAGCAGCCGCCAGTAGAGGTACCCGAGACCGACGACCCCGAGCACGACGTAGACGCCCCAGCGATTCCAGACCGCCCGCCAGCCGCGCAGCAGGTCGAGGGTCAGCACGACCAGCGGAAAAACGATGGCCGTCTCGCGACTGAACAGTGCGGCCAGCCACGCGAACGCCGCCCCCGCGATCCACGGCCACTGCCGGCGCAGCGGCCGGTCGCTGTCGAGCGGGAAGACGGTCCGGGCGTAGAGCACGACGGCGAGCATGAACAGCAGTCCGCTGATGCCGGCGTTGCGGGCGGCGATCCAACTGATGCCGATGGCCGACTGCGGTTCGATGACGAACAGGCCGGCGGCCAGCAGTGCCCAGCCGTTGTGTCGCAGGGCCCAGGCGGCGAGTCGCCAGACCAGCACGGCGGTCAGCCAGTGCCAGAGCAGCGCGAACGCGTGGACGTAGAACCCGTCGCCGCCGCTGAGGACGTACTCGATCTTCATGAAGAACATCGCGACCGGGCGGGCGTAGCGCCACTTCAGCGGCTCGGTCTGCCACCAGTGCTGGACCAGTTCGCCGGGCACGTCGAAGGTGGCCGACTCGACCAGGTCGTCGAAGCTCCAGCCATAGGTACCGAGCGTGACCTGGTGCCAGTAGTCGTCGAAGAACAGCCCGTCGTAGAGACTGCCGCCGTGGCCGACAAAAGTAATCGCCAACAGCACCAACGCGGCTGCGGCAAAGCTCGGTCTGGAGATCCACCCTGGCATCACGGGCGGAGTCCGGGGCGATGCGAAAGAGTGAAAACGTGAAGGTGCGAAAGAGGTTGGCTATGCAGCGCTACTTCCTCTTTCACTCCATCACTCCTTCACTCTGTCACGGGAGCCTTCGAGGGTTGCCCTACAGGTATCCCAGTTCTTCGAGTTGCTTCTCGACCTGCGAGCGTTCGCCTTCGCTGAGTTCCATCGCGTCGATCGCGGCGGCGCCGTCGGCGGGAACGAACGAGTCGGCCAGGGCCTTCAGTTCGGCGGCGCGTTCGGGGTGTCCGGCGATGATGTTGTTCCGCTCGCCGGGGTCGGCCCGCAGGTCGTAGAGTTCGGCCGGCAACTGGTCGTTCTCGGGTCCGTAGGTGAATTTGTGTGTTTCGGTGCGGACGCCGCGGATTTCGAGGTCGGCCGGGCAGCCCGAGACGGA
This sequence comes from Phycisphaerae bacterium, assembly GCA_030428945.1. Taxonomy (GTDB): domain Bacteria; phylum Planctomycetota; class Phycisphaerae; order UBA1845; family Fen-1342; genus JAUIEC01. The sequence continues at coordinate 74,526 of JAUIEC010000003.1, read as the reverse complement.
GACGAACGCCGGGCGAGGTTCCCAGGGCTGGCCGTCGAGCAGCGGGCGGAAGCTGCGTCCGGCGATCTGGCCGGCCTTGTCGTTCGGCACGCCGGCGAGGTCCATCAGGGTCGGCATGAAGTCCGGCTGGCGGACCATCCGCTCGTGCAGCACCCCGGGCGGGACGCCTGGTCCGTGGAGGACGAAGGGCACCCGCACGAGGAAATCATACACGTGCACCATGTGTCCCTCGTCGTAGTTGTGCCGGTACGAGTTGATCCACATCCGCATGTGCATGTCGAGCAGTTCGTCGGTGCCGATGCGATCGACCATCTTCTCGACCTTCTTCTTCGAGCGGTTCGGGTCGAGCAGGCCGCGGCGTTCGAGCATCTTCGTCAGCTTGAGCGGCGCCCCGAGTGCGAGCAGGTCGTGGAAGTAGACCATCGGCGTCAGGCGCAGCACGTTCCAGCGGTCGCGCATCCGCCGCCAGATTGACGGCTTGGTCGGCGGCTTGCGGTCGCGCAACCGCACGTCGCGCATCAGCGGCGTGCACTTGCCGTACATCTCCTGAAGCACGCTCGGCCCGGCCCAGCCGGCCACCGCGTAGGGTGCCATGCCGGTCGCGTCGTCGATGCCGAGCAGTTCGCGGGCGTACTCGACGGCCGTTCCGGGCTGGTACTGTTCGAAGTGCGTCTTCTCGCCGTGGTCGCCGGTAAAGGCGATGATCGTGTTGTCGTCGACCGCGTCGAAGATCCGGCCAAGCTGCACGTCGAGGCTGCTGATGGCGCGTTCGTACTCGTCGCGGCCGTACTGGTCGCTGTTGTAGTGGTCATCGACGTAGCGGTGCGGGTGCAGTTCCCAGATGTGCAGCATGGTCAGCCAGGGGCCCTTGTAGCCGCCGCGGATCTTCTCGAGGAACTGGTCGCCCCAGGCCGTGTGCAGGTGGTCGCACGGGGCCCGGTAGTGGTACTCGTCGAAGCCGCGGGCGAGGCCCATCTCGGGCAGCAGCGGCCCGCTGACCTCGGCGTAGGTGTGATAGCCGGCCGCCTTGAACGGCTCGGTCAGCATCGGCACGCTCTGCGGCAGGCGGTAGCCCCAGACCAGGTGCACCCCGTGCAGCGGGCTGTACTGCCCGGTCAGCAGGGTCGAGAAGCTGGGCGTCGTGCAGCTTTTTTCGGTAATGGCGGTATTGAACGCCGTCCCCCCGGCCGCGAGGCGATCGAGGTTCGGCGTATGGACGGAGCGGTCGGGCCCGAGCCATTTGTCGGCCCGTGCGCAGTCGACGACGATCAGCAGAATGTTGGGATGCCTGGCCATGGTGCCTTTCGCGGTGGTTTACCCGTGTGGATGCTCGCGCGGCGCGGGGGGAGAGTCAAGGGGAAGGGAGCGAGGGAACGAGGGAGCCAGGGAGCGAGAAAGACCGAAACCGGGAACCGGCGGGGGGACTGGGAACCGAGAGCCGGATACCGGGCATGGGTCCCCCACCTTTTCCAGGCCGGCGGTTTTGCCACTGCTCTTGAGCTCTTGCGCAGTGGCACGGTTCGCTCACTCTCTCCTCGCTCCCTGGCTCCCTCGTTCCCTCGCTCCCTCCCCAGCGTACCACTCGCGCATCCGCTGCATCCCTTCCGCGAAGCTGACTTTCGGCTCCCAGCCGAGTTCATCCCGCATCGCGCTGCTGTCGATCTGCTGGTCGGCGCCGAGCAGGTCCACCATCGCCCGCGTCAGCGGGGCCGGGCGGCCAAGCAGGCCGCAGGTCCACTCCGCCACGCGGGCCAGCGGGCGGGCCAGCGACAGGCGGATGTCGCGGAACCGAGTCGAACAGCCCAGCGCCTCGGCCGTGGCCGCGAAGAACTCGCGCTGCGTGACCGCTTCGCTGCTGGCGCCGTCGTAGGTCCGGCCGGCCGCGGCCGGGTGGGTGCCGACGGCAATCGTGGCCGCGACAGCGTCGGCGATGTCGAGTGTCGCGATCCGATTCTTCCCCTTGCCCATCAGCACGTAACGGCCTTTGCGCATCAGCGGTTCGACGTGGTCCAGCAGCGGACGATTCCCGACGCCGTACAGGAACCCAAGGCGGAGAATGACGTAATCGAAGCCGTCCCGCGCCGCCGCCGCCTCGACGCGCTGCTCGGCCGCCCGCTTGGTTCGCCCGTAGAAGTTGTACGCCAGTGGCTCGGCCGGAATGCGGTCGGCAGAAACGCGCTCGTTCAACGCGGCCGCGCCGTAGACGGCGCCGGAGCTGACGAAAACGAAGCGACCGGGTTGGTTGTCGCGGCAGGCGTCGAGCAGGTTCTGGGTTCCCTCGACGTTGGTCCGCTCGAAGTCGCGGAGCGGGCCCGACAGGTCGACCCGCGCGGCGCAGTGGTAGACGACATCTCCGGCTTCGATCAGGCCGCACAGGCTGGCGGCGTCTTCGAGGTTGCCGGCGTGGACCTCGGCTCCAAGCTGTTTCAGGGGTTCGGCCGCTTCCGGCCGGCGGGCGAGGACGCGGACAGGCGTGCCTTGTTCGAGAAGTTCGCGGGCAAGTGCCCCGCCGAGGAAGCCGGTGGCGCCGGTGATGACGGCCGTCACGGAGCGTCCGCACGCGGCGGTCGCGGGATCCAGCGCGGGACCGTGTTCAGGAAGTCCTCGTAGGGCTGGCCGAAGCGCTGCCGCAGCAGCGGTTCCTCGAGCAGGACCACCTGTGCGTGGGCCAGCGGCGCGGCGACCAGGAACAGCAGCAGCACGCCGGTCGACGACTTGGCGATCGCGAGGAACAGCAGCATCAGGACGACGCACAACGCGATCGGGTTGCGGCACCAGCGGAACATGCCGGTCGCGACGAACTCCTTCGGCGGGTCGAATTCGACGTACGCCCCGCGGCCACGGGACATCAGGTGGAACGAGGCGGTCAGGTAGATCGCGAGCGTGATCGCGAAGAGGGCCCAGCCGATGTACTGGACGGCGACCGGCAGTTGGACGAAGTGCCACTGCGGGAAGTAGACCTCGAAGCGGCTGGCGCCGTAGGGCACGACGATCAGGATCATGGCGAGGAACGCGATCGCGTAGACGATTCCGCGGACGGTCAGCGGGATCGCGTCGAGGGCGGTCGGCTGCGGCGGCTGCGGCTGCTGTGCGGGTGACGAGGACATCGGCGTTACCAGCGAAGGTAGAAGCCGGCCGACATCCACTTGCTGGATTCGACCGAGTAGACGACCGCGGTCTGTCCGCGCTGCAGTTCGCCGGCGCGGACCAGGTCATCGAAGTGGATCAGCAGGGACGCCCCGCCGCAGTAGCCGCTGCGGGCGGCCCGGAACTGGAGCTGTTCGGCCTTGATGCCCATCTCCTCGACGTACCCGGGCACGTTGTCGTGGAAAAGCTGCATGGTCGGGATCGACCAGACGAAGTGGTCGACATCCCGGCCGGGCTTGACCTCGAGCGTCTTGAACATCCGCAGCATGCCCTCGAAGAGCCGCGGGCCGGCGAAGCTGTTGACGGCCGAGAAGTCCTGGTCGAGGTGGTGCTTGCCTTCCTGGTAGACGGATTCGATCGGGTTGCGCGAGTCCATGATGTCTTCGACGCCGCCGCCGCACATCATGGCCGGGGGCAGCTTGCCGCCGATGCTTTCCATGTAGGTGCCGAGCAGTTCGCCCTGGACGTTCTCTGCGTCGTCGTCGACGGCTTCGAGCAGGACCGCGCCGGCGCCGTCGGCGAGGATGTAGCGCAGGGCGGCCTGGGTCTTGTTCATCTTGGCCTGGTTGTAGTAGCTGGCCCGCAGGTAGGCGCTGGAGAGCTGCGAGTAAACCACCAGGGCGGTCTTGTAGCGGCCGACGCGGAGGGCGTCATAGGCGACCTGCATGCACTTGCCGATGCCGGAGCAGTTCGAGTGGACTTCCATCTCGGCGCAGGCGTCGATGCCGAGGCGTTCCTGCAGCAGGACCGAGGTCGGCGGGGTGCCGCGATCGTAGGTCGAGCTCGAGATCAGGACGAAGTCGATGTCCTCGGGCTGGCGGCCGGCCATTTCGAGGGCCTTGCGGGCGGCGGGTTCGGCGAGTCCGGCGATGCTGTGGGTCAGCGCGCGGGTCTCGGGGTGGATCGCGAAGTGTCGCGACTCGACGCCGCTCTGGTCGAGCATTCGCCTGCAGACGGTCCGGGCGAACTGCTGGACCCGCGGCGGCGCATCGGTCAGGTGCCCGAGGACGTCGTCGATCCGGTCATTGGTGACCGGGTCACCGGGCAGGAAGGAGCCGGTGCCCGCGATGCGGACACGCTTCAATGTTGTACTCATCCGGATTCACCATCCCTGTTCATCGACGACCCGACAGGCGCGGTGCGGCGATTTCGATAATCAAACCATTATCATTCTTGAACATCGCACGGGTGTCAACGCGGGCCGGCCTGTTTGCGGCCCGGATCGGTTCGCCCTACCGTTTCGATAAGATGGTTCCGCGCAGCGACTTCCAAGACTCGAATCCGGTCACGACCTCGTACGTGATCGGGCCGCCCCGCAGCGGCACCACCCTGGTCGGCTACCTCCTGGCCGGGCTGCCGGGCGTGCTTTCGCTCAGCGAGCCGCACCTGGCGCTCGAGGCCATGCCGACCTGGAAGATGCACCGGTTCCACCGCCGCCTGCAGCACGAGATCGGGCTGGCCCGCACGACACCACCCTTTCGGGGCGGGCATTCGGCCTACCACCGCTTCCTCGAGCGTCTGACCGCCGCCAGCGGCTTTACCCGCCTGGTGGCCAAGGAGACCTGGCGGACCGGGGCCCCGCTGCCGGTGTCCTGGAACAGTTCCAGCCTGCTGCGCGACCTGCGGGCCGCCGCGGCCGACCGGACCACCCTGCTGATCCGACACCCCTACGACACGGCCGCCTCGACGATCCGGCTGCTGCGGTTCAACACGAACTGGATCGGCCGGGTGCTGCAGATCCGCTGGCGGGACCTGCCCTACTTCCCCGATCGGCTGACGATCGTCCGCTGGGCGGCCCGCAACTGGTGCGATTTCCTCTCCTGGGCCCAGACGATCGAACAGCCCCCGATCCGGTACGAAGACCTGGTGCTGCAACCCGAGATGTCCGTCCCGCGACTGTGCGCGGAACTGGGCCTGCTGTACCGGCCCGAAATGCTCGACTTCAGCACGCCGCGGAACGCGTTCGGGGGCCTGGGCGACCCGGGCGTGATGGCCAGGCGCCCCAGCGAAATCAACCAGGCGGCGATCGGCCGCGGGCGGCAGTTGTCCGAGCGTGAACGATCGGAGGTCGCGGACCTGGTTCGCGACCACGCGGAGGCCCTGGGGTATCCGCTGTAGAACCGGGCGGGCGGCGGCGGCGCGGGATGCGGATCGCCGGGCGTCGCGTTTTTTTTCCGGCGAACAGCTTCCCTTTCCGGGCGGCCGCGAGCAGATTGTGGGCCCGCGGGCGGAAGCCGCTTCGCGGGCCGGGAGGTGGCCATGCCGGGATTCGAGCGTCACGTGTTCATCTGCACCAACGAGCGGGCCGCGGAACATCCGCGTGGCTGCTGCAGCAGCAAGCAGGCGGCGGCGGTGCGGGCCGCGTTCAAGGCCGCGCTGAAGGAGCGCGGGCTGTCGCGGGTGATTCGTCCGAACGGGGCCGGCTGCCTGGATCAGTGCGAGCACGGGGTCTGCGCGGTGGTCTATCCGGAGGGCACCTGGTATGGCTTCCTGACGCCCGAGGACGTGCCGGAGATCGTCCGCGAGCATCTCGTCGGCGGTCGCCCGGTTGCCAGGCTGCAACTGCCCGAGGGCTGCGTGAACACGGCCCGCTGTGCCCATAAGAGGCTTTTGCGTCAGAACGCAAAAGCCCCTGAGTAAGCAAGTAAGCACGTGACCAAGTAACAAGTTGTGCACCGGGTCGCGAGATCGGGGGTGCGGCCGCCCGCCTACTCGGTGGTATCCCTGGCGTTGTCGGGGGTGACGGCCAGAGCGGTGTCGACATCGGGATAGAGGTCGAGAGTGGTATCGACGCGCGAAAGCTGGAAGATGTGCAGGACGCGTTCGTCGAGGCCGCAGAGTCGAAGCGCGCCGCGGCCTTCGCGGGCCTGGCGCTGAAGCATCAGGACGGCGCCGATCAGTTCGCTGGAAACAGCCCGGACATGCTGAAGGTCGAGAATCAGCGTGGTCCCGGGCGTCGCGGAGAGGTAATCTTCCAGTTGCCGATGAATCGCTTCGACATCCATCGAGTAGAGGAGTTCTTCGAGCTGCACCGTGGCCACGGCGCAGGCACCGGCCTGCGCCAACTGCAGATAGGCAGGCGCCTTCGACATGAACTCCTGTCCTCCTCCGGAATCTGAGACCTAAGTCGCCTTCATGCTTATATACGCGCGAAACCGCCTGCTGGCACTGCCGATCTTCGTCTTTGTGATCTATTTCTTCACGGTCGTCCTGATCTCGCAGGCGCCCGGCGAAGTCTTCGCGGCCGGTGAGAAGGAACTGCCGCCGGAAGTCCTGGCCGAGAAGCTGAAGGCCTACAACTACGACCAGTCGTTCTGGCAGCGTTATTTCTGGACGTGGCCGTATCGGCTGCTGGTGACCGGTGACCTGCCGGCCCACCAGTATCCCGACTGGACGGTGCGCGAGATCATGGGCGACGCGCTGCCCGTTTCACTGCAGCTCGGGACGTTCGCGCTGACGTTCGCGGTGCTGCTGGGGATTGCGGCCGGTCTGATCGCGGCCCGTTTTCCACACGGCTGGGTGGATCGCTGCAGCCTGGGGCTGACGCTGATCGGGATTTCGTTACCGACTTTTGTCACCGGTGCCGCGCTGCTGATCGTGGCCGGTCTGTGGCTGCGGGTGGTTCCGGTCGGCGGCTGGGGGCAGGTCAGCCAGATCTTCCTGCCGGCGCTGACGCTGGCGCTGCCGTACGCGGCCTACATCGCCCGCCTGACGCGGGCGGGTCTGCTGGATGCGATGCAGGAGGACTACGCCCGGACGGCGCGGGCCAAGGGACTGTCCGAGCAGGCCGTGCTGATGGAGCACGCCCTGAAGAATGCGCTGCTGCCGGTGCTGAGCTACCTCGGACCGGCCGCGGCGGCGATCTTCACCGGTTCGTTCGTGGTGGAGCGGATCTTCGCGATTCCGGGGATGGGCACGCACGTGGTGGAGTCGATCAACAATCGCGACCAGACGCTGATCCTGGCGACGGTGCTGATCTACAGCGTCTTCCTGATCGGTTTCAACCTGATCGTCGATCTGCTGTACGCGGTGCTGGATCCGCGGATCCGGGTGGGAGCGGCTTCCGGATGATCGTTCGCAGCACTCCCTGGCAGCGCTTCCGACGCCAGCCGACCGCGATGGTCAGCCTGGTCGTGCTGGTGACGATGACGGCCGCCTGCCTGCTGTCGCTCGGCTGGTCGCGAACGGCGATGCGGACGGCGGACCTGTCGGCCGCCCGGCAGGGGCCGACCTGGGCGGAGCCGCTGGGGACGGACGAACTGGGTCGGAGCATGCTGGCCCGCAGCCTGTACGGCGGGGCGTTGTCGCTGACGCTCGGGATTCTGTCCGCGGCGATCGCGATCGTACTGGGGACGGTGTACGGGCTGGTGGCGGGGTATTACGGGGGGCGGCTGGACGGGGCGCTGATGCGGCTGGTGGACCTGTTGTATGCGCTGCCGTCGCTGCTGCTGGTGATGCTGCTGACGGTCGGGCTGGCGCCGCGGCTGGAAGCCCTCCCGGGTCTGGGGAAGGAGGCGGCCCGTCTGATCGTCCTGGCGCTGGCGATCGGGGGTGTCAGTTGGCTGTCGGTGGCCCGGGTGGTACGCGGGCAGGTGCTGTCCCTGCGCGAGCAGGCATTCGTCGAGGCGGCCCGGGCGCTGGGGGTGGGGACGCTCGGTATCTTCTGGCGGCACCTGTTGCCCAGTATTATAGGACCTGTGATTGTCTTCGCGACGCTGACGGTTCCGCAGGCGATTCTGCAGGAGTCGTTCCTGAGTTTCCTGGGGGTCGGGGTGCAGGCCCCGCAGGCGACCTGGGGATCGCTGGCGGCGGACGGGGTGCGGGTGCTGAGTCCGCACGGGTTCGACTGGTGGCTGCTGGTGTTTCCGGGGGTGCTGCTGTCGGTCACGCTGCTGAGTCTGAACTTCATCGGGGACGGGGTGCGGGACGCGTTGCACGGGCGGCAGCGATGAGGGCCGGGAAGTTTTGAACTGGTGATTGCCCCCGCGATGTAACGCGTTTACACTTTCCCTCGGACCTTGTGGGGATTAGTGTAACGGTAGCACGACTGACTCTGGATCAGTTAGTCTGGGTTCAAATCCCGGATCCCCAGTTGCTCTCGTGCTGCGGACCTGTGCTCACGAGGGAACGAATCCTCGGGCCGGAATGAGTCGGCGAACGTGTCCCCCCCCGCACGTCCTGACCTCCGGCCCATTTTTCTGCGCTCATCCAGGCTGATCGACCGGGCCACGCGGCCGCCGTCGCGCATCGGCGGCACGAGCCGTGGCGGCCCGGCGGACCCGCGGCCCATCCCCGTCCGGAGTTTCCATGGTCCGTTCCGGCGACGCGCGACGCGCGTGCCGGCGGGCGGGCGGGGCCCGGAATTGACACGTATCTGGGGCCTTCTTAGGATCGCCCCCGCAGGTTCAATCGGGCGCGGAGTGGACGATGAAGAAGCTGACAGCCGGGCGAGTCGTGATCCTGTTGACGGGTCTGTTCGTCCTGCACGCCGCGACCAGCGGCCCCGCGCCGACGGCGGCCTCGGGCCAGACGGTCGAAGCGTATCGTGAGCGCATGCAGCGCGACCTGACCGGGACCTCCTCCGCCGACACCGGCAACGCCGCGACCGTGACCCGCCAGACCCGCACCGCGCCGACGATTCGCCCGGTCGGCGGCGGTTCCAACACGGCCCGCGAGGCGCTGCTGACCGAGCCGGACGTGCTGGTCCCGCCGAGTCCGAACGAAATCCTGGAACAGATCCCCGACCCGTCCTATGCCGCCCAGAACTTCGCCAGCCGGCTGGCAGCGCTGAAGCAGACGGCCCGCGAGGATCGGATCGTCACGCAGTACGAGCGGGTCATCAAGAAGGCGCTCGAGTACCTGACGCACCTGGATCGGGACGTGCAGCGTTCGCTGACGCTCGAGGAATGCCTGCAGATCGCGCTGCAGAACAACTACGGGATCCGCATCGAAGCCGAGAACCCGGCGATCAGCGCGGCCCAACTGGTCGAGGCCGAGGCGGCCTTCGACGCGAGCTTCTTCCTGGAAGGTAGCTGGACCAACAACGATCAGCCGACGGCGGTGGAACTGGCCGCGAACCAGTCCGACACGCGCAACTACCGGACCGGTATCCGGCAGTTGCTGCCGAGCGGCATGCAGGCCGAGGTCAGCTTCGGCCAGATCCGTTCGGAGACCGACCTGGCGTTCGCCACGCTGAACCCGTCGTACACGGCCAACTTCCGGGCGACGCTGTCGCAGCCGCTGCTGCGCGGTTTCGGGCTGGACGTGAACCGGGCCCAGATTCACCTGCGGCAGACGGACCTGCGGATCAGCCGGCGGGCGTTTGAGCGGCGGGTGCGCGAGACGCTGCTGGCGGTCGAGCAGGCTTACTGGAGCCTGGTGCAGGCCCGCCGGACGACGGCGATCGTGGCCGGTTCGGTCGCGCAGACCTTCGAGACCTACAACAGCATGAAGCAGCGGCTGGACCACGACGCGACGCCGGTCGAAGTGGCCAACTCGGAGTCGCGCTGGCGGACGCGGGAAGTCGAGTTCATCGAGACGCTGCGGCTGGTGCAGGATGCCGAGGAAGCCCTCAAGAACGTGCTGAACGACCCGGAACTGCTGCACTCGGACAATGTCGAACTGATCCCGGTCGAGACGCCCTTCGCGGCGGCCGTCGCGATCGACCACTTCGGCGAGGTCCGGGCGGCGCTCGATCACCGGGCCGAGATCGCCGAGGCCCGCGAGCGGATCGAATCGGCCCGGATTCAGACCGGGGTGGCGAAGAACAGCACGCTGCCGCAACTCGACCTGACGTTCAACTACGACGTCGCGGGCCTGGGCACGAACTTCGACCAGGGTTTCGACGACATGACCAGGCACCGTTTCCGCTCGTACACGGTCGGGATCGCGTTCTCGATGCCGATCGGAAACCGCGGCCCGCGGGCGGCCTACCAGCGGGCCCGCCGCCAGGAACGCCAGACGGTGCTGGCGCTCCAGCAGACGATGGACTCGGTCGTGGTCGAGGTCAACAACGAGATCCGCCGGATCATGTTCCGCTACCGCCAGCTTCCGCCGTCGCTGGTCGCCGTCCGGGCGGCCTCGCGGAACCTGCGGGCGCTGCAGGCCCGGACCCAGCGGATCAACCCCAGCTTCCTCGAGACCGAACTGGCCAACATCGAACAGCTTGCCAACGCCCGCCGGCAGTTGCTGCAGGTGCTGATCGACTACAACATCGGCCTGGTGCAACTCGAAAACGCCAAGGGCACGCTGCTGGAATACAACAACGTGGTCCTCGATGACGGGCTCGGCGGCTGACGCCCGGCCAGCGGGCTGGCACGTCGGACTGGTCGTCGCGTGCGCGGCCCTGTCCTTCGCCAACACGCTCGGTCACCAGTTCGCCTACGACGACGTGCCGATCGTGGCCGAGAACCCGCGGGTCCGGTCGCTCGACCCGGCCGGCATCTGGCTGACGGACTGGTGGGGCGCAGCGCCTGACTCGTCCGCGTTCGTCTCGCCGACCCGCGACCGTCTCTATCGCCCGCTGACGCTCTTCAGCTTCGCCCTCAACCATGCCGTCGCCGGACTCAGCACGACCGCGCTGCACGCGACGAATGTCCTGCTGCACGCGCTGGCCGCGGCGCTGGTCTGGCTGCTCGGCTGGCGGCTGCTGCGTGATCCGTCGGCGGCGCTGCTGGGCGGGCTGCTGTTCGCCGTTCATCCCGTGCACGTGGAAGCGGTGGCCGGACTGGTCGGGCGGGCCGAGATCCTGGCGACGATCTTCCTGGCCGGGGGGATGATCGTGCTGCTGGGTCGGGCACCGCTGACGCTGCGGCACTGGCTGGCGGCCAGCCTGTGCGGCCTGCTGGGATTGCTGGCCAAGGAGACGGCGATCTGTTTCCCGCTGCTGTTCCTGCTCGCGGCGCTGGCGCGTGACGATCAACGCGGGCGGGTGGCGGCTACCGGCTGGGCCGCGCGCTGCGGGTGCCTGCTGCTTCCGCTGGTGATCTACTTTCCGCTGCGGTACCACGCGCTGGACGGGCACCTCGTTCGGGCGGGGGCGATCGACCCGCTCTTCAATCCGCTGGCCGGTCCGGATGTGTCGCTCGTGACCCGTCTGCTGGGGCCGCTGACGATCCTCGGGCACTACGCGCGGCTGACGCTGCTTCCGCTGCACCTGCAGGCGGACTACGGGCTGGCGACGCTCGACCCGGCGGCCGGTCCGGGGCCGATGACGCTGCTCGGCCTGGTCACCGCGGCGGCGCTGGGCTGGGCGCTGCTGCGGGGTTCGTGCGATGCACGCTGGCGGCGGGCGGGCCTGCTGGCCGGACTGCTGCTGGCGAGTTACGTGCTGGTTTCGAACAGCGTGATGCTGATCGGCGTCGCGCTGGCGGAGCGCCTGGCGTACTGGCCGTCGGCGCTGGTGTGCCTGGTGGTGGCCCGCTGGCTGACGCGGCGCGTGCCGGGGCGCCTGCTGCCGGGTGTCGCGGTGGCGCTCCTGGTGACGCTGACGGCGCGGACCGTGACGCGCAACCCGGTGTGGCATGACAACCTGGCGCTGTTCGGACACGACGCGCCGGCCAATCCGGACAACGTGCAACTGCAGATCGGTCTTGCGGACACGCTGCTGCGGCTGGCGGAGCGGGCCGGCGCGGACGAGCGGGCCGCGCTGGTCGCGCGGGCGGATGCGGCCCTGGAGCGCGGGCTGCGGCGGACGGCGCGGACGGCGAAACTGCTCGGGCTGCGCGGGCAGGCCGCCCTGCTGCGTGGCGAACGGGAGACGGCCCGGCAGTTCCTGCAGCAGGCGATCCAGCTCGATCCGACGAACCGCGCGGCGCAGCGCCTGCTCGGCGGACTGGCTGCTTCCCCGGGGGCGGTCCCGCTCGGGGAACTGGAGGCGGGCGTCGCGGCGCGTCCGGACGATCCGGGGGCCCTGCACGCGCTCGGCGCCAGGCTGGTCGAGATCGGACAGGCGCCGCGGGCCCGCGGACTGCTGGAGCGCGCGGCGTCGTTGCGGCCGGATGATCCGGGCCTGCTGCGAACGCTGGGTGATGCGTATGCGCGAAGCGGTCAGAACGAGGACGCCCTGCGGATGTATCAGCGGGTGGTGGGACTGAATGACGGCGACTGGCAGGCGCACCTGAACGTGTCGGCCCTGGTGGCGCACCGCGACCGCGAACTGGCGTGGCGGCACGCAGCGCGGGCGTTCGAACTGAATCCGGGCGACTGGCGGGTCCGCTACAACCTGGCCGAGGGGCACGTGCTGTTCGGCCGGCTGGACGAGGCCCGGGCGCTGCTGTCGGCGATCGCGGCCGAGTTCCCGGAAGGGGATCCGACGCGGGCGACGATTGTCGAGCGGCTGACGGCCCTGGGGGGCTGAGGGAAGGGATCCGCGCAACACGTCGCGGTTGCGACCGGCGCAGGCAACCGGATCGCCTGCCCCTGCCAGCCTGCTCACGTGCTTACCTGCATCCTGCTGGCCGGCTAAACCACATCCATGCGTACCTGTACGCCGCCGAGGGCGGTGGCGACGCGTTCGCAGGTCAGTTGGGGGGCGACGTTGCGGTCGAGCATCTGTTCGGCCAGGGCCACGGCTTCGATCTGGTCGGCGAGTTCATCGGGCGATCGGCGGCCGGCGTGGGCGGCGACGGCGTCGGCGTGCTGCGGGAAGACGGCGGTGCGGCCGGTGGCGGTGTTCAATCCGTCGCGCAACAGCATCGCCAGGGTCAGCAGCACGAGTCGCAGGGCGTCGCGCAACTGGTCGGTCTCGACGTTGGCGGCGGCCTTTCCGCGGCTCTTGGGCTTCTCGTCGGGGTCCGGCGGGTTCTCGGCTTCGGCGATCCGCACGGCGAGTTCGCCGGCCAGGTCCACGCAACGTTTGGCGAAGGCTTCCGGGCCGGGCAGTCGCTCGAGAAGTTCGGCGACGGCGGCGACGGTACCGAGCAGGTCGGCGCGGTACCAGCCGAGGGCCCCGCCGAGGCTGCCCTGGCTGAGGCTGGCCAGTGCGCCGGCCTGCTGCGGGCTGGCGCTGACCTGCCGCTGCAGTTCGGTCGCGACGAATTCGTCCGGCAGCCAGTCGAAGCGGATCGCCTGGCAGCGGGACCGGATCGTCTGCAGCAGGCGCTGCGCGTGGGCGGTCACCAGGATCAGGCAGGCGGAACCGGGGGGTTCCTCGAGCGTCTTGAGCAGTGCGTTCTGCGCGCCCTCGTTCATCCTCTCGGCGTCGCGGATGATGAACACGCGCCGCCGGCCGAGGCTCGGCGCGTTGCTGGACGGTTCGATCAGGAACTGCCGGATGACGTGCACCGACAGGAACAGGCCCTTGCCGGCCCGGACGCTGCGATCGGCGTGCAACTTGTGCAGGCCGCGATGAACGATGTGCAGATCCGGGTGGTTCTCGGTTTCGAGCAGGCGGCAGGAATCGCAGGTGCCGCAGGCTTCGTCATCGGCCGCGCGGCTGTCGTCGTGGCAGAGCAGGCGGGCGGCGAGGGCGCGGGCGGTGCGCTCCTTGCCGACGCCGGACGGTCCGTCGAACAGGCAGGCGTGGTGCATGCGGCCGCTGGTCAGGGCGCGGCGGAGCAGGGAGAGGGCCCGGTCCTGGTGTCGGATCTCACGGAAATGCACGGTGGAGCACCTCCGTGACGTCCGCGGTGACGGTGGCTTCGTCGCGGGTGGCGTCGATGACCTCGACCGGGCGCGGGTAGAACTGGGGCAGTTGCAGGAAGATCTCGCGGACGCGGGCGTGGAACTCGAGCGGGCGGAGTTCCATCGCATCGGCCTGGGCATCGCCGAACATGTCCATCTGGCCGGCGGGGCCGCTGCGGCCACGGGCTTTCTTCGGGGCCCGCCCGGCGCGTTCGAGTCCGATTTCGGCGGGTACGTCGAGGATGATGGTCAGGTCCGGCCAGGTGTCGCCGACGGCCATGTGTCCGAGGTCGATGACTTTTTCGCGGGGGAATCCGGCGGCGACCTGGTATGCGCAGGTGGCGGAGATGAAGCGATCGCCGAGGACGGTGTGTCCGGCGGCGAGTGCGGGCCGGATCACCTCGGCGGCAAGCTGTGCCCGCGAGGCCATGAACAGCAGCGTTTCGCAGTGGGGGTCCATCTCGGACAGGTCGAAATCGAGCAGGACGTGCCGGATGCGGTCGCCGATCTGGGTTCCGCCGGGGTCCTTGGCGTAGGTCCAGGCGCCGTGGGCATCCTCGATGGCCTGCTTGAGGCGCGTAATTTGGGTGCTCTTTCCACCGCCGTCCGGACCGTCGATTACGATAAATCTGCCCGCGAGGTTCATGGGAGCGAAGGTAGGCCAAACCCGCCGGCCGGGCAACCACGAGAAGTGCATGGCAACCGTGACCTGGATTCTGCTGGAATCGCTGCCTGTCCTGGGTGGGATTCTGTTCGTCGTGCTGTTCTTTCTGCTGGTCCGCTGGCGGCAGGGCGGGACGGCCCGTCCGCTGCTGATCGGGCTGGTGGTGGCGCTGGCGCTGCTGCTGGTGCAGGCGGTGGTGGTCACCAACCGGGAGCGGGCGATCCTCGTGATGCGTCCGATCGAGCGTGGGCTGCTGGCCCGCGACGCGCAGCCGGTCGTGGATGCGCTGCACGCGGACTTCCTGGCCGATCGGATGGACGCGACCGGGTTCGGCGAATTCGTCCGAGCCCAGCTTGGCAACATCCAGGTGCACCGACTGTGGCGCTCGGAGACGGTCGTGACCGACAGCGACGCGCAGGGATTCGTCGCGCGGCTGACCTACTATGCCGAGCTGACCGCCCGCGATGTTCGGCGCCCGCTGACCTCGGTCTGGGATCTGCGGTTCGAGCCGGACCAGGCGGAATGGAAGATCCGCGACATTCGACCCGTCCGCGTCGCCGACCGCGACCTGGCCGACTGGGCCGCGTTCCGACAGATGCGCTGACCGGCCCGCAAGCCCGCCCGCAAAGGAGCCCGGACGGGGTCTCCCTGGTGATCAATCGGTGTCATAATAGGGATGGAGGGTCGCGGCGCGCGCGACCGCGTGGCTGACCCCCTGAACGAGCTTGAACACGGCAGCGGACCGCGGGCGGATGTCCCGCGTGACCGCTGTGCCGAACCACAACATGCGAAGGAGGATGACATGAGACCGGGGATCTCGACTCTGGCGTCGGCGATGGTGCTGGGTTCGCTGTTGGGCGGATGCACCACCGGCCGCACCGAGGTGCATCAGTACGGCCTGATGCACGACGTGCTGAGTGGAGGCGCCGCGAACGCCGTCTCGCAGGTCAGCCTGCAAGAGGTGCTCAAGCGGCCGGGCGCGGTGGGCGTCGGCGCGCTGGCCGGACTGGAAGGCGAGATCACGATTCTCGACGGGCAGGCGTGGGTGGCGCGACCGGCGGGCGGTGCGCTGCGGGTCGACGGACCGGCGGGGGATTCCGCGGAAGGCGCCGCGCTGCTGGCGGTCGCGTACGTGGAGGACTGGACGGACGTGCCGATCGACCTGGCGATGCGCGGCGATGAACTGGAGCAGTTCATCAGCAAGGCGGCGCGCGAGAACGGGCTCGATCCGGCCACGCCGTTTCCGTTCGTCGTGGTCGGCGAATGCACGGACCTGCAGGTGCATGTCATCAACGGCGAGTGCCCGATGCGGCCGGGGGCGGACCTGACGGCCGCGCAGCAGCCCTGGCGGTACGAGGCGGATCAGCCGACGGCGGCGAAGGTCGTCGGCATCTACGCGGGCGATTCGGTCGGCAAGCTGACGCATCCCGGGACGTCGATCCACGCGCACGTCCTGATGGACGCGCACGGCAACCAGGTCACGGGGCACGTCGAGCGTGTCGCGGTGGCCGGCGGAAGCGTGCTGCGGCTGCCGCGGACCCTCAGTCACTGAGGGGGTGAACGGGTGAGAGAGGGAAGCGCGCGAGGCAGCTATGCAGCGCCGCCCCTTTCACTCCTTCACACTTTCACTTTTTCACCCTTGAAGGTCGCGTTTGGCGATCGGGACGCGGCGGCCCGAGCCGAAGGCGCGCGAGGTGACCTTGATGCCCGGCGCAGCCTGCTGGCGCTTGTACTCGCTGATGTGGATCAGTCGCAGGACGCGGTCGACGATGGCCGGTTCGAAGCCGGCGGCGACGATCTCGGCGCGGCCTTCGAGGCGCTCCTCGTAGCGTTCGAGGATCTCGTCCAGGACGTCGTAGGGTGGCAGCGACTGCTGGTCGTGCTGGTCGGGGCGCAGTTCGGCCGACGGCGGCTTGGTCAGCGTCGATTCCGGGATCGGGGGCTGCCTTCCCTCGGCGGCGGCCCGCTGGTTGATGTAGCGTCCGAGTGCGTAGACCTGCGTCTTGGGCACGTCGCTGATGACCGCCAGCCCGCCGCACATGTCGCCGTACAACGTGCAGTAGCCGACGGCCAGTTCGCTCTTGTTGCCGGTCGTCAGCAGCAGGTGCCCCAGTTCGTTCGACAGTGCCATCAGCAGCGTGCCGCGCGTGCGGGCCTGGATGTTCTCGTCGGTAACGCCCGCGGGTGAATCTCCGAAGGTCGTCGCCAGCGACGCGCCGAAGGCGGCGTGCATCGGTTCGATCGCGATCTCGCGGTACGCGATGCCCAGCCGCTCGGCCAGGTCGGCCGCATCGCTGCGCGAGTGGTCGCTGCTGTATCGGCTTGGCATGCCGACGCCCAGGACCTGGTCGGCACCGAGGGCCCGCACGGCCAGGCCGGCGACGACGGCCGAGTCGATCCCGCCCGACAGGCCGATGACCGCCGACTCGAATCCGCACTTGCGGACGTAGTCGCGCAGCCCGAGCACCAGCGCGTCGTGCATGTTGTCCATCTGTCCGCGGTCCGGCGCCACGCTGCCGCCGTCCGGATCGTCCAGGTCGACGATCAGCAGGTCCTCGACGAAGTTCGGGCTGCGGGCGAAGCAGCGGCCGGTGGCATCGACGGCGCAACTGCCGCCGTCGAAGACCAGGTCGTCGTTGCCGCCCACCTGGTTGACGTACAGGAGCGGGACGCCGGCGCGGCGGGCGACCTCGGCGAAGCGTCCGGCCCGCCAGGCGGGCTTGGCAACCGCGTACGGCGAGGCCGAGATGTTCAGGTGCAGGTCGACGCCGAGGGCAGTCAACTCGACCAGCGGGTCGCAGTCGTAGCGCGGCCAGCCGAGAATCGCCTCGTCGAACAGCAGATCCTCGCAGACGCTCAGGCCGATCCGCTTGCCGCGGAAGACGATCGGAGGCTGTCCGCCGGCCGGTTCGAAGTAGCGGCTTTCGTCGAAGACGTCATAGGTCGGCAGCAGGCGCTTCCGCCAGCGGCCGAGTCGCCGGCCGTTCTCGAACAGCAGTGCCGTGTTCCACAGGTGCCGGCCGGGGGTTTCGTCGTTTGGTTCGGCGTAGCCGACGACGATGCCGATTCCGTCACTGGCCGCGGCGATCCGCTCGACGGCGCTGACGTTGGCGGCGACGACGTCGCGGCGCATCAGCAGGTCCTTGGCGGGATAGCCGAGGATCGTCTGTTCGGGGAAGGCGACCAGATCGAGGCCGGCGGCCCGGGCGCGGGCGACGGTTTCGAGGACGCGGGCGACGTTGCCGTTCACGTCGCCGACGAGGGGATTCTGCTGTGCCAGACCGATTTTCATGGCACGATCGTAGCGTAGACCGTGCCGGATCGGGAATCGGCCGGCCGTCGCGGATCAACCGTGGCGGCCGGCGGCAGCCTGGCTACGGTGCCGTCGAGAAGATCCGCGAAAGGGGCAGCAGTCCGGTGGCGACCAGATTGGCGACCAGCAGGCCGAGGGCGGCGAGGCTGAGGACGGTCGAGATTCCGGCGACCCACAGGAAGCGGCGGTTCTGGCGTTTGAGGGCCGACTCGAGCTCCTCGCGGCTGCCCTCCTGGGCGTTCTGGAGGCGCGAGAGGGTTTCGAGTTGGACGGCCCCGGATTCGCGCATTTCGCTGGCGGCCCGTTCGAAGCTGTTGAGCGAATCCCGCAGCGACGCGTCGGTCTCGCGGCTGACCTCGAGTTGCCCGCCGACGGCCTGGACGGCGTCGGCCTGGGCGCGGAGGGCGGCCGGGAGTTCCTGCAGGGCGGTGGCGATGCGGTTTCCACGTGATTCCATCTCGGCCAGTCGGGTGCAGATCTGGTCCATCAGTTCGTGCTGGCGGGCCTGCTGGCCGGTGAGCGATTCGAGGGAGGCGCGGATGTCGCGGAGGGTGTCGCCGACTTCGGTATCGCGCTGCTCGCCGCGCTGCAGGCGTTCGTGCAACTGGTCGAGCGACTCGGAGACCTTCAGGAAGTTCTCGCGCAGTTCGGCATGGCGCCCGCCCCAGCGCGACCACGGCGCGAGAGACGAGCCGTTCCCGGCCTCGGGCTTGGCGGGCGGATCGAGCGAAACGCCGGCGTAGCCGATGCGTCCGGTCTCGTTGCGGTTCAGCAGGCGGGCCCGCGGGCGAAAGAGGTCTTCAACACGCTTCCAGAAGGTCAGCGCAGCGGACATGGCGTATCTCCTATACGCATGAACTACCCAACATCCTTGTCGGTGGGCCGCATTATAGGACATCGCGCCGCACGACTCCACAACTTTCTGGCCGCCTGCGCCGGACAATCCGAAACTTGCTGATGCCGGCCACCGGAACAGCCGATCCTGACCCGGCCGAACTGTGGAGTGCCGACGGTGACCGTGACCGGACTGCTGACCAGCGCGTTTCATCCCACCAGCGCCGGCGCTGCGCTGACCCGCGCCGCCGCCCGCGTCGACGCCGCCAGCGGACCGCAGCCGGCCGGGAAGAACTGCGACTGCGGACAATCCGACTGCCCCTCCTGTGGGACCGCGGCCACCGCAGACACCGTCGAACTGAGCCCGGCCGCCCTCGCGGAACTGGCCGAGCCGGATCGTCCGACCGCCCAGCCGCAGCCTGCGCAGGCCGAGGGCGCCTACGAACAGGCGGACGATGATCAGGACGCGACCGAACCGGGCGAACTGACCGAGGAAGAACAGGAGCAGGTCGAGTCGCTGGAAGAGCGCGACCGCGAAGTCCGCCAGCACGAACAGGCGCACCTGTCGGCGGCCGGCTCGTACGCGATCGGCGGACCGACCTACGAATACCAGCAGGGACCGGACGGCAAGCGCTACGCGATCGGCGGCGAGGTGCAGATTGACACCTCGCCGGTCGAAGGCGACCCGGCCGCGACCATCCAGAAGATGCAGACGGTCCGGGCGGCCGCTCTGGCGCCGGCCGAGCCATCCGGGCAGGACCGCGCGGTGGCGGCGGCCGCCGCGGCCGAGATTCAGAAAGCGCAGGCCGAGCTTGCCGCGCAGCAGCGTGAGGGTGGCGACGAGGTCACGGCATCGGCCGGCCCGCAACCGGAGGGCGGCGCTCGTTCAAGCGAGGGGCCTGGCGCACGTTCGAGCGAGAGGCCCGGCGCGCGTTCGAGCGAGGGGCCGAAGCCTGATGCACAGCGCAAGCACAGAGATCCCTTCTCGCGACCGGCCGAGGTCGGCGGGCTGTTCGACGCGGCGGCCTGACCGGTGAAAGGGTGAAGACGTGAAGGAGTGAAGGAGGGCGCCCGCCCGGCTGCCTTCTCGCTCCCAGGTCCTTTCGGTTCCCGCGAACAAGATGCGACGTAGCGCGCGGAGAAGACGCTGCTCAAGAGTCTCTTGAGCAGTGGCACACATCCTCCTCGCGCGGCCGGCCCTTCACTCCACCCCTGCACCTGTTCACCCGAAGGTCCGTGAAGCCGTAGGGTGCGTCATCGACGCGGCAGCCCGCGCTCGCGTCTGACACGGACGCACCAGGCGTCGATGCCGCACCGCGTGGCAGGTCCGCCGGCCGGTGGGGTCGATCCGCGGAGTGTGGCGGCCTCGCCGGCCGGTGGGGTCAAGCGGCGCTGAGAAGACACTGCTCAAGAAACTCACGAGCGGTGGCACACCTGCCACGTCGATTCGCTCGCTCCCTGGATCGCGCTTGCCCGCGCCGCTGCCCGGCGGGATGCTCTACGGTGATGATCGAGCGGGTGGTCGACATTCTGCGTAGCGCGCGGATCGTGACCGTTTCGTCCGGGGCCGGCATGTCGGCCGAGTCCGGGGTCGAGACCTTTCGCGATGCGCAGACCGGTGTCTGGACGAAGTTCCGCCCCGAGGACCTGGCCACGCCCGAGGCGTTCGCCCGCGATCCGCGCTTCGTCTGGGACTGGTATCGGGCCCGGCGGGCGAAGCTGGGCGAGGTCCGGCCGCACCGCGGGCACGAGATCCTGGCGGCCTGGCAGCAGCGCTTCGAGCGGGTCGCGATCATCACGCAGAACGTCGACGGCCTGCACCATCGGGCCGGCTCGGGCGAGGTGATCGAACTGCACGGCCGGCTTGATGTCGTTCGCTGCACCGGTTGCGGGCACGAGCGTCAGACGCTGGAGGATCTCGGCCCGGACCCGCGCTGCGACTGCGGGCAGAGACTGCGACCCGGCGTGGTCTGGTTCGGCGAGATGCTGCCGCCCGACGCGTTCGAAGCCGCCCAGGAAGCGACCGAAGCCTGCGACGTCTTTTTCGTGATCGGCACCAGCGGCGTCGTCCAGCCGGCCGCCTCGCTGGCGGATTTCGCCAGGGCCGGCGGCGCGCGGGTCATCGAGATCAACCCGGACCCGACCCCGATCACCGCGATCGCGGACGTGCACCTGCCGATGCGATGCGGCGAGGCCCTGGCCGCGATCGATCAGGGGCTTTGATGGATCGAACCGCGCACACACCGCGGAGAAGTCGATTGTAGGGTGCGTCATCGACGCGGCCGCCCGCGGTCGCGTCCGAGGCGGACGCACCAGGCGTCGATGCCGCACCGCGTGGCAGCCCCGTCGGTCGGCGGAGGCCAACTCGCGCGGAGAAGACACTGCTCAAGCGATCAGGAGCCGTGGCACAGCCCACCTGCCGGGGCGACAGCCGCGGCCTCCGCTGTCCGGAAGACCGGAAACTGACCATTTTCCTGTCAGATCCGCGCTGGCCGCGGCCTAAGTCCTCCTGTTGCGACGGTCATGGGGACGTCGCTCACGAGAATCGCCCGCCGGGCACTGCTGGAGGACGCCGAGATGTTCCGAACCCTGATGACCGCCAACCGCCCGACCCTTCGCCGCCTGCAGCACACCGCGCTCGGCACGCTGGTCGCCTTCAGCAGCGTCCTGGCCGGTGGCTGCCCGACCGATAACCCCGAGATGCTGCTCGAACCGATGACCGAGAGCGAGGTCGTCGACCGCGGCAGCAGCCTCGACCCGGCCAGCACCTCCTGCCCCGAGGCCCGTGACTCGTTCACCGCGATGAATGACGGCACCTACCTCGTGCAGGTCGAACTGGCCGTCCCGGACCAGCAGAACCCGCAGCAGACCAGCGCCGGCTACGTGACGATCGGTACCGCCTTCGCGGTCGGACCTCGTCTGCTGGCCACCAACGGGCACGTCGTGGATGCCGTGCTCAGCCAGCAGCCCTTCCCCGTGACGCGCGTCCTGGCCGTGCAGTCGGGCACCGGCCGCGTGCTGGAGCTGCTGCGGGCGATGAAGCACCCGGACTACACCGGCGATCCGCTGACCTCGCCGGATGTCGGCCTGTTCACGACCAAGGAGGAGGTTTCGACGATCCTGCCGCTGGCGAGCCGGGCCGAAGCCGAGGCGGTCGTGCTGGGTGACGAGATCGGCCTGGCCGGCTTCCCCGGCGACGTCGAGGAGTTCATCCAGACGATCCCGGGTCAGACGGTCCCGCAGGCGACCAGCTTCGTCGGCACGATCACGGCGCGGCGCTCGTTCGACCGGACCCGCGAGGTGACGCCGGCGACGGTCGACAGCTTCCAGCACCAGGCCCCGACCACGCCGGGCACGAGCGGCTCGGCGATCGTCCGCTGCGGGAAGGTCATCGCGGCCAACAACGCCGGGACGGTCCAGATCATCGTGACGGTCGGCGAAGATGGTGAACTGCGGGCCGACCGGACGGCGGCGGCTTCGAACAACTTCGGGATCCACGTGCGGCACCTGCACACGGTGGTGAGCCTGTTCCAGGATGACGCCCTGCAGGGTGCCGAGCTGCCGCCGGCGTTCGAGGGTGGCAACCAGGGTGCGAACAACCCGAATCCGCCGACCGACGCGCCGACCAACGAGCAGCCGGGCGGCAACGAGACGGCCCCGAACGGTGGCGGCAACGACAACGCCGGCAACCCGCAGGAGGAAGAGCTGACGCTGGTGACGGGTGTCTACTCGGGCGGCGTGACGGGCGGCGGGGCGGACCACAGCTTCGCGATCGAGCTTCGCGGCGACGCCTCGATCATCGGTGTCAGCGACTGGAGCGGCAACCAGTTCCAGCTCTCGGGCTCGGTCAACACGGACGACGGCACGCTGACCTTCGTCGACAACGGTGACCAGTTCGGCCTGCCGGTCGGGATCTACGTCGGCCGCCCGACCGCCAACGGCCTCGTCGAAGGGACGTATTCGGAGGACCAGGTCGGGAACGTGCTGGGGAACTGGAGCGCCCGGCTGCAGTAACGCGTCCGAAGCGCAAGCAAGGGGCACGCGGGCCAGACCGGCTCGCGTGCCCTTTCTGCGTATTGGGGGGAGCACACGCAGGAGTCGTGTGCCTCTGCGGTTTTCGCAGTGTGTTCTCCGCGCAGGTTGCCCCCACCGGCCGGCGGGGCTGCCACTCCCCGCGGATCGACCCCACCGGCCGGCGGGGCTGCCACGCGGTGCGGCATCGACGCCTGGTGCATCCGCGCCGGATGCGAGCGCGGGCGGCCGCGTCGATGACGCACCCTACGGGTTCGCGGACTTTCGGGCCGGGCTCGCGGACTGCCGGGCGAAAAGGCGGCCGTGGAACACAGGCGTTTCGCCTATGGAGAATCGGAAGAGGGATTCCCTGTTCCCTGTTCCCTGTTCCCTGTTCCCTTCCCTATGCCTTATTCCGATGCAGGCTGGGGTCGACGACGGCGGCCATGGCTTCGGTGTTCATGTCACCGCCGAGGAAGTCGTTGACTTTGGTGACGAGGGGGCCGGAGTTGTTGAGCATTTCGTTGTAGTCGACTTCGATGTACTGGAAGTGCTCGAGTTCGTTGAGCATCGCGATGCACTTGTTGGTGTCCTTGACGAACAGGTCGCGGAACTGTTCGTCGGTGAAGTCGCCGCCCTTCTTGCCGAGACGGTCGAGCATCTTCTTCTGGCTGGCGAGGACCTCGTCGAGGTTGCGCCGCATGAAGAGCACGCGGTAGTAGTGCGTGACCGGCAGGTCCTTCAGCAGCATGTAGACCATCTTGACGCACTTGCCGGGGGCGTCGCGGAGCCAGCTTGGATCGGTCTTGGTCCGCAGGGCCGGTTCGAACTCGTAGTAGCCCTTGGGGTTATCGATGTCGGCGACGCGCTTGCCGTCGGTCATGACGGGGATGCCGCCGGCTTCGACCATCTTCATCATCATCGAGGTGCCCGAGCGGGGCAGTCCGGACACGATCGTCAGGTAATTGCGGTCAGCCATGTTGCACTCAAACCTTTACTGCATTTGACGTTGCGCCAGCCGACGGTCCGCTCGCGCGTGAATCAGTCACTCTAGTCAGAAGGGAGCGAGGGAGCAAGGGAGCGTGGGAGCAAGGGGCAGAGGGTACCGGGACCCGCGCGCGTTGGCGGGTGCTGCGCGAATGGCCGATCCGCCCCTGCCTCTCCTCCCCTGTTGCCGCCGCCTCGGGACGACGCACTGCCAGCATGACGTGGCACACCCCAACCCGCGCGCGAATCCCAGCACGCTCTGCCCTTGCTCCCTAGCTCCCTCGCTCCCTTCCTCCCTAGCTCCCTCGCTCCCGTGCTCTAGCTCCCTCGCTCCCCCGCTCCCTTGCCCTCGCTCCCTTGCTCCCTTGCTCCCTAGCTCCCTCGCTCCCTTGCCCTCGCTCCCCCGCTCCCCCGACGTTCAGAATCGGTCGCACATCCATGGGCGGGGGCCCGAGAATATCGCGGCTGCCTGCCCGCAGGAGGCATCGTCCGCTTCGAGCAGGCCCATTCGGCGGAGGTCTTCCGGCGGCAGGTGCCCGGTATAGAGCGGTGCCAGGCCGCGCGGGCCCAGTCGGATCTGCCCGGTGCCGCCGTCGGCAACCTCGCCCTGCCCGTCCCTGACCCGCAGTACGAATCGCCCGCGGTTCTGTTCGAGCAGCGGATCCTCCAGTTCGAAATGCAGTTCGCCGGCCACCCCGGCCGGGTAGCCCCGTCCCGTCAGGGCGGCCCGGGCGTCGAGCATCCGCAGCATCCAGTAGTGGTTGTAGCGGATCTTCTGATTCTCGACGCGCGAGAGCGCCAGCAGCGGGTCCACCGGGGCCCCGTCGTACCGGACCGACTCGCCCAGCACGCCGTGCTGGTGCAGGAACGCCAGGATTCGCCGCCCAGCCGACTCGTCCAGCCAGACCAGGTCGCGGATGTCGATCCGGTACGGCTTGTCGGGCACTTCCTGGTGGGTGTAGACCAGGTACCCGCTGGGGCCGGCCGGGCCTTCGACCAGGTAGGTGAACACGTCCTCGGGCTCGCCCTTGAAGATCTTCTGCCAGTTCATCCGCGTGCGGGCGACCAGGCCGGTCTGGTGGCAGGCGAACTGTTCGTAGATCGGCTCGACCCGCCGGCGTTCCTCGGGGCCGATCCGCCGCAGGCGGCAGGTCGTGTCGGTCGCGCCGAGCCTGCGGAGGTTGAACTCGTAGGTGGTGCGGGCCCCGGCCGGCTCGTACCCGGCGTGGCGGTAAAAGGCCCAGGTGGACGGATACAGCACGCTGAGCGGGGCGCCGTCGGCGGCCATCTGGCGGACGGTCTGCTGCATCAGGTGCTTGCCGGCCCCGGTTCCGCGGACCTCTGGGACGACGGCGACGACCGAGATGCCGACGGAGGGCACGCTGCGTCCGCCGAAGTACTGTCCGAAGTGCAGCAGGCCGAGTCCGCCGACGACCTGCCCGTCCTGGACCAGCACGCGGAGGTTGTCGCGCCCGATCCAGTCGAGCCAGCCCTCGAGCACGCTGGCGGGCTGGCCGAAGCCGAAGAAGCTCTGGTACTCGGCGCTCAGCAGGGCCTGGAACTCCGCGTCGGATTCGAGCGGCCGGACCTCGGGGGCAGTGGTCATGGGTTGGCGCCTCGCAGGCTCGGCGAGGGAACAGGGAACCGGGAACAGGGAACAGGGGAATGCGTCCCGGGCACGTTCGGCTCAGGCGACTTCTTCGCCCGCGCGCCGCTTCTCACCTCATCCGTTCGAACCGTCATGGCCTGCCTGCTCCCCTTGACCTGCTGCTGCGCAAAGTTGCCATGCTCGCTTGCTCGCCTGCTCCGGTGCATACGTGCTTGCACACCTGGTGACTTGCTCACTTGCTCACTTGCTTACTTGCTCGCTTGCTCGCTTGCTCGCTTGCTTACTTGCTTACTTGCTTACTTGCTCGCTTGCTTACTTGCTCGCTTGCTTACTTGCTCATTTGCTTACTTGCTCACTCGCGCCCCGGGTGCATGATGGGGGTCGGTGGTGGCGGTTGGCAAGGTTTTTCGGAAGCTCACCGTTGGGCCCGCGTGGCGGGTGAATGAAGTACACTACCGGCTCGGGTCTTCGAGGCATGGAGTGTTGTGTGATGCTTAGCTGCTGGTTGCTGCCGCTGGTCTGTCTGCTGGGTGCCGCCGGAGCGGACGGGTCCGATCCGCCGAACGAACTGGCCGCCCACTTCGGGTTCGGGCCGATGCAGATCTACAAGATCGACAGCGGCATCCGGCAGATGCGGATCGCCGATCTCGACATGGACGGACGCGCGGACATCGCGCTGTGGAACCGCTGGAAGAACCGGATCGAACTGTTCTACCAGACGGACACGCCGGCCGAGGCGATCGACGAATCCGACCCCGACAACGAAATCCTCGATCGCGGAACGATGCGGCGGGCGAACATCCCGGTGGCGGCCAGCATCGAATCGCTGGAGATTGCGGAACTGACCGGTGACGGTCGGCCGGACCTGGTCTACTTCGGCGAGCCGCGCGAACTGGTGGTGCTGCCGGGCAAGGCCGGCGGCGGCTTCGACGCCCCGATCGCGCACCGGGCGCCCGGTGGAGACCCGCGCAGCGGCGGGCTGACGGTCGGTGACTACAACGGCGACGGCCGGACCGATGTCGCCCTGCGCGGCGAGAACCAGATCCTGCTGTTTCATCAGCAGCCGGACGGACGGCTGGCCAAGCCGCGGCGGCTGATGCACGACCTCGAGCAGCCGCTGCTGCTGCTGACGGCGGACCTGAACGCGGACGGGCGCGACGACCTGGTGATGAGCCTGGACGACGAGACGTTCGGAATGGTCGCCTTCCTGCAGGATCAGAACGGCGGGATCGGTCCGATGCAGCGACTGCGGCTGCCGCGGGTTCGCAGCATCACGGTGGCCGCCGGCGCGGAAGGCGGCGACGAACTGTACTGCGTCGAATCCTCGACCAACCGCCTGCGGCAACTGCGCTGGCAGAACCTCGACGCCAGCCGGGCGACCGACTGGCCGATGCTGCTGTACTCGTATCCGGTCAGCGGGAAGGCCCGCCAGCGGCCGCTGGCGATCGGCGACGTGACGGGGGACGGGCTCGACGACGTGGTGGCCCTGGACGGCAAGTCGGCCCAGATGGTGCTGTTCCGCGGCGGACCGACCGGCCTGCTGCCGGGCGAGGTCTTCCCGGGCCTGGCCGATGCGACCGGCATCGCGATCGGGGATGCGGACGGTGAGGGGGCCGGCGACCTGCTGATCGTCAGTCCGAAGGAGAAGGCGATCGGCATCAGCAGCTTCCGGGACGGGCGGCTGACCTATCCGCGGCCGCTGGACCTGTCGGGCGATCCGCTGGCGGGCACGCTGGCCACGCTGGGCGGCCAGTCGCGGCTGATCACGATCGTTCGCGAGAAGCATGAGGACGAGACCCGGACGCGGGTGCAGATTCTCGATCGCGACGGGGTCGAGCAGACCGGCTGGGAAATCGAGAAGCTGAAGGACGATCCGGCCGGGATTCGGGTCGCGGACCTGAACCAGGACGGGCGTGATGACATCCTGGTATTCGTGGCGTTCTCCGGGCCGCTGACCTGGCTGCAGCAGCCCGACGGCAGTTTCGAGGCGCTGACGGGTCGCGACGCGCGTGAGAGCCTGGTGTCGGATGCGCAGTGGAACAACCACGCGCTGGCCGATCTGACCGGGGACGGGCTGGACGAACTGGTGGTGGCCCAGGAGAAGCGGGCCCGCTCGCTGCGGATCGAGGGTGGCCGCTGGACGGTGGTCGACCAGTACAACCCCGATGACGGCGAGGCCCAGTTGGGGGGACTGGCGGTGCTGGCCGGCGGTGGCGGGAATCCGACGATCGCGGTCTACGAGCGGCGGCGTGGTCGTCTGCAGGTGATGCAGCGTGGCGCGGGCGGGACGTACGCGGTGACGCGGACGATGCCGGTCGGTACGTTCGAGTCCCCGACGATGCGCCCGATCCGGCTGGGGATCGATCAGAAACCGGGGCTGCTGCTGGGTGACGCGGGCAAGCTGGCGATCCTGGAACCGGGCACGCCGCCGTCCGGGCTGGTCGAGGTGGCCTCCTACGTCAGCGATCTGAAGGATGTCTGGCTGGCGGACTGCGTGGTGGGCGATTTCAATCACGACGCGGTGCGTGACCTGGTGGTGGTCGACATCCGGCGGGCGTTCCTGGAACTGCTGACGCAGCCGGGCGGTGACCCGCGGGTGGCGCTGCAGTTCCAGGTGTTCCAGGGCAAGCGGTTCAGCGACGAACCGGACCGCGGGGGCGAGCCGCACCAAGTGCTGGCCGGCGATCTGACCGGTGACGGGACCGACGATGTCGCGCTGCTGGTGCACGACCGGCTGATCATCTACCCGGGGCAGTAGCCACCCCGGTTCCCGGTCCTCGCTGATGCAGGCGATCGAAAATCCGAGAACGTGCTGGTTCGATCGCGGCCGATGCAGATATAGTGTTGCGAGCCGATCCAGTCACTTCGGAGTCGATTCGTATGCGTCTCCTCTCCACCACCCAGGCCCTGCGTCGACTCGGGCTTGATGAACGTGCGGATCGACGGTGCGTGCAGCGGACCTTCCGAAGGCTCGCCAAGCAACTGCATCCGGACGTCAATCCCGGCCCGGCGGCCGCCCGGCGTTTCATCGCCGTCACGGAAGCCTACCAGTTGCTGCTGCGACGACTGCCGGACCGCGGCGTCTCGCCGCTGGTGTGCCCGCGGTGCGGGGTGGCCGGCAAGTCGGTCGGGAGCCTGCTGGACGGACGGCGCGGGTGTGCCGACTGCCTGTTCGGTCGCACGGTGCGGCGCCGGCGTCTGCCGGGACCGGCCGAGCGGATCGCCTGGCCGCTGGTGGCGCTGGGGCTGTATACCTGCGGCGGGCTGCTGCTGACCCAGTACCTGCAGACGCAGGCGGGGGTGTCGGCCGTGGGCGGCGTGATCTGCCTGTGGCTGGGCATCGCGCTGCTGGCGCTGCCGCTGATGCGACCGGCGGAAGTAAACGGTTGAAGCGTGCCGCCGCAGGAAGTGAACGGTGGATGTGTGCCACTGCGATCCTCGCAGTGGTTCGCGCGTGAACGCATCACGCGCCGTAGGGTGCGTCATCGACGCGGGAGCCCGCGTTCGCGTCCGACGCGGACCTGGCAGGCGTCGATGCCGCACCGCGTGGCAGCGCATCGAGCAGCCCCCGACCCTTCCCATCTCACTCGCCGGTGAGGCCGAGGCCCTCGATGAAATCGCGGTCGTAGCGGTAGGCGCGGACGTAGGCGGAGCGCATTTCGCGGCCGTTGCGGGTGACGCGTTCGGGGGCGACGTAGCGCCAGACGACGTCGCCGTCGGCGGTGACTTCGAAGATCTCGCCCTGGTCCGAGTTGCAGATCAGCGTGTTGCCGTTGGCGAGCCGCTGGTTGGAGCCCTTGCTCTTGGTGTAGAAGGCCCGGTCCTTGTCGTTGGTCCGCGCCACCAGGCCGGTGGCTTTTTCGGCCGCCTGCCGGTCGCGCTCGTTGTAGTACTGCCAGACGATCTCGTTGGTGAGCGGATCGACCTCGACGACGCGGCTCCAGCCGCGGGTCAGGCCGTTGTCGAAGATCATGACGTTGCCGTTGTCGAGCACGGTGGCGTCGTGGGGACCGTCGAGTTCGTCGACGCCCCAGGCCCAGACCGGCTTCCTGGCTTCCATGTCGATGATCGCGACGCGGCTCTGGTGCCGTGAGCAGAACAGCACGTTCGATGACTGGTAGAGCGGGTCCTTCTCGGCCAGGGCCGGGTCATCCATCCACTCGACCGAGTTGCAGTGGAACAGGTCGACCCATTTCCGTCCGCCCATGCTGGTCGGCCGGGTCTTGCTGAACGGATAGATCTCCTGGGCCGGCGAGAGCGTGTCCCAGAGCGAGAGCGATTCGATCTCGTCGCCGTCGCGGGTCAGGCGGGTGATCATGTCGTCGCGCAGATCGATCTGCTTGTGAATGCTCGGTTCCTTGCGGCGCTGGAACGTCAGCGTGATCAACTCGTCGTTCGGGGCGGCCGCGATGTCGTGGTGGCACAGCAGGTACTTCTTCCAGACGACCTGACCGTCCCAGGTCAGCCGCATCGCGTAGCGGGCCTCGTCGCGGATGCCCGAAACGTCGGCCGGGTCGGCCCCGGTGGTGATCAGGTCGCCGTTGGGCAGCAGTTCGATGTTGTCCCAGTGCCGGCCGCCGGGATCGGACCACTCGCGGACCACCTTGCCGCGCTCGTCGATCAGGCGTGCGGCGGCCTTCATGTGCATGCTGTAGAGCGTGTAGCCGGGCTGCATGCGGTCGTAGTCGGTGACGGCCTGGTCGATGCCGTCCTCTTCGCCTTCGTCCGTCTCGCTGCCGCCGGCGTAGGGGATCTCCTGCATGCGGGCGCGTTCGCGGTCAGCATCGCTGCCGCCGTCCTCGGACTGCCCGTCCGCCTCGACCTCCGTCCCGGCCGGCGTCTTTCCGTCGCAGCCGCCCAGCAGCAGCGCCCCCGTCAGCAGGAAACCGATCAACAGCCTCATCGCATCAGACCTCGTCTTCTTCGTCGTCGTAGTCGTCTTCGTTCGTTTCGTCGTCGGCGGCTTCGTCGTCCATCGCCGCCGGTTCATCCGGGCCGAACTTCTCCAGCAGGGGCAGGACCCGGTCGGCATCATATCGCCAGGCGGCCGCGACGGGCTTGCGCTTGTTCATGCGATTCGCGAGGGTCAGGAACCGCCAGACGGTCCGGCCGTCCGGGGTCACCTCGAGCGCCTCGCCCTGGTCGGTGCTGGTGATCAGGGTGTTGCCGTTGCCCAGGCGCTGTCCCATCCCGCGCGAGGCCGAGAAGAAGATCCGCCCGCCGTCGCTCTCGTAGGTCCAGACGATCTCGCCCGAAGCGGGTTCGACCTCCAGGACGCGTGAGCGATTGCTGCTGGTCCCGTTGTCGAACACCAGGACGTTCCCGTTCGGCAGGAAGCGGGCCGAGCCGGGAACGTCGATCTCGTCGCGGCCCCAGGACCAGATCAGCCGGCCGGCCGAAGTGTCGATCACGCCGACGCGCTTCTGGTTGGCCATCGCGACCAGCACGCAGTCGGTCCGGTTGAGCGCGGCCGGGTCGTCCGCGACCGTGCCCCAGTCGAGCGACCTGCTGTTGTACAGGTTGACCCACCCGGCCCCGCTGGCGGTCGGACGGGCGCCCTGCGGCAGCACTTCCATGTCCGAGGCGGTGACCGCGTCGTGGACCGAGTGCCGCTCGATCTCGTTGCCGTCCGTGTCCAGGACGAGGATCACGTCGTCGCGAACCCGGGCCTCGCGGTGGACGTCCGGATCGTCGCGGAGCGTGTAGCTCAGGACCGAGACGCGGCCGTCGGGCCGCTGGACGATCTGGTCGTGAGCGGCGATCTTCTGCCGCCAGCGCTGCGCTCCCTGCCAGGAAATCCGTTCGAGGTAGCGATCGGCGTCCGGCACGCCGCGGCGGCGGTTCCCCGGGATGGCCCCGACGACCAGCAGGTCGCCGTCGGGCAGCAGCAGGGTCGACTCCCAACTGCGGGCGGCGGCGTCATGCCAGACGTGCACGCGGTTGCCGGCTTCGTCGAGCAGGAAGGCGCGGCGTTCCTTCAGGACGGTCAGCAGGGTGAAGCCGGGGGCCCGCTCGGGCTCGTTGACGACCAGGCCGGAACTGCCGGGCAGTCCCTCGGCCTGCGGGCCGGCGGGCGTGTCGGTGCGGGCGAGGGCCTGCGGTCCGAGCGGGGAAGCGATCGAGGCGACGTCTTTCCGCGCCCCGGTCATCGGCGGCCGCCTGGCGGTCGAGGTCGGGCGGACGCTGGTGACGGCGGGGGCGGACTCCGGGTGGTCGCGATCGGGGTCGACCAGGCTGGGGTTGGCGGCCAGTTCGTCATCCGGCCGTTCGCATCCGGCGGTGAACGCCGCCGCGAGCAGAAGGCCGAGGATGCAGGTTCGAATCATGCTTGCCGTTCCTCCGGACCGGGGTTGAGACGGGGGCCCGGGGCCCCGCCCTGCTGATCGGTCTACGAAGTGAATCGAATGATCGTGCGTCCAGGTTGCGGGGAAAGTTCGCCGCCCCGCGCGCACAAGCCATAAACCCATTATTGATTGGACGTTACGACAGTTCCGACAGTCTGTCAAGAGGGACCTTGGCTGGTTGGGTTGGGCGCAGCGTCCGGCTGGGTATGATGCCACGGTGATTCGCCGGGGTCGGCGGGTCGGAATCGCCGGCGGGGTGCCGATAGGGTATCGGGGTTTGCCGGAAGCACGCGAACGAGGAGGTTTTATGCGGGTCTGGCCGGGCAGTTCCTATCCACTCGGAGCCACCTGGGATGGAGAGGGCGTCAATTTCGCGCTGTTCAGTGAGAACGCGACCGGCGTGGACCTGTGTCTGTTTGACGAGCCGTTC
Source organism: Phycisphaerae bacterium (assembly GCA_030428945.1). GTDB lineage: Bacteria > Planctomycetota > Phycisphaerae > UBA1845 > Fen-1342 > JAUIEC01. The sequence continues at coordinate 42,564 of JAUIEC010000003.1, read as the reverse complement.
GGGGCCCGCGAGACGCACCGGATCCCGATGCGCGAGCGGACGCACGGGGTCTGGCACGTGTACCTGCCGGACCTGCGGCCGGGGGACCTGTACGGGTACCGGGTGCATGGTCCGTACGAGCCGCTGCGTGGCAACCGGTTCAACCCGAACAAACTGCTGATTGATCCGTACGCGAAGGCGATCAACGGCTCGATCCAGTGGAGCGATTCGCTGTTCGGGTACGAGATCGGGAACGGGCAGGCGGACCTGTCGATGGACACGCGGGACAGTGCGCCGTTTCTGCCGAAGTCGGTGGTGGTGGATTCGTCGTTCGCGTGGGGTGACGACCGGGCGCCGCGGACGCCGTGGAACCGGACGTTCATCTACGAATGTCACGTGAAGGGCATGACGATCCGACACCCGGACGTGCCCGAGAAGCTGCGCGGCACGTACCTGGGGCTGGCGTCGGACGCGATCATCGACCACCTGCAGGCGCTGGGCGTGACGGCGATCGAGCTGATGCCGGTGCACCAGTTCGTGGTCGAGCGGCACCTGCTCGAGAAGAACCTGACGAATTACTGGGGCTATCACTCGATCGGGTTCTTCGCGCCGGACGTCCGCTTCGCGACGAGCGGGCGCAGCGAGCAGGTTTCCGAGTTCAAGACGATGGTCAAGCGGCTGCACAGTGCCGGGATCGAGGTGATCCTGGACGTGGTCTACAACCACACGGGCGAGGGCAACCAGCTTGGCCCGACGCTGTCGCTGCGGGGGGCCGACAACGCCTCGTACTACAAGCTGGACCGGGATCAGCCGCGGTACTACACCGACTACACGGGCTGCGGGAACAGCATGAACATGCTGCATTCGCGGACGATCCAGTTGATCATGGACAGCCTGCGGTACTGGGTGCAGGAGATGCACGTCGACGGGTTCCGCTTCGACCTGGCCCCGGCGCTGGCCCGCGAACTGCACGCGGTGAACCGGCTGGGGCGGTTCTTCGCGATGATCCAGCAGGATCCGATCATGGCGCAGACCAAGCTGATCGCCGAGCCGTGGGACCTGGGCGAGGGCGGCTACCTGGTCGGGCAGTTCCCGAACGGCTGGGCCGAGTGGAACGGCAAGTACCGCGACACGGTCCGACGGGTCTGGCGCGGCGACCCCGGGCAGATGCCGGAACTGGCCTACCGCCTGTCGGGCAGCAGTGACATCTACTCGGGTCCGCGACGGCACACGTACGGAAGCGTGAACTTCGTGGCCTGTCACGACGGCTTCACGCTGCACGACCTGGTCACGTATGAGCGGAAGCACAACGACGCCAACGGCGAGTCGAACCGCGACGGGCACAACGACAACCTGAGCCGCAACTGGGGTGTCGAGGGACCGACGGTCGTGCCACGGATCAACGAGGTCCGCGAACTGATCAAGAAGAACTTCCTGGCCACGCTGGCGTTCTCGCAGGGCGTGCCGATGCTGACGGCCGGCGACGAGATGGGCAAGACGCAGCGGGGCAACAACAACGCCTACTGCCAGGACAACGAGATCAGCTGGATCGACTGGGACCTCGACGAGCGGCGGCGTGAACTGCTCCGTTTCACGATCGAGGTCTTCAAGATCCGCGAGAAGAACCCGGTGCTGCGCCGCCGCGGCTTCTTCCGCGGGCAGGAGTTCGCCGAGGACGGCGTCAAGGACGTCGCCTGGATCCGCGAGGACGGGCAGGAGTTCAACGACGGCGACTGGCGGAACCCCGACCGGCACGTGCTCGGCATGATGATCGCCGGTCGGGCGACCGACGAGGTCGACGAGCGCGGGCGGCTGATCGTCGGCAACACCCTGATGCTGCTGCTGAACAACGGCGAGCAGGACGTGCTGTTCCACCTGCCGGCGGTCGAGGTGCCCGGCCTGTGGCGGGAACTGGTCAATACCGCCCGCCCCGGGCGGCGCTACGCCGAAATGGGCCAATTGAACCTCGAAGGGCGCTCACTTATCCTGCTGGAATACCAGGAGGCGTGACGCCCGCGCCAGCCTCGGAAAGGTCAGATCGATGTCCAACGGTTCCACCCGGGCCCCGCGAGCCGATCGCAAGTCGGCCGGCGGCACGCCCCGTGACACGCAGATGAACAAATCCACCGCCCTGCCGATCGATCGCGACCACGCCGCCAGCGTGCTGGCCGGCAACAGCAACGCGCCCCATGACCTGCTGGGAGCCCATCCGCTGCGCTGCAACGGGCAGGACGGGGTCGTCGTCCGCACGCACCACCCGCATGCCGTGGCGGTCGAACTCCTGCGGGCCGGCGAGGCGCCGGTCGCGCTGCAGCCGGCCCTGCCGGGCGGGCTGTTCGAGACGTTCCTGCCGGGGGCGACCTGTCCGCTGGTGTACGGGCTGCGTTTCAAGGGCGAGGACGGGCAGACCTGGGAGCAGGACGACGCCTACCGGTTCCTGCCGACGCTGGGTCCGACGGACCTGCACCTGTTCAACGAGGGCACGCACTACCAGTTGTGGCAGATCCTGGGCGCCAACGAGCGCGAGATCGACGGCGTCCGCGGAGTGGCCTTCGCGGTCTGGGCCCCGAACGCGGTGCGGGTCAGCGTCGTCGGCGACTTCTGCGGCTGGGACGGTCGGATCTACCCGATGCGGCAGATGGGCAGTTCCGGCGTGCACGAACTGTTCATTCCCGGGCTGCAGCCGGGCACGCTGTACAAGTTCGAGATCAAGACGCGCGACGGGCACATCCTCTCCAAGACCGATCCGTTCGGGCACCAGTACGAGTGCCCGCCGGCGACCGCGGCGCGGGTCTACACGTCGGACTTCCGCTGGTCCGACGAGGCCTGGCTCGATCGCCGGTCCCGGCAGGACCCGCGACGGCAGCCGGTCTCGGTCTACGAGATTCACTGGGGCTCGTGGATGTGGACCCCCGACGGCAGCCGCCCGCTCAGCTACCGCGAGATGGCCGCCCCGCTGATCGAACACGCCCGCAAGTTCGGGTTCACGCACATCGAGATCATGCCGATCTCCGAGCACCCCTTCGGCGGAAGCTGGGGGTACCAGGTGACCGGCTTCTACGCCCCGACCGCCCGCTTCGGCGACCCCGACGATTTCCGCTACTTCGTCGACGAGTGCCACAAGGCCGGGCTGGGCGTGCTGCTCGACTGGGTGCCGGCCCACTTCCCCAAGGACGCCTTCGCGCTGGCCCAGTTCGACGGGACCTCGCTGTACGAACACAGCGACCCGCGCCAGGGCGAACACCCCGACTGGGGCACGCTGATCTTCAACTACGGCCGGGCCGAGGTGAAGAACTTCCTGATCGCCAGCGCCCTGTACTGGCTGCAGGAGTTCCACCTGGACGGGCTGCGGGTCGACGCGGTCGCCTCGATGCTGTACCTGGACTACAGCCGCGAGCACGGCGAGTGGATCCCCAACCAGCACGGCGGCCGGGAGAATCTCGAAGCGATCGAGTTCCTCCGCCACCTGAACAGCGTGATCGACGAGAAGGTTCCCGGCGCGATGATGATCGCCGAGGAATCGACCGCCTGGGGCGGCGTGACGCGTCCGGCCAGCGACGGCGGGCTGGGCTTCACGTTCAAGTGGAACATGGGCTGGATGCACGACACGCTGGTGTACTTCGGCCACGAACCGATTCATCGCCGCTACCACCAGGGTGATCTGACCTTCGCGATGGTCTACGAGTACAGCGAGCATTACCTGATGCCGCTGTCGCACGACGAGGTGGTGCACGGCAAGGGCTCGCTGCTCGAACGGATGCCGGGCGACCTCTGGCAGAAGTTCGCCAACCTGCGGACGCTGCTGGGCTACCTGTACACGCGGCCGGGCAAGAAGCTGCTGTTCGCGGGTACCGAGCTGGCCCCGTGGTACGAGTGGTTCCACGAAGCCCCGCTGAACTGGTCGCTCTCGGAACACCCGGAACGGGCCGGGCTGCAGCAGTACATGCAGGATCTCGGGCGGGTCTACCTCGAGCACGCGGCCCTGTGGCGGCATGATCACGACCCGCACGGCTTCCAATGGCTCGAGCTGAACGACGCCGAGAACTCGGTGCTGACCTACCTGCGGCGGGACGGCGAGGACTTCCTGCTGGTGGCCGTCAACCTGACGCCGGTGCCGCGCGACAACTACCGCGTCGGAGCCCCCGTGCCGGGGCGCTACAACCTGCTCAGCAACAGCGACGACGTCCGCTACCACGGCAGCGGCTACGGCTGCCCCGAGGCGCTCGAGACCGATGCGATCGACATGCACGGCCGTCCGCAGTCGCTGAACCTGCGCCTGCCGCCGCTGTCGTGCCTGATCTATCGCCTGGCACGATAAGGCTGAGGGCGTCCGCAGCGCCTGGTCATGCCGGATCGCCGGCCGCCCAGCCCGTGCCCCGCCCCGGGGTCCGGACGGTCACAAGGGGATGATCCTGCGACGCACCCGACCGGCCATGGTTTCCGACCGCGTCCTGCGGGTGCTGCTGCCTGCTCTCGTGCTGCTCCCGCTGTGGGGCTGCGAGCGGACGGCGCCGGCGACCCGGCGGAACGAACTGGTCGTGGTCGGCACGATCGGGCGGCAGCACGCGACCAGCACGCGGTTCGGGCTGGACCAGCTTCGAGCGATGATCCGGGCGATTGATCCGGACGTGGTCCTGTGCGAGATCCCGCCCGACCGGCTCGACACCGCCCTGCGAGAGTTCCAGGCCGACGGCACCGTTCGCGAACCGCGCGTCAGCCAGTTCCCCGAGTACACCGAGGTGCTGTTTCCGCTGGCGGCCGAGCTGCGTTTCGAGATCGTCCCGTGCGCCGCGTGGGACGCCGACGGCGACCGGGCCCGACGGGCGACGCTGGACCGGCTGGCCGACGAGGAACCGCAGCGCTTCGGCGACGCCCGCGACGCGCTCGACTGGCTGGCCACGCGACTCGAATCCGAGGGACTGAGCGACGATCCGGTCGGCATGCACACGCCGGCCTACGATGCGCTCGTGGCCGAGGCGCTGGGCGCCTACGCCGAGCGGCTGGACGGAGACCTGGGGCCCGGCGGGTGGCAGGCCGGCAACCAGGCGCACTACGCGCTGATCGACAGCGCACTGCGCAGCCGGGCCGCCCGGGGCGAGCGCTGCCTGCTGCTGTTCAGTGCCTGGCACAAGTACTGGCTGCTGCGCGAACTTCGCCAGCGCAGCGACATTCGGCTGCGCGACCTGGACGAGTTCTGGCGGCCGTAGGGTGCGTCATCGACGCGGCAGACCGCGATCGCTAATGACCGTGGAAACACGCGGCCCAACGCAGTCCCCCACCCTTCCGCTCGCTGCGCTCGCTAAAGGATGGGGCACCCGGGCGTTGGCCCCCTCGCTCCCTCGCTCCCTTGCTCCCTTGCTTACTGGCTCCGTCGCTCCCTCGTTCCCTTGCTCCCTTGCTTCCTGGCTCCCTCGTTCCCTTGCTCCCTCGCTTGTCGGCTCCCTCGCTCCCTCGTTCCCTTGCTCCCTCTCCTGAGCTATCCTTGCCCCGATGGCGGGTTTGCAAGCGGAACATCGTGTGACGATCGTCGGCGCCGGGCTGGGCGGGGCCCTGCTGTCGAACTACCTGGCGTGCAGCGGGGCGACGATCGGGGTCTACGAGCGGCGGCCCGATCCGCGACAGGCCGGGTTCATCGGCGGGCGGTCGATCAACCTGGCGATCTCGGCCCGGGGCATCGACGGGCTGCGGCGGATCGGGCTCGAAGACGAGATCATGCCGCTGGCGCTGCCGATGGCCGGGCGGATGATCCACGCCCCCGACGGAGACCTGTCCTACCAGCCGTATGACAAGGACCCGGCCCGCTGCATCAACTCGATCTCGCGCGGCGGACTGAACCAGGCCCTGGTCGAGGCGGCCGAGCGGAACGCCAACGTCCGGTTCCACTTCGCCAGGCGCTGCGAGCGGGTCGATCTCGACCGCCCGGCCGTCACGTTCGAGGACGAGAGCGGTGGTCGCAGCGAAGTCGTCAGCGACCTGGTGATCGGGGCCGACGGGGCGTTCTCGGCCGTCCGCGACGCGCTGCGGGTTCACGGGCGGTTCGACTATTCGCAGGACTACCTGCCGCACGGGTACAAGGAACTGCGGATCCCGCCCGGCAGGGACGGCGGTTTCCAGATGGAGCCGCGGGCGCTGCACATCTGGCCGCGGGGCGGGTACATGATGATCGCCCTGCCGAACCCGGACTTTTCGTTCACCTGCACGTTGTTCCTGCCGCTGGTCGGGCCGAACGGCTTCGACCAGTTGACCGGTGACGAGGCGGTGCTGGCGTTCTTCGAGCGGACCTTCCGCGACGCGATCCCGCTGATGCCGGACCTGCTGGAGGATTTCCGCGACAACCCGACCGGCAACCTGGTGACGATCCGCTGCAACCCGTGGCACGTCGGGAACCGGGTCGCCCTGCTGGGAGACGCCTCGCACGCGGTCGTTCCGTTCTACGGGCAGGGCATGAACGCGGCCTTCGAGGATGTCGTCGCCCTGTCCTCGGTCCTGCAGGAACTCTGGCCGGGCGCGTCGGCCCTGCGGGTCTACAGCCGCAGTCGCAAGCGGAACGCGGACGCGATCGCGGACCTGGCGCTGCGAAACTTCGTCGAGATGCGCGACCACACCGGCTCGGCCCTGTTCCGCTGGCAGAAATGGGGCGAGCGGATGCTGCACAAGTTCGTGCCCGGGTACCTGCCGCTCTACACGATGGTCTCGTTCACGACGATTCCCTACGCGGATGCGGTCGCCCGCGAACGGCGGCAGAACCGCTGGGTGGCCGGGGTGCTGGGCGTGGCGGGTGTGATCGTGCTGGTGCTGCTGGTGCTGCTGCTTTATCGCCTGCTGTCGGCCGCGTAGCCGGGGAGTCCGAGATGGCCTTGACCTATGCCGAGTACCTGAAGATCGACACGCTGCTGGCCCTGCAGGAGCCGAAGAGCACGCCGCCGGAGCACGACGAGCACCTGTTCATCGTCATTCACCAGGTCTACGAATTGTGGTTCAAGCAGTTGCTGCACGAGTTCGAGAAGATCAAGGCGAACTTCTCGGACGGCGACCTGTACGGTGCCCTGGCGACGTTCAAGCGCTGCCGGACGGTGATGAAGACGCTGGTCAGCCAGCTTGACATCCTCGAGACGATGACGCCGATGTCGTTCACGAGTTTCCGGGACCGGCTCGAGACGGCCTCGGGGTTTCAGTCGATCCAGTTCCGCGAACTCGAGTTCGTGCTGGGCTTCAAGCGGGCGGACACGCTGCGGTACTACGGCAGCATCCCGGGGGCCCGCGAGACGCTCGCGCGGCGCCTGGCCGAGCGGAGCATCTACGACCACTTCTACGACTTCCTCGAGACGCGCGGCGTAACGGTCCCGGCCAGCCTGCGCGAGAAGGACGTGACGACCCCGACCGAGCCGGACCTGGAGGTGCAGGCCGGGCTGCTGGCGCTGTACACGGCCCAGCCGGAGGTCTCGATCCTGCTGGAGCTGATGACCGATTTCGACGAGGGCCTGCAGGAGTGGCGCTACCGGCACGTCAAGCTGGTCGAGCGGACGATCGGCAACAAGCACGGCACCGGCGGCTCACCGGGCATCGAGTTCCTCAAGAAGAGCCTGTTCCTGGCCGTGTTCCCGGACCTGTGGGCGATTCGGCATAAGCTCTGAGGAAGGGAGCAAGGGAGCGAGGGAGCGAGGTCAGGGAACCGGAACGCGAGTTGGTTCGCAGCAGGACCCTCTGGCAGTCCCCACCCTGCTGTTCCCTTCCCTTGCTCCCTTGCTCCCTTGCTCCCTTGCTCCCTCGCTCCCTCGCTCCCTTCCTCACACATCCTCATCGTCGTCGTCTTCTTCGGCTTCGGCCATGGCGGCGGTGATGGCGGTTCGTTCGAGGATCTTGTTCAGGCGGGTTCGGACGAACGGCAGGAACATGATGTGGGGGATGCGGCGGAGTTCCTTGGTGCCGGTGGCGTTGAAGACGATCAGGGTCCCGGACATGCCGAGCAGCAGTTCGAAGATGTCGGGGAACTCGGTGCGGATCGTCTTGGCGCCGCGGCCGAGGGAGTCGTTCATCCGCCCGAAGGAGTAGTGTTCGAACTCGTTGTGGGTGATCCGCCAGCGGTCGTCCATGTACGAGTGGATCAGCATGACGATGAACGGCACCAGCAGCATCAGGCTGACGGCCAGGCCGAAGCCGCGGTTGTACTCGGCGTCGAGTCCGTTCAGCCAGCGGTACAGGTCGCCGACGATCGTGATGCCCTTGACGTCCTGCAGGTACTGTCCGCCGATCCAGATCGCCAGGATCAGCACGCCCCAGACGATCGCCTGGTTGCGGGTCACATCGACCCCCAGCGTCAGCAGCACCAGCAGGATCAGCCCGATGTAGAGCCAGCCGAGGACCTCAAGCCCCCCGCCGCCCGGCTCCATCCCGGCCGCGACGAAGTAGAACAGGAACCCGACCACGATCAGCGGCCAGACGAAGAACAGTTTCGGGAAGGCGACGAAGGTCACCTGGTGAACCGGGTTGCTGGTAGTGTTCGACACGAAGGACTCCTTGCACCGGGCGCATTTCCGCGACCACGAACCTGATCGACCGACGAGGGTATGGCATCGGGCCGGAACAGGGAACAGGTACCGCGGGACAGAAAGCGGCCGCGCTTATAACGCGGCAGGGATGCGGGCGTCGCGCCAGGCGGTGCGGCATCGACGCCTGCGGCGCCCGCGTCGAAGGTGACCGCGGTCTGCCGCGTCGATGACGCACCCTACGGGCCGGAAAGGGTGCGAGAGACGTCGGGAAGTGCGGACCGAACACAGTCCCCCACCCTCTTCCGAAAACGGTGCGAGATTCCCGGTCGTGCGGGACCGAACACAGTCCCCCGGCCGCTTCCGAAAATGGTGCGAGACGCCTGGTCGTGCGGGACCGAACACAGTCCCCCACCCGCTTCCGAGAATGGTGCGAGACGCCTGGTCGGGGGGAACCGAACACAGTCCCCCACCCGCTTCCGAGAATGGTGCGAAACGTCTGGTCGGGGGGGACCGAACACAGTCCCCCACCCTTCCGCTCGCTGCGCTCGCTCCAGGATGGGGCACCCTGCTCGAAGGGTGGGGCACCCTCGCTCCCTGGCTCCCTTGCTCCCTGGCTCCCTGGCTCCCTCGCTCCCTTGCTCCCTTGCTCCCTGGCTCCCTCGCTCCCTCTTCCTGTTCCCTGTTCCCTGTTCCCTCTCCTAAAGCGATACCCTGATCTTGCCCTTCTGCCATTCGCGGAGCAGGACCTGGAGGTCGGTGGTTGCTTCGGCCAGGCGGCGGAAGGTCAGGACCATGGACTCGTACAGGCGGTCGTCCTTGAGGACCAGTCCGAGTGATCCCTCTCCGTTGCGGACGCCCTGCACGAGGACCTGCGCGTCGCCGAGCACGGTCGACAGTTGCGTCAGGTTGCGGTTCAGGTTGTCGGCCACCACGTCGTAGCGGCGTTTGCCGTCCACGAGTGCCTCCTGGGCGGTGTCGACCAGTCCGGTCGTCTTGGTGGCGAGGACCTGGCCCTGGTCGGCGAGGCTGCGGATCTGGCGGGTGGCTTCCTTCAGTTCGGCCGCGATCTCGGTGCCGGTGCGGCTCATCTGGTTGAAGTTCGCGAGTGCTTCGCGGAAGTTCGTCCGCGAGGTGTCATCGCCGACGATTTCGTTGAAGTGTTTGAGCGTGTCGTCCAGGCGGATGATGGCGCTGGTCAGGTTGCCGGTCGGACCGCCCGGGCTGTCCACCTCGGCCGGGAGGCGCCGCATCATGATCTGGTGCAGGTCGTTGAGCACGGGCTGCAACTGGCTGGCGGCCCGGCCGATCTCCTGCGAGGTCTGGCTGACGGTGTCGACGATCTCCTTGGGCAGCAGCGACTCGACGGCGCTGGCGATGCGTCCGGGGATGATCGCGTCGGCGGCGATCGGGTCGCCGTCGGGTTCGCCGGGGTAGATCTCGATGGGTGGGCGTCCCATGCCGAGTCCGGGCTCGGCGGTTCGCGCGAAGACGCCGGACCGCAGGTTCAGAGGCTGTTCGAAGGCGACCGTGACGAGGATGCCCGTGTCGCGCAGGGTCGGGTCGGCGAAGGTGACCTCGCGGACGTAGCCGACCTTGAGGCCGCCGATCGTCACCTGGGTGCCCCGGGTGACACCGTTGGCACGGGGGAACAGGACCTGCTGTTCGTGAGGGGCCGGGGCCATCCCGATGGTGCCCTGCCCGTAGAGCACCATCAGTCCGGCCAGTCCGAGCAGGCCGACCAGCACAAACAGACCTACCAGGACGTTCTGTCGCGTCGTGTTCATCCGAGCGTCTCCTCAGGGGTCGGGAAACCCGCCAAACCTGTGATTGTCCTATACTTGTACCGATACTACACTGCCGCGGTGGAAACAAAAGGAGTGCGCGCATGGCCGACCCGTTCGATGGCAAAACGATCCTGATCGTCGACGACGACCCCGACATCGTCACGTCGATCGAGGCGTGTCTTGACGAGACGTCGGCCAAGGTCGAAAGCGCGAATGACGGCAACAAGGCCGTCAGCCTGTCCGAGAAGCTCAAGCCGGACCTGGTGATCCTGGACATCATGCTGCCGCGGAAGAGCGGTTTCCTGGTGCTCGAAGCGCTCCGCAAAGGCAAGAAGGCCTCGGACAAGCCCTACGTGATCATGATCACGGGGAACCAGGGGCAGCGGCACCGGCAGTACGCGGAAGCACTCGGGGTGCACGAGTACCTCAACAAGCCCTTCGCGATGGAACGACTGATCGAGGCCGCCCGCGACCTGCTCTCGGATTCGGAATGAGCAACCTGGCGCTGTCGGCCTGGCTGGAAAGCTACCGCAGCCCGCTGAAGCAGGCCTTCGCCCAGGCGGCGAGGGACGGTTTCGGGCAGTGTTCGGTCTCGACGCTGCGCGACGACCTGCGCCCGCAGGACTTCAATCCCAGTGCCCAGCGACATCTGCTGCGGCATGTCCGCGATCTCGGGTTGCGTCTGGACGGTCTCTCGGCGGCATATGGTGACCGCGGACTGGCGAACCCGCAGCGGGCGGAGGCCCGGCTGGAGCACCTGATCCGGACGCTGGGGATGGCGCGTGAGATGGGGCTGGGGACCTGTCATGTGGCGACGGCGGGGCTTGACCCGGAGCAGCCTGATCCGCTCGTGCGCGAGGCACTGGCGAGGGCGGGCGAGATGGCGGATGCGTGGGGCATTCGGCTGACGCTGCAGCCGAGCGCGACGGCCACCTCCGGTGCGGTCCGGGTGATTCGCGAGCTTGGTTGTCCCGCGCTGGGGATCACGCTGGACACGGCGGACCTGTCGCTGCCGAAGAGCGGGCTTGAGGGCCTGGTGGGCGGTGTGCTGCTGCGGGACGTGCGGCAGGTTGGCGGGCAGATCGAGGAAGTCGCGTACGGCAGCGGGCAGGTCGATCTCGACGCGCTGCTGGGGACGCTGGTGCGGTCGGACTACAGCGGGTCGCTGACGCTGCGGCGCGACGCGGCGGACACGCCGGCCGATGCGCTGCGGAACGGGCGGGCGTACGTCGCGCGGTTCCTTCGCTGAGCCTGCCGGGCGGTCCTCCGGCGACCGGGCCGGCGGAAAAACAAATCCGGTAAACCACTGCGGCACCGATCGTTACGGGCGCTTCAGGTGTTTACCCGCTACCGCGATTGCGAACTGGCGCGGAAAATGAACATGGGTGGGGGGGTACCCCGGGGACGACGCGGCCGCGCGACTGCGCCGCGGGCCGGGCCGCGGGATGCGAACCGCCCGCACGAATGACACCCGGCCCGCACCCGTGCCACCGCCCGGCCGGGACCAGGACCACAACCCGCAACCGCACCGCGGCGCTGCCTGCGCGGTACCATCGGCACCCCGAAAACGGAGGTGACGCCATGCTGCGCTGGATGCTGCTCGGAATCCTCGGACTGCTGCCACGGGCGGCCGGGCAGGCCGAGATGGACCTGGTCCCGCTGCCCGAACAGATCGAACGCGGAACCGGCGTCTTCCGACTCGACGCCGACACCGCCCTGGTCGTCACCAGCACCTCGCAGGAAGCCCGCTGGGCGGCCGAACTGCTCGACCAGGTCCTGGCCGGCGGCATGCCGACCCGCGCGCGGCAGACCGACTTCCCCCCGCGGGCCGGACACGTGATCACCTTCGCCGACGGCGGCGACCCGGCCCTGGCACCCGAAGGCTACGAACTGCGGATCACGCCCGAGGGGGTCCGCCTGCTGGCCCCCGAACCGCTCGGCCTGCTGCGCGGCGTGCAGACCCTGCGGCAACTGCTGCCGGCCGACTTCGAATCCGGAACCCGGCCCGTGACCGAGGTCACCCTGCCGGCCGTGCGGATCGCGGACCGGCCCCGCTACCGCTGGCGCGGCATGCTGCTGGACTGCTGCCGGCACTTCATGGACGTCGACTTCGTCAAGCGCTACATCGACCTGCTGGCCTACCACCGGATGAGCGTGCTGCACTGGCACCTGACCGAAGACCAGGGCTGGCGGATCCAGATCGACCGCTACCCGAAACTCACCGAGGTGGGCGCCTGGCGCGGGCCCGACCGGTACGGCGGCTTCTACAGCAAGCAGCAGGTCCGCGAAGTCCTGGAACACGCGCGACGACGCGGCATCACCGTCGTGCCCGAGATCGAACTGCCCGGCCACTCGTCGGCCGCCCTGGCCGCCTATCCCAACCTCGGCTGCAGCGGCGGGCCCTACGAAGTCGAAACACGGTGGGGCGTCTTCCCCGATGTCTACTGCGCCGGCAACGACGAGACCTTCGCGTTTCTCGAAGGCGTCCTGGAAGAGGTCATCGACCTGTTCCCCGGCACCTACATCCACATCGGCGGCGACGAGTGCCCCAAGACCCGCTGGCAGCAGTGCCCGAAGTGCCAGGCCCGCATCAAGGCCGAAGGACTCGCCGATGAACACGAACTGCAGAGCTACTTCGTCCGCCGGATCGAGAAGTTCCTCAACAGCCGCGGCCGACGGCTGATCGGCTGGGACGAAATCCTCGAGGGCGGACTGGCACCCAACGCCACCGTCCAGAGCTGGCGCGGGATGAACGGCGCCGTCAAGGCCGCCTCGGCCGGACACGACGTGATCAGCTCGCCGACCAGCCACTGCTACCTCGACTACGCCCAGCAACGGGCCGACGGCGAGCCGACCTTCATGGGCTACATCGACCTGGAGACGTGCTACGCGTTCGAGCCGACCCCGTCCGAACTGTCGCCGGAACAGGCCCGGCACGTGCTCGGACTGGAAGGCAACATGTGGACCGAACACGCGCCGCAGGAACGGGTCGACTACCAGGTCTTCCCGCGACTCTCGGCCCTGGCCGAAGTCGGCTGGTCACCGAAGGAGAAGCGCGACTGGCCGGACTTCTCCGCCCGGCTGGCCACGCACCTGCGGCGACTCGACGCGCTCGGCGTGACCTACTTCCAGCCCGCGCCGACCTGCGGCACATCCGCCCGCGTGTTCCCCGACAGCATCGAGGTCGTCCTGTCCGGCCGGCCGCCCGACGGGACCATCGTCTACACACTCGACGGCACCGATCCGGACGCCGCCAGCGCATGCTACACCACGCCGCTGCGGCTGACCGAAAGCACCGTCGTGACCACCCGCGGACTCCGCCCCGGAGGCGGCCTGACCTCGAAAGCCACGTATCGGTTCATCCGCGAGACGCACCGGCCAGCGCTGCCCGCCTCCGGAACACCGGGACTCGCCCGCCGCGTCTACGCGGGCGCACTGCGCAAACTGCCGGCCGATCCGCCCGGTCCGCCGACCGCGACGGACACGGCCGCGACGTGCGATCTGGCTGGCATTTCGCTGCAGCGCGATTACCTGGTGCACCTGGCCGGCCGGCTGCGCGTGCCGCGGGACGGAGCCTATACCTTCCACCTGACCAGTGACGACGGCAGTCGCCTGACACTGTCCGGGCGCGAGGTGATCGACAACGACGGACTGCACGGAGCGCGCACGGTCAGCGGGCAGATCATGCTGGCGGCCGGCGACCACGAGCTGCTGGTGGAGTACTTCCAGGCCGGCGGCGCGCAGCGGCTGAAGCTGGAGTGGTCCGGCCCGGACCTGCCGCACCAGGTCGTACCGGCGTCGGCTTTCTGGCACGAGGACCAGTGATGCGGATCGCGATGTGGTCGGGGCCGCGGAACATCTCGACGGCGATGCTCCGATCGTGGGGCAGCCGGGCGGACACGTTCGTCTGTGACGAACCGCTCTACGCTCACTACCTGCGCGAGACGAACCTGCCGCACCCGGGTCGCGCGGAGATCATCGCCGCCCACGAGCCCGACTGGCGGAAGGTGGTCGCCTGGCTGACCGGACCGATCCCGGAAGGCAGGTCGATCTTCTACCAGAAGCACATGGCCCACCACCTGCTCGACAGCATCGAGCGCGACTGGCTCGACGCGCTGACGCACTGCTTCCTGATCCGCGAGCCCGAAGAGATGCTGACCTCGCTGCTCAACAAGTACGACCGGGTCGGCCTGGCCGACACCGGACTGCCGCAGCAGCGCGAACTGTTCCGCCGGGTCCGCGGGCAGCAGGACACCTCGCCGCCGGTGCTGGACGCCCGTGACGTGCTCGAAGATCCCCGCGGCCTGCTCGAGGCGCTGTGCGCGCGTCTCGGGATTCCGTTCGACGATGCCATGCTGCACTGGGAACCCGGACCGCGGGCGACCGACGGCATCTGGGCCCGGCACTGGTACGACGCGGTCGAGCAGTCGACCGGCTTCGGGCCGTACCGCCAAAAAGGGCAGCGCGTGCCGGCCACGCACCGGGGTCTGCTGGCCGACTGCGAAGAGATCTACGCCGAACTGCACGCCGACCGGCTGACGACCTGACGCCGGGCACGCGAGGAGACCGAACATGCTGGCCGAGGAGCGCAAGGAGGAGATTCTGCGGGCGATTCGCGGGATCGCGTGCATCAAGTCGCTGGGGCTCGAGGTGCTGGCGCTGGACGAGGGTCGCGCGACGATCTCCGGCCGGCACGACCCGAACTTCGACGGCGTCAATCACACCTTCCACGGCGGGCTGCTGGCGACGCTGGCCGACTGTGTCGCGTGGTTCGCGATCGCCACGCAAACGGGCGTGGGGGCCCCACTGGTGACGACCGACCTGAACATCCACTACCACAACCCGTGCGTCGGCACCGCGATCGCGACCGGAACGGTGCTGAAGCTCGGCCGCACGCTGTGCCCCGTGCAGGTCGAAATCCGCGACACGCAGGAGCAACTGATCGCGACGTCACGGGTGTGTTATATGCGGCTGGGGTAGGGAGCCAGGGAGCGGAGAAGGGAACAGGGAACAGGGAACCGGGAACAGGGAAGACCGCCTGGTGAACCGCCCGGGGAACCTCGCGGCCTCTGCCCTCGCTCCCTGGCTCCCTCGCGGCCTCTGCCCTCGCTCCCTTGCTCCCTGGCTCCCGCGCTCCCTCCCCCGCGTTATCGCTGCAGCTTGACCTGGCGGGTGTCGGGGTGCGGGCGGTCAGTGGGTGTAGGGTGCGTCATCGACGCGGCAGACCGCGCCTGCATCGGCCGCGGAAGTCCCAGGCGTCGATGCCGCACCGCTTGGCCGTGCGCCATGCGGATTCCGCGAGTGGATTCGGAACAGAACGCAGTCCCCCACCCTTCCGCTCGCTGCGCTCGCTCAAGGATAGGGCACCCGAACCTCGCGGCCTCTGCTCTCGCTCCCTCGCTCCCTCGCTCCCTGGCTCCCTTGCTCCCTCGCTCCCTCCCCCGCGTTATCGCTGCAGCCTGACCTGGCGGGTTTTGCCGTCGGGGTCTTTGACGGTCAGGGTGAGCTTGCCGTTGTCGGCCCGGCGAATCTGTTCGGCCAGCGATGCGACCGTCTTGACCATCCGCCCGTTGCAGACCGTGATCAGGTCGCCGCGCCGCAGATCGCCGGTGGCCTGCAGCACCAGGGCGCCGCGGTCGTTCTCGGTGAAGCCGAGCAGTTCCGCTTCCGAGGCCCGCATCGTCCGCATCCGCGTCTCGAGCAGTTCGTGGTCGTAGCGCATCCGCCCGACCGGCTGCTCGCGGGTCGGCCGCCGGGCCAGCGTCACGTCCAGGCGCGTGCTGCGACCGCCGCGCATCAGGTCCAGGCTGGCCTTCTCGCCCGGGAAGATGTCCGCGATGACCGCCAGCATCTGGTCGCTGCTGCGAATCGGAATGTCGTTGATCGCCGTCACCACGTCCTCAACCTGAACGCCCGCCCGGGCGGCCGGCGAGTCCGGCAGCAGTCCCAGCACCAGCACGCCACCCCGGTCGGCCGCGAAGACGCTGCGGTCGGTCTTCTCGATCTCGTCCATCCGCACGCCGAGCCAGCCGCGGGCGACTTCCCTGCTGACCTTCAGCCGCTCGGCGATCTTGCGGGCCATCTTCGAGGGAATCGTGAACGCGATGCCGGCATTGTACGAATCGCCGTTGGTCGCGATCGCCGTGTTGATCCCGATCACCTCGCCCCGGATGTTCAGCAGCGGACCGCCGGAATTGCCCGGGTTGATCGCCGCGTCGGTCTGAATGAAGTCCTGGTAGACGATCTGCCGCGTTCCGGTGTTGATCCCGGTGCGGCCGCGGGCACTGACGATGCCGTGCGTCACGCTCTGGGCCAGCCCGAACGGTGCCCCGACCGCCAGGACCCAGTCGCCGACCTCGACCTTGTCCGAGTCCCCGAACACCAGCGGACGCAGCGTGGTCGTGTTGATCCGCAGCAGCGCCAGGTCCGTCTCGGGATCGACCCCGACCACCTGGGCCGGGTACTCGCGCTCGTCGCTCAGATGCACGACGATCTCGTCGCGCCCGTCGATCACGTGGTTGTTGGTCAGGATGTGCCCGTCGTCGTCGTAGACCACGCCGCTGCCCGTTCCGCCGGTCAGCTTGTCCTTGATCCGCTCCTCCTCGGCCTCGAGTTCCTCGAGTTCGCGAATCAGGCGCGGCGGGATCGTCGCGTCGCCGGCCTGCAGGTCGTGCGCCCGGCTGGCCAGGTCCTTCTTCTCCTCGAGAATCTCCTCGAGACGGGCGAAGTCGACGTTGCCGCGGGCCTCGATGTGCACGACGCCCCCGCGGGCGATCTTCGCCACCAGCCGAAAGACCTGCGAAACCTCGTCAACCCGCGCCAGTTCCTCCTGGCTGGCCTGGATCCGGCCACGCTCGACCGCGCTCGAAAGCTGGGCCAGCAGATGACTGGGCAGCCCGACCGCGACGATCAGCAGAACACCCAGGACCGACAGCAGCCAGGGAATGTGGCGGGAACGATGCATCTCTGGTCTCCGTTGCGGACCGACGGGCTCGCCCTGTTGTACCGGGCAGGCCGCCGCGCGGTCGCGATTCGCCCGGGGTCGCGCCCGGGACACGGCTCGAACGTCGGTATTCTAGTACCGTTTCCGGCGCGCGGCGGGCCGGATCCGGTTCGGAATGACTTCCGGGACGAGGGAGCGGCCGGCGACCAGCACCGCCAACGCGGCCGGCAGCCGGGTTCGGGCGCGGCGGTGATCGTCTGATAAGTCTCCAGGTTGTGGGCGGCCGGCAGGTCCGGCTACGATGGTCGATCCTGGAGGATCAGCAAACATGACCACGACCAATTTCAGTCCGGATGTGGCCGCCTACGACGCCCTGGACGTGCTCCGCGACCGGATTCTCGTCGACGGCTTCGAGATCGTCATCGACCTGCACGCCAGCCACGGCTCGCACCTGCACGATGCGGTCACCGGCCGCGAGTACCTCGATTTCTACTCGTTCTTCGCGTCGATGCCGCTGTCGTTCAATCATCCGCGCCTGCGCGAGCCGGAGTTCCAGGCCAAGCTGCTGACGGCCTCGACCACGCGGGTCGCGAACGCGGACGTGTACTCGTCGCTGTACGCCCGTTTCGTCCAGGCCCTCTCCGAGATCGCGGCCCCGCCGGGCTTCAAGCACTTCTTCTTCATTGATGGCGGCGGGCTGGCGGTCGAGAACGCTCTGAAGGTCGCCTTCGACTGGAAGGTCCGCAAGAACATCGCGGCCGGCCGGGGCGAGATCGGCAGCCAGGTGATTCACTTCCGGCGGGCGTTCCACGGGCGGACGGGGTACACGCTGAGCCTGACGGATTCGCCCGACCCGCGCAAGACGATGTACTTCCCGCAGTTCGACTGGCCGCGGGTCAGCAACCCGATGATCGACTTCTCGCTGCCGGAACCGCAGCGGACCGAGGACGTGGCGGCCCGGGAAGCCCAGTCGGTGGCGGAGATCGAGGCGGCCATCGAGCAGCACGGGCACGACATCGCCTGCCTGATCATCGAGCCGATCCAGGGTGAGGGCGGCGACAACCACTTCCGCCCGGAGTTCCTGGCCAGGCTGCGTGAGATCTGCGACCAGCACGAGATCATGCTGATCTTCGACGAGGTCCAGACCGGCACCGGGCTGACCGGCACGATGTGGGCCTTCGAGCAGCTTGGGGCGGTCCCGGACGTGTTCAGCTTCGGCAAGAAGATGCAGCAGTGCGGGATCATGGCCGGCCCGCGGGTCGACGAGGTCGAGAACTGCTTCACGGTTCCGTCGCGGATCAACTCGACCTGGGGCGGCAGCCTGACGGACATGGTCCGGGCCACGCAGTGCCTGAAGGTCATCCACGAGGAGAAGCTGCTCGAACACGTGCAGAAGGCCGGCGCCTTCCTGCTGGACGGTCTGCACCGCCTGGCCGAGAAGTACGACGAGGTGACGGCCGCGCGTGGGCGGGGGCTGATGTGCGCCTTCGACGTGGCGACGCCGGAACTGCGGGACGCGATCCGTCACGAGGCCTACGAGAACAACATGATGATCCTGATCTGCGGCGACCGTTCGCTGCGGTTCCGCCCGGTCCTGGACGTGACGATGGACGACCTCGGACAAGGCATCGAGATTCTCGACGCGTCGATCGGGGCTGCCCTAAAGAAGTGAAAGGGTGAATGGGTGAAAGGGTGACGGAGTCGGCGGCCTCGCGTGCCTGGTGCCTGCTCTTAAGCTCTTGAGCGACGCGGCATGCAAGCGGGACGTCGGGTGCGTCATCGACGCGGCCGACCGCGGCTGCATCGATCGCGGAAATCCCGGGCGTCGATGCCGCACCGCGTGGCAGGTCCGACCGTCGACGGAATCAAACGCAGTCCCCCACCCTTCCGCTCGCTGCGCTCGCTTAAGGGTGGGGCACCCGGGTCGAGGGTGGAGCACCCGGGTCGAGGGTGGGGCACCCGGGCGCTCGCTTAAGGGTGGGGCACCCGGGTCGAAGGTGGGGCACCCGGGTCGAGGTGGGGCACCGTCGGGGCGTCAGGGAGCGCGTTCACCCGCTACGCAAAAGGTTCGCCGTGTTGCTGGCGGGCCATTTCGACGAGGTCCTTGACCCGCTGGGCGTCCTCGCGGCGGCAGACCAGGGTGATGTCGCCGGCGTGCACGACGATCAGGTCGTCGACGCCGAGCGTCACCAGCAGGTGGTCGTCTTCGGATACGAGGATGTTGTTGCGGCCGTCGACGATCATCGTCTTCGGCGCGACCGAGACGTTGCCGTTCTCGTCCGGGTCCCGCGTCTCGGCGATCGACGTCCAGCTTCCCAGGTCGAGCCACTTGCAGTCCATCTTGACCGTCAGCACCTGCCGGGCCTTCTCCATCACGCCGAAGTCGATCGAGATCTTGTCGAGGCCGCCGAACTTCTCGGCCGCCTGCGGGGTCCCGCTGACGAACTCCCACTCGGCCACCAGGTCGCGGAGCGTTTCGTGGTTGGTCGGCAGGCAGCGCTCGAGCTCGGCGAGAATGGCCTTGAGCTTCCAGGCGAACATGCCGCTGTTCCACAGGTAGCTGCCGGACGAGACGTATTCGCGGGCGGTCTCGAGGTCGGGCTTCTCACGAAAGGACTCGACCCGGTAGGCCCCGCCGACCTGCTGGCCGACCTGCACGTAGCCGTAACCGGTGTGCGGCTCGGTCGGCGTCACGCCGAAGGTGACCAGCGCCTCGGGGTTGGCCTCGGCCGCCTCGAGCCCGTTGCGGATGGCATCGTCGAAGACATCCTGCGGTTCGATCAGGTGGTCGGCCGTGAAGACGGCCATCGTCGCGTCCGGGTCGCGGCGGTGCAGCAGGTGCGCCGCGAGGCCGACGGCGTTGGCGGTGTCACGGCCCATCGGCTCGCCGATCAGGTTCTGGCGCGGCAGGTTCGGCAGCGCGGTGGCGACACTGTCGAGATACTGTTCGGAGGTCGCGACCCAGATGTTCTCCGCGTCGAACAGGTTGCGAAGACGCTCACGGGCCAGTCGCAGCAGCGAACTGCCGTCAAACAGCCGCAGCAACTGCTTCGGCCGACGCGAGCGACTCAGCGGCCAGAGCCTGGTCCCCGATCCGCCCGCCATGATCACCGCGTGTCGCATGCTGACTTCTCCGCATTCCCGGCCGATTCACCACCGGCCGCGATCAGATCGTACCTCGCGAGGGGCGGAAGTACCAAGTTCAGGGAACGAGGGAGCGAGGGCAGAGGCCGCGCTGCCTCCGCCGCGGTCGAGGCGCGGGCCTTCCTGCTCTGGTGCATGCGCTCCCTTCGATCTGGCCTCTTCCCTCCCTTGCTCCCTCGCTCCCTCGCTCCCTCGCTCCCTTGCTCCCTGATTCAAACGCTGTATCGCCCTGCGGCCGCGGACGCGAATCTGGCGATCTGGCGGGCCTGCTTTTCGTAACCGGTCTTTCCCATCAGGCCGTAGGTGAAGTCCTTGCCCATCTGGACGGCCGGCTGGTCGTAGGGATTCAGGTTCAGCAGGTAGCCGCAGAGAGTCGTGGCCGCTTCCCACAGCATGATGAACTGGCCGACCGTGTGGGCGTTGATCCGGGGGAAGCGGATCGTCAGGCAGGGCGCCTCGCTGCGGGTCAGGGCGTACTCGGTCGCGACCTTCTCGGCGTTCAGCAGTTTCCCGAGCGACGCCCCTTCCAGGTAGCGGAGCGTGTCCGGGGTCCCCTTCCGCCGGGCGATCTTCACGTCGCGGTCGAACTTGTCGACCTGCAGGAAGATGAAAACCTTGTCGCGCGGACCCTCGCGATACAACTGCACCTGCGAATGCTGATCGGTCGCCCCGAGCGCGTTGATCGGCGTCGGTCCGACCACCGACGGCTGACCGTCGCGGTCGAGGCACTTACCGAGCGACTCGGCCCACAACTGCCGGTACCAGTCGGCCAGGTCCTTGAGCTGATAGCTGTACGGGAACATCACGTGCATCCGCTTGCCGCGGACGTAGTACGCGTACAGGATCTGCGCGAGCACCGCGGCCGGGTTGCGGCGCACCACGCTCGTCGCGCACCGCGCGCTCATCTCGGCGGCGCCGGCCATCAACTGGCTGATGTTGATTCCGCACATGCCGGCCGAGAACAGCCCGACGGCCGAGAGGACCGAGAAGCGTCCGCCGACTCCGGGCGGGACCGGCAGGGACTCGTACCCTTCGGCCTCGACCATCGAGCGGGCGGTGCCGGCCTCGGGGTCGGTGGTCACGAGGATCTGGCGGGCCAGTCCCTTCGATCCGAGCTTGCGGGCCAGCAGGTCGCGGACGATCAGGAACTCGGAGGCGGTCTCGGCCGTTTCGCCCGACTTGCTGATGACGTTGAAGACGGTTTTCTTCAGTTCGCCGCCGAGCACGTCCAGCAGGTTGCCGAACTGGACCGGATCGACGTTGTCCATCACGAACAGCCGGGGCCCCTTGCGATCACGCCTGGACATCAGGTTGTAGAGCGGCGGGTTCAGCGCGGTCTGCAGCGCGATGTTGCCGAGCGCCGAGCCGCCGATGCCGAGCACCACCAGGTTCTCGCAGCCGGGCTGCCGGCGCTTGATGGCAGCCTTGACCGCCCGCAGCATGGCCTTGTCGTCGGGCAGGTCACGGTAACGGTGCTGCCCCTGCTTGCGCTCACGCTCGACCTGCCTGACGTGCTCCTTCAGTTCCGCCTGGCCGCGCTTCAGTTCGGCCGCGGTCAGTCCGTGCGTCTTGCCGACCGCGCCGGTCAGCACGTTGCCATATTCGATTCGCAGCCCTGCGGGCGTAGCCATCTTTCGGTCCCTTGTTTGCTGGGTCAGAGTTCCTGCGTCAAAGCTGATCGAGCGGGCAGACGAACGCGAGCAGGCCCGCTGTTTCCGGTCTGCGGCACCACCCCCCTATCGCCGGTCCGGGTCCCGGGCAGCGCCGGGCGGTCGCCGCCGGCAGAATAGCGGACCACCCGCGGACAGGCGAGCGGCCTACTTCTCCTTCAACTCGACGGCACCGTTCCAGTCGGCCGGGGGCGGGTCGCGCCGCCACTGCGCGATCGTCTCGAGGTACAGTTCCGCGGCCGCGTCCGCCGGAGCGGCGGCGCGACAGGCTTCGAACGCCTCGCCGGCCTGCTGCCAGTCGCGGGCCTGGAAGCGTTCGACGGCCTGTCCGAAACGATCCGCGTAGGCCTGCCGTTCGGCCGAGACCTCGTCGGCCCGGCCGAGCAGTTCGAATACCGGCACTCCCTCGGTCTTTCCCTTGACCTGCACGCGGCCGATGGAGCGGAACCGGAAGCGGTCGCCGACCCGTTCGCGAGCGAGTCCGCCGACCAGGATCCGGGTACCGAACGCCTTGTTGGCGGATTCGAGTCGCGCGGCCAGGTTGACCGCGTCGCCGATGCAGGTGTAGTCCCACTTCTGGTCGGATCCGCACGGTCCGACGACGGCCTTGCCGGTCGCGATGCCGACCCGCAGGAACAGGTCGGCGAACGCGTCCTCGCCGCCGTCGGCGTGTTCGTGTTTGAGCGCCTGCAGCGCGACGAGCAGATCGAGCGCCGTCTCGCAGGCCCGCCGGGCGTGATCGTCCTGCGGATTGATCACCGGGTTCCAGAACGCGAAGATCCCGTCACCCATGAACTTGTTGACCATCGCGTCGTGCCGCAGCATGACCTCGGTGAAGGTCCCCAGGCAGGCGTTCAGCACCGCCTGCGTGCGGGCCGCGCCGATCCGCTCCGAGATGCTCGTGAAGCCCTTCAGGTCCGTGAAGATCGACGTGACCTCGCGAACCTCGGCCCGCTGGCACAACTCGGGATCATCGGCCACCTGCCGGGCGATCGCCTGCGAGGTGTACTGCCCGAGCGCCGTCGACAACTGCCGCCGCTGGCGATCGACGAAGATGTAGAAGAACGCCGAGATCGCCGCGAAACTCAGCACCACCGCCAGGATCGGCGGCGTCACCGTCACCCACAGGTCCGCGTACCGGAACGGCAGCCAGTACCCGAACACGATGATCGCCAGCAGCGCGGCCACCGTGTAGACCACGCTCTCGCGAGAACTCCGCAACGCGCACAGCAGCGAGATCACCAGCCCGCACAGAAGCGTCAGGACCACGTTGACCGCCGGCCCGGTCCAGCCCAGCGATCGATCGACCAGCAGCGCGTTGATCAGGTTCGCGTGAGCCGAAACGCCCGGGGCCCGCTTGTCCGTCGGCAGCGGCGCCATGTCCGCCAGCGACGTGGCCGTGTAGCCGATCAGGCAGACCTGGCCCTGCAACTGCGTGGCCAGCGCGGCCCGTCGCTGCGCCAGGTCGGCCGCGATCCGCTCGTTCACCGCCCGCTGCCGCTGCACCTCGCCGAGCGCCTGCTGCAGGGCGGGCAGCATCCCGGACAGGACGAACTGCTGATCGCTCATCTCCTCCGGCTTGACCTGCTCCAGTTCCCGCAGCGTCTCGGGAATGAACGCGAGCGTCTCCCGCTCGTGCCGGTCCAGGGCCTCCCGCAGCGCCCGCAGGTCCGCCGCGCCCTCGGCCGGAAACGACCGCCGCTCCAGCACCGCCCGGTCGCGCGCCCGCGACAGCGCCTTCCAGGCCGTAAGCTGCTCGACGTACGCATCGGCGCCCGGCAGCACGTCGGCCGCGCAGACCCGCTCCAGCGTGTCCCGGATGACCCGCTCGTTCTCGGCCGCCCGCTGGTCGAGCCTGGCCAGGTCGAGCAGGCGGGCGGCCGGCAGGTGCTTGAACAGCCGCACGAACGAACTGCTGTCCTCCTCGGTCGCGGCCGGCGGCGGGGCAACCCACGGCACCAGCACGCGGCCCTCGGCGTCAAGCTGCAGGCGCCGGTCGCCGTGCGGCGATGGAATCACGATGGCGTTGCGTTCCCAGCGCAGGTCGGCCGGGTCGGCTTCGAGCACCTCGCAGGCGACCTGGAAGGCAAGCTGCACGAGCATCCGCCCGTCGCTGCGGACGAGCAGGCGCATCCGCCGCATGACGCCGTCGACATCGGGCTCGAACACGACGAACCCGCAGTCGGCCGCGGCCCGCGCGTGCAGGTAGTAGACCGGCACGACTCCCTCGACCGGCGCCGCGAACGGCGCGGCCTGGGGGCGCAGCGGCAGCGCCCCGCGCGTGGTGGCCTCGGCGCTGAGCGCTTCGCGATAGGAGATCAGCAGCGCTTCCTTCAGCGACGTGTCGTCCGCGAACGGGCGCTCGGTCAGTTCGGCATACAGTTGCGGAATCAGTGCGGCGTGGTCACCCGTCCGCCGGGAGGGGTCCGCCTCGATCCAGTCGTCGATCCGGGCCCGCAGCGCCGCCCGCAGACACCGCAGGTAGTAGCGCTCGACCAGGTCCGCGCCGAAGTCCGCCGAAGCCGCCAGCGCGCCCGGACGGGCCTCCGGATCGGCGGCCAGGGCGGCCGTCAGTCGGGCCCGCTGCAGCCACTCGTCCGGCTGAGGCGGTGCCTCGTCGCGGATCGGCCACGCCGACCGCAAAGCCACCAGTTCGTCGAGGGCTGCCCGGGCGGCCGCCTCGTCGCCGCGCTGCAGGGCCCGGAAAGCGGCCCGGAACTGCGGGCTGCGTTCCAGGTCACGCGGCTTGTAGTGGTACGCCAGGTACGTCTGGCCGGTCCCTGCGATCGCGTTCCGCAGCAGGTAGTCCGGGAGAATCGCCTCGCTGTCCGGCCGATCGCCGAACGGCGGCTCCAGCAGGTCCGCGTAGGGCCGCTCACGAACGCGGCGTCCCTCGGCCTCGCTCCAGGTCAGATCGACCAGGATCGCCCGGGCCCCCAGTTCACCCAGCAGCCGCAGCAGGTGGGCCTGCACGTCGCGATGCCACGGCCAGCGTCCGTGCAGGTCGATCGAGCCGTCATCGATGTCGATGCAGGTGATCCGCGGACTCTGCGGAATGACGCTCACGGTCCGGAACCGCCAGTCCAGCGTCATCAGCTCGATCCGCTCGAGCCGCCCGGTCAGATACGCCCCGCAGATCAGCACGGTGGTCACCGCACCAATCGCCAGCGCGTAGTACTGCGAACGACGTTGCTTCCGAGTCACGCCCGAGATGGTACCGGAAGAGGGTTCCGCGGGCAGGGCCCGGGAGCAGGTCATCGCGGCCTCCCGAACACCCACCTGACCACCGCCCCGCCGATTTCCGCGGATTCCGCGTGAGTCCGGCCGGCGATGGTCGCCCCATCCATGGCGGATCGAGGTGATCCGGCCAGTGAAGGAGAGCCCGGAAGATGGCAATCGAGCCTGTCACCGCCAATTCGGCCGACTTCAGCTTCGAACTGGGAGAGCACCCCGGGGCCGACCTGCGGGTGACCGCCTTCGAGGGCACCGAGGGGCTCGACGACCTGTATGCCTTCCGGGTGCGACTCTGCGGCCGGGGATTCGACGCCGACCCGACCGAACTGCTCGGACAGCAGGCCGCCCTGCGGCTGCACGGTGAGGGCCGCACCCGCACGATCCACGGGATCCTCTGGCGTTTCGCCTATGTCGGCGAGGGCGGCGGCCTGGCGCACTACGAGGCCGAACTGGCCCCCCTGCACAGGATCCTGACCCGCCGCGTGCAGAGTCGCGTCTTCGAGCCGACCCGCTGCCCGGACATGACCGTGGCCGGCATCGTCCGTCGGGTCTTCGCCGAGGCGGGGATCGACGAGCAGCTCTTTCACTTTGCCCTGCAGAACGAGTATCCCCAACCCGACTTCGTCGCCCAGTACCGCGAAAGCGACTGGGACCTGGTCAATCGCCTGCTGGAACACGAGGGCATTCACTACTTCTTCGAGCAGCGTGACGACGGGTACCGGATGGTCATCTCGGATCAGCCGGCGAGCTTCCGGCCCGACACCGACCCGCAGCTTCCGTTCCGGACACCGAACGGACTGGTGGCCGAGCAGGAGTACGTCTTCGCGATTCGCGATCAGCGCCACACGCGGTTCGGGGCGGTCACCCTCGACGACTTCACCTTCCGCGATCCGGGGCAGGATCTGAAGGCCGAGGCCCACAGCGGCAACCAGACCGCCCTGCGGTTCAGCGACTACCCCGCCCGCTACCAGGTCAAGTCCGAGGGCAAGCGCTACGCCGCCATCCGGATGCAGGAGCAACTGGCCGGCCGGGCGACGCTGGCCCTCCAGGCGACCGCCCGCGGCCTGCAGCCCGGAACCTGCCTGCAACTGGCCGAGCATGCCATCAGCGACCTGAACGCCGACTACCTCGTCACGCAACTGCTGCACCGCGGCACCCAGCCGCAGAGCGGCGAGGAAGAGGCCGGCGGTGAAGAAGGCACCCGCTAC
This sequence comes from Phycisphaerae bacterium, assembly GCA_030428945.1. Lineage (GTDB taxonomy): Bacteria > Planctomycetota > Phycisphaerae > UBA1845 > Fen-1342 > JAUIEC01. Next base: position 16,113 of record JAUIEC010000003.1, on the reverse strand, counting down.
CAGGTCGACGTCAGCGTCATTCCGGCCGCGGTCCGTTATCGGCCGGCACGGCACACGCCGCGTCCGACCGTGGCGGGCAGCCAGACCGCCCTCGTCGTCGGGCCGGAGTCCGAGGAGATTCACACCGACGAGTACGGGCGGGTGCGGGTGCAGTTCCACTGGGACCAGGACGGCACGCACGGCGAGAACAGCTCCGCCTGGATCCGCGTCAGCCAGGGCCTGGCGGGCGGCGGCTACGGCATGATGTTCCTGCCGCGCGTCGGACAGGAAGTCATCGTCGACTTCCTCGAAGGCAACCCGGACTGTCCGATCGTCACCGGGCGGGTCTACAACAAGGACCACATGCCGCCCTACGCCCTGCCGGAGCACAAGAACCGCAGCACGATCAAGACCCGTTCAACGACCGGCGGCGGCGGTTCGAACGAACTGCGCTTCGACGACACGAAAGACGCCGAGCAGGTGCTGCTCTACGGCCAGCGCGACCTGCACCTGCGGGCCGGCAACGACCGGCACGAATCGATCGGCAACGACCGGCACCTCGAGGTTGGCCGCGACCGCTTCGAGCAGGTCACCCGCGATGTCCACAGCAGCATCGGGCGACACCAGACCGAGCATGTCGCCGGCGATCACGCCCGGCAGGTCGACGGGATGGTCTCGCTGCAGGTCACCGGCACCCGCTCGCTGACCGTGACCGGCGACGTGATCGAGGACTGCCAGTCCAGCTTCAGGCAGACGGTCACCAACACCGCGGCGCTGAGCGCCGACAAGATCAGCCTCGAAGCGACCTCGTGCCTGGAACTCAAGTGCGGGGGCAGCACCATCGTCCTGACCCCCGGCGCGATCTTCATCAACGGCGGACCGACGGTGCACATCAACAGCGGCCCCGGACCGGCCGTCGCGCCGCCGACCGCCGCGGCCACCACCCCGACCGCACCGACCGCACCGGTTCCGGCCGAGGACGTCACGCACGGACTCGACACCCGCTACGGCGCGGGCGGCAGCGTGCAGCAGCAGCCGGTGACCCCTCCGGCCGAGGAGCTTCCGGACGAGCCGGCCACGTCCTGGATCGAGATCGAACTGGTCGACGAGGACGAACAGCCGGTGCCGGGCGCCCGCTTCGAACTGCGGCTGCCGGACGGCTCGATCCGCGAAGGGCGCCTGAACGCCAACGGGCTGGCCCGCGTGAGCGGCATCGAGCCCGGCACCTGTGAGATCTGCTTCCCCGACCTCGACGCCGAATGCTGGGAGAGAATCTGATGCCCGCCGCCAGCGAAAGCAACGCCCGCGACCCGTTCGCCTCGCGGATCGCCGCCGCCCTGCAGTCCGTCCGGACCGACCCGGTTCCCGGCGGAGACGCCCCGGCGCCGGCGCCCGCAACGGCGACACCGCCGACCAGCCAGCCGGCCGCGACGGAACCGGTCGAGCAACCGGCCACGGCGCCCGAGGACCCGCCGCCCGCGGCCCCCGCGGCGGAGACGTCCGCGGGTCCGAAGCCGGCCGAGCCGGGTGTCGTCTCGGAACCGGTGATCGAGTCGGACGACAGTTTCTTCGACGATCCGCCGCCGTCCGAGGCGCCGCCCGCGGCGGCCCGCGTCGAGCGCGACGCGCCCGAGACTGCCACGCCGGCCGGCAGCGGCGACTACGTCGTGCAGGTGGGCGACTGCATCGCCAGCATCGCGTCGGCGCATGGGCTGTTCTGGGAAACGCTCTGGCAGCACCCGGGCAACGCGGACCTGCGTGCCGCGCGGCGGGACCCGCACGTCCTGCTGCCCGGCGACCGGGTGCACGTTCCCGGGAAGCGCCGCAAGGAGGAGCCCGGCCAGACCGAGACGCGGCACCGGTTCAAGCGCCGCGGCGAGCCGTGCGAACTGCTGGTAACGCTGCTGGACGAGGACGAGCAGCCGCGGGCCGGCGCGAGCTACCGGCTGTACCTGGAAGGGACCGCCCACAGCGGCGTGCTGGACGCCAACGGAACGTTGACGGTGCGGATGCCCGCCCGGACGCGTGCGGCCCGCCTGGTGGTCGACGGCGATCCGTTCGAAGAGGTTTACAACCTGCAGCTTGGCGCGCTGGATCCGGACGACGCGCCCAGCGGGATTCACGCCCGCCTGCGCAATCTCGGCTACCTGCCCGGCGAGAACGGCGGGGTGGCCGGGCCGGACCTGGCCCGCTTCCAGTCCCGTCACGGGCTGGCGGCCACGGGTGAACTGGACGAAGCGACGCGGCAACGTCTGCGAGACGAGCACTACAGCGTGGGAGGCTGAACACGATGGGACTCGAAGGTCTGCAGAACGAACCTCAGAAGGGCAGGCAGAAGGCCCAGCGCGGCCCGCGCGGCAACACCTTCAAGCCCGGCCCGGGCCTGTGGCTGGTCGAGCGCGTCTACCACAGCAGCCCGCGCTGGGAACGCCCCGACGACGTCAAGCCGCACGTCCGGCCCTGGTTCCGCAAGAAGCCGCACAGCGACGCCAACCGCGAGCCCGAAATCGTGGCCGCGATGCACACGGCCTGGGACACGCACGAGGCCCATCGCAGTCCGGCGCTGAACTTCGAGCAGGGCCGCCGGACGGTGGCGGTCTGCGTCAATCCGTTCTGCGTCAAGCGTACGCAGGTCTTCGGGCAGCCGAACGTCTTTGACCTGAAGCGGCAGCACAAGAAGGCCGGTTACGACAAGCCGGTCTGCGGCGAGTGCGGACTGGAGCTTTCGATCCAGATGGTCCGCGAACTGCGGAACAAGTGGGTTTACGTGATCCTCGGCGACGGTCCCAAGGCCCGGCTGCGGTACGAGATCTTCGCCGAGGAACCCGGCAGGTGGTACTGGCTGGTCGATCCGAAGATCGGCCCGCGTGCGCACCGCGACTTCGCGAAGATCGGCAAGCCCGCCTCCGGGGCCAACCGGATCCCGAAGGAATCGCAGGACGACTGCATTCAGTTCTTCGTCTCGCCCGTGCAACTGACCGAGAACGCGCTGCAGCGACTGATGCAGGCCGCCCGCGTCACCCGGTCCGAGATGGTCGACCAGGACGAACAGCAGCGCTTCACCACGGTGCGGCGCTACTTCACCGAACTGGCCTTCCAGGACAAGGAGCTGGTCACCGTCATCGATCCGTTCTCCTTCGCCGAGGAAGTCAACCACTGGGACTACGAGCCGATCACCGACACCTGGTTCACCTTCAACATGAACCAGCAGGAGAACACCAAGCGGCAGATCGCCGTGCTGCTGAACGCGATCGCCGAAGACGGCGACCCGCACGACATCGTCGACGAGATGAACGACAAGCGCGACAAGTGGGTCGGAACCACCAACGCCCGCCACAAGGCCCAGGCCTGGATCGAGCAGTACCAGGCCTGCCACAAGTTCCTCAAGCAGGCCCACAACCAGGCCGGCGAGCGGCTCTGCAACTGGCTCGACTGCGATGCCCACGCGATCGTCGAGATCGCCTGCCAGCAGGAGGCCGATCAGCCCGGCTACAAGTACCTCGGCCAGAGCACGCTGACGCTCGGCATCCTGCACCTGGCCAGCGTGCTCGAACACCTGCTGTCGTGCCCGTCGGGGGCCGCCTACATCACGCGGCTGGCCACCCGCCAGAAGCGCCTGGCGTACCGCTTCATCCTGCACCCCGGCGAAGAGGAGAAGAAGCAGCTCAAGATCGTCCGGAGCGAAATCGGCGATGTCGCCGTCACGCTGCTGGCCAGCTTCGTCCCCAAGATCCTGCACGACGCGCCGCTGTACGGAGAGGCAAAGCGCCTCGCCCGACACCTGGCCGACCACCAGTTGGAAGTCTCCGAAAGCGGACAACTGCAGCGCCGCACGCCGTTCGGGCACTCTCAACTGATCGCGGCCGCCGACACGGCCATGAGCCTGAACGACGCGGTCATCAAGGTCTACAAGCGCGGCTTCCTGCCCGAGACGCTGGCGGACACGACCGCCTGGAAACTCCGCACCGGGCTGGACGACATCCTGAAGGCCTACGAACTGTTCACCGGCTTCAAGGCGTTCCTGCAGGACGGCGAATACGAAGGCACCTGGGAAGGCATCAAGGCCTACAAGAAGAAGGCCGACCACGTGCACAACGTCGCCAACTTCATGGTCGCCCAGGGCAAGCTCAGCTTCGCCTGGTACATCAAGAAGACCGAGGGCTTCGACCTGGCCGACCTCGAAAAAACCACCCTCAAGAAGGGCAACTGGCGCGAGATCATCCGCAGCGGACAGTTCGCCCGCTACGAGAAGATGATCGGCTACTACCGCAAGCTCTACACCGCCGGACGCGTCCTCGGCGGACCGGTCGCCTTCATCCTGAGCGGCTTCGACTACATCGCCAGCCCGCCCGACCTGCTGGCCGCCTGGGAACGCAACCGCGGCGAAGGCATCGCCACGGCGCTGACCTACTACGGCAGCGGACTGGCCGCGGCGGCCGCCCTGATGCAGACGATCGGCATGCTCGCCAGCCTCTCGCCCGGCATGGCCGCGGCCGCCTCGGCCCTGGTCAACCCGCTGCTGCTGATCGCCCTGGTGCTCGTCATCATCGGCATGATCGTCTTCTGGGCGACGCGACAGAACGAACTCGAGAAGTTCGCCGCGCACTGTTTCCTCGGCGACGAGTACGGCCGGGGCGACCACGAACCACGACCGTGGGCCACGCTGCCGTACAAGTACTGGGACGACGGACGCGGCCGTTTCCAGGACCAGCTTCGGTTCCTGCTGAACCTGGTGGGCTCGTTCAGGATTCAGACCATCTCGTCGTTCAACGGGTATGTCCTGGTCCCGGGCAGCGACGGCCAGAAGCACACGATCACGCAACTGCTGTACGGCGGCTACGTCCTGCCGAGCTACGTGCCGAGCGGTGCCAAGGCTGACTGCTTCGTCGAGGGCTACTACATCACCGGCAAGGGTCGCAAACCGATCCGGACGCGCGTCCTCGTCGACCTCGACAGCGGCAACTACGTCGCGATGGATCAGAACCACCGGAAGATCAGCGTCTCGGCCGTGCCCTCCGGAAGCTGGGGCACCGAGCGCTTCCGCGGGCTCGCGGTCCAGGTCGACCACATTCTGCCCGAGGGCTACTCGAAGAAGGACGGACACCACCACTACAAGTTCGGCGCCCGCCTCGATCTGACCGGGACCGGCCGCTACCTGCCGGCCGGAGCCGACAACTACGTCGAACTCGAGAACACGCGGATCAAGAGCGACCGCAGCAGCCTCGATGTCGCACCGAAGCCGTACTACAAGAAGAAGAAAAAGAAGGACGCGGGCGAGACAGGCAACTCGGCGGCGCCCGCCACGCCTCAGCCGGCCGCCGCGCCGTAGGAGCAGCACGATGAGCATTCGCGAACAGGCCCAGTCCGTCGGCGACTACTGGCGCGGTCATCCCGATCCGAAGGACCCCGCCACCTGGGGCGGACGACAGTCCTACGCCGAGGCCAGGGCCGCCTATCGCCAGCAGGCCGGCAGTCCGCCCGAACCACCCGAGGTCCCCGGGCCCCCCTCCCCCGGCGCCGGCATGGCCGCCGCTCGGGCCGGGGACCTGCTGAATCACGGCGCCGTGCTGGGCCCGGTCACCACCGGCAGCAGCGCGCAGGTCTTCATCAAGGGGCAGCCCGTCGCGTGCCTGGGCGATCCCTACATCTGCCCGATGTTCAGCGGCCCGGCCCCGCACGGCGGCGGAACCATCGTCAAGGGCAGCGGCACGGTCTTCGTCAACGGGCGCAGCCTGGCCCGCGTCGCCGACCCGTCGAGTTGCGGGCCGCCCGGACTGATCGCCGTCGGCGAGACCACCGTCCTCGTCGGTGGCTGACCCGCCGACCGGCACCAGCAGCGAGGGCCGCCTGTTGGATCTCGACCAGCAACAGCGAGCACTGATCCGGGCCGCACTGCGACAGATCGCCGCCCTCAACGCTTCGCAGCCACCGGCCGCGGGCCGGCCGCGGTTTCGGGTGGCACCGCTCGACCTCCGCGCCGATCCGCCATCGCCCGGGGCGCCGCCGGCTTGCGATTCCTCCGACCCCCCTCCAGAATCCGAGACATAGTCCCGCTTCCCTCGGCTTCAGGATCGGCACGTGAGCCCGGATCCGCTCGTCACACCCGTTGCCCGCCGCTGGTTCGTCGCCCTCGGCAGCCTGATTCTGCTGCTGGCCGCGGTCTGGCGCCTCGTCCTTGCCGAGGCCCTGACGACCGTCTCGCCCGACGGGGCCCTGTACCTCGAATACGCCCGCGACTTCGCCCGGTCCGGCTGGAGCCTCCTCGCCCGGCAGCCTCTCGAGCAGCACCCGCTGTTTCCCGGCAGCATCGCGTTCGTCGGCCGGGCCCTGCTCGGGTTCGGCTGGACCGACCAGCCCGACACGTGGGTCCGGGCCGGACAGGTCGTGACGGTCACCACCGGCGTCGCGCTCGTGCTGGCGATCGGACTCGTTGCCGGCACGATCTCGCGCGCCCTCCGACAGCCACCCGTTCCCGCGATGCTGGTCACGATGACGCTGGCCGCGCTGCTGCCGCTGAACACGTGGCACTCGGCCGACGTGATGTCCGACCAGATGCACGCCCTCTGGCTGGCGCTCGGCGTGACCGCGGCCGCCTGGCTGCCGCGGACGCGGGCCGCGCTGGCCGTCGGGTGCTGCGCGGCGCTCGCCTTCCTGACCCGACCCGAGGGTGCCGGGCTCGTCATCGCCGCGGTTGTCGCCCTGGCCGTCATGCCGCGCGCGACGCCGGCCGCCCGCTGCCGGGCCGGGGCTGTGATCGCGCTCGTGGCGGCCGCGCTGGTGGCCCCGTACTGGCTGACAAGCGGCGGCCTCAGCCCGAAGCTTCACAAGGAGACGACCGAGCAGGTCCAGGTCGCGGTGCGGGCCGCGCCGCGCTTCGCCACGCTGACCCGGCACGACCTCGATTGGTACGAGGCCCCCGCGAAGGCCTCGCTCGAGTTCCTGCGGGCCGGACGCGTCGTGGTTCCGGTGCTGGCCGTGATCGGAATGCTGGTCGCGCTGCGCCGGCGGCGGACCGCGTGGCGCCTGCCGGCCATCGTGACGCCGCTCGCGCTGGCGGCCCTGATTCTCGCGGCCGCCCAGGTGCTGGTTGTCCGGCACGGGTATCTGGCGCCGCGGCACCTGCTGGTCCCGACCAACCTCGCGGTAGCCGCGGCCGGGCTGACCATCGCCGGCCTGCTGCGTCGCACGCGTCCGGGCGGCGCGGTGCTGCTGGTCCTGGCGGCGCTGCCGCTGGCGGCGTACTCGACCCGTGTCCCGAATGGCGCGGACGCGCACCTGGCCGAACTCGGCCGCTGGCTGGCGCAGCAACCGCGTCCGGGGCAGGCCCTGTTGCTGGGCGGTGCGAGTGAGCGCCGGATCGCGTTCTATGGACAGGTCCGGTTCCAGGCCTGGCCGGAGAACCTGCAGGATCCCGAGGTTCGGCTGCGGGAACTGCACGGACACCTGGTTGGCTTTTCGGCCACGCACTTCGCCCTGACCCTGGGCAGCACCGCCGACCTGGCGGCCAACCGCGGCCTGCTGCAGCGTCTGCGGGCCCGCTGGCCGGGGCTGCTGTCTCCGCTTCGCGAGATGCCGATTGACCGCGGCCGGACGCTGGTGCTGTTCACGGTTGATTCGGCCGCGGGTTAATCGGGCGCGGTACAACCCCCTTGCCGGTCGGCGTACAATTCTGCGGCGAGGCCCACGCCTCAAGGAGATCAGTCCATGCTGAAGACGATCGTAACGACGAGCCTGGTGCTGCTGCTGGCGGCCCAGAGCCAGAACCAGCGGGTTCGTTTCTCGCTGCAGGTAGAGGAAGGCATCCAGTATGCTAAGAAGAACGACAAGCCGATCATGTTCTACGTCCGCGGCTCGAGCGGCGGGGATGATGACATCGAGGACTACGAGCGGGATCACGTCCGGGCGTTCGCCGATCCGGACGTCACCCGGCTGGCCGGCAACTTCGTCTGCCTGCAGATGTCGCGCAGTCGTTATCGGGGTCAGTTGACCGAGTGGGGACTCTCGCCGCGGACCAATCTCAACATCGTCTTCGCCAGTTCCACGGGTGAGCGGATCGACGAACCGCTGGCCGCTTCGGCGGTGGCGAGCCCGAAGACGCTGGCGGCGAAGATGCGGCAGAACATTCGCAGGTGGAGCGACATGCTCTACAAGGACAAGGTCGAGCCGGTGCTGGGTGCCGAGGACAGCAGCGTCCGCGACCTGCGCGACGCACTCAAGCTGATCGAGCAGTGGCAGATGCGGCAGGCCGACAAGGCGGTGCTCGGGCTGCTTGACCGCGAGAAGCTCGACCGCACGACGCGCACCGCGGTCCTCTCGGCGCTCGGTGGAATCGGGTCGCAGGCGACGATTGACCGACTGATCGAACTGTCGCTCGAGAAGGACCGCCTGGCGGACAAGGCCCTGGCCGACGCGTCGACCGCGGCGGTCGAACCGCTGCTGCAGCACCTGGGCGGGGAAGACGCCGACAAGCACGTGGTGGCGTACACGGCCTTGACGAAGATCTGCCGGATCAGCGGTGCGAAGCCGCAGCGCTTCTGGCAGGGTTCGAACCACAAGGTGCAGGTCGACGAGGTCGAGCGCGTTCGCGGCATTGCCGAGAAGAAGCTGGCCGAGTGGAAGAAAGATCAACCATGAGGCGTGTCGATCTGCGCAGCGATACCGTCACGCGCCCGAGTCCCGGCATGCGTCAGGCGATGGCCGCGGCGGTGGTCGGCGACGACGTGCTGGGGGATGATCCGACCGTGCTGCACCTGCAGCAGCACGTCGCCGACCTGCTGGGGCACGAAGCGAGCCTGTTCGTTCCGAGCGGAACGATGGCCAACCAGATCGCGATCCGCTGCACGTGCGAGCAGGGTGACGAGATCATCTGCGACGACGCCACGCACAGCTTCCACTACGAGGCCGGCGGACCGGCGGCGCTGTCGGGCGTCAGCATCCGGACGCTGCAGGGCGAGCGGGGGATCTTCACGGCCGAACAGGTGGCGGCCGCGGTTCGCGCGAGCGACGACCACTTTCCGGTCAGCCGGATGGTGATCATCGAGAACAGCAACAACCGTGGCGGCGGCAGCGTCTGGCAGCTCGACCAGATCGACGCGATTCGCGCGGTCTGCGATCAGCACGGCCTGCACCTGCACCTCGACGGCGCGCGACTGCTGAACGCCGCGACGGCGCTGAAGTGCGCGCCGCACGAGATCGCCGGGCGCTTCGACAGTGTGGCGATGTGCTTCTCGAAGGGGCTGGGCGCGCCGGTCGGGTCGATCGTGGCCGGCAGCAGCGCGTTCATTCGCCGGGCCCACCGCTTCCGCAAGATGTTCGGGGGCGGAATGCGGCAGGTCGGCATCCTGGCGGCGGCCGCGTACTACGCGCTCGAGAACCACAGGGCGGGGCTGGCGGCGGACCACGCCCATGCCCGCTACCTGGCGGAGGCGCTGGCCGGGATGCCGGGCATCGATCTGGACCCGGCGACGGTGGTGACGAACATCATCATGTTCGACCTGGACCCGGCGGCGATGACGGCGGCGGCGTTCGTCGAGCGGATGGCGGCGGAGGGGGTCGACCTGTTCGACATCGCCCGGCAGCGTCTGCGGATGGTGACGCACCGTGACGTGTCGGCCGAGCAGATCGAGGAGACGATTGCGGCGGTGCGAAGGGTGTGCGCCGCGGTCGGTTCGGTGGACGAGTGATGGCGGACCGTGCACGGCGAAGCGTCTGATCCCCGCGCTCCCCGCGATCCTCGCGCCGATCGTCCCCGGGGTACCCCCCCACCCATGTTCATTTTCCGTTCCAGGCCGCGACGGCGGTAGCGGGTAAACACCTGAAGCGGCCGTAACCTCAATCCCCTGCTTGCGTTGGGCGCCCGATTTTCCGCCGCGGCCGCGTTTCGAGCTGACCGGGCGCGCACCACCCGACCACCTGGCCCACGGGAGACGACACCCGCCAGCCCGGCAGCCGTGGCGCACAGCCGAAGGAGTCTGGAAGGTGAAACCGGAAACGGGCGGCGTCCGCCCTTCTCAGTCGCGCAGCAGATCACCCTGCAGGAACGAGCGGCCGCCGAGCGAGATCGAGTAGCCGTAGATCGCCAGCGCGCCCGCGATCCCCAGCGCGAAGAACGTCGTGCTGATGTACCACGAGGCCCCGTCGTCCGTGATCGGGTAATGCGTCAGCAGCAGCATGTAGAACAGCCCGACCATCATCGCCAGCATCCCGAACCGCATCAGCACCATCAACAGCGCCCCCAGAAGCGCCGCGAAGTACACCCCCGATACCCACAGCGACAAACCCGTGTCCGCCGACGTGAAGACCGCGGCCGTCACGATCACCACATAGAATGCCAGCACCGCCGCCACCCGTGTCCGCAGCACCACCAGCAGACCCAGCAGCAGCACCAGCAGCGCCATCGGCTGGAAGAACGCCGTCGTCAGAATCTCGATCAGCAGCGTCAGTTCGTACCGCAGACCGAGGAACGTGCTGGTGTCCACGGCCGCCGGCTGCGGCGGTGGCGCCCCGAACCAGCCCGGGCCGAAATGCCGCGCCCCGGTCAGGACCATCGCGAACATCCCGAACAGCCCGCCGATGATGATGTCCCGACCCACCAGGGGATCCCGCACCTTGCCGACCAGCAGCCGACTCCACGAAATCAGCATGTCCGGCCAGCGACGCCGCAGGTGCGGTTCGAGCGCGATGTAAAACACCCACGAGGCCGCCGCGATGAACAGGCCACGCCCGACGGCCGCGCTGGCAAGCTGCAACTGCTGCCCGAAGTGCGGCACGTGGTCGGCCCGCAGCACCCACGCCGACAGGAACGCGATCGCGACGAACAGCGCGATCCGGCTGGCACCCCGCCGGTCACCGCGCCGCAGATCGAGATTCCGCCGCGCCAGGATCGTCGCCCCGAGCAGCGCCACGATGAACACCAGCCCCTGCAGGAACTCGGTCGTCTCGCGGGCCAGCGATCGCGACGGGTCCGCCTTCCACAACGCGCTGCGACCCTTGTACGTGCACTGGAACCAGATCGGCCGCCCCCGATACGCACCCGCCTCGATGTGCACCAACTGGTCCGGCGCGTGCGCCAGTTCCCCCTCCCAGGCCACCCGCTCGTCGCAGAACACCGGCGGCACCCGCCCCGGCGTGACCGGCTGACAGCGGGCCGGAAGGACATTGCTGGCCTCGAGCAGACGCTCGAATCCGATCGGCTCGGCATTCTCGTACGTCAGGTCCTCCTCCGGCGGAACCACCAGCAGCGACAACAGGTGCCCCTGCGGCGACAGACGCACCCGGGCCATCCCCGGACGCGTCAACGCCGGCTCGTCGAACGTCACCCGACCACTCGGATCGTTCGGAACCATGAACTCCGGACTCTCCCGGTACCAGAACCACATCGCCGGCGGCGTGTTCGTCACCAGCTCGTTCCAGCGGTTCTGGTCCGGATTGCTCGCCTCGATCCAGTCCAGGTACTCGGCCGCTACCTCGAATCCATACGCCCGGTCCGGCGGCGCGTAGGCGTGCCCGGTCGACAGCAGGATCTCCCGCGCCCGAAAAGCCAGAACCTCCGGCGAATTCTCCATCGGCACGAAACCGTGCAACTGAATCTGACTGTTGAAGGCCGGCATCGCGAACAACCCGATCAGGATCACCGCCAGGCACGCGGCCGCGACCAGCGGCGGAACGCCCTCGGCCCGCAGACTGGCCGCCACCAGTTCCGGCGACGGCGTCTCACCCGCCGCCAGCGCCGCCGCCAGCGGGTCCCCGCCCGGCAACGCGGCCGCCACCGCCAGGGCCGTCTTCGGCCGGTCACGCGGGTCCGGTTCGAGGCAGTGCAGGATCACCCGCTCGACGGCCGGGTCGAGGTCGTCCAGGATGCTCGACGGCATCGTCACCGAGCGGCGCGAATGCAGCTTGTGCAGTTCCGGCAGCGTGCGGGCCTTGAACGCCCGCTGCCCGGTGAACAGTTCGTAGAGCACCAGCCCGAGCGCATAGATATCGCTCTGGATCGAGATCGTCTCGCCCGCCAACTGCTCCGGCGACATGTAGGCCGGCGTTCCGGCCCGCGGGTCCGAGCGATCCTCGTCCCCGTCCAGCGTCGCCAGCCCGAAGTCCGTGATGCGAACCGTCCCGCGGCCGTCGATCATGATGTTCATCGGCTTCAGGTCGCGGTGCAGGATGCCCCGCTCGTGGGCGGCCGCCAGTCCGGTGCACAACTGGTTGCTCAGTTCGATCGCCTTGTCGCGCGGCAGCCGTCCGATGCGCCGCAGCAGCGAGGCCAGGTCCTCGCCGTCCACGTACTCCATCGAGATGAAGACGCTCTTGTCGACCTCGCCGATGTCATAGACCCGGCAGACATTCCCGTGCGAGACCTGCCGGGCAATCCGGACCTCGTTCAGGATCCGCTGCAGACGACCGGCGTCCTGCGAAAGCTCATCGGGAAGGAACTTCAGCGCCACCGTCTGCTCGAGCGTCAGGTCGTCCGCCCGGTAGACCTCGCCCATCCCGCCCGTGCCGAGCAGGCCGACGATTCGATAGCGCTCCTGGATGATGTCGCCCGGAAGAAACCGGCCGTGCCGGACCTGACCCTGGCCGGACGCTTCGCCGACCGCGACCGTCTCGTCGACCAGCAGCGACTCGCCGCCTTCCATCGTCGAGGGTTCATTCAGCGAGGCCGAGTTCCCGTTGCTGGACAGACTCGCCCCGCAGCGCGGACAGAGGGCCCGCTCGGCATCGATCTGCGTCTGGCAGGTTGGGCACGTCCGCATCTTCCGCTCACGGCGGGGTCAGGTTCCGGGGTCCTGGCGCTTCTTCCTCCCCCCCGTCCCCCCGGGCCGGCCACCGCCCGCGGTGAATCCCGGCTCCGCATTGTAGCGTGCATTCGCCGCGCGCTTAAGGCTCACGCAGTCAGGGACTTGCCTCGACGCCGGCGGCCGGCTCCAGCGGCGTCCGCAGCGTGTAGAGAAACTCCAGCAGGTCCCCCCGCTCCGCGATCGACAGGCCCCGGAAGGCGTCGGCCGCCTTCTGCCCCGCGCCGCCGTGCATCTCGATCGCCTCGGTCAGCGTCATCGCCCGCCCGTCGTGCAGGTACGGGGCCGTATCCGCCACACCCCAGAGACGGGCCGTGATGAAGAACGAATCGATCTCCCGACCGGTCGACTCGGCCAGCCCCGAACCCATGTCGTGCCGCTTCAGGTCCGAGTAGAGCGGCACGCGGACGCCACCCCGCGGGGTCGCTTCGAAGCCGGGCGCGGCGGCGGTCAGGTCGACCTCGTAATAGACATTCGCGAAGGGATCGTCGTGCACTTCCGGGTAGGAAAGCGGCAGGCTGCGTCGGTCGGTCGTCATCGACGGCAGGTGACAACTGCTGCACCCGACCGCCTCGAACAGGGCCGCACCGCGCTGCCCGGCCTCGTCGAGTTCCATCTGGAACGGCCGCTCCAGCGTCGTGTTGAAGATGTGCAGGGCCGACAACTCGCCGATCAGCACCTCGTTCATCACGCCGTCGCCGTCGGCATCGTTGTTCGCTCCGACCACCTCGATCGGCTGCATCCCGAAGTGAAACAGCATCGCCTCGCGGTCGAACTCGCGCACCGTCGCGAACTGGCCCTTGCGCCCGAACGGCCGGACGACCAGGTCCGGTTCGATCCCCTCGACCCGCGAGGCATCCAGCACGCCGTCCTGGAATCGGACCAGTCCGAAATCGACCCCCTTGGTCCCCAGGCGGACCCAGTTCCCGTCGTTGAGCCGGGCCAGTTCCAGCAGGCCCTGCAACTCGTCGGTCATCTCCTTGGCCAGCAGTTCGATCCCGCCCGCGCCGAACACGAACGGCGGATTGATGAACCGCCCGTCCAGCGATGCGAACCCGGCATCGTCGCGGTCCGCCACGTCAATGAAGAACGGCTGCGCGATCACGTTCGCGGCCGTGCCACCCACGCCGCCGACTCCGAAGGTGCTCGGGATGGTCGCACTGCTGACGACCGAGTGACACTCGAGACAGCTCTGGGCATCCAGCCCGTTGACCCGCAGAAACACGCCGTTGTCCTGCAGGGTCGGGCGGCCGCCCGGCGAGGTCGGGTCCTGCGGATCCATCGGCCCGTCCCCGTAACCATCCGCCTGGTTGAACGGGACGCTGAACATCTTCAGCCCGGCCGCCCGCAGTTCGTCCAGGCTCAACAGCCCGTCCACGATGTCCTGCTGACGGGTTCGATTCGTACCGAGGCGCGGACCCTCGAGATTCCCCAGCGGCTGCACGCCAAGCTGTGTCGATTCGGTCGGGTCCGTCGTCGCGACCGGCTCGGTCGGACAGCCCGCCATCGTCAGACACACCAGACCTGATCCGATTGCCCAATGCAGACGCATCGATCTCCTCCGTCGGGATTCCGCTGAACTCGCCGATTCTAGCCCGCGCCGCAGATCGATTTCCCGGCACGAACAGCCCCGTCGGCAGGCCGGCCGATAAACAATCGCGCATCGATCGAGACCGGCCGCCCGGGGCCGCGTTCGGACGGAAAAAGCTTCGGAAGGGAGTCGGGAAGTGCAGCAGGCCACGGATGTGCCGCGACCGGCCGCGCTGGCGTGCTTAGACGATCACGTGCCGGGCTGCCCGGTCGGTCCGAAAACCGGCCGCAGGTAACGCAGCGCCAGCGGAGCGATGCCCAGGACGAGCAGCGTCTTGATCAGGCCCGGCAGCAGGAACGGCAGCAGGCCGATTTCGAGCGTCTCGACCACGCCCGCGTTCAGCCAGACGCCCAGCCACAACAGGCCGGCCGCGAAGATCATCGCGGTTCCCGCCAGCGTGCCGGCCAGCGCGCCGCGGAAGTGGCGCTGACGGCTCAGGTGACCGACCAGCGGCTGGGCCAGCAGGAAGCCGACCAGGAAGCCCCCGGTCGGACCCCAGAAGTACCGCCACCCCAGCAGGTCCATCGTCTCGCTCTGCAGGGCGAAGAGCTGACCGCCGGCCACACCCAGTGCCAGATACAATAGCATGCTGGCTGCCCCGAGGCGGGCGCCGAGCGACAGGCCGGCCAGCAGCACGATGGTGGTCTGCAGCGTGACCGGGACGGGGTTGTTCGGCAGGTAGAAGCGCACCTGCGCGGCCAGGCCGGTCAGCACGGCAAAGGCGATGATGCCGCCGAGGCTGATCAGCAGGCGGGCGGTGACGTCGGAACGGGTGGTTGTGGCGATCGCGGTTTTCATAGTGCGGCATCATAAAGCCGGGGGAGCGAGGCAGGCAACCGGATGACGATCGACCTTCACCAACTTCCGATCCCGGACTGGGGCCTGCACTGTGCCCGCTGCCGGTACCCCCTGGTGGGCCTCAGTGCGTACCGCTGTCCCGAGTGCGGGCTGTCGTTCCGGATCGACGACCTTGTGCAGACCTGGACCCGCCTTCGCGATCCCCGCTTCGACGGATCGGAACTGCCGCTGCCGGACTTCGGGCTGGACTGCCGGACCTGCCAGGCACCACTGGCCGGGGCCGCGACGCGGAACTGTCCGACCTGTGGCGAGCCGTTCGACCCGGAGGACTACCGCCCGGCCGAGGAGTGGTTCGTGATCGACCGCAAACTGGCCGGCGCCGTTTCGGTAGAGGTCTTCGAGAGCGTGCTGGCAAGCGAACAGGTCCCGTACACGCAGGCCCGGGACAAGCTGTTCTTCGTCCTGCTGGGGCAGGCCACGAGCCACCAGTTGGCGGTTCCGACGGAGTTCTACTTCGAGGTCCGCTGGCTGCTGCAGCGCAGCATCGGCGAAATGGACGCGGCCCGCGGGTCGACCGAACCGTGGACCTGCCCGGCCTGCGAGGAGGCGGTCCCCGGACACTTCGACCTGTGCTGGAACTGCCAGGCGCCGCGGGCGAACGCCTGAAGCGGCACCCGGACGACCGAGCCTCCCGGGCGTGAGAAGACACTGCTCAAGGAGCAGTGCAGCCCTGCACGCGGGTCTCGGGCCGGGCGGTGCGGCATCGACGCCTGAGACTTCCGTCGCCGGTAAAGCCGCGGACTGCCGCGTCGATGACGCACCCTACAATGAACGCCCGCTGCCTGTCAAGCGGGTTCTGCTCGCAAGATCCCATTCTTCTATCCGAGCGCGGCCCGGTGGGCCTGCCCAAGTGGGTGTTTCGAGAGTGCGGTGACGGCCCCATCTACAGACGAG
>JAUIEC010000017.1 GCA_030428945.1 Phycisphaerae bacterium | reverse complement strand
GTCGCCGGCGGTACCGGACAACAACCCACGCGCGTGCCACGGCTTTTGAGCTCTTGAGCAGTGTCTTTCTCCGCGCAGGTTGCCCTCGGCGACGGACGGAGTTGCCACAGCTCTTGAGCAGTGTCTTTCTCCGCGCAGGTTGCCCTCGGCGACGAACGGAGTTGCCAATGCTCTTGAGCAGTGTCTTCTCCGCGCAGGTTGCCTTCGGCGACGGACGGAGTTGCCACGCGGTGCGGCATCGACGCCTGGGGTTTCCGTCCGGCAATGATCCCGACCGGCCGCGTCGATGACGCACCCTACAACCAACGAGTGCGCGGCGTAGGGTGCGTCATCGACGCAGCAGCCCGCCCGTTCGTCCGACGCGGACACTTCAGGCGTCGATGCCGCACCGCGTGGCAACTCCGTCAACCGACACGACGAACGTCGGGCTGTGTCGGTTCCCTGGACATCATGCAGTCCCCCACCCTTCCGCTCGCTGCGCTCGCTCAAGGATGGGGCACCCGGCGTTCAAGGGTAGGGCACCCGGCGTTCATGGGTAGGGCACCCGGCGTTCGCTCAAGGTTGGAGCACCCGGG
The DNA here is from genome assembly GCA_030428945.1 of Phycisphaerae bacterium. Lineage (GTDB taxonomy): Bacteria > Planctomycetota > Phycisphaerae > UBA1845 > Fen-1342 > JAUIEC01. The sequence goes on along the minus strand of JAUIEC010000017.1, from coordinate 119,219 downwards.
GTTGGAACGCGACCGCGCGAGAAGACAGCGACTCTCGCTCCCTCGCTCCCTAGCTCCCTGGCTCCCTCGCTCCCTCGCTCCCTGGCTCCCTCGCTCCCTCTGCCGGAGGCAGCCTGTCAGCCCGTGCTTTGCATCGCGGCGGCGATTCCGTTGATGCTCAGGTACAGCGCCGCACGCAGGTCTTCGTCGTCGGGTTCCTCCCGGCAGCGTTGCAGCAGTTCCAGTTGCAGCAGGTTCAGCACGTCGGTGTAGGGATTGCGGGCCGCGATCGCCCGCTGGATCACCGGGTTGTTGTCCAGCAGACGCGCCTGCCCCGTGATCGCCAGGATCGCCTCCTCGGCCAGGCGGTACTCCTCGGCGATCCGGTCGGCCAGGCTGCCCGGAACCTGGGCCGCGTAACGCTCGGCAATCACCAGGCGGGCCCGGGCCATCTCCTGCTGGGCGTTGTCGATCAGCGTGCCGAAGAAATCCCACTGCCGGTACAACTCCGCCGCCCGCGTCCAGGCCTCCGCGTCGCGCTCACGCTCGGCCGCCAGGGCCGTCCCGATTCCGTACCAGCCCGGAACGTTGTAGCGCATCTGCGTCCAGGCGAACACCCACGGAATCGCCCGCAGCGAATCCAGCCCGACCCTGGCCGAACGCGCCACCGGCCGCGAACCCAGCGGCAGGCCCGCGATGTGCCGGATCGGCGAAACGTTCGTGTACCAGTCCCAGAACTCCTCGTGCAGCACCAGCGCCCGATAGGTCTCCATGCTGGTGGCCGCAACCCGCTGCATCATCTCCTCGTGGGCGACCCACGGCTCGCGCTGATCGTCGGACGCGGCCGTCGCCCGCAGCATCGCGTTGACGATCTGCTCCAGGTGCCGGTGGGCGATCGCCGGCAGCGAATAGCGGAACGTGATCACCTCGCCCTGCTCGGTCATCCGGATGCGGCCGTTGCGGGTCGGCCGCGGGGTCGACTGGATCGCTTTGCTGGCCCGCCCGCCGCCGCGTCCGACGGTGCCGCCGCGTCCGTGGAACAGGCGCAGCGCGACGCCCTGCTGGGCGCAGGCGGCCGCCAGCCTGGCCTGGGCGGTCTGCAGGCCCCAGTTGGACATCCAGTAGCCGCCGTCCTTGTTGCTGTCCGAGTAGCCGAGCATGACCTCCTGCAGCATGCCGCGCGATTCGAGGTGCCCGCGGTAGGCCGGTTCGGACAGGATCGTCCGCATCAGTTCGCCGCTGCGCTCGAGATCGTCGACCGTCTCGAACAGCGGCACCAGGTCGATGCGGGCCTGCAGGTGTCCGTCCTCGAAACGGGCCAGTCCGGCCTCCTTCATCAGCACCAGCAGGCCGAGCAGATCGCTGACATCGTGCGTCATGCTGATGATGTAGCTGCCGATCGTCTCGGGCGCCCGGGCACTCCAGTCGCGCACCACCGCCAGCGTCGCCAGCAGTTCGCGGGTCTCGTCCGACAGGCTGACCCACGGCGAAGCCAGCGGACGCGGGTTGTCCAGTTCGGCCCGCAACACGGCCAGGCGACCGTCCTCGTCAAGGGCGGCGTAGTCCGGGCAGACGCCGGCCGTGGCGAACAGTTCGCGCAGCGCCGCGGTGTGCACCCGGCTGTGCTGCCGGATGTCGAGCGTCGCCAGGTGGAACCCGAAGGTGCGGGCCCGGACGAGCAGGTCGGCCAGGCGACCGCTGCGGGTCAGCACGGCGAACTCGGTCTGCTGCAGGGCGTCGGCGATCTCCTGCAGGTCCGAGACGAAGGTCGCGGCCGGGTAGGCCTCCGGGTCGTCCGCGGCGAGGTTCAGCCGCTTGACGATCTGCGCGATCCGCAGCCGGAACGGTTCGAACCGCATCGACCGCTGGTCCTGGGGGTCGAGCGGGTAGCGGGACTCGTTCTCGGCGATCGTCCGCAGGAACGAATCGGGCACCCGCAGCCGGCGGGCGGACAGCGACAGTTCGCGGCGCAGTTCGGTCAACTCGGCCCGGTAGAGGTCGAGGGCGGCCGCGTGCAGTTCGGCCAGCGTGGTGCGGGTCACGTCGGCGGTGACGAACGGGTTGCCGTCGCGGTCGCCGCCGATCCATGACCGGTAGCGCAGGAAGACCGGGACGCTTGGGCCGCGCTGGTAATACGTCTCCCAGGCCTCGCGGAGATCTTCGTGCAGTTGCGGGACGCTCTGCCAGATCGAGCCGGACAGGAAGAAGATCCCCTGGCGGACTTCCTGCAGGACCTGCGGGCGCTCGGCCCGGATCTCGTCCGTGCCGAACAGCAGCAGGATCGCCTGCCGCAGCTCCATCTGGTTCCGTTCCAGTTCGCGCGGGGTCAGGTCCCGCTGCCGCCGGTCGCGGAGCAGGGCCGCGATCCGCTGCTGCTGCCGCAGAACGCTCAGCCGCCGGGCCTCGGTCGGGTGGGCCGTCAGCGTCGGCTGGATGTCGAGTTGCCCGATCAGCGATTCGAGCGCGGCGGCGTCGACGCCGTCCTCCCGCAGGGCGGCCACCGCGGCCGCGATCGACTCGGCCCGCGGGCTGGCGACGGTGGCGGCCCGGCCGCGATCCCGGTTGATGCTGGCGATCTGGACCTGTTCGGACTTGTTCCGCAGGTGGAAGCGAATCGTCAGGCTCTTCAGCAGCGATCGGATCTGCTCGACGTCGAGGTCGGCGATCCGGGCGGCGGCCTGGTTGCGCCCGTCCGGACCCTGCTGCCGGCAGGCCTCCACGAGGCTCTGTTCCAGGTCCGAGGCGGCGGCGCCGTGGCGTTCGGCCACGACCCCGGCCAGCACTTCCTCCAGCAGCTTCAATTCGCTTGCAAACGCGTCCACGATCGCCGTTTCCTGTATTCGCCCGGTGTTCTGAATCCCGAGGGTCTACCATACCGGCAGGGCCGGTTTCTGACGAACCGGGCTCAGCCGATTGCGGACGGACCTCGCTTTGCGGATGATGTGCGGCCGCACGCTGCGGAGAAACGGGGACTCAGCCATGCCGGTCGGGGAAATACGAAACGTCGCCATCATTGCCCACGTGGATCATGGCAAGACGACGCTGGTGGATCAGATGCTGCGGCAGTGCGGGCAGTTCCGCGACGCGCAGCTCGAAGGCGAGCGGATCCTGGATTCGAATGACCTGGAGCGTGAGCGGGGCATCACGATCCTGGCCAAGAACATCGCGATCCGCTACGCCGATACGAAGATCAACATCATCGACACGCCGGGGCACGCGGACTTCGGGGGCGAGGTCGAGCGGGTCCTGAAGATGGCCGACGGCTGCCTGCTGCTGGTCGACGCCTTCGAGGGTCCGATGCCGCAGACGACCTTCGTGCTGCGGAAGGCGTTCGCGGCCGGGCTGCGTCCGATCGTGGTGATCAACAAGATCGACCGACCGGACGCGCGGCCGACCGAAGTGGTCAACGAGGTGGTCGACCTGTTCATCGAGCTGGGTGCGGACGAGGAGATGATCGAGTTCCCGGTCATCTACGCCTCGGCGGTGCAGGGATTCGCGACGACCGATCCGGACGTTCGCACCGACACGGTCCAGGCGCTGTTCGACGCGATCCTGGAGCACATTCCGGCGCCGAAGAACGATCCGGACAAGCCGCTGCAGATGCTGATCACGTCGCTGGACTACAACGACTACGTCGGTCGCATCGGGATCGGGCGGGTCTTCGCCGGGCGGATCCGGACGGGCGAGACGGTCACGGTGATTCATCGCGACGGAACGCAGTGCCGCGAGAAGGTCGGCGAACTGTACACGTTCGACGGGCTCGGACGGGCCAAGGCCGAGGAGGTGCTGGCCGGCGACGTGTGCGCGGTGGTCGGGCTGGAGTCGGTCGACATCGGCAACACGATCGCGGACGCCGAGAGACCCGAGCCGATGCCGATCGTGATGATCGACGAGCCGACGCTGCACATGACGTTCCGCGTGAACGACTCGCCGTTCGGCGGTCAGTCCGGCAAGTTCATGACCAGCCGGCACCTCTGGGAGCGCCTGCAGAAGGAGAAGCAGCACAACGTCGCGCTGCGGGTCGAGCCGGGCAACTCGCCGGAGGAGTTCCACGTGGCCGGGCGGGGCCTGCTGCACCTTTCGATCCTGCTCGAGAACCTGCGGCGCGAGGGATACGAACTGTCGGTCGGCAAGCCGAAGGTGATCTTCCGCGAGCTGGACGGGAAGAAGACCGAGCCGATCGAGCACTGCGTGGTCGAGGTTCCGGCCGAGCATGTCGGACCGGTGATGGAGCAGATGGGTGCCCGCCGGGCGGTCTGCCTGAAGATGGAGTCGCGCGGCGAGAGCAGCTACATCGAGTTCACGATTCCGGCCCGCGGACTGATCGGCCTGCGGACGCGCCTGCTGAACGCCACGCAGGGCACGATCGTGATGCACCACAACTTCTACGAATACGAGTTCCTGCGCGGCGCGATCCCGGGGCGTGCGAACGGCGTGATGATCGCCAGCGAGGCCGGGCAGACGACCGCGTACGCGATCGAGGGGCTCCGCGACCGCGGCGAGATGTTCGTCGGACCGACCGAACCGGTCTACGAGGGGCAGATCGTCGGCGAACACTGCCGCGACAGCGACATCCCGGTCAACGTCTGCCGCGGCAAGAAGCTGACCAACGTCCGGGCGGCCTCGGCCGACAAGACGGTCGTGCTGAAGCCGCCGCGCGAGATCACGCTGGAGATCGCGCTGGAGTTCGTCGAGGATGACGAACTGGTCGAGGTGACGCCCGACGCGATCCGCCTGCGCAAGCGACTGCTGAGCGAGGCCGACCGCCGCCGCGCCAAGCGCCGCGCGGACTGACGGCGGCCCTCGGACGGGGCACCCGGCTGCTCGCTCACGGATGGGGCACCCGGCTGCTCGCTCACGAGTGAGGCGCCCGGCTGCGCTGGACCGAGCGGCGTAGGGTGCGTCATCGACGCGGGAGCCCGCGCTGTCGTCCGACCGCGGACATTTCAGGCGTCGATGCCGCACCGCGTGGCAGTTCCGTGTCGTGGTGCTTTTTCTTTGTCGCGGTCCAACGCAGTCCCCCACCCTTCCGTTCGCTGCGCTCACTCAAGGGTAGGGCACCCGTTCGGGTAGGGCACCCGTTCGGGTAGGGCACCCGGCTACCCGCTCACGGATGGGGCACCCGGCTACTCGCTCTCGGGTAGGGCACCCGGCTGCTCGCTCACGGATGGGGCACCCGGTTACTCGGGGGTTGGGGGTTCGGTCGGGGGCAGGCCGAGGCGGGCGTACCGTTCCCGTTCGTCGGCGATCTTCCGGCGCTGTCGCGCGTCGAGTTGTTTCCGCGCCTCGTCGGCCTGGGCCTGGCGGCCGGTCAGTTCGTACAGCCAGACCAGCCGTCCGACCTGCGCCTGGGTCACGAAGTGTTCGCGGCCGAAGTGTTCGATCAGGGCCGCGTGGGCCTCTTCCAGCAGTTGCTCGGCCTCGGCGAAATGCCCGGCCAGCAGCAGGGCCTGGGCGTGGGCCCCGCGCAGGACCGGCAGGTAGAAGTGGTCAGATCCGTAGACGCCCGGGGCCCGCCTCCGCAGATCCTCGAAACCCGCCAGGGCCTCGTCGATCTTGCCCTCGTCCATCTGAATGTTGATCAGTTCCCATTCGGCTTCGAAGGTGGCCGGATGCTCGGGACCGAACAGGCGCAGGCGACCGGCCAGGCCGGCCCGGGCGACTTCGGCGGCCGCGGCGGTGTCACCGAGTTCGCGCAGGGCGGCCGCGTAGTTCATCTTGGCGGTCAGCGTCGCGGGTGCTTCGGGGCCCTGGGTCCGCTCGATGACGTTGACGAGGTCGGCCAGCACGGCCGCGCCCTCCTCGAACTTCCGCTGGGTCAGGAGGATGGTGGCCAGGTTGTTGCGGGCCATCACGACGTCGGGGTGGTCATCGGTTGCCTGCCGCAGTCGGGCGGCGAGCACGGCCCGCTGGAGCACGGCCGCGTCCTCGAGTCGGCCGAGGTTCAGCACGAGGCTGGCGAGGTTGCCGCGGATGCTGAGGGTCAGCGGGTGCCCGTCGCCGTAGGCCCGTTCGGCCCGCTGGAGGGCGTCGCGGTAGAGCGGTTCGGCTGCGTGCATCGCGCCGGTTTCGGCCAGGGCGTAGGCGATGTTCTGGGCGACGCGGATCGTGTCGGCGTGGTCGGGGCCGAGTTGCCGGCTGCGCTGGGCATGCACTTCGCGCAGCAGTGGCAGGGCTTCGTCGAAGCTGGCGCCGTCGTTCAGCAGCACCGCGAGGTTGTTCATCGCGGTCAGGGTGTCGCGGTGCCGCGGGCCGAGCGCCCGCCGGGCCCGTTCCAGTCGTTCGCGGGCGAGTTCCTCGGCCGCTTCGAATTCGCCGCGCGAGTGCAGGACCGAGGCGAGGTTGCCGATTCCGTTGATCGCGTCGACGCTGTCCGGACCATCCTGCCTGATCGCAAGGTCCAGGCTGCGGCGATAGAGGTCCTCGGCCTCGTCCCAGGCGCCGCGTTCCTCGAGCACGAGGGCGAGGTCGTTCATGCAGACCCCCGTCTGCGGATCGTCGGGCCCGAACACCCGCATCCGGATGGCGAGGATGTCGCGGTACAGTCGTTCCGATTCTTCCTCGGCACCCTGCAGATAGAGCAGCCAGGCCACGTGCGAACGGATCATCAGCGTCTGGTCGGTATCGGGACCAAAGACCCGCGCGGCGTCGTCGGCCGCCTGGCGGAGCAGCGGTTCGGCCTGGTCGAGCAGTCCGAGCGAGGCGTAGGCGGCACCGATCGTGTCCCGCAGCGGAATCTCGATCTCGGGGTCGTGCGTGCCTTCCCGCAGTTCGGCCAGGGCCGGGCCGAGTACATCCGTCACGCGGGCTTCGCGTCCGCTCTCGACCGGGGTGGAGAGGATCCGCCGGAGCATCTCGTTGACTTCGCTGGCGATCCGGGCCTTGCGCTCGGCCTGGTCGCGGGCGGCGACTTCGGCCGAGCGGGCCTGGTTGGCCTGCTGCTCGGCCAGCAGGGCCCGCTGCCAGAGGAACGACATGACGAGGGCCGCGCCGAGCGCGACGACGAAGAAGCCGCTGGCGACGCGGGTGGCGATGCGGTAGCGGCGCAGCCGGTTGCTGATCGCGTACCAGGCGCTGTCGCGCTTGGCCTCGATCGGTTCGCCGTCGAGGTAGTGGCGCAGGTCGCGGGCGAGGTCGCCGGCCGTCTGGTAGCGCCGTTCGGGGTCCTTGGCGAGGCACTTGTTGACGATCGTGGCGAGTTCGTCGTCGATCTCGGGACGCAGGGCGCGTATCCGCTGCGGCTCGCGTTCGAGGATGTTGTTCAGCACTTCGCGGAACGGGCCGACGACGGGGTAGGGGAACTGGCCGGTCAGCAGTTGGAACAGCATGACGCCGAGCGAGTAGACATCGCTGCGGACGTCGATGCGGCCGGGCTGTCCCTCGGCCTGCTCGGGGCTGGCCCAGGGCAGTGAGCCCATGAACTCGCCGGTCATGCTGACGGGCACGCCGCTGTCGTCGATCTCGTAGCGCTGTCCGCTCGCACGGGCGAGTCCGAAGTCGAGGACGAAGGCTTCGCCGGCCCGGTTGATGCGGATGTTGCTGGGTTTCAGGTCGCGGTGAATGACGGCGTGCCGGTGGGCATAACCGACCGCGTCGCAGACCCGGGCGAACATCCGGACCGTGGTGCGGATCTCGCCGAAGGGCTGCGGCGCGCCGCTCTCGTCGGCGCTCAGCAGTTCGTCGAGCCCGACACCGTCGAGGTACTCCATCACGTAGTAGGGGTACTGCTCGGTGGTCAGGCCGCAGTCGTACAGGCGGACGATCGCGGGGTGCCGCAGGCCGGCGACCACGTCGATTTCGCGCTCGAACCGGCGGCGGTCGCGCAGGGATGCGAACGAGCCGCCGAGCAGGACCTTGATCGCGACCTGCCGGCGGGTCGAGACCTGCTCGGCCGTGTAGACGACGCCCTGGCCGCCGCGGCGCAGCTCTTCCAGGTTGCGGTAGCCGGGGATCTCGGGCACCGCCTGCGCGGCGGCCGGTCGGGTCCGCAGGGCGCCGAGCAGTCCGTCCTCATCCTGATACCAGTGCGATCCTGCCGACATGTCTGTGTCCCTGCCTCGCGGCGGTAAAAACGTGGACGGGTGATGAAGTGAACGAGTGAAGCGAGGCAGCGGAGCGCCCGGTGCGTTGTCCGAGTCCCGTGCTTCACCCCGTTACGTTCTCACTCCCGCACGCACTAGCGCATCAGCCTTCATCCCGCACCTGCGCGTCGATCAGGGTTTCCAGTCGTCGCAGGATTCGCGACTTGGCCTGGTAAACCTGGTCGACGCTCAGGTCGAGTTCCTCGGCCACCGCCCGGGCGTCCTGCCCGGCGACCGCGTAGCGTTCGAACGCCTTGCGGTCGGCCGGCCCGAACTCGGTCGAGATGGTCTGCATCGCCTGGCGGAGGTGGTACTGGCGCCACTCCTCCTCCCAGGCGGCTTCGATCTCGACGTCGCGTTCGGCGGCCTGCGTGGCCTCCTCAATATGCTCTAGGTCGATGGCGCCGCGCTTCTGACAGGATTTCCTGAAAACCGTCCGCAGCGTGACGGTTTTCAGGTAGGAACGGAACTTGCCTTTGGCCGGATCGTACCGAAAGCCCGGGAGGGCCTTGCTGAGCGACAGCAGCACCTCCTGGGCGATGTCGTCGCAGTCGGCGGGCTGCTGGCCGCGACGGCGGGCGAAGTTGCGGATCAGTTCGAAGTAGCGGGCGTGGAACTCCTCCCAGGCCCGGGGATCGCTGCCGTCCGAGAGCCGGGCGAGGAGCGTTACATGCGTGATGCTCTGGTCTTGCATGCGTCTAAGCCTAACGCATGTCGGCCCCGGTCCGACACCGCAATTTCCGCGGGCCGGGAAGGTCCGAAGAATGTTCGCTTCAGGCCGTGCGGGAGCCGCCGGACGGGATCGGCCAGGCGCAGCCGCATTCGGGGCAGACGGTGGCGTTGTCGACCGGGTCGGGGGGCAGGTCGCGCAGGTTGTAGCCGCAGTGCGGACAGTGCCGGGCGGCCAGCAGCGCCGCGCGGATCCGGCCGGCGTACCTGGCGCGGGCCAGGCGAAAGGCGATGACCGGCCCGGCCAGGATGATCAGGACCTGCAGGGTGTTGATCGCCAGGCTGACGCGGTCGGGGCTCCAGCGGCGCCCGGCATACAGGAAGTAGCCCGCGGTTCCGAGCACGACGAACAGAGCGGTGGCGACCGCCGTGCCGATCACGATGGCCCGCTGCCGGCGGGCATCGGGCAGGATCCGGTCGGACAGGCTTCGGAGGGTCTCGGGCGGGATGACCGACGCCTGGCCCAGCAGGTGCAGGCGGACCGGGTCAAGCTGGCGGACGACGCGGCCGCGGGCGTCGCGGACCCGGGCGGGTGTCGTTGCCTGGCTGCGCATGGCGGCGTCCTCCGGCGGGGGCGTTCCACGGGGACGGAATGTGTCAGTCGCTGCCGGTGCGGCGCAGACGGGGCAGGTCCCTCCAGTCCGTGAGTCCCTTGAGTTCGGCGTGACAGTCGCGGCAGCGCAGCAGGCCGCCGCCGGAGTGGCACTGGTCGCAGCGGAGTTGTTCGTGGCCGATCAGCGGCATCGAGTGGTGGAAGCTGCCTTCCTCGAACTGGTTGGGAGAGTCGGGGACCTCGTTGAGGAACGTGTGGCAGACGGTGCAGTCCGAGGAGATCGGAGTGCCTTCCGCGTCGATGTGCAGTCCGTCGTGGCAGCGCATGCAGCCGGGCGAGATCATGTGGCCGATGTTCTCGGGGTAGGTGGTCCAGTCGACCTTCATGCCGGGGAACAGGTTGCGGCGGTAGGTTTCCTTGACGCGGGTGATGGCGGCATGCACATCGTCCCGGCGCTGTTCCCAGATCTGCGGGTACTGCTCCTGGTAGAAGGTGGTCAGGCGGGTTTCGATGGCCGTGTTGGCTTCGCTGACGCTGCCGTAGGTCTGGCCGAGGACGGCGACGGCTTCGCGCTTGATGTACGGCAGGGTCGGGTCCAGGTGTCCGGACTGCAGGGCGAGGTCGACGGCCACTTCCGGCGGTCGGAAGTGGTGGGCGCCGCGGTTGTGGCAGTCCATGCAGTCGACGGTCCGGGGGGTGCCGGAAGGCGGCGGGGCGTCGTTGGGCAGGCCGTCGGAGCGGAAGATCCGGACGGTGCCGTCGGGCTGGGTGTAGCGGACCCACGGGATGTCCTGCAGGTGTTCATCGCGGGCGACGTACTCGATGCTGCCCGAGGCCATCATGTGCATGTGGATGCCTTCGGCCCGGCCGATCGATTCGTCCGCGCCGCCGACTTTCAGCAGCATGCGGACGACGCGGCGGGTGTTCTCCTCGTCGGGCGAGAAGTGGGCGGTCTCGCGCAGCTTGGACCCGAAGAACTTCTCGGGCCAGTGGCAGTGCTCGCAGGTTTCGCGGGCCGGGCGGAGTTCGGTGATGGCCGGGGGGATCGGGCGTGAGAAGCTGTCGCGATAGACGGCCAGGACCTGGCGGGTGCCGGAGAGTTTGGACTTGACGAACCAGCCGACGCCTTCGCCGATGTGGCATTCGGCGCACGAGACGCGGGCGTGGGCGGAACTGGCGTGGGCGACGGCCTGCGGTTCCATGACGGCGTGGCAGGCCTTGGCGCAGAACTCGGTCGATTCGGAGTAGACGTAGCCCTGGTAGCCCGAGACCGCGAGGGCGGGCAGGATCACGAAGAACGAGGCCCCGATCAGGACGAAGACGGCCGAGCGTGTGCCGGCGTCGTTCAGGTCGACATGGACGTGTCGCGGGAGGGCCACGCCGGGGCGCCGCCGCATGTAGTACCACTTCCAGAGGCTGCCGATCGGCACGATGATCAGGCCGATGATGAAGATGCTGGGCGCGACCATGTAGCCGATGATGTCGAGGTAGGGCGTGCCGCGTTCGGAGAAGACGGTGATCGTCAGGAACCAGATCAGCACGAACAGGCCGAGCGCGACGAGGGCGAGGCCGATGATGCTCATCGGGTTGTTGCAGAGCGAAAGCAGCTTGCCGAGACCCTGGCGGAAGGAAACGGGCTGGGCGGAATCGGGGACGTTGGACACGAAGCACTCCTCTCGCACCGCGGCGGATCCGGTTGCAGACTGCCACCCGGGCGGGCCGTCGACGTGGCCGGCGGCCGCAAATCGAGTCTCCGGATCTTGACAGCGGCATTGTCTCACGTAGGCTGGCGACAGGCAATCAGATTTCCGGATCGGGTTGTCGGCTACGCCACACCGACGCGACACGCCTGCCCGGAACGAGCCACACATGTCCGAGTCCCGACGTCTCCGTCCTGCCGGCCGGACGCGACCTGTCCGAGTCGCGCCGCGCGACGAACCGCCGCGCCGATCGGCGGACCGGACCGTCTGGGAACCCGACGCGATGCAATCTCCGATGCGGCCGGGTCGGTCGCCGGATCGAGTCATTTCCGCCCGCGCCTTTCGGCGGGCGGGCGCGAGAGGGGTGCGATGATGCAAACCGAACAGGTCTGGGCGGAGCCGTGGAAGATCAAGGTGGTCGAGCATCTGCGGATGACCACGCAGGAGGAGCGGCAGGCGGCGATCGCCGAGGCCGGCTACAACACGTTCCTGCTGCCGAGTCGGCAGGTCTACATTGACCTGCTGACCGACTCGGGCACGACGGCGATGAGCGATGTGCAGTGGGCCGGTCTGATGCGGGGCGACGAGGCCTACGCGGGGTCGGCCAACTTCGAGCGTTTCGAGCGGACCGTGCGGGAGTATTACGGCTACAAGCACGTCATTCCGACGCACCAGGGGCGCGGGGCCGAGCACATCCTCAGCCGCCTGTGCATCCGCCCCGGCGACATCGTGCCGGGCAACATGTACTTCACGACGACGAAGCTGCACCAGGAACTGGCGGGCGGGACCTTCGAGGACGTGATCGTCGCCGAAGCGCACAACCCCGACAGCGAGTTTCCGTTCAAGGGCAACGTCGACCTGCGGAAACTCGAGCACCTGATCGCCCGCGTCGGGGCCGAGAAGATCCCGTACCTGTCGCTCGAAACGAACGTCAACATGGCCGGCGGGCAGCCCTGCAGCCTGGAGAACATCCACGCGACCTGCGACCTGTGCCATCGGCACGGCATTCCGGTCTACCTCGACGCGACCCGGGCGGTCGAGAACTGCTACTTCATCGAGCAGCGCGAATCCGGGCAGTCCGGGCGCCCGCTGGCGGAGATTCTCCGCGAGATCTGCGACCGGACGGACGGCTGCACGATGTCGGCCAAGAAGGACGCCCTGGTCAACATCGGCGGCTTCCTGGCGCTCAACGACGACGCCCTGGCCGAGCAGGCCCGCAACACCGTCGTGATCTACGAGGGGTTGCACACCTACGGCGGCATGGCCGGTCGCGACATGGAGGCCCTGGCGATCGGGATCGAGGAGTCGGTCGACTGGCAGCACCAGCACGCCCGGGTCGGGCAGGTGCAGTATCTCGGGCAGCGGCTGATCGAGGCCGGCGTCCCGATCGTGCGTCCGATCGGCGGACACGGGATCTTCATCAACGCGGTCGACTTCCTGCCGCACATTCCGCGCGAGGAGTTCCCGGCCCAGGCGCTGACGGCCGCGCTCTACATTGATTCCGGTGTGCGGGCGATGGAGCGCGGGGCCGTCTCGGTCGGGCGCGACGCGGCCGGGAAGAACATCTATCCTTCGCTGGAGCTGATCCGGCTGACGATTCCGCGGCGGGTCTACACGCAGGCGCACATGGACGTGGTGGTCGACTCGGTCGCCCGCCTGCATCGTCGGGCCGAGCAGATCGGCGGCCTGCGCTTCACGTATGAACCGCGTTACCTGCGTTTCTTCCAGGCCCGTTTCGAGCCGTGCCAGGGTACCTCCGTGCTGCGAGAGCTGTAATGAAGACCGTGATCGAACCGTTCCGGATCAAGAGCGTCGAGCCGATCCGCATGACCACGCCCGCCGAGCGTGAGCGGATCCTGCGGGAGGCCGGGTTCAACGTCTTCCTGATTCACGCCGACGATGTGGTCATCGACCTGCTGACCGACAGCGGGACGGGGGCGATGTCGGCGGCGCAGTGGTCCGGGCTGATGCGGGGCGACGAGTCCTACGCCGGCTCGCCGAGTTTCTACCGTTTCCAGGAGCGGGTGCGGGAGGTCTTCGGATTCGAGCACGTGCTGCCGACGCACCAGGGGCGGGCCAGCGAACGGATCCTGTTCGAACTGGTCGGCGGGCCGGGACGACTGGTTCCGAACAACACGCACTTCGATACCACGCGTGCCAACGTCGAGCACAGCCAGGCGACGGCGGTCGACCTGCCGATTCCCGAGGCGCGTCAGCCGGCGGTCGAGCATCCGTTCAAGGGCAACGTCGACGTGGCGGCGCTCGAGAAGCTGATCGAGGAAGTCGGTACCGAGCGGATTCCGCTGGTGATGGTGACCGTCACCAACAACAGCGGCGGCGGCCAGCCGGTCAGCCTGGCGAACCTGCGGGCCGTGCGGGCCGTCTGCGACCGGTACGAACTGCCGCTGTTCCTCGACGCCTGCCGCTTCGCCGAGAATGCCTGGTTCATCAAGCTGCGCGAGCCGGGCATGCAGGACCACAGCGTGCAGGAGATCGTCCGCGAGATGTTCGCGCTGGCGGACGGCGCGACGATCAGCGCCAAGAAGGACGGGCTCGCCAACACCGGCGGACTGCTGCTGCTGCGTGACGAGACGCTCTACCAGCAGGCCTGCAACCTGCTGATCCTGACCGAGGGCTTCGTCACCTACGGCGGGCTGGCCGGGCGCGACCTGGAGGCGCTCGCCCAGGGGTTCGAGGAGGTGCTGCACGAGGACTACCTGGCGTACCGGATCCAGAGTGTCGGCTACCTCGGGCGGCAACTGACCGCGGCCGGCGTGCCGATCGTGCAGCCGCCGGGCGGGCACGCGATCTACATCGACGCGGCCAGCCTGTGTCCGCAGATTCCGGCCGCGGCGTTTCCGGGGCAGGCGGTGGTCTGCGACCTGTACCGGCGGGCGGGTGTGCGGGCGGTCGAGATCGGTTCGGTGATGTTCGGCGGCCACGACGACGAGGCGGCCCGTCCGCACCATCCGGCCAGTCCGCGGCTGGAACTGGTCCGGCTGGCGATTCCGCGGCGGGTCTACACGCAGAGCCACCTGGATTATGTCATCGAGGCCGCCGCCGAGATGGCCGACAACGCCGCCGCGCTCCGCGGCCTGCGGATCGTGCACGAGCCCCCGGTGCTGCGACACTTCACGGCCCGCTTCGAGGAATGTGATTGAAGAGGGAGCGAGGGAGCGAGGGAGCAAGGGAGCGAGGAAGCCAGGGGGCGAGAGGTGGGAGAGCGTCGGGTGCCCCATCCTTTGAGCGAGCGCAGCGCGCGGAAGGGTGGGGGACTGCGTTGGCTGCGTCGCAGGTTCCTGTCGCGTTTCGATCGCCCGGGTCTCAGCCAGGGAACAGGGAACAGGGAGTAGGGAACAGGGAACAGGGAACAGGGAACAGGGAGCAGGGAACAGGGAACAGGGAATCGCGGAGGGCCCGCCGTTCCTCGCAGGCGTCGACTTCGTCCGTGACGGGGATCAGGATGATCGGGCTCAGGCCGGGGTCGGGCCGTTGGTGGGGGTTGCTTCGGTTCGCCTGCAAGCCAAATCGTCGGAATAGTCTTCCGTTCTTCGCGAATGCGTCTTTAGAATCGGAACGAGAATCCTACACCGGCGCTCACCAGCCCAGCGGGAGCCATGTATGAAAGCCCGAGAGCAAGCCATTGCCGTGCTGGCGCTTTGTCTGGGGACGGCCGGCGGCGTCCTGACCTGGGTACTTCTGTTCCTGGTGGCCCGGAAACTGAACCCGCGGGACCCGGTCGGGTCCCTCGTGGTGCTGAGCGGTGTCATCGTGGTGGCGACGGCCGTGCCGACCTGGATGCTGGCGGGTCGGCTCTCGATTCACGCTTCGAAACGACTTGCGCTGGGGCACGTGCTCGCCGGACTCGTCGCGTCGGCCTGGTTCGTTGCCGTGTCCTGGATCGCTCCCGCGGCCGATGCCTCCCGCGTGGCCGCACTGTGTCTGGCGTACCTGCTGATCGCGCCCGCCGTCGTGCTGTGCGTCGCCCGCCTGCGTTGCGGCTTGTTCGCGCACCGAGCCGAATCCCCGGGAAACGGGTGACGGTCCCGGTTTCGCCTGTCGTTCAGAAATCCGGGGCCGGCGGGAACAGGGAATCGCGGAGGGCCCGCAGTTCCTCGCAGGTGTCGACTTCGTCCGTGACGGGGATCAGGATGATCGGGCTCAGGCCGGGGTCGGGCCACTGGTCGGGGTTGTTCGGAACGTCCAGGATCGCCAGCGAGGCGCCGATCACCAGTTGCTCGGAATCGTCCCGCACGGTTCCGCGCAGGCTGCCGTCGGAGTAGAGCGTCATCTCGTTGCGGAAGATCTCGCGCCGCGCCAGGTACAGTTCGCCGTCGATCAGCCCGAACAGGTTCAGGAAGACCGTCACGCCCGGGTTGCCGTCGCCGTCCGCGTCGTTGATCCGCGGATCGGCCCGGTCCGTCGTCAGCGGCTGGTTCGGGTCGCCGTCGATTCCGATCAGCGTCGGCGTGGCCGGCCGCGCGATTCGCCAGGCGCCGTCCTCGAAGTACAGGTCGACGACGGCGCTCCGCGGCAGGATCGCCTGGGTGGCCGCGTCCGAGAACGACGTGGTGAACGGCTGGTTGGCGGTCTGTTCGGCGAAACAGAAGCGGTCGGACTCGATCAGTTCGCCGTCGACGACCGCGAACTCGGTGAACCCGTACGAGATGACGAACGTCGACAGCGGCCCGTTGGGCGTCAGTCCGTCGTAGGCGACCACGTCGTAATGCGCGTAGCGGCCCGCGATGGCGTCGAGGGCCGCGGCCCGGTCGGCCGGCGGGGTCCAGCCCGGATCATTCTCCGGTTCCGCGTACAACGGACTGTCCGGCCAGGGCCGGGGCAACGAACAGCCTGTGAGTACCAGGCCGGCGAGCAGCAGGAACAGGTGATGTCGGGTGTGCAGACGCATGGCGGGAACCCCCTCCCTTGAAACGCGATGGCATCCATCTGTGGGCAGGTCAGCACGTGACCGGGTAAGCGAGGCTGGCCGAGGTCGCTTCGCCCGGCAACCCGAGACCTGCTACGCGCGTGACGGTTTCGGAAGCCGATGATCGTAACAGTTTAGCGGAAATCGCGTGACTGTCCCGGTCCAGGGCGATATGGTCCCGCGTGTGGCCGACCGGCACCCGGAGCGGTGCGGTTGGTCGCCCGCGGCCCGCGCTCGTAACAAGGCCGATCGAATCTTGAGCGCCCCACGCATGAGCAACAGCAAACGGAGGCGGCAGATTGCCGTCGAGGCCGCTCGGCTGATGTACGAGCGGATCGAGTCCGAGTACTTCACCGCCAAGCGCAAGGCCGCCGCCCGCCTGGGCATCCACGACCAGCGGCCGCAGGACCTGCCGAGCAACCGCGAGATCCGCGACGAGTTGCAGGTCTTCGCCCGGATCCACGAGGGGGACCAGCGCGACGCGGAACTCGCGGCGATGCGGGTGGCCGCCCTGCAGATGATGCGGCTGCTGGACCGCTTCACTCCGCGGCTGATCGGGAGCGTGATGACCGGCCACATCCGGGCCGGGTCCGACATCGACCTGCACGTCTTCTGCCACAGCCCGGCCAGCGTCGCGCACCTGCTGGAGCAGAACGGCTACGCCTGCGAGATCGAGCGCAAGCGCGTCATCAAGCACGGGCAGGAGCGGCTGTTCACGCACATTCACGTGCGGGCCCGCCATCGCTTCGAACTGACGGTCTACGCGCCCGAACAGACCAGCTATGTCTTCAGGAGTTCCATCACCGGCCAGCCGATCGAACGGGCTTCGATCGCCGAACTCGAGACGCTGATCGCGCGCGAGCACCCGGAGGTTGACCTGGTCGATCCGGACAACGATCCCGCGATCGATCCGTTCGTGCTCTGGCCGGTGCTGCTGGAACCGCTGGCCGCGGTGCGGCAGCGCCCGGACCGGCATCCGGAGGGTGATGCGCTGTACCACTCGCTGCAGGCGTTTGAACTCGCCCGCGAGGCGTGCCCGTACGATGTCGAACTGATTACGGCCGCGCTGCTGCACGACGTCGGCAAGGCGATCGACCCGCACGACCACGTCGCGGCCGGGCTGGAGGCGCTGGAGGGTACGCTTTCGCCGCGCGAGCAGTTCCTGATCGCGCATCACATGGACGCGCTGGCGATCCGGACGGGAACGCTTGGCCGCAAGAAGACGCAGCGGCTGCGGGCGTCCGAGTGGTTCGAGGACCTGATGCTGCTGCGCGAGATTGACGAAGCCGCCCGCCAGCCCGGGCTGGAAGTCTGCACCGTGGCCGAGGCGCTCGACTTCCTCCAGGACCTGCGGGCGGAACTCGACGACTGACGGATCTCCCGGCCGGCGAGCGGTCTTCGTGAGGCACGAGCGGGAACCGGCGGTTCTCGGGTCGACCTGTTGTCCGTGGAGCGGATGGATCCGCGAACGGTCAGGGAGCGCGGGTTTCGTCGTGGCTGCCGCGCGCGGGCAGCATGGGGCGCAGCGCGCTCAGCAGGTCGTCGAACGATTCGACCGGGCCGAGCGCGGCCAGTCCCGGGTTCGTGGCGGCGGGCAGTCCGGCCCAGACCGGTTCGTCCCGCGGGGATTCGAACCGGTCGGCAACGGTGCCGCGGATCCTGGCGAACAGGTCCGGTTCGATCGGGCCGGCGGCCACGATGGCGTCGACCGGCGGCAGGTTCGGGTAGGCCCGCAGGATCTTCAGGAACATGTCCGGATCGAGCGCGAGCACGCTGTCGGTTCGCGGCGGCAGCCAGTCGGCCACCGGAGGCTGATCTTCCGCCGGCGCGCCGAGCAGAACGAGGACCCGGGTTCGCTCGCGCGGGGTGGTGCCCGCGAACATCTTCACCCAGCCGCGGTCAAGGTGACGCCGGCCGTCCTCGCGGACCGGGGCGTGGTGCCGTGTGCGGCAGCGGTACCAGCGGGCGAGTCGCGGTTCGCCGAGGCCCAGGGCGAGCAGCGCCGGCCAACCGAACCAGTACGGCACGATGTCGGGCGAGGCCGGCTTGCGGGCCGCGAGGGCCATCAGGAATTCGGCCAGGAGGGTGGACCAGGCGGCGGTCGGGATCTCGGCGGGGTTGAACCTGAGGCGGGCGCCGGGAAGCAGGTCGAGGGCCAGTGTCCGTCCGAACGACAGCAGGGCGTTCGAGAGGCGGACGCGCTGGACGACGTCGCGGTCCGCGAGTTGCTCGACCAGGAGCGGTTCCTTCCGGAAGTGGTCCTGCAGGCGGCGCTCGTACTGGTCCCAGGCGTTGGGCTGCAGGTCGGCCGGGGCGGGCACGTCCCTGCGGGCGAGGTCGAGCAGGCGATGGAGGGCCTGCCGCCATCTGGTGGCGCCGTTCCTGTGGGTCAGTCGGCGTTCGTTCCGGTTGGGGACGGGGCGTCCTCCGG
The DNA here is from genome assembly GCA_030428945.1 of Phycisphaerae bacterium. Taxonomy (GTDB): domain Bacteria; phylum Planctomycetota; class Phycisphaerae; order UBA1845; family Fen-1342; genus JAUIEC01. Next base: position 100,819 of record JAUIEC010000017.1, on the reverse strand, counting down.
GGACGTCGAAGCGTCTGCTGTATTTCAGGAATGCCTGCAGCGTCCTGGTCTTCTCGGCGACGGTATCCGGGTGAATGCCGTGCAGGGCGAACAACCGCTGGACGGCCTGGATGGCTTTGTGCCAGGTGACGCGCTGCGGATTCGGCGCGCGCAGCAGTTCGGCCGCGGCGACCGTGAACAGCAGCAGGTGGTCGGCGCTGCCGAGCAGTTGTTCGAAGGCATGCACGATCTCGCGTTTCTCGGCGCGTGATTCGGGCGGCAGTTCGCGGACGCGGGGCGAGTCGAGGTCCAGCACCTGCTGGCGGGCTTCGGGCCAGGTGTAGGTGCCGCCGACGAGTTCGTCCAGCAGGCTCAGGTTGAGTTCCTGGCCGGTCAGGTTCTGGACGGCTTCGCTGACCTTTTCGAAGGCGATGGGCGCGGGTTCGCGCCTGGTACGTTTGGGCGGCGGTGTCCGGCCGCTGTCCGGGGAGGTGCCTTCGGCGGGCGGTTTCGGGGGCGGTAGCGACTCGGGGCGGCCGTTGCCGCGGTCGCCGTGGGTGATGTCGTCGTCCCCGCGCCAGCGGTACTGGTCCGGTCCGACGCGCACCAGGGGCGGGCGCATGGTGGCCAGGCGGCTGTCACCGAGCGATTCGGAGTCGTTGATCCAGTGGGTCAGGGGGCGATCCGGCGACGGGTCGGAGAGAACCTCGCACAGGTGGCGGGTGATGGCCCGGAGCCGGCCTCGCATCGGCGCGGGGAGCGGGTCGGACCGGGCGACGCGATCGCGCAGGGCCTCGACCTGGCGAAGGAGTGTGCGGGTGACCTGGTGTCCGTTGGCCTCTTCCGGCCGTTTCGGCAACTGGTCGAGCACGAGGTCGATGCCGACCAGGATCCTGGTTCGATCGGCGTGCCCGAGATAGTCCTGCGTCTGCTGGAATTTCTGGGCGATCTGCTGAAAGCGGTTGAATGCGCCGAGATCGACGCCGCTTCCGTTGGAGGTTGCCAGGCTGCGGGCCATGGCGTCGAGTTTCACGAGGAGGTCGCGCGCGTGGCCTTCGGCCATCAGTTCGATCTCCTGTCCGCGGCAGGCCCGCAGGTAGTCGTCGAAGTCATCGGCGGTATCCCGCAGGTCGATCTGGTCCTGGCCCTGCGTGCGGCGCGTGGAGGGATAGTACAAGGCATCGCGGATGAAGCGTTCGGGGTCCGGTGCGTTGCGATGCACGTGCGAGATTCTCTCGATCGCCAGTTGGGTGACGACTTCATCGAGCGTGCGGTAGGACTGCTTGCCGGAGACGGGAGAGGATTCCGAGTACAGGGTGCGTTGGCGGGCGTTGTACTGATCGATGCCGCGTTTGATGTCGATCGCCAGGCCGCGCGACTCGTGCGCGACCTTCCACGGAATGAACCCCTGCGTTTCGATCGGCGAACCGGACCGGTTCAGGCCGCGGCGGACGAACGCCCGCACGCTGCCGAGGTCCAGCAGGACATCGAGGCGCTGCGAGAAGTAGGTGTGTTCGAGCGAGTAGGTGGCGCCCTGGTCGATCTGGCTGAGGTATTCGAGGTAGCCCCGGTCGGTCAGGAAGCAGAACAGGGCCTTTTCGGCGCACAGCTTCTTCAGCGAGCGAACCAGGGGTTCCATCCGCTGGGCAAGCTGGGGCACCTTGTCCAGTTCGTCAACCAGGAAGATCGGGGCCAGGTGCGCCTCGCGGACGTGCTGCAGCACGCCGCGCAGCATCTGTTCGAGCGTCGGGGCCTCCGTGTCGGTCAGCGGCCGGGACACGACCCGGCGGGCGCTGCTCTCCAGGCGGTACTGCAGGTAGAGCGACACCAGCGCGGTCACGAGCAGGGCGCTGGCGCCGACGATGAACGCGGTCGTGTTGTCCACGCCGGGGACGGTCCGGGCCCCGCCGCCGAGAATGCCGGCCGCCAGCAGGGACAGTACCGGCTTGGACCAGGATGCCCAGAATCCCTCCTTCTTCTCGGAGGGCTGGTCGGAGGCCCGGTCGACTGTGTCGGCGGCATCGGCGGTTTCGGTGGAGCGGGCCTGTCCGTTCTCTCGTTTCTGCACGCCGGCGAAGGCCTGTCCGGCCGAGTCCAGGGCGATCAGTTCGCGCAGGGCCTGGTCTTCATGGGGGACTTGCGCGTTGGCGAAGAGAACGCCGCGTTGCAGGCGGTCCGACTGCACCCAGTAGTCGCGCAGGGCACCGGCCGTCATCGGCTGGAAGCGCAGCATACGCAACTGGGCGGCGAACTCGGCGTCGCCCCGCCGGTCGAGCATCCGGGTTCGGTAGGCGTTGGTCAGTTCGTCCGCCAGTCCCTGGTAGAGCGCCCGGACGATCTGCGTGAGTGCGTGTGTGGTCAGTTCCTCGGAGTCCTTCAGGCGTCCCTCGGGGAACAGGCTCGGGGCGTGCATCTCGATCAGGAACGGGCGGCGCAGCTTGCGTCGCAGTTGGCCGACCTGAGCCGGTGACAAGGACGGAAGCTTGTCCGGCGGCAGGTCCCGGGCCTGATCGGGCGGCAGGCAGGTGACGGCGATTCGGCGGAGGTTCTCCCGCTTGTGAGCGGGAATCGAACCGAGGTTTTTCTCCGCCCAGCTATCCAGCAGTCGTTCGGCGGCCAGCAACTGATAGACGGCGTGCTTGACCAGGGTGGTCTTGCCGGACCCGCGATGTCCGGCGACCAGGAACGATCGTCCTTCCAGGTCGGCCATGCAGTAGGACAGCAGTTCCTGCTCGAAGGTCCGGAGCGCGCCGGAGGTGATCATCTCGGGCGGAGGGTTGTCCGAGGCGTACGCGTCGCGGTTTCCCGGGTCCATGCTCACGATGCCTCCTCGGTCCGGGCCAGTTTCCGGTTGTTCGGGGCGGGATTCGTCAACGGTGCGGGGCCGTCTGCGGGTGGGTCCTCCAGGAGTCGGTCCAGCGACTTGTAGAGTTGTTGGAAGCGGGTGGCGTTGGCCTTGGGGGTCGCCGCGCGTTCCTTGACGAAGTGGTTGGCGTAGTCGAGCTGGTAATACGCCGCGAGGCCGCCGAGCCCGACCGTCGCCAGCACGACCAGCGTCAGCAGGACGGTTGAAGTCAGCGAGGGCGCCACGTAATTCCCGCGGCCCAGCGCGACGTGTGTCCGCACCAGCCAGCCCCGCAGACCGTCCTTGCTGTACTGCGCCACCAGCACGATCGCGCTGGCCGTCGCCAGTACGATCAGGAACGCGATGACGGTCCACTGGGCCCACCACAGCAGGGACTGTGTGCGAGTGGGGCCCCGGGCCGCCCAGGCGTGATCCAGCCTGGCGCCTTGCAGGTCGCTCGCGAGCCGCTGGCTCGCGAGTTCCGCCTCCAGCACCGCGCGGATGCCTTGCGTCGCCTGCACGACGCGGGCGGCTTCCAGTTCGACTCTTTGCAGGTGGGCCTGATCCGAGGTGGCTGGCTTGCTCGGCGGGGCCGGGGTTGCGTCGGCCTGCTCGAGGGCGCGAGACAACACCATCAGCATGCCGATGTCGCGGCCGACGGCCCGCAGGCCGCGCCAGGGCGATCGCTCGCGGGGCACGACGACGACCTGCGTGGAACGGGATTCGAGCGCCTGCACCACGGCCGCGGTGGTCTGCTGCAACGCCTCGATGCGCTTCTCCAGGCGCCGCACATCCGGCGACGGGCGGGCGGGCCACGGCCAGTTCCAGGCGGGCAGAACCAGCGTGAGTGAACGCGGTGCCCGCAGCGCCGTGCGCAGTGCCGGGGCCATTTCGTTCACCGTCCGTTGCAGGCCGGCGACCCGTGTTTCAAGGGCCGCACGCTGCTTGTGGGATTCGGCACGCTGGTTGGCCGCGTCGTCGGCGAGGCAGGTCAGGGACGCGAGGTTCTGGTCAACGCCCTGCACGCTGGTTGAGATGGTATCGAGGTGCCGCGTCAGGTCGACGCAGCCGAACTGCGAGGCGGACAGCGTCAGCGCGGCCGCCAGCCACGATCGCCGTCGCGTGACGCGGAGCGCTGTCAGCAACATGTGTCGCCTCCCCGGGGGGCCGTGGTTTTCCGGGCATCACCTGTCGGTGACTCGCCATCTCCAAGGCCGAGGAAACGTGGTGGCGGCGCTCAGGAATCTGCCGCGAAGTGGGCGGGTTGCACCACCCGGGACATGATGGGGGCTGGACCGGGTCCGCGGGGTGGCGGGTACCCGCGCCGCCTACGGAGTCCACGCAAGAGAAACATCCCGCGCGGACCGCGGATCGGTCAGGGGCATCCGCGGGTTGCCTCCTCGCTGTCGGGGGCTTCGCTGAACAGGCTGCGCAGGGCGTCGTGCATGGCGTCGGGGAGGTTGCCGCGCGGGAGCTGCAGGGTTCCGACCGGGTTGGTTGCGGCCGGCGGGTGGCGGTGGCGGGCCCGGTACGCGGCGGGCGACTGGGGCTGACTGCCACCGTAGGCCTGCCGGTAGTGGTCGAGCGAGCCGATGAACCCGGCGGCGACGTCGTGCCACAGGGTCGGGTCGGTTTCGCACTCCGAGAAGTCACCGACGCCGGCCGTGACCATTTCACTGACGAGCAGGGCGAACTCGGCCAGCATCGGGTAAATCGGTCCGTCCGGGCCGCCATCGGTCGTGAAGTTGTCTTCGAGCGCGGCCGCCGGCGTCTTGCGGATGGCCATCGCGCCCGACGCGAACCGGTTGGCGGCCACGGCGAAGGACTCGGAATCCGTGCCGAACCAGTCATGCACGATGCGCAGGATTCGGTTGGCCACGAGGACGACCTTTTCCGGCTGACGGATAGCGCAGTCGAGGTCGGCCCGCTCCCAGCGTTGCTTGAGACGGGCGCTGATCACCTGGAACGTGTGGTTCAGGGCCGTTTGCCAGGCCGCCTGCCGCACGTTGCGCCAGTCGAACGAACCCCAGAATCGCTGGTACAGCGGGCAGGCCGTCCGGGCGTCGAGTTCCCAGAAGAAGCCCGCCGCCCGGTAGGTCTCGACCCCGCCCGGGTCGACCTGCTCGGCGGCCCGGACCGAGTGAATCGCCAGGTGGGCGAGCAGCCGGTCCAGTCGTTTCGCGGTGGGCGACACGCTCGGCAGGAAGTCGTCCTCCCGCGCGCCCGGCGGACGCGGGGGCGACACGTACTTGTCGCAGAGCGGTTGCGGCGTCTTCGGCGTCGCGGGTCCGGCGGCCGAGACGACCACGGTCACCGGTTCGGGATTCGGACCGGGGGGATCGGCGAACAGCAGTCCGATCCATCGACCGTAGCGCTGGACGCGCCAGATCGTCGACGCGCCCGAGACGGCGAGGATCTCGTGAATCGGGCCACCGGCGAAGGGGCACAGGATTCCGTAGGCCTTGCGGTCGGTCCGTTCCAGGGGGAAGGCGAATTCGCGCAGCGGCTCAGTCGACACCGTAGTCCACCTCGAGGTGCAGGGCGCCGACGACCTCGACGGGCGTGTTGTCGTCGCGTTCGAAGGTCCGCGTGATCGTCCAGGCGTTGCCGTCCTGGCCGACGGCGTAGTTGCCGATGTGTCCGCCGCCCGGGAGTCGCAGCCAGTATCCGCCTCCGCCCGGCGGCGGATCGACCTCGACGCCGCCGTATTCGCCGGCGAGGACCTGGGAGGCGTGCAGGATCGCGTCGGCGGCGGCCGTGTCGCGCGTACCGTTCACGAGTCGCGGGAACGCCAGACCCGCACGGGCGTCCCGGGTTTCCTCGTCGGCGGCGGCGTTCATCAGGCGACCGAGGCGCAGCTTCTCGCCGGGGTTGAGTCCGTCGTCGCCGGAGACGCAGCACGCCACCATCTTCATCGTGTAGACATAGACCTTGTTCGCCATGTTGGCTACTCCTTCGGAGGGGTGTCCGGCTCCGCCGCGCTGCGCGCGCAGCGGAATCCGGTCAGGGAATTGTGACGGTCGGGCGGATGCGACCAGACTGCTGTCAGGTCGTGCCGCAGCGGGTCGTCCATCCAGGCGCGGCCCTTGACCACCGGCGTGCCCGCGGCGAGATCCAGCCAGGCCGTGTACTCGCGCACGTTCCCGAACATGTTGATCAGTTCACCGCAGTTGGCATGGGGCCCGCTCTCGTCGACCGGCGTGACGAAGCGGGAGTACGCCTCAAGATGCTCGTCAGGGTCCGGCGAGAACGACAGCAACACACCGTCGCAGGGTGTCGAAGCCAGGTCGGTCGGGGCCGATTCGGCCGATCCCCACGGGTACGCACCGCCATGGCCCGCCCGGGCCGCGGCCTCCCATTCCCGCGCGGTCGGCAGGCGCAGTCCGCGCCAGCGGGCATAGGCGTCGGCGTCGCGCCAGGCGAGGCCGACCACGGGCCGGGCGGCGAAATCGGGGCGGGCGCCGAACTTGGACCAGAAGACCGGTTCGGGGTGCCCGGTGGCCGCGAGAAACTCCGCGTACTCGGCGTTGGAGACTTCGTACCGATCGAGATAGAAGGCGGCGAGCGTGACGGTTCGGGTCGCGGTGGGGTCCTCCGCTTCGCTGACGGCGTACTCGCCCGCGGGGAACAGCACCATCCGGGTCGGATCCACCTCCGCGAGCGGGGCCGCGTTCGCTTCCGTCAGGCTGTCGGCCTCGAGTCGCGCGATCCATTCGTGGCGCAGCATTCCGTCCTGGTGCGCTTCGAACCAGTACAGCCCGGGTGGAAGCGGGAACGGGCCGTCGCCCGCGCGGCCGAGTGGTTGCGGCGGGCCGAAGTCCAGTTCGGGCGTTGCGGGTCGGACGGTCAGGGTTCCCTGGACGGCGGGGTTGACCCGGACCCAGGCCTGAGTCCGCCGCCAGGCGAGGTGGTAGCGATACGAGACCAGGCCGAGCAGGCCGGCCACGAGGACGAGGAGTCCGAGCGTTGCGGCCAGGGGTCGGGCGCGGAGCCAGCGGATGGCCTGTTCGATCGGGTTGGGGGCGCGGACCGAGAGGGGTCGTCCCTCGAGCCAGCAGCGCAGGTCGCCGGCGAAGTGTGCGGCGGTCTGGTACCTGCGGCGCGGGTCTTTCTCGAGGGCGCGCAGGCAGATCAGTTCGAGTCCGCGGGGAATGGTGCGGTCGAGTTGTCGCAGTGGTCGGACATCGTGGGTGCGGATCGCCTGCAGGACCTGCAGGCTGCTGCCCTGGGCGAAGGGTCGCTGGCGGGTCAGCGCTTCGTAGAGGACCACGCCGAGGGAGAAGATGTCGCTGCGGTGGTCGATCGGTCCGAGGGACGGGTCGGCCTGTTCGGGGCTCATGTAGTGGACGGTGCCGACGGTCTCTTCGGTCAGGGTGGCATCCGGTTCCAGGACCTTGGCGATTCCGAAGTCGGTCAGGTGAGCCCGGTCGCGTTCGCGCGAGACGAGGATGTTGGAGGGTTTGATGTCGCGGTGCACGATCGAGCGGGCGTGGGCGTGGTCGAGGGCGCCGGCCACCTCGGAGATCAGCCGGACGATCCGTCGTTGCCGGGCGGCGCCGTCGCGGGTGTCGGCGAGGGCCGCGTCGAGGGTCAGGCCGTCGATGTACTCCATCGCGAGGTAGGGTCGTCCGTCGGATTCGCCGTAGCGGTGGATGGTGACGATGTCGGGGTGGTTGAGGCTGGCGACCACCTTGGCCTCGCGTTCGAAGCGTTCGAGGGCGGCACCGGGCAGGGCGGCCGGTGTGACGACCTTGAGGGCGACGCGTCGCTGGAGGCGGGCATCGCGGGCCTCGTAGACGACGCCCATTCCGCCGCGGCCGATTTCGCGGACGACTTCGAAGTCGTCGAGGACGCCGGGGAGGTCCTCGATCAGGCCGCGATAGCGATTGGCGGCCGGCTGTTCCAGCCAGTCCTCGGCGGTTTCGAGGGTGGTCAACAGGGCGAGAACGTCGCTGGCCAGGTCCGGCGTGGCGGCGTGGCGGCGGACGTAGGCTTCGCGCTCGGGCGCAGGTTGCGCGCGGGCGGCCTGAAACAACTCCTGGATCGAATCAGACACCTTCATACGAACATAGTCGTCGGGCGTCCGCGCCGCCGCTCATCCGGTTAGTGAATCCTGCCAGCGGTCGCCCAGTTCCTTGTAGAGAAACGCCTTTGCGAAGTCCCAGTCGCGTCGGACGGTCGCCTCGGAGACCCCGAGGACTTCGGCCGCCTCGGCGTGCTGCAGTCCGGCGTAGAAGCGCAGTTCGACGACCTGTTCGGCCCGGGCGGAGACGGACTTGAGTTTGCCGAGGGCTTCGTCGAGGGCGAGGGCCTCATCGGCCTGGTCCTGGACCGAGCAGATATGCGGGCTCATTTCGACCCGCCGCATGGTTCCGCCGTGCTTCTGGCGGCGGAGTTTGCGGGCCTGGTCGATGGAGATGTTGCGCATCGCGCGGGCCGCGAAGAAGAAGAAATGGGCCCGCGAGGCGAAATCGAGGGTGGCGTCCTCGCCGACCATCCGCAGGTACGCCTCGTGCACGAGCGTGGTCGTATCGAAGACCGGTGGCTGCAGTTTGCGGCGGTGCGCAAGTTGCTTGAGCGTGCTGTAGACGCGCTCCATCAGCCGGTCGGCCGCACCGGGACGGTTGAGCCGTGCCTCCTCGATCAGTCGCGTCAGGTCGTCGTCACCCACGGAAACCCCAGTCTGTGCCGACAGGTTGCATTCGAAACGCCGCAATGGAAAGGTTGCGTTTAAGGTACGCCCGGGGCCGATCTTACGGCTTGCTTTCAACAAGTCAACGAAAACTTTGCCCAGGTTTGCATGCCGCGGCTGCGCAGGTTTCGTTCATCGCGTGTTGTGTAGGGAACAGCCGGGGGCGGTCAAGCGCCTGCGCGCGAGTCAGCAAGTGACCGCGCAGGCAGGGCTTGTCGATTCGGTCTCACCCGCTGACTGCGGGCCTGCTCGCCCGCATGCCCGTGGACGGAGAGGGGCTGGCGGCCTGTTGCCGGAACCGCTCACCGGAGGCGGCCGGCATGCCGGGTGGGCTTCGCATCTTCGAACAGAAACAAGAAACGCTGCGCGCCGGGTCGGGTGGTCATCGGCTTTTGTACTGCGCGGCCGAGACGCCGCGTGGTTGTCGGTTGCGTTTGAGCGGATGGCGCATAGGAGCTTGCCATGGGCAATGACTACGAAGAGGTCATGGGTGGCGAAGGCATCGAGGACGACGATGGCGGGTTCGCCCCGGGGCGGATGGACGCGGGCTTCCACGAGGATGATGACGACGTCTTTGGCAGCGAGGCCGACGCGTGGCGGGAAGCGGACGACGCCTCCGGTGATCTGGTGGAGCACGGCTACGAAATGCCGATCCACGGTGGCGGCACGATCGAGGCCGTCTCCGGTTTCGACGAGAACCACGCGATGACCGAAGGGCTGGGCGGCGTCGTTCTGCCGGTCGATCCGACCCTGAACGCGCTGCCACGCTCGTGCGACATCGAGTACGGGCCCGAGCCGGAGAGCGTCTGCGGGCGGGATGACCGCGTGCAGGTCGGCACCACCGCGCGGATTCCGTGGCGCTACATCTGCCAGTTGATCATCACGCTGAAGGACGGGCGCCGCTCGCGCTGCACCGGGTGGTTCATTTCGCCCCGAACGGTCATGACCGCCGGGCACTGCGTCTACAGCCACACGGCCGGAGGCTGGGCGACGAGCATCGAGGTCATTCCCGGCATGAACGCGGCCACCCGGCCGTTCGGGTCGGCGACCGGCCGGACGTTCTACAGCGTCAAGGGCTGGACGAGGAACCGCAAGCCGACGCACGACTATGGCTGCGTGCTGCTGCCGCCGTCCAAGCCGTTGGGCAGGAAGACCGGCTGGTTCGGGTTTGCGAGCCTGGCGGATGGTTCGCTGAAGCGGCTGCTGGTCAACAACAGCGGCTACCCGGGCGACAAGGCGTTCGGTACGCAGTGGTACAACGCCGGGCGGATCACGCGGGCGGATTCGCGCAAGCTGTTCTACATGCTGGATACGGCCGGGGGGCAGAGCGGCAGTCCGGTCTGGCGCCTCTCGCAGGGGCGCCGCCACGCGGTCGGCGTGCACGCCTACGGCGGCTGCCCGAACAGTTCGACGCGGATCAACCCGGCGGTGTTCAGGAACATGAAGAGCTGGAAAGCGAAGGGACTGTGATTCACACTGTACCAGATGAACAGCGCCACGATTATCGCGGTGATGGAGTCCGAACCGCTCGGACTGCGTCTGCGCATCGCCGGACAGCCCGACGTGCGGCTCTTCGACCTGGCCGATGCCTGCAGCATCCGGCAGGGCCGGGACGCGCGGGGGCCCGGCGACCTGCGGCCGGGGCAGCGGATTCGCTTCCTGGCCCGCGGCCCGCTGCTGCTGGCGATCGAGATCCTGCCGACCTGACCCCGGCCGCCGCGGGCGGTATCGGGGGCCGCGGGCCCGCATCCGACCACATCAACACGAGGACTGATACTCGCCAGGTGCCCGGCTCCGCGCCGGGTGCGGAGGTTTTCGCATGTCACATGGCCATCTGACGCTGCCCCGACCGCTTGCTCCGCGGTCGCGTTTCTACCAGGGGCCTTTCGGCCGCATCTGTCCGGACCTGCCACCGTGGACGCTGGACAGGCAGCCGCACGAGATCGACGCGTTCCTGCTGGAGTTCGCCAACCGGCGGATGCTCGAAGCGCCGGGCAAGACGCCCGGCGACATCGTCGCGGATCCGACGCTTCGTGACGACCTGGCGGCCCGGTTCGATTCGAAGATCCCGGCCGGCTATACGTACTTCGGCCAGTTCATCGATCACGACATCACGTTCGATCCCACCTCGCTGCTGATGCGGCGGAATGATCCGAACGCGCTGCTGAACTTTCGGACGCCGCGGCTGGACCTGGACAACATCTACGGGCGCGGGCCGGCGGATCAGCCGTACCTGTACGATCGGGAGTGCCCGGGCAAGCTGCTGATCGGTCGCGTCCGGCGGGCCTCGACCGATGATGAGGAGCCCGACATCAAGAGCGAGCTGTGCGACCTGCCGCGCAACGGCCAGGGTGTCGCCCTGATCGGCGATCCGCGGAACGACGAGAACGCGATCGTCGCCCAGCTTCAACTGGCGTTCCTGCTGGCGCACAACGAGCTGGTGGACCGCGCCAGCCGGCGGAAGGACTCCGATCCGTTCGAATCGGCCCGGCAGACGCTGCGCTGGCTGTACCAGTGGATCGTCTGGAAGGATTTCCTCGCCCGCATCACGGTCGACGAGGTGCACGCCTGCGCGCTGCGGCTCGAGGCGACCTGCGGTGGCCGCAGGCGCTGGACCTGCGGGCTGGAGGACATCTACGCGTGGAAGCACCAGCCGTTCATGCCGGTCGAGTTCTCGGTGGCGGCCTACCGTTTCGGGCATTCGCTGGTTCGCAACAGTTACCAGACGAACCAGCCGTTCCGCGGGTTTGGCGTGCATGTGCCGATCTTCGACAACGTGCCGGGCAGCAACGATGACCTGCGCGGGTTCCGTCCGCTGCATCGCGGCAACGTCGTGCAGTGGGACTGGTTCCTCGACATGGCTTCGCCCGATCCGTTCCCGCAGCCAGCCCGCAGGATCGACACGCGGCTGTCGAATGCGCTCGCGTTTCTGCGGGAGGGGCCGAGCGGGGATCCGCTGAACGTGCTGGCCTATCGCAACCTGCGCCGCGGGCTGGCGTTCGATCTTCCGGCCGGGACCCGCGTGGCGGAGAAGTTCTGCGTCAAGCCGGTCGACCCGGGTGACGACGGGCTCGACGCGCTGTGGTTCTACATTCTGCGCGAGGCCGAGACGCTGCCGGGCGCGAATGCCGGACAGATGCTGGGGCGGGTCGGTTCGCTGATCCTGTGCGCGACGTTCGCCGGCCTGCTGAAGGGTGACCCGGCCTCGTTCGTCAACGTGCAGCCCTGCTGGAATCCCGACGCGGACGGTCTGCTGCGGCCGGGCACGGACAACCGCGACAGTGCCGACGGCGACTGGACGCTGGCGGCGATCATCCGCCTGGCCGGGCTGCCGGTGCGTGGCGCGGATGTCGAGCGCCAGGATACCGGGGCCCGTTCGTAGAGGAACGGTCACTTGTTTCGCAAGTCGGGGACCGTCCGCTGTCTGTTGGAATCGGTGATGGTCCCTCTCTCTCAAAGGAAGATGCCATGAACACCAGCAAGTACGCCATTCTGCGAGACGTCAGCGGGCAGCGGAGCGGTCCGGGGCTGAGCCCGCGCGAGACGATCGGGGCCGAGCCCGCGGTCGAGGTCGCGGACCTGAGTCCGCGCGACGTGAGCGATCTGCGCCGGGATCCCCAGGTCGCGGCCGCGGCGCCGTCGATGCCGGTCGGGCTGATCAAGGCCGAGCCGGGCGCAGCGCCGGCCGGCGAAAACGCCTGGGGGATCCGGGCGGTCGGCGCCGATCGTTCGTCCTTTGACGGGGCCGGCATCAAGGTCGCGGTGCTCGACACCGGCATCGACCGCAATCACGCCGCGTTCGCCGGCGTTCGCCTCGAGGAGGTGGACTACACCGGCGACGGCAACGGCGATGCCGACGGTCACGGCACGCACTGCGCGGGGACCATCTTCGGGCGCGACGTCAACGGTGTGCGGATCGGCGTGGCCCGCGGGGTGCGCGACGTGTTCATCGGGCGGGTGTTCGGGAACAACGGCGGCGGCGTCGGCAGTGCCGGCATCGCGCAGGCGATCACCGACGCGGTCGACTCCGGCTGTCGGGTCATCTCGATGTCGCTGGGGTTCGACTTTCCCGGGTTCGTGCGGGAGCTGATCGCACGGCACGGCGACTCGACGCCGCATGACTTCCTGGCCGCCCTGGCGCTCAGCGGGTACCGGCAGAACGTGCGGCTGTTCGATGCCCTTGGTCGCTTCGTCGAAGCCCGCGCGCGATTCGGCAGCGAAGTGCTGCTGGTGGCCGCGGCCGGGAACGAGTCCAACCGGGGTGTCGCCGAGGCGCTCGAGCTTCCGACCGGGCCTCCGGCGGAGGCGGCCGGTTTCGTTTCGGTGGGTGCGGTCGGTCAGGCCGACGCGGGTCGCCTGGCGGTGGCCGGCTTTTCGAACACCGGGTGCGACCTGGTCGGTCCGGGTGTCGGAGTGCTTTCGGCGAAGGCCGGCACGGCGGACGCGTTGACGGCGCTGAGCGGGACGAGCATGGCGACGCCGCACGCGGCCGGGATTGCGGCGTTGTGGCAGGAGAGCGTGGCGACCCTGGGGACCGGTACGGGTCCGTTCAGTCCGGGTGGCCAGCGCGTGCTGGGGCGGCTGCTGGGGCGGGCGACGCACACGCCGTTCGCGGCGGGCTTCGACGCCCACGACCTGGGCAACGGCCTGGTGCAGGCGCCGTAGGCACGGAGCCCGGCCCGTCGGCGGGCGCGGGCCCCGCCGGCGGGTTGCGGCTCGGGGGGGCAGCGGGCGCAGACGATCACATCCCGGGCCAGCTCCGAACCGGGCGGCGGTTGGTTCTTCGCGCGGATCGTTCTCCGGTCGCGTCTGCCAGACTCACGGCGTGCGCACCATTCGCAGGGTTCCCTGAACGGGGATTTCGAGCGTTGGATTGGTGTCGTCGGAAGAGAGCGACGCGATCAGTGTGACGGTTCCGACAATGCTCGCGTTGGTTTCCTGTTCCGGGTCGCCCATGGCGGGGTTTTCGTTGGCAGGAAAGAGCGGCGCGAACCGTTCCGCGAGCAGTGTCTCGGACTCGAGTGTCAGCGAAGTCGGGGCAGACATCAGGAGGACGACACTGGTGCTGTTGTTCTCGATTTTCAGCCGGGTCATGGTGATCTCAAGGGCCATGGGCTGGCTGAGCTGGATCGCGACCGTCTGGTCGGATCTGTCGAGATTGACGGAGGTGGTGGTCAGGAACACCCTGGGCAGGTCCGTCGCCCCGAGTTCGTTGCCGGCGCCGAAGAGCCGCTCGGCAATCCCGGCGCTGAGCGACTCAAGGGGGGTGCTGAGGGCATCAACAAGTCCGTTGAGAGTGTTCAGCCCGAACACGCGTCCGTTTACGCCGCAGCCGCCTGTTCCCAGGAGCAGGGCAATTGCGATCGTCAATCGAAGTCGCACGACAAATCCTCCTGTGAGGCGTCTTACTGCAGGAACAGGCGATGAAAGACTGGGTCGTGGTATCGGCTCTGCTCACTGTTGCGGTACTCCGCCAACAGCGAGCGCCGACGATTGGACGACTTGACCGCCTCCGCGATTGCCTGCACGTCGCGCTCGAACTGCCGGTCACCCGGGGCGTAGTCACGGCGGAGGAGCAGTCGCGGCTGGCTGATCCGGACGACGATCCAACCACTGGTGGCTACGTCGGGCGAGCGAATCTGGTCAACTTCTCTGATTCGATCCACCAGATAGTTTCCGTCATTCATGTCTAACCTCCCCTGGTAGCCGTGAGGCGCCTGATTTCGTCCACGATTTCCTGCAGCAGCTGCTTCTCCAGTTTTTCGCCGGGGGGCACCCTGCGCTTGGCGAGTCCCGCGACCCTGTCGGACGGCAGCAGCAGCGACTCCCGGTCCGGTACGACGAGCCCGGGGGTAAACTCGATCACCAGAGTCCCCTTCGGCGGGTCCTTGCCGGCCAAGGCGGCGAGGTACCTGTCGAGAATCCTGTCGCCCTTGCCGGTGTCATCCTCGGTGATGAGTTGGAGTGACTGGTCCAGCTTGTAGGTCGATGCTGTTCGGGTAATCTTGGCCCGGACCTCGCTTGGGACGTTGCCGGCACCCTGGGGGACGAGCACGCGGACATCCTTGCCCATCAGGTAGAAGCCGAGTTGCTTCAGGTTGTCGTCATAGACCGGGTCAGTCTTGTCGGGGACCGCGAGATGAAAGGTGTAGGTGCTGGAGGCACCTGTTGACTTCAATTGTTCGACCGGGATCTGGCTGGCTTCGCCGTCGGGTCTGGAGCTGCTCAGGAGTGAGAGAATCGTGGTCAAGGCTCCCAACTCTCGCGGCGGCGAGAAGCATTCGCGTGCGGACACGAAGACTTCGTTGTTTGCGGGAGCGGAGGATCGCAGCTGGTAGGTGCGAAGGCGATAGGACACCGTGATGTCGGATCCATCGCTTGCCAGCCGGAAGTTCGCACAGGAAGGATCGTCCGCGGTCGTGACTTCGCGGTACCATCTCAAGTCAGGATCTCGAATGAACTGGTTCCCGATCGCGTAGTACCAGTCATAGACCCAGTTCTTTCCAACCACCGGCGAAACCTTTGCAACCAACTGCACGCTGCGTGACGCCGACGTGCTGGGCATGATACTCACTGGATTCTCGACATTCGGCACGGAAACGCTTCCGATCGTCACGCGCCCGGACGGGGCATCGTCGAACCCAAGGCTCAGGTTGACACCCGCGTCGTCGTCAATCGTTGCGGTGATGTCAGAGAACTCGAAGTGCACGGGAGACTCGCCGTACTCGACCATGCGGATCAGGTTCAGCAGCACCTGAGTCTGATAGATGCGGGAGATCGCTTCCTGGTATTCCCACTGGGTCAGGGCCGTCCGCCCTCCGGTGGTGGCAACTTCAAAGGGTCGCAGGGGGCCACAGCCGCACGCGAACATCAAGAGGCCGATCGTCAGGTAACGCATGAAGTTCTCCGCGATGGACTGATCGTGCACGAACGTGACCCTCATGTTGTCAGGCAACCGAAGTCAATCAGGACTTGAGGAGACAGCCATGACAGTGCGGATGTTGTGAACCGGGTAACCGGTAGATTCGAATGCGGACAACCTACTTGTCAGAACGCGAGTACGCAATATGAATCTTACTTTTCTGCGCGTCACAGCGCGCGGTCCAGGCGGCGGTACTGGATCGCTTCGGCCAGGTGGGGGACGGTGACCGTTTCCGCGCCGGCCAGGTCGGCGATCGTGCGGGCGACGCGGAGGACCTTGTCGTGGGCCCGGGCGCTCAGGCCGAGTTCGCTGACGGCCTGGCGCAGCAGGCGCTCGCCGTCGCCGTCGAGGGACGCGAACGTGCGCAGTTGCCGCGTGCCCATCCTTGCGTTGCTGCCGACCGGCGTGCCGGCGAAGCGGGCCTGCTGGGCCGCGAAGGCCTGCAGGACCTGCTCGCGCATCGCCGCGCTGCCGGTTCCCTCGCGGACCTCGCGAAGGGCCTCGATCGGCAGGGCCGGCACCTCGACGTGGATGTCGATCCGCTCCAGCAGCGGGCCCGAGATTCGCGCCATGTAGCGGTCGATCTGCGGCGGACTGCACTTGCACGGCTTGCGGGCGTCGGTCGCGTACCCGCACGGACACGGGTTCATCGCCGCCACCAGCATGAACGCGGCCGGGAAGCTGACGCTGCTGTGGGCCCGCGAGATGGTCACCTGTCCGTCTTCGATCACCTGCCGCAGCGACTCGAGCACCGGGCGGTTGAATTCCGGGAACTCGTCGAGGAACAGCACGCCGTGGTGCGCGAGCGAGACCTCGCCGGCCGTCGGCACCGTTCCGCCGCCGACCAGGGCCGCGATGCTGATCGAGTGGTGCGGTTGCCGGACGGGGCGGGTCGCCAGCAGGCCGCGGCCGCGCGGCAGTTGTCCGGCGGCCGAGTGGATCTGCGTCGTTTCGAGCGACTCCTGCCGCGAAAGGGGCGGCAGGATCGTCGGCATGCGCTTGGCGAGCATCGTCTTGCCGGTTCCCGGCGGGCCGAGCAGCAGGACGTTATGCGACCCGGCGGCCGCGACGGTCAGGGCGCGTTTGACGGCTTCCTGTCCGCGGACTTCGGCGAAGTCGAGGTTGTAGTCGGCGGCCTGCTGGAAGAGCGCCTGGACGTTGAGCGTGGTCGGTTCGAGCGGGAGTTCGCCCGAGAGCAGGCCGGCTGCCTCGCTGAGGGAGGTGACGCCGAAGACGTCGATCTCCTCGACGACGGCCGCTTCTTCGGCATTTTCGCGTGGCACCAGGAGTCCGGCAAAGCCCTGGTCGCGGCAGCAGAGGGCCATCGAGAGGACGCCGCGGACGGGTCGCACGCGGCCGTCGAGGGCGAGTTCGCCGGCGATCAGGTAGTCCTCGGCGGTGGGGGCGGCGACCTGGTCGTCGGCGATCAGCATGCCGAGGGCGATCGGCAGGTCGAAGGCGGGTCCTTCCTTGCGCAGGCTGGCGGGTGCGAGGTTGATCGTCGTGCGGGTCTTGGGCTGGAAGTAGCCGCTGTTGAGCAGGGCCGAGCGAATGCGGTCGGTGCTCTCCTTGACGGCCGAGTCGGGCAGTCCGACGAGGGTCGGGATGCCGAATCCGCGGCCGGTGACGTCGACCTCGACCTCGCAGGGGTGGGCCTCGATGCCGAGCAGTGCGGTGCTGTGGATGCGGGCGAGCATGGGGGGAATGCTACGAAAGGCGGGCGGATCCCGGTATCAGGTGAACACCTGAGAGTTTCGAGAAGGGAGCGCGGGAGCAAGGGAGCGAGGGAGCGAGAGGGTCGGGGGGGTTGGGTATGCGCCTTCGCCGCCGGTCATGTCCTGAGCGGAGTCGGATTGGCAGCGGCGGGGTCGGGTATGATGTATCGGGAGAAGAAAGAGGGACAGGCACGTGGCTGTCCCTCTTTTTCCCTGGTTAGACTAACGACTCAGAGTATTGTCGCGCGAAAAAGGCGGGACCGATGTTCATTGGTCTATTGACCCGGGAACAGCTGTGGCAAACTGGCAGCTACCACTATGAAATCCGGTCGGTTGCCTCTGCATCTGGATCCGAGACCGCGGTCTACGTTCACGGCGATGCGTTTCTGATCCTGACGGACAGTTTCTTGCGATCGGTGCCGTACTTTGAGCCCTACGGAATCACCGTTTTGACGAGCAGTAGTCTTGAGGCTTTGGTCCGAGAGCTTCCAAGTTTCGCGCGCCGCCTCGCCAGCACCGATTCGGGCCCTGCGTTTGTGCAGATGCTTGGGGTTAGTCGTTCATCCGAGCGTTTGGGGAGCGTCATTGATCAGTGTCTTGCGCAGAGGGGCGAACTCGTGAGCATGATTAATGACCTCTCGGAGTGGCTTCTCGAGCAGTTCTCAGCATCGCGGGAAGTGACGGTGTTCGGCTTGTGAAGGTTTTGGAGAAAAGGGGGACAGACACGTGGCTGTCCCTCTTTCTTCGAAGTGTGGACGACGCGAGGATTGACGCGTTACTGGGTGATGGTCGTTATCAGATGTGTCGACACGGCACGTGCAAATAGCGGGCGTGAGCGCAACGCCGTATGGTGCCAAAACTCAGCCGCGCGAGAAAATGGGGACAGCCAGGTGGCTGTCCCTGTTTTTCCCAGGTCATCCCATCTTCTCAGTGGATCGGAATGCCTGGGTGGCTGCCGGTGGCTTAACGCAGGGCGAACGAGTCGGGACGTTGGACGGCACGGCCATAGTTGCAAGTGTCGAGGACTTACCGGCGACCGAAACGGTTTACAGCCTTGAGGTGCACCGAGAACATACGTTCTTTGTTTCGACGGCCAGGGTGTGGGGCCACGATGACTGCGAGATCCCACCGTTCACGGCCACGATGCATGCGATAGCAGAGCCGATCGCTCGGGGCAGTAACATCCGTAAGGTGAATGCGTTGGTCGCGAAGTCCGGAGGCGCTCGCCGCGGATGGCGCAAGATGAAGACCTGGACAGACGATGGCCTGGAAATCCACTACTACGGCCACCACGGCATCGGGCGAAAGGGTGAGAAATGGGCGGGCGATCCAGATCCCTCTTGGACGTAGGAGGCGAGCTCTCGTGAAGATACGAGCGAAGCGCGGAATCCACACGCATGTGCTTGACGAATCTGACAATCGATGGATAACGCCTGATGGAGTTTATCCAGTGATCGGAATTGAAACAGACAGCTACCGCATAATAAACGACCGCGGTGATCCGATTTCATATGGAAAGTATCTGTTCGAGATTGTTGATCCGAGCATTCCTGACTCGTGGGTTCGAATAGATGTACCCCCGGACGAGTACTTCATCCAACCCGCGGAGATGAGTGACTTGTTTTTCTGGGAGCGTTTTCACGACGGCGACCCTGATGCGCGCGCCAGACTTCAGCAGTATCTGGATCGCGTGGGAGAGGCTGGCGAATGACTGTGAAGAAAGAGGGACAGGCACGTGGCTGTCCCTCTGTTTCTCGTGGCAGGAGAAGCGATAGCGAATGTCCTAGGATGGGGTCTCGAAGTGAAACAGATGATCCAGCTCAGTGAAAGCGGGGCTCATCTTGGTGGGAACAAAGATCTGAGGTCTAACGCTGCCGGTGCTTGCTTCGAATTTGAGAGCGATTTGGCAGGCTAGCTCGATGCCTACATGAATCATTACTACGGCGAAATCTCGGATGTCAAGACTCCCTTTGATCACAAAGAATCGCCAATTGCGGGAATCCTGCCACCGTAACGGAGCCCCTGATGACGCGGATCATGGCAAGGGCGGGTTTGGCGGTAGCTGCGGTACTTCTGGTACTGGTCGTTTGGGGGCCGTGTGCCTTGCTCCCTACCGTGCAACAGTCCAAGTGGGACTACGGGGCCTTCTGGCTGCGAGGTCTCGAGGACAAGGCGGGGACTCGCTTCCATGAACTTGGGTTTCGGACAAGTGGCTCAGCCAAGCTAGAATTCCGATGGAATAACGGAGGTTGGCGCCAAATGTCATCCTTGGATGCCAACTGGCTGCGCACTAATGAGTTCCAGTGTATTCGCGAAACGGAGGCTGTTGCCCTCTGGCGATTCGGGCACACCGGCGATCTTGTCGTGAATGTCTGGTTGCCCAAGATCGAAGGCAGGGACACTGTCATTTCGGAGTTCTCGACCGAATCTGCTGCGACGTTTGAATTCCAAATCAAAGGGACGAGTTTTCGCGTACCGATTCAGGCAACAACAATTCGAGCGATGCTGGGCGACCCTCTTGAGGCCCAAACCAGGGTGCTGGATTGATACGCCATGGCATTTGGTGGACTCATGAGGCGTCCAAACGGGCTCGCGGAGGATTGACTGCCCCAATCGTCCGTCCCCGTGAAGAAAGAGGGACAGGCACGTGGCTGTCCCTCTTTTCCCCCCGTCCCTCTTTTCCCCCCTGGACGGGCGACCTGCGGCCCCGATTGGTGGTCAGGGACAGTGCCGGGGCTTTGTCCTTGCCGGTCGTGGCCGCGAATCGGTACGATCGTGGTCATGCGGGCGTCGCGGGCGCTCGCTGAGGACCTATGGGGAAATATCGAATCAGAGGCTCGCAAGCTGGGATTCAAGAACATCCGAGTCGAGCTGGGCGGCGCTCGCTCGGCCAGCAGGGCTGGGAAATGGCATACCAGGAAGCCTGGTGCTTCCCCTTCGGACAACGTTGAGATTGGGTTGGAAACCTCGTCGATTGATGGGAATCATCATGGAGTTCCTACGAGGCACTTAATGCAACGTCTCATGCTCACCACCGCCGTCAGTACGTTCTTGCCGATCGCAGCTGGGCAGGATGTGGCGTTCACAGGGCTCGGCGACCTTCAGGGCGGGAACGTCTC
The DNA here is from genome assembly GCA_030428945.1 of Phycisphaerae bacterium. Classification (GTDB taxonomy): domain Bacteria; phylum Planctomycetota; class Phycisphaerae; order UBA1845; family Fen-1342; genus JAUIEC01. The sequence goes on along the minus strand of JAUIEC010000017.1, from coordinate 80,547 downwards.
GTCGGTCGCGACAGCCGTTTCGGCGGGCGGCAACGTTGTAACGGGTTACAGCCAGACCGATGTGGGGACCGAGGCCTTTGTCTGGAACCCAACCGATGGCCTGACGCCTCTCGGCTTCCTTCCCGGTGGCGGTGCCGTCAGCAACCCACTCAGCCAGGGGATTGCCCTTTCGGCCGACGGCTCGTCGGTGGTCGGTACATCTACCCTTGAAGGCGGTGGCCTGGCGGCATTTCGGTGGAGCCAGGGCACGGGGTTTCTGAACATCGGCGATCTCCCGGGCAGCGGCACCATCGGTGTTGCCCTGGGGGTATCCGCGGATGGCGGCGTCGTCGTTGGCAGCGGCCTGGGCCAGGCGGGTCTTCGCCCATTCCGCTGGGACGAAGAGGGGGGCATGACAGAACTCGCCACGCTTCGGGACGGCAGCGGCGACGCGTTCGCAATCACGCCCGACGGGAATCGTATCGTCGGAGTCAGTTCTTTCGAAGCCACGGTCTGGGACAGCGACGGAGTCCCCGTAGGGCTTGGTGACCTGCCACGGGGCGATTTCTCGAGCGAGGCGAGAGCCGTTTCGGCCGATGGGTCAACCATAGTCGGGTTTGGTACCTCTCGTCGCGGCCCGACAGCGTTCTATTGGACAGAAGCGTCGGGAATGGTGGGGCTCGGTGACCTGGCTGGTGGTGCGCACGACAGTGTCGCCACGGCCGTCAGTGCCGATGGCTCGGTCATCGCCGGCAGAGCCTATGATTCAAGTGGAGACGTCGCGTTTGTCTGGAATGAGTCGTCTGGCATGCGCAGTTTGAAGGACATGCTGATCGACGACTTTGGTCTTGCTGATCAACTCTCTGGTTGGCAGCTAACCGCTGTGCGTGGCGTGACCCCAGACGGGTTGACGTTCGTCGGGGAGGGAACCGGCCCGGACGGCAATGACCAAGGTTGGATTGTCACGATTCCAGAGCCTGCGTCACTTTGTCTTGCGGTACTCGGTGCGTCGTGCGTGATTCGGAGACCGGGTTAGTTTCGCGCAGTGAAACCGTGGCGCGCCTGGCTTCTCGGCTGCGAGGCCGACTTGCTTGCGTTCTCCGGCCAGTGGTTGGACGTACACGATACAGAACACGATTAGCGATGCACCGATCTCGTGTGGTGTCAAAACCTGGCCGAACGCAACGTTTGGCGGGGGCCGTTGTGCCTTCGGAGACACCATCCCTGCATCGAAGCCCTCGGCAACGGCGCGCGAACGGGTCGTCGGCCACGCCTTCGAATAGCGATTCGGGGCAGGGTTGGGCGGTTCAGGCCTGGATCATCGCGCAGTTTCTTCTGTGCACAGGAATGCCGACTTTGGAGAAGAAAGAGGGACAGGCACGTGGCTGTCCCTCTTTTCCTGGGGGTAGCACCGCCGCTCCGTTCAATTCGGGCAAGTCGTACCGCGTGCCGACGTCCAACCTATACTACCCTCAAGAGGATGGCGGCTGGCTTAAGCAGCTCTTTGCTGCAGGTAAGTACGGGCCTGGGTCAACTGATCTACCGAGAGTAACGCGCGTGTTGGTTTTTGTTGCGTGGAGTAACTTCGTTTTTTGTTGTGGCGTGTTTTTGTTGTTCGCAGTAGGGAACGCGGGCATACTGGCGAATAATCTGATGGGCTCAAAGGGTATGACTCTGATGCCTGTCATCGGTGGCTTGGTCGGGGCGTGCGGGATGTTCCTTTGCCCCCTTCCTGACGTTCGTGTCTGGGCTTGGCTGCCCTTAGTTCTTGATGTTGGGTGCGTGCCAATGGTGATGGCATGGGGTATCCAGGTACTACGGCTCCGTCAAGGAAACGGCGATGAACTTGATTGAGTTTCGAGGAGCGCGTTCAGGCGCTCCCGACAGGTAGGGGAGAAGAAAGAGGGACAGGCACGTGGCTGTCCCTCTTTTTGAGGGAGCGAGGGAGCGAGGGAGCGAGGGAGCGAGGGAGCCGGGGAGCGAGAAGGGGACGGATGGGGAGCGTCGGCGAGTTGGGGGGCGGTATCATGCGCGTTGGCCTCGGGAATGGCTCAGGAGTACGCCATGGCAGCGGATGGAGTGATCGCGACGGCGATGTCGGTGGTTATTCTCGCGGTCGGGGGGATCGTCAGTGTTCGTGAAACGATCGCACGAAGGAAAGCGAGTCGGGAGATTAACAGTCGGCCGGATGTCGCCTCTGCTGGTTACGTCGCCGGTTTCGCGAGGCCACCAGGCGCGGATGCCGCGCTCATGATCCGACGAGCCGCCGCCGAAGTTGTCGATGTGCCGGTGGCGAAACTGCTGTCAACGGATTCCTTCGACGACTCGCTCGCCGGCTTGAGCGGTTTTGATGACGACCCGGTTGTCGAACTGCTCGAGAAGGTGGCTGCGGACTGCGAGCATCCGAGCTTCGACGTGTGTGCAGTGATGCTCTCGCTGCGGGCGCAGGCTCATGTGCTGACCATGGAACGACTGACGCACGGTATCACGCCATTCCTGAACGGTGGAGCCAGGGTGATGCAGGGGGCCGGGGCTCGCGAAGAAGAGTAGGTGGGAGGGGGCGATGGAGTACGGTCACCTTCACCGTGTAGGCCCGCCTGGAAAGAGAGGGGCAGGCGCGTGGCGGTATTAAGAAAGAGGGACAGGCACGTGGCTGTCCCTCTTTTCCCCCTCTTTTCCCCGTACTCTCGGTTGGCAGTAGACTGGGGCGACAGGCAGCTGATGGGTGCGAGAATCGGTTCGTTCCGAGAAGGATGGAGGTCGGTTGTTTGTTCGAGCAGCTCAAGAGATCGGGCAGGCGCCCAAAGAACCACGACGTGTTTTATTTTCGGATCGGTGAAATGTTTGGGTTTGGCCGCGTCGTTAATACGGAATGCACCGTGGGCGGCCTGGGCAGATGCAATCTCGTCCATATTTATGACAGGCTTTCAGATTCCCAGAACGACATCCAAGGCCTGTCTGCTGAAGCGCTGCTGATACCGCCAACCGCCGTGGACGACTCGCCATGGACGAAGGGTTACTTTGTTGTCTTTGGCACAGCACCAGCCGAGGACCGCGATTGTCTGCCAGTGCATTGCTTCGAAACGCACACAGGAAACTACCGAGACGAGTATGGTGCGCCGGTCTCGGCGCGCTCGGAGCCGTGCGGCTTTTATTCGGTTGGCAGAGTGGCTGCCCTCGCGGTCGCCGTTGAGTACGCAGTCAGTTCGAAGAAGCGTCGACCAGGGAGGTCGCGTGGAACGTGAGTCAGAGCCCGCCGAACGCAAGCTCCGCGGCGACTTGGGCTTGCGGGGTTTCAGGCGAGTCTCTCTGAGTCCCTGCTGAGACGAAAGAGGGAGAAACAAGAGGGACAGGCACGTGGCTGTCCCTCTTTTCGAGGGAGCGAGGGAGCGAGGGAGCGAGAAGGGGACGGAGGGGGAGCGTCGGCGAGTTGGGGGGCGGTATCACGACACGAGGGACAGGCGGAGTTGCCTTGCAGGCTCAGGCCGGGGCGGTGTCGTAGGCGGCGGCGTTGCCTCGCGGGGAGGTCAGGCGGTTCCAGATCGCGCGCCACAGGGCCGGGACGCGGTCGTCGCGGGTGAACTCGACGGCCAGCAGCGTGACGTCGTCGTGCGCGCCGGGCGTGCCGTCGGTGTGTGCGTGCAGGGCGCGGTTGAGTTCCGCGACGATCGTCGGGCAATCGGCGTTGCCCAGGCGGTCCAGCACCCGCTGCACGCGGGCCGCCCCGAACAGCGCTCCGTCGTGGCCGGGGGCCTCCAGGACGCCGTCGGTCAGCACCAGCAGCCGATCGCCATAGGCCACCCGCCGGCGGGTCTGCGTGAAACGCGTCTGGGCGTCGACCGCCAGGGGCAGATCCGACAGACCCTGCCGAACCGTGGCCGACAGACGCGACCAGCGGTCGGCCGCCGCGTCGTAGTACCAGGCCGGCTCGTGCCCGGCGTAGCTGTAGGTCAGCCGGCGCGTCGGCGGGAAGTACGAGACCATCGCCGTCGTCGCCATCTGCGTCAGACCATCGGTCACCAGCCGCGCGTTCAACTCGGACAGAACCCGCCGCTGGTCGGTCCGGTTGACGCACCGCCGCAGGTGGCGGTGCATGACCGCACTGGTGGCCGCGACCGCCTCGCCGTGCCCGGCCACATCCGCCAGGCAGAGCCGCGACAACATGCCCGAGCCGCAGACCGACAGGTAATGCAGGTCGCCACCCGCTCCGGAATTGCACGGGGCCGCGTGCAGCCAGCCACGGATGCCGGGCAGTTCGATCGGCCGGGACGCCTGGCGGTTTCCGCCGCAGATTTCCTGGCAGACGAGACGGAGGGGCTCATCGCTCGGGCTGGATGGCAGGCGGACGTCCACGTCGGGCTCCCGGGGCTCGGAACTGGCTCCCCCTGTCATTCGGCCACCGGGGGCGGTCGGATGCGACTGTTTCGGACAGGGCCCGCCTATTCGCTTCCGGCCGCGGGAAAGCGCAGGGTGGCGAGCCGGTTCGTGGTGGTGCCGTCGGCGGCGGTGTGCCGGAAGACGACGAACAGGTCGTCGTAGCCGTCGAGCAGTTTCGATTCGTACGGCGTGCCGAGCTGGCGGAGCAGTTGGGGGATCGTGTTCGAGTGGCCGACGACGAGCGCATCGCCGGGCGCGCGGGCCAGTCGGGCGGCCAGTCCCTTCTCGCGCGGGTCGTAGGTGCTGACCTCCAGGCCGTGGCCGGTGGCGGTCGGCGCGGCGGTCTGCCGCGTGCGGCGGTAGTCGGTCGAGAAGACGGCCCGCAGGTCGGCGTTGCGGAGCATCCAGGCGAGCGTCTCGGCGCGGGTCCGGCCGGCTGGCGAGAGGTCCGGGTCGCCGTGTTCGGATGCTTTCTCGGCATGCCGCACGAGGTACAGGATCTGCGTGCCGGCCCGGTCCGATTCCGGGGGCAGGGCGGCGCCGAGGGCGAGCAGGCCGGTCAGCAGCAGGGCGGCGACGGCGGTGTGTTTCGTTCGCATGGGGGACTCCTTCAGAAGCCAGAGTGTTGCAGGACGGTACCCGCGCGGGGGTTCGCTGACCAGCGTCGCGCCGCGACTGCATCAACCGCGGGATCTCCGGGCGTCGATGCCGCACCGCGGGGCGCTTCTGCGTCGCGGGCCTTCTTCTTGGTCGCGGTCAAACGCAGTGCCCCATCCTTCCGTAGTCGCGGTCAAACGCAGTCCCCATCCTTCCGCAGTCGCGGTCAAACGCAGTGCTCCATCCTTCCGTAGTCGCGGTCAAACGCAGTCCCCCACCCTTCCGTAGTCGCGGTCAAACGCAGTCCCCCACCCTTCCGCAGTCGCGGTCAAACGCAGTCCCCCACCCTTCCGCTCGCTGCGCTCGCTCAAGGGTGGGGCACCCGGCGTGGAGGAGCGAGCGAGGGAGCGAGGGAGCCAGGGAGCGAGGGGGGACCCTGCGGGTATAATTCGCCGGTTGTGCCTGGGCGACGAAAGCTGGTCAGGCTTCGCGTGATGGTGTCCGCGGGTGCGCGGGTCGGAGGGTGCCATGCCTGATTCGTTCTTACGACTGATGGTGCTCGGCGGCATCGCGGCCGCGTGGGCGGCCACTTCGACGCATGATGCCGCGCGGGCGAACGACTCCCAGCTTGATGCCGCGTGGGCGAGCGACTCCCAGCTTGATGCCGCGGGGGCGAGCGACTCTCGGCATGATGCCGCGGGGGCGGTCGTCTACCGGTACGATGCCGCGCGGGCGGCGCGGATGGCGGGCGGTGTCGAGATCGTCCGGGACGAGTTCGGTGTTCCGCACGTCTACGGTCCCGATGATGCGAGCGTGGTCTTCGGCGGCGTCTACGCCCGCTGCCAGGACGAGTTCCGGCACATGGAACGGGCCCGGATCCGCTTCTCCGGTCGCGCGGCCGAGGCGTACGGGCCGGCCTACCTGGCGCTCGACAAGCTGATCCTGGCGTTCCGGATTCCCGACCTGGCCCGGGCCGAGTACGACCGCCTGCCGGCCGAGATTCGCGGGCTGTGCGACGCGGCCGCGGACGCGGTCAACTTCTACGCCGCGCGGTACGAGGTCACGCCGACCCTGGGCGGGCCGTGCGAGCCGTGGGAGTTCCTGGCCACCCACCGCGGGTTCCACATCGGTCTGCTGCCGAGCAGCATCACGGGCGACATCCCGACCGACTGGCGCGACCCGGCCGACGGTTCGAACATGTGGGCGCTGGCGCCGCATCGCACGACGAGCGGGCACGCTCAACTGGTGATGAACCCGCACATCCCGCTGAACGAGCCCTACGAGCTGCACCTGCACAGCGACGCGGGTCTGCGGATCAGCGGCTTCGTGGCCTACGGTTCCGGGATCACGCCGTGGCTCGGGCACAACGGACATCTCGGCTGGAGCCTGACGGTCAACTATCCCGACTTCATCGACCTGTACCGCGAGACCTTCGACCATCCCGATGATCCGCTGGCCTACCGCTACGGCGACGACTATCGCCAGGCGGAGCAGTGGACGCGGACGGTGCGGGTCAGGACCGACGACGGATTCGAGGAGAGGACGCTGACATTCCGGGCGACGCATCACGGTCCGCTGCTGACCCGCGACGACGGCGATCCGGTCGCGGTCCGCATCGCGCAGATCGAGCGGGGCGGGCTGTTGGGCCAGTGGTATCGCATGGCCCGGGCCACCGACCTGGCATCGTTCAAGGATGCGATCCGCCCGCTGGCGCTGGTCTTCCACAACCTGCTGTACGCTGATGACGCCGGCAACATCTACTATGTCTACAACGCCGCGATTCCACGGCGCGATCCGCAGTTCGACTGGCGCGGCATCGTCGACGGCAGCGACCCGCGGACCGAGTGGCAGGGGCTGCATCCGCTCGAAGAACTGCCCCAGGTGCTGAACCCGCCGAGCGGGTACCTGCTGAACTGCAACTCGACCCCGTTCCTCGCGACCGAGAACGCCAACCCGCGCAAGACGGACTTCCCGGCCTACATGGCGCCCGACGGCGTCGATCCGCGTGTGCCGATGGTTCGGAAACTGCTTGCACGCCAGGACCGGTTCAGCTTCGAGGATTCGCAGGCCCTGGTGTTCGACACCTACGTGCAGGCGGCCGAGGCGCTGGTTCCGCGGATGGTCCGCGAATGGCAGGCCCTCGAGACCGACGACCCCCGCCGCCATGAGCGCCTCGCTCCCGCGATGCACGCCCTGCGGGACTGGGACTACCGCGTGCGTCTCGATTCGGTGCCGGCCACGCTGTTCCTGCTGTGGTCGGAGCGCGCCCGCGAGATCCTGCAGACCGAAGCGCGGGCCGAACTGTTCGGAAGCGCGCCCTACGCCGGCCCGCTGACCCCGCACCTGCTCGGGGTGCTGCGAACCCTGAACCACGAGCACGGTACCTGGCGGATGCCGTGGGGCGAACTGAACCGTCTCCAGCGCGTGGAGGGCGATTTCCACAGCCCGCAGCGCCTGCCGCTGCTGGGCGGCAACACGGCCGCCGGCCTGCCGTTCTTCGTCATGTCGCGCCCGACGCCGGACAAGCGGCGGTACGGCGTGCACGGACACGCCTACGTCAGCGTGGTCGAGTTCGGCGATCCGCCCCGGGCCGTCTCGATCATCCCGTTCGGCCAGAGCCGCGATCCGCGCTCGCCGTACTTCGAGGACCAGGCCCACCTGTTCGCGGCCGGTCGGTTCAAGCCGGCCCCGTTCACCCGGCCCGAGGTCGAGCGCGCCGCGATCCATCGCTACGCGCCGGGCAGCGAGCGCATCCGGCCGCCGGCCGCGGAGTGACGCCCGCCCGCGCTTTTGCATTCCGGCCGCGGATTGGCTAAGAACGCCGGTCGGTCCCCTTTGATGCCGGAGGTCTGTCGTGATGATGCGAATCGCCGTTGCCGTGCTGCTGTTGCCGCTGGTCTGCCTCGTTGCGCGGGGGGAGTCGCCGCCGGAGGTGCTCGACCCGACACTGGCGCCGTTGCGGGCGCTGATCGAGCGGTACCGGGCCGACCTGGGCAACCTGCAGCGGTTCTATGATGCCCCTCGTTCGGACGAGGCCCTGCAGCGCCGCACGCGGTTCTTCACCGCCTGGCAGGATCGGCTGCGACAGTTGCCGTTCGATGACCTGGGTCGCGAGGACCAGGTCGACTACCTGCTGCTGGCCAACCGGCTGGAGTTCGAACTGCAGTCGGTCGCCTACGAACGCGAGCGGTACGCCGAGATGCAGCGACTGGTGCATTTCGCCTACGCGATCGTCGAACTGCACGAGAGCCAGCGGACCGGCGCGTGCCTCGAACCGCGCGGCGTGGCCGAGACGCTGACCGCCCTCGACGCCTCCGTGGCCGACCTGCGGACCGAGGTCCAGGCGGCGCTCGACGAGGCCGGTGCGGATCGGCCGGCGTGGCTGCGTCCGCTGGTCGCCAACCGGGCGGCGCGGCACGTCGACGCGCTGCAGCGGACGCTGAAGGACTGGTATGGCTTCTACGCCGCGTACGATCCGCTCTTCACCTGGTGGGTCCGGCGTCCGCACGAGGCTTTGCAGAAGAGCCTGGGCGACTACGCCGGGTTCCTGCGCGAGAAGGTGGTCGGGATTGATCCGGACGAGGAGGATCCGATCCTGGGCGACCCGGTCGGGGCCGAGATGCTGGCCCGGATGCTGCGTTACGAGATGATTCCGTACACGCCGGAGGAGCTGATCGCGATCGCCGAGCGCGAGTTCGCGTGGTGCCGGGCCGAAATGCTGCGGGCCAGCCGCGACCTGGGGTTCGGCGAGAACTGGCGTGACGCGCTCAACCACGTGAAGAACCTGCACGTCGGTCCCGGCGAGCAGCCCGAACTGATCCGCGAACTGGCGGACGAAGCGGTCGCGTTCCTGACCGAGCGTGACCTGCTGACGATCCCGCCGCTGGCGGTCGAGACCTGGCGGATGGAGATGATGTCACCGGCCCGCCAGAAGGTCAGCCCCTACTTCCTGGGCGGCGAAACGATCATCGTCTCGTTCCCGACCGACGGCATGGAACACGCCGACAAGCTGATGAGCCTGCGGGGCAACAACCGGCACTTCTCGCGGGCGACCGTGCACCACGAGCTGATTCCCGGGCATCACCTGCAGGGCTTCATGAACGCGCGCTACCGCCGGCACCGCCGCGTGTTCCGCACGCCGTTCTGGGGCGAGGGGTGGGCGTTGTACTGGGAGATGCGGCTGTGGGACCTGGAGTTTCCGCGCTCGGCCGAGGATCGCGTCGGGATGCTCTTCTGGCGGACGCACCGCTGCGCGCGGATCATCTTCTCGCTGAAGTTTCATCTCGGAGAGATGACGGCCGACGAGGCGATTGACTTCCTGGTCGAGAACGTCGGGCACGAGCGGAACAACGCGACGGCCGAGGTCCGCCGCTCGGTCTCGGGCGACTACCCGCCGCTGTACCAGGCGGCCTACATGCTGGGCGGGCTGCAGATCCGCAGCCTGCACAAGGAACTGGTGCAGTCGGGGAGGATGAGCGAGCGGGCGTTCCACGATGCGATCCTGCAGCAGAACTCGATCCCGATCGAACTCGTCCGGGCGATCCTGACCGATCAGCCGCTGACACGCGCGTTCGAGACGTCGTGGAGGTTCTACGAGTAGGGAGCGATGCCGCACCGCTTGGCTCTCTGCGTCGCGGTGCTCCTTTGGTGTCGCGGCCAAACGCAGTCCCCCACCCTTCCGCTCGCTGCGCTCGCTCAAGGGTGGGGCACCCAGCGCATCCCCTGTTCCCGGTTCCCTGTTCCCTGTTCCCTGTTCCCTGTTCCCTTCCAAGGCTCCCTGTTCCTTTCCCTCTCGCTCCCTTGCTCCCTGGCTCCCTCGCTCCCTCGTTCCCCGAATCCAGGAACGCAAACGGGGCGGCTTCCGGTTTCGAAAGCCGCCCCGCTGCGGGAGGAGGAAAGAAACAGCGTTCTCGGGGGGTCGCTTCAGGTTCGCGACCCGTGCTGCCTATTAGACGTCTGAGATCGTCCTGAGGTCGCACAAATCCAAAAAAAAGGTGTCCGGTGGATTTTCCGGGCTTTGTCACGACCGGCCCCCGGCGGACGCGACCGGGGCCCCGCGTCCCCGCGGCCCACTGCGTCCCTCCGGACCCAGCGCGTCCCTTTCGAACCCTGGCCCGCCTCCGGCAGCACCTTGCCACGCTCCGGGAACTGGCCGGCGCGCCGCGGCCGGAGTGTCCTGGCGCATTGAAGCGGCCGGGGCAGTTGATACCCCGGCCGCCATCGTTCGCGTCACCAGCCGGCGCTGAAGCCCCGGCTTTGAGATCGCTTAGTTGTAGAAGCGCGTGCTCTCGGTTTCCATGACCGGCGAGTCGATGTTGTCGCTGGTCATTTCGACGCGGAAGCGGACGTCGCCTTCGCCGACACCCTTGACGCGGACCTGGTAGACGGCCCGGGCCTTCGGCGCCAGGGTCGGCAGCGGGGCGAAGGTGATCGACTTGCCGCTCGCGCTGGCCGCGGTCGGACCCTGCCCGGAGACGTACTCTTCCTCGGCCGGCAGGGTGATCGCCAGGCGGATGTTCGTGTCGACGGCCGTGCCCTGGTTGGTGACGACGATGGTGTAGGTCAGCATGCCGCCGACTTCGACCGGATCCGGATCGTCGACGCACTCGAGCAGGATGGCCGGGATGCCCTTGACGGCCATTTCGCACTCGGCGTCGGCCGACGCGCAGTAGGTCACGCGGGCGGTGTTGGTGAAGTTCCCGATCGTGTTGCAGCGGAACTCGGCGATCATCGTGCGGGTCTGCCCGGCTTCGAGGTTGCCGACGCGCCAGGTGATCGTGTTGCCCTGGCGGGTGCCGCCGTTGTCGGCGCTGACGAAGTCCAGGCCGGTTGGGATGGTGTCGGTCACGATGACGTTCGACGCGCCGCCGGTTCCGTTGTTGGTGACGGTCAGTTCGAACTTGGCGTTGCGGCCGAGGTACCGCAGGCCCGGACAGGTCTTGGTCAGCGTGACGGCCGGGGCGTTGGCGGTGGTGCTGTAGGTGGCCGTCGCGGTGGCCATGTTCAGGTAGTTCGGGGTGCTCGCCGGGGGCAGGGCGACCGCGGTGGCGGCCAGGATGCCGAGGACCAGCGGCGCAGTCAGCATGCGTGTCATGTCAGATTCTCCGAAGGTGTGTGATCTCGTAAATCGCCTGAGCCGGGCAGCGTACCACGCTCGTCAGAGGTCGGCAATCGGCGCGGGCGATCGGGCCTGCGGATTGCGGGTGCACCGGAACCACTTTCGGCGCAGCGATGACAGCCGTGGCCCGCGCGAAAGGCCCCGGCCGGATCCGCGCAATGAAAAACGCCGCCAATCCTGACAGGAAAAGCGGCGCCTCCGGTACTTCGTTGGCGAGCGAGTTTCGCTCTCCGTTCAAGGTCAACTGACCTTGACGCACTCCGCCACGCTCTTCAGGTCGCGGATCACGTCGACGGTCGCCTTGACCTGGTACGTCTTGCCGGGTTCCAGGGTGGCCATCGAGCGCGACTTCATCTGGTGATGCCAGTACTTGCCGCCGCGAATCCAGTCCTGCCAGCTCGGCCGGTGGTTCTTGCGGTAGCGGTGGGCCTTGACGATGGCGGCATCCTTCGAGCAGATCCGCGTGAGCGTCTTGCGGGCCGCCTCGCGGCGCGGGGCCGCGGTAATCTCGATCTTGATATCGCTTCCGGGCGTAATGTCCATCGGGACACTCCTCTAGCTGATTTCGCGAGCCACGCAGTATAGCGAGCCCCTTCGGGACCCGCAACCACACGGGCGTTCGGCACCCGCCCGGCCGGTCACCAGACAGCCGAATTCCCCTTCGCTTGACAGCCTCACCGACGGGCACCAGAATCATCCCACTTGACGGGCGATCACGATGAAGACCTTAAACGCCGCTGACAAAGACTTTTACGCCGAAGGGCCCGCTGCCGCCGCGGCCGCGCTCCAGGCCGGCAAACTGGTCATCTTCCCGACCGAAACCGTTTACGGCGTGGCTGCCAACGCCGCCGACCCGGCCGCGGTCCGGCGACTGCGCGATGCCAAGGGCCGCACCGACGACCAGCCTTTCACGGTCCATCTGCCAAGCCCGGCCGCTGCCGCCCGGTATGCCCCCGACGCACCCCGGGTCGCGAAGCGACTGGCCCGCAAGGTCTGGCCGGGCCCGCTGACGATGCTGATCGAGGTGCCTGACCCCGCGGCGACCCCGATCGCGGCCGACGTGCCGCCCGCGGCGCTGGCGAACCTCTTCGCCGACCGCTGGATCGGGCTGCGCTGCCCCAATCATCCGGTGGCCGAGCGGATCCTGGCCGCGGTCGACTTTCCGGTGGTGGCCAGCAGTGCGAATCCTCGCGGGCAGAAACCGCCGACGAGTTTCGAGCAGGCCGCCAGCCTGCTGGGGGAAGCGGCCGAGGTCGGGATCGACGCGGGCACGACGACCGGCAGCGTGGCGTCGACGATCGTTCGCGTGCACGGGCAGGGCTGGCGCGTCGAACGGGCGGGTGCCCTGGACGAGCGGACGCTGCGTCGCCTGGCCGGGCGTGAGGTCCTGATGGTCTGCACGGGGAACACCTGTCGTTCGCCGATGGCCGAGTACCTGTTCCGGCGGGAACTGGCCCGGCGACTGGAAATGCCCGAGGATGCGCTGGCCGCGCACGGCTATCATGTTCGTTCGGCGGGCACCGGGGCGTATCGGGGCGGGCCGATCTCGCCGGGTTCGGCCGAGCAGTTGGCGGACCGGGGGATGGACGCCAGCCGGCACACGGCCCAGCCATTGACGCTGGAGTTGATTCAGCGGAGTGAGCGGATTTACGCGATGTCGAGTGATCATCGGCATCGGCTGATTGACATGGTTCCGGAGGCAGCCTCGCGGACGGTGTTGCTGGATGGCGAGGCCTCGATCGCGGACCCGATCGGCGGAGGCCCGGACGAGTACCGGGCCTGTGCGGCCCAGATTGAACGGGCGGTTGCAGAACGCGCCGAGGAGTTGCTCAATGAAGATCGCGATTGGCAGTGATCACCGCGGGTTCGACGCCAAGGAGCGCGTCGTCGCGTTGCTGCGGCAGTTGAATCACGAGGTCGTCGACCTTGGAACCGGTTCGCGCGACTCGTGCGACTATCCCGATTTTTCGTTCGCGGTGGCCCGGACGGTGGCCGGTCACGAGGCCGACCGGGGCGTGCTGCTGTGCGGCAGCGGCGTGGGCGTTTCGATCACGGCCAACAAGGTCGCGGGCGTGCGTGCGGCGCTGTGCCACGACGAACTGACGGCTGAAATGTCTCGGCGACACAACGACGCGAACGTGCTGTGCCTGCCGGCCGACCTGATCGGTGACGCGCTGATGAAGCGGATGGTGGAGGTCTGGCTCGCGACGGACTTCGAGGGTGGGCGGCATTCGCGGCGGGTCAACAAGATCATCGGCTACGAGAAGGAACACGGCTGCTGAGTCGCAGTCAGCAAGTGAGCAAGTAAGCAAGGGGGGGCGCGGTCTCGTGGGCGTCTTGAGGATCGCCGTGGCGGCCGAGGGTGCTGGTGTTTCCCTGCTTACCTGCTTACTGGCTCACTCAGCCTGAGCGAAGCGTTCGTCGACGGGGCGGCGGCCGGCGAAGCCTGCGTCCCATTCGTGCCAGTGGCGGACTTCGTCTTCGCCGAGTTTCCAGCACAGCAGGATCAGGCGGCCTTCGAGCTTGGCGGGGAAGTCGACCAGTCCGCCGGACCAGTCCTTCAACTGGCAGCCGATGTCGCGCAGTTCGGCTTCGAGTCCGTTCAGGTGGTTGACCTTTTCGCCGACGCGTCGCTGGAGGTCTTCGATCGCGGCCGGGTCGCCGTTTTCGCGCTGCAGTTCGTCGTGCTCGGTCCTGAGTTGCATCAGGTCGCGGTAGCTGGCGACAGTATCTTCGACGACCCGCCGGACCAGGACGAGGGCCTGGTTGGCGGTTTCGATCGTGAACAGTTTGACACCCGCCGGGTCATCCTGCACCGGCAGGTTCATCGCGTTATCGGTGCTCATGCTTGCTTTCCCCAGTCGCCCTCGGATTGACTGAGCCTAGTCCTCGGCTCACCCGCATGTCAAACCAACTCAGCCCATCATGACCTGTGCGATCAGCCCCATGCAGACGAACAGGATCCACCCGCCGGCGATCAGCACGCCGAACCATCCGAGAACATTCTGCCCTGGCGACGTCATCAGGCTGAAGATCCCGGCCGCGAGGCCCGCGAGCGAGGCCAGCAGGCCGCAGACCGGGGCCAGCGTCAGCCAGACGGCCTGCGGCGATTTCAGCAGTTCCTCCTGGAATTCCTGCATCCTGGCGGGCGTCATCGGCCCGGGTTCAGGTCCGAAAAAAGTGGTCATCGCCTGCGATACCATCGCGAACGAGACCAGCATCAGGACCGTTCCGACGAGGCCGAACAGCACCGAGGCGATCGCCAGGCGGCGTGCGCTGCGGGCCCGTTCGACCCGAGGATTCTCGAGGCCGGTCGGCGGCGGGACCGGTGGCAGTCCGGGTGGCGGGGTGCTGTAGCGTGGGGTGAAGCCGCCGGAGGCGGGCTCGGCGGTCTCGTCCTCGAACACCGGCCGGGCGGGGCGTGGCACGCGCACGACGGATTCGCAGTAGGGGCACTGGGCCTCGAGTCCGGCGAACTCGTCGTCGACTTCGATTTTCTTCGTGCAGTTGTCGCACGGGAACTGGATCGGCATCGCTTACTCGTAGCGGAGCGCTTCGACCGGGTCCATCCGACTGGCCTTCCAGGCCGGATAGATTCCGCTGACCACCCCGACGATTGTAGTCGTCGCCAGGGCCGTGTAGACCACTCCGCTGGTAATCTGCGTGGCGAACATGCCTTGCAGCACCTTGTCGAGCAGGTCGGCGAACATGACACCCAGCAGCAGCCCGAAGCCGCCCCCGAGCAGGCTGATGATCATCGCCTCGATCAGGAACTGCAGCAGGATGTCGAACCGTCGGGCCCCGACGGCCATGCGGACGCCGATTTCGCGGGTCCGCTCGGTCACCGAGACCAGCATGATGTTCATGATGCCGATCGCGCCGACCACCAGGCTGATCCCGGCGATGCTGTAAAAGACGATCTTGAAGATCAGGGTCGCCTCGTTGACGTTCCGCAGGACTTCCTCCTGCGTGAAGATCTTGAAGTCGTCCTCCTGGCCGACGCGGACGTTGTGCCGCTTCCGCAGCACGCTGGCGATCCGCTTCTGCAGGTCGTCGCTCTTGCTCGGGTCGGCGATCTCGATCGTGATCCAGTTCAGCCAGCGACGGTTGAAGAACCGCTTCAGCCCGCTCTTGAGCGGAATGTAGACCGTCTCGTCTCCGTTCATCAGGCCGACGTTGCCGCGCGGTTCCATCACCGCGATCACCCGGTAGCTCGCGTTGCGGATCTTGACCGTCTGCCCGACCGGGTCGCCGCTGCCGAACAGCTTCTCGGCCACCTTGCTGCCCAGGCAGACCACCAGGGCCAGTTCATCATCGGCGTCGGTCTTGGAGATGACCCGCCCGAACTGCGGCTTGTAGGCGTGAATCTCGAAGAAGCGGTCCGAGGCGGCCACGACCGTGTAGGTGGCCGACTTCTGGAAGCGCTTGAGGGTGGCGCTGCCGATCGCCTCGGCCGAGATGGCGGTGATTTCATCCGGGAACTCGCGTTCGAGGGCGTGCATGTCCTCGATCACCAGCGTCTGCGACGCGCCGACGGCCCGGTTCTCGACGCGGGCGACGGCCGGCGAGACGTAGATCGCGTTCGAGCCAAGCTGGCTGAGGTCCTGGATGATCTTGTTGGTGGCGCCTTCGAGGATCGACATGCAGGCCACGACCGAGCCGACGCCGATCAGGACGCCGAGCGTCGCCAGCAGGGATCGCAGGAAGTGGGCATCGAGCGAGCGCAGGGCCGTCATCACCAGTCGCCGGTTGAACGACGGGATCAGCAGGATCAGCAGCACCCCGCCCAGCGTGATCAGCAGATCCTGGACCAAGTATCCATCCCCTCGTCGGCGTCAGCGCCCGCGACGTGTCGCCACGCAGCCCGCCGTCAGTGTCAGCATCATTCCCAGGCCGGCCAGCGTGCACAGTCCGCTGCCCCGGGCCTCCGGAAACGCGAGCGTTCCGGTCGGCGCGGCCCGCTCGCTCTGCACGGCCTCGCGGATCTTGACGCCGGTGGCCGCACCGGCCGTCGCCCCGATGACCTGGTCGAGCGTGTCCGTCGGCGTTCCGATGACGGCCGCCACGCCGGTGCTGCCGGGCAGGTTCATGGCATCGACGCTGACGGTCGCGGTCAGGACGATGTCCTCGTCGACGATCGCTTCGTAATCGTAATCGATCATGATGTTCGGAATGACCAGCACGCGGAAGATGCCGAAATCGGGGTCGAGCAGGGACAGGTCCGACAGGACGATCGACTCGATCGGGAAGCCGCCCGTGGCGGTCACCTCGGTCGCGCCGTTGGCGGTTCCGCGCAGTTCCAGTGATCCGTTGAAGACGGTGGCCGTTCCGCCGCCGCCGCTCTGGAGGACCTGCACGCCGAGCTTGACGGATGCGCCGGTCAGGTCGCGTCCGCCCTCGACGGCCAGCATCGCCAGGGCGCCGTCGACAAACAGGCGTCCGGTCAACGGGACCATCGTCCCGGCCGGGGTTCCCGGGCCGAGTTCGTCGGGGGCGAAGCGAACGGTGCGGACTTCCTCGGCACTGGCCTGCCCGCGATAGGCGATGACCGGCGAGACGCTGTTGAGCGTCAGGTTGATCGCGAATTCCTCGGGGTTGGGCTGGTCGAGTTCGGTGGGGTCGTCGAACTGGGCGGCCGCGGCGGCCGCGGCGAGTTCGTCCTCCCCGGCGTCGGGGTCGTTCGGATCGAGTGGCGGCAGGAGCAGGCCGACGACCTGGACGGGCAGGGTCGGGTCGGTTTCGGGGAAGCGGTCGGAGGTTTCGACGACGCCGGTCTGGGTTCCGTCGCGGAACTCGTCGATCCGGACGCTGGCCGAGCCACGGAAGTCGACCACTTCGGCCATTGCCGCGGGGAGGCAGAGGGTGCTGACAAGGACGCCGGACAGGGCCCGGCCGGGCAGGCGGATCATGCGCATCTCCTGGCGGCCGGGGCACTTGACTACGCCCGAGCCTGGAACCGGTTACCGGGAGCCCATACAGCGGTTAAGCATAGCGCGAGGCATGGGAGGGGGCAATACCTGGACTCAGGGAGAGGGAGCGAGGGAGCCAGGGAGCGAGGGAGCGAGGGAGCGAGGGAGGGAACAGGGAACGGGGAACAGGGGATTGTGGCACAGATTTGTCCCGGCGGCGCTGGGTTCCGCGCGAATCGTGCCCCTCGCTCCCTTGCTCCCTTGCTCCCTCGCTCCCTTGTTCCCTGGCTCCCTGGCTCCCTCCAGAGTCAGTTCTCGCGGCGGGCGATGTAGTAGTCGTTCATCTGGTCATGCTCGAGTTGCTGGACGGTGACGTCGGCGAAGCCGGCTTCGGTCAGCATGTCGAGGGCGGTTTCGCGGCCCCACATTGCGCCGAGGCCCATGCCTTCGTGGGCCAGCGAGACGGTCATGCAGTGCATGCACGAGATCGTGTACATGAACGGCGCCAGCGGGCGGTCGCCGTTGGCGTGGTGGTGGCACGAGCCCGCGATGTCCTGCATCAGGAACGTTCCGCCCGGGGCCAGCGAACGCGAGATTCCCGCCAGCACCGCGTCCGGACGGGCCTGGTCGTGGATCGCGTCGAACGCCGTGATCAGACCGAAACGCCCGGGCTCGTTCAGCGTGGCCGCATCGCGCACTTCGAAGGTCACGTTCCGCAGTCCCTCGGCCGCGGCCCGCGCCCGGCCGCGTCGGATCGCCTGCTCGGAGAAGTCGTAGCCGTGGAACTGCGTGTTCGGGAAGCGGGCCGCGAGGCGGCAGAGTGCGTGCCCGGACCCGCAGCCGACGTCGAGGGCGACCGTTCCGGCCTCCAGTTGTTCGGTCAGGCCGGTCGCCAGCGGCAGGATGTGGTCGAGCAGGGCGGCGCCCACCGTCTGGTCCGACTCCTCGGCCATGACCTCGTGGAACCGCGGGTATCGCTCGTAGGGGACGCCGCCGCCCTTGTGGAAGCAGTCGACGATCTCGTCCTCGACACCACCCAGGACGGAGACGAACTGCGTGACGACCGCGAGGTTGTTCGGGCTCGCCGAGCGCGTCAGGCAGGTCGCATGCTCGCCCGGCAGGCGATAGAGGTTCGTCGCGGGATCCAGTTCGACGACCTCCCCGGTGACCATCGCGCCGAGCCACTCGCGGACATAGCGCGGATGCAGGCCGGCCGCGGCGGCGACTTCTTCGGCCGTGGACGGGGGCAGCGCGGCGAGCGTGTCGAACAGGCCGGTGCGGTGGCCGATGCTGATCATCAGCGACAGTCCGGCGTTGTTGATCAGGTCGACCATCCTGCCGGTGAACGCTTCCTGGCGGGCGGTGTCGAGGGTGGTGGGGGTGCTGGCCATCAAGGGGATCTCCTTCGCGGTTTCGGTTGCATTCGGTCCGGCTCTGGAAGACGGGCGACAGTTCCACGCGGCCTTTCACGCTTGCGGCGGAGTTTTCCGGCGCGGGCGTCGGGCGCCGGTCGTTCCAATCACCGCGGGGAATTGGAACCGGCTGTCAATCTGGCAGCGGAACGGGCGGCCAGGGCCCGTGAAAAAGGGGGCGCACGCCGGCCAGGGGGAGATTGACGCGTCTGGAACGCCGTTTGCTTTCTTCAAACAGTGACCGTTGAAACGTTTGAGAGGTAAGCCCGATGCAAATGGACAAGTTCACGATCAAGGCGGCCGAGGCGCTGCAGCATGCCCAGCAGATGGCGACGGACCGTGGTCATCCGACCCTGACGCCGCTGCATGTGCTGCATGCGCTGATCACGCCTCAGCCCGGCGGTGACGCCGGAATCGTGGTTCCGCTGCTGCAGAAGCTGGGTGTCAGTGTTGCGCAGATTCGCCAGCTTGTGGACGGCGAACTGAACCAGTTGCCGCAGCAGAAGGGCGGGCAACTGCGCGGCGCGCCCGAGTTCGCCAAGCTCCTGATCGTCGCCGAGCAGAAGGCCCGGCAGATGTCCGACCAGTACGTCTCGACCGAGCACCTGCTGCTGGCCCTGCTCGATGTCTCCAGCGCCGCCCAGAAGGTGCTGCAACTGTCGTCGGTCACGGGACCCGAGGTGCTGCAGGCGCTCCGCGAGATCCGCGGCAGCCAGACCGTCAACACCCAGGATCCCGAGGCGACCTATCAGCCGCTCGAAAAGTACGGCCGGGACCTGGTCGAAATCGCCCGGCAGGGCAAGCTCGACCCGGTCATCGGACGCGACGAGGAGATTCGCCGCTGCACGCAGGTGCTCGCCCGCCGGACGAAGAACAACCCGGTCCTGATCGGTGAGGCCGGCGTCGGCAAGACCGCGATCGTCGAAGGCCTCGCCCAGCGGATCCTGGCCGGCGACGTTCCGAACGCCCTGAAGGACAAGAAGCTCGTGGCGCTGGACATGGGCGCGCTGATCGCCGGGGCGAAGTATCGCGGCGAGTTTGAAGAGCGGCTGAAGGCGGTTGTGCAGGCCGTGATCGACGCGGCCGGGCAGGTGATCCTGTTCATCGACGAACTGCACACGCTGATCGGCGCCGGCAAGACCGAGGGCGCGATGGATGCCGGCAACCTGCTGAAGCCGGCCCTGGCCCGCGGGGAACTGCGCTGCATCGGGGCGACCACGCTCGAGGAGTACCGCCAGCACGTCGAGAAGGACAAGGCTCTCGAACGGCGATTCCAGCCGGTCTTCGTCGGGCAGCCGAGCGTCGAGGACACGATCGCGATCCTGCGCGGCCTGAAGCCCAAGTACGACGCCCACCACGGCGTTCGCATTCAGGATGCGGCCCTGGTGGCGGCCGCCACGCTGTCGGACCGCTACATCACCGACCGGCAACTGCCCGACAAGGCGATCGACCTGATCGACGAGGCGGCCAGTCGCCTGCGGATCGAGAACGACTCGCTGCCGGCCGAACTGGACGAGCTTCGCCGGCGGATCATGCAGCTTGAAATCGAGCGCGAGGCGCTGAAGAAGGAGAAGGACGACGCCAGCGGGCAGCAGCTTGTCTCGGTCGAGCGGCAACTGGCCGAACTGCGCGAGCGCGACACGGCCCTGACGGCGCAATGGGAGAGCGAGCGGGCGGCGATCGATCACCTGAAGACGCTCAAGGAGCAGATCGAGGCGCGTCAGAACGACCTGGATGAGGCACAGCGGATGGGTGATCTGGAACGGGCCGCCCGGATCCGCTACGGCGAGATCCCCGAACTGGAGCGTGACCTGGCCGGGCGCGAGCAGCACCTGCGCGACCTGCACGAGAGCGGCGGGGGCATCCTGCGCGAGGAAGTCACGGCCGACGAGATCGCCCAGGTCGTCAGCAAGTGGACCGGGGTGCCGGTTTCGCGCCTGCTTGAAGGCGAGAAGGAGAAGCTGCTGCAGATGGAGGATCGACTGGCCGAGCGGGTCATCGGGCAGAAGGATGCGCTGCGGGCGGTCAGCGACGCGGTTCGCCGGGCGCGGGCCGGGCTGGGTGATCCGAACCGGCCGATCGGTTCGTTCCTGTTTCTCGGTCCGACGGGGGTCGGCAAGACGGAGCTGTGCAAGGCTCTGGCCGACTTCCTGTTCGACGATCCGCACGCGTATGTCCGCGTCGACATGAGCGAGTTCATGGAGCAGCACAGCGTCGCGCGGCTGATCGGTGCGCCGCCGGGGTACGTCGGTTACGAGCAGGGCGGCGTGCTGACCGAGGCGGTGCATCGCCGGCCGTACAGCGTGATCCTGCTGGACGAGGTCGAGAAGGCGCATCGCGACGTCTTCAATGTGCTGCTGCAGGTGCTCGACGACGGGCGGCTGACGGACGGGCACGGGCGGACGGTCGACTTCCGCAACACGCTGGTGGTGATGACGAGCAACATCGGCTCTCAGCAGATCCAGCAGCTCAGCGAGGCGGCCGGCGACGGCGGGGGCGGTGGCGTGGCGACCGATGTCGCGACCGAGATCGAGATCCAGGTGGCGGTCCGCGAGGAGCTCAAGCGGCACTTCCGGCCGGAGTTCCTGAACCGGATCGACGAGACGGTGATCTTCCATCGGCTGACGCGCGAGAATCTGCGTGCGATCGTCGACCTGCAGGTTCGCCTGCTGCAGCAGCGGCTCGACCGCGGCGTGGCGACGGCGGCCGGTGTCGGCAGCGGGATCGACCTGGAACTGACGGACGCGGCCAAGGATCACCTGGCGGCCGACGGTTACGACCCGGTCTACGGTGCCCGTCCGCTGAAGCGGCTGATCCAGCAGGAGCTGGAGAACCCGCTGGCGCAGGGGATTCTGTCGGGCGAATACGCTCCGGGCGACACCGTGCGGGTGGACGTCAGCGGCGAGAAGCTGGTGTTTTCGAAAGGGAGCCAGGCGGTCCGAGCGTGAGGGAACCCGGACGGGGCGGTGTCGATCACGCGCCCTGTCCGGGCTGTTTCCAGGTCGCTGCCCCCGGATTCCGGGGCCGGGGCGTCAGCCGGTCACGGTCCGCCGGCGGAGCAGCAGCAGGGCGCCGCCGCTCAGCAGCGTCAGCATGCCGGGTTCGGGGACGGCGTTGTAGCGCACCTCGACGATCGCCCAGTTGTTGGGGTTCGTCTCGCCGTAGTGGATGAAGTCGGCCGCGAAACTCAGCACTTCACCGCCCGTCCCGTAGGTCACTTCGAGGATCTCGAAGTCCCCGGCCGCCTGGTTGTCGAGCCGGCCGGTGCTCGAGAACGACAGACCCGGGCGGTCGTTGTCCTGGAACGGGAACCGCTGGAAGTCCTCGTACAGCCCGGGGGCGAGCGCGTCGCCGAACGGGGCCGCGAAGCGGGTGCTCCAGTTGGTCACCGACGTGCCCGGCAGGGCCGGACCACTCAGGTTGATGTCGACCCCGTTGTCGAAGTTACGCGACGCCGAGAAGGTCCAGCCGAGCGCCTCGTTGACCGTATAGTCCGAATATCCGCGGGCCACCCAACTGCTGTTGGAACTGTCGACCACCGTGAAGCTCGTCAATCCGGCCACGGAGGTGGAAACGAGGGCGAGGGTCAGCGCGAGCGTGGTCACTACTTTTCGGGCAGACATGCCAGTACTCCGATCCTAACAGGTGAGACTTCTGTAGAGATCGTTCGCGCAGAAGAGCACGAACGCCTACCGATTGGGTAGGCGCCCGCCAGGACCGGGGTCAATTCGGATTCGTCTGCAGGAATGGTCCGCCGCGGCTAACTGCCCGGCGGAGCGTTATCTACGGAAGTGACAGATTGTTTGGCCGGGGACGCGAAACGGGCCATGTTTCGGGAGGTCGAAGCAAGTCCTGCGTGCGTCGCGGCCGCAACCGGCCGGTTTCGCAGGGCCTGGGATTGGTATTCACGCGGGGATTACTTGGGAGCCGAGCGTGCCTTCCAGATTCCGCCGACGATCGCGACGACGACGATGACGCCGACGACACCCCACGCGACCGGGTCTCCTTCGGTCAGGCCACGGATCAGACGGCCGATGCCGGCTCCCAGCAGTGGTTCAAATCCCAACAGGTCCATCGGATCTTCTCCCGGTGTGTGAAACGAACAACAGGTGCGATGCGAGATTCTGAGAGTAGGTCTTTGGCCATCAGAAACCAAGAACAAAACTTTGTTGCTGTGGCGGCGGCCGACGGCGCGACACGCGCGGGAACGAGGGAGCCAGGGAACGAGGGAGCCAGGGAGCGAGGGAGCGAGGGTGGGGAACTGGTACCGCTGCGCTTGAGGTCTTGCGCGGTGTTTCCGGGTGCCGATGTTCAGTGCCTCGGTCTGGTTTGCCAGCGCCGCGGGTCGTAGGGTGCGTCATCGACGCGGCGGGCCACGCTTGCATCAATCGCGGAACTCCCGGGCGTCGATGCCGCACCGCGTGGCGAGCGTCACGCAGTCCCCCACCTTCCGCTCGCTGCGCTCGCTCAAAGGTGTCGATGCCGCACCGCTTGGCGAAGCGTCACGCAGCTTGCATCAACCGCGGAACTCCAGGGCGTCGATGCCGCACCGCGTGGCGAGCGTCACGCAGTCCCCCACCTTCCGCTCGCTGCGCTCGCTCAAAGGTGGGGCACCCGGCTCCAAGGTGGGGCACCCGGCTCAAAGGTGGGGCACCCGGGTGGGGCACCGGGGTGGGTCATGCGACCACGCTCGCTCCCTGGCTCCCTTGTTCTCACGCTCCCTCGCCTGCTTGCTCCCTCGCTCGCCTGGTCGCTTCCCGTTACCATCTGCGACTGGTCGACTCTCGACGAAAGGGGCCCTTGTGCCGAAGCGAACTCTGGTCACCGCCGGGCTGCCGTATTCGAACGGGCGGCTGCACGTCGGGCATATTGGCGGGGCCTACCTGCCGGCCGATACCTACGTCCGGTACCTGCGGGCGTGCGGGCAGGATGTGCTGTGGATCTGCGGCAGCGACGACAACGGCGTTGCGATCGAGATCTCGGCGATGAAGGAAGACAAGACGCCGCAGGAAGTCTCGACGCAGTTCCACCAGCGGCAGAAGCTCGACTTCGAGGGGCTGCGGATCGAGTTCGACGTCTACGGCGGCACGCATCAGCCGCACTACCAGGGCACGCACGAACAGCTCAGCCGCGAGTTCTTCGGAAACATCCACGAGAAGGGCTACTTCACCAAGAAGACCTCAAAGCAACTTTACGATCCCAAGGCGGATCGCTTCCTGCCCGATCGCTACGTCCGCGGCATCTGCCACCACTGCGGCGACCACGAGACGCACGGCGACCAGTGCGACCGGACCGGCGCGATCATCGATCCGCTGCTGCTGAAGAACCCGGTCAGCACCATCACCGAAACGCCGGCGGAGATCCGCGAGACGACGCACTGGTACCTGCGGCTCAACGAGTTCGAACAGCCGCTGCACGAATGGCTCGAAAGCAAGCGCGGCACCTGGCGGACCAGCGTGCTGAACTTCGCCCTCGGGCAGATCAAGCAGGGACTGCCGGAACGGGCGATGACGCGCGACATCTCGTGGGGCATTCCGGTGCCGCTCGACGATCCCGACGCGGCCGGGAAGGTGCTCTTCGTCTGGTTCGATGCGCCGATCGGATACATCTCGTTCACCGCCCAACTGCTGGCCGACCGCGGCCAGCCGCTCGACAGCTACCGCGACTGGTGGGCCAGCGACGACAGCGAGATCGTCCACTTCATCGGCGAGGACAACACCGTTTTTCACGCCCTGATCTGGCCGGCGATGCTGATGGCCGACGCGCGGCACAGCCTGCCGACCCAGGTGGTCGCCAACAACTTCATCAACTTCCGCCAGGACGGGCAGGAGCTGAAGGTCAGCAAGAGCTCCACGCCGGCCGAGTCGCCGGTCTGGATCGAGGAATTCCTGAAGCGCTACGACTCCGATGCGCTCCGCTACTACCTGACCGCCATCGCGCCCGAGTCGTCGCGGACCGCGTTCGACCCGGCCGACTTCATCGCCCGCAACAACGCCGAGCTGGTCGGCACGCTCGGCAACTTCGTCAACCGAACGCTGCAGTTCGCCGGCAAGTACTTCGACGGCCAGGTCCCCGACCCGGCCGGGCAGACCGACGCGGACCGGCAGCACCTGGCCGCCGCCGGGCCGGCGCTCGAGGCGGTCGGCCAGCACCTGAGAGCCTTCCGTTTCCGCCAGGGCCTCGAAGAACTGATGGCCTACGCCCGCCGCTGCAACGAACACTTCAGCGAACGCGCCCCGTGGGCCAGCCGCAAGACCGACATGACGGACTGCGCAGCGGCCATCGCGACCTGCATCCACGCGGTCCAGGTGCTGGCCGTGCTGTGCCACCCGTTCATGCCCGGGGCGGCCGAGAAGATGCGGGCCCAACTGGCCGCACCGTCAACCGGGTTCAACTGGGACGTGCCGGCGCCGCTGCCGGCCGGGCACACGCTCGGCGAAGCGCAGATCCTGTTCGAGAAACTTGAAGCCGGGGAGGATTTCGCATGAGGGTGCCGACCGGTCTGACGCTTGTGAGCCTGACGCTGCTGTGCCTGACGGCCTGCGACAGCCGGCCGGCCGAACCGGTAACGCTGCCGGCGATCGATGCGGCCGTCTACGAGTCGCCCGAAGCCGTCGCCCGCTTTGCCGTCGAGACGATGCAGGCGGAACTGGCTGCGCTGGCCGGCAAGGATCGCCGCCGGGCGGCCGCGCACCATGCCCAGTTGCTCGAGATCGCGGCCGCGGACCGGATCCAGGCGGCGGTCGATCGTCAGCCGATCTACAAGGTCGTCACCGGTGACGTGGCGACGCCCGGGATCGTCCGCAACTGGCCGGGCACGATCGCCTTCTACGCGGACAAGCTGCGACTGGATCAGATGAAGCCGACCAGCGTGACGGCCGACAGTGCGGCGCTGCGGATTCCGGCCGGCGAGGCCACCGTCCGGGTGACCTGTGCCCGCGGCAGCGACCAGCGCTGGCGGGTTTCGCGGGTCGACTTTGCCCGGGACAGCCAGCCCGCGTCCGCGCCCGCGTCGCAGCCCGCGCCCTGAGCCATGTCCGGGCCCGGCATCGGTGATGCGATCGTCGCCATCTCCTCCGCCTGGCAGGCCAGCCCGCGCGGCATCGTTCGAGCCACCGGCCCCGACCTGGCGAGCCTGCTCGACGCGCTTGGGATCACCCCGCCATCATCGGATCATCCCCGCCACCAGCGCGTGCGACTGACGCTGCACGACGTGTGCCTGCCGGCCGAGGTCTTTCACTTCCCGCCGGGACGCAGCTACACCGGACAGCAACTGGTCGAGATTCACACGAGCGGCAGCACCGCCTGGCTGCGGGCGGTGGCGGGGGCGCTGCTGGCGGCCGGCGCCCGCCGGGCGGAACCGGGGGAGTTCACCGCCCGGGCCTATCTGAACGGACGACTTGGGGCCGATCAGGCCGAAGGTGTGCTGGCGCTGATCCACGCCGCGGACGCCACCAGCGCCCGCCAGGCGGCCCGGGCCTGCCTGGGCCAGGCGGGCCGCGGCTGGGACGAACTGGGGCAGGAACTGATCGCGCTGCTGGGGGCGATCGAGGCCGGGATCGATTTCGTCGACGAGGAGGACGTCCGCTTCATCGATCGCAGCGCGCTCCGGACGCGGATCGTGGCGGTGCTGGCCCGGGTTCGCGATCTGCGGGAAACCGGGACGGCGGGTCGGGTCGCCCGGCCGCATGTCGCGCTGCTCGGTCCGCCGAACGCCGGGAAGAGTACGTTGTTCAACGCGCTGCTTGGTCATCAGCGGGCGATCGTCTCACCGGTGATCGGCACGACCCGCGACGTGCTGTCGGCCGACCTGTCGCTCGATGGTCGCTGGATCGTGCTGCAGGACTCGGCCGGTCTGGGGCCGGCGGCGGATGAGCTTGACCGGGCGGCGCAGGAGGTCAGCCGGGGGATGGGGGCGCAGGCGGACCTGATCGTGTGGGTCGAGGATGGCCGGCAGTCTCCGGGCGCGGTTCCGGGGGATCTGCCGGCGGTGCCGATTGTGCGGGTGCGGACGCACGTCGATGCGGGGGATTTTCGGCCGGGGTCGGGACTGGCGGTGAGCGGTCCGTGCGGGACGGGTCTGACGGGTTTGCGGGAGGCCCTGAAAGCGGCGCTTGACCGGGCGGGCGGAGGTGCGAGTGGTCCGCTGGCCCGCGAGGTGGGTGTCGTGGTGGGTCATCTGGAGCGGGCCCGGGAGTTGCTGGCCGGGGGAACGTCCGAGAATCTCGATGATCCGGAGCTTCTGGCGGTCGAATTGCGAGGTGCGTGGGAACGACTGCAGGGGCTGGGGGCGGGTGACGCGACCGAGCGGACGCTGGACTGGATTTACGGTGCGTTCTGCCTGGGGAAATAGTCCGACGGCCGGTCGCGGAGGTTTAACGTGTGTGTTTCAAACGGCTTAGGTCCGGATAAGGTTCGGGATTACAGAGTTAGGTTGTTTGCCTAAAGCGATTCGCCGGGGCGGTACGATAGAATCTGCCAGACGCAAGAGAGGGAATTTGTATCTTTTTTCTTGACGAAGACTTAATGTTGGCCAATACTCAAGTTGTTCTGATAATGTGACGCGCCCTGCTTCGCAGGGCACCTGCCCGCCGCTGCTGGCGGGCCTGAATTTGGCTTCTTTCCCCTCCGGAGAGCACCGGGTTGCCCTTGGGCGCCTGGTGCCCTCTTTTTTTGTTGACACCCTAACAAGGAGGGAGCGAGGGAGCCAGGGAGCGAGGGAGCGAGAGAAGATGGTCTGGTGATGGGATTGCCGCGCGGTGCGGCATCGACGCCTGCGTCTTCCGGGTCGGATGGGATCGTGGTCTGCCGCGTCGATGACGCACCCTACGTCACTGACGACAGCCGGGTGACGCTAGCGGCGTTTCTAGCGACTTTTCGAGCGGCGTTTCTAGCGGCTTTTCTAGCGGCGTTTTTTGCGGCTTGCCTTGCGGGTGCTGGTCTTTTTGCGGGAGGTCTTTGCGCTTTTCTTCGCGCTTTTCTTCTTCGTGGACTTTCGGCTGGATGCGGTTCGGCGGGCGGAACTGGTGTCCGTCGTGCGGAGCGGGCGGCCGAAGGGGGCGTCTTCGGCCGGGACGAGGTTCATTTCCTGGGCGAAGGGGTCGATCGAGGCGATCTGGACGCGGACCGGTTGCCCGAAACAGATCAACTGCCGCGAGTTGCGTCCGACGAAGGTGCTGCTCTCCTCGTTGTGGTCCCAGTGGTCGGGGCCGAAGTCCTCGACGCGGACCAGTCCCTCGGCCAGGTAGGGCTGGATCTGGACGAAGGCTCCGATGCTCGAGACCCCGGTGATCAGCCCGTCGAACGTGTCGCCGAGGAACCGCTGGAGGAAGTCCAGCAGCAGCCACTGCCGGGCGTCGCGTTCGGCCTGCTGCGAGAGTCGCTCGCTGGCGCTGCACTCACGGCCGATCTGCTGCAGCGTTTCCGTGTCCGGGATCGCCTCGTTGGCTTCGAACCGGTTGACGTTGTCGCCGGTGCGGAGTTCATCCAGCAGGCGGTGCACGATCAGGTCGGGATACCGGCGGATCGGCGACGTGAAGTGGCAGTAATCGCGGCTGGCCAGGGCGAAGTGCCCGATCATGCCGGGGCTGTAGGTCGCCTGGGCCAGGCAGCGCAGCAGCACGAAGTTGACCGCGTGCTCGGCCGGCTTGCCCTTCACGCTGGCCAGCAGATCCTGCATCGAGTGCTGGTTCAGTTCGGTCGGGACGGGGATGCCGAGCGGCACAAGCTGGTGGCCGAGCCGGACGACCGCCTCGGGGTCGGGGTCGTCGTGCGTCCGTCGCAGGTGCGGGACGCCGATCGCGGCGAACATGCGGCAGACCGCCTCGTTCGCCTCGACCATGAACATCTCGATCAGCGTATGGGAGAAGCTGGTGTCGGCCGGTACGGCGCCGCAGACCTCACCGTGCTCGTCGCGCACGATGTCGACTTCCGGCAGGTTCAGCGAAATCATGCCTTCCCGGACGCGCCGCTTGCGGATCGCGCGGGCGAGTTTCTCGGCCTGCCGGAGCAGTTCGACGACCTCGTCGGTCAGGGTCGGGTCGGACTGGCCGTCGAGGACGGCGCTGGCCTGTTCGTAGGTCAGGCGGGCGCTCGACTCGATCACGGCGTTGTCGAACCGCGCGCCGCGGGCCCGGCCACGGCGGTCGTAGTCGATGAAGATGCTCTTGCAGAAGCGGGGCTGGTTGGGCTGCAGGCTGCAGATGCCGTTGGAGAGCACCTCCGGCAGCATCGGGACGACGTAGCCGGGGAAGTAGGTGCTGTTTCCGCGGCGACGGGCCTCGGCATCGAGTTCCGAGCCCGGGGTGACGAAGGCGGCCACGTCGGCGATGTGGACGCCGAGTTCCCAGCCGTCGCGGGTGGCGTGGATGCTGATGGCGTCGTCGAAGTCGCGTGCGTCGACCGGGTCGATCGTGATCGTCAGCAGGTCGCGAAGGTCCTTGCGGTCGGGGGCGTTGTCGGGGTCGAAGTTGGCGATGACGGCCCGGGCTTCCGACAGCACTTCGGGTTCGAAGGCTTCGGGCAGTCCGTAGCGGGCGGCGACGGCGCGGACCTTGGTTTCGGCCAGGTTCGGGGCCCCGAGTCGTTCGACGATGACGCCGCGGACGAGCCGCGGGTTGAGTTTCTGCTCGATCGGTTCGACGACGACCAGGTCGCCGGGACGGGCGCTCTTGGCGGTCGGATCCTCGATCAGGACGAGCGGGGCGGGGCGGCGGCCGATGGGTTCGACGATCCAGCCTTCGCGGCGTTTTTCGAGCGGTCCGACCCAGTTGGTTTCGGCCCGCGAGACGATTCTGATGACTTCGGCGCGGGCCTCGTCGCCGGCCCTTCGTCCGCGAATCAGGCGGGCCTCGACGACGTCTCCGTCGAGTGCGTCATGCGTGCGGAGGCGGGGGACGTAGACGTCGTCACCATCGGAGACTTCGATGAACCCGAAGCCGCGGCGGTGCGCCCGGAAGATCCCGGTAAAGGTCAGCGTACCGTCCTTGCCGGAAGCCTTTTCGGCGGTGGGGAGTCGCAGCGTCCGGGCCCGGCCGAGGACCAGGACGTTCTCGTTCAGCATTTCCCGCACGAGGGCCCGGAAGTCGGGGTAGTCCCCGGTTTCGATGGCCAGCGCCCGGGCGAGTCCGCGGGCTTTCTGTGGTTTGTCGGGGTGGGCAGCGATATACTCGAGGATGGCCTGGCGCCAGCCGGCGGGAGTTGTAACGGGCGAAGATGGCATTCAGTCTTTCGTCAGCATGTCGAAGGAGTCCATTGTCATCGGCTCCGCCGAGACCGACAGATCATAGGCCTGTCGGCAGTCGCACACCACCCGGAGTTCCTGGGGCCAGAGCCGGGCTCTCACCACATCTGCCGGAGGTCGATCCATGCACGGTACGAACGGATTGCGAACCGAGACCCAGTTTTCGGTCTTCCTCGTCAACAAGCCGGGGGTCCTGTCCCGGGTGGTACACGCCCTGACCAACACCAACATCATCGCCATGAGCATGATGGACTCCACCGACCACGGCGTGTTGCGCGTGGTGGCCGACAAACCGGAACGGGTCCGTGAAGCGGTCGAAGGACTCGACCTGACCCTGACCGAGTCGCCCGTTCTGTGTGCTACGCTTCCGAACCGTCCCGGGGCCCTGGCCGACGTCGTCGAGCGCCTGGCCGACGCCCGGATCGAAGTCAACTATGCCTACTGCACGACCGGCGCGCGTGGTGGCAAGACCACCGGCGTGTTCAAGGTCGGCAATGCCCAGAAGGCCGTCCAGGTTCTGAGCGAACGCAAGCCCAAGCGGGTGACCGCCAAGAAGCCGCGGACCGGGAAGCGCGTCAGCCGCCGCTGAGCGGGCCGACCCGCCCCGGGGCCGGGAGAGACCATGCCCGACGTTGAGCAAGCCGGCGGCGCCGAGGCCGAGGAGCGGTCCGCGGCGGCGTTCGAGGGACCGACCGCCTGGGATCTGGGTGCCGTTCGCACCAGCCCCGGCCGGGTCCGCGCGTGGGCGGGGGTCCTGCTGCTGGGGAGCGTGGCGTTGCTGGCGGTGGCGGCGTACGTGGTCCCGGCGTCGGACCGGGCGGGGAACCGGCTGGGGTCGCACCGTCAGATACCGGGTCTGGGTCCGTGCGGGATGATGGTTCAGACCGGCTTTCCGTGCCCGACCTGCGGGATGACGACGGCGTTCTCGCACACGGTGCGGGGGCAGCTTGGCCAGGCGTTCCTGGCGCAGCCGACGGGGCTGATCCTGGCGCTGGTGACGGTGGGGCTGGTTCCGCTGGCGGCGTGGTGCCTGTGGGCCGGTCGGCTGCCGGCGGTTCAGATCCCGGTGCTGACGCCATATCGTCTGTGCCTGGCGATGCTTATCCTGCTGGTGGGGGGCTGGGCGTTCAAGCTGTTCTACGGTCTGGCGACCGGCAGCCTGCCGTACCGTCCCGGGTCCTCCGGGTTTTGACAGCCCGCCCGATTCTGGCGTATGCTTACGGATCTGTCGCAATCCGCGCCGACGGTGACGGCGCACGACATCAGGGTGAGTCAGGGATTCATGGCAAACGAAGCGTCCGAAGGCATGGTGCGACCCGAGTACTCCGAAAAGGACAAGTCTCGGGCCCGGCAGTGGTTCAAGAAGGCTGAGACCCTGCGGGAGCAGCGGAACTACGACTACGCCATCGAGAGCTACACCAGCGGTCTCGGATTCTGGATGGACGCGATCGACGAGGGCATCCTGCCGCTCTGGTCGCTGGCGATTCAGCGGCAGCAGGCCGGCGGCAAGAAGCCGGGCATGATGGAGTCGATGAAGAAGTCGACCACCGGCAAGGACGTCAAGCAGGCCACCCTGAACTCCCTGGCGCTGCTGGCCAAGGACCCGACCAGCGCGACCTATGTCGACGCCGTGCTGAAGAACGCCGCCCGGGGGGGCTACCTGGACCTGATCCGCTGGGCGGCCGAGCGGGCCCTGGAGTCGCTCAAGCGCGAAAAGAAGACCAACGCCGCCCGCTTCAAGGCCTATCGCGAGACGTTGGTCGCGGCCGGACAGATGGCCGAGAGTTTCGAAGAGCCTGCTTACGCGGTCAGTTTCCTGGAGTTCGCGGCCCAGTCGCTGGACTTCCTGGTGGCCCGCAACCCGTCCGAGATGTCGTTGAAGGATCTGCAGCGTGAGATCTCGGGCAAGCTGACGATCGCGAAGGGCAAGTACAGCGGTTCGGGCGACTTCCGCGATTCGCTGCAGGACGCCGACAAGCAGCGGGTGCTGCACGATGCCGAGCGGCTGAAGCAGGGCGAGGCCGGGCAGGCCGACCTGCTGCTGCGGCTGAAGACCGAGTTCGAAGAGAACCCGACGGTTCCGAAGCACATCAACGCGTACGTCGACACGCTGATCAAGACCGAGAAGTCCAAGGCCGAGAACGAGGCGATCCGGGTTCTCGAAGAAGTGGCCGCGAACCTGAAGAACTACAACTTCAAGCTGAAGGCGGACGATGTTCGTCTGCGGCAGTTGGCGCGGCGGACGTCGCGGCTGCGGATCAAGGCGAAGGAGTCGGGTTCGGACGAGGACCGGCAGCAGGTTCGCCTGGCGCAGATGGAGGAGCTGCAGGCCCAGCTCGGGATCTTTGCCGAGCGGGTTGCCAAGTATCCGACCGACCTGCGGATCAAGGCCAAGTACGGCGAGGCGCTGTTCCGCAGCAAGCAGTACGACGAGGCGATTCCGATCCTGCAGGCGGCGCAGAACGATCCGCGGGCCCGGATTCGCTGCCAGTTGCTGATCGGGCAGTCCTTTCACAAGACCGGCAACCCCGCGCAGGCCGCGGAGGTGCTGGCCGAAGCGCTGGAAGAGTACGAGCGCGAGGACGATACGGCCTGCAGCCTGCTGTACAGCCTGGGCATTGCCCAGACGGAAGCCGGGGATGTCAGCGGCGCGAAGACGTCGTTCGGCAAGCTGTTGCGGATTGACTACAACTACGCCAACGGTGACGCCCGCAAGCGTCTCGATGAACTGAAGCAGTCTACGTAAGGGAAACAGAAGGGAACGAGGAACCTGATATGGCTCACTCGCTGTCCGCCAAGAAGCGGATTCGACAGAACGTCACCCGCCGGGCGCTGAACCGCAGCCGGCGCAGCACCCTGCGGACGCAACTCCGCAAGGTCCGCGACGCGATCATCCACCACGACGCCGCCAAGGCCGAGGCCTCGATGAGCGACGCGGTCAAGCTCCTGGACCGGGAGGCCGATCGCGGGCTGATTCACCGCAACATGGCTGCCCGGCTCAAGAGCCGCCTGACCCGCCGCATCAACGCCCTGAAAGCAACCGGCAAGTAGCCGGCCTTTCAGGCGTAGGTGTCGACCTCGCGCCCGACCGAGCCGGAATAGCCGGACAGGGCGGCGGCCGCGGCCGGATCCTTCAACGCGCCGAGCAGGCGCGAGAAGCTTTCGGCCGACTTGCGGACCAGTTGCAGGATCGGCGCTCCGTCCTCCCGCGGCCGGTCATCGGTCCGCAGCGACGCGTTTTCGGACGGCTCGATCGCCCGCCGCGCTTCGCGGTCGGGTGCCCGTGCGTTGGCCTGTTGCGGCACGCCTGCCACGGCCGTTGTTGTGTCGATGCCCGTGTTCATTTGCTCACCTCCGATCCCCTTTCAGACCGAAGATGTCGCGTCCCCGTGCGTACACCGACATTTGAATCCTTGTAAGTTCTGCGCCTGCCCGCAAGTCGACCTTTCCGAAATCCAACCGTCCCGCCTTGCCGTTACACTGCCTGACGTCGTACATCGGTTCGGCCCCATAAACGCCGCCGTGCGGCGCAAGACCGGGCCTGGTTTCCGAAAGGTGGTTTCCGATGCCTGTCGCGCAGCCTCTCGTTCTCCTTCCCTTCTTATTGTTGAGCCTGCTGCCGACGCCGGCCCGCGGCGACCTGCGATTGCCGGCGATCCTCTCGGACGGCATGGTGCTTCAGCAGGACCGTCCGGCAAGGCTGTGGGGCTGGGCTGACGCCGGGGCGACGGTCGAGGTCCGCGCAAGCTGGCAGGCCGAGCCGGCCGAGACGCGGGTCGCCGCCGACGGCACCTGGACCCTCGAGATCGAGACCCCCGCGGCGGGCGGACCGTACGAGGTGAGTGTTTCCGCCGGTGGCCAGACGCATCGCATTCGGGACGTGCTGGTCGGCGAGGTCTGGATCTGCTCCGGGCAGTCCAACATGCAGATGGGGCTGCGGACGTTCAAGGGCGTGCCGGACGCGGACGAGGTCATCGCCGCGGCCGACGACGACGCGCTCCGCTTCTTTACCGTAAGGCGGGCTGTCGCCACCGAACCGCGCGTCGACTGCGCGGGAAGCTGGCAGCCGACCAATCCCGAGTCGATCGAGGGCTTCAGTGCCGCCGGGTACTTCTACGCGGCCGCGCTGCGCCGCGAACGGGGTGTGCCGGTCGGCATGCTGCACGCCTCGTGGGGTGGCACGCGGGCCGAGGCCTGGACGCACCGTGACGCGCTCCGCGACCTGGGCGGCTACGAAGAGGAACTCGCGGTCGAGTACCTGGACCGCACGCCCGAACGCGAGGCGGCCGAGCGCGCGCAGCGGGCCACGCGGCAGAAACGGATCGAGGAACTGCGGGTGCGGCCGGTGGCGCCGGACCGGGCGCAGTCCGCGTTCGATGACAGCGAGTGGAAGACGATCGAACTGCCGGCCACCTGGGAGTCGGCCGGTTTTCCGGAGCTTGATGGCGTGGCGTGGTTCCGTCGCGCGGTGACGATTCCGGCGGCCTGGGCGGGGCGGGAACTGGTGCTGGAACTGGGCGCGATCGACGATGAGGATCGCACCTGGCTGGACGGTCATGAGGTGGGCGGCATCGGCGCGGAGACGCCGGGGCACTGGCGTGTGCCGCGTCGCTACACGATTCCGGCCGATCGCGTCGCGCCCGGGCAGGTCGTGCTGGCGGTGCGGGTGCTGGACATTGGCGGCGACGGCGGTCTGATCGGGCCGGCCGAGCGGATGCTGCTGCGTCCGGCGGACGGTGGCGGGGATGCGATCTCGCTGACGGGGACGTGGCGCTGGTGGATCGAGACGCGCCTGGACCCGCCTGCGGCCAGGCTGGTGCACGCGAACGCGCCGAGCGCCCTGTACAACGCGATGATCCACCCGCTGCGGCCGTATCGGATCCGGGGGGCGATCTGGTACCAGGGCGAGTCGAACCATCGCGTGGGGCGGGCCTATCGGCGGCTGTTCCCGGGGATGATCCGCGACTGGCGGGCCCGCTGGGGGCAGGGTGATTTTCCGTTCTACTACGTGCAGATCGCGCCGTTCGCGTACGGCGTGGCCGATGGCGCTCCGCTGGTGCGCGAGGCGCAGTTGATGACGCTGGCGGTGCCGAACACGGGCATGATCGTGACGACCGACATCGCCGAACCGGATGACATTCATCCGCGCGACAAGCGCAGCGTCGGCGAGCGCCTGGCCCGCTGGGCGCTGGTCGACGTGTACGGGCGCGAGGACGTCGTGCGCAGCGGCCCGCTCTATGCCGGCAGCGAGGTCGAGGGCGCCCGCGTCCGGATTCGCTTCACCGAGACGGGTGGCGGACTGCGGGCCCGGGGCGGGGACCTGACCGATTTCGAGATTGCCGGGTCGGATCGGCGGTTCGTGCCGGCCCGCGCGGCGATCGACGGCGAGACGGTCCTGGTTCAGAGTCCCGACGTGCCCGCGCCGGTGGCGGTCCGCTTCGGCTGGAGCAACACGGCCTGTCCGAACCTGTTCAACGCCGCGGGCCTGCCGGCGTCCCCGTTCCGCACGGATGACTGGTAGGGGGGGGAAGGGAACAGGGAACAGGGAACAGGGAACAGGGCAGAGGGTGATGGGGCTGACCTGCTCGTTGCTTACCTGCCTGCGTGGCTCTCGTCTGTCTTGTTCTTTTTTCGTGGGCCGATTTCGAGGTAGCCGTCGACGAGTCCGCCGTCGTCGACGGTCAGGATGGGGGCGACGATGTCGCCGGTGATCGAACCGGTCTTGCCGATGTGGACGCTGCGGAGGACGCGGACGTCGCCGTTGACCTTGCCGAGCACCTGCAGGGATTCGGCCCGGATGGGGGCCGGGACGTGTCCCTTCTTTTCGATCACGACCGCGCCGCAGGTGACCAGTTCACGCACGGCGTGGTAGCGCTGGATCTTGTGGTCCTCGAGGTCGAGGCGCTTGTTGCATTTCGGGCAGGCGGCCGACATGGCCCGCGCAGACACTTCGCTGACATGCTCGCAGTGCGTGCATGTGATCTCACGCTTGGTCGCGGTCTGACGCTTGGCCACTTCGGCTCGTGATGCCCGCTACTTCTTCGCGGGCGTGCTTCCGGGCGTCGCTTCCGGCTGGGTTTTGACCTGCCCGGCCGGGGCGGAGACCGGCTTGGTGGCGCCGTTGCCGCCGATCGAGCAGCGCCCCTGGAGCACGGCACCCTCGGCCACTTCGAGGCGCGAGGCCTGGATGTCGCCTTCGATCCGGCTGGAGGCCGACAGTTGCAGCTTGCCGGCCGCCTGCAGGTTGCCCTTGACCTGGCCTTCGACGCGGATGTCGCCGGCCTGCGCTTCGCCGGCGAGTTTGCCGGACTCGGCGATGATCAGTCGTCCCTTGGTTTCGATCTGCCCGTCGACCTTCCCCAGCAGTCGGGCGCCCTTCTCGAACTTCAGTTCACCCTTGAACGTCGCGTCCGGACCGATGGTGGTCGGAAATTCTTCAGCCTCGGGCATCTCGTACCTCCGTGTTGTTTCAAACTGGCAGGACCCGGCGCGCCGCCATGTCACGCCGTGTGCGGGAATTGTAAACGGCCGCAAACAGCGTTGGTAGGGGACTTTTCGAGGCTCGTCGCGGTGCGGGGGGCGAGTCCGGCCTGGACGTCGGACGTCTCCGCAAGCGCCTTGTCGGCAGGCAGTTGCAGTCGGGCGCTGCCGGTGGGCTGTGTCGCCGGTCGGCCGGGTGGCGGGGCCGGGCCGCGCATCCGGTACCAGGCGAAGCCGCCGGCGGCGACGCTGGCGGTCAGGAGAGCAAGGGAGCGAGGGAGCCAGGGAGCGAGGGAGCGAGGAAGCGAGCGGCGGGTGCCCGATCCTTGAGTGAGCGCAGCGAGCGGAAGGGTGGGGGACTGCGTTTGGCCGGCACACGGAACAAGGATCGCGACGCGGAAGCGCCACGCGGTGCGGCATCGACGCCCGGGGTCTCCGCGTCAGACGTGATCGCGGACGGCCGCGTCGATGACGCACCCTACGCCCGCGCGCCGATCCGGGTCTCTCCGCGCATACGCCGACTCACTTGCTCACCTTACTGGCGCACCTGCTTACCTGCTTACTTGCTTACCTGCTCACTTGCTTACTTGCTCACTCTAAAGAGCCCCCGTGAAGGCGCGCTGGAAGCGGAGGAAGTCGGTCATGTCGATCTGTCCGTCGGCGTTGTCGTCGAAGGCGTCGAGGCAGTCGGGCGGCGGGGTCGGGTCGTCCATGCAACCGATGAAGACCTCGAAGTCGTCGCGGTCGACGTCGCCGTCGATGTCGTAGTCGCCGAAGAGCATCTCGATCACGCGAAGCGGAACGACGCGCTGGTCGCTGCGGGCCATCGCGTCCTCGACCCGGAAGATCGGGCGGAAGCTGCCGGTCTCGGTCGGCGTTCCGCTCACCAGGCCGGCGGCGGAGACACTCATTCCGGCCGGCAGGCGTGACAGGTCCAGTTCGACCGAGTCGGCGTTGGTCAGGCTGGCCGCGCCGTCGTAGGCCGACAGCGTGTAGCTGACCGTGTCGCCGAGCGAAATCCCGACCGTCGGGGTCAGCCCGGTGTTGCCGGCCCCGTAGTGCAGGCGCACGATCCCGCTGTCGTAGAGCGTGGCGGCGAAGTTGCACGGCAGTCCGCCGCTGTGCGTGACGGCGTCCCAGCGGATCGTCACCTGGCCGGGGATGCTTTCGTCGATGTAGATTTCGCCGCCCATGTCGGTCCGCAGGTTGTCCCACAGCACGGCGATCCGGGCGTTGAAGCTCAGCAGGGCTTCGCTGTTGGCGTAGGTCGAGCCGAGGAACGGACCGAAGTTGATCCAGCCGTCGGTTCCGATCTTCAGCTCGGTCTGTCCGCTGCCGTAGAACGGGAAGCTGAACGGCAGGGTGTAGTCGAAGGCATCGTTGGAGCCCTGCCAGCCCTGGGCGATGCCGCCGGTCGGCATCTGGTTCTGGCCCAGCGGCGTCTCGCTGTACTCGCTCAGCAGGGTCCAGGTCAGAGGGGCGTCCCCGCCGGCCACTTCCAGTTGCTGCGGTCCGAACACTTCATCGACGAAGGTGATGCCGAGGGTGGTCGTCGTGATGACCGGGTCGATCGTGCCCTGGATCAGTTCGACGTTGTCGATCGCGATTCCGTCGGTCGTGATCGGGTTGTCGTCGACCTGCTGGAACTTGATCCGGAACGTGTCGGTGAAGCTGATGCCGGCCGACGCGATCGCCTGGTCGAGGTCGACCACGGCGTGGGTGTAGCCGCCGCCCGAGTCGAACAGGTCCAGCACCTTGTGCCAGGTCTCGCCGTCGGCGCTGATCGAAACGCCGTCGCCTTCGAGCGAACCGGTCCAACTGCCCGGCAGGGCGTCGTTCTCGTCGCCGTAGTCACGCCAGTCGAACTCGAGGCGGGCGAAGGACGCCCCGGCCATGTCCGCGATCAGGACGGCCTCGTTGGCGCTGCGGGTGCTCGACCGCGACGAGTCCATCGTCAGGTGGTGGGTTCCGAGCGGTCCGTTCTCGCTGCTGATCTCGATCCGTCCGGTTCCGGTCGACCGGGTCCGCCAGTGCACGTCCAGCGGCGGGCCGCTGTCGAACGACTGGCTGTAGGGGAACGGGGCCGATTCGATCACGTCGATCGTGACGACCGCCTCGTTCGAGACCAGCAGCCCGTCGTCGACGTCGTAGGTGAACGCGTCGCTGCCGTTGAATCCGCCGGCCGGCACGTAAAGCACCTCGTTGCCGAGTTGCAGCGTGTAGGGGACCGCGTTGATCGGGCCGAAGTGCGGGTCGGTCAGCGCGCCGCCCGCGGGCAGCGTCGTGATCACGTAGTCGATCGGATCGCCGTCGGCGTCGCTGCCGTCGAGCATGATCGTGACGGCCGATCCGGACTTGGTGGCCGTGTCGATCGGACGGGCCCAGGGGGGCTGGTTGGCGACCGCGGTTCCGATCGCGGCGATCTCGATGTCGTCGATGTTCCATCCGCAGTAGACCTCGGCCGCGTCGGTCGGTCCCATCGTCCAGCGGAACTGGACGAAGGGCTGGTCGTCGGCGATGGCGCTGACGTTGTAGCTGACCAGGGTCCAGTCGGTGTCGACCAGTTCACCGCCCGAATGGGTCCAGACGGTGTGCCAGGTCGATCCGTCGCTGCTGACTTCGACCGAGGCGCTGTCGTAGGTCGAGGACTCGACGCACAGCCAGCGGGCGAAGTTGAGCGTCACGCGGGTCAGGCCGGTGCAGTTGAACGGCTCGCTGGTCAGGTGCGTCGGCGGCAGGTTGTCGGTGTACGAGCCGGCCAGGTTGTAGCCGTAGATCCGCAGTCCGGTGTAGGCCGTGGCCGGGTCGCCCTCGAGGCCCTGCGGGATGCCGTACTGCCAGCCGCCCTCGGCCAGCCAGTCGGGGTCGGTGTCGAGCGCGTAGGTCTGCACGGGCACGGGCGTTCCGATGGAGAGCTTGACGCGTCCGGGGTTCGAGGTCAGGCCGCCGTCGCTGGCTTCGTAGTCGAAGGCGTCGGGGCCCTGGTAGCCCGGGTTCGGCGTGAAGATCACGACGTTGCCGTGATTGAGCAGCGTGTAGGGCGCGGCCGCGATCGGTCCGCCGCCGGGGGCCGGGTCTTCGAGCGTTCCGTTGGCCGGCAGGGAGGTGATCACCAGGTCGAGCAACTGGGCGGGGTTGGGGTCGCTGGCGAGCAGTTGCACCGGCGTGACGGTGTCCTCGGTCAGTTCGACGGTCAGGTCCTCGACGACGGGCGGCAGGGGCACGTTGCCGGAGACGACGACGCGGATCTCGTCGAGGAACCAGCCGTCGCGCTGCAGGAGGCCGTCGCTGGTGAGTCGGAAGCGGATGTGGATCGGCTGTCCGCTGAACGGGGTCAGGTCGTAGACCCGTTGGGTCCAGTCGTAGTCGCCGCCGGTGTCGCCGTCGAGCACGCCGAGGAGTGCCTCGTTGGCGTCGACCACCTCGACGGCGCACTGGTCGTAGAACGTCTCGAGCATGCACCAGTCGTAGTACTCGAGGAAGACGGGGGCGTTGACGTCCGACAGGTTGATCAGCGGCGTCTGCAGGTAGGCATCCGAGAACGCGTTGTAGGTGCTGTTCAGGTCGGTGCCCCAGCAGGTGTCGCCGGCGATCGCCCGCAGGCCGCTGAGGCCCCGCAGCGGTCCGCTGCCGACGACGACCTGTCCGAAGATTCCGTTCAGCGAGGTCGGCACGCCGCGCTGCCATTCGTCGCCCGCGCCGCCGTGCGTCCAGCCCGGATCCGGACCGGCCCCGTTGTCGGCGAAGAGCACCAGTTCGTCCCGGATCGCGTGCGCCCGGGCCCCGAACCCGTACAGGCCGGCCGCGCTGCGCGGATAGACGCCGTAGAAGGCGCCGCCGCTGGTGGCGTCGGGGTCGGCGTAGGCGGAAGCGGCCGTCCGTGCGACCACCTCGACCCCGGGCGCGACCGTCTGCCCGACGGTGTAGCTGACCCCGTCGGTCGGACGCCAGCCGAACGGCGTGGCGCTGCGGACCAGCAGGCTCTCGGCGTAGTCGTTGGGCGGCAGCGTCCAGTTCAGCGCCACGCCGTCGACGGTGACCGACGCGTTCAGCGTCTGGATCCGGTCCGGCCAGCGGAGCCCGGCGTCGGCGGCCACGACCGCGGCGGCCGCGTCGGTCCGTCCGTATCCGAGCCGGTGGCTGTGTCCGGTGATCGGGTCGAAGCGGGCGTAGGGCGGGTCGACCTCCACGGCGGTGTGCTGGACGATCGCGCGGGCCTGGGCGGCGGTCATGTTGGGGTCCTGCGAGATGACCAGGGCGAAGACGCCGGCGGCCAGGGGGGTGGCCGAACTGGTGCCGCCGAAGGCGTCGGTGTAGTCCAGGTCGGGCAGGCCGTTGTAGCCGCTCGACCCGGTGTTATCGACGGTCGTGATGTCGAGCCAGCTCAGCCGGACCCCGTCGTCGCCGCGATCGTTGGTCGGGGCGGTGATGCCGACCTCGGGGCCGACGTCGCTGAACTCGGTGTGCTCGCCGTTGCTGTTGGTTCCGCCGACGGCCATCACGCTCGGCAGTTGCGCCAGGGCGCTGACGCCGTTGACGGTGTGGTCGTTGTTGCCCGAGGCGAACAGGACCAGTCCGCCCTTGCCGTTGCGGCTGCCGGCCGCGACGGTGTTGATCGCGTCGGCGACGTCCTGCGGCAGCAGCGTGCCGTCGGCGTAGCTCCAACTGTTGCTGTAGATCGCCGCGCCGTCGCTCGAATCGCCGTCGTTGTCGGGGTCCATGCAGAACAGGAACGCGTCGGCGGTCGCGGAAATCGGCGCGCCGAAGAACTTCACGCCGATCAGGCCGCAGTTCGGGGCCGCGCCGCGCACGCCGATCGTGTTCCCGGCCGCGACGGCGACGCCGGCACAACTGGTTCCGTGCCGTTCGCCGCCGGCGGGGCTGGGGTCATCGTCCGGGGGTTCGACGTCGTAGTCGCGTCCGTCGGCCCAGTTGGGCAGCAGGTCCGGGTGGAACTTCTCGACGCACTCGTCGAGGATCGCGACCCGCACCTGCGGGATGCCCTGGGCGTCGGGACCGTTGGCGGTGTCCCAGGCCGTTTCGGCGTTGATGTCCGTGCCGGCCGCGGCGCCCTTGCTGGTGTCGCCGTCGAGGTGCCACTGGTGCGAGTGGTAGAACGGATCGTCGATCACCGGCGGCGAGAGGGCGATCTTCGGCAGGATGAAGTCCGGCTGCGCGTAGCGTGCCAGGTCGGGTCGTTCGTGCAGCGTGTTGGCGACCGAGAGGGTTCGCGTGCCGCGCGGCGCGCGGACGACGAACTGCCAGCGGTTGACGCCGCGTGACAGCTTGAGCGCCTCGCAGTCGAGTTCGTCCGCCAGGGCCCGGATGCGGGCGGCGTCGACTTCGGGCCGGAAGGCGGCCACGACGCGGTCGGTCTGGTAGATCGGGCTGTCGCTGCCCGGCCGGTACAGCACGGGCAGGGCGAAGGCGACGTCGGGGTTCGCCCGCAGGGTCGCGGCGTCGCCGCCCCGGGCGACATACAGCCCGCGCAGCGCGAGGCGCTCCTGCACCCGGGCCCGTTCGGTTCCTGCTCCGGCCGTCGCCTCATTCGGGAGGAATGCGGGACGCGACTGGTCGGCGGGGCGTGCCTCCGGCTTCAGGCCGACCAGCAGTTCATCGGCGGAAGCCTGGACGGCCCGGCGGCCGGCGGCGTCATAGAAATACAGCCCGTCGGTCGCGGCCGGCGGGTTCGCCGGCGCGTTCGGCGTCAGCAGCAGGACCGCGGGCAGCAGGCCACGCAGCAGGGCGGTGGCGAAACGTGACATCGGTAACTCCTTGGGACGCCAGACGCTTCCGGCACCCGGGGCTGGTGGGGCTTGCTGTGGGCTGCCGCACCCTTCCCGTTGCGGCCGGACTCGCAGAGACCCAGAGTGTAGATCCGCGCGCGGCGCAACTTCAAGACTGAAGCCGCCTTTCTTGTTGACGCCTCGTCGGGCCAATGTCTAGGCTTCAGTTACGTCCGCATCCCTCGCGTTCGGAGGGAGGGCATCGGCCTCGGGGACTGCCCGGGTAGGGCGGCGATCGCAGGCCGCGGACCAGAGGAGTCCTGCCGTGTTTCATCCCGCTTCGATCCGCGGCTGCGCCGCGATTGTGTCTCTGTCTGTCGCCGCGGTGGCCCTGGCCGAGGTGCCGGCGCCCGCGAACGACACATCCGCGACGGCCGAAACGCTCGGGCCGGTGCCGGCCGTCACGGTCGGTTCCAACGTGCAGGGCAGTGATACGCTCTCGGCCACGACGCTGGGCGGTCTGGCGAGCGTGCCGGGCCCGGATGTCTTCTACCGCTTCACGCCGGCGACCGCGGGTGATTACTGGATCACGATGATTCCGTGGGTCGAGGTGCCGGTGTACGGCAGTTCGGGTGGAACCGTTCCGGTGCCGAACCTGTGTGTCTATCTGCGGCGCGTCAGCGACGGCGTGTTCCTGGCCGGCAGCGACGCCAACCCGCGGGGTCGGTCCGAGACCGCGATCGCGACGCTGGCCGCGGGCGTCGAGTACGAGATCGTCGTCGACAGTACCGAGACCGTCGCGCGCGGACAGGCGTTCGAGTTCACGCTGATCGTCGCGGCCGCACCGAGCGGCGCGGGCGATGACTGTCTCGATCTCGGCAGCGTGCCGGGCGGACTGCCGACGGCGATCGTCGACACGCTCAGCGGGGCCGCGAACGATTTTGACCTGACCGAGACGCCGGGCATCTGCGACGTGGCCTTCACGCCGATCGTGCCGGGCGCCGACCGGGTCTACAGCTTCACCACGGGGCCGGATC
The DNA here is from genome assembly GCA_030428945.1 of Phycisphaerae bacterium. Taxonomy (GTDB): domain Bacteria; phylum Planctomycetota; class Phycisphaerae; order UBA1845; family Fen-1342; genus JAUIEC01. The sequence goes on along the minus strand of JAUIEC010000017.1, from coordinate 37,670 downwards.
CGAACGATGCCGGCGATTATGTCTTCAGCCTGGTGCCCGGCGGGGCGTCCTGGGACGGCGTGGTCTACATCGCCGACTCGTGCCCGCCGTTCCTGCTGCTCGGCTGCCTGGGGGCCGCGAACCACACCTCCAGTGCGACCCGGCAGTCCGAGACGATCGTCGCCACGCTCGAGTTCGACACCGAGTATTTCGTCGTCGTCGACGCCAACACCTTCTCGCTGAGTGATCCCAAGTTCGCGCTGCTCGTCGATCGGGCCGATGCCTGGGACCTGACCGAAATCGAAGTCAACGACACGCCGGCCATGGCGGCATCGCTGGCGCCCGGCACCAACGGCGGGCAACTGGCCGGTCCGGAGGATGTCGACTACTGGGCCGTCTCCGCCCTGGGCGGCGAGAAGCTCTACGCGTTTCTCGACAACGGCAACGTCACGCTCAGCGGGCTGGACGTCGAACTGCGACTGTTCGATACCGACGGCGTCGGTCTGATCGAACTCGACGACGACGACGGCGAGGGTTCGGACTCCGACCTGGCCAGCTTCATTCGCCGGGCCAGTTCGTTCTCGGCCGTGATCGCCGGTGCGACGCTGCCGGCGGCCGGGACCTATTACCTGGAGGTCAGCAACGACCTGGCCAGCACGATCGCGCGCTACCGTCTGCATGTCGGCATTCAGCCGGCCGGGCGGCTGCCGTCGCCCGAGTGCGACCGCAACGATACGCCCGACCTGGCGGACTTCAGCGCGAAGGACTGGTTCGCGGGGGTGATCGCCACGCAGGGCGACGTTGACACGTACGCGTTCGATGCCCTGGCCGGGGAGCGGGTCTTCCTCGCGCTCGACGGTGACCCCGAGCGTGACAGCGGCGGCGACGATGCCGACGATCCGCTGGCGCTGGACGCCGCCCTGGTCGTCATCGATCCCGACGGTGATGTGCTGCTGAGCGATCACGATGACGTCAACGCGATCGGCAGCGGGCAGCAGCCGGACTACGCGGCCGAGGGCCTGACGTTCGTCGCGCCGCTGTCGGGCACCTACCACGTGCAGGTGGCCGGCGGCGATCCGGCCACTGACTTCGGTGCCGGGCGGACGTACGAACTGGCGATCTTCCGCGACAGCGCCACGCCGGTGCTGGGCGAGGATCTCGACCCGGTGATCGACAGCCTGACGCCGGACTTCATGAACGACTCGATCGCCGCGGTCGCTTCGGACGATGCCGGCGGCGACAGCGGCATCTGCGACGTGCAGCTTGCGGCCGGGTCGACGAACCTGGCGCTCAGCGGCCTGAGTTTCACTCCGGGCGACCCGACGGTCAGCTTCACGATCGAACTGGCCACGCCGGGGCTGAGCGGTTCGGGCAAACTGGTGATCGTCGACTGCGCCGGCAACACCGCCTGTGCGGCGATCGACATCGATGCGGGCACGCCGATCTGCTCCGGCAGCGTCGTGACGCCCGGAACCCGCACGTTCGAGAGCCGCCACGATCCGATTCACGCGCCCGACAACCAGCCTTCCGGGCCGGGCATCGAGGGCACGCTCGATATTGATCTGCCGGGCACGATCGCCGACGTCAACGTGACCGTCACCGCCGAGGGCTCGCGTGTGCCGGACATCGACGTCTTCCTCGAAAGCCCGACCGGAACCCGCGTCGATGTCTTCAGTGACATCGGCAGCAGCAGCGCGTTCAGCGTCACGGACGCGACCTTCGACGATGCGGCCGCCGACACGATTTCGATCCTGGATGACGAGCCGTACACCGGGACCTGGCTGCCGGACGATGCGCTCGGGCTGGCGCAGTTCAACGGCGAATCGGTGACCGGCACCTGGCGGCTGAACCTGCGCGATGATGCTTCGACCTCCAGCGGCGGCTCGCGCCTGGTTCGCTGGTCGCTCGAAATCGACGCCGGCTTCGCCAACCCGCAGGAGTACCAGGGCAACGCTTCGGACAGCGGCGGCATTCAGTCGATCGAACTGGTCGATCCGAACAACGTCCTGCTGACGGTCGATCCATTCACGCCCGGCGACGCCTCGGTCGACTTCACCATCACGCTGATCAATCCTGCCGCGAGCGGCGCCGCCACCGTGCTGGTAACCGACATTTCCGACAACACCTGCTCGACGCCGGTCACGCTTGCGGGTCTGCCCGACACCAAGGGCCCCGAGAGCCAGGGCGCCGCGACGCGGGATCTGGTCTTTGGCGGCGAGGCGCAGCTCAGCGTGCCCCCGGCCACTCCCGGCGGGGTGACCTCGAGTTTCAACGTGCCCGAGTCGGTGACGGTCGGGTCGGTGCTGGTCGAACTGACGATCAACACGCTCGATGTCGGCCGGCTGGCGGCCACGTTGTCGCACAACGGCCAGCTTGCCAGCCTGATCAACCGGGTCGGGATGGACGAGCGTGGCAGCGTGGGCCTGACCAAGGACAACCTCGAACTGCTGCTGGACGATGATGCGCCCGAGGCTGACGACGCGCACCTCGAGACGCCGCTGGGCAGTTCGGAGTTCCTCGGGCTTTACCAGCCCGACGGGCGTGGTGCGTTCATCGGCGACGGCATCGACGCCGACGATCGCGACAACATGCTGTTCGCGTTCGAGGGCGGCGACTCGGCCGGCGACTGGGACCTGTTCGTCGGCGACTTCCGGATTCAGGGCGGCGGCATTCGCAGCGAGTTCCGTCGCTGGAAGGCCACGGTGATCGCGCCGGGGGCGCCGGAGCGCTACGTCGGTGTCGCCCGCGACGGATTCCCCGAGTCCGGGATCTGCTCGGTCGCGCTGGCGGCCGGTGCGACCAACCTGGTCGTCGACGCGAGCTTCACGCCGCCGGCGGCCGAGGTGTCGTATGTGGTTTCGCTGAGCGATCCGAACCTGCCGGGCAGCGGGACGCTGGAGATCACCGACTGCGCCGGCAACGTCACCAGCGTGCCGATTTCGCTGGCCGCGCAGCTTGCCGACCAGAACCTGCCGGTGGCGGGCGGCGTGGTCAACATCGAGAAGTTCGAGGGCACGGCCAGCGACAACGCCCCGGGTGACAGCGGAATCGTGTCGATCGAACTGGCTCCGTGGTCGGACAACCTAGAGATCGTCGAACTCGATCCGCTGCCGGCCGGGAGCGCCACGTTCACGGTCGCCCGGATCGACGACATGGCCAATGCCCGCGGGTACGTGCGGGTGACCGATGCGGCCGGTTTCCGGCGGCACGTGCTGATCGACATCGACGCGAGCGCGCCGGTCTGCACGTCGACGCTCGACACGTCCAGGCGCTACTTCAGCGGTCCGGTCAACGCGCCGCTGCCGGACGCGAGCGGGGCCGGGGCGACGGCTGACATCGTCGTGCCGGACTTCGATGTGATCGACGATGTCGACCTGACCATCAACATCACGCATCCGTTCGACGACGATATCGACCTGCGGCTGATCGCGCCGAGCGTGCTGAGCCTGTTCTCGGACATCGGCTCGACCGGCAACGACTTCCGCGACACGACGCTGGACGATGAGGCCGCGAGTCCGATTCCGGATTCGTTCGGCGAGGCGCCGTTCACCGGGAGCTATCAGCCCGAACCGCCGGCGACGCTGAGCGTGCTGGACGGGGCGATCGCGGCCGGGACGTACACGCTGCAGGCGATCGACGATGCCAGCTTCAACCTCGGGACGCTCGACAACTGGTCGCTGCGGATCACGTCGGCCACGTTCCCGCAGCAGTACGACGGGCGGGCCGAGGACGGTGGCACGCACGATTTGGGCATCTGTTCGGTCGTGCTGGTCGGCGACAGCAACCTGACGCTGACGGTCGATCCGGCGTTCGTGGCCGGCGATGCGATCGTCCGCTACACGGTCGAGCTGACCAACGAGGCGCTCGACGGCAGCGGCACGGTGCGGGTCACGGACTGCGCCGGCAACATCTGCGAGGAGAGCATCTGCCTGGTGGCGGCCAGTCCGCCGGCGACGCCGGGTGATCTCGACGGCGATGGTGACATCGACTTCGACGACTTCGGCCTGCTGAACGGTTGCCTGCTTGGTCCGGAGATCGACGCGGACGCGGACGTGTGCGGCCCGTGCCGCCTGGCGGACTTCGACGGCGACGGCGACGTGGACCTGGACGATGTGCTGGCGTTCCAGTTGTCGTTCGACGGTTAGTGTCGGGGCCCGATTCGCCGGCGGCGTCGCGGGCCTGCGCGGACGGCTGCGCGCCGTTTCCCATAAGTCGATACGAGACAAGTACCAACGTGCGCGGAACCAGGTGTTGTGAAGAAGGGCTATCGACGGTGGTCGTCAGGTGGTCCTGCCTGGCCCGGGAATCCGATTGAAAACGCTCCCGGCGGTTCGTAAGATCGGTTCTTATCAGGGGCGAGTGCCTTCACTCGTCAGAGCAATTCAGCGGAACGGAGGAGTTACCGATGCGACGATTTCTCGCGGCTTCACTGTTCGGGGCGACCGCATCCATCGCCCTGGCCGGCCCGCCGGTACAGCCACTCGTGATCGAGGGAGACACCGTTGCCGGCGTTGGTGACACGACGCTGCCCGCGAGTGTCGCGGTCAACAACTTCGGCCAGTGGTACGCCGAGTGGGATACCAACAACGCCGATACGAATACCGATTCGGTCCTGCTGACCGGTTTCGGCGTGGGGCCGTTCGCGACCGCGCTGCGTGAGGGGCAGGCGCTGCCGTCCCCGGCCGGTGCGACGCTGGACCGCTTCGACGCGATCAACATCAACGACAGCGGCAACAGCGGCTGGAACTTCTTCCTCGACGGGACGACCGGGTCGAATGATGACTCGGGCATCTACTTCAACACCAACCTGCTGATCCAGGAAGGAACCAACTCGACCGCACCGTCGATGCCCAGCACGCCGTATCGCGGCTTCTTCGATGCCAAGATCAACAACAGCGACCAGATCCTGGTGACGGCCACGGTCGATATCCCGGGCGTCGGCAGCACCGCCGACCGGGCCCTGGTCCGGATCGACAACCCCGGCGGGGCGTTCACCGAGACGGTGATCGTCAAGGAAGGCGACGAGGTGATTCCCGGCCGCTTCGTGACCGACCTCGGCACCGGCCCGCACGAGACCGCGTTCAACAACAACGGCGACGCGATGTACGCGGTTGACGTGGATGGCGACACGACGACCAACGACCTGATCATGATGAACGGCGGCCTGCTGGCGCAGGAAGGCGGGGCCTCGCCGATCGCCGGGCGGACCTACGCCACGCTGACGAGCACCGAGCTGGATCTGAACGACAACGGCGACTACATGTTCAGCGCCTCGCTCGACGGTGACAGCGCCAGCAACCTGCTGATCGTCAAGAACGGCGACAAGTTCGTCCAGGAAGGCGACGTGCTGGCCGACACGAACGGGTTCGGCCTGACCAGCTTCGGCTCCGGCCCGATCGACATCGACAACGCCGGGAACATCCTCTGGTACGGTGACTGGTCCGACCCGGACACGGACATCGACACCGGGCTGTTCATCAATGACCGGCTGATCGTTCAGGAAGGCGTCACGACCGTCAACGTCGGCGGCACCGACATGGTGATCGACACGTTGAACGGCATCAGCGAAGCGTACGCCTTCAGCGACAACGGTCAGTACATCATCTTCCGGGCCCAGCTCGAAGGTGGCATCGACGGCGTCTTCATGATCATCGTCCCCGAACCGGCCAGCGGCCTGCTGCTCGCCGGCGGCCTGCTCCTGGCCCTCCGTCGCCGCCGCTAAGACCCGGCCGCGACAACCTGTACGATTCCTTCGGGGCCGGTCACCACGCGTGGCCGGCCCTTTTTCTTAGTAAGCAGGTAAGCAGGTAAGCAGGGGGGCTCGTGTGCAGGCGGGGTGACTCAGCGGCGTAGGGTGCGTCATCGACGCGGCAGTCCGCGATTCCATCCGACCCGGGAGCCCGCAGGCGTCGATGCCGCACCGCGTGGTGCTTCCGCGTCGCGGTCCTTTTTCCGTTTGTCGGCCCAACGCAGTCCCCCACCCTTCCACTCGCTGCGCTCGCTCAAGCGTGGGGCACCCGGCGCTTCCGCGGTCGTTTTTCCGTTTGTCGGGCCAACGCAGTCCCCCACCCTTCCACTCGCTGCGCTCGTTCAAGGGTGGGGCACCCGGCGCTCGCTCCCTGGCTCCCTCACTCCCTGGCTCCCTCGCTCCCTCGCTCCCTGGCTCCCTCGCTCCCTCGTTACGGGCCCACCCTCTAGCGGGCTCTGCGTTGCAGCCAGACGACGTCGCGCAGGTCGGCGTCGACGTCCTGGTCGGTGTCCTGCGGGCTGCACAGGCCGGCGATGCTGACGTCCGGGCCGAGCAGGCAGGTCAGCAGCGAGGCGGCGTCGTCGCCGTCGATCGTGCCGTCCCCGTCCTTGTCGAAGCGCTGCCGGTCCGTCCGGGTGATCACTTCGCGCAGGGTGATCTCCATCGCGTGCGTCGCTTCGGCGACCAGCGTGTCGCGTCCGACATGAATGTGTCCGCCGGCGTAACAGCGGTCCGGCTCGTTCGGGTCGTCGTGCAGGTCCTTCCACCAGTTGCCGTGGTAGCCGATGTAGCTCGACAGGAAACGCCCGTTGTCGATCGTCGTGCTGAACGGATCCACGACCGCGTCGGAAGCCGAGATCGCCGCGATGATCTCCGGGATCGGCAGCGTCGAGAACCGCTCGGTCCCGGCCGGGTCGGACGGTTCGCCGGCGGTCGGATCGAACGGCGACAGGTAGTCGTTGGTCCAGGTCGAGTTGGCGTAGAAGCGGTTGCCGCCTTCCAGTTCCCAGCCGATCGACGTGTTGGCCCGACTGGTCGTCGTCAGCGCGATCGGCCGCATGACCGGCAGCAGGTCCCACCAGTCCGCCGACGTGTCCTGGTAGTCGACCTCGAAGTCGCCGTCACCCTTCGGGTTCACGCCGGTGCCGCCGGGGAACTCCGGAAAGAACGCGTACACGTTGTAGCCGCGCCCCTCCCAGTTCGCCCCGATCCAGCCGCCCGGGTTCTGGTTCGGATCGGTGCTCCACGGCCGCAGCATCTCGTTGGTCGGCGGCCAGTAGCCGGTCAGCACGATGCTGGGCAGCCCGTTGTCGATCAGCAGCGGGGCGGGTCGCGGAAAGCCCGTGCGGTCCGGCCGCAGGTCGGGCAGGCTGGCGGGCGGGCCGTCCGGCCAGGCGCCGTCGCGGGTGTCCTGGCCGAGGGCCGGTCCGGTCAGCAGGGCGCACGAGAGGAGCGCCGACCCGACGGCCGGCGGACGCAGCAGACGCATCGTGATTCTCCGGAGCGACCCCCGGCCGGTCCGCCGCGCGAGGCAGCGCGACGCACCGGCCGGCGCGGGTCGGGTCAATACGGATACAGCAGGGCGAAGATCGCCACGTCGTGCAGGTCGACATCGCCGTCGAGGTCGAGGTCGAACGCCGTCAGGCAGGCCCCGCCGGCGGCGACATCGGGCCCGGTCATGCAGCCCGGCAGCGCCAGCCAGTCGCTGGCACCGACGAGCCCGTCGCCGTCGAAGTCGCCCAGGGCCGGGGCCGGGACCGGGGCGTTCGGATCGCCGGCGAAGTTGCGGTACAGCTCGATCCACAGCAGGTAGTCGTAGATCGTGACGCAGGTGTCGCCGTCGAGGTCGGCCGCCACGTCGTAGCCGGGCTGGCCTTCGCAGGTGCGATAGGCGCCGAGCATGGCGAGGTGGTCATCGCCGTCGAGGTCGCCGTCGCTGTCGAGGTCGCCGACGCCGCCGATGACGTCGCCGACGATCTCGATGTCATCGAGGTTCCATCCGGCGAACTGGGCCGACCCGTCGGTCGCGCCCATGCCCCAGCGGACGTAGACGGTCGCCTGGCCGTCGGCGATCGCGGAGATGTCATAGGTACGCAGTGACCAACTCGTCGCGACCAGGTTGCCGGCCCCGTGGTTCCAGACGGTGGTCCAGTTGCTGCCGTCGTTGGAGGCCTCGATGTTGGCGTGGTCGAAGTCGCTGTCCTCGACCCCCAGCCAGCGGCGGAACTGCAGTTCCAGGTTCTCGCCCTGCGAGCAGTCGATCGCCGTCGTCGTCAGGTACAGCGGTGCCGGGATGCCGTTCTCGTACGGACCGGCCAGGTTGTAGCCGTAGACGTTGCTGCCGGTGTAGCCCGAAGTCGGGTCGAAGCTGTTGCCCTGGGGAACTCCGAATTCCCAGAGGCCCTCGGTGGTCCAGCCCGGGTCGCTGTCGAGCGGGAAGGACGCGATCGGCTGCGTGCCGCCGACCTGGATCGAGATGGTCGCATCGCCCGAGCGGAACAGCCCGTCATCGACCGCGAAGGTGAACACGTCGGGTCCGGTGACGCCCCAGTCGGGGATGTAGCGGACCGTGCTGCCGCCGCCGAACAGCGTGTACGGCAGCATGCCGGCCTCGATCAGCATGCCGTTGCCCCGGTCGATCAGGGCTCCGAGGGTCGGCAGGCTGGTCACGACGAATGTCAGCGGATCGTCGTTCGGGTCGCTGCCGGTCAGGACGATGTCGGTCCAGCCGTACTGCGGCAGGCCGAGCGACTGGCTGAAGGCGGTCGGGGCCGACTCGCTGTAGACCTCGATGTCATCGACGAACCAGTCGTCGAGCGTCGAGGCGGAAGTGCTGCTGTTGGCGAACCGCACACGGAACTGCTCGTGCAGGGCGTCGGCCGGCAGCGGCAGATCCTCGAGCAGGTAGTCGGTCATGTCGGCGCCGTCGCCGTCGTAGCGGGCGATTTCGAGCCACTGTCCGGCGTCGTTGAAGTACGAGACGACCAGGTCCTCGCCGGGGTCGGGGCTCTCGCCGCCGCCGGTGCGCTGCCAGGCGTACCGCAGGCGCATGCCCACCAGGCCTTCGAGGTCGATCGCGAACGATTCGAGCGTGTCGCCGGCGCTCGGTGCGCCGTTGAAGCGGCCCGAGTAGGGCGCGGTCGGTTCGTTCAGGCCGACGTCATCAATCGTCACGCCGTCGCTGACCGCCCAGCGGCCGGCGTCGATCGTCTGCGTCGCGAACGGCTCGTAGAACGGCAGGCTCAGGACCGGCTGCACGTCGATGACGATGCTCGCCACGTTGGACGACAGCAGCCCGTCGGTCACCTGGAAGGTGAACACGTCGGCGCCCAGGTAGCCCGGGGCGGGCGTGTAGATCACCGTCCGTCCGCCGCCGGCGATCATGTACGGCAGGTCACCGGGCAGAATCTCGCCGGTGTTCGGATCGACCAGCGTGCCGCTGTCGGGCAGCGTCAGCACGAGCGTGTCGAGCGGGTCGCCGTTCGGGTCGCTGGCGTCGAGGGTCAGTGTCGCGGCCCGGTTCTGGAGCACGTTGACGGCCGCGTCGCTCGCCAGGGGCGTGCCGGGCACGGTCAGGAAGACGTTGTCGACGAACCAGTCGTCGAACGGCGTCGATCCGGAGGTGCCCTTCGTGCGGAATCGCAGGCGGAAGTCGGCGTGCAGGGCTTCCGGCGGCAGCGGCGAGCTGACCTGGACGTAGTCGCTCAGGTCGGCGCCGTCGCCGGCGTACTGGGTCAGCGTCTGCCACTGGCCGGTCGCGTTCAGGTACTCGACCCACAGGTTGTCACCGGCGTCGGGACTTTCGCCGAGGCCGGTCCGCTCCCAGGCGTAGCGCAGGATCGCGTTGCCGGCGCCCGACAGGTCGACGATGTGCGAGATCAGTTCGTCGCGCCCGTTCGGCGTGCCGTTCAGCCGGGCCGAGTAGGGCGGGCTGGGTTCGTTGATGCCGTCGGTGTCGATGGTCGCGCCGATCACGGTGCGCCAGACGCCCGGGTTGAACTCGGTGGTCGGGAAGTTGTCGAAGACCGGCAACTGCAGCACCGGCGTGACTTCGAGGGTGACCGTCGCGATGTTCGAGTCGCCTCCGGTCGGCGGCATGCCGCCGTCGTTGACCTTGAAGTTGAACGAGTCGGTTCCGAGGAAGTTCGGGTCCGGGGCGTAGGTCACTTCGTTGCCGCCCGCGTCGAGCGTGTACGGCAGGTCGCCCGACAGGATCGTCTGCCCGGTGCCGGCGTCCCGCAACGTGAAGCCCGGCAGCGACGTGATGATGTAGTCCAGCGAGGGCGGCAGCGGCGTGCCGTCGTCCGAGGCCAGCAGCGTGAAGGTCGCCTCACGCCCCTGGCCGAGTTCCACTGTCCGGCCGGCGGCCGACGGCGGGCGCGGGCCACAGTCGACGAACTCGGACAGGTCGCTGGTGAAGTAGTCGATCGGCGTGTTGCCGCCGGCCGAGAGTCCGACCAGTCCGTCGGTCGCGGGAATGTCGAGCCACGCCAGTTGAATCCGTCCGTCGTAGAACATCTCGACCTGGAAGGTCAGGTCGTTGCCGAGGCCGTCCTCGGGCACGTCGACCCAACTGATCACGACGCGGTCGCTCAGTTCCTTCCAACTGACCTGGCCCCCCTCGCTGGGGTCCAGGTCGTCGTAGAAGACCGAGATTCGCGGCACTTCGAAGTGCTCATCGATCGACTCGGTCGAGTCGCTGTCGGGCGCGTCGAAGGTGATGTTCCCGTTCGCGTTGACGTACAGCGTCGTGTAGCTGACGCCGTACAGCAGCACGGCGTGTCCGGGGCTCAGGTTGATCGTGGCCGAAGCGGTGTCGTTCAGCGGCAACTGCGTCCCGCCGGCGGGATCGCTCGGCAGCACGGTCGTCTCGAAGCTGCAGGTTCCGTAGAAGTCGACGCTGCCGTTCGGGGCGAACTCGATCGCCATGTTGTCGAGGTCGAAGCTCGGGAACAGTTCGGTGAAGTAGTCGGGAATCTCGGGCGTCGTGAACGTGTAGCAGGCTCCGCCGTTGTCGTCGAGCGTCAGGTTCCCGGCCGCGTCCTCGACCTCGACCGCGTAGAAGTAGGTCGTGTTGTCGACCAGTCCGCTCAGGTCGATGCTGTGGCCCGTGTTGAAGCCCTGGGCGTTGGCCGCGCCGTCGAGCAGCCCGCACGAGGTGCCGTACCGGACGGTCGCCAGGGCGCCTTCGTCCGTGTCGAACAGGATCCGCGCGCTGCGCGGATCGACGTCGACCGCCTGCACGTTCGAGACCACCGGCGGGGTGCAGTCCACCGGCGCCGTCGTCTGCACGGTCACGTTCGTCGAGCCGAAGCCGTCGTCCGCGTCGATGTAGGTGGCGGTGACGGTGTCGCCCTCGGCGACCAGCAGGACGCCCGCGGCGTCGGTCGTGTCAAGCGTGAGCGTCCCCTCGAACAGGGCGGTCTCGGCGCTGGTTTCGGTCAGCGTGATCGTCTCGCCGCCGCCTTCGGAGGTCGACGCGACGTTGATCTGCACGGTGTCGATCACGCCGTCGTCGAGGTTCAGGTCGCAGTCGTTGACCCGCACCGTCAGCGTCGACTGGCAGGCGTACGCGCTGCGGTCGAGCGTCACGTCGCCCTGGGTCGAGCACTGCACGAGCACCGGCGTGGCCACCAGCGAGAAGCTCTGCGGGCCGGCCGGGACGTTGAAGCCGTGGATCTCGATCAGGTACGCGCCCGGCGTCGGGGTGGTGATCAGGACCTGCTCGATGTTGTTCGTGTGGTCTTCCTGGGTGCGAACCGCGACGTTGGCCGGGTTCATCGGGTCGAGCGTCCAGGGGTAGTGCCGGACCAGGTTCGGATCGAAGACCCGCAGGTCGAGATCGTTCACGAGTGTCGGGTTGACGGCCGGGGTTCCGGGAGCATCGTCCCAGGCGAGCGTGACGCGGATCTCGGGGTCGCCCGGGCCGGCGACGACCAGCACGCGGACCGTTTCGCCCTGGACCAGTTCGCCTTCGAAGAAGTTGCCGGCCTGGACCTGTTCGATGGCCGGGACGGCGCGGATCGAGCCGTAGCCGGACTGGTAGTCCGGGCCCGGGTTGCCGAGGTCGACCGCGGTGTGGGCCAGCAGGGCCTTGAGCGTCGAGTTGCGGAAGTCGGGCTCGCCGGGGTAGGTCAGCCGGAACTGCTGCAGCATCAGGGCCCCGACGCCGCAGACGGTCGGCGAAGCCATCGACGTGCCGCACTTGACCGTGTAGCCGCCGCTGCTGGACGCGGAGGTGACGCCGTTGTCGCCGTTGCTCTGGCAGCCGGGGGCGGAGATGTCGGGCTTGATCCGGCCGTCATCGGTCGGGCCCCAACTGCTGAAGCTGGTCATCGTGTCGTTGTTCGAGTTCAGCGCTCCGACGCTGATGTGGTTCTTGGCGCCGGACGGCGGCGGGATCGTGTTGTAGGTCGAGCCGCAGGCGCCGCTGCTGCGCTCGTTGCCGCCCGCCCAGACGATCCGGTACGGATTGCCGAGGCTGCCGCGGACGATCGCGTCGATCAGCGCCGACGTGACGTTGTAGTTGCCTTCCCAGTCGCACGGGAATCCGTTCGGCGCCACGTTGCTGCCGATCGAGTTGTTCGAGATGTCCGAACCGAAGTTGTTGATCGAGTCGTTGTAGTCCGCCTCGATGTCGCCCGGGTCGGTGTACAGGAAACCCGCGCTCAGCGGGCCGCCGGTCGAGAACTCATACGAATCGAACATCACCCCCGGGGCCATCCCCCGCAGGTTCCCGCTGCTGGCCGTTCCGTCGCCGCCGATCGTTCCGGCCACGTGCGTGGCGTGATCGCTGAGGCCGGCGCCGTCGCCCGAACGGACCCGTCCGGTCAGGTCGGTGTGCGTGCTGAGCACCGCGCCGGCATCGTAGACCAGGACCCGCACGCCGCTGCCGTCCAGGCTGTACGGCGGCGACTGGGCCGCGTCGGCCTCGACCCGCGAGCGGTTGCTGTCGTTCAGTTCGCTCATCCGCGGCAGGGGCGGCTCCAGGTACATGACCCGGTCGTCGTCCGCCAGGGCGAAGACCTGCGAGTAGGGCACCTCGATCACCAGCGTGTTGACGCTCTGCACGGCCGACCGGATCGACGCGCCGTACGAGGCGACCAGCGTGGCCGCGTCCTGCAGATCGACATCCGGGAAGAACATCGCGTAGACCGCGACGAGCGGTTCAACCGCGTCGGAGGCTTCGTCCGGGTCCTCGTCGACGACCATCCACGGATAGATTTCGCCGGCCAGCAGGCCCGGGTGCAGCTTCCATTCGCGCTCCACCGGCAGCGCGACCTGCAGACCCGCGACCGCGGCGACCGCGGTCCGCCGGTAGACGCCGCCGTCGAGCCGCGCGTAGTAGGCGTGGTCACCCAGCGGCGCCTGCAACCGCACGCCCGCGGCCGCCAGTTTCGCGCGCGTCGCCGCCGAGACCGGTCCGTCGAACTGCACGACCACGTGCTGCACGTCGGCCCCGCGGGCGGTCGCCAGTCCGGCGAGGGAACCGGCCGCCTCGGCCGGACCGCGGAACTCCGTCCCGATCCTGCCGCTCTGCCAGCGAATCTCGCCGGCGTGTACGGTCGCGATCCCAAGTCCGATCAGCGTCAGCAATGACAGAATGCGCGTCGACACCAGAGCTCTCCTTGCGGTCGGTGTGGGTTTGGCATGGCGGATTGGTCGCCCGGGGCGTTGCGGATCGCCCGGGCCGAAGTCGGCCGTCGACCCCAATCCGGATCGACGGCCGCTGCGGTCCAGCTGACACCCGTGCGGGTGTGGCATGGCAAAGTCTCTCAGTCCGGCGGTCGCGGCGGCGGACCTCGACCGTCGGCTCGCCCAGGGGTGCCCGGTCCGTCGATGCGGACCCGGCGGCCCCGCGGCCTGGTTCACGTGCGGCCGGTGCCTAGCGGCGCCGGATCGTCGCGAGGGCCCCGAGGGCCAGCAGCGCCAGGGCCGACGGCTCGGGCGTGACCGTGATCGACCCCTGTGAGAACGTGGCCGGCGCGAAGCCGCCGCCGACACCCGGATCGAGCGGGAAGCCCTCGGTCAGGTCGGTTTCGGTGTAGCTCAGGTCGAGGGTCGTCAGGCCGATCGCATCGAGCGTGAACGTCAGGGTCGCCAGGGTGTAGACCCCGTCGCCGAGCGAGCCGACCGGCACGAGGGCCGCCAGTCCGTCGCCGTCGACGGTTCCGGCCGCATCGAAGATCGCCTCGTTGATGGCGACGTCGAAGAGCGACGCGCTCGGGCCGCTGACGGCCAGGTCAAGTCCCCAGCCGATCAGGCCGCCGCCGTCGGAGACGGTCGCGACGATGTCGACGGTGGTCGTTCCGGCCGAGATGTCGATCGACTGCGCCGGTGGGGCGAACGATACGTCGACCAGCGCGGCCGACGCGGCGGAGACGGCCGTGACGGCCGCCAGTCCCGCCAGGGAACGCAGGGGTTTGGTGAACATGGATTCCTCCTCCTCGTCTGACGAAGGGGCCCCACATCGGTGGCGGCCCGGTCAAAAGTCCCGCCGGCCGGCGGCGTGGCAGTCCGCCGCCGGCCGAGGTGATCCGATCAGCGTCCCAGCCGCACCGGCGTGGCGGTGTTGGGCGTCTCGGGCTGGACGGGGACGGTCGGCTGCTGGAACGGCGCGCCGTTGAAGTCCGCGTAGCACGTGAGCCACTGCTGGTAGTCGACGAACGAGATCAGTCCGTCGCGATCGAGGTCCGCACAGATGCGGAACTCGGGGTCGCACGGGTTGCTGGCGAACGCGGCCAGCAGTTCCAGGTAGTCATCGAAGTCGACATCGCTGTCGCCGTCGATGTCGCCGCACGGGCGGGCGATGCCGCACAGGTTGTAGCGGATCAGTGCGTCGCCGACGCTGGAATTCGATCCATCGTCGTTGAAGTCCCGCATCGTGCAGGTGACGTACAACTGGAAGTCATCGGTCAGGACCGCGTCGTCGTTGCCGAGCGTCCGCACGCGAACGCCGTCGTTCAGGACGCCGTCGCCGTCGAGATCGATCGGGTCGTCCTCGCGGGCGATGACGATCTCGTTGTTCAGCACGATCACCGCGTTCGAGGCGTCCTCGAGCGCGTTGGTCGTCGCGGCGATGATCACGTCGCCGTGGTTGTTGGTCGCGATCTCGAAGAAGCAGGCCGAGAACGGCGCGTCCGAGAAGCTCTCCAGGGCACCGGCGTGAACCGGGTCACCGGTCGCGGCGATCACCGCGTTGTTCAGCACGACCCAGTCCTGGTCGTCGGCGTTGTCGCCCCGGACGTACCAGTCGCCGTTCGGCAGCACCTTGCCGTACTGGATCAGGCCGGCCGGCGAAGCGAACCCGCCGAAGGTGACGCCTTCCTGGATCTTCACGTCGTTGTTGACCGTGATCACGTCGTCGGTCAGCGTGTCGCCTTCCAGGTCGCCCTGCAGCATCCACGTCAGGCCGTCGGCGCTGGCCGAGAGGTCGTTCAGGTCGAAGTTGTCCCACGCCTCGCTGCCAAGCTGTCCGGTCGGCACGGTGGTGCCTTCCTGGGCCTCGACCAGGTTGCCGTTCTTCGAGAAGGCCACCTCGTCGATCGTCGTCGCCAGGTCGGTGTCCGCGATGAACCAGGCCTGCCCGTTGTTCTGCAGCGAGCCAAGCTCGATCGACGAACCGTAGTTGCCCGCGACCGGCGCGGCGATGTCACCCTCGCGGGCGATCACCTCGAGCGTGCCGGACAGGGCGTTGTACTTGACCAGCACCTCGTCCGCGGAGGTCGCGGCGTCGGTGTTCGACGTGAACGCGATGTCGCCGTCGTCGTTGATCGAGATCGTGCTGTCGAGGAACCCGAGCAGGTCACCGACGTTCGGGTCCAGCAGCGTGCCTTCCTGCACCGCCACCGACACGCCGCACAGCGAACCGACCAGGATCACCTCGTCCATCGAAGTGCCCAGATCCGTGTCGGCCTCGATCGCCCACTGGCTGGTCGACAGGTTCAGGACCGGCTGCGAGAACGTCGTGAACTGCGCCGGCGGCAGGCCCGGCACCTGGGCCGTCGGGTGCCCGACGATATCCGAGAAGACACCCACCGGCAGGACGTCCAGGCCGTCCAGCACCAGCGTGAAGGTCGCCCCGTCGTTGTTCTCCCCGACCGGGTCGGTCGACGTCGTGCTGGCCGTCGCGGCGACCGCGATGCGACCCGCCGCCAGGGTGTCGGCCACGATCTCGAACGAACTGCTGGCACCGTCCGCCAGGTCGCCCAGGCTCGCGGTCAGCGTGCCGCCCGTCGGCGAACCGTCGTGCGTGCCGGCCGTCGACGAGAAGAACGACGTGTCGTCATCAAGCGTCACCGCCACGTCCGTGGCGAACGCCGGCGACGGTCCGTCGTTGGTCACCGTCACCAGGTAGGTGACCTGCCCGCCCACGGCCGCGACCGGATCGGGCGTGTCCTCGATCGTGACGACCAGGTCGGCCTCGATCACGAAGGTCGAGTCCTCGCTGAGCGTGTTGTTGTTCGGATCCGGATCGGGCTCGGTCGCCGTCACGTCGGCCGAGACGATGAAGCTGCCCTGCGCGCTCGGAGCCGCCACGACGTTGAAGCTGACCAGTTCCTGGCTGGCCATCCCGCCGATGCTGGCCGTCACCACGCCGCCGCTCGGCGAACCGTCGTGCACGCCGATGTCCGACGACTGGAAGACCAGGCCGGCATCGAGGGTCACGGTCGCCACGACGTTGGTGGCCGGCGACGGACCGCCGTTGACCACGTCGACGTCGTAGGTGAACGCGCCGGCCGGATCGTTCAGCGGATCCGGCGTGTCGGTCAGCGCGTCGATCCGCATGTCGCAGACCGCGCCGGTGTCGGTGTCGTTGGTGGCCGAGTTGTTGCCCGTGTCCGGGTCGGCCTCGTTCAGGGTCGCCAGCGTCGTGGTCGTCACGCCGCCGGCCGTGTTGACGTCGCAGGTGAACGCGTAGGTCGTCACCGCGTAGGCGCCCAGGTTGCCGATCGAAGCCGTGACCGTTCCGCCGCTCGGCGAACCGTCGTGCACCGCGATCGCGTCACCCGAGTTGAAGACCAGGTTGCCGTCCAGCGTCGAGGTGACCGTCACGCCGGTCAGCGGCGCCCCGCCGTTGTTGCGGACCGCGACCGTGTAGGTCACCTGCCCCGGCAGCGTCACGACCGGATCGGGCGTGTCCAGCACGCTGATCTGCAGGTCGTTGGCCGTGCCGCCCGCGCCCTGCGCCTTGACGCAGAACAGGCCTTCCAGTTCGCTGGCGCCGTTGTCCGAAATGTCGGCCGTGAAGTAGATGTTGACCATCCCGTTCGGGTCGCGGTTGCTGATCCGCACCAGTCGCGTGCCCGAGAACGACAGCGTGCCGCTGATCTTGAAGCCCGCGTCCGCGTTGCCGTCGCCGTCCCAGTCGACGTCGTCGACCTCTTCGACCAGCAGCGCCGCGCCGTTGAAGATCAGCGCCTCGCGGTTGCCCTCGATCGGGTGATCGACGTCCCAGACCACGGCCCAGTCGCCGTTGTCGTTCATCGTCGCCGACTCGGCCGCACCGTTGATCGTCAGGCCGTCGGTCGTCGACGTGCCTTCGCGGATGATGCCGGTGTGGCTGACGTACAGGAACTCGTCCGAGCTGGTGGCGGCGTCGCTGTCCCCGCTGAACAGGTACTCGCCCATCTCGTTGATCCACATGTAGTCGAAGTTGTCCCAGTTCTCGCCGGCCAGTCCGCCGATCGAGGCCGGAACCGGGCTGCCCTCGATCACCAGGCCGCCGTCGATGTAGAGACCGGCGCCGTCGACGACCATCGCGCCGTCAGCCGTCGTCGAGAGGTTGTCGACGTTCAGTTCGGTGATGTAGTGCGACCCGAGGTTGCTGAAGCGCGTGTCGAAGGTGAACGTGCCCGGGTCGACGACATCGGGCAGGCCCGGCAGCAACTGGCCGCCGATCACGTAGGCCTGGCCGTTGCCGTCGAAGATGCCGCGGTTGTCGGCCGAGGAGCCACCGTCGTCGTTGAAGCCGCCGATGAAGTACGGCTGGCCGTCCCAGGTCATGTTGGTTCCGCTGGCGAAGGCCCACTGGAACGCGTTCAGCGGGGCCGGCAGGAACCGGGCCCGCACGGCGATCGCCGCGTCGTCAAGGAAGACCGAGTCGATCGAGACGCCGTTCTCGGTGCCGCTGGCGCTGTACGAAATGCCGCCCGTGTCGCTGAAGCCGATCGTCGACTCCCACGAGGTCTGCACGACGTTGTCGAAGGTCCCTTCGAAGCGGAAGAAACTCGGCGGGCTGACGCCGTCGAGCGTGCCCCAGGCGGCCGAGAGGGCCGCGCCGTTCGGATCGGACACGTTCAGTTGAATGGCCCAGCCGCCGAGACCGTTGATCTCGACCGAGCCGACGCTCGAGACGGTGTAGTTCACACCGCCGTCGGTGATCGTTTCGCCTTCCCGGACCTGGGCACTGGGTACCTGCCCGAGCGCCGTCGCCCCCAGGCCGAGACCTGTCAGGCAGGTTCCGAGGGCAGCGAGTGTTTTGCCGCGGATCATCTTGTCTCCTCCTGATCGGTAAACGAAGTCGGCGGAATCGCCTCGCAGGCCGCGTGCCGCGACCGGCGTCGTAACTGGATGGATTGCCTGGCGGGAGATGCCCATTCTGCACGCACGTTTGTCGGCCGCCACGAAAGTTCGCCGGTTCAACCCGTCGCTCGAAGGTGCCCCCACCCCACGCCGGCCGGACGCCGACGTCGCCTCCGATTGCCTCGCCGCCGCCGCGTGGAACCACGCAGCGCCAACAGGGCCGAGAAGGGTACATTACAGCAGATTTCCGCCCGCTGGCCATTATAGAAACCGCTTTCGCCCCGGCCGCCGGGCCGCCCATCGCGCAACTCACCGGTGGGCCGACAGATAGGCCGAAGGCAGGGTCATGAAACCGCGGACAGAACCAGTCTGGAACCCGGTGGAAGGGCCTGGTCGCGCTGGTGCCCGGCGGCGGGTGCGGCGCGAATCCCGGGGTTTCGAGCGTTCGCGCTCGCGTCGCCCCGCTTACAATGCGTGTTTGATTTCCAAGATGAGCTACGGGATTGTCGAGGACCACGACATGCCTGCTGCGGTGACGCTGCTGTTGGTGCTCCTGTTGGTCGTCGGCCCCGTCGCGGCGCAACCGGCCGACTGCAACGGCAACGGTCTGCCCGACGTGGGCGAGAACCTGCCCGACTGCGACCAGGATCAGTTGGCCGATGTCTGCGAGTACGCCGGGGTGCAGCCCGGGCATGCGCTGCGGTTCGTCGGCCTGTCGGGCTATGTGATGCCGGGTCCGACGCTCGCCGGCGGCGCGATCACGATCGAGGCCTGGGTCTATCCGTTCGACGCAATCGGGAAGCGTTCGATCGTCCGCAAGTCGCCCAACAATTACTGGCTGTGGATCTTCGGCGGCCAGCCGCGCTTCGGATACCTGGGATCGGCGGGTTCAACCTACCGGATCGACGCCGACGTCCCGCCGCTGGAATGGACGCACCTGGCAGTCGCCCATCGATTCGGGTCCGCCACGGTGCACGCCTATGTCAACGGCGTCCCGGTTTCCGGAACCTGGGGCCAGGAACCGGCCGGCGATCCGCTGGTGGATGCCGGTCCCGTCCACATCGGCGACAACCCGACCGGCGATGGGAAGTACCGCGGCCTGCTCGACCAGGTGCGTGTCTGGAGCGTGGTCCGCGGCCCCGCGCAGATCGAGGCGGACCGCTTCACGACGCCGGATCCCAACACCCCCGGTCTCGAACTGCTGCTGACTTTCGACGCGGGCGGCGGCGACCAGTTCGAGAACGCGGTGACCGGGGCCCGCTCGGAACCGGCGGTGCTCGACTGGGTCCCCCTGGCCGCATGCCTGTCGTGCGGTCCCGATGCAAACGGCGACGGCACGGTTGACCTGGCTGACCTCGCGATCGTGCTGCGTGGCTTCGGATCCGGGCAGGCCACCCGCGGCCGGGGCGACCTGAGCGGCGACGGGCGCGTGACGACCACGGACCTCGCGCTGGTCCTGTCGCAGTTTGGCCTGGTTTGCGAGTAAGGTCTTGGGAACACGAACCTACAGGGTTGGCGAATCCACCATACAGTTGGTTTTCGGCGACATTATCCGTTCGAAAGCGGAGGTTCTGGTCAGTTCCGACGACTACCTGCTTTCGATGGGCGGCGGTGTCTCGGCGGCGATTCTGCGGGCCGCCGGAAGCCGTGTCGCTGTGGAGGCATCCTGATTCTTGCCGATGCCGTCGGCGGGCGACGTCGCGGTCACGTCCGGTGCTGAGTGCGCTTCCGGGATCAACCAGGATTGGCCGTGCGGCCAGCGAGCCACCCTGTTCGAGGATTGCCGTAGCGCCCCCCCCCGGAATCAACCAAGGCCCGCAACCACTGCGTCAGCAGGAAGTTGCGGGCCTCGTCTCTCGGGAAGATCGGAGAGGGGGGGATTCGAACCCCCGGTACCGCTTATAACGGTACGACGGTTTAGCAAACCGTTCCCTTCAGCCACTCGGGCACCTCTCCGGAACGTGGCCGTTGCGGCCGCTCGGGAGTATACGACCCCCCGCACCCGCGTGGCAAGCGCCGCGGCCAAACGGGGACCGCCCGGGCGGCCGGGCGTTGCGACCTTCGCCCGCAATCCCGACCCGCGGGCCCCGCACTCGGGCCCCGATCGCCGGCGCTGCCGCGGTGGAATCCCGCTCCGCCGGTCGCGCTACGCGGTCCGAGACCGGCCTCGGCCTGCCGCAATCCCAGCCGCCCGCATGCTTTATGCCTGGTTACCGGGCTTCGCTTTATGCTTGGTTCCCGGGCCCCGCTTTGCGATAATCGAGCCCCAAGGAGACCCGCGATGACCCCGGCCTGCCTGCTGATCAGCCTGTTGCTCACGTCGGGGCTCGTCACCGTGCAGCCCCTCGAACACGGCGGGACGTGCGTCACGCCGCAGCACCTGGCCGACCGCCAGCAGATCGTCGCCGACTGGTTCGCCGCCCGGCCCGCGGCACTGCGCGGGACGCCCGCGCCGCTGACGTTCTACCCGCTCGGCGGAAACCTCTATCGCGACATCTGGATGGGCAACTTCGTCGACCTCGACCCGGGGCCCGGCGCCTTCGACTTCGACTGCACCGACTACGCCGGCAACGGGCACCGCGGCAGCGACGCCGGACCACGCTGGTTCGGCGAACAGGAAATCGGCGTCGCCGTCTTCGCGGCCGCCGACGGCGTCGTCATCGCCACCAACGACGGCGAAGACGACCACAACGTGTCCGGCTCCGCCACGCCCGGCAACTACGTCTTCATCGATCACGGCGGCGGCCAGATCGGCTACTACTACCACCTCCGGAAGTTCAGCGTCGCCGTCAGCCCGACCGACACGGTCGTGGCCGGCCAGCAGATCGGCATGGCCGCCTCGAGCGGCAACAGCTTCGGGCCGCACCTGCACTTCGAACTCGAGCGCGACGGCGTCACGTACGAACCCTTCGCCGGCGCCTGCCGACCCGGGCCGAGCGGCTGGAGCAACCAGACCCCGCTCGACCGCAGCCACTTCCTGTGGGACTTCGGCATTACGCACGAGGACCTGTCGACCTTCCCCTGGTGGCCGTTCACGTTTCCGCGCGGCGGCCAGATCGCGATGAGCGATCCGTTCCTCGAGTTCTGGATCCTCGGGGCCGGGCTGCCGGCCAACACCACCTGGCGGGTGCAGTTCCAGCGGCCGGACGGAGTCGTCACGCTCGACTCGACCACGATTCCGTACGGCAACCCCACCCCGTTCCAGTGGTACCTGACCTGGTGGCACTACAACCTGGTCGACATCCCCGACATCCAGACGACCCCCGGCACCTGGAAGATCCTGTTCGACATCGACGGCGTCCGGATGATCGACGCGCCGTTCGAGGTCCGCCCGGCCCGCACGGCCGGGTTCAACCGCCCGCCGGCGAACGTTACGGTCGCGTTCGATCCACCCGCGCCGACTCCCGGGCAGGCGCTTGTCGCGCGGGTTGATGCCGAGCGGGGCAACGACGATCCCGATTACGACATCGTCCGTTTCCGCTACGAATGGCGGGTCAACGGGGCGCTCGTCCGCGACGTGACCACCGCCGGCCAGGCCGACGTGCTGGCCCGCGACCAGTTCGGCACCTGCGACCTGGTCGAGGTCTCGGTCACTCCGGGCGACGGCCTGCTCAACGCCGCGACCACGACGATCGCGGCCCCCGCGACCGGCTGCGTGGGCGACACGAACGGAGACGGCCTGGTCGACCTGAGCGACCTGGCGACGCTGCTGGCCGGCTTTGGACAGCAGGCGGGCGCCACGCCGGCCGACGGCGACACGGACTGCGACGGCGACATCGACCTGAGCGACCTGGCGGCGCTGCTGAGCCGCTTCGGGGCAGGGTGCTCTTAGGGAAGGGAACAGGGAACAGGGAACAGGGGGGGCGGGCTTATTCCGAATGCTGAGCGATTCTCTGAAATCTCGGCAAAGGCTTTAACAATCGTGCCGCGCACGAAAGACGGCGCCCGCCCTGCGAGCGCCGTCTTTGAGTGATCAGCCTGTCAGGCACCGTTCAGCGGCGGCGTAGTGCGACCAGGCCGCCGATCATCAGCAGGGCCAGTGCGCCCGGCTCCGGGGTGACGACGGCGTTGTCGAAGTTCAGCGCCCCGCTGACGCCGGTACTCTGCCAGTCGACGATCAGCATCACGATCCGGCCGATGTCCGCGCCGGCCGGGGCCTGCAGCGAACCGCCGATTTCAACCCACTGGTCGATCGGGTCGCTGGCCGAGAAGTAGCGCTGCAGTTCGACGTTCGCCAGCGCGTCGCTCGGGTCGGTGCCGATGCTGCTGTTGTAGAACTCGGCCTTGATCAGGCCGTTCCAGCCGACCAGCGGATCGGTCGACGCGTTCAGCACCTGGACGCTGAAGTCGTAGGTGTCGCCGCCAGTGACGGTGAAGTCCTGGAAGATCCCGGCATCGTCCCACCAGAACTTGATCGCCTTGGTATCCAGCGTCTGTCCGGCATCGTCGTGATGCCAGCCGCTGAAGCCCCAGGTCGACCAGCCGGGTACACCATCGCCGGTGTTCTGCGTCGGACCGTCTTCGAAGTCCCCGTTGGTCAGCAGGTTGGCCTGCGCCGAACCCGCCAGCACGCACAGGGACACGCCCCATGCCAGTAGATGCTTCATTGCGAACCTCCTAGCTGCCGGACTCCGCCGGAACGCTGCAACGCGCCCGCGAAGAATCCTCTAGACCACTCTACCTTATCGCCTCCGCGACCCGCGGATCAATGCGCAGTGCGCGTTCGTTCTGCCTGAAACAGTTTCCGTCCGACGGCCCGCCGACCGGGCTCGGCATTCACGCGATGGTGTTCCACGCGTCAGTCGAGCAGGGCCTGCACGTGCACCATGTCGGCCAGGTCCAGGTCGTCGTCCGCGTCCGGGTCGTCGCAGATCCAGTCCAGGCAGGGACTCGACGGCACGCTCGTATCCGGACCCTGCAGACAGCCGGCCAGCGCCAGACCGTCTTCCGCGTTCTCGACCCCGTCACCATTCACGTCGAGGGTAAGGTCGCCCGGGGTGTAGACGAACGTGGCCACCGACTTGCCGGTCAGTCGATACGCGGCCGAACTGCCGCCCCGCACGAGGTTGAACCAGGTCGAGCCGCCGTTCGGGTTGAGCGCGATCAGCACCTCGCTGCAGTCCGGATTGCGGAAGGCGACCGCCTCGATCTGTCCGGCGGCCGTCGTGCAGCCGATCCGCCGCGCGCCGGGCTGCACGAACATGCTCGCGTGGGCCAGTCCGTAGTACTCCTCTTCGTACGTCACGTCGCCGCTGCCGCTGTCGATCGTCACCACCCCGCGGCAGTTGCCGCACCCGCCCGGCAGGAACGGGCCGGAGTTCTCGTCGAGCGCCAGGTTCCAGTACAGCACCGACTGCGCCCAGTTGCGGGTCGCCCCGATGACGATGTTCCGCACGAACCAGACCAGGTTGTCTTCCCAGACCGGGGCCCAGGCCCCGCCGCTGATCTCCGTGAAGTGGATCTCCTTGTCCGGCCGGAAGTCGTGCAGCAGGCTCTGGTTCGAGACGTCACCGGCGTAGCCGTGAAA
Source organism: Phycisphaerae bacterium (assembly GCA_030428945.1). GTDB lineage: Bacteria > Planctomycetota > Phycisphaerae > UBA1845 > Fen-1342 > JAUIEC01. The sequence continues at coordinate 13,890 of JAUIEC010000017.1, read as the reverse complement.
GGCCGCCCCGGCCACGTACGGCCCGGCCGCGGCGTCGTTGTAGACCACCAGCGGATAGTTCCAGGCGTCCCAGTTGTGGTCATACGCCAGGATCCTGGTGTCCGGCGCGGTCACCGCCAGCAGGGGGCCGAGATGCCCGCCGATGAAGGCCGACTGCACGAACGTCGGCATCGACATGCTCGGCAGACCCGCCGAGTCGTGCAGCGGTTCGTTCTGCGGCGTGACCGCGTAGATCGGCAGCCCGTGCGATTCGTACGCGCTGATGAAGGCCGCGAAGTACTCGGCGTAGGCCGCGTACCAGGCGCTGTTGAACGTGCCGCCGTAGAGGGTGCCGCTGTTCTTCATCCAGGCCGGCGGACTCCACGGCGTCGCCATCAGCTTGAAATCCGTGGCCGTCGCCTGGATCTCCTGCAGCGTCGGAATGATGTGCGTCTGGTCATAGGCGACCGAGAACCACGCCATGTTGGGATCGCTGCCGCCCGGCGGATTGTCGTCGTAGGTGTACGGCAGCAGGGCGAAGTCGGAGGCCCCCATCGGGACCCGCACCATGTTCAGCCCGATCCCCGCCTGCCGCGAGAAGAGCGCCGTGAGCAGCGCCGACCGCTGGCCCGCCGTCATTTCGTTCTGCAGCAGCCAGGCGGACGAATCGGTGACGGCCGCGCCGAAGCCGTCCATCCGCTGGAAGCGCTGCGACGCGTCGATCTCGATCTTGATCGCGTGCGTGCCGGTGCCGGCCGAGAAGGCCAGGTCCGGCCGCTGTTCGAGCAGGCTGGCCTGGTCGCCGCGGGTCAGATACACCTCGACGACCTGCCCATCGGCCGCGGCCGCCATGGCGGCGAGCAACACGCCGGACCAGCATCGAAACGTCATCCGGGAACTCCTTTGCAGTCCCTGACAGCATAGCGTATTCGCGGGTCGGTTTTCTCGGCCGGCGCGGAGTCGTTCGCGGGCGGACTCGGACCTGGCGTCCGTCGAACGTTACATTTTCCGCCGGCATTGACACGGGGTTCGCGAGACGGATACCGTCGAGTTGTTCGGCAGATGCCGCGGCGCCGCCGCGCGAGGCGGGCCGGAATCCGCACAGGGGAGAGACGCGATGCGCACCGCACGAAACATTGTGATGCTGGCCGTGCTGCTGGCCGCCGGCGCTTCGGCGCAGGTCAACCTGGTCGCCAACGCCGGGTACTTCGATCTCGACACGGACGGCAACTTCGGAGATGGCTGGGGGGCCTTTGGCGCCGCCGGCTTCAACGACTTCTTCGGGCCAGGCAATCCGCACGCCAGCTTCTTCGCCGACACGATCGGAAACAGCGGCGGTGTCTTCCAGGCCGGGATCGCCGCGACCCCGGGATCGGCCTATCGCTTCGACGCCCAGAACGTCCGGATCGAAGGAAACTTCGACGGCGAGTTCATCGTCGCGATGGAGTTCTACGCGGCCGACGATACCACCAAAATCGGCGAAGCGGTGCGGGTCATCAGCAACGTCGATCCGAACAACCCCGAGGCGAGCGGAGACGGCCTGGCGTTCAGCGTGCGCGGCACCGCCCCGGTCGGCACGGCCTTCGTCCGCCCGCTGCTGGCGTTTGACAACGTGCAGTCGACCGGCGGTGTCGATCGCAACGTCTTCGTCTTCAGCGCGGCCATCTTCGAACTGGTGCCCGGCTCGCCGTTCAGCTTCAACGGCGGGTTCGAGGATGTCACCGGCGACGGCGACCCCGGCGACGGCTGGGGACAGTTCGGAAACGTGGACTTCAACGCGTTCTTCGGAGCCAACGGGCACGCCAGCCTCTTCGCCGACAACCTGGCGAACTTCGGGATCATCTGGCAGGAGGGCATTCCCGGCCAGCCCGGCGTGACCTACCAGTTGGACCTGGCGGACACGCGGATCGAGGCCAACTGGAACGCCGACCTGGTGGCCGGCTTCGAGTACTACATCTCCGGCGGCGACCCGAACAACCCGATCAAGATCGGCGAGTCGATGACGTTGCTCGATACCGCGACACGCGTCGCGGCCGGCAGTGTCGACGGCAACGTCTTCAGCGTGACCGGAACGGCCGCGCCGGGGACGGAGTTCGTTCGACCGGTGATTCAGTTCGACAGCGTCGATCCGAACTACCTCCTCGAGCCGCAGGCCAACACGTTCATCTTCGACATCTTCATGAGCCAGTCGCCGCAGCCCGGCGATGCCTACGCCCGCAACCCGACCTTCGCCGACTTCAATGGCGACAACATCGTCGGCGACCGCTGGCGCGCGTACGGGGCGGCCGGCTACAACGCGTTCTTCGGCGCTGACAACGGGCACCTGAGCCTGTTCGCCGACACGATCGGAAACTTCGGCGGCGGTTACCAGTCGGCCATCCTGGCCGAGCCGAACGCGACCTACCGCTTCGACCTGCTGGACGTGCGGATCGAGGACAACTTCGACGCGGACCTGCGGTTCGGCCTCGAGTTCTTCGCCGGCGACGACGCCACCAAGGTCGGCGAAGCGATCGAGATCATCGATACCAGCACGACCGGCGACGGACTCAGCTTCAGCATGACCGGACAGGCCCCGGCCGGTGCGGTCTACGTCCGGCCGCTGGTCGCGTTCGACAACGTCGGGTCGACCGGCGGGTCGCTTCGCAACGCCTTCGTGTTCGCGGTCGCCCTGACCGAGACCGACGGAACCACGCCGTGCCCGGGTGATGTCAACGGCGACAGCCTGGTCGACCTGAGCGACCTGGCACTGGTGCTGGCCAACTTCGGCGCGGTCGGCACCCCCGGCAGCCAGCCCGGCGACGCCGACGCCAACGGCACCGTTGACCTGAGCGACCTGGCCCTCGTGCTGGCCAACTTCGGCGCGACCTGCCCGTAGGCAACGAGACGGACAGCAGGCGGCGGTCCATGCGCCGCCGCCGCGCTTCCCGGCTCGAAGAACAACTCTCGTAACCGCGCTCCCGTGTCGGTAGTCTACTACGGGCCAACCCGGGTAGGCGGTTCCGGCGCGCCGCCCGCCGGCCGTCGATCGCTCTACCGGGGTCGGCAGACTCGGTGACCATCCACGGACAGGTCGGGGAGCGACATGTCAGATCGTCCGATCGACGTTGTGATCTGCTATTCGAACGACGACGCGGATACGGCCGAGAGCCTTCGCGAGGCGCTGAAGACCGAGGGGCTAGAGGTCTGGGCATACTCGGACAACAAGGACCCGCGGGATTACCGGGAGACGCTGGGGAGGGTCTTCGCCGGCCGACCGGTCGTGGTGCTGGTGGTGAGCCGCGCCACGCCCGATAGCGCCGAGGTGAAGTGGGAGATCGGGCAGATTCAGCACATGGGACTGCCCCTGGTCCCGGTGTTCGTCACGGAGAACGTGTTGCGCAGCGACGCGACCAGGAACCTGCTGGGGCTCGCCCATGCCAACGGAGTGCCGCTGTCCAGGCGAGCGGTGGATGACGATTCCCTGCGTGAAATCCGCGAGCGGATCGGCAACGCGAATCGCGAACGCTTCTCCGCCGGGCCGCGGAAGATCGTCGGCCGGGAACGGGAGATGCGCGACGTGCTGCACAGGCTCACGGTGGGGAACACCACGCGCCTGCTGCTGCACGGCGCTCCGGGAGTGGGCAAGACGGCAACGGCGACCGCCTGTCTCGCGCAACTCGACCAGAGCCGCTGGCGCACGGGCAGGGTGCTGCTGGGGAAGAACGACACGACGCTGGCACACGTTTGCGAACGCGTGGCCGAATCCCTGCAACTGGGTGTTTCGGGGAAGGTCGACTCCGGCGTTCTGTCGCGAGAGCTGCGCGTCTGGCTCGGCGGTTGGCCGCGCGGTTGCCTGCTGATCGACAACATCGAGCAGATTCGCGGTGCCGAATCGCAGCGTTTCTGGGACTGGTGCGCGTCGCTGCAGATTCCGGAGATCTCGCTCCTGCTGACCTCACGTCTCCCGGGTGGGCACGCTTCGAAACTGTCACTCGGTCCGCTGGCGATCGCTGGTACGGATGCCCGGGAACGCATGAGCGCGGCGCAACTGCGGCAGGTGCCGGCCATCCAGTTGTTCCTGACGAGCCTGACCGAGCATCGCATGGCGGGCGACTATTCCACCGCGCCACCGGATTCGGAACTGACCTGGCTGCGTACGATCGGTTCGGTCTGCGAGAAACTGGACGGCTTCCCCGGGGCAATCGAAGCGCTCGCGGCCTGGTTTGCCAGCGAGCAGGAGATCCCCGGGCGGGAAGATGAACTCCGAGAATTCCGCGAGGTGCTGTCTCAGAGCGACTATGCCGGCGAGTCGCCCGAAACGATGGCCCTGGCGGTCAAGACGGTTCACGACCTGATGGGCGAGCGCGAACAGCGCGCGCTGCTGGTCGCGGTCAGCTTCGGTGACGGGTTCTCCCGTCGGGCGGGCACCCTCGGAGATCGCATTCGGAAACGACTCGGCGTCCACGCCCAGGACCTCGATCGCCTGATCCAGGCCGGGCTGCTTCGTCCCCATCGCGCCGAGGCACGCCGCTGGAGCCCGCTGCCCTCGGTGCTCGAGGCCGCGCGTGAACTCCGGCCGCCGGAACGGATCGGCGCATTCAACGACGCGCTGGCCGGCGAAGCGTTGATCTTCGCACAGGCGATCCTCGAGCGGGGAGACTGGTCGACCGAGGACATCGGAGAGCGGCACACGCTGATCCAGGCGGCCGGCGCGGCGGTCGCGGCCGGCGATGCGGGCACGGCCACCCCCATCCTGCAGGCACTCGCCAAGCTCGTGACCTACGCCAGTATCGCGACAACGGTCTACGAATTCACCTGTGATCTGCTGCGGTCCGAGTCCGGCAGCAAGCCGGGCCCGGAACACTTCGAACTCTGTTGCCTGGCCGCCTCTGGCGCGAGGCAGCTTGGCCGTTACGACGAGGCCTTTGAGCATGCCGAGCACGCCGTCAAAGACAGCCCGGACGCCAGGGGCCTGTTGCGCGCCCACTTTCTCCTTGAGAACATCAGTGAATTCCGTGGTCGCAGGTCGAACCTGGCGCGTCTAGCGCCCGACGTTGATCGCAGCCTCGAACGCGATGCCTTGGTCGCGGATTCGATGAAGCTCGAACGCGGTGGCGCGGTCGACTGGGCGCGATCCGACGGCTCGGAGACGTATCGCGCGCACCGCGATCGAGCCCTGCGACTGCTGGATCAGGCTGAGGCCGTCGCCGTTGGCGGCCTGTGGTGGCGGTGGCGCATCCCGATGATACGCGGCGTGTTCTACTGGCGAGACGCCCAGTTTGAAAACGCCCTCGCGCAATATCGGCGCGCCATCGAAACGCTTCCTCCGAACGAGCGAAAGTCGGCCTGGTACGGGGGTGCCCTGACCAATCAGGCCCTGGCGTGGATCGATCAGGAGAACTTCGCCGATGCCGAGCGAAGCCTGCTCGAAGGGCGGCCGTACCTCGTGGAAAACGCAGCCTACTACGCGGTGAACCTCGTGGGAGAGATTCTCGCGCAACTGTTCCGGGGGCTCGATGCCACCGGCAGGTTGTCGGCCTCAGCGTGCGAGGCGGCTCTGCGGCTGGTCGACACCCACCGGCAGGCCATCCGGGACGGAGAGTACCTGCAGAACTACGCCTGGCTGCTGTCGCTTGAGGGCGAAGCGGCCGCGGCCCTGCAACGCGACGACGCCGAATCCATATTGCGAGAGGCCCGCACCGTCTGTGAGCGGGCCGGCATCCACTCGTTCGAACGCTGGTTCCGGGTCAGCACGCTGCTGGCCGAGTACGCCCTGGGCCGCAATGATCGGGAATCGACCCGCTGGTTCACGGCCGAGGCCGGTCGTTACCTGACGTGTCGCCAGGTGACACGCCACTGGCCCGTGCGCCGCACCGTCCTGATGAAGCAACGCTACGACGCGATCAAGCGGCGCCTGGAGGAACTGGAAGAATGACCAACCTCGACGAGCGCGTCGCTGCGACCGCGGGCGCTGCGCAGGAAGCGCTCCACGCGCTGCCCCTGGCGATGATCGAATACCCCTGGACGGAACTGGAGGCCCGCCTGGTTGCCTCCGGCCAGCCGCTGCGACTGCTCGGCTTCGGAAGCCTGCTCAACCCGGAATCCGCCCGGCGCACGATCCGCGACACGCCCCCCGAGGGACATCCGCCGGTCCTCGCCTACGGGGCCCGACGGGTCTTCAACTATCGGATGCCGCCGGAGGTGATCGCACGCTACGGCGCCGATCCGCAATCCAGGGAACTGGCGGCGCTCAACACGCGGTGCACCGGGCGGGTCGAGGATGTCCTGACCGGCCGACTGGTGACCGTCTCGCCGGTCGACATCGGAGCGCTGCGCGATCGTGAAATCGGCTACGGCCTGCATCCGGTCGTCTGCTTCCCCTGGGACGCCGCTGCCGACCGGCCGCTGATCGCCTACGCGTTGTGCGCCGTGGACAGCGCCATCGTCGACAATGATCTGCTGCCGTTTCCGCCGTATGTCGAGGTCTGCCGGGCGGGCGCCAGGCTCGTCGATGATGCCTTTGAGCACGCGTTCCTCGAAACGTCCTGGCTCGGCGGGGAGCGGTTGACCCTGCACGCCTACCTCGCGTGACCGCCGGACGCGCTACTCGTTTTCCTTGAGGAACTCGTTGTAGCGGCCGCGCATCTTCGGATCGACCACCCTGATGTTCGCATCGTTGAACAGTCGCTGGGCCAGCTTGCCCATCTGCTTGGGGACTTCGCGCTCGCGCAGGCTGGCTTCGACCTGCGGCCGGACATCCTCGAAGCGGACCGCGGCCGGCGGGATCCGCTCCTCCAGTCGCAGGATGTGATAGAACTGCCCGGTCCGGACCGGGTTCGACACCTCGTTGATCTCCAGCGAGAAGGCCGCCTCGCGCAGCAGCGGGTCGAAGCCCTGGTCGGTGAACGCGAAGGCCGGCAGTTCTCCGCCCCGCGGGGCCGTCTCGACGTTCGCGCTCATCGTCCGGGCCACCTCGGCGAAGTCCGTTCCCTGCTCGAGCAGCGTGACGACCTCGTTCAGCCGGGCCGCGTTCTTGACGCTCACCTGGATGTGCCGCACCCGCACCCGTTCGCCGTAGGTCCGGGCGAACTCCTCACGCAGCGTCGCCTCGTCCACCTCGAACGTGGCCTCGACCAGCTTCCGCAGATGGGCGTTGCGCTCCATCCCGATCAGGAACTCGGTCATCGAGATCCGCCGCTGCTTCAGCACCTCGTCGAGCGCCTTCTCCTTGTTCTCGTCGGTCGATTCCTCGGGATCCAGCCCCGCGTCGGCCGCGATCCGGTCCAGCGTGTCACGCCGCTCGGCCCGGACATCCTCGGGCGTCACCCGCAGACCCGCCTCCCGCGTCGCCTGCCGGGCCAGTTCGGTGATGATCACCTGCTGCATCACCTCCAGCCCGTACGCCTCCATCAGCAGCTTGTGCACCCGCTCGCGACTGATCGAGCGCCCGTTGACGATCACCAGCGCGTCACCATCCGCCCGCCCCACGCCGACCGCGCCGACCGCCACCGCCACCAGGCACAGCATGCGATTCCAGTTCATCACGAGTCCCCCAGAAAACCGGCCGCCGCCTGGAACGGCCCTCGACAGCGACGGGCGACACGAATCCGAACGCCCTTGACCCGCTTCCGCACGCCCCGACAGAGCCGGTCGAGCACCAGCCGTTCGCTCTGGTAGTGCCCCAGGTGAACCGCCGTCACGTCCCGCCGCAGCAGTTGCAGCGCGTCGTGATGCTTGAACTCGCCCGTCAGGTAGAGCGTCTCCGCGTCGCGGAAATCGTCGACGCCGAACGAGCCCGCCGCCGCCACCACCCGCCTGAACCGCCGCCGCAGGGTGCCGACCACCGTCGCGACCGAACAGTCCACCCGCATCGCCAGTTGCCGCAGCAGATCCGTCCCCCGGGCCGGACGCGTCAGCGTCGCCCGTCGCCCCAGGCCGACCGCGGCGCGACCCGCGACCGCGTGCAGCGGGTACAGGTCGAATGCCGGCTCCTCGTACGAGTGGCAGCGGTACAGCGTCCGCACGACCGGACCGATCGAGCCCGCCGGCAACACCATCTCCAGGCGGATCTCGTCGACCTGCTCCAACTCCTGCCGCCGCCCCCGGGTGGGATTCGTGCTGGCATCGCCGCGAAACGAACCACGCCCGGACAACGCGAAACTGCACTCGTCGTAGTGCCCGATCACGCCGGCGCCCGCGGCCGACAACGCCGCCCGCAGGCCCGCGACCTCCGCGGCCGGGACGAACACGACCAGCTTGTACCGGCCTTCGGTCGCGACGATCGGCCGCAGCGGTTCGCGCCCGCCGCAGTCGAAGCAGTCCAGCAGCGCGTCGTTCGTGCCGTCCACCGCGCAGTCCATCGCCGTGTGCGTCGCCAGCAGCGCGATCCCCGCGGCCGCCAGGTCCGGCAGCAGGCCGGTCGGCCCCGGGCTGTCCGCGGTCAGGCCGCGAATGCCCTGGAAGATCGGCGGGTGATACAGGATCAGGCCGTCGACCTTGCCGGCCAGGGCCTCGCCCGCGACCGCGTCGGTCAGGTCGAGCGCCACCAGCCAGTCGCGGGCCCGCTGTGACCTGCGGCCGAGCAGCAGCCCGACGTTGTCCCAGTCGCACGCATCCGCGAACGGCGCCAGGTCGTCCAGCGCGGCCGTCACTTCACCGACGTCAGGCATAGGCGCATTCCTGTTCGACCAGTTCCCCGTACTGCTCGTACAGCGCCCGCGTCAGATCGCCCGGCTTCTCGGTCCCGATCGGCTGGCGCTCGACCCGCACGACCGGCACGATTTCCATCAGGCTGTTGGTCAGGAAGACTTCGTCCGCGTCCAGCAGGTCGTCGATCGTCAGGGCCGCTTCCTCGATCGGAATCCGCACCCGGTCGGCCATCTCGATCACGGTCGCACGCGTGATCCCCGGCAGCACCGGCGTGTCCAGCGGCGGCGTGAAGATCCGCCCGTTGCGGGCCACGAAGATGCTGGTGATCGCTCCCTCGGCCAGCAGGTTCTGGTGCGTGAACCACAGCGCCTCGAACGCGCCGCGGGCGTGCGCCTCGCGCAGCGACGCCAGCCGCGCGAAGTAGCTGGTCGTCTTGTGCCCGACGGTCGGATCGCCGGCACCCTGCCGGTACGGCGACGCCCAGACCGTCACGCCTTTCTGGTAGCACTCGGCCGGGTAGGCCGGATCTCCGCCCGCGGTGGCGACGATCGTCAACTCCGGCTCGTCCGAAGCGGCCGCCCGCAGGCTGCCGGTCGTGACCGTCAGGCGAACCCGCGTCGCTTCCTGCTCGCAGGCCGAAACCACCTGCCGGACGTTGTCGCGCAGATCATCGAGCACCGGCAGCAGACTCCAGCCCAGCAGCCGGGCCGACCGGATCAGCCGGTTCAGGTGATGGTCCAGCCGGAACACCACGCCGTTGTAGCTGCGCAGCGTCTCGAACAGCCCGATTCCCTGCATGAAGCCCGAATCAAACACGCTGACCTGCGCCTGATCGCCCGGCATCAGACGCCCGTTCATACTCACCCAGTCACGCAAGACCGACTCCTATCGCAGTGCGGGGAACAGGGTTCCGTGTCCTCGCGGAGTGTACCCGTGCCAGCACGCCCGTCGCATCCGGCAGGCACAATTCAACGCACCCGCACATCGGCGGCCTGCCATCAGGGCGCACCCGACCCCGCTCCCTCGCCGCTTCCCGTCCCGAGACCCCGCAGGATTCCACCCGCCTTCGCGAACGTCTCTTCGAATTCCGCTTCCGGCGAGGAATCGATCACGATCCCGCCCCCGAACCAGAGCGCCCCGTCCCCCCCGCGCTGCTGCAGCGTACGAATCGCCACATTCGCCTGCAAGGCGTCCCCGCACGTCAGGTTCAGGACCGCACCCGTGTACGCCCCCCGCGCAACCGGCTCCAGCTCGGCGATGATCTCCAGCGCCCGGATCTTCGGCACGCCGCTGATCGATCCGGCCGGAAAACACGCCGCCAGCAGGTCCAGGCTGTCGCGCCCGTCCGCCAGTTCACCGACCACGTCCGCCACCGTGTGAATCACCGACGGATGCCGCTCCACCCGCCGCGGATGCGCCACCCGCACGCTGCCGATCCGGCACACCCGGCCCAGGTCGTTGCGGTGCAGATCCACGATCATCGCCAGTTCCGCCGCCTCCTTCTCCGACGCCAGCAGGTCCGCAACCAGCGCCGCATCCTCCGCCTCGTCCCGGCCGCGACGCCGCGTACCCTTGATCGGCCGCGTCAGCACCCGCCCCGCTTCACACGACAGGAACAATTCCGGCGAGTGCGACAGCACCGCGCAGTCATCCCAGGCGAGCAACGCGCCGTACTCGGCCGGGTTCGCGGTGCGAATCGCGATGAAGTTCTCGAGCGCCGGGCCCAGTCCCTCCAGCGTCGCCCGCTGGGCGAGGTTCGCCTGGTAGATGTCGCCGGCCGCGATGTACGCCAGCACCCGCCGCACGCCGGCCAGGTACTGCGCGCGGTTCCAGTCCCAGCACAGGCGGGGCGGTGGCGGCGGGCCGCCGCACCCGGCCGGGTCCTCGGCCGCCCGGTTCCAGGTCTCCGCGATGGCGTCCGGCCTGCGTCGGGCGGCGTCCCACGGCGTGGGCGGCGTCGAGGACAGCACGGCCCGTCGGGCGGCATGATCCAGCAGGACGACATCGGCGTAGTACCCGATCTGGATCAGCGGGAGGTCGAGCGCGTCGGCGGGTTGCGCGGGCAGACGCTCAAGCTGTCCGGCCAGTTCGAAGGCCAGGTACCCGAGCCAGCCCGGTCCGACCGGTCCCGCGTGCCCGGCCCGCGGTCCGGCATCGGCCGCTCGGCGAAGCAGGTGCCAGGCGGACGGATCGCGATCGAGGACCGTCGTTCCCCGGCACAGTTCGGCCGATGCTCCGCGGGCCTGCCGCAACGTGACGAGCGGGGCGAACGCGATCAGGCTGGCGGCATCATCGCGACGCCGGGCGTCGTCGAGCCAGACGAGCGGCTCGTCCCGATCGCGCCGCAGCGCCCGGATCGTCCCCGGCAGGTCGTCCGGCCAGGTCAGTTCTCGCTCGGTGGTCCGCATGGTCTGGGCATGATAGAGCGGCCGAGGTGAGGCGGGGCCGTCCGGGCGGGCGGTTCGGGCGGGCTTTTCCGAAAGATTTCCGGACCTGGCGGCCGGCGGGCGGGTCGATGTAATCCATGGAAAATTAAAGGCTTATGGCGTATTGCGAGGTGTTCTCCGCGGTGACACCCGGAAACTGGGTAGAATTATGCAATCGGGCCCAACGTCAGGACATCGGGAAGGGTCCACACTCATGAAGAAGTGGGACGGGCCAGGCACGTTTTTTGGAGATGCACCGATGAAGACACGCACACTGATCGCACTGGTGGCAGGGGCCCTGCTGAGCTCGACCGCCTGGGCGGATGGCTTTCACGTAAACGTTGGTTACAGCAGCGGGTACCACGGCGGCTATTACGCCGGCAATGCGTACTACGGCAACGCCTTCCGCAGTTGCGGCACGCCGGTCTACACCCGCGGCTACGCCCGCCCGTACTACGCGCCGACGCGACCGGTGGTCTACCCGGCCCCGCGGTACAACAGCTACTACCGCAGCAGCTATTACGCCCCGGTGCGGACGTACTCGTACGGCTATTCGCGCGGTTGCGCCCCGGCCCCGCGGCACTACCGCAGCTATCGCGGTGGCGTCTACTACCGCCGCTAAACCGGACCGCGACCAACACGGACTCAGACAGGGGCCGGGCTTCCAAAGGGGGAGCCCGGCCTTCTTTTGTTGGCGTACCGCATGCCGACGTTGGTGGGACCTGAGCCCCGGGTGCCCCATCCTTGAACGAGCGCAGCGAGCGGAACAGAGGGGGCAGGCCGCAATCGGGAACGGGACGACCCCGGGTGCCCCATCCTTGAACGAGCGCAGCGAGTGGAAGGGTGGGGGACTGCATGTGATTGAGAACGGGGCAGACCCGGACGCCCCGTCGTATGCCACTGCGATCCTCGCAGTGACTTCTCCACGCGGGTTGATCAGACGCCCGTCACCCTCGCGCACCCGCCGACTACGTCACGTCGAAGCGGGCCGCCAGTTCGGGCTTCGGCATCGAGATCTGCACGAATTCGGCCTCCGCCACCAGGCGCGGCCCGACGTGGGCGCGGACGTCGCAGGTCAGCCGTCTCCGCGTGGCCGACAGGACCCGCGCGGTCACCTCGACCGCGCTGCCGATCGTGGCCGGGCTGCGGTGCGTGATCGCGAAACGGGCCCCGACCGCCTCCTCGTCGGCCTCCAGGACCGGCACGATCACCAGGCGACCGGCGTATTCCATCTGGTGCACCAGCGTCCACGTCGCGCAGACCGGGTGGACCAGGCGCTCTTCGAAGTGCGGACACATCGACTGCGTGACCACGAACGTGTGGCCGGCGGTCTGATCGACTCCCGGAATCGGGTGCATGCGGTCTGGGCTCCCGGCGACAGGCCGGCCGCCCACCTCGCGAGGCGGCCATACCTTAGTTTAGCCCGTTCCCCCGTCCGTTTGTGGCTTCCCGCCGCCGGGCGGGAGAAAGCCTTGAGCGATCCGGAAAAAGGCCTAGAATCGAACGTTGCCGCCTCATTTCCGGGAGCGGCAGCAGGGGAGTCTCACGGGTGGCACGCAAGAACCGGCCGATTCTGTACGAAGTAGCCAAGCGCCAGGGCAAATCCGGGCCGAGCAAGCGCCCCACGCCCCCCGAACCGCCGCCGGCCCGGACTTCACCGCGTCCGGCGCCCGCCCCGCCGCCCAGGCCGGCCCCTCCGCCAGTTCAGCCCGAGCCCGATCCGCCCGCTCCGGTCGCCGAGGCTGAGACCGCCCGACCGTCGCCGCTGGCGTCGGGTCCGATCAAGAGCGGTCCGGACGGCGTGCCGATCGGCAGCCACCAGGAGCCCGGCAACCGGCTGCAGTTCTGGGTGCTGGTCGGCGCTGGCGGCGTGATTCTGCTGTTCATCACCTTCGCGCTGGCGCAGCGCTTCATGACGCCGAGCCAGACGCAGGTCCCGACCACACCGATCCTCGATGGCGGCGCTCCGGCCGGCACGATGCTCGCCGGCGACGCGCAGCCGGCCGCGGTTCCGCCGCCGCCCGCGCCCGCCGAGGTCGAACTGCGGCGCGGCTATCACTACATCGTCGTGCAGTATTTTCCGATCAGCAAAGAGCAGGCCGCCAACGACGCGGCCCTGTACCTGATCGAGAACGGGGTGCCGTGCACGATCCTGATGGGCAAGGACATCCGCCTGCTCGCCAGCGAGCCGTTCCTGATTCGCCAGGACGACACGCGGGCCGGCAAACGCGAGCGGCAGCGGGCGGACCGGCTGATCGCGCGCATCAAGCAACTCGGCAAGGGCTATCACCTGAAGGGCGGCTACGACTTCTCCGGTGCGGCCGCCAGCCAGGTCGCCGGCAAGTGAGCCGCCTCGAACAACTCCGCAAGCTGGTCCTGGTCGACCCGGCCGACCCGCTCAGCCACTACGGTCTGGCGCTGGAACTGCTGAACCTGGAGCGCTGGCAGGAAGCGGCCGACGCCTTCGGGCAGGCGATTGAATGTGATCCGAACTACTCGGCCGCCTACTACCACCAGGCCCGCGCCTACCAGGCCGACGGCCAGGCCGAGTCCGCCCGTGATGTGCTCACCCGCGGCATCGAAGTGGCGGCCGCGCAGGGCGACCTGAAGACGGTTGGCGAGATGCGCGACCTGCTCGGCGATTAGCCGGATCCACCCGGTCGCTGCGGCTGCCAAGCGGTGCGGCATCGACGCCTGGGGCTTCCGCGTCGGATGTCAGCGCGGGCTGCCGCGTCGATGACGCACCCTTCTATGAACGCCCGCTGCCTGTCAAGCGGGTTCTGCTCGCAAGATCCCATTCTTCTATCCGAGCGCGGCCCGGTGGGCCTGCCCAAGTGGGTGTTTCGAGAGTGCGGTG
>JAUIEC010000002.1 GCA_030428945.1 Phycisphaerae bacterium | reverse complement strand
ACGGTGAAGGGACCAAGCGGTGCGGCATCGACGCCCGGGAGCTCCGAGTTGTCGCCGTCGTGGTCTGCCGCGTCGATGACGCACCCTACAACGGCGCGGATCGCAGCGGCACACCTGCGGATCTTCACTCGCTCCCTGGCTCCCTCGCTCCCTCGCTCCCTCAAGCGGCGAAGCCGCGCGACTTACCATCCGTTGATGTTGTAGCGCACGGTGAAGGGACCAAGCGGTGCGGCATCGACGCCCGGGAGCTCCGAGTTGTCGCCATCGTGGTCTGCCGCGTCGATGACGCACCCTACAACGGCGCGGATCGCAGCGGCAAACCTGCGGATCTTCACTCGCTCCCCGGCTCCCTCGCTCCCCGCTCCCGGCTCCCGGCTCCCGGCTCCCTCGCTCCCTGGCTCCCTCGCTCCCTCAAGCGGCGAAGCCGCGCGACTTACCACCCGATGATGTTGTAGCCCGCGTCGACGTAGTGCACTTCGCCCGTCACGCCGCTGGACATGTCGCTCAGCAGGTACAGGCCGGCCTTGCCGACTTCCTCGGCCTCGATGTTCCGGGCCAGCGGGGCCTTGGTCGGGTAGTGCTCCAGCATCGTCGAGAAGCCGCTGACGCCCGATGCGCTCAGCGTCCGGACCGGACCGGCCGAGAGGGCGTTGACGCGGATCTGCTTGGCCCGGCCGAGTTCGGCCGCCAGGTAGCGGGTGCTGGATTCGAGGGCGGCCTTGCAGACGCCCATCACGTTGTATCCGGGGATGACCTTCTCGCTGCCCATGTAGGTCAGGCTGAGGACCGAACCGCCCTCGCGGATGTGGTCGAAGCCTTCGCGGCACAGCGCGACCAGCGAGTAGGCGCTGATCTGCATGGCCTGCAGGAAGTCATCCCGACTGGTCTTGTAGAACGGCTCGCTGAGGCATTCGCGATTGGCGAAGGCGATCGCGTGAACGACGAAGTCCAGTTCGCCCATCACCTCGCGGGTCTGGTGGTACGCCGAGCGGATGGACTCCTCGTCGGTCACGTCGCACGGAACGATCGCCTTGGCCCCGATCGGCTCGGCCAGCTTGCGAACCCGGTTCTCCATCTTCGGCGGCGGCAGATGCGTGAATCCCAACGCGGCTCCGTTGGCATGCAACTGCTCGGCAATGTGCCAGGCCAGCGAACGATCGTTCGCGACACCGAAGATCAGGCCCTTTTTTCCATCCATCAGTCCCATACGCCGTCTCCTTCACAAGCCGGCAGTTTACTGGCAGAAGGGAACAGGGAACAGGGAACAGCGAACAGATGGACGCCCCGCACGCCGGACGCGTTCGGAAAACCCGGTTTCTTTCGACCCCGGAGCGCACCGATCCGCTCCCCAACTGCGTTTTGACGGGTTTCCGCCCTGTTCCCGGTTCCCGGTTCCCGGTTCCCCCCGGCCGGCTCCCTTGCTCCCTCGCTCCCTACCCCTACAATCCCGGATTCCGCAGCGACACCGGCCCCGGCCCTGCGCGGGGCGCTCGGCCGGGCCGCAGCCTCACGAATCGGAACCGCATGGAAACCCGTCGCCTGTTCTTCGCCCTGTTCGCGGCCCTGACGGTCTACATGACCTACATGGTCGTCTACTCGTACATCCGCCCGCAGCCCGCGCCCCCGGCCACGACCAGCACCCAGCCGGTCGTCGCCAACCCCGACGGCGATCCCGCCCCCGGCCAGGCGGTCGCCAGCACCGACGGCGGCGACACCCCGGCCAGCACCCAGCCCGGCGACACCTCCCGCCTCGACAGCGGCTATGGCTTCGCCAGCGATCCCGCGGCCGAACCGGTCACCCTCGGGGGCCGCGACCAGGATGACCTGCGGATGACGCTCAGCCCGCGCGGCGCGGCCGTCGGCACGATCGACCTCGTCCGGCGGGCCGCCGGCAGCGACAAGTACGTCCATCGCGAGACCGCGGCCGGCAATGATCCCTACACCCTGATCCAGCCGGTCCAGGGCGGCGGCACCTTCGAGTCGTACGTGACCAGTCGCGTCTGGATCACCTACCTCGGCAACACGACCGTCTGGGACCTGAGCGGGCTGAACTGGAACGTGGCCGAGGCCCGCCCGGACCAGGTCGTCTTCCAGACGTTCCTGGCGCCGCGCGACATCGCGCAGCGCTGGTGGGGCGGACCGGCGGCGGGCGAAAAGCCGTCGGCCGAGGAACTGCGGGAGGGGATGCTGGTCCGGCTGCGAAAGACCTACACGCTGATCGAGGGCAAGCCGCTGGTGATGCTGCGGCTGGAGGCCGAGAACCGCACGGGTGCGGAGATTTCGGTGGCGTTCGAGCAGTTCGGTCCGGTCGGGGTCCCGGGCGAGCACATTCAGTACAACATGCGGTACCTGGTGGCGGCGATCGACGAGGACGGGCAGTTGAGCCCGGAAGCCCGCGACGGCGCGCGGCTGCGAAAGCCGACCTCGAAGGGCGACCGGGTGCATACGCTGCTGACGACGGCGCAGGATCGCAGCCTGGCGTGGGTGGCGCTGACCAACAAGTACTTCGCGGTCGTGACGCGTCCGCTGCCGCGGGACGACGGCGCCAGCACGATTCGCAAGCTGACGGCCGACGTGGCCGACTACGACAGTCCGAGCGACAAGCGCGGCGACATGCGGGCCCGGCTGGAGACGCTCTCGGTGCCGATCGGTCCGGGCGCGGCCCGGCAGGTCGACTTCGAGATCTACGCGGGCTCGAAGGCGACCGAGGACCTGCGCGAAGCGAGCCCGGCCTTCGCCGACCGCAGCAAGCTGGCCTATGCCCTGCTGCGGGACGTCGACCAGCGTTGCTGCTGCACGTTCGCGTCGCTGACCGGCGCGATGACCGGCCTGCTGGACGGGATCCAGTCGCTGGTCGGCAACTACGGCATCGCGATCATCATCCTGGTGATCATCATCCGGACGGTGCTGCACCCGCTGACGGTCTTCCAGCAGAAGTCGATGTTCCGCACGCAGGAAGGAATGGGCCGGATCCAGCCGAAGCTGAACGAGCTGAAGAAGAAATACGGCGACGACCGGGTCAAGTTCAACCAGGAGATGATGAAGCTCTACAGCGAGGAGAACGTCAACCCGGCGGCCCCGCTGGTCAGCATGCTGCCGATGATGATCCAGATGCCGATCCTGATCGCGCTGTGGACCGGGATCAACACGGACATCAACCTGCGGCACGCGATCTTCGACGGCTGGTGGATCAAGGACCTCTCGGCTCCGGACGCGTTCTACTCGTTCAGCCAGCCGGTCTCGATCCCGGTGCTGAGCTGGCTGCCGCTGATCGGCTTCGCCTTCAAGGACATCCCGTCGATCAACATCCTGCCGGTGCTGATGGGCGTCAGCATGTGGCTCCAGCAGAAGTACATGCCCAAGCCGCACCTGGACGAGAAGATCAAGGCCGCCCAGAAGGCCCGCGAGGAAGGCCGCGAACCCGAGACCGGGATGGGCGGCATGACCGTCGAGGACCAGGTCCGCCAGCAGCACATGATCGCGATGATGATGTCGGTCCTGTTCCCGCTGATGTTCTACTACATGCCGTCCGGACTGAACCTGTACTGGATGGCCACCAACGTCTTCGGCATCTTCGAATCGCTCCGCGTCCGCAAGCAGCTTGACGCCGAGAAGGCCCGCAAGGCCCTCGAAGGCGACCAGCCCGTCAAGAAGGGCGGCTTCATGTCCGCATTCTTCAAGAAGATGGCCGAACAGGCCGAGGACGTGCAGCGGCAGTTCGACGAACTGTCCCAGCAGGAACACCGCAAGAGCGGCAACAAGGAAGCGCAGGAACGAAAGAAGAAGTCCAAGAAGTGAACCCCGACCTGCCCGCCCTGCACGAACTCGCCATCGCCGCCGCCCGGGCCGGCGGCCGGGTTGCCGCCGACGGCTTCGGCGGCCCGCTCGACATCCAGCGAAAACCCGACCTGAGCGAAGTCACCCAGTTCGACATGGCCGCCGAACGGGCGGTGATCGACCACATCCGGGCCCGCCGCCCGGACGACGTCTTCCTCGGCGAAGAAGCCGTCGACGATTCCTACCGCCAGGCCGGCGACCGGCTCTGCTGGGTGATCGACCCGATCGACGGAACCCGCAACTTCACCCGCCGCAGCCCGCTGTTCGCCTGCTCGGTCGGGGTCCTGCAGCACGGGACCCCGCTGGCCGGCGCGATCTGCCAGCCGCTGATGGACACCTGCTGGTCGGCCTGGCGCGACGGCGGCGCCTACCGGGACGGCGTCCGCCTGCACTGCGACAACGGCCCGCCGCCGGCCCCGGATCGCAAACTGGTCGTCGGCATCCCCAGCGCCCGGCACGAGAACGCGGCCGCGTGGGTCGGGCAACTGGTCGAGCAGCACGTCGTCCGCAACCTCGGCTCCGCCGCCCTGCACCTGGCGATGGTCGCCAGCGGCCAGATGGACGCGACGCTGATGAACAACTGCAAGCTGTGGGACATCGCCGCCGGGGCCCTGATCGTGACCGAATCCGGCGGCCGGGTAAGCGACCTGGCCGGCGCCCCGCGCCTGCCGATCGACCTGGGAAGCTACGACGGCGACATGCTCCCGACCTTCGCAGGAGCGCCGGCGGCGTTCGAGAGGCTACTCAATGAGCGCGTGAAAAAGTGAATGGGTGAAGGAGTGAAAGAGGGCGCGTTGCAGACCCTCCTTCACCCATCCACGTTTTCGATCGCACGCCCTTTCACCCATTCACTCTTTCACTCTTTCACTGATTCCGGCGGCATGTGCACGACGAACGAGTAAGCAAGTAATCAAGTCATCAAGTGAGCAAGTGCCGGGGAGACCAGCTTGCTGCTTGCTTACTTGCTCACCTGGCACGGTCTGGGTGGCATGTGCACGACGAACGAGTAAGCAAGTAATCAAGTCATCAAGTGAGCAAGTGCCGGGAAGACCAGCTTGCTGCTTGCTTACTTGCTCACGTGGCACGGTCTGGGTGGCATGTGCACGACGAACTCCGTCTGCGGGCAGATCAGGACCGAGTGCGGGTGCTGCATTTCGTCGCGGGTCAGCAGGCCCGTTCTTTCGTACATGCTGAAGTACAGGTGGCCGGCCCGGCCGATGGTCAGCGGGATCTGCTCGTGCCAGACCGAGTAGGTGCCAAGGCGTCCGTCCAGGCGGGTGAAGAACCCCTCGACCGGATGCGTCAGCACCAGCACCATCTCGTCGCGTGATGTGAATCCCTCGGCCAGCGTCATCGCCTGGCCGGTGTCTTCCAGTCGGATCTCGCAGCGGCACCAGTCGCTGTCGACCTCGAAACGGTATTCGCTGTACCGTCCGGCCGCTTCGTCAAACGTGCAGTCGATCGTATAGCGGCCGCGATGCCACGGGATCCGCCAGAGCGTCCGGGCGATGTTGACGACCCAACTGCCGAGCGTGGTTCCGAAGAACCAGACGACGTGCTCGCCGGTGCGCCGGTCGCGGACGTAGACGCGATGGTTGGTCTGCCCGAAGCGGAACGTCGCAAACGGCGCGATCCGCGCGAAATGAAAGTCATCGTCCAGGAACGGCACGACACTCAGCAGCCCGCAGGTCCGACCGCCGATCTCGAACGGGACAACCTCGAACCGCTCCGGCAGGTCCCGCTGCAGACGCTCGATCGGAATCGCGTAGGTGATCAGCGCGAAGTGCCGCAGTTGCGAACGAATGTCGAGCCAGCCGAGCTTCGGAGGCACGAGGCGTGCGGCCAGGATGTCGGCAACCGATTCGGTCATGCCTGCTCACCGTGCCGCGCGGAACGGCCGAAGACACCGCTCAGGCGCATTGGCACCAGGTACGTCGAACGTGAGGAACCGGCCGCGGCATCGCCCCGCCTTCCCTCGCGCCCATGCTCCCTTGCTCCCTCGCTCCCTTACTCCCCAATGACCTTCACCAGAGCCCGCTTGCGTCGCCGGCCGTCGAACTCGAAGTAGAAGATCTGTTCCCAGGGGCCGAAGTCGAGCCTGCCATCGGTGATCGCGACGACGACTTCGCGGCCCATCACCTGCCGCTTGAGGTGCGCGTCGGCGTTGTCCTCACCGGTGCGGTTGTGCAGGTACTGGTCGGTCGGGGCGTGCGGGGCCAGTCCTTCGAGCCACTTCTCGTAGTCCTGGTGCAGGCCCGACTCGTCGTCGTTGATGAACACGCTGGCGGTGATGTGCATCGCGTTGACCAGCACGAGCCCCTCGCGGACGCCCGACTCGTCGATCGCGTCCTGCACGTCGCGGCTGATGTTGACCAGCCCGCGCCGCCCCGGGATTTCAAACCAGAGTTCCTTGCGATGCGACTTCATCCGGAGTCCTTTCTGCGAGGAAGCGCCGCGGGGCGCGGCCGCCGCGTGCCCTCCTCATTTCTCGCCGGTCATCTCCGCCAGTTTGCGGACCGTGCGCCAGTTCCGCGTGGTCGAGACCGTGCCGAGCGCCTTGTCGAAGCAGGCGTTGGTCAGTTTCGAACGGGCCATCCCGCCCGGACAGCACAGAAACACCTCGCGGCCGATCAGCCGGAACGTGTCGCCCGGTGAGCGCTGCGGATCGAGCGCTGCCGCCGCGGCGGCCGTCGGGCGCCGGGCCAGGAACATCACCGCCAGGCACGACGCGTCCGCGCCGGCGGCCAGCGGATGCCGCTTGGCCACGGCCTGCAGTTCCGCCGCGCTACGCAGCACGACCGGCACCGTCAGGGCGTGCCGCGCCGCGATGCCCTCCGCCACCCGGCCGGGGATCTGCCGGGCGAGGGCCGCGCCGGCCTCGAAGACGACATTGCCGCTCTGGATCCAGGTGCGGACCCGCGTGCAGCCCAGGTCCGTGAAGATCGCCGCCAGGTCCGCCATCGGCAGCCGGTTCCGCCCGCCGACGTTGATCCCGCGCAACAGGGCGACGTATCGACCAGCCAACGCATGCTCCCCTGCCTGCGGCGGTGAGAACGTGAAAGCGCGACGGAGTGAACGAGGCCGGACGCTCGGCGTGGCTTTCCTTTCCCGGCTCCCGCGCGCCCTTGCTCACTCACTCCCTGGTTCCCTGGCTCCCTCACTTGATGAACAGCAGTTCCCGGTAGCTCGGCAGCGGCCAGAGTTCGTTCGAGACGCGGCCTTCGAGGGTGTCGCCGAGTTCGCGCAGCGTGATCATCAGCGGCTGAACGTTCTGCTTGAAGTAGCGGGCCGCCTTCTCGGGGTCCTCGGGGGCGCCCTTCTGGGCGTCGGCCAGGGCCACGGCCGCGGTCCGGAACTGCCCGATCAGGTCGGCCAGTTCGGCCAGTTCGGTCTGCAGTTCCTCGCAGGCGACGCCGCCGGCGTCCTGGGCGGCCTCGATCGCCTGGCCGAGATCCCGCAGTTGCCGCACGGCCGCCGGCAGGATCTGCTGGCGGGCCAGCATCACCATCGTCTCGGCCTCGATCTGCAACTGCTGGGCGTAGCGTTCGAAGAAGACGTTGACCCGGCTGGTCAGTTCCGCCTTGTCGAGCACCTTGTACTTGCGGAACAGCGCGGCCGTCTTGGCCGAGCGCAGCACCGGCAGGGCCATCACGCAGTCCTTCAGGTTGGGCAGTCCGCGCTTCTCGGCCTCGATGTGCCACTCTTCGGTGTAGTTGTCGCCGTTGAAGACGACCTTTCGGTGTTCCTTGATGACCCGCTTGAAGAGGGCCTTGATGACCGTTTCAAGCTTCGCGTCGGTCGGCCGCTTGCCGAGGCCCTTCTCCAGTTCGCTGCACATGTAGTCGAGCGACTCGGCCACGATCGTGTTGATGATCGTGTTGGGCCAGGCGACGGTGGCCGACGAGCCGACCGCGCGGAACTCGAACTTGTTCCCGGTGAAGGCGAACGGCGAGGTGCGGTTGCGATCGCCGGAGTGTCGCGGCAGTTGCGGCAGGGTCCGGGCGCCCAGGTCCATCGCCCCGCCCTTGATCGTCCGCCGCGGCGTGCCGCGCTGCAGTTGCTCGATCAGGTCGGTCAGCATGTCGCCGAGGAAGATCGAGATGATCGCCGGCGGGGCCTCGTTGGCTCCCAGGCGATGGTCGTTGCCGGCCGAGGCGATCGCGGCCCGCAGCAGGTCGGCGTGCAGGTCGACCGCCCGCAGGACGGCGCACAGGAAGAACATGAACTCCATGTTCGTGTGGGTGTCCTCCTGCGGATCGAGCAGGTTGACGCCCGTGTCGGTCACCATCGACCAGTTGTTGTGCTTGCCCGAGCCGTTCAGCCCGGCGAAG
Source organism: Phycisphaerae bacterium (assembly GCA_030428945.1). GTDB lineage: Bacteria > Planctomycetota > Phycisphaerae > UBA1845 > Fen-1342 > JAUIEC01. The sequence continues at coordinate 503,454 of JAUIEC010000002.1, read as the reverse complement.
GGCTTCTCGTGCATGATCGCCCGCAGGCCGAAGCGCGGCGCGACCGTCTCGAGCACCTCCATCACGACCATCTGGTGATCGCAGGCGACGTTGGCCATCTCGAACTGCGGCGCGATCTCGTACTGGCCGGGGGCGACCTCGTTGTGGCGGGTCTTGATCGGGATGCCGACCGCGTACAGTTCCTGCTCGACCTCGGCCATGAAACTCAGGACCCGGTCGGGGATCGTTCCGAAGTAGTGATCATCGAGTTGCTGACCCTTCGGGGGCGGCGCGCCGAACAGCGTCCGGTCGCAGATCATCAGGTCCGGGCGGGCGTGGTAGAGGTTGGCGTCGACCAGGAAGTACTCCTGCTCGGCCCCGACCGTGGTGCCGATCCGGCTGATGCCCTCCTCGGTGCCGAAGATTCGCAGGGCCCGCATGGCCTGCTTCGAGAGCGCATCGATGCTCCGCAGCAGCGGCGTCTTCAGGTCCAGGGCCGCCCCGGTCCACGAGACGAACGCGGTCGGGATCACCAGGGTCGCGTTGTTGTCGCCCCGCCGGATGAAGGCCGGGCTGGTCGCGTCCCAGGCCGTGTAGCCGCGGGCCTCGAACGTCGCCCGCAGGCCGCCCGACGGAAAGCTCGAAGCGTCCGGCTCGCCCTGCACCAAGTCGCTGCCCGACAGCGCGAACAGCATGCCCCCCTGCCCGTCCGGCACCACCAGCGCATCGTGCTTCTCGGCCGTCATCCCGGTCAGCGGCTGGAACCAGTGCGTGTAGTGCGTCGCGCCCCGCTCGATCGACCAGTCCTTCATCGCGGCCGCGACGATGTCGGCCAGGTCGGGGCTCATCCGCTCGCCGCGGTCGATCATCCGCCGCAGTTTGCGATAGACCGCCTTGGGAAGTCGCTCGCGCATGACGCGCTGGTCGAAGACGTCGCACCCGTAGTAGCTGTCGACCCGCTGCTCGCGCTGACGGACCCGCCCCATGTTCCACTCGCCGGCCGCCCGGATCGCCATCCGCCGCGCACTCTTGGTATCCATCTGGTTCTCGCTCCGTCGGAACTGAATTCACGTTCAGGAGAAACCCACACCCGCGCCGCCGCCGTGTGCGCCCCCTGGTTGACTCGCTCGACCTGCGGACGCGGGCCGGGCTACCGGCGACTGGCGATCGCGGCCGCGAGTGGCTGCACCACGGCCGGCAGGACCCGTTCGGTCGCGTACTTCTCGCCGATCGTCAGCAACTGCCGGTGCTGGGCCGCGAGGTCGCCCTGCTCGCCGAACCCCCAGTAGCGCCGCACGGTCAGGTAGACGCTCAGCGGGCTGGACTCGAATTCGCCGGTCCGCACCTCGTAGGTCGCGGTGCGTCCCTTGATCTCCAGGTAGACCTGCTGGTCGCACTGCTCGGAGATGCTGACCCCGAAGAACGGCTGGCAGTCCAGCGGCTTCTCGCCCTCGCTCGACAGCACCCGCATCAGCGGATGCTCGGCGAAGAGCGTCTCGGCCACCAGTTCGTCGTGGTTGCCGCGGTACTCGAGGTCGAAGGCGTAGACGGTCTCCATGTAATCCAGGTCGAGGTCGCTCAGGCTCAGGTGGGCCGGGGCCAGGTTCAGAACCCGCTCGGCGTAGGCCGCCACCGTCGCCAGGTCCGGGGCCCCGTAGCAGCCGAAACGCAGGGCGGCCGGGTCGATCCGCAGGTAGCGCCGGACGTCGCCGTCCTGCCGCTCCTCGTCGAGGACCAGCCCGCCGTCGTCGCGGCGTCGCAGGCGCGACAGGCGCGGGTAGACCCGGCGAAGCTGCTCGAACAGGTGCAGCAGGGTCTCGCGCGACGAGTCCAGCTCGAGCTTCAGAAAGAGCCGCGAGTTGATGTAGAACTCGTCGCAGAATGCCCCGAATGACCACACGTTGGCGACCTCCTCGCGGCGTTGGTTGTCGCCGCTCCGTCGCTGGAATACTATCCGATCGCCCCTGCGGACGAAACCGTAACCGCACCCCGCCACGCTTGCAGGAGAGCCGTTCGATGCCCAGCCCGCTGCTTGCCCAAGCACAGAATCTCCAGCAGCGCCTGACCGCCTGGCGCCGGCACCTGCACCGCCACCCCGAGCTCTCCGGAGAAGAGGCCGCGACCGCCCGCTTCGTCGCCGACGCCCTCCGCGAAATGGACTACCAGCCCCGCACCGACATCGGCGGCAAGCACGGGGTCACCGTCGACATCCCGGTCGGCGACACCCCCTTCCTCGCCCTGCGGGCCGACATGGACGCCCTGCCGATCACCGAGGAAACCGGCGTCGAATACGCCTCGCAGAACCCCGGCGTCATGCACGCCTGCGGACACGATGCCCACACCGCCATGCTCCTCGGGGCCGCCGAGATCCTCGCCCGGCACCGCGATCAGTTGCGGACCTCCGTCCGGCTGATCTTCCAGCCCCACGAAGAGAAGTTCCCCGGCGGTGCCCCCGACATGATCGCCGCCGGCAGCCTCGAGAACGTCGCACGGATCTTCGGGATCCACATCTGCTCGGACCTGCCCAGCGGAACCGTCGGAACCCGCGCCGGCGGGTTCATGGCCGGAGTCAACAAGCTCGCGATCCGCATCCGCGGCGTCGGCGGACACGCGGCGATGCCGAACCAGTGCAACGATCCGGTCGTCGCCGCGGCGCACGTGATCGTCGCCCTGCAGACGATCGTCAGCCGCAACGTGCCGGTCAGCGAACCGGCCGTCGTCTCGGTCACGCAGGTCCGGGGCGGGACGGCCGACAACGTCATTCCCGAGTACGTCGACCTGGTCGGCACGATCCGCACGTTCGCGGCCGAGGTGCGCGACCTGACGACCCGGCGCGTCCGCGAGATCGCCACGTCGACGGCCGCGACGCTGGGCTGCACGGCCGAGGTGGACGTTTCACCCGGCTACCCGGTGCTGGTCAACGACCCGGCCGAGACGGAGCGGGCCCTGGCGTCGGCGGAAACGCTGGGATTCGCGGCCGAGCAGATCGTGGCACTGGCACCGCAGGGCGGCGGCGAAGACTTCTCGTACTTCTGCCAGGAGGTGCCGGGGTGTTTCGTGTTCGTCGGTGCCCGCGACGAAGCCAGCGAGTGCATCTACCCGCACCATCACCCGCGGTTCAACATCGACGAGGGCATGCTGGCGTGGGGGGCGGCGCTGCACGCCCAGGTGGCGCTCGATGCCGGAGACCGATCGTGATCGCCCCCCGCGACACTCCGCCGATCACCGGCGATCAGCCGGCCGGCGGCACCTCGCCGGGCGAGCGAAGCGAAGGCCCGGCCGGCTTCACCTGCCTGTTGTGCGACGCGCCGATGTTCGGGGCGCACTGCAAGCTGCACTGCCCGAACTGCGGCTACCGCGAAGACTGCAGCGATCTGTTTCCTGAGTAGGGAGCAAGGGAGCGAGGGAGCGAGGGAGCGAGGGAAGACTCGCGTTGTGTGCCACTGCGATCCTCGCGGCAGACCGTGATCGCAGTCAGGCGCAGGGTGCGTCATCGACGCGGCAGACCGCGATCGCAGCGCCCGCGGAAGCCCCGGGCGTCGATGCCGCACCGCGTGGCTCTTCTGCGTCGCGGTCCTTCTCTACCGGGCTTTGGTGAACGACCTCGGTCCGAGGACAGGTCGCGGTCAAACGCAGTCCCCCACCCTTCCGCTCGCTGCGCTCGCTCAAGGGTAGGGCACCCGCCCCCGGCTCCCCGCTCCCCGGCCCCCCTCGCCTCCTGGCCTCCTAGCCTCCTCGCTCCCCTGGCTGCGCTCGCTCAAGGGCAGGGCACCCGCCCCCTGCTCCCCGCTCCCCTGGCTCCCCTGGCTCCCCTGGCTCCCCTCGCTCCCCTCGCTCCCTCGCTCCCTGGCTCCCTGGCTCCCTGGCTCCCTGTTCCCTTCCCCCTAACATCCCCCTCATCCGATCTAATGCCAACCGCCTTCCCGACTTATGAAAAACGCGTGGTTTTCGGACGTTTTCTTTTGCCAGCCCCCATATGTTGGGCTATACTAAAACCTGCCGCCCTAAATCGTGGGCTGCTATGGGAACCTGCTCCCAATTGAGCTGGTGGTAGTACGAAAACGCGGTCTTTGTTTCGCCCGACCACCTCTCAAAATGCTAACATATACCGAACAGATGGAGTTCAAGGATGAATCCTCGCGCTGAAGGTACGCCCGCCGCGACCTTTCCCGAGCCGACCCTGACCGAGAACTGCCGCAAGGTCCTCGAGGCCCGCTACCTCAAGAAGGACGAGTCCGGCCACTGCACCGAGACGGCCGGCACGCTCTTCGAGCGGGTCGCCCGACACGTGGCCGATGTCGAGACGCAGTACGGCGGCGGATCGGCCGAGTGCGAGACCTGGGCCGAGCGGTTCTACATGCTGATGACCAGCGGCGACTTCATGCCGAACTCGCCGACGCTGATGAACGCCGGCCGCGAGATGGGCATGCTGAGCGCCTGTTTCGTGCTGCCGGTGCGAGACTCGATCACGGAGATCTTCAACAGCATCAAGCACACGGCGTTGATTCAGAAGGCCGGTGGGGGAACGGGCTTCGCGTTCGACGAACTGCGTCCGACGGGTGATTTCATCCAGTCCAGCGGCGGCACGACCAGCGGCCCGATCAGCTTCTGGCGGGCGTTCAGCGAGGCGACCAACGCGATTCAGCAGGGCGCGTTCCGCCGCGGGGCGAACATGGGGATGATGTACATTCATCACCCCGACATCCTCAAGTTCCTGCACGCCAAGCAGGACCTGAAGCAGTTCACCAACTACAACATCTCGGTCAAGATCACCGACGCGTGGATGAACGAGTACCTGCAGGATGCCGACAGCCCGCACGTGGTCCGCAACCCGCGCAGCGGCCAGGCCTACGTGATCCCGAAGTCGGTCGACATCTGGAAGTACGACGTCCGCAGCCTGATCGAGTTCGAGTGCGTCGACGCCGTCCCGAGCGAGGCCCGGGCGGCCTACTTCACGACCCCGACGATGCGCGGCGATCTGCCGGACGAACTCCGCGGACAGGTCTACACCAAGCGCGACATCTGGAACGCGATCATCCAGAACGCCTGGAAGACGGGCGAACCCGGCGTGGTCTTCATCGACCGGATCAACGAGACCAACCCGACCCCGCACGTCGGGCGGATGGAAGCGACCAACCCGTGCGGCGAGCAGCCGCTGCTGCCGTACGAGGCGTGCAACCTCGGCAGCATCAACCTGGGCAACTTCATCAAGGGCGAGTGCACGCCGGACGCGACCGTCGACTGGTCGCGCCTCCGCAGGATCGTGCACCTCTCGACGCGGTTCCTGGACAACGTGATCGACGCGAACAACTACCCGCTGCCCGAGATCGACCAGATCTGCAAGAGCAACCGCAAGATCGGGCTCGGGATCATGGGCTTCGCGGACGCGCTCTTCAAGCTCGGCGTCCCGTACAACAGCGACGAGGGCGTCCAGTGGGGTGAGCGCTTCATGCAGTTCATCAACGACGAGGCCCACAACTGCAGCGAACTGCTCGCCCGCGAACGCGGCTGCTTCCCCAACTGGAAGGGCAGCCACTGGCAGACCCGCCACCAGCGGATGATGCGGAACGCCTGCACCACCACCGTCGCCCCGACCGGCACGATCAGCATCATCGCCAACTGCTCCGGCGGAATCGAGCCGATGTTCTCGCTGGCCTTCATCCGCAACGTCCTCCGCGGACAGAAGCAGGGCGAGAAGCCGATGGTCGAGGTCAACGACACCTTCCGCCGGGTCGCCCGCCAGCGCGGCCTGCTCAGCGATGAACTGCTCGAACGCATCGCCACCGAAGGCACCCTGGCCCACATCGACGAGATCCCCGACGACATCAAGCGGGTCTTCGTCTGTGCCCACGACATCGCCCCCGAATGGCACATGAAGATGCAGGCCGGCTTCCAGCGGCACAACGATTCGTCGATCAGCAAGACGATCAACTTCCCGCACGATGCCAGCGTCGAAGACGTCGAGGAAATCTACCGCCTCGCCTTCGAGATGAAGTGCAAGGGCGTCACCGTCTACCGCGACGGCTGCCGCGACATGCAGCCGATGGCCCTCAAGAAGGACGACAGCAAGCCGGCCGAAAAGACCGAGCAGGCCGCCCAACCCGCGCCCCGCCCGGCCGCCGAGCCCGCCGCCGCCGAACCGGTCGTGGCCGTGCTGCCGGTCGAGCCGGTCGTGGCCCAGCCGCGGCGGATCGAGCCCGACGACCTGCCCGAGATCGTCAGCGGCCTCCGCATCCGGCAGATGACGCCGTTCGGCAACATGCACTGCAAGATCACGGTCGATCCGCGGAACGACCGCGAACTCGAGGTCTTCGCCCAGCTCGGCAAGGGCGGCGACGTCGCCACCAGCGACCTGGAAGCGATCTGCCGGATGACCTCGCTGTGGCTCCGCAGCGGCGGCAGCATCAAGCACGTCGTCAAGCAGCTCCAGGGCATCGGCTCGTCCCTGCAGATCCCGACCCGCCACGGCAAGATCATGTCGCTCGGCGACGGACTCGCGGCCGCCCTGAAGAAGTACCTCAAGGCCAAGGAACGCTTCGGCCTCAAGGCCCTGCTGCTCGGTGAAGTCGATCTGAGCGCCCTCGACCGCCCGGCCGGCAACTCGCCCGCGGCGACCCTCGACCGCCCGCTGGCCGGTAACCGCCCGACCGGCAGCGGCAACGGGAATGGCAACGGACACGGCAACGCCGCCGCCCCGGCCGGCAGCGAGCCGCCCGCGGTCACCGAGCGGATCAACGGCGGTACGCCGCCGACGGCCGGCTCGACGACGCCGTCCAACGTCGCCGCGCCGACCACCGAATCGGCCGGCGCCACCGCGACGGTCGTGGCGACGACGACCACCACGCGGATCGCGGCGATGACGACCCGCGACACCGCCCAGCACTACAAGCTGACCTGCCCCGAGTGCAACAACGCCCTCGCGATGCAGGAAGGCTGCCGGAAGTGCCACACCTGCGGCTGGTCGGCCTGCTGAGACACAGGGCGCCAGCGAGCAAGGGAGCGCGGGAGCGGAACGGTCCGCTCCCCGCTCCCTTTCTTTATTGATGCGGCCCGACCACCAGCGCGATGGAGGGTCACCCGCACGAGCCACGCGGTGCGTGCGACACACTGTTCCGCGAAATGACACCCTCCCGGTCGCGCACTGCGAAGATCGCAGTGGCACGAAACGCCCGCCCTCGCTCCTTGCTCCCGCGCTCCCTCCCCCCCCCCTGGAACAGTTGCGGAACAAACCAATTCCGTAATCCGCATTTCGCAATCGGCGCTCGCGCGATAGCGTCCGGGTGGACACCCCCCGGAGGCATCCCATGTACGCTCGACTCGCGGTGCTGCTGGCGGCCGGTTGCCTGATGCAGGCGAACGCCGGGCCCAGGCCCTTCTTTGACCACCCCGTCACCATCCCCGGCACGCTGCAGATGCACTGGTTCGACCAGGGCGGCCAAGGGGTCGCCTATCACGACAGCGATCCCGGCAACCCCTCGAAGGAGGCCCGCACGGACGAAGGCGTCGACTTCGGACGCGACGGCGGTGACATCTACCTCGGCTGGCTCGCCCCCGACGAGTGGGCCAGCTACACGCTCAACGTCGCCGACCACGCCGCCTATCGCATCGATGCCCGGGTCGCGGCCGAGAAGCCCGGCGGGCACTTCAACCTCGAGTTCTCGACCCTCGACGGCCGGCCGATCACGTCAGCGAAGATCAGCGTGCCGGCCACGGGTGGCTGGACGACCTGGCAGCTTGCCGGCACCTCGGCCACGCTGCCGAAGGGCCCGCTGCGGATGCGCTTCGTGCATCTGTCCGGCGAGACGACCTACAACGTCGACCGCATCCGCTTCTGCCGCTACGACCCGCTGGACGTCAACCACGACGGCGTGATCGATGCCCGCGACCGGCGGGAACACGAGGCCCGGCGGACGAAATCGAAAGCGCCCGGCGCGACCGCCGCACTGGCCCCGGCCGACGAGTCCGACCTGGTCGATGCCCTCGGCGGCGAGGAGCAATTCCGCGGGAAGTGGAAACTGGTCTGGTCGGATGAATTCGAGACCGACGGCCCGCCCGACCCCGAGAAATGGCGGTACGAACTCGGCTACAAGATCCGCAACAACGAACTGCAGCACTACACGAAGGGTGCCAACGCCTTCGTCGAGGATGGCCACCTGGTGCTGGAGGCCCGCCGCGAACCGTCGAAGACCCGCGACGGCCGGACGGCCGACTACACCTCGACCAGCATGTCGCCGAGGACAAGCTGGACCTACGGTCGGATCGAGGTGCGGGCGAAGGTGCCGACCGGGCGCGGGATGTGGCCGGCGATCTGGATGCTGGCGGACCGCATCCGCGAAACGGGCTGGCCGCAGTGCGGCGAGATCGACATCATGGAGAACGTCGGCTACGACCCGCACGCCATCCACGCCAGCGTGCACACGAAGAAATACAACCACGTGATCAACACGCAGCAGACCTCGCGGCTGGAACTGCCGGCCCCGTGGGAGACCTTCCACGTCTACGCGATCGAGTGGTACCCGGACCGGATCGACTTCTTCATCGACCGGACCAAGTACATGACGTTCGCCAACGAAGGCAGCGGCGATGACGCGTGGCCGTTCGACAACCCGCACACGCTGAAGCTGAACATCGCCGTCGGCGGCGCCTGGGGCGCGGTCCGGGGCGTCGACGACAGCATCTTCCCGCAGCGCATGACGATCGACTACGTGCGCGTCTACGACGCGGTGAGCAAGTGAGCAAGTGAGCAAGTAAGCAGGTGGCCAGGTCAGCAAGTGCACACGTCAGTGCGTGGGCGTGGCCACTGCGATCTTCGCAGTGTCTTCTCTGCGCGGGTTGATGCTCAGGCGTCGATTCGGCCTGCCACCGCCCACATGCTGACTTGCTTACTTGCTTACTTGCTGACTGTATCAGTACTGGCGGCGCTGTCTGGCGGTGGGGATGCCGAGTTGGCTGCGGTACTTGGCGACGGTGCGGCGCTTGATCTCGATGCCCTGTTCGCTGAGCTTGGCCGCGATCTCGTCGTCGCTGAGCGGGGCGGCCTTGTCTTCGTTCTCGATGATCTCGCGCGTCTTGGCCTTGATGCTGTCCCAACCGAGCGCTTCGCCGTTGCCGCCCTCGGTGCCGCCGGTGAAGAAGCGGCGGAGCGGGTAGATCCCGCGCGGGGTCTGGATCCACTTCTCGTCGACCGTGCGGCTGATCGTCGACGGGTCGCACTCGAATCGCTGGGCCAGTTCGCTCATCCGCAGGATGTGCATGTGCTGCTCGCCCTGGTCGAGGAAGTCGCGCTGCGCTTCGACCACCGCCTTGCCGACTTCCAGCAGCCGGTCCTTGCGGTAGCGGATCGCGTCGATGATCGCGGCCGCCGCCTCGATCTTCTTCTTGATGAAGTCGCGGGCGGCCTTGTCGTCGCGGCTGGCTTCGAGGGCCCGGCGGAACTCCGGCGAGATCCGCAGTTCACGCTGGTTGCCGCGCGCCAGGCGCACCTCGTAACGGTCCTCGTCCTCGTTGTACTCGACGATCAGGTCGGGCACGACCCGCGGGGCGTTGTACTCGACCACGCCGTGTCCCGGGTGCAGCCGCAGGCGGCGGATCGTCTCGAGCGCGTCCTTGACCTCGTCGATCTCGACGTCGAGTGCCTTGGCGATCTTCGGCAGGCGGTTCTTCTGCAGGTCTTCCAGATGGTGCTCGATGATCTGGCGCTCGATCTCGGTCTCGCCCGGCAGGAACTCGAGCTGCAGCAGCAGCGTCTCCTTGATGTCGCGGCCACCCACGCCGGGCGGATCAAGCTGCTGCACGCGGGCGAGGGCATCCTGCAACTGGCAGATCGTCGGCTGCGGCTGCAGGCTCGCGCCGATGTCCTCGAGGGTCGCTTCCAGCCGGCCGGTGTCGGCGATCTGGCCGATGATCGCCACGCCCAGCCGACGGGCCTCGGGATCCAGGTCGACCAGGCTCCACTGTTCCAGCAGGAATTCCTGCAGCGAGACGGGCCGCGAGGCGGTATTCGCCATCGCGTCCATCTTCATGTCGGCCTCTTCGCTGGCCCGGGCCTGTGAACGCGTGCCGCGATAGGCGGACTCGTCGTCGATCCAGTCGTATTCGCGGACCAGGTTCTCCAGGCGGGCGAAGTCCTCCTCGCCGTTCTCCTTGAGGTCCATCATCTGTTCGGGGCGTTCGTCGCCGGCCGGCTCGCGTTCGCTCTGGGGCCGGGCTTCGAGGCGCTCGTCCTCGCCGGCCGCGGTTTCCAGGGCGGGGTTGGCGTCGAGTTCCTGGCTGATGCGTCCCTCGAGCGCCATCGCGTTGAGCTGCAGGATGTCCATCGCCTGGATCAACTGCGGCGTCAGGCGCTGCTGCTGCTGGAGCAGGTGCTTCGGGACTTGTGAGAGGATCTGCGACATTCCGGTTCCTGCACTCCACGCCAGTCCGGCCCGTGGCCGGGGGCGTCTCGCCAACCAGAGGATCATAGTGCCAAGTCGGGGCGATTCGCCGCAAAGCGGGTTGCCTTCCCGCTTTACATTCACGATACGTCGGGCCCCGATCCAAGTCAAAAGCATTCCGCCGCGGGTCAGGACGGCGTTTGGCCGGGGGCACTGGCGGCCCCCGAGGGCGACCGCTACGCTGCCAGTCTGATCGGCTTCACGCCGGCCCGCGGGCGACCGCAACCGGCGAATCCGGCGCCCAACGCGCAAAGCAGACCGACCGACAGGCAATTTTGATTGCGGAGTTCAAGCGATGGCTTACACGACCACCAGCGTTCCCGACGGCGACAAGATCTCTCTTTCCGGCGACCAGCTCAACGTCGGCAACCGTCCGATCATTCCGTTCATCCGTGGCGACGGCACCGGGCGGGACATCTGGCGGGCCTCGCAGAACGTCTTCGATGCGGCCGTCCGGAAGGCCTTCGGCGGCGACAAGGCCGTCGCCTGGATGGAGGTCTATGCCGGCGAGGCGGCCAAGGACAAGTTCGACAACTGGCTGCCGGACGAAACCGTCGAGGCCTTCCGCGAGTTCCTGGTCGGTATCAAGGGCCCGCTGACCACGCCGGTCGGCGGCGGCTTCCGCTCGCTGAACGTCGCCCTGCGGCAGCAGCTTGACCTGTACACCTGCCTGCGGCCGGTCCGCTGGTTCCAGGGCGTGCCAAGCCCGGTCCGCCATCCCGAGAAGTGCGACATGGTGATCTTTCGCGAGAACACCGAGGACATCTACGCGGGCATCGAGTTCGAGCACGGCAGCGAGGAGTGCCGGCGTTTCAAGCAACTGCTGGCCGAGCAGTTCCCGGACCGTTTCCAGAAGATCCGCTTCCCGGAAACGGCCGGCATCGGCATCAAGCCGGTCAGCCAGGAAGGGACCGAGCGCCTCGTGCGGGCCGCGATCCGCTACGCGATCAGCCACAACCGCAAGAGCGTCACGCTGGTGCACAAGGGCAACATCATGAAGTTCACCGAGGGCGCGTTCGCCGACTGGGGCTACGGCCTGGCGCGGCGGGAGTTCGGCGCGGTGGACCTCGACGGCGGACCGTGGCAGACGATGAAGAACCCCAACACCGGCGAGACGATCACGATCAAGGACACGATCGCCGACATCACGCTGCAGCAGGTCCTGACGCGACCGACCGATTTCGAAGTCGTCGCGACGATGAACCTGAACGGCGACTACCTTTCCGACGCCCTGGCCGCACAGGTCGGCGGCATCGGCATCGCCCCGGGCGGCAACATCAACTACGAGTCCGGCCACGCGATCTTCGAGGCGACCCACGGCACGGCCCCGAAGTACGCCGACAAGGACGTGGTCAACCCGTCCAGCGTGATCCTCTCCGGCGTGATGATGTTCGAGCACCTCGGCTGGCAGAAGGTGGCCGACCTGATCCTGAAGGGCATCGACGGCGCCATCGCCGCCAAGACGGTCACCTACGACTTCGAACGCCTGATGGACGGCGCGACGAAGGTCAAGTGCTCGGAGTTCGGCGACGAAATCATCAAGCACATGGGCTGAGACGCACAGTCAGCAAGTGAGCACGTAAGCAGGTAAGCAAGTAAGCAGGTCAGCTGGTGAGCAAGTAAGCAGGCAGGGTGTCGGCTCGTTGCGGCGGGTCGACGCCCTGTCTGTCTCCTGGCATCCGCGTTGCAGGGTGCGTCGCGTTGCAGGGGTGCGTCGCGTCGTAGGGTGCGTCATCGACGCGGCAGCCCACGCTCGCATCCGACCCGGACGCCCCGGGCGTCGATGCCGCACCGCGTGGCAACCCCATCAACGAATGCGGCGTTGTAGGGTGCGTCATCGACGCGGCAGCCCGCGCTCGCGTCCGACCCGGACGCCACGGGCGTCGATGCCGCACCGCGTGGCAGCCCCATCAACGGGCAACGCCTCCGCCTCAACCGATCCGCGTGATCGGCGCCATGTCCAGGATGAAGGTCTTCTCGCCCACGCCCGCGAAACGGATCGACGCCCGCGTGTTGCCGGCACTGCCCCGCACCCACAGGATCCGCCCGACCCCGAACGCCTCGTGCTGCACGATCGTCCCCGGCCGCCAGTCGGCGTACTCCTGCGGCGGCGGAGCCACCGGCTCGTCCGACTGCCCGGCCGGGTCGTCCGGCGAAAACGTCGGCTCCTCGTAGCGCTGCCAACTGCTCCGCTCGCGCCCGACGCGCCGCGGCGGACGCTGGTCGAAGTCGTCATCCCCGAAATCGAAGTCACCACCCCGCGGCCGCAGCCCGCCCCGGCTGATCGCGTGGCCGAAGACCTCGGTGTTGAGCACCTCGGTCGGCAGTTCGCGGAGGAACTCGCTGGGAATCCGGGCGGTCATCACACCCCGCAGGAACCGCTCGTCGCAGTGCGAAATCGTCAGGCGCTGCATCGCCCGCGTGATGCCGACGAAGAACAGGCGACGCTCCTCCTCGACCTCGCCCCCCGTCGCCAGGCGCAGCGACCGTTCGTGCGGCAGCAGGCCCTGCTCGACCCCCGCGATGAAGACCGTGTTGAACTCCAGGCCCTTCGCGGCATGCAGCGTCATCAGCAGCACGGCCCCGGCCGTCTCGTCGATCGCGTCCTGGTCGCTGGTCAGGCTGATCCGCTGCAGGAAGTCCGGCAGAGACGGGTCGGGCTCCTCGTCTTCGTAGCGGGCGGCGGCCGAGACGAGTTCGGCCAGGTTCGCCAGGCGGTCCTCCTCGCCGTCGAAGTCCTCTTCCTTGTACATCGCTTCCAGGCCGGAGCGTTCCAGGACCGTTTCGACCAGTTCCGACAGCGGGCCGTCCACCGCCGGCTGCATCCGATCGATCAGATCGACGAACGCCGCCAACTTGCCGGCCGCCCGTCGGAGCACCGGGAAGCGGGCGGCCTGGCGGACGACATCCATGGCGGCCATGCCTTCCTGTTCGGCGGTGGCCATCACGCGGTCGATGGTGGTCTTGCCGATGCCGCGTCCGGGCGTGTTGATGATCCGCCGCAGCGCGACCGAGTCGGCCGGGTTGGCCAGCACGTGCAGGTAGGCGAGCGTGTCCTTGATTTCTTTGCGGTTGTAGAACTCCAGCCCGCGGGCGATGCGGTACGGAATTCCGCGCATCCGCAGGGCTTCTTCGAGCCCGCGTGAAATCGCGTTGACGCGGTAGCAGATCGCGATCTGCGCGTATTCGAGGCCCTCGCGGTGAAGCTGCGCGATGCGGGTGGCGATCCGTTCGGCTTCGTCGCGTCCCTCGGCGAACTTCCAGACGTCGACCGGGCCGCCGTCGTCGTTCTCGGTCCAGAGGTCCTTGTGCTTGCGGTTCTGGTTGTGGCGGATCAGGGCCGAGGCGACCTTCAGCACGTTGCCGGTCGAGCGGTAGTTCTGCTCCAGCCGCACGACGCGGGCGTTGGGATAGTCCTGCTCGAAGTCGAGGATGTTGCTGATGTTCGCGCCGCGCCAGCCGTAGATGCTCTGGTCGGGATCGCCGGTCGCGCAGACGTTGCGGTGATGCTGCGACAGGCAGCGGGCGATCAGGTACTGCGCGTGGTTGGTGTCCTGGTACTCGTCGATCAGCACGTAGCGGAACCGCTCGTTCAGCCGGGCGGTGTACGCCGGATGGTCCCGCAGCACGATCGCCACCCGCATCAGCAGGTCGTCGAAGTCCACCGCGTTCTGCTGTTCGAGCAGTCGCTGGTAGACCAGGTACAGCCGGGCCACAAGCTGGTCGTCCGCGAAGTCAACCGTCGCCTCGTATTCCTCCGGCGTAAGCAACTGGTCCTTGGCCTTGCTGATCTTGCCGGCCACCTGCTCGGGCTTGATCGTGTTCGGGTCGACGTCGCACAGCAGCATCGCGTCCTTGATGACCCGCTTCTGATCGGAATCGTCGAAGATCGTGAAACCGGGCGCCACCTTCGCCAGCGGACCGAACTCGCGCAGCAGCCGGGCCCCGAGCGCGTGAAACGTGTAGATCCACATGTTCCGGCCGACGCCAAGCTCTTCGATCCGCCTGCGCATCTCGCCGGCGGCCTTGTTGGTGAAGGTGATCGCCAGGATGTTGTCGGCCCGGATGCCGCTCTGCACCAGGTAGGCGCACCGCCGCGTGATCACGCGCGTCTTGCCACTGCCCGGGCCGGCCAGCACCAGCAGCGGACCGTCGACGTGCGTGACCGCCTCGCGCTGCGGTTCGTTCAGGTCGGCCAGGATCCGTTCACTCACGGCTGGGCGGCTCCGTTCGTCCCGGCCGGCTGCGTGGCCGCCGGCGGCGCGGGATCCATGTCGTTGTAGCGCAGCCAGAGGCCGACCTGGTCGTCGCTGGGCCGCGCGCTGCGCCAGGCGCCGCTGTAGAGCGCCGCCAGCATGTCGGCTCCGTCGACCACCCGCTCGATCACCAGTTCGCGGCCGAGGTCGCTGTTGATCTGCCCGTCACGCTCGTACTGGTAGACGGTCTCCATCCGGCTGAAGGACTTCAGCAGGTAGCGCTGCAGGTCCTCCCACGGATCACGATGCCGGATCTTCCAGTTCCGCACCAGGTACGGCCGCAGGTTCTCGACCGTCAGGCTCTGTGTCCGCAGGGCCCCGTCCATCGTCCGATGAATGCCGCGCTCGGTCCGGTAGCCGTGCGGGTTGTCGCTGTCCTTCCAGCCGTCGTAGTGCTTGGTGGTGTGCAGCGGCTGGGCGAGGTCGCCGACAAAGTGCGACAGCACGCCCATGTGAAAGATCGCGTTGCTGCGAAGCTGTTCAAGCTGATGAGCGCGGCGCGGATCGTCGACCTGCTCGAGAATCCGGATCGAATTGAACGTCGACTGCAGCTTCGCGTAGTTCTCGTCGATCGCGTGCAGCGCGAAGCCCGGCCACTCGTGCACCCGGGCCGAATCGCGGCTGGGGTCGTAGGGCGAGACCTGCTCGGGGTGCAGGTGCCGGGAGATCACCATCGCCCGCAGGTACTCGCGCCGCAGGCGTGGCATCGTCTCCAGGGTCAGCCCGTACTCGTCGAGCAGTTCGAGGTCGAGGTAGTGGTCGGGCTTGTTGACGTGGTGCAGGCTGTCGGTCTGCCAGCCCTTCCAGCGGTCGGGCTCGTTCGACTGGGTCGCGATGCGGGCCCGGACCGACTCGGTCCGCAGCCAGGCCGGCAGGTCGTCGCCGGCCATCTCCAGGGCCAGCAGCGTGATGACCCGGTGCCCGTGGGCATCCCAGCCACCGGCCGGCCAGGCGATCAGCAGCACGCAGGCCAGACTTAACAACTTGCGAACATGCATCGGGAATTCCTCCGCGTGAAGCCCAGAGTGTACGGCAGGCCGGGCCCGCTGAGTAGCATCGCATCGTTTTCTTGAACAACCGCTAAGATGTTATGGGGCATGCAGTTGGAATTCCGCTGGCGTTCTGCAAAGCGATTGGCGGAATTGGCCGATAGCAGTCGCACGGGGCGCGCACGCGCCGGGGATGCCTGTACGTACCTGAGAGGGTCTCGCGATGTTCCTGTCCGCCTTCATCACGCTGCTGCTGTCGCTGTTCTCGGCCCTGTTCTCGTTCGCCTGACCAGCCGCGACAAGCGCACAACACACCAGCCAGGGTCGCCACGGTTCAGGCCAAGCCCGAACCGCCGACCCTTTTTTCAGTAAGCAAGTGAGCAAGTGAGCAAGGAAACCCGGGCAGCCCCCAGGGCCTTGCCGGCTCCCCCGCTCCCTCCCCTGGCTCCCTTGCTCCCCCGCTCCCTTGCTCCCTATGCTGCCCCCATGCCCGAACCGTTGCGCGTAGTGATGGACGACCGCCCGCTGCGCCGCACGTTGACCGGCATCGGGCACTACATCGCGCAACTGCTGGCCGAGATGGAGCGGATGCCCGACGTCGTCGTCGAGCCTTTCGTCTTCACGCACCTGTCGAGGACCGGCTGGGACCCGCGGCGGGCCGTCCGCGACGGCGGCAGCGATGTCGGCGGCGGCCGGAAACCGTGGTGGCTCCGCAAGCTGATCCAGACCGGCTACGGCGTCGCGTTCCGGCACAAGACCCGCGGCTATGACCTCTACCACGAACCGAACCACGTCCCGGTCCGCACGCGCCGGCCGACGATCACGACGATCCACGACCTGTCGGTGCTGATCCACCCCGACTGGCACCCGCAGGATCGCGTCCGCTGGTACGCCGATGCCTTCGCCCATGGCCTGCGGCAGGCGCGGCGCTTCATCACGATCTCCGAGTTCACCCGGCGCGAGATGGTCACGCGACTGGGCATCGACCCCGAACGGATCGACGTGACCCCGCTGGCCGCCCGGGCGGTCTTCGCCCCCTGCGACGACGCGACGGTCCGGGCCGCGCTGGAGGAGTTCCGCCTGCCGCGGCGGTTCCTGCTGTTCGTCGGCACGCTCGAACCGCGCAAGAACCTGCCCGGCCTGCTCGATGCCTACGCCGCCCTGCCGGAGGACCTGCGGAGCGCCTGCCCGCTCGCGATCGTCGGGGCCTGGGGCTGGAAGGCCGGCGCCCTGCGGGCCCGGATCGAGGCGCTCGGCGTGCCGGCCGACCAGGTCCGCCTGCTGGGCTACGTCAGCGACGAACAACTGGCCGCCCTGTACACCGCCTGCCGCGCGCTGGCCTGGCCGACTTACTACGAGGGCTTCGGCCTGCCCCCGCTGGAAGCGATGGCCTGCGGCGCCCCCGCGATCGTCTCAGACGTCGCCAGCCTGCCCGAAGTCCTCGGCGACGCCGGCCGCCTGCTGCCGGTCGACGACCGCGACGCCTGGCGCGACGCCCTGCGGCAGGCCATCGAAGACGATGACTGGCGCACCACACAAGCCCGGCAGGCCCTCGCCCGCGCGGCCACGTTCACCTGGCAGCGCACAGCCGAACAGACGGTGGCCGCCTACCTGCGCGCAGTAAGCAAGTAAGCAAGAAGCAAGTAAGCAAGGGAACAGATGAAGCCCGCGCCGCCGGCGCGACGACCAGGGGCCACCGCGACCAACGCGACCCCGGCGAACGTGACACCCGGCCTGATCGACCATCTCAAGAGCACGGTGACTCAGCCCCGCAACCAGTCCCCCACCTTTCCGCTGCGCTCAAGGGTGGGGCACCCAACCGAGTAAGCAAGTAAGCAAGAAGCAAGTAAGCAGGGAACAGATGAAGCTCGCGCCGCCGCGCGACGACCAGGGGCCACCGCGACCAACGCGACCCCGGCGAACGTGACACCCGGCCTGATCGACCATCTCAAGAGCACGGTGACTCAGCCCCGCAACCAGTCCCCCACCCTTCCGCTGCGCTCAAGGGTGGGGCACCCAACCGAGTAAGCAAGTAAGCAAGAAGCAAGTAAGCAGGGAACAGATGAAGCTCGCGCCGCCGGCGCCGCTTTCTTGCTCCCTCGCTCCCTGGCTCCCTCGCTCCCTTCCTTGCTCCCTCGCTCCCTGGCTCCCTCGCTCCCTCAGTGTCACCCTGTTCCCTGTTCCCTGTTCCCTGTTCCCTTCTGCAACAGAATTGCCTCGAACGCGTCCTCGCTCAGCACCTGCACGCCCAGCTTTTCGGCCTTCGCCAGCTTGCTGCCGGCCTTTTCGCCCGCGACCAGGTAGTCCGTCTTGCTGGTCACACTGCTCGACGCCTTGCCGCCGTGCTGCTTGATCAGGCCTTCGATTTCCTTGCGGCTGTACTTCGTCAGCGTGCCGGTCACCACCAGCGTCTTGCCCGCCAGCGGCTGACTGGCGCTCCGCTGACGCTTCGGCTGCGTCGGATTGACGCCGACCGACTGCAGGTCCGCGATGATCTTCCGGCCGGCCTCGCTCCGGAACCAGTCGAACACCGACGCCGCCATCTCCGGACCGATCCCGTCGATCTCCTGCAGCGCCTCGCACTCGGCCGCCGCCAGTTCGTCCAGCGTCGGAAACGCCTCGGCCAGCAGTTCGGCCGCGTTCACCCCGATGTGCCGGATGTTCAGCGCCGCGACCAGGCGATGCAGCGGCCGCCGCTTGCTCGCTTCGAGACTCTCCAGCAGCTTGGCCGCCCGCTTCTCGCCCAGCTTGATCTCGCTGCCCGTCCGCGAGTTGACGCTGACCGGCAGCGCCGGCAGTTCCTCCGCCCGTTCGTGCAGGCGATACAGGTCGGCGTAGCTCTTGACCAGGCCCTTCTCGACCAGCGCGACGATCAGCACCTCGCCCGCCATCTCGATGTCCATCTGGTCACGCCCGACGAAGAACTTCAGCCGCTCCACCAGTTGGGCCGGACAGGCCGGGTTGATGCAGCGGATGGCTACGCCGCCCTCGTCCTGGGCGACCTCGCCCCCGCACTCGGGACAGGTCTTCGGCGGCCGGATCGGTTCGGCCCCCTTCGGCCGCTGTTTCGGATCGACCCCGACCACCTGCGGAATGATCTCGCCGGCCTTCTCGACCGTGATGACGTCGCCGATGTGCAGGTCCAGCCGCGCGACCTGGTCAAAGTTGTGCAGCGTCGCCCGCCGCACCGTCGTGCCGGCCAGTTCAACCGGGTCGAAGTTCGCCCGTGGCGTGATCGTGCCCAGCTTGCCGACCTGGAAATCGACCTTCCGCAGGATCGTCTCGGCCTGCTCGGCCGCGTACTTGTAGGCGATGCACCAGCGCGGCGCCTTGGACGTGTTGCCCAGTTGCTGCCGCAACACAAGCTCGTCGACCTTGATCACCAGCCCGTCCGTGTCGTAGTCGACCGTGTCGCGGAGCGTCTCCCACTCCTGCACGAACGCGTTGACGCTGTCGAGATCCGCGCAGATCCGCCCGAGCGGGTTCGTCGGAATCCCCCACGCCCGCAGGGCCGCGAACAGGTCGCTCTGCGTGTCATACGCCACGGCCGGCTCGATCTCACCCAGCCCGTGGCACAGGAACCGCAGGCCACGCCCGGCCACGTTCTTCGGATCAAGCTGCTTGAGTGTGCCGGACGTCGCGTTCCGCGGGTTCTTGAACGGTTCGAGCCCGTCCGCCAGGCGCTGCTCGTTGATCCGCTCGAAGTCCGGCCGCGGCCAGTAGACCTCGCCGCGAACTTCCAGCACGTCCGGCCAGCCCTCGCCGGCCAGTTGCAGCGGGATGCTCCGCAGCGTGCGGGCGTTGGCGGTGACGTCGTCGCCCTTCTTCCCGTCGCCGCGGGTCAGCGCCCGGGCCAGGCGTCCCCCCTCGTAACGCAGCGCGAGCGCGACGCCATCGATCTTCGGCTCGACCACGTAGCGAAAGGCGGTGTCTTCCGGCAGGGCTTTGCGCAGGCGCGCGTCGAACTCGGCCAGTTCGGTCAGCGAGTAGGTGTTGTCGACCGACAGCATCGGCAGGCGATGCGCAACGCTCTCGAACCCCTCGACCGGCAGTTCGCCGACCCGCTGCGTGGGTGAATCCGGGCTGTGCAGTTCGGGATGCTGCGCTTCGAGATCGCGCAGTTCGCGCATCAGCCGGTCGTAGGCTTCGTCCGAGATCTCGGGGGTGGCGTGAACGAAGTAAAGCTGGTCGTGCCAGGCGATCTCCGCCCGCAGGCGCCGGATGCGCTCCTCCGGCGACTCACGCCCCGGCATCGCCGGTCGCCTCGATGCCGGGGGCCGGCTGCACCTGGATCTTCATCTCGAGCCCCTCCAGCGTGACGCTGCCGGCCGCGCTCTTGCCCTCTTCCGCGTTGATCTGCACGTTGCCGGCCACGTAGATGTTGGCGGTCTCGCCGGGTCCGAGCAGCAGGTCGAACGAGACGGTCTTGTCCTCGGTGCCGCTGGCGTCGCCGACGTCGCTCTGGTGGGCGAGCAGCGTGTGCCTGGCAAGCGTGCGGTTCTGGTTGTCGCGGGCGTAGAGCGTCGCGAACGCGCCGGCCAGCGGAAGCGGATCCTCGTCCGCATCGCCGACTTCGAAGGTCAGCTTCATCCGGGCCGCGACCTCGACCTGCATGTGCCGGCTGGTCTGGTTGCGAAGCGCGTGCCCGACCTGGAAGCCGGACGAGGCCGTCCCGCCCTGGCTGACCTCGGCCCGGGCCATCCCGCTGCCATCGCCGTCGGCGGTCGCATCGGCATCGGCCGTCCCGGTCAGTTCGGCCTTCTCGGTCGCTTCCTTGAGCGTGATCGTAAACGGCGTATCACCCGGCAGACGCAGGCTGCGATTCTCCGGCCGGTCCAGCGCCAGCGGCTCCGGACGCTTCCGCAGTTCCGCCCCGTACTCGGCCCCGGCACAGCCGCCCGCAACCAGCAGGACGCTCGACAGCAACGCAATTCGCGTAAACATGGGATCTCCTCGAAGACCCGAACATTAGAACACAAGACGGGAACCGAGAATAGGGAGCCAAACTGCGAGGGAGCGAGGGAGCGAGGGAGCCAGGGAGCGAGGGGCGGGCCACTGCTCTTGCGTCTCCTGAGCCATGTCTTTTCGCGCGCGGATGCCGCCCGTCATACGGTGCGCCACGCAACGAGTCGTCCGACCCGCATCGCCGTCACCACGCATGCGCCGCGAAGATTGCCGGGTCCCCTCCGCATAACCATCGAAACACCCCCGGCGATTCGCTAGACTGGACGCGGCATTCCGACACCGAGGAGAAGGAAGCATGTCGAAGCGATTCCGCCTGCTGGCGGCCGGGCTGGCCGCTGTGTTCACTCCGCTCGTAACGGCCCAGGTTCGCGAACTGCCGGCCGACGCCGCCGACATCGGCCTCTCGCGCCACGGCGACCCGCAGGCATGGCAGACGGCCGCGCGGGTCGCTGACGTCGTCACGATCGGCCCCGGACCGGCCGGCACTCTGCCGCCGCCCGCGCGGGCCCTCGCCGTCGAGTTCCTCGATCCCTCCAGCAATGCCGAAGGCGACGCCCCGAGCGGGATGGCCTTCACGCCCGACGGGGCCCGCTTCGTGATCTGCAACCGCGACTCGCGGAACGTCAACGTCTACGACGCCGCCACGCGGGCCGTGCTGGCCAACGTCGACGTCAGCGGTTCGCCGGGCGGCATCGCGATTTCGTCCGACGGCGTCCACGCGGTCACCGCCAACCTGTGGGAAGACACCGCGTCGATCATCGACCTGAACACCTACAACGAGATCGCGACCGTTCCGGTCGGCGCCCAGCCCGGCGTCGTCCGCATCTCGCCCGACGGAACTCTCGCGGTGGTCGGCAACACCGTCGACGGCAGCCTGTCGGTGATCGACATCGCCACCGCGACCGAACTGCGCCGCATCAGCGGGGCCGGCTTCTCGTCGAGCCTGTCGGTCAACTTCGAGCCCGGCACGATCGCCCTGGCGTTCACCAACTTCGAGTTCGCCGGCAACAACACCATCGTGCACCCGAACTACTTCGGCGACCAGGTCTCGTTCTACGACGTCAACACCGGGGCCGCCAACGACGTGCCGACCCTGACCCGCCCGCGCTTCGTGGCCATCACGCCCGACGCCGGCAAGGCCGTCCTGTCGCACACTTTCCCGGGCACGTCGATCACGGTCCTCGATCCCAACAGCCAGACCGTCGCCAAGACGATCAACCTCGGCGTCGACCTTTGGGGCCCGATCAGCATTCGACCCAACGGCGTCAAGGCCGCCGTCGCCGTGCAGAACGCCGTGCGGATCGTCAACCTCAACACCGACGCCGTCTCGCCCGCGATCAACACAGCCTCGGTCAACCAGTTGGTCACCAGCAGCACCGGCGCCTATGCCCTCGGCGTCGGCTTCAACGGCAGCCTGATCGACTACGCCACCAACCAGTTGCTGACCAACCTGAACCAACTTGTCTCGACCAGCTTCGGAGCCGCTTCGCCCACCGGACAGCGGGCCGGCATGGTCGCCCAGACCTTCGGCGAGGACCTGCTCGTCGTGAACACCAACGGCGCCGCCGGATTCGCCGAGTACTTCGACACCTCCGGGCCGCCGCCCGAGGCCGACGCCCCCCGCACCGTCGCCATCAGCCCCGACGGTTCGACCGCGGTCGTCGTCAACCTGCTCAGCGATTCCGCCTCCGTCATCAACCTGAACACCCGCACCGTCCTTGGCGTCGTCGCCGTCGGCGATCGGCCGGCCGAAGTCGAGATCACCCCCGACGGGACGCAGGCCGTCGTCGCCAACCTCGACTCGACCTTCGCGTCGGTCATCAACCTGAACACCCTGGCCGTCACCAGCGTGCCGATCTCGCGCCGCGCCAGCGAAGTCGAGATCGCCCCCGACGGCAGCTACGCCTACCTGGCCGTCGTCGCCGATGGCGATGGCGTCTGGCGCATCGACCTCGACACGCTCACCACCGTCGGCGGCAAACTGCTGACCGGCGACATGGGCAGCGTCGGCTTCCTGCACCAGCAGTCCAGCGGCATGACCCTCAGCCCGGACGGCGGCACGCTCGTCACCTGCAACAGCTTCGCCAACACCGCCTCGGGCGCGGCCGACCGGATCTCGATCGTCGACACCGCCACCTGGACCGAACTGACCGAAGTCACCGTCGGCGACCTGCCCGCCCGCGCGACCTTCAGCCCCGACGGCAGCACCATCTTCGTCAGCAACCGGAACTCCGACACGATCACCGTCGTCAGCAACGCCGGGGCCGCCTCGGCCGCGATCGCCACCATCCCGGTCGGCGATCAGCCCTTCGAGATGGCTGTCGATCCCAACGCCGCCACGCTCTACGTCCTCAACTACGGCGACCCGACCGTCGGCGTCGTGGACCTCAACACCAACACGATGACCGCCAGCATCCCGCTGCCGAACGCACCGGCCGGGCTGCATCTGGACGGCGACCGCCTGCACGTGGCGACCGGAACCTGGTCGGTCACCCTCGGCCCGGGCCCGCTGACCGCGATCACGCGGGCCGGCGAGTTCACCACGATCGACACGCAGACACTCGCGATCGACGAACAGATCGCCACCGGCCACCCGGCCGCCGACCTGCGGGTCCGCGGTACCCTGGCCGTCGCCCCGAGCCCGTTCGACGGCGGCGTGCTGCTGATCGACCTGGCCGACGCCTGCCCCGGCGACGTCGACGGCAACAACACGGTCGACCTCAGCGACCTGGCGATCCTGCTGGCCAACTTCGGCAACCCGGCCGCCACCCGCGAACAGGGCGACCTGACCGGCGACGGCACCGTCGACCTCAGCGACCTGGCCGAACTGCTCAGCAACTTCGGCGGAAGCTGTTCCTAGGGGGAGGGAGCGAGGGAGCCAGGGAGCCAGGGAGCGAGAGAAAATGCCCTGGTGCCACGGCTCTTGCGCTCTTGCGCAGTGTCTTCTCTGCGCAGGTTGGTCCCCCCGGCGGATGAGGCTGCCAAGCGGTGCGGCATCGACGCCTGCGTGTCCGCGCGGATGCGATCGCGGGCTCCCGCGTCGATGACGCACCCTACGGTGGTCCCATCGCCCCCCAGTTCCCAGTTCCCAGTTCCCAGTTCCCAGTCCCCGTTCCCCGTTGCCTGTTCCCTGTTCCCTGTTCCCAGTTCCCGTCCCTGTTCCCCGTTCCCTGTTCCCTGTTCCCTGTTCCCTCGCTCCTCGCTCCCTGGCTCCCTCGCTCCCTCGCTCCCTGGCTCCCTGGCTCCCTCGCTCCCTGCTCCCTGGCTCCCTTCTCAAGAATCTTTTTTCCCCGGGCGCTTGCTCAAATTGTAACCTGTGCTACACTTTTGGCATGCGTCGCTCGTCAGCCTGACCTCCTCGCTACAGGATCGCCTTCCCATGCTTCGATGGCTCGCTCTGTTTCTGCTGCTCGTCCCGGGTCTGGCCGGATGTGAGAACGCCGGGCCGGATGCCGACCCGGACCGCCCCGCCAGGGTCCTGTGCACCACCGGGATGATCACCGACCTCGTCCAGCGCGTCGCCGGCGACCAGGCCGAGGTTCACGGCCTGATCGGGGCCGGCATCGACCCGCACCTCTACCAGCCGACCCGCACCGACATCGCCGCCCTGCAGCGGGCCGACATCGTCTTCTACAACGGCCTCCTGCTCGAAGGGAAAATGACCGACGTCCTCGTCCGGATGGCCGGGCGCGGCATCAGGGTCGTCGCGGTCACCGAGGGACTCGACCCGCAACTCCTGCTCGAACCGCCCGAAATGCAGGGACACTACGACCCGCACGTCTGGATGGATGTCGCCGCCTGGAGCCAGGCCGTCCACGTGATCGTCAAGACGCTCGGCGACCACCGCCCGCTCGCCGCCGAGACATTCGCCTCCAACGGCGCCGTCCTCCGCCAGGAGCTGGCCAGCCTCGACACCTATGTCCGCGACGTACTCGCCACCATCCCCGCCGAACAGCGCCTGATGGTCACCGCCCACGACGCCTTCAACTACTTCGGCCGGGCCTACGGGCTCGAGGTGCTCGGCATCCAGGGCCTCTCGACCGAGTCCGAGGCCGGCCTGAACGACATCAACCGCCTGGTCAACCTGATCGTCGAGCGCAAGGTCCGGGCCGTCTTCGTCGAAACCTCGGTGGCCGACAAGAACGTCCGCGCACTGGTCGAGGGCGCGGCCGCGCAAGGCCACGATGTCCGCATCGGCGGAACGCTGTTCTCCGATGCGATGGGCCGCCTCGGCACGTACGAAGGCACCTACGTCGGCATGCTCGACCACAACGCCACGACCGTCACGCGGGCCCTCGGCGGCACGGCCCCGGCCGGCGGCATGCAGGGTCGACTGGCGGGCGGCGACGGCGAGGATGGCGACGGCGAGGATCCGGAATGAACGATCCGATGCAGCCGGAGGGTCTGCGGCTCGAACGGGTCGCCTCGGGCGCTGAGCACCCGACCAGTTCGCCGCTCTCGATCCACGACATGACCGTCGCCTACCACCGCAAGCCGGTCCTCTGGGATGTCGACTACGACGCCCCCGACGGCAAGCTGATCGCGATCATCGGCCCGAACGGCGCCGGCAAGAGCACCCTGCTCAAGGCCACGCTCGACCTGATCCCGAAGGCCTCCGGCATCGTCACCATCTACGGCCAGCCCTACCACCAGCAGCGGCACCTGGTCGGCTACGTCCCGCAGCGCGAAAGCGTCGACTGGGACTTCCCGGTCAACGCCCTCGACGTCGTCACGATGGGGCGCTACGGACAGATCGGCTGGTTCCGACCGGTCGGACGCCGGCACCGCGCCGTCGCCCTCGAAGCCCTCGACCGCGTCGGGATGGCCGACTACGCCAAGCGACAGATCAGCCAGCTTTCCGGCGGCCAGCAGCAGCGCGTCTTCCTGGCCCGCGCCCTGGCCCAGGATGCCCGGCTCTACCTGATGGACGAGCCGTTCGCCGGTGTCGACGCGTCGACCGAACGGGCGATCGTCGAAGTCCTCCGCACCCTGCAGCGGGCCGGCAAGACCGTCCTGGTCGTGCACCACGACCTGCAGACCGTGGCCGAGTACTTCGACGCCGTCGTCCTGCTCAACATGCGGATCGTCGCCTGCGGCCCGACCGCGGACGTGTTTACCGAAGAGAACCTGCGAAAGACCTACGGCGGACGCCTGACGCTGCTCGAGGAAGCCGCCAACGCCCTGGCCCGCAACCGGGGTTCGCGGGAATGAACCGGATCGGAGGCCCTGCGTGCCCGACCTTGACCTGTTTCGCGTCCTGACGCTGCAGGATTACAACACGCGGATCGTCGTCGGCGGCGTGACCGTGCTGGGACTCGCCAGCGGCGTGATCGGGTCGTTCATGCTCCTGCGGAAACGCTCGCTGCTCGGCGATGCGATCAGCCACGCGACCCTCCCCGGAATCGCCTGCGCCTTCCTCGTGCTCGGCGCGCTCGGCCTCGACGGAAAGAACCTGCCCGGCCTGCTGCTCGGCGCCACCCTTTCCGGCGGACTCGGCGTCGGCGCGATCCTGCTGCTGGTCCACTGGACCCGTCTGAAGGAGGACGCCGCTCTCGGCATCGTCCTCAGCGTCTTCTTCGGACTCGGCGTCTGCCTGCTGCGGATCATCCAGAAACTCGAAACCGGCAGCGCGGCCGGACTCGAATCCTTCATCTACGGCAAGACCGCCTCGATGATCGCCTCCGACGCCCAGTTGATCCTGGCCTCCTCGCTGGTCATCGCCGGCACCTGCGGACTGCTCTTCAAGGAATTCACCCTGCTGTGCTTCGACACGCAGTACGCCGGCGCGCAGGGCTGGCCGATCGTCGCGCTCGACATCACGCTGATGGTCCTCGTCGTCGGCGTCACCGTCGTCGGACTCCAGGCCGTCGGGCTGATCCTGATGGTCGCCCTGCTGATCATCCCCGCCGCCGCCGCACGCTTCTGGACCGAACACCTGCCCACCATGGTCGTCGGCGCCGCCGTCCTCGGCGCCGTCAGCAGCCTGGTCGGCGCCCTGCTCAGCGCACTGCTGCCCGACACGCCGGCCGGCGCCGTCATCGTCCTCGTCGCCAGCGGTTTCTTCCTCGTCAGCCTCCTCGCCGGTCCGGCCCGCGGCGTGGTCGGCCGCGCCTGGCGCCAGTCCGAACTCCGTCGGAAGATCGCCCGCCAGCACCTGCTGCGAGCCGTCTACGAACTCAGCGAAATGGCCAACCACCCGCCCAGCGTGCGGCGCAACGAACTGCTCGCCCGCCGTTCGTGGTCCCCGCGGCAACTCGCCCAGACCATCTCCGCGGCCGAACGGGCCGGGCTCGTCGTCCCGACCGAACCAAACGCCATCCGCCTGACCGAACCCGGCCGGCGCCACGCCGCCCGCGTGACCCGCAACCACCGCCTGTGGGAACTCTACCTGATCGAGCACGCCGACATCGCCCCCAGCCACGTCGACCGCGACGCCGACCAGATCGAACACGTCCTCGCCCCGGAGATGATCCAGAAACTCGAAGCCCTGCTGCTGCACCAGGACCGCGACCGACAACCACCCGCCAGCCCCCACGCCCTGGAGGAGCGGCCGTGATCTGGACCCTGCTCGACACCCAGATCGTCATCATCGGCGCGCTGTGCGCGATGTCGGCCGCCCTGCTCGGCAACTTCCTGGTGCTGCGCCGCATGAGCATGATGGGCGACGCCATCAGCCACGCGGTCCTGCCCGGCCTGGCGCTCGCCTTCCTGCTGACCGGCAGTCGCGCCAGCAGCGTGATGCTGATCGGGGCCGGCGTCGTCGGCGTGCTGACCGCCGCCCTGACCCAGGCCGTCCATCGCAGCGGCGGCGTCGACCAGGGCGCTTCGATGGGCGTCGTCTTCACGACTCTCTTCGCGATCGGACTCGTCATCCTCGAACGGGCCGCCCGCAACGTCGACCTCGACCCGGGCTGCGTCCTGTACGGCGCGCTCGAACCGAGCCCGCTGAACACCGTCACCCTGCTCGGCTGGGACGTCCCCCGCGCGATGCTCACCAACGGCATCGTCCTGCTGCTCAATGTCGGCTTCGTGACCCTGTTCTACAAGGAACTGAAGATCTCGACCTTCGACCCGCAACTGGCCACCACGCTCGGGTTCGACGCCACCTGGCTGCACTACCTGCTGATGACCATGGTCGCGATCACCACCGTCGTCGCCTTCGAAAGCGTCGGCAGCGTGCTCGTCATCGCCATGCTGATCGTCCCGGCCGCCACCGCCGTCCTGCTGACCGACCGGCTGCTCGGGATGCTCCTGATCAGCGTCGCCGTCGCCGCGCTCTCCGCCCTGCTCGGACACCTCGGCGCCCTGCATGTGCCCGGCTGGTTCGGCTATCCCGGCGTCGACACCAGCACGGCCGGCATGATGACCGTCGTCGCCGGCGGACTGCTGGCCGTCGCCGTCGTGGCCGGCCCACGGCACGGACTGATCCGCCGGGCCCTGCGACAACTCGACCTGACGCTCCGGATCGCCGAAGAAGACCTGCTCGGACTGCTCTATCGTTTCGAAGAGGCCGGCCGAACCGCGACCCGCCCGCAAATGGTCGCCGTTCTGCAACAGGCCGGCGGACTGCGCCCCTGGATCGCGCACCTGGCGCTCCGCCGCCTCGCACGGGCCGCACTGGTCGACGACGCCAGCCTGACTCCCGCCGGCCGCCGCCGGGCCCGCGACCTGGTCGGCGCCCACCGCCTGTGGGAAACCTACCTCGACCAGCACCTGGAACTGCCCAGCGACCACCTGCACGCCCCCGCCGAACGGCTGGAGCACATCACCACCCCCGGGATGCGACGGCAACTCGAAGACGAAGTGCAGCAGCCCACCCACGACCCCCACGGCCGCCCGATCCCCAGGGACGAAACCAGCGAGTAAGCAGGTAAGCAAGTAAGCAAGTGAGCACGTAAGCAGGTAAGCAGGCGGGCAGTGGCCCTCCCTGGCTCCCTCGCTCCCTGGCTCCCTGGCTCCCTACTTCTTCGTCGTAATCGCCAGCAACGCAATCCGCTTGCGCTGCTGCACGATACCCTGCCACGGCATCACGATCGGCAGCAGCATGTAGGCGAAGCCGGGCAGACCCGGCGGCGTCTGGCCGATGACGACCGCCAGCACCACCGACAACAGACCGGCCGAGCCGTACACGATCCACTGGCGAATCTCGGCGTGCGTGTCGAAGATCTCGATGGTGTTCAGTTCCAGGTCCTCGCGAACCCGCAGGGCGTGCCAGTTCAGCCACGCGATCACCATGCTCATCGCGAAGAAACCCAGCCCGTAGATCACGAACAACCCGTTCAGGTCTTCGGCCGTCATCGGCTTCCCGGCCAGGCTGCCGCCCCCCACCAGCCAGCCGAGCCACGTCGCGAAGGCCCCGAACACGAACTTGAGCGGATAGACATAGATCAGCACGATGAAGACCAGCAGGCAACTGATCGCGATCGTCGGCGCATCCTCCAGGCCGAAACGGCGACTGAAGCGATGATGCCCCCACCAGAAGAACATCAGGATCGCGAAACTCGCCGCGAACGCCGGCGCCCCCATCAGGGCCCGCTTCAAATCGGCGTAGCTCTCCGGAACCTCGAACGACACCACCAGCAGCGTCAGCGCAAACGCGAACGCCGCGTCGGTGAAGGTCTCGATCCGGCTCATCTCCAGGCCGCGCATCCGGAAGTGATCTTCCAGCACCCAGTTGGCACGGTCTTTGGCGATTCTGTCCATGCCCGTAAGCTAACCGTCCCGCACCAGCCTGCCCAGCCCGAAGCCGATCAACCCCCACGCCCCCCGCGGTTCCGTCCGCGCCCGCACGGTCTCACCCGGCAACGTTCTGGTACTCCGCCGCCAGCAGAACCGTCTGCGCGTGGATCTCCACGATCCGCTCCACCTCCGGGCAGTACCCGCCCGCCATCGCAATCGCGACCGGGACCCCGGCCGATCGGAACGCCTCCAGCACCAGCCGGTCACGCGCCGCCAGCCCCGCCTGCGTCAACGCCAGCTTGCCCAGCCGATCCCCAGCGTACGGATCGGCACCCGCCAGGTAGATCACCAGGTCCGGACCAAACGCCAGCGCCGCATCCAGCCCCCCGCCCAGCGCCGCCAGATACCCCTCGTCATCCGTCCCCGTCGGCAGCCCGATGTCCAGGTCCCCGGACATCTTGCGGAACGGATAGTTCTCCGCACCGTGAATCGAAAACGTGAACACGCTCGCATCACCCGCGAAGATCGCCGCCGTCCCGTCTCCCTGGTGCACGTCCGCATCCAGGATCAGCACTCGCTCGGCCAGCCCCACCGCCTGCAGATCGCGGGCCGCGACCGCCGCATCGTTGAAGACACAGAACCCGGCCCCCTGCCCCGCAAAGGCGTGATGCGTTCCACCCGCGAGATTGACCGCCACGCCGTCCCGACAGGCGGCCGCGCACGCCGCCAGCGTCGCCCCGGTCGACCGCCGCGAGCGCTCCACCAGCGCCGGCGACCACGGAAACCCGATCGCCCGGACCTCGTCGGCCGCCAGGGCACCCTGCACGACCCGCCGCAGATAGTCCGGCGTGTGCACCCGCAGCAACTGCCGATCCGTCGCCGCCGGCGGGATCCGCAGGCTCGGCCCGTCCGACCGATCGGCCAGCACCCGCCGCAACCGCGCGTACTTCTCCATCGGAAAACGGTGCCGCGGCGGCAGGGGCAGCACGAAGCAGTCGGTGTAGAACGCCAGCATCTCGTTTCCCGCCCCCCCCAACGTACGCGAGATGATACGCCGCCGGCCGTCGCCGCGCCCCGCACCCCCGCCGGCATCCCTTCACCACCCCGCGGGGGACGTTTCGCGGAAGGACCGACTAACCACTGCGGGGGAGCGGTGTCCGACACGGGTCCGGCCGCGTCCGCGTGCGGCCGGCCCCACGAGCGGATACCATGCCGAATCAACGAACAGGAGTCCTGCCATGCGAACGGTCGTACTTGCCACCCTGCTGCTGCTGGCGCTGCCCGGCTGCGGCGATGACCGGGACGACGAGATCTACGTCCACCGGACCGAGCGGCACATCTGCGCGCGGGACTGCCACCACCACTACTACGACGGCGGCGGCCGACTGGTCGTGATCGAAGGCCACCGCCACGGGCCGAATTGCGGACACCGCTGGGACAACAACCGCTGGGTCATCATCCGGACGGGCGGGGCCAGCCGGGCCCACGTCTGCACACGGGCCTGCGACCACCACTATTACGACGGACGCAAGCTCGTCGTCCTCAAGGGACACCGGCACGGCCCCAACTGCGGGCATCGCTGGGAAGGCAGGCACTGGATCGTGGCCAGCACGCGTGCCACGGCCCGCGCGCCGCGGGCCCACGTCTGCACGCGGGCCTGCAATCACTACTATGACGGCCGACGGATCGTCGCCCTGAAGGGCCACCGGCACAGCCCGAACTGCGGGCACCGCTGGGATGGTCGCCGCTGGGTCGGGGCCACCGTCCAGCCGCAGCGGCGCGTGATTCGCCGCCGCTGACCCTCACGCTTGCAACAGAACCGAAACGACTCGGAAAGGAGCACGGAACCATGCTGAAGAAGAACCTGATCGCGCTGCTGGCGACCGCCCTGATCGGGGCGACCATGGGTGGCTGCCCGGACATCGAACTCGAGGACGTCCTCGAGGAACTCGAGATCAACATCAACCAGGTCGTCAGCGACGTGCAGACGATCGACCCGCGCTCGAACGACCTGATCCTGCTCGGCGACGCGGCCGACACCGTCGTGGTCATCGAGGACAACGCCGATGTGATCGTCGACATCCGCGACCAGCTTGTGGTCGAGGAACTGCTCGACATCAACCTGATCGGGTTCGAGAACCTGACCGGCTTCGATGTCTACCTGGTGTTCCTCGTCGATGGCATCGAACAGGGCGTCTTCGTTTTCGACGGCGAAACCCTGCTGCTCGAATACCCCTGCATCGAGCAACTGCAACTGCTGGCCGAAGAAGACTACGACCCGTTCACCGGCGAATTCCTCGGCGACTTCGACCTGAGCGGACTGAACTACTTCAACGGCGACTTCTTCGCCGCCCCGCAGGACTTCTACTGCGGCGACGCCCTGATCCTGACGATCGACCCGATCGCCATCACGGCCGAAGCCGACCTGATCGACCTGCGCTGAGGACTGGGATAGGGAGCGAGGGAGCAAGGGAGCGAGGGAGCAAGGGACTCCGGCTCCCTGTTCCCTGTTCCCTGTTCCCTCTCCCCCTAGCCCCACCCTTGAGCGCCGGGTGCCCCACCCTTGAGCGCCGGGGGGTGCCCCACCGTTGAGCGCCGGGTGCCCCACCCTTAAGCGAGCGCAGCGAGCGGAAGGGTGGGGGACTGCGTTGGATGCAGCCGGGCGGCGCGGCATCGAAGACGCATCCCACGGCGATCGTGCCACTGCTCTTGAGCTCTTGAGCAGTGTCTTCTGCACGCGAGCTGATTCCGCCGGCGGTTGAAGCTGCCAGGCGGTGCGGCATCGACGCTCGATGCGTCGCGGGTCGACGGAAGCCCCGCGGCCGCGTCGATGACGCACCCTACAACGCCTGGGATAGGGAGCGAGGGAGCGAGGGAGCGAGGGAGCAAGCGACTCCGGCTCCCTGTTCCCTGTTCCCTGTTCCCTGCTGTTCCCTGTTCCCTGTTCCCGGTTCCCTGTTCCCTGTTCCCGGTTCCCTGTTCCCTCTTCCCCCTACGCCTCCCGCTTCCACTCCGGCTCGCGCAGCCGGATCGCCCGCAGCAGTGCCGCGATCTCGCGATAGTGCGGCTGCTTCAGGTCCGGGACGTAGCCGATCATCTTGCCGTCCGCGTTCATCAGCAGAATCCCGTGCGAGAACGGACTGTACTCGGCCGCGTACACCTCGCCCCCCGCGATGTGGATCTCCTCGTCGCCCTCGCGGTACGTGATCCCCCGCGAATCCAGCAGCACGTACCAGCGCGCCTGCCGCTGACGACGCTGCCAGACCACCCACAGCAGGTACGCCACCAGCCCGCCCCACCCGATCAGCGCCAGCAACTCGGCCTGCGTCGTCGCCCCGCTGACCGCCCCGAACAGCGCCTGCGTCGCCAGCGGTACCGCGACCGCCAGCAGCACCAGCGTCAGCATCCGCGCCAGCAGCCCCGGCCGACGATAGCCATGAAACACCTGCGTGCCCGGCTCGAACGCGAATCCGCACTCCGGACACCCATGGCCGGCCGGCAACCCCCGCAGCGAGTAGTCGCACTCCGGACAGACCACCAGTTGTGTCGACGGCTGAGGCGGTGAGGCGCCGGCCATCAGGACTCGTCCGGGACCGGATACTGCAACCGCAACTCGTGCACGAACCGGTCGAACAGTTCCGGACCGTCCCAGGTCCGCGTCGCCAGGTCGGAATGCGCCGCACACCAGCGCGGCACCAGCGACAACGGAAGCAACTGCGGCTTCTCCCCGGTCACCGCCGCCGTCACCCGCGCCAGCGGAACCGACAACGGCAGCGGCATCGGAACCTTGTCGATCGCCCCGCCGTACGGATCCGCGCAACGCTCGGCCGGACTCGTCACGCTGTAGTCCCGGCACGCCACCGGCCGCCGCGGGTGAATCCCGCACGACTCGTTGACCAGGAACGGACAGGCCTGCTGCAGTTCGAAGTACCGCTGCGCGATCGGCAGCACCGGTTCGAGCGTGGCCGGCGGATCGAGCATCTCATCGATCATCGCCGCGTCTTCGAGCACGCGCCCGATCTCCACGTAGCGGTCCCGCACCGCGGCGGCCTGCTCCGCCGGCAGACTCTCGAGCACATCCATGAGGAAGAACGCCTCCGGCGGCGCGATCGGCACAAGCTGGCGACAGCACGCCCCGCAGCCCGCCTGGCACGAGATCGACTTGCCCTGCAGCACCACCAGTTGGTCCGCCCGGCGGGCCAGCGCCTCGGTCAGCGCCAGGGCCGTGTCGACCAGTCCGCGCAGCCGCATCGGCCCCTTGCGAACCGCGACCGTGCCGCGCATCGCGCCACTGTCCGTTCCGACCACGACCTCGCGCGTCACGTGCTCCGCCATCTCGTAACCCTCTACGCGAGCACCTCGACGTCACGCGGCGGTTCCCCGGCCGTCAATCCGGTCGCCGACGCCCGCGACTTCAGGTACCCGAGCCCGACCCAGCCCGCTTCCAGCGGATGCGCCCGCAGCGACGTCAGGCGACCGACCGCCTTGCCGTCCTGGCGCAGTTCCGACTGCTCGGCGATGCCGTCGCCCTCGGCCATCCGCACCCGGATCAGGTGGTTGGCCATCGATCCGTACGCCCGCATCCGCTCGATCACTTCCTGCCCGAGGTAACAGCCCTTGTGGTAACTGATCCCGCGCTCGACCTGCCCGGTCTCCGGCGGAATCACGCGTTCGTCGATGTCGCGCCCGAACCACGGAATCCCCGCCTCGATCCGCAGCACGTCGATCGCCTCGTACCCGCACGGCACGGCCCCGTCGCGCTCGACCAACTGGTTCCAGATCGCCACCGCCAGCGGCCGCTCCATGATCAGCTCAAAGCCCGGCAGCCCGGCCAGGTCGTGCCGGAACAGCGTCGCGTCGCCCCCGAAACTCGCCAGCCCCAGGTCAGGCATCGCCTGCAACTGGCCGGCCCCGTGGCGATGCACGCACTCCGCCGCCAGCGGACCCGTCACCGCCAGGCGGGCGTGACTGTCGGTCGCGTCGTGCACCTCGACCTCCTCGGTGAACAGGTGCCCGTCGAAATGCGCGAGCGCCACCGGGACCGCCGCCCGGGGAACGTCCAGCCACAGTTCGTTCGGCATCGTCAGCACGTTCAGGTCGAAGATCACCCGCCCGCGCACGTCCACGGCAAACGCGTAGTTGCCCCGGTGAACGTCCAGCGTCGTCACCGCGTTGGTCACCAGGTTGTGCAGCCAGGTCGCCCGGTCGGCACCCGCGACCCGGATCAGGCCCCGGTCGCCACGCTCGACCACCACCAGACCCTCGCGGGCCGCCCGGTACTCGTCCGCCACATCCCCGTAAGCGGCCGGAACCTGGACCGGTCCGACCTGCATCCAGCGGGCGGGCTCATACTGTACGGCGCCGCCCAGCGTCATCGTTTCCATCCGCGCTTCCCCATCGTGCCTGGTCCCAGCTCTTCGCATAGAATATCCGCGGATTCGCAAACCCGCAGTGACCCGCCCATGCAACAGGCCTTCATCCTCTCAATCGGCACCGAACTCGCCCTCGGACAGACCGTCGACACCAACGCCGCCTGGCTCGCCCGCGAACTGGCCGCCATCGGCATCCGCACGACCCGCCACGCCACCCTGGCCGACGAACTGCCGCTGATCGTCGACGTACTGAAACAGACCGCCGCCGAACACGACCTCGTACTGGTCACCGGCGGACTCGGACCGACCGCGGATGATCTTACCCGCACCGCACTGGCCGAAGCGGCCGGGACCGATCTGGTCGAGGACCCCGATAGCCTCGCCCGGATCCGCGCATTTTTCGCCGAACGCCAGCGCGAAATGCCCGCCCGGAACAGCGTGCAGGCCCTCCGGCCACGAACCGGCCGGAGCCTGCCCAACGACTGCGGCACCGCGCCCGGCGTGCACGTCCGGATCGGCGGGACCCCGGTCTACAGCCTGCCCGGCGTGCCGCGCGAGATGCGGGCGATGTTCGAGGCCCAGGTTCGACCGCATCTGCCCGTCGGCCGGGTGATCCGCAGCCGGATCCTGCGATCGTTCGGGCTCGGCGAATCGGACCTGGGAGACCGCATCCGCGACCTGATGCAGCGCGGGCGGAACCCCGAAGTCGGTACGACCGCCGCCTACGCCCTCGTCGGCGTGCGGATCAACGCGACGGCCGAAACGGCCCCCGAAGCCGACGCCCTGCTCGACCGCAGCGAAGCCGAAATCCGCGCGCGGCTCGGCGACTACGTCTACGGCCGGGACGGGGAAACGCTGCCGGGAGCGGTTCTGGCGATGCTCGCCACCCGCGGAGAAACACTCGTGACGGCGGAGTCGTGCACCGGAGGACTGGTCGGCGAAATGCTGACCGACGTGCCCGGAAGCAGTCGCGGTTACCGGGGCGGTGTCGTAACCTACGCCAACGCGTTGAAGGAATCGCTGCTCGACGTGCCCCGCGACACGCTCGATACGCATGGCGCGGTCAGCGAAGAGGTCGCCCGGGCGATGGCCGACGGGGCCCGCCGAATACTCGGCGGAACCTGGGCGCTCGCGACCACCGGCGTGGCCGGCCCATCCGGCGGAACGACCGATAAACCCGTCGGCCTGGTCTACATCGGCCTGGCCGGACCGGACGGCACGACCGTCCGCCGGTGCCTGTTCGGATCCGACGCGACCCGCGCCGCCATTCGGCAGCGAGCGGCCCTGACCGCGCTGAACTTGGTCCGCAGGCGATGCCTGCCGTCGGCCGAAGACTGACCGGGTTCGCTTTCGGAGACCGACGGACACGCTTTTTTTGCGGCAGGCGACACGACGCGCGCGGCCGATGGTAGAGAAAGACATGCCGGCATC
Source organism: Phycisphaerae bacterium (assembly GCA_030428945.1). Lineage (GTDB taxonomy): Bacteria > Planctomycetota > Phycisphaerae > UBA1845 > Fen-1342 > JAUIEC01. The sequence goes on along the minus strand of JAUIEC010000002.1, from coordinate 467,350 downwards.
GCCGCCGGTGGACAGGAGTGCGTGATGGGTACCGCCCGTAGTTTGCTGTTGGTGCTTGGACTGGGTCTGCTGACGCTGGGCGCGTCGCCGGCGGCCGGGCAGGAGAGCATGACCGACCTGGACCCGCCTCCCCAGGCTGCCGGCGGTGACGAACAACTCGAGAACCTGAACGACCTGACCATTCCGGAACTGGTCGCGCTGGCCCGGACGCGCTTCGAGAACGAGAACTTCCTGCTGGCCAAGAACCTGGTGCGGATCATCCTGCTGCGCGACGAGGCCAACATCGAAGCCAGCCTGCTCGACGCCGAGATGGCCCTGGTCGAAGGCGAAACAGACCGCGCCCGCAGTCGCTACAACGCCGTCCTGGCGATCGAACCGACCGAGTACGAAGCCAACTACGGCCTCGGCAAGCTCTACGCCCGCAGCAAGCTCTTCCGGCAGGCGAAGTTCTACCTCGAACGGGCCGAGTCCAACGTGCCCGACGAGGACCGGTCCGAACTGCTGACCCTGCTGGCCCGGACCTATCGCGGAACCGGCGACGCCGCCCAGGCGCTCGAGAAGATCACCCGGGCGGTCGCGTCCGAGTCCGGCGACACCCTGCCCGCCTGGGAGTACCTGGTCAAGCTGCGGATCGAGGGACAGGACTTCGACCAGGCCCTGATCGACAGCGGCCGACTGGTCTCGCTGGCCCGCCGCGAACTGGTGGCCGCCCCGGCCGAACTCAAGGCGGTCGAACGACTCTACGCCGCCTACAACACGCAGCTCGAGGTGCTGCGCGCCCTGCACCAGAGCCAGTACGAACTGAACCCCGACGGCACCCGTTCGGACCGCCTGCAGGCCGGTAACGAGGTGACGGCCGCCGAAACGCTGCGGCGGGTGGTGGATGTGATGATCGTGCAGGCGGAACTGCTGCGGACGATCTCGTACTTCAGCATGCTGGAACTGACCGGCAAGGCGGTCGACTACGACGAGAACAACCTCGGCCTGCAGATGCAGCACGGCCTGCTGCTGAAGAACACCTCGCAGTTCACCGAAGCCCGGTCCGCCTTCGAGCGGGTCCTGCAGGCCGACCCGACCCACGCCGAAGCGCAGCGGCAACTCGCCAGCCTCCCGGCCGCCCCGATCACCGCCGACGAACCCGACGTCGAGGAAGAACCCGCCGCCGAACCGGAGAACGAAAGCGACCCGGCCTCCGGTGGCTGACCCTCTTGCGGTGAACGCGTCAAAGAGCGAAAGCGTGAATGATGGCGGAGTCGGGTTCGTGTACCGGTAAGGAAGCACAGGTTCAAGACGCCGCCCCCGCCTGACGTGGTGACGTGCTCACCTGCTCATCTGCTTACTTTGTTCAAGCAAAGAGCCCGCGTCGCGAAGGGCGGCGCGGGCTCTTTGGGTTGAGGCTGCCTGGTTTCGAGGCTCAGGGCGAAACCGCGGCACGCGGATCGACTTCGTGCACGATCGATCCAATGTCGTCGACCACTTCCCACAGCAACTGCGGGATCGCCGGCGTCACGTCTTCGCGAATGAAGACGAAGCGGAGGATGCCACCGCGGATGAACTCGTTCTCACCCGCCAGCGCGGCCGTGATGCCCGACGGGGCCAGGCTGTGGAAGGCTTCCTGGAAGCCAGTCGTGCAGCCGGTACCCTGAATCTCGTTCGGGGTGCGTCGCGCCGAGCCCGGCCCCAGCGCGGTCGAACCGGCCGGCAGGTCGTTGTCGTCGACGTAGTAGAAGGCATCGAGGGCGCACTGCGACGTGGCGATCACGAGGCCGAAGTCGCACGGATTCGGGTTGATGCTGGCCACCTGCAGGGCGGCGCCTTCCCCGGTGCCGGGGTTGTGCCAGAGGATCTGATCCATGACCGGGACGGTTGCCCCGCCGGCGCCGAAGAAGTTGTCGAAGGTCGCGTTGGACCCCTGGGCCTCGTCGATCGCCGACGCGAAGGCCGAGGCCCCGGCGCCCGCGTTGCGGAAGTTGCCGGTCTCGTGGAAGTACAGCAGGGCCGGGCCGCTGATGCAGTAGTCGCCGAACGCGCGATCCGAACCTTCGGGAATGAACTGGTAGCCGAAACTGGTATACAGTTCCAGATCGTCGGGGCAGACGGCCCCGGTCTGGGTGTCGGTGTTGACGAACGCGACGAAGGCGAGGAAGTAATGGATGATGTCGTCGCTCTGATTCTGCAGCGAAATCGTCACGAACTTGCGGTTGACCGGTTCCAGGCACGGATCGGTCACGCCCGAACCCACGCCGCCGAAGAAGCCGCCGTCCCCCGTGGTCGGGTCGGTCACCACCCCGTCGGTGGTATTGTCGCTGCCTACGAACGGGAACAGCGACGTCCCCAGCAGATTCAACTGGCTCGTCTGGAAACCGGCACATCCCCCGGCCACCAGCCCCAGCCCCGCCAGCGCCAGCCCCGCCCATCGCGTACTGCGGCCAGCGTGTTTCGTGTTCATCATCATCGCAACTCCAGATGGATAGCCATCTTGCAGCTTGACACACCGACGCGGCTCGCGGACGGCGGGTTGGCAAGACGGACCGCACCAGCGGCCGCATGGCAATATATGCCGCCCCCAGCTTTCCGACAAGGCAGGCGTCTCCAATGACCCGGATCCTGATTCTCGGCAAGGCCGGGCCCCCCGGGACCGCCAAGACCCGCCTGATCCCCGCCCTTGGCCGGGATGGCGCCCATGCCGCCCACGAGGCCATGGCTCGCGCCGTCGTGGCCGGGGCCCTGGCCTGGGCCGACGGACCGGTCCACCTGGCGCTCGACCCGCTGCCGGCCAGCCTCCCGGACTGGGCCGCGGGGACCCGCGTGTTGTCGCAGGGCGCAGGCGACCTCGGGCGGCGGCTGATCCGACTGACCGGGCGATTGTTCGACGAGAGCCCGGTTCCGCTGATCGTGCTGGGGACCGACGCCCCGGACCTGCCGGGCGACCGTCTGGATCAGGCGGCCGCGGCGCTGGCGGACGGCGACGCGGCGATCTGTCCGAGCCGGGACGGTGGCTACAACCTGATCGCCCTGCCGGCCGCCTGTCCGCGGTTGTTCAGCGGGATCGCGTGGGGCACATCGGCGGTGGCAGCGCAGACCCGGGCGGCGGCGGAGGTGGCCGGGGTTCGGCTGGTGGAGACGGCGCCGTGGGAGGATGTTGACGATCGGGATGACCTGCGGCGTCTGCGGTCGCGAATCGCGGGTCGGGCGGAGGCGGTGTTGCGGCGATTGCACGCGGACCTGAATCTGGTACAAATGCAGGCGACGACTGGAGACAGCACCGTGAGTGACACCCGCACCGTTCTGATCGCGGACGACAATCCGCAGATTCTCGAACTGCTCGAGGCCTACCTGGAGCCGCTGGCCCTGACGATCCGCAGGGCCCGCGACGGCGAGCAGGTTCTGGAGGAGGTCCGCGCCGCCGTCCCGGATCTGCTGCTGCTGGACATCATGATGCCGAAGCGCAGCGGGTACGAGGTCTGTCGCGAATTGAAGGCCGAGGAGGCGTTCGCGAAGATTCCGATCATCCTGGTGACGGCGCTGAACGAGGAAGGCGACCGCCAGCGTGGCGAGGAATCGGGCGCCGACGACTTCATCAGCAAGCCGGTCAACAAGCTGGTGCTGCTGGAGAAGGTCCAGGAGCTGCTCGGGCTGGGCTGAAAGCCGGGGCACCGGTGCCTGCCGCGACCACGTCCGCTCTCCCGGAAAAATCGGGCGCTCAACATCTTTCGCGGGCGGGCGTTACGAACACTTCAGGTGTTTACCCGCTACCGCCGCTTCGGTTTGGCACCGAAAATGAACTTGGGTGGGGGGGTACCCGGGGACGATCGCGGCGCGAACGTCGGCGTCGCGCGAACGCGATCGATCACGGACGCAACACCCGGCCCGCTGTGGCGCGGGATCACCTCTCGTCGAGAAGACACTGCTCAAGAGCTCAAGAGCCGTGGCACCAGAGCACTGCGAAGATCGTCGAAGATCGCAGTGGCACACACCCGGCGTCCCTCCTCGCTCCCTGGCGACGGGAGCCCCATCCGCACCAGAGCCACCTCGCGCCCTCGCGACGGGTGCCCCATCCTTAAAGCGAGCGCAGCGAGCGGAAGGGTGGGGGACTGCATTTGGCTGCGACACCGAACGAGGACCGCGACACAGAAGAGCCACTTCGCGCACGGCCAGGCGGTGCGGCATCGACGCCTGCGGCTTCCACGGTCGACACGATCGCGGTCGGCCGCGTCGATGACGCACCCTACGAATCAGGGAGCAAGGGAAAGACACTGCGAAGATCGTCGAAGATCGCAGTGGCACACACCCGGCGCCCCCCCTCGCCCGCTCGCGACGAGTGCCCCATCCGCACCAGAGCCACCTCGCGCCCTCGCGACGGGTGCCCCATCCTTAAGCGAGCGCAGCGAGCCGAAGGGTGGGGGACTGCGTTCCGCTCGCTCCCTCGCGCCCTGGCTCCCTTGCTCCCTCGCCCCTTGGCCCCTTCCTCAAGCTACCGGATCCGCCAGCTTCCCGCCGGCAGCGCGGCCCGCTCGAGCGCCGCCCGCAGCCGTAACACGTCCGACTTCAGCACGGCCTGATTCGTGATCGACAGCTCGTACGAAGCATCCAGACGGCGCGCCAGGTCAATCCGGATCGCCAGTTCAGCCGCCGTGATCCGAACACCATTCAACATCAGATCGCCACGCGCATCGAGCGTCGCCTCGTACGCCGGAACCGTGGCCGGACGCAGGATCAGCGTGACCGGCGCGCCCCGCGGCGGGACCGCCTCCGGATTGGCCGCCAGCCAGAGCAGGCTGTCCTGGCTCGACTGCCGCAAGTCCAGTTGCAGGAAACTGTCCGGCTGATCGACAACCGCGAATCCCGAACCACTGTCGTCACTCCGCAGCACCGGACCCGGCCCGCGCACCGAACCCGCGTACACCCACGGCAACGGAACCACCGCCGAACCGTCGGTGCGATTGCGGACCCACCCGAACATGCTGTCAGTCCGAGGACCATCCGCAGCGTTCCAGCGAACCGTGACATCCACCAGGTCACCGGTCGGCGCCGTGTACGCGCCGGCCGCGTCCCAGCGCGGCGGACGCCCGGCCTCGAACCCCAACAGCCCCAGCGCCATGAACAGGTCACCGGCCGAGCAGTTCATCCGGACCAGGCTCTCGTGCTCCTTGCCCGGCCAGCAGGCGACGAACTCGAGCGGACCGCGGTCCTGCACCACTTCGGCCATCACATGCACCGCCCGTCGGGCCCAGTCGAGCTGAATGCCGGGGCGGAACGGCCGGGGACCGGCGTCCTGCTGGCGTGCACCCGCAGGCGCTCCGGAATCCTGAGCCGCAGCGCCCAGCGTGACCGACGCGACAAGCACCGCGAAGCACGCCGCCCGGCGCATGGAAACAGAACGACGCCCGATGTCGTCTGACACCGGGCGCCGCATGAGACTCGTCCGCATGGCGAGGCTTAGAAGTTGCCGGCCGACCGCATCTGCGGGAAGGCTTCTTCCTCGGCCTCGCTCTGGATGATGATCTTGCTCTTCAGCAGGATCAGCAGGGTCTGAATGTCCTTGACCGTCGTGGTGTTGGTGAAGGCCCGCTTGAGGACCGGGATCTTGCTGAGGACCGGCACGCCGGCCTCGATCTCGATCTCGCCGACCTGTTTGAGGCCACCGATCAGAACCGTGCCGCCGTCCGGAACCGAGACGGTCGTGTTGATCGCCTGGCGTTCCTGGTCGGTCAGCGTGATGAAGATGCCCGGCGAGTTACCACTCTGCCGCTGAACTTCGAACTCGTCGAGGGTCGGCTCGCCGGCGAAACCGATCCGGACCGTCAGCGTGACGTACTTGCGGTCGGCACTGATCGTGCCTTCCACGTCGAGGTTGTTACCGCTCGAAACCGTACCCGTCTGCGGCGTGACACCGACGGCACCTTCGGCCACCTGCGGCGTGACACTGCTGACGAACTGGCGGTCGCGGGTGATCGCGACCCAGGCCCGCTGGCCGTTGAACATCATCAGGCGCGGGGCCTGCACGACGCTCGAACGACGGTTGGCCTGCGTGGCCCGAATCAGGAAGTCGACCTGCAGGTTGTCGAGGAACGAACCGGCGATGTTCAACGCCGGACCAAAGCCGGCCGACTGCGCGATCGAACCCGGAATGCCGGTGTTCAGACCCGACGGGTCGACGATGTTCAGCGAACCCTGCTGGGCACCGATCGGAGTCAGGTACGAAGAACTCGGCACCACCCCGCTGCCACCCTGCGGCACGAACGCGGCGTTGCCGTACGGCTGCGCCGGGTTGCCCGCGGGCGTGAACGCGACACCACCGGCCGGGACGGCCGGGAAGAACCCGTTCCGGCTGAACTGCCGCGGAATCAGCACGCGGCCACCGGTGAACGAGTCGAACAGGCCCTGGCCCTGGTTGTTGAAGGCCGGGTCGAAGCCGGCGTTACCGGCGTTGAAGACGAAGTCGATGTCGACGCCGATTTCCTCGAGGAAGTTCGACGAGACGGTCAGGAAGCGCGACTCGACGCTGATCATCAGCGCCCGCTGAGCCCGCAACTGGCGGAGCAGGTCGCGGACCTGTCGCTGCGCATCGGAGGTGTTGTAGACGATCAACTGGCCGTTCAGTTCGCGGAGGGCACCGTCGCCGGCCCCGGTCTCGCGCCACGAATCCGGCTCGACCGTCTGACGGATGATGTCCATCAGTTCGATCGCCTGCGGGTCCTGCTGGTCATCGCCTTGCTGGCCCTGCTCGTCGTCGTCGTCCTGGCCGCCGCCCTGGCTGCCGCCGAAGACGTTCTGGCCACCGCCACCGGCACCACCGCCGGACTGCTGGGTCAGGTCGATTCGCGGTCCGTTCCGGAAACGCGGCACGCGAACCAGCAGGTCGCGGATGTCATAAACCAGGATGTACTTGTCGCGATCCAGCTTCTCCTTGGTCGCGATCCGCAGCAGCCCGTCGCCAATCGCGTAGGCAAGCTGCACGTCGCCGCCGACCTGGGCCAGCACCTCGGACATGACCGTCCGCAGCGCGACCTCGTTCAGCTTGATCGTGACCGGCTTGTCACGCTCGATGCCGCTCAGTTCGAGGTCTTCCCAGTCAACCGACATGTTGATCTTGTTCAGGTCCACCAGGAAGTCGACGACCTGGTCGAACGGCTGCTCGACGAAACTGATCTCCGGCTGCACTTCCTCGAGACGGGCGTTCAGCTCGAAGTCCTCGTCCGCCGCCCCGGATCCGGCATCGGCGCTGCGGCGACGGGCGTTGATCTCCAGCCAGTTCTTCGGATAGAGGATGTCGTCCTTCCACGGAATCTTGGCCGCTTCCGTGTCGGCGAAGACCCGCCGGGCCTGACGCGAGGCCTCTTCGTCAATCGCCTCCTGGTCGGCCAGCGACGCGAACTCTTCGTAGAGGTCCAGCCGCAGGCGTGCCTCGTCGTTCGACGGCTCCAGCGTCAGCAACTGCCGGATCGCCTCGGCCGCCTCGGCGAATCGCCGCTCCTTGTGAAGCTGGGCGGCCGTGTTGAAAAGCTGCTCGACCTTCTCGGCCCGCAGGGCGTTCTGCTGCTCCTGGCGGATCCGAATCTGTTCGGTGATCGACGCCCGCTGCGCGTCGGCCTTGCGGATCGCGTTCTCCTCGGCCGCATCCGCGACCCAGTCCCGCAGATCCAGCGCCATCCGGCGGGCATCCTCGTAGCGCTGCGGCGGCTGGGCGTAGGCCCGGCTCGCTTCGACCACCTGGATGGCACTCTCGGCCAGTCGACGGGCTTCGTCGAAATCCTCGGCCGCGATCGACTCGTCGATCAGCTTGGCGGCTTCCTGCAGCTTCGCGACGGCCCGCTGCCAGAGCAGGTTGTCCGAGGCCCGCAGTTCACCGACCACGCTGAGCGGTCCGGTCGCAACCTGCGGCGTGGCGGAGTAGCCCGCCAACGGATTGTTGGTCGCGGTGTTGACGCTCGGGGCCGTGTCGATGTTGATCGTCTCGACCGGCGGGGCGTAGGGCTGCTGCTGCGGCTGCTGCTGAACCGGCGTCTGCTGCGTCTGCATCCGGACGACCGTGGGTCGCGGCCCCTGCGTCGTGTGCGACGGCGTGGCCTGCTGCTGCTGCGGGGGCTGGGTGTAGACGCTCGAGCGGGTCTGCCGCGAGACGTTGGCCGGTTCGGGCTGCACGTAGACGATCTGCGGCTGCTCCGAACTGGCGACCTGGGTCGAGCGAGGCGAGGAAGCGACCGGTTCGATTTCCACGGTGCTGATCGGGCGGTTCGGCGGGGCCGACCGCACGGGCTGCGCGGGAGCGGCCGGCTGGACCGACTGCCGCGTCTGCGGCGTCGTCACCGGACCGGTCGGCCGGGCGGCATCCGAGAGCCGCATCCGGTCGGAGATCCGCTGAAGCTGCACGCGGGCGACGTGCTTGAGTTCCAGTGCGGCGTACTCGTTCGAGACGACCGCGCCGTACAGTTCGCGGGCCTTGCTCCACTCGCCCTGCTGGTAGGCCTGGTCGGCCGCGAGCTTGTCGCGTTCGCCCTGCTCGGCCGACTGGATGGCCTGCGGCAACAGGCCGGTCAGCCGCTCCAGTTCCGCCCGCTCGCCGTCGGTGAGCGCCGCCCGGTTCACGGCGGCAATAGCTTCCTGCGCGCCGGCGTAGTCCTGCTGGGCAAACAGATGCCGAGCCCGGTCAAGCTGGGCATCGGCCGATGCCGACGTTGCCAGACAAAGCGCGACAACCAGACCGCCCAAAAGTCGCAAACGGGGAACCATGATGTTACGTCTCCTCGGATCGATTCGCGCGTCCGCATGCCCTCGACTCGCCCGCGTGAACGCAGAAGGCAAACGGCGAAGTTCGGAATGATCGAATCACGCGAAGTGTAGTCGTGTGATCCGATCCCCGCAAATCCAAAAAACCGCCTCCTGACGAGATTCCGTCATCTCGTCAGATCCCGCACCACAACCCGCAGCGGACCCGCCTGCCAGTTGATCGGGCCAACCTCCGTCGAGGCCTCCGGCAACGGCACCTGGCACGCGCCCGCCCGGGCCGCGACCAGCACCCACTCGTGCACCAGGCGCCCCGGCCCGGCCTGCTCGACCTCGAACTGCACCTGACCCGGAACCAGACGCGTCCGGTAGCCGATCGTCGGACCCCCGGCGTCCCCGGCGTTCGCCGTCACGCAGTTGGCCGGCACCGACTGCCGCCAGCGAACCGCGTTCAGCGCGGCCGTGCTGTCCCATTCCTCCTGCACCAGCAGCACCGTGCCCGGACGAACGGCCTCGTCCGGCGCCACCGCGACGCGCTCGTACTCGCGCAGGTTCTCCTGACCCGGGACCCACTCCGAGCCCGCGCTCGATGTCACAGCCTCCGGACCCGTCGCCGGCTGCAGGCGGAACAGGCTCCGCGACAACGCGACACCCTGGCGACCCGCCCCCCCCGCAACATCCGCCGCCACCCCGTAGGACCGCGTCCGGACCTGCTGACGACGATCGCCGGACAACAGCACGAACTTCGCCAGCCCGCGCCCCGGCCGCGTCGCTTCCCAGCCCAGTCGCAGCGAACGCGACTGCCCGGCCGACAGGTGCAGCGCGATCCGCGCGGCCCCCCCGCCGGTCCGCGCGACCGACACCTCGGCACCGTCCATGCCGCGCGCCGTCAGCAGTTCCAGCCCGCGTCCGGCGTCGACCTGCAGGTGACCCTCCCAGGCCGCCTCGCCCGGGTTCCGAATCGTCACCCGGCTGACCAGCCGATCGCCGACCAGCCACGCCTCGGGCAGTTCCGTCTCGAGCGACACATCAGCGGTCGTGTCGAATGCAATCGTCGCCGCCGCCCGCTTCCCGTCCGCCGTCCGGGCCGTCAGCAGCAGCAGGAACCGGCCGGGCTCCGGCGGAAGCGGCACACGCAGACGGGCACGACCGTCGGCCGCGGCGCGACTGTCGAGCCAGTGCGCGGTCCCCTCATGCAGCGCCGCCAGCGTCTCGGGATGCAGCGGCGGACGCGGCGGCGCGATCGCGGCCACCCCGCCCGGCAGCGTCGTACTGACCCGCAACCGTCCGAGTTGGGGACCATCGAGCGCACTGACCGGCGCCGGTATCCAGGGCACCGAACCCACGCCGCTGGTGGATACCAGGCGGGCGGTCACCAGGGCCGACTCGCCCTCGGAGAGTCCCGCGCACGTCGCGGTCACCGCCGCGCTGCGACCCGGACCATCCGGCGGTCGATCAACGACCGCCGTCAGCGTGAGCCCATCCTCCGGTCGCCCGACCGACTCGCTCGCCAGCCAGGCGACCGCCGCGTCGGTACGTCCCACGACATGCAAACGGGCCGTGGCCGACAGCGTATCCGGTGCCGGCAGCGACACCTCGTCGACACCCGGCGGCAGTTCGGCCGCGGCGACCGGATCGCCATCATCAAGAATCAGCAGCGTCGAAGTCCGGTTCGGCGGCGTCACCCGCACCCGCACCCGCGGCGAATCAGTGGCCGCGTCCCAGGTGGCCACGTACCTGCGGCTGACGACGTCGGCGTGTTCGGGCAGGCTGGCAACTTCAACCACCTGTTCCGCAACGGCAGGCGAACCGGCAACCAGGGGCAGTTCCGCCCGGACGACGTGCCGCCCGACCGCCTGGGGAGACCATGCATCACTGAACAGGCCCCCCGGCGCGGGAATCAGGCTCGGGCTGCTGATGCCGTCCGGCCCGGTGATCGTCAGCGTCGGGCGGGCGGTGGCCGCCAGTCCCTCGGGATCGGCCCAGCCGATCCGCAGCGGAACCGGCCGACCGGCCTGCACCCGCCCGGGCAGATGCAGCCACATGTGAACCGGCTCGTCGCTGCGCAGGACCGTGCGACTGATTCCGACCGAGCGGAAATCCCAGCCGGACACTTCGGCCCGCAGTCCCAGTGCGAGCGGACCGTCCGGCAGTTCGTACGACTGCAGACCCCAGGCAAAATCGAACGTGCCGTCCGCGTTGACCATGTCCAGCCGTTCCTGGATCCGCTGGCCCGGCATGGGCTGCTCGATCTCCGCATCCGGCAGACGCACCGCGCGGGCCGACACCGTCGCCGCGACACCACCCACCGGAATCCCGGTCGGCGACCACATCCGGGCGGTCCCCTCGAGCATGCGCGCGTCGAGCGGCAGCCGCGCCGGCACCTCCAGCGCGATCCGCACATCGGCCGCATCGTCGGCCGGTACGTTGAACCGCGCGCGGCGGTAGAGCGTCTCGATCCGCGCCTCGCCGATGCGGGCCTGGATCGTCAACGACGCCCCGGCCAGTTCCGGGTCGATCTGAATGCGGGTCAGCAGCGAACCATCCGCCCGTGCCGTGACCTGGCGCGCGCCGCGGACCTGCCCGTCGACATCGACCAAATCAAGCGTGACCGTCTCGCCGGCCGGCACTTCGCCGGGACGAACCAGCAGCCCGTACACCGTCAGCGTCTGACCGACCCGCGGCTCGACCGGCGCCAGCGACAACGCCACCGAGGCCGCCGGGCGACCATCGCGGCTCGGACGCGCCGCCCGTCCCGTGCAGCAGGTCAGTTCGTCGCCGGACCGCACCAGGCACACCCAGCGGTCGTCGCTGAGCATCGCCCGCTCGGCCGGCAGCTTGAAGCGGGCGACCCCGTCGCGCACGGCGATCTCCCGCCCCACGAAGGAACCGTGCAGCCAGAAGCTGGCCGTCGCCGTCGGGGTCGAGGTCCACAGCACGGCCTCGCCCGGACCGGTCAAGAGCGTGGCGGACAGGCTCGAGACCACCAGCAGTTCACGCCGCTCGCGCTCGGTACCGTCGGCGGCCCGGCCGCGAACGACGACGACGTACTGTCCGCTCGGCAGTCGCAGTTCCGGCGGCGCCCCGGCCGGATCGAGCGGACCCTGCTGCTGAACGAGCGGACCGGCAATGGGCAATCGCGCCGGCAGCAACCGTCCCTGCTGACTCGCGAGCCAGGCCGGCAGATCCAGACGCCGCACCTCCAGTTGCAGATCGGCAAGCCGGCGGGCGGTGATCTTCAGCGGAACCGGCGTCTCGGGTGCCACCGTCCGCGGCAGCCCGAGATCCAGGCGCGGCGTCCGCAGGTCGCGCAGTCGGTCGGCCGCCGTCTGGGCGGTCTCTCCGACACCGGCGTCGACGACGCGTTCGAGCAGGTCCGCGGCCGAAGCCGGGTCCAGGTCGGCCAGTTCCAGCGCCGCGGCCGCCCAGGCGGCCTCGTACGGCGGACGGGCGACGATGTCGCGCAACTGCCGCAGCGCGTCCGCCGTCTCGCCGCGCCGCAGTCGCACCCGGGCCCACGCCAGATCGATCGCCTGCAGACAGGCATCACTGCCGGGCAGTTCGGCCGCCCGGGTTCGAATCGCGTCAAGCTGCTGGTCGCGAACCTGCTCGCGCCGCTGCACATCGGCGATGGCCGGCATGTTGCGGCCCAGCGGCGGACGCTCCCACTCGGTGTGCCGGCTCCAGGCCTCGGCGTCGGTGGCCAGCGCGACCAGCAGGCGCGCGGTGCGCTGCTGCCGGGCGAAGCCCTCGATCGCGCGGGCCAACTGGTCGAGGGCGGCGGAGGTCTCGGCCAGTTCGAGCAGTCCGCGTCCGACGGCGAGTTGGGTTTCGGGTCGATCGAGCCAGGCGGGGTTGTCGGCGGCGAGTTCGCCGAGCGAGAGTCGGGCGGTGGCGCGTTCGGCCCGCTCGGATCCGCGCAGCCGGACGAATGCGTCGAGCAGGAGCGCCTGGCGGCGGAGTTCGGTCCCGGGTCCGCGCTGCAGGATCTCGCGGCAGCGTTGCATGACCTGCTGGTCCTCGCCGGCGTAGTACAGCGTGAAGGCTTCGCCGAGTTCCGGCAGCCAGGGCGGCCCGGGAGGTGTCCCCGGGTCGGCGGATACCGGCGCGCAGATCAGTCCGACCAGCACGGCCGGAAGCCACGCGGTCAGGGCGGGCCGGGTTCTCGGCGCCGGGCGGTTCAAGACGGACATCCTGCAAGTCGGCTGGGCCTGGTCGGAGGGCATGGCATCGTATGGGGTTCCCATGTGTCGCGGCCGGTTTTCTTCAGCGTAGCCTGACAAAGGCATCGCGGGCCAGTCCGCTGCGTGGCAGGACCGGTGCGATCTCGCCCAGGAAGCGCTGGGCGTCGGTGTAGTAGCCGGCCGTCGGTCGCAGTTCCGGCAGGTAGTCGCGCCAGTACGCGTTGAAGCGCTGCATCAGCGCTTCGCGCAGGTACTTGGCGAGCATGCTGGCCAGCGCGACGGGCAGGTGCGTGTTGTCGGCATCCACGCTGAACTCGATGAACCAGTCCCCGCCCGATCCGGCCAGGCGGTACCGGCTGCACGCCTCGCTGGTCTTCAGCACATGAATATGACGTCCCGGAAAGGCGGATCGCAAAGCGTCCAGATAATTCGCGCGCCCGCCCAGGCGGTCAACCCGCACCAGCACCCGCTGGTCGCCCGCCCGCGCCGTGGCCCGCCCGATCAGCCGCAGAACCTGCTCCAGCAGCACCGCGGCCTTGTTGCGGGTCTGGGCGACACGCTGGTTGTAACGCGGCTCGGTCACCACCTCGGCCAGCAGACCGACGCAGCGGACACCGGCCGCGTCCATCGTCCGGCCAAGCCGGTCGGCCACCGCGGCAAAGCTGGTCTTCGGCGCCCGCGGAAGCGGGAGATCGGCCGGCCGATACCAGGGGATCTCGTCGGCGGCCAGTGGCTGTCCGCCCACGCCCTGCAGCAGGTTCTCAAGCGTGTCGGTCGCCAGCCCGGCCACGCGGGCGAAGGCGAGCACCTGTCGTTCGAGCGTTCCGATTCCCTTGCTGCGTGAGAAGACCGTCTTCGAATCGTCCACGTGCAGGCGCCAGTCCTCGCGCCGCGGCTTGCGGGTGACGCAGTCGCCCAGCACCTCCCAGAGATCATCCTTGAGACGCGCATCCGGCACGCGCCAGGCACTGGCGGCCACCACCAGCGGCCCCAGCAGCGGACCGTACCCGGCCTCATCGATACCAATCAGCAGGCTCATCGGGTGCGCATACCAAACGGATCTGTCACGTGCTCCGACCTCAACCGTCTACAGGCGTCAGCGTACAGGGCTCGCGAACGAAACGTGCCACCGCTCTTGGGCGGTGTCGACGCGCCCGTCCGCCGTTGCGCCGCTGCTCACCAGGTCGTGTTTGACGGATGCCAATGAGCTGCCAGGGCCGTGAAAAGGTGGAAATGTGAAGGAGTGAAAGAGGGCGGTTTCGCGACGTTCTTCCCTCTTTCACCCTTTCACTCCTTCACTTTTTGACGGCGGCAACAACGCGATTGGATCCATCCAACAGAACCTAGCCTACTGGCCACTGCTCACTTGCTCACCTGGTCACTTGCTTACTGCTTCAAAGCCCGAGCGTGTAGAAGATCGTCGCGAACACCAGGTCGGCCGCGATCAGCGCCAGGATCGAGATGACCACCGTGACGGTCGTCGCCCGGCCGACGCCTTCGGCTCCGCCGCGGACGCCGAGTCCTTCGTAGCAGGCGATCGCGGCGATCAGTCCGCCGAAGACCAGCGACTTGGTCAGCCCGGTGAAGTAGTCCTTCGGACCGACCGCGGCCTGGGTCAGGTCGAAGTAGATCGCCGGGCTGATCTTCAGCACGAACACGCCGGTGAACAGGCCGCCCAGCACGCCGCAGACGTTCGCGACCACCACCAGTCCGACCATCATGGTCGCGGTCGCCACCACCCGCGGCACCACCAGGAATCGAACCGGGTCCAGGGCGTGCGCCCGCAGCGCCTTGATCTCCTCGCCCTCGACCATCGCGCCCAGTTCGGCCGCGATCGAAGCGCCGGCGAACCCGCTCAGCAGCACGGCCGTGATCAGCGGGCCCAGTTCCCGGAAGATGCCGATCGCGACGACGGTCGCGACCTGTTCGACCTGTCCGAAGTCCTCGAGTGTCGGGGCCAGGTTCAGGGCCAGGATCATGCCGATGAAGAACGAAACGACGATCACGATCGGCAGGCTGCGGACGCCGAAGCGAAAGCACTGCTCGGCCATCGACGCGAATCGGATGCGGGCGCTCTTCTGCACGAGCGCCCGGGCCGACCGGTCCCCGACGCGACCGAGCAGCCACGAAATGCCGCCGACGTAGACGACGATGTCGACCAGGCCCAGCAGGCCGCTGCGGACGACCGCGCCGACGGTGGTCGGCAGTTGCAATGCCCAGTGCGGGCGGGTGCTCATGTCGCGGCGTTTCCTTCGGCGTCATCGAGAATCGTGAAGAACTTGTCCAGCTTCGTGATCTCGAAGACGCTGCGAACGCGTTCCTGCAGGCCGGCCAGGACCAGGTCGCCGCCGCTGCGGTCGGTCCGGCGACGCAGTTCGACGATCGTGCCGACGCCCGACGAATCGATGTAGTTGACGCCGGCGAGGTCGAGCACCAGCCGGTCGAACGGCGTCTCGATCACCTCCAGCAGGGCCTTGCGAAGGACCGGGGCGGAGCCCATGTCGACGTCCCCGGCCAGGGTCACGCGGCATTGTCGGTCGTTGCGGTCGATCTTGATCTTGAGTGGGCTGGCGTCGCTCATTCGGGGTCGGGACCGGCCGGCTTGGCCTGGTCACCCTCCTGTTTCGGGCGGGGATAGCGGCGCATGACGAGTTCGGTGCCCCCGTCGCTGATGTGCCGGTATTCGCTGAAGTCCATCACGCTCTTGATGATGTGCACGCCGAGGCCGCCGGGACGAATGTCCTCGAGATCGCGGCCGCAGATCTTGTCGAGCGGCACCTGCCGGCCGAAGTCGCGGATCCGGATCTGGACGCCGACGCCCGTGGGGCGATCGGCCAGGGCGTCGACGGTCACGTAGATCGGCTGCCCGGTCGCGCCCTGGTAGCCGTGGCGGATCACGTTGGTCAGCGCTTCGTCGACGGCCAGGACCATGTCGGCGATGTCGTGGGGTGCCCAGCCGATGCCCCGGATCCAGGCCTCGATCCCCTCGCGGGCCTTCTGCAACTGCCCGGGATCGCTGGTCAGTTCGAGTTTGAGTCCCGCGTGTCCCATGCGAACGACCCGCTCCTCTTACTCGCCCGAAGTGGCCGCCTGCGACGCACCGTCGGCGGCGTGCTGGGCACCGGCGACCTTGACGCGTCCTTCCTGCAGGGCGGTCCGCCAGCGTTCGATGGCCGCCGACCGCTCCGCCAGCGTGCCATGGTAAACGAAGCCGTAAGTATGCCCGGTGAGCCGCCGCAACGCCAGTATCGCGTACATCCGCACGCCGCCGTCGGCATCGTCCAGCAGTTCCACCAGCCGGTAGATCGCGTCCGCCTCACCCCGCTCGGCCGCCGCCACCGCCGCCCGGGCCCGATCGACCGGGACCGGCGAAGCCAGCCGCGGCGCCGGGGCCGCACATGCCGCCACCAGCAAACCGAAGACCAGCAGGGATGTCGCCAGGCAACGTACCACCATGCGGGTCAGTATAGCGTCTCGCTGGGAGCAAGGGAGCTAAGGTCGAGGGAGCAAGGGAGCGAGGGAGCGAGGGAGCGAGGGAGCGAGGGAGCGAGGGAGCGAGATGGAGAACAGTCGGCAGGTCCTCTCTCTCTTTCTGTTCCCTGTTCCCTTCTTTGCTGACGTGCTGACTTGCTGACTTGCTTACTTGCTTACTTGCTTACTTGCTGACTCACTCTGCCTGCCGGGCCTTCGCCAGCAGCCGCAGCAGCGTGTCCGCCCGCAGGTCTTCGGCGCGCTCGACCCTTGCGTCCGCTCGGGCGACGCGCTCGGGCGGGCCGACGCCGACGACCTTCATCCGCGCCGCGCGGGCCGCCTCGATGCCGCTGGCCGCGTCCTCGATCACGAGGCACCGCGACGGCGGAACCTCGACCCGCCGGGCGGCGCACAGAAAGACGGCCGGGTCCGGCTTGGAATGCTCGACGTCGTTGCCGTCGGCGATCGCATCGAACCGCGCCAGCAACTGCAACCGCTCCAGCACGACCCGCGCGTTGCGACTCGACGACGCCACCGCCAGCCGCACGTCCGCCGCCCGCAGGTCGCCCAGCAGTTCCGGAATCCCGCCGAACGCATCGGCCGGCGACATGGCCGCCACGCTGTCGAGGTAGTAACGGTTCTTGCGCTCGAGCAGCGCGGCCCGCTCGGACTCGGCAAAGTCCTCCCAGCGGTCCGCCAGCACGATCCGCAGACTCTTCGGCCGGCTCAGCCCGCGCAGGTGCTCGTTGATCGCCCGATCGAACGGCAGTCCCAGCTCGTCGGCCAGCCGCTGCCAACTGCGGTAATGCAGGTCCGCGGTGTCGGTGATGACCCCGTCGAGATCGAACAGAATCGCCCGGGCCCGCCCGTCCGCCGGCATCGGCTCAGCTCGCGACCAGCTTGGCCCGCTTGGCTTCCACATCCGCCAGCAGCGCCTCGAACGAATCGGCGAACGAACTGATCCCGGCCGTCAGCAGGTCGCCGGTCACGCCCGCGAAGTCGATCCCCGCCGCGCCCAGCCGTTCGATCACCGCGTACGAATGCTCGACGTCAAGGTCGATCGTCCGGGCCGGACTCGAATGCGCCCGGATCGCGTCCAGCGTGTTCGGCGGAACCGTGTTGACCGTCTCGGGCCCGATCAGCGTGTCGACGTACTTGGTACTCGGATAGGCCGGGTTCTTCGTGCTGGTGCTGGCCCACAGCGGACGCTGCACCTGGGCCCCGGCCGCCTTCAGCGCCGCGAACGGCTCGCCCTCGTAGATCTTCTTGTACGCGTCGTAGGCGATCTTCGCGTTGGCGACCGCCGCCTGGCCGAGCAGCGATTCGAGCCCGCTGGCACCGCCGTCGATCCGACCCTGCAACTGCTTGTCGACCAGCGAATCCACCCGGCTGACGAAGAACGACGCGACCGACGCCACCCGCCCGAGCGAACCACCCGCCTCGTGCCGGGCCCGCAGCCCCGCCAGGTGCGCCTGCATCACCTTGTCATACATGTCGACCGAGAAGATCAGCGTCACGTTGACGTTGATGCCCTCGGAAATCAGCGTCGCGATCGCCGGCAGCCCCTCGGCCGTGGCCGGCACCTTGATCATCACGTTCGGCTGATCGATCGCCTGGAACAGGCGGCGCCCCTCGGCCACCGTGCCGTCCGTATCGTTCGCCAGCCGCGGGTTGACCTCGATGCTGACGTAGCCGTCGCGTCCGCGGGTCTCGTCGTACACGCTCCGCATCTGGCTGGCCGCGTCGCCGATGTCGCGAATCGCGATCTGCTCGTAGATTTCGAGCGCCGATCGGCCGGCCATCGCCAGTTCGCGAATCTGATCGTCGTAGGTGCTGCTGCCGGCGACCGCCTTCTGAAAGATGGTCGGGTTCGACGTCAGACCCGCCAGTCCCTCGTTGATCAGTTCACGCAGTTCGCCCCGATCCAGCAGTTCGCGACTGATGTAATCGAGCCAGATCGCCTGGCCAAGCTGCGAGATTTCACGAATACGACTTGCCATCGTGCCTTGCCCCTCGAAATACGCCTGTCCGTCAAGATTCGCGAGTGTACCCGATGCCACCGCTACTTGCCGAAAAACCGCCCGATCTGCTCGCGCGACTCATCGGTCAGCCGCATCGACGCGTTCAGCTTGCGGGCCTCCTCGACCGCGCTGCGGTGATTGACGTCCCGCACCCGGTTCCACAGCAGCTTCGTGCTGGTCAGCGCCACCGGCGGATACCCCGCCAACTGGTCCGCCAGGGCCCGCGCCCGCGGCAGCAACTCCGCGTCCGGAACGACCTCGTTGCACAGTTCGAACGCCAGCGCCCGCTCGGCCGACAGGTTCTCGCCGGTCAGCAGCAGCCACTTGGCGTTCCGCTCCCCCACCAGGCGGATCAGGTACGTCATCACGATCGCCGCCACCAGCCCGCGCTTGATCTCCGGGTACCCGATCAGTCCCGACGCCCCGCAGATCACCAGGTCGCAGACCGATACGAGCCCGGCCCCGCCCGCCACCGCCGGACCGTTGACCGCCGCGATCACCGGCTTGGCCAGGTTGTCGATCGTCTCGAACAGCGTCAGCAGGTTGCTCGCGTCGTGCTCGGCCTGCTCGGCGTTCGACTCGGCCACCTCGCGCAGATCGAGCCCGGCCGAGAACGCCGGGTCGGCCCCCGTCAGGATCACGCAGCGAATCTCGTCGTCGGCCTCGGCCTGCCGCAGCGCGCCCGTCAGCTCGACGATCAGGTCCCGCGACAGCGCGTTGCGCCGCGCCGGACGATTCAGGGTCAGTTCCAACCGCCGTTCCTGGCGCTCGATCAGCAAGTCAGGCATAGCCACCTCCCGTGCGTTGGGGGAGCTTACGCCGCCGGACGCGGACGGGGAAGGCGCGCCGCTCAGGACGCCCCGCGCGACCGCAGGGCCTCGTCCAGCGCCAGCAGCGCGTCCGCCCGGACGCCGAATTCCTCGCTCAACTGCCGCTCGTACAGGTCCCGCAGCAACGCCGCGTAGATCGGACCCCGGGCCACGCCGCGATCCGCCAGGTCGTGGCCGGTCACGAACGGCTCCGGCCGCAACTGCTCCGGCGCGATCCGCGACAGCCGGGCATCGAACGCGGCCAGCATCCGGTCGGCGTCGGCCTGCCGGGCCCGCGTCAGGGCCCGCAGCGCCGCCAAGGCCGGGTGCACCGCCAGGCGTTTCAGGTCCGGCAGCGACAGATCCTCGGGCGCGGCCAGCGCATCGCGGTGCTCCCGCAGCCACATCACGGTCGCACGCTGCTGGTTCGAACACGTCAGCCGCCGGCAGATCGCGCCGACGGTCTTCAGCGGGTGCACGTCCAGCAGAATCGCCAGCCCGACCTCGAAGCCGGCCTCGGCCGGCGCGGCCGCCAGTTGCCGCCCGGCGGCATCGCAGCGCTCCGCCGGCCAGTCCGCGTCCTGCCACAGGTGCGGCAGCAGTTGCACCGCGCGGAGCAGTTCGAACGCGACCGCCCTGCCGGGATCGGCCAGGATCTTCTCGAGTTCATCGCGGCGGCGCTCCGGCGCGATGCGCGCCAGGCGGTCGGCGTGGCCGCGAATCGCGGCGGCGGTCTCGGGCTCGAGCCGGAACCCCAGCCGGGCCGCGAACCGCACCGCCCGCAGCAGCCGCAGATGGTCCTCGGCGAACCGCTCGGCCGGATCGCCGATCGCTCGGATCTGCCCGGCCGCCAGGTCGTCGCGCCCGCCGACGTAGTCGAGGACCTGGCCCGCGACCGGATCGAGGAACATGCCGTTGATCGTGAAGTCGCGGCGGCGGGCATCCTCCTCGGGATCGGCGAAGGTCACGCTGGTGGGGCGCCGGCCGTCCTCGTAGGCGGCATCGCGCCGGAAGGTGGCGACTTCGACCCACTCGCGCCGGCTGCGGACCAGCATGACCCCGAACTGAGCCCCGACGCGGCGCGTCGCGCGGAACACGCGGGCGACCTCTTCGGGCCGGGCGGAGGTGGCGACGTCGTAGTCGGACGGCGAACTGCCGCGCAGCAGGTCCCGCACGCAGCCGCCGGCCAGGAGGGCCCGGAAGCCCGCATCGGCCAGCCGCGCGACGATCGCGAGCGCAGGCTCCGCGGCAGGCGGCAGCGGCTGGGAAAAGGCGGTGGCTACATTCATCGGTGATTATTGTAAGGCGTTCCCGCCGCCTGGCCCGGGGCTGGTGATTGGGCAGAAGCTCGTGTCCGCGTATGATACCGCGCGGGCCCCGGGGCGCCATGGGAACCCGCCGCGCAAGCCGACAAGGAACCGCTCGCATGAACGAAGTCGTCACCTTCAGCGATCACGAAGACGTCCTGCTCGGCGTCGTGAACCCCGCCCAGTTGACCGACGCCGCGACCGACCAGCTCGACACCGAGGTGACGGCCGCGTCGAACGACCGGCTGAACGTCCCGGTCGTACTCGACATGGGCAACGTCAAGTTCGTGCCCAGCGTGGCGCTCGGTGCCCTGGCGAACCTGCGGAAGGGCCTCAAGCTGCAGGGCCGCGACCTGATCCTGGTCGGCGTCAACCGGCAGGTCCGCGGCGTGCTGCGAACCACCAGGCTGGACAGCCTGATCCGGATCTACCCGACCCTCGATGACGCGCTGGATGCAATGTAGGCGAAGGAAACGCGGGAACGGGCGAATACGAAGATGTCGGGCCGGACGAGCCCGCAACAACAGAAGGAGCGAGCCATGAGAATCCTGGGTGTACTGCTGCTGAGCCTGGCACTCGGACTGAGCGGGTGCGAGGGAACCGCCGAATCGGACGACGGCGGGGCCGAGACGACACTGGCCGACGCCAAGCGCGAGGTCAAGGAAGCCGCCCAGGCGGTGATGGCCTTCTCGAAGGAGAAGCTGGCCCAGTTCCGCGAGAAGATGAGCGAAAAGCGCGACCAGCTTGAAGAGAAGCTCGAAGAACTGCGCGAGAAGGGCGAAGCCCTGGCCGACGACGCGAAGGCCAGGTGGGCCGAGCTGAAGCCGAAGCTCGAAGAGAAGAAGCGCATCGCGCAGGAGAAGTTCGACGCCCTCGCCAACGCGACCAAGGAGAACTTCGCCAGGCTCAAGAAGGAAGCCGAAGAGGCCTGGGAAGACTTCTCGCAGGAACTCGAGCAGGCCGGCGAAGAGATCGAGAAGGCCGAACCCTGAGAACGCGGAACTCGGAACCGGAAACCGGGACGACCGCCGTCAGCCGTAGCCGGCGCGGGTCCTCTCCCGGGGACGAACGGTCCGCTGGTCGGACCGGGAACACACGCGGCGGAGTGCTATGAGCTGGTTGGTCTTCATCATCGTGGGCATGCTGGCCGGGGCGATCGCCTCGCGACTGGTGGCCGGCAAGGGTTACGGGATCCTCTTCAGCCTGGTCATCGGCGTGGTCGGTGCCCTGGTCGGCAAGGTCATCTTCGACCTGGCCGGGTTGACCGCCTCCGGCCTGGTCGGGCAACTGATCGTCGCCACCGTCGGCGCCGTCGCCGTCCTGCTGATCGCCAACTTCGTCAAAGGCAAATAACGTCGTCATGGCAGTAAACAAGTAGACACCTGAGCAGGCACGCAAGGTAACGCCCCACTTGCCTGCCTGCTCACGCGTACTTGCCTACCTGCTCTCCGCCAGCACCCCGCCCACGACCCGGTTCCACATTTCGTAGCCCTTCGGGCTCAGGTGCAGCTTGTCCTCGTGCAGCAGGTCCGCGCGCGGCTGGCCGTCGGCGCCCAGCGCCGGCGTGGCGATGTCGGCATAGAACAACAGCGGATTGGAGCGGCACTGCTCGGCCACCAGCTTGTTCGCGGCCGCCATCGTCGGCCACATCTCCCAGCGGGCCAGGCTCGGCTTGATCGCCACGAAGATGATCTTCGTCTGCGGCAGTTCGCGGGCCGTCCGTTCCGCGAACGTCCTGAACTCGCGGGCGATCCGCTCCGGCGACATCCCGGCCGCCACGTCGTTGTCGCCCGCGTACAGCACGATCACCCGCGGCCTGTACGGCGCGACGATGCGGTCGTAGTAGTGATTCGTGTCCGAAAGGTACGAGCCGCCGAACCCGCGGTTGATCACCGCCAGGTCCGGAAACGCCACGGCCGTCTCCCAGCGGACGATGCTGGAACTCCCGACGAACAGTACCGCCCCGGCCGGCACGCTGTTCTTGCGATCACGCGCCTCGAACGCCGCAATCGTCTTCTCCCACCGCGTCGCCGGCTGCTCCTCAGCCGACAGAGCGCCGGCCGTCAGCAGCAAGACCGCCGCCAGTGTGATGCCCGTCTTCATAACACGACTCCGTCCTGCCCGGGGTGAACCGTGAAAGAGCGCAGGGGTGAAAGCGGCTGACACCGTCACTCGCGCCGAAGCGGGGATCAGGACCAGGCTTCCCCTCCGCAGTTCTCAACGACGATCGGAAACCGCCCGGCGACATCCGAACACCCGGCGTTCAACATCCCCGATCGTCACCGCAACTTCCCCGCGCGCAGAGCATCCGTCAAGCGACCGCCCCTCGCTCGCTGGCTCCCTCGACCTGTTCCGCGTCCCCCGACTCGCTCCCTCGCTCCCGAGCTCCCTCGCTCCCTTAACCTGTTCCCTGTTCCCTTCCTCAGAACATGCTCCAGAGCATCTGGTTGGTCACCTCGTGATGAAACATGATCTCGCCGTTCTTGATCTGCGTGCCCAGTTCCTGCGGGCAGCGGTTGGCCGCGTCGCGCTTCAGCCCGGCGTACTTGCCGGCCACGCCTTCGCCGAGGATCTCCCTGACGTATCCGCTGCGCTTGAACTGCCGCAGCGCCGCGTGAATGTTGTCCGGCAGGATCCGCGTCCGCGGGCGCTTGTCCTCGGCCGGCGGCGCGTCGGGGCCGTCCAGCCCGGTCCGCAGCAGACTGTAGATCAGCAGGTACGGGTTCGCATCCGGCGAGACCGAGCGGACCTCGATCCGGGCCGAACGCTCGTTGCCGAACGGAATCCGGATCATCGTCGAGCGGTCGACGGCCGAGGCCTTGATCTCGTTCGGCGCCTCGTAGTTCGGATCCAGCCGGCGATACGAATTGACGCTCGGGTTCAGCACCAGGCACAGGTCGTCCGCGCTCGCCAGGATCTTCTGCACGAACTCCCAACCCGACGCCGACAACCGGTCCTGCCCGGCCGCGTCGAAGAACAGGTTCCGCCCGCCCCGGGCCAGCGAGATGTTCGTGTGCATCCCGTTGCCGTTGATCCCCGTCACCGGCTTCGGCAGGAACGAGGCCGTCAGCCCCATCTTGTGCGCCACCTGCCGGCAGATCAGCTTGTAGAGCTGCATCTGGTCGGCCGCGATGATCGCCTCGGCATACCGGAAGTTCATCTCGAACTGCGACGGGCCGACCTCGGGGTGGTCCTTCTCGTTGTCAAAGGCCATCGCCCGCTGCACCTCGGCCGCCCCGTCGATGAACTGCCGCAGCGGATCCTGCGGCAGCGAGTGGTAATAGCCCCCCGTCGAAATCAGCTCGAAGCCACCCGTCTCGTGATACCGCCGCTCCGCGTCGCGGCCGGCGACCAGGAACCCCTCGATCTCGGCCGAGACGTACGCCTCGAGTTGCCGGGCCGAGCGCAGTTCATCGGTGTAGGCCCGCAGGCGGGCCCGGAAGTCGGACGGAAACGGGCTGCCGTCGCGGTCGAGGACATCGCCGAAGACGACGACCTTGCCGGCCCCGAAGTAATCGCTCGGCAGCCAGTAGAAGGCCGACCAGTCGACCTCGAGTCGCAGGTCCGACTCGGAAATCTCGGTGAACCCGCGGACCGACGAGCCGTCGAAGGTCAGGTTGTCCGACGACGCCAGCAGGAAGCGCTTGTCGTAGTCGAGCATGTGCAGGCGCCCTTCCAGGTCGGTGAAGCAGACCGTCACGGCCTTGATCCGCTTCTCGTCCGCGAGGTAGCGCTGCCGCTCCTCACGCAGCGCATCCGAGGCAACCCGCTCGACCCGCGCGGCCTTGGCGGCCCGGTTCAGCGTCTCGAGCTCCTCGTACGGCAGTTCCAGGAAGTCCCGCAGTTTCGGCATCTCTGACATGTCAAACCCCTCGGGTCCGTAGCCCGACCCATGAAAGCCTTTTCAGTCGCACCAGAAAACCCCACGACCCAGTCGCAAAGTTTAAAGATGAGTATTTTTATACTAACTCGATTACGCAAAGCAATAGTGGGTCGTGATTTTTCTCTTAATCCGTGCAGATTTGTGGATTGAAGCGGCCGGGGAACGGAAAACGGCCCCCGGGGCCGCCGAGATTCGGTTGCGTCACGCGCAGCCGGAGCGATAATGGGTCCCGCTAACATCAATCGGGAGAAATCGTTATGGCGACCATTCGCGACGTCGCGGAACAGGCCGGCGTCTCGATCGCGACCGTCTCGCGAGCCCTCAACGGCGATCAGTCCGTCGCGGAGAAGACCCGCGAACGCGTCGTGGAGGCGGCCACCTCGCTCGGCTACCGGTCCAGCCAGCGCAGCACGGTCACCAACATCGCCCTGGCATTCACCCAAGGGGTCACCCTCAGCCACCCTTTTGACGCGGCCGTGCTCGACGGGGCCTGCGCCGCGCTCTCGGACCTCGGCGAGTACGACATCGTCGTGATGAACCTCGCCCGCGAAAAGAAAGCCACCGAGACGTACAGCAACTTCTTTTCCCGAAAGGGGATAGGCGGCGTCCTGCTGCGGACCGTCCTGACGCCCTCGCGCGGCGCCTGCCGCATGGTCGCCGAGGAGGGCTTTCCGCATGTCGTCGTCAGCGAACGATTCGACACCCCGGGCGTCAACTTCGTCGACGGCAACTCCGGGCCCGACAGCTACAAGGCCCTCCGGTACCTGATCCAGCTTGGACATCGCGAAATCGCTTTCGGAATGCACACCATTCTCGATCGCGACCAGCGGGACCGGTTCGAGGCCTACAAGCGGTGCCTCGCCGATCACGACCTGCCCTTCCGTGAGGAACTGGTCCACCGTCAGCAGAAAACCGTCTCCGGCGGCGCCACCCTGATCGAACTCGCGATGCGGGCCACGCCGCGGCCGACCGCCCTGTTCCTGGCCGACCCCCTGCTGGCCGTCGGCGCGATGAACCGGGCCCGCGACATCGGCGTGCGGATTCCCGAGGACGTCTCGGTGATCGGCTTTGACGACACCGACCTGCGCAACTCGGTCTTCCCCACGCTCACCGCCGTCTGCCGCGACTCGCGGGCCCTCGGCTACGAAGCCGCGACCAGCCTCGTGCGCAGCCTGGCCAAGGACGGACAGAGGGAAGTCCGCCGGACCATCCCGACCTTCTTCGAAATCAACGCGTCGACCGCCCCGCCGGGCCCGGCCCGGACCTGACGCTGTCAGCACCGCCGTACCCGCACGAAAGCACGCCAGATGAATCACTCGACAGGCTCCCGGTTGTTGTATGCCACGGTGCGGCACGGGCATCCCGATTTCGTCGATCTCCCCTGGGGCACCGACTTCGCCGACTGGCCGACGACCACGAGGCGACACGAGAGCGTCCCGCAGGGCGTCAGCCGGCACCCCGTCACGTTCGTCAACTACGACGATCGCGTGTACGCCCTGAAGGAACTGCCCCCCGGCGTGGCCGAAACGGAATTCCGGCTGCTGCGGGAAATGGAGACGATGCGCCTGCCGGTGGTCGAAGCGGTCGGCTACGCCCGCGTCGATCGCGGCGGCCGGCAGGTCAGCGTGCTGCTGACCCGCTACCTCGAGAACTCACTGCCGTACGAATCGCTCTTTCAGCGCAGCAGCCTCGAACGCTACCGCGTCTACCTGCTCGACGCGCTGGCCTGCCTGCTGGTGCAACTGCACCTGAAGGGCGTCTTCTGGGGTGACTGCTCGCTGTCCAACACGCTTTACCGCCGCGACGCCGGCCGGCTGACCGCCTACCTGGTCGACGCGGAGACGTCGGAAGTGCACGCCCAGATGCCCGACGAACTGCGCCGGGCCGACCTGGCGATCATGCACGAGAACGTCTGCGGCGGCCTGCTCGACCTGCAGGCCCTCGGCGTCCTGCCGGCCCACTTCGCCGAGGAGGACATCGGCGGCCAGATCCGCACCCAGTACGAGAGCCTCTGGAACGAGATCACCTGCGAGGAAGTCATCGCGGTCGACGAACGCTATCGCATCGACCAGCGCGTCCGGGCCCTCAACCAGCTTGGCTTCGCGGTCGAACAGATCGAACTGCACGCCACCGACAACGGCAACCAGTTGCGCCTGCGGGCCCAGGTGACCGATCGCAACTTCCACCGTGACCTGCTGCACACCCTGACCGGGCTCGATCCCGAGGAAATGCAGGCCCGCCAGATGCTCAACGAGATCCACGAATACAAGGCCGTCCTCGCCGCCCGCGAGAACCGCTCGATCTCCCTCAGCGGGGCCGCCTACCAGTGGGTCAACGAGGTCTTCAAGCCGACCATCGCACGCCTCGCCGGTGCCCGCCGCGAAGGCGCCACCCCGGCCGAAACCTACTGCCAGTTGCTGGAACACAAGTGGTACCTGTCCGAACGCGAACGCCGCGACGTCGGCCGCGACGCCGCCATCGATGACTTCCTGACCCGATTCGGCAGTTGACCGCACCCGCCGCGCCCCCCGGCGGTATACTTGGCACAGGTGACCCGGCTCGTTCACCGATGAGCCTTCCACCTTGCGGGGATTCGCGCTTGGTTCAATCCCAACTGCTTCCCGACGCCAACGCACTGCCCTCGGCACCGCGGGACCTGCCCCTTCGCGGACACGACCTCGACTGCCTGCGGACCCAGGACCCCACCCTGACCTCGGGCCCGGACTGGGCCGCACGCGCCCTGCGAACGCTCGGACTGCAATCCCTGCTGGCCCCCGGCGACCTGCTTCAGATCCCCGTCCAGGGACCGGCCGTCTTCGTCTGCAACTCGCCGCTCGGCGGCGCCGAACCACTGATCCTCGCGAGCCTGATCGAACCCGTCCGCGACGACATGCGTCTGCTGCTCGACGCGGACGCCGCCCCGCTCGAACCGCTGCGACGCATCGCGTTCCTGGTCGAGCGCGACCCGACGCCGGGCGTGCTCCGCGATGTCCTCGCATGGCTGCGCGGCGGGCACTGCCTGGTGACCTTCCCGGCCGGGCGCGTCTCGCACCGCGGCCCGCTGTGGAGCAGCCTGGCCGCCCGACTCGCCCTGCACACGCGGGCCGACCTGGTCCCGGTACTGCTGTACGAGACCGAGCCCGAAACGAACGCGGGGGTGGACGGCGCCGCGACGCGGACCGTGGCCGTGCGGATCGGGCGGCGCATCGCGGCCCGGCGGATGCGGCACCTGGACCGGGATCAACTGACCTCGCACCTGCAACTGCGGACGATGCTGTTGGCCGGTCGCAACGCGGGCGAGGCCGCGGTCGTCGCGCCGCGCCCGGCGCCCCCTGCCCGGAGACAGGCGACCATCGTCGCGCCCGAACCGGTCGAGGTGCTCGAACGCGAACTGGCCGCCCTGCCGGACGACCGCTGCCTGATGGAGAGCGGCAGCATCCGCGTGTACTACGCCGCGGCCGACGAGATCCCGCACCTGCTCCGCGAGATCGGGCGTCTGCGCGAGCAGACCTTCCGACTGGTCGGCGAAGGCACCGGCCGCGAAATCGACCTGGACCGTTACGACCCGCACTACGAGCACCTGTTCAGTTGGGACGGCGCTGCGCGGCAGATGATCGGCGCCTACCGGCTGGGGCGCACGGATCAGATCCTGGCGACGCAGGGCCTCGACGGACTCTACACGCAGTCGCTGTTCCAGCTTGATCCGGACCTGTTCAAGGCCCTGGGACCGGCGCTCGAGATGGGTCGCTCGTTCATCATCCCGGCCCATCAGAAGGACTTCTCGGCGCTGTACACGCTGTGGTGCGGGATCGGGCGCTACGTGGTGCGGCACCCCCGCCACCAGAAACTGTTCGGGGCGGTCAGCATCAGCAACGAGTACGCCTCGCTGAGCCGGCAACTGCTGATGGAGTTCCTGCGAATCAACGAACTCGATACCGAACTGACGCGCCTGGTCACACCGCGGAACCCGCCGAAGTGGCGACCGGTCCCGCGTGACACGGCCGATCTGCTCTCGGCCGGCGTCCGGCGGATCGAGGACGTCGAGGAACTGGTGCGGGAACTGGAGTCCGACCGCCGCGGCGTGCCGATCCTGCTGCGGCAGTACCTGCGCCTGAACGGATCGCTGCTGGCGTTCAACATCGACCCGGACTTCGGCGACGTCCTCGACGGCCTGATGCTCGTCGACGTGACGCGGATCGAGCCGAAGATGTTCCGCCGCTTCCTCGGCCTGCCCGGCCCCGACGCCCTCCGCGCACTGGCGGAACGATAGGCGAGGGGAGCGAGGGGAGACGCGGGCGGTGTGCCACTGCGATCTTCGCAGTGTCTTCTGGTGCCACGGCGCTGAACGGTGTTGGCTGCGCGCCGCGTCGTCGCGGCGACGGGCGGAGTTGCCACGCGGTGCGGCATCGACGCCTGGAGCGTCCGGGTCGGATGAGAGCGCGGTCGGCCGCGTCGATGACGCACCCTACGGGATACCCTCGCTCCCTGGCTCCCTCGCTCCCTGGCTCCCTGGCTCCCTTGCTCCCTCGCTCCCTCGCTCCCTCGCTCCCTCGCTCCCTTGGTCCCTGGCTCCCTGGCTCCCTCGCTCCCTCCTGCCGGTGTATCCTGTCACCATCTCGGAGGATCCAGGTATGATCGATTCAACCAGCCAGCCGTTCCCCCCGACCGATCGACGCGACTTCCTGCGGATCAGCGCGCTCGCCGCCCTGGGAGCCCTGCCGGCCACGGGGGCCTTCGCCCAGGCGACCGACGACGACGGACCGCTGACCAACAAGCCGATTGACGAGGTCCGAGTCGGCCTGGTCGGCGCCGGGGGGATGGGCCGCGTGCACGTCGCCAACCTCGCCCGGATTCCCGGATGCCGGCTGACGGCGATCTGCGACATCCGCGAGGAACACACCGCCCGCGCGCAGCAGATGGTCGTCGACGCCGGGCACGCCAGGCCGACCGGTTACAGCCGCGGCGAAACCGACTACGAGCGGATGATCGAGACCGAGGACCTGGACCTGGTCTACAACGCGACGCCCTGGCGCTGGCACGTCCCGATCGCGACCTGCGCGATGCGCAACGGCAAGCACGTCGCCGTCGAGGTTCCGGCCAGCTACACCCTCGACGGCTGCTGGGAACTGGTCGAGACGGCCGAGAAGCATCGCCGCCATTGCATGATGCTCGAGAACTGCTGCTACGACCGGGTCGAGATGCTCGCCCTGCAACTCGTTCGGGCCGGTCTGCTCGGGGAGGTGCTGCACGGCGAGGCCGGCTACATGCACGACCTGCGCGCGATCAAGTGGTCGAAGACCGGCGAGGGACTCTGGCGACGAGCCCACTCGCAGACCCGCAACGGCAACCTGTACCCGACCCACGGGCTCGGCCCGGTCGCCCAGTGCATGGACATCAACCGCGGCGACCAGTTCGACTACGTCGTCTCGATGAGCGGCCCCTCGCGCGGACTGCAGGACTACGCCCGCCGCCACCTGCCGGACGACGACCCGCGCCGCAGCGAGACGTTCAAGCTCGGCGACGTCAACGTCAGCCTGATCCGCACCAAGCGCGGCCGGACGATCTACCTCGGGCACGACACGAACCTGCCGCGTCCGTACTCGCGCCTGTACCTCGTGCAGGGCACGCGCGGGATCATCGAGGGCTACCCGCCGCGGGTGCACATCGAGGGGCGCAGCGAAGGCCACGGCTGGGAAAAGCTGGACGACTACTACCGTGCCTACGAACACCCGCTGTGGAAACAGGACGCCGCCCGGCAGGCCTCGGCCGGGCACGGCGGCATGGACTACCTCGAAAGCGCCCGCCTGATCGAGTGCCTGCGAACCGGCACGCCGCTCGACATGGACGTCTACGACGCGGCCGCGATCAGCGCCATGTGCGAACTGACCGAACGCTCGGTCGCCAACCGCAGCCAGGCCATCGACGTCCCCGACTTCACCCGCGGCCGCTGGAAGACCCGCAGGCCGCCCGCGGCGGTGAAAGGGTGACTCGCGCGCTCGGCCGGGTGACTAACGCCGCCGGATCCACAGCAGGCCGCCGAGCGCCAGCAGGCTCGCGGTGGCCGGTTCCGGGATCGGGCTGCCCAGCGTGAACAGGAAGTCGTTCGTGTAGTGTCGACCGCTGTCCTCGGACGGTTCCGCCCAGCCGGCGGCCGCCAGGACATCCCAGTCCTCGCCCGGGAAGGCCGACTCGCTCAGCCGGTGACGCGGCGTGATGAAGAACGCGCCGGGGTTGGGCGCGTCGTCGCTGCCCGGGTACTCGTCCCAGTCCAGCGGACCGTCGAAGACCTGCTCCTGCGGCGGGAACAGTGGGTTCAGCCCGAAGTCGAACAGCGAGAACGTCAGCTTGCCGTTGCCGCTGGCCAGCAGTTCATCGAGCATGTTCTCGTTCGGCAGGTCGGCCGAGTTCCAGTCCCCGCTCTGCCCGATCAGGCGGAAATCCGCCTCCAGCCGGTACTGCTGATCCTCGGCATCCAGGCCCGAACCGGCCGCGTAGCCGGTCGTCCCGTTGTCGCTGCTCTGCAGGTGCGCCAGGGTTCCTTCCAGCCGGGCCATGATCGTGTCCGGGAAGGCCTGCCCCGGATTGAAGAACGTCATGCTGACATCGACGAAGTGGAACGTCTGCGGGCCGCTGCCCGTGTCGAGTCGCAGACCGTAGTCGCGATCATCCACCGCGTTGCGGTCGGCGCTCTCGCCCCCGTTCGGGTGGCTGTAGGCCGGGACAACGATTGGAAACGAATCCTGGGCCAGCGCCGTCGCGGTGCTACCGAGCGCGAGGGTCGTGGCCAGGCCGAGAGTCGTGGTCAGTTTCAGCGAACCCATCTGCATTCCTCCTCCTCAAGGACGGCGGATGCTAGGCCCCCCCGACCAGCGTTTTCCGCACCCGATTCGGGGACCATCCGCCGGCCGAGCCGGCCCCGAACCCGAGACGACCGTTTATGGGCGAACCGGCCGACTCGGACGCAGGAAAGCCGGGCGCCGCGCGCGGTTTATGGGACCGGTCAACCGGACGAACGGCGGAGCGGGCGGATCTTCGTGCTACACTGTCCGGAAACCCGTGACGGGAGAGCCTGCGATTTCGCTGACGACCGACCAGCACGTTGAGCGCGAGTACGACCGGCTGCGCCAGATGGCCGCCCGCCACCTGCGCGGCGAAACCGGCGGGCACCTGCACCCGACCGTGCTGGTGCACGAGGCCTACCTGCGCGTCGCCCAGAGCGAAACGTTCTGGGTCGACCGGCGGCACTTCCTGGCCACCGCCGCCCTGGCGATGAGTCACGTGCTGGTCGACCTCGCCCGCAAGCGCCGGGCCGGAAAGCGGTGCCCGCCCGGGCAGCGGGTCTCGCTCAGCGGCGTGGGCCCGGAAGCGACCCCCGATGTGCATGTCGCCGACCTGCTGAGCCTCTCCGAAGCGCTCGCCGAGATGGAGGCCGTCGACCCGCAGCAGTTCCGCATCACCAGCCTGTACTTCTTCGGCGGACTGCCGACCGGCGAGATCGCGACCGAACTCAACCTGACCGAACGGCAGGTCCGCAACGAACTCTCGCACGCCAAGGCGATGCTGCTCGACCGGCTGGAGCCGCCGGAATGAACGGCGTCTACGGACAGGCCAAGTCGCTGTACCTGGAACTCAAGGACCTGCCGCCGGCGGAGCGGGCCGCGCACCTTCAACAGGCCGACCTGGACCAGCACCTGCGCGAGACCGTCGAACGGCTCCTGGCCGTTCGCGACGCGCACGAGGACTACGTCGAGACCCACCCGGGACAACCCGAGTTCGTCGGCGACTACAAGATCGAGCGCCTGCTCGGCAGCGGCGCGATGGGCGTTGTCTACCTCGCCGAGCAGGCCGGCACGCAGCGGCGGGTCGCGATCAAGCTGATGCATCACGGCCTGGTCGGCGGCCCGCAGCGCCAGCGGTTCGAGGTCGAGGCCGAGACGCTCGGGCGTTTGCGGCACCCCGGAATCGCGCAGGTCTACGAAGCCGGCGTCTGGAACGCCCCGACCCTGCCGCAGCCCTACCTGACGATGGAGTATGTCGACGGGACGCCGCTGACCCGCTACGCCGACACGGCCGAACTCGACACCGACGCCCGCGTCCAGTTGCTGATCGACCTGTGCGACGTGATCGAATACGCGCATCGCAAGGGCGTCGTGCATCGCGACCTGAAGCCCGACAACATCCTGGTCAACACCGACGGGCAACTGAAGGTCGTCGACTTCGGACTCGCCCGGCTGATCGACCGCGAGCAGCGCCCGACCCACGACGTGCCGCTTCGCAACCTGGTCGGCACGCTGCAGTACATGAGCCCCGAGCAGACCGAGATCGGCGGCGACATCGACACCCGGGCCGACATCTACTCGCTCGGCGTGCTGGCCTGCCAGGTCCTCAGCGGAACCGTCCCCTACCGGGTCGAACACCAGTTGCTGCCGGCCGCGATCAAGACGGTCTGCACCAAGCCGCCCGACCTCTCGGGCCTGCCGTCCGAACTGGCCGTGATCGTGCGGCACGCGCTCGCGAAGGATCCCGCCGACCGCTACCAGACGACCGCGGCGCTGCGCGAGGACCTGCGGCGCTACCAGCGGCACGAACCGATCCGCGTGCAGCCGCGCTCGCTGTTCTATGCCGCCCGCAAATTCGTCCGGCGGAACGCGTCGCGCCTCGCGTCCCTGCTGGCGATCGTCACCGTGCTGGTCGGACTCGGCGGCCTCGCCCTGTACGAACGCTTCCAGCTCTCGTTCGAGCAGCAGGTGCAGGCCCGCACCGAGTACCAGCGACACCTGATGGCCGACGGCATGAAGGGACTCAGCCGGGTCATCAGCCGCATCCTGCAGATGCCCGAGATGCCCGACGGCACCGAACGCGAACGCGCCATCCGCGACCGGATCGCCGAGGTCGAGGCGATGCTGCCCGCCAGCCCGAACGGCTACGCCGACGCACAACTGCACGCCCATCTGGGCGTCGCCTACCGCGACCTGGGCGAACCCACCCACGGCCTGCAGCACCTTCGCGAAGCCATTCGCCTGACCCGGCAGCACTACCACGCAACGTACTTCCCGATCTCCGTCGCCGAGTTCTACCAGGCCGCCGCCTCCTGCCTGCTGGCCCTCGACCGTGACCAGGAAGCCATCCAACTCGTCCGGCAGGCCCAGGAACTGACCCGACAGAACAAGAACACGCCCAACCTGCTCGCCGCCGCCCACCATTGGGTCGCCGAGGCCGAACTCGCCCGCGGCCGCCACGCCGAAGCCCTCACCCACGCCGAACAGGCCCTCGCCATTCTGCTGGAAGGCGGCGGGCGTCCGCAGCACGCCGTCGCCAGCCAGTGGGACCTGCTCGGGCGCATTCGCCTGGCGGCCGGCGACCTGGCCGGCGCCCACGCCGACCTTTCCCGCGGGTTGAACATGCGGCTGGCCGGCTGGCATCCCGGCGAGTTGTACATCGCCAAGAGCCACCTGAGCCTCGGCGACTGCCTGCGGGCCGAACAGGACACCGACGCGGCCTGCGCGCAGTACCGCGCGGCGCTGGATCTGAACACGCACCTGTTCGGCGCGGACCATGCCCGGGTCCGTGAAGTACAGCGCCGCCTGGCCGAGACCTGCGGCCCGTAGGCCGGCCGCCGACTGGCATTGCCGCCCGCGTCGCGGTAGAACCCGAGCCGATGCAACCACCCGAGACACAACCCGAGACCGCCGCGCCGGCGACACCCCGGCGACGGTTCCCCCTGGTCGCGTCCCTGGTCGTGCTGCTGGTGCTGGCACTGGTCGGCTGGACGTACCGGGAACTGCCGTCGTACGGCCTGCTCGGACTCGACACGCTGCTGCAGATCGAGGCGAGCCGGATCGAGAACCTCGACGACCTGGCCGGAACGTTCACGGAAACCCTGACCGACGGCGTGATCCGCGGGCGGTTCTACCGTCCGGTACAGAACCTCTCGATCGCGCTCGACTATCGCCTGTGGGGTCTCGACGCCCGCGGGTACCAGTGGCAGACGCTGATCGCACTGCTGGCGACCGTCGCGTTGTTCTTCGTCGCTCTCCGTCGCTGGCTGGGCGCCGGCCTGGTCGGACCGGCCGCGGCTGCCCTGTTCTTCGGACTGCACCCGGTCCTGATGAACGCTTTGCCCACTCCCTGTCGACGCAGCGAAGTGCTGGTGATCCTGTTCCTGCTGGCCGCCCTGATCGTCCTGCCGGTGCACGGTGAACGCCGCTCGGTCATGCGCAGCATCGCGGCCGGGCTGCTGATCCTGCTCGCCAGCGGCGCGAAGGATGTCGGCATCATGGGGCTCGGACTCGTCTTCCTGCACCAGGTGCTGCTGAACCCGCAGGTCAGCGTCACGCGGACCCTCACCCGTGCCGCGACGATGTCCGTCGCGACGCTGCTGGCGATCGGAGTCTACCTGCTGAATCGGACGCTGGTCCTCGGCGGACTCGGCGGATACCCGCAACTGGCCGACAACAGGCTGAGCCCGCTGCAGCGTTTCACGCAGTACGGACGCGAGACGCTGGCCGCCGACCTGCTGCCGTTCCTGCCGGTCGACTGGCGGGCCGCGGGCTGGACCCCCGAGGGACTCGCCCTGGTGCTGTTCGGCCTGCTGCTGGGCGCGAGCGTGCTGGCCGCCCTGCTGCTGGCCCGCCGACCGTTCGCCGAGCGCCGCATGCTCGGCCCGCTGGTCCTCGGCCTGGCGTGGCTGGTGCCGCCGTTCACCCTGCTGGCCGCCCTGCACGAGAACTGGGCCTGGTACGGAGTGCTGCCGGCCGGCGGATTCGCGCTCCTGATCGGCGGCCTGCTGCACATCGGGATCGTCGGACTGCGGCGCGGGAGCGTGGCCGGCGGCCTGCTGCTGGTCCCGGCCGGCGCGGCGCTGGTGGCGGGACTGTATTCGTCACCGCTGCTGGTGGATTACCCGGACTGGCGCGAGGCGACGAAACTGCTCGACGCGACCTGGGCCCAGGTCGACCGCCGCGTCCCGCGGGCCCAGCCCGGCAGCGCGGTCGCGATCGATACGCAGCCCTACTACCGCGGGGAATGGCCGACCGACCGGCCCGTGCTCGGGGCCGTTTCGACCGTGATGATTCCCGGCGTGCAGGCCTACGCCCGGCTGAAGTACCCGGAAAAGAACCCGACCGCGATCGGCCGCGATCCGCTGCCGGGCGACACCCCGCCGGTCCGCCTGCGGGTCCGCTTCAGCGTGCACCCGCGGACGCGCTCGATGCCGGAAGGCCCGCCGCCCTGGCAGACCCGACGCCACCGCAACCAGCGCACGGGCGTGGAGTGACGCACCAGGGCACGGGGCGCATCCGCCCGCCGTGTCTGGACTTTCCCTCGGGCATCGGGGACACTTCCCCCGCGGGAGCGTTCCGCCGTCCATTCACTACGCGTTTCCCAGGCCGGGCATGAATCTGGGCAGCGACATCCAACTGATCGGCGTCAGCCGCGCGATGCAGCGGATTCGCGACCTGTGCGAACGCGTGGCCAACACGCGCGCGACGGTGCTGATCAGCGGACCGACCGGGACCGGCAAGGAGAGCGTCGCCCGCTACATCCACCGCCGCAGCCAGCGGCGCGACAAGCCGCTGGTGGTCTTCAACTGCCACGGCGTGCCCGAGACCCTGCTGGAGAGTGAACTGTTCGGCCACGAGCGCGGGGCCTTCACCGGGGCGACGCAGCCGCGGCCGGGGCTGTTCGAACGGGCCAACCACAGCACGCTGCTGCTTGACGAGGTCGGTGACGTTCCGGGCGTTGCGCAGGCCAAGCTGCTGCGGATCCTGCAGGAGCGGCGTTTCTCGCGGCTGGGCAGCACGGCGCTGCAGGCCACCGACGTCCGGATCATCGCCACGACGCAGCACGACCTGCGGCAGCTTGTCGGACAGGGCAGGTTCCGCGAGGACCTGTTCTACCGGCTGAACGTCTTTCCGATCGCGATGCCGGCCCTGGCCGAGCGCCGCGAGGACATCCCGGCGCTGGGGGACTTCTTCCTGCGGCGGGCCGCCCGCCAGCATCGCAGTCGACTCGTACCGCTCAGCGACCAGGCGCTGACGCTGCTGATCAGCTACCACTGGCCGGGCAACACCCGGCAGTTGCAGAGCGTGATCGAACGGGCCCTGCTGCTGGCCGGCAGCGAGCCGATCGACGAACGGCACCTGCCGCCCGAGATCGTCCGCGGCTTCAGCCCGCCGCGTGACGGCGAAACGGTGACCAGCCTGACCTACGCCCAGCGACTGATCACCGCCCGCGCCCTGTACGAAACCAGTTGGGACCTCAGCAAGGCCGCCCGCTCCCTCGGCGTCTCGGTCCACGTCCTGCGACAGTTGATCACGACACTCGGCATACAGCGGAAGGACGAGTAAGGGGACGGGAGCGAGGGAAAGACCGGTCACGCAGGCCTGCGCGGGGGGGGCATCTGCGTACGTAGAATCCACGCTGACAGCGCCCGACCATTGCCAAGATGAATGCTGCGCCGCTGCCGCCGCTCACTCTGTGACGTCAGGGATCTCATCCAGCAGTCTGCTTCTGTTCCCTGTTCCCTTCCTCGCTATTCCTTCCGCCCGATGGCCAGCAGGTGCGCGCTGGCGCCGAGGAGGGATGGGGCGGATTCGACTTCCGCCAGCAGGGTCAGCAGGCGTTGACGTTCGGGGGCGGAGAGGTCGGCCGCGTTGTCGATCAGCCAGGCCGGGCCTTCGACGGCGAGCGTGGCCGTGTGCCGCAGGCCGGCGTCGGTGAGTTCGGGCGCCAGTTCGTCCGGGGTGTGGAAGTACGCGGTCGTGAACCAGGCCGGGTTGTCGGCGGGGTTGCGGTGCTGCCCGTCGCGCAGATCCCGGTCGACGATCGCGCTGAAGTCCGCGTCCGCCAGCCAGCCGTGGCGGATGCCGTCGAGCATCGACGCGTAGCGCGAGATGGCCGCCGCGATCACGACGCCGCCCGGCCGCACAACGCGGGCCGCCTCGCGCCAGGCGCTGACGCGTTCCTCGCGCCGCACGAGGTGATACAGCGGGCCCATCAGCAGCACCGCGTCGGCCGATGCGTCTGCGTACGGCAGATCGCGGGCGTCGCCGACCTGCAGCGACGCGAGCGGGACGCCGGTCCGGTCGGCCTCGGCGCGGGCCTGCTCGATGTGCAGCGGCACCACGTCCAGCAGGTGCACCGTGCAGCCCCGCCCGGCGGCCCAGAACGCGTACGCGCCCGGGCCGCCCCCGACGTCACAGATGACGGCCGGCGGACGAGGCAGGAACCGCTCGAGGATCGCGACGCTCCGGTCGTACTCGAGTCGTGACCCCCGGAACAGACGAGGCGCCTCGATGCCGCCCTCGTAGTGCGTGAAGAACGCCCGGGACATTTCCGGCTGCATGGCAAGACCCCTTCGACAGTGAGCAAGTGAGCACGTAAGCAAGTCAGCGAGTCAGCATGTGCGCAGGTCAGCGGGTGGGCGCCGTCACCTGCTGGCCCCGGTTCCGTTTTGTTTGCGCGCCCCGGGTCCCGGGCTTCCTGCGTAGGCGCCCAGTTCCCAGCGGAGGGCGTCTTCGAGATACGGGAACAGGAACGGGAAGCCGG
Organism: Phycisphaerae bacterium; assembly: GCA_030428945.1. GTDB lineage: Bacteria > Planctomycetota > Phycisphaerae > UBA1845 > Fen-1342 > JAUIEC01. Next base: position 429,400 of record JAUIEC010000002.1, on the reverse strand, counting down.
CCCGGGCGGCGGCGATCGGCATGACGCGGGCGCCGTCGAGCAGCAGGGCCTGGCCCATTTCGCCGAGCGCCATCCGGATCGCGAAGGCCGGCGCGGGCAGGATCGCCGGGCGGCGCAGCACGTGGCCGAGTGTCCGGGCGAAATCGCCCTGTCGCACCGGGTGCGGCGCGGTCGCGTTGACCGGACCCGACAGGTCGTCGTCCTGCAGCGCGAAGTCGATCATCCCCACCAGGTCTTCCAGGGCGATCCAGCTCATGAACTGCCGGCCGTCGCCGAGCGGGCCGCCGACACCAAGGCGGAACGGCGTCAGCATCGTGCCGAGGGCCCCGCCCCGCAGCGCCAGCACGACACCGATCCGCAGGTTGACCGTGCGGATGCCCGCCGCCCGGGCCGCGTCGGTGGCGGCCTCCCACGCCAGGCAGGTCTCCGGCAGGAAGCCGGTGCCGGGCGGGCTGTTCTCGTCGAGCGGGTCGTCACCGCGGTTGCCATACATGCCGACCGCTGACGCGGACAGGAACACGCGCGGGCCTTTCCGCAGTCGCGCGAGCGTCTCTGCCAGCAGTGTCGTGCTGTCGACCCGGCTCGCGCGGATCGTTTCCTTGTAGCGCTTCGTCCAGCGCCCGCCGGCGATGTTCGCGCCGCCGAGGTGCACGACCGCGTCGAAGCCCTCGACATCCGCGACGCGCAGGTCGCCCCCGTCCGGATCCCAGTGGACCTCGCGGGCTTCCGGCCGGGCGGGTCGCCGGACCAGCGACCAGACCTCGTGTCCGGCGGTGCCGAGGTAGGCCGACAGGGCCGACCCGACCAGGCCGGACGCGCCGCCGATCAGGATCCGCTGCCGGCGGTATCGTCCGGCCGCCTGACGCTGCAGGTCGAAGCCGGTCCGGCGATGGCGCCAGGCGAAGGTTCGTTGCAGGTCGGTCGCGACGGTCTTTCCGAGCAGTGTTCGCCCGAGCCAGCCGAAGGGCAGTTCGTAGCGGATGATGTCTTCGAGCCGGCTGCGGTCGGGGCCGAGGTCGTGGAAGCGATGCGTGTGCACCCAGGTGCGGAACGGGCCGCCTTCGGCCTCGTCGATGAACTGCCGGCCGGGGACGTGGTCGCGGTGCCGCGCGAGCCAGTTGAATGCGAGGCCCAGTTTTCGCAGGCGCAGGTGCTTGGTGTCGCCGTCGTGAATCGTGCCGCGTTCGGCGCGGATTTCGATCCGCTCCCAGGGCGGCAGCAGGCGGGCGAGGGCTTCGGGCCGGGCGTGCCAGTCGTAGAGCGCATCGGCCGAAACGTCGATTTCGCTGGCGGCGTGGAACTCGGGCATGTTCAGTCGCGGTCCAGTTGGCAGATCTGTTCCAGTTCGCGGGCGACCACTTCGCGGTGGGCCTGGTTCACGAACGGCAGGTTGACGCGAACGTTGATGGCGGCCGATTCGAGTGCGGCCCGGGCGAGGGCCTGTCCGACGTCGACATCGGAGACCAGGTTGGGGTTGGCGATCGGGCGGATGCGTTCGAGGGTGCGGATGACGCGGCGTGTCAGGGCGGCGGTCTGCAGGGGCACGCCGGCGGCGTAGGAGGCGGCGACTTCGATCTGTTCGGCGCGATCGTCCCGGTCCTTGGGCAGCTTGAAGGCGGCGGCGAGGGCCTCGTAGGCGACGGCGTCCTCGCTGACGAGTTGCTTGAGCATCTCGGTGGCCCTGGCGAGTCGCTGCATCAGGTCGCCGACCTGTTGCTCGACCTCGGCGAAGCGTGGCTTGCCGACGGTCAGGGCGCCGGCCTTGTGGCCGAGTTGGGCGGCGAGTGCGGCACTCAGGGCGGCCGCGGCGCCGCCGCCGGGGGTCGGCTGGTCCGAGCCGAGGGCGGAGAGGAACTGCTCGATCGGCTGCTGGGTCAGCGCGGCGTTCACGTGGTTGACTCCTGCGGTTCGCGGAAACTGCATCCGGAAGATGATACTCTACCTGAGGATGCGCGGGAGCGAAGGGGCAAGGTCGCGCGGGAGCGAGATCGCCGGGAGTCAGCCGATTGTTTGAGCAGACGCAGGATGAGATGGATCAGCGGTTCATGCGTGAGGCGCTGCGGGTGGCGGAGCGGGCGCTGGAGAGCGAGGACGTACCGGTCGGCGCGGTGGTGGTGCGCGACCGGAACGTGATCGGGCGTGGGTACAACCAGCGCGAGCACCTGCAGGATCCGACCGCGCACGCCGAGGTGCTGGCGTTGACGGCGGCGGCCGAGCAGCGGGGTTCCTGGCGGCTGGATGGCTGCACGATGTACGTGACGCTGGAGCCGTGTCCGATGTGTGCGGGCGCGCTGGTTCTGGCGCGGATGGACCGGCTGGTGTTCGGGGCGTACGACCCGAAGGGCGGGGCGTGCGGATCGTTGTACGAAATCTCGAACGATGCGCGCCTGAACCACCGCATCGAGACGGTCGGCGGCGTCCTGGCGGGACCGTCGGCCGAACTGCTGCGGGCGTTCTTCCGGCACCGGCGTTCGCTGGGGGAGAAGTGAGGCCGGTGAGGGAGCCAGGGAGCGAGGGAGCGAGGGAGCCAGGGAGCGAGGCGGGGCACCCGGTGGGAACGTCGCGGTGTCTGGCGCCACTGCTCTGGAGCTCTTGAGCAGTGTCTTCTGTGTCGAGGCGGTCAGCGCCGTGGCAACTGCCACGCGGTGCGGCATCGACGCCTGAGGCTTCCGGGTTGGATGCGCGCGTGGTCTGCCGCGTCGATGACGCACCCTACAGCGCCGGATGCGCGGGGTTTGTCGTGTCGATGACACACCCTACAGCGCCGGGTGCGTGTGGTTTGTCGCGATGTGCCCGTGGACGTTCGGTCGACGACCCGGGCGATCAGCTTTCCTTGCGGCCGAGAAGTGCGGCGAGTTCGGCCAGCTTGGCGGCGGCGCCGGTAGCGGGTCGGGCGGCGGCCTGGTCGTGATTGTCGGCCGGCGTGTCGGCGTCTTCATCGGACGGTGACCCGTTGTTGTCGGTCGAGTCCTGGGGCGTCTTTCCGTTGTTGCCGGCGCTGGTCCCGGTGTCGGTCCGGGTCGCGAGCCGGGCTCGTTTCTCGATCTCGAAGCTTCCGTTCGGCACCGGCGGCATGCTGGGCGGCGGCGCCTGTTTCGGCGGCGTGTCTCCGTCGGTGGACTGGACGGTGGCGGAGCGTTCCTGTCGCCACCAGCGGTCGATGATCGCTTCCGGCTGGGCGTGTTTTCCGCCGGTCGACCAGAGCGTGAAGAAGTCCATGTTGGCGCTCTGCGGCTCGCGGGGCGGCATGTCGATCAGGGTGCGCATCGGCATCAGGACGGCGTCGCCGATGACGAATCCTTCGCCCGGCTTGAGACTCGGCAGCAGGCTGATCAGGCTGCGGAACTGGTCGCTGACGACGCGGGCGGCGTATTCCTGGTCGTCGGGGTTGTTCATCCGCATCAGGATCATCGAGTTGCACTGGCTGAGCACGGTCTCCGAGATTTCGCTCGGGCGCTGGCTGACGATCATGGCCGAGACGCCGTACTTACGTCCTTCCTTGGCGACCTTCTCGACGGCGTTGCGGGCGAAGGACTTGCGGCCTTCGATCGGCTTGCGCGGCAGGTAGTTGTGGGCTTCCTCGAAGATCATCAGCACCGGCTGGCGGACATCGGGCGGCGACCAGAAGTTGAAGTCGAACAGGGCCCGCGTCAGGACGGCGACGGTCGTGTCGACCACGTCGAACGGCAGGCCGGACAGGTCGATGATCGTCAGGTTCTTGCGTTCGTCGAGTTGGCCGAGCATCTGGCGGATGACCCAACTGACCGAGCGGCTGTTGGCGCCGGGCGAGGCTTCCGCGCTGAAGCGGCTGGCGAGGTCGAGGTTTCGCTTGGCCTGTTCGAACGGCCGCAGGAGGAAGTCGTAGCGGCGATCGTTGAGCTTGGTCTCGATCATGTTGATCAGGCCGAGCAGTTGTCCGTAGTAGGTCGCGTGGGGCGTTTCGCCCTCGGAGGCGGCCGGGTTGAATTCCATCAGCTTGGTGGTCAGCAGGGCCTGCTGTTCTTCGACGGGCAGTTGCCGGAACGGCAGGCGTGAGAACGCGAAGCTGTCGGTGTTGGTGACATAGCGGGCGTTGTTCATGTTCTCGGCGAAGATCCGCAGCCGGGCGATGTCGTAGAAGACCGGCGTATCGATCGTCAGTTCCCACTTGAGGCCGAGTTCGGCCGCGGATTCCAGCTTGAGCTTCTCGAACGCGCTGCGCAGGAAGACGCGCTGGGCGTTGACGGCGAGCGGGTTGTTCGAGTCGATGAACAGTTGTTCGAACTCTTCGAACGCGAGCAGCCAGTACGGCAGCACGAGGTTGCGGTCGGAGAGGTAGGTGACATTTGGCAGCGGGTTGCCGTTGTCGTCGCTGAAGGCTTTCAGGTATTCGCCGTGCATGTCGAACATGACGACCTGGGCGTGCGGCAACTGGGTGGCTTCGTGGACGATCTTGGCGGTGGTGACGGACTTGCCGGATCCGGAGTTGCCCATGACGGCGACGTGCTTGGCGAAGAACTCCTTGCCGAGTGCCTTGACCTCGAAGTCGGTATCGATCGCGAAGCGGCCGAGCGAGAACGCCTTGCGGTGTCCGTCGCCTTCTTCGGAGCGTTCGTCGAAGCTGCCGAAGATCAGCTCGAAGTCTTCGTCCACGCCGAGTCGGACGGGGTCGCCGATGGTCGGGTATTCGTTGACGCCGCGGGTGAAGCGGTCGCCCTGGATCGTGCCGAGCAACTGGCAGGTGATGGTGATGCGGGTCGGCAGGTCGGGCTTGGGGGCCGGGGCGAGGTCGCCCTGCGTGCCGGCGGCGGTGACGTACCCGATCAGGGTGCGTCGATCCATCGGCAGGGTGACGTAGCCGCCGAGGCGGCCGATGCGGTACATCTTGCCGTGGTACTCGAGTTTCAGGTCGGTGACCGAGGCCTGTACCTCGATGGTGTCACCTTCCACGGCGATGACGTGGCCAATCTGAAGCGGATCCATCGTGTTTATGCCCCTTCCGGACATGGTTTCGTCCCAGGCTAAGTATCCGTTTCGTTCGGGCCGGGCACACAACCGGCATTTCATATTTCGCGGCCCCGGTGCCGGCGACTGATAAGCCCTGGCCTGGCGGTTCGGGGAGGATGGTGACGCGCGGATGCTGCGCGGCGAGCGGTTGCGCGCGGGTTGCCTGTCGGCCGGCGAGCGCGTGCGGGTTCCGCTGATCCGCGGAAGCGAGCGGGTTCGCTGCCGGCCGGCGGAAGCGCGTGCGGTCGGCGCGGGGCCGGACCGTGCGGGTTCTTGGCGGGGCCGGCGGGAGTGGATCTTGTGCGGTCCCGCGGGCGCGGATTCTGTACGAGCCGGGGGAGCGAGCTGGGACGGCGCGCGCGGCAGATGGGGCACGCTGCGCGCAGACCCTCGGCCTGCACGGCCCGCGGGCGGACCGATCCCCCCGGGGGCGCCCCCCGCCCCGAATTCAATGTTACCACAAGGCTTCGTCGCGACGGTTCAGGTGAACACCGGGGACTTTGCAGATTCTCTCCGCCGGGCGTCCGCGTGCGCGGCTGTCGCTTCGTTCACCAACTCCGCGGTGGCCGCCTCTGTGTCGTCGTCAGGGAGCCTGGAAACCGGAAGCGGAGACGCGGTTCGCCGCGAGCCCCCTTCCGCCTCGATTCATCCCGGCGGTACCGGCAGCCGCGACTCGGCGCAGAACAGCGGCCGGCCATCGCGTGGCGGATGCCCGCGCCGCGCCTGCTGCTCGACCCGCAGCTTGAGGCGATCCCACTCCTCGGCCGTGATCCTTCGCAGGAGCGCCTGCAACGCGGCCTCGTCCTCACACAGGAAGTTCGCGATGTGCGGCGCGAAGTTCCCCCAGCGCCCGGTCGATTCTTCGCCAAACTCGACGTCATTGCCGAGCGACCGGTACTGCATCGGGTAATACGTGTTGATCGAGACCAGCCGCTTGCCACGCGCAAGCTCGAAACGGCCAGCCAGTTCCTGGGGGAACGACAGCAGGACGGCCGCATCCAGTTCGTCCGAGTACGCCGCGATCAGCAGGGGCTCAACCTGCACGACCACGGCCGGCTGGGCATCGCCGAAGCCGAGCGCTTCGCGGACCCGTGTTCGCAGGTCGGCGGCCGACTGCCCGTAGTCATGTGTCCATCGCAGCAGCAGGCCGCGCCACCCGTACAGTTCCGGATGCAGGCTCCGCAACAGGTGGTCGGACAACGGAATTCCGCCCGGCCGCGTGGCGAACGAACCATCGTCAGCGCTGACCAGGCCCGTTCCGACGAGTTCCATGACGATCGGGCGGACCCAGCGTGTCGCCGTCAGCAGCGCGACACTCGCGAGGGCCGGCAGCCCGGACCACAGCGACCATGGCGGCGCGAGATCCCCGGACGGAACTTCGCGCGCGATACTCACGACCGCCACCAGTCCCAGCAGAACGCCGACGCCGACGTACGCCCCCAGCAGCGCCCTCGCGAGCGGCAGACGCAGGCTGAGTGCGTGGTGCACGGCCCTGGCGGTCACGAAGCTCAGCAGCGCTGCCGCCACCCAGGTGACTGTGTGCGTGGCCACGAACGCCAGGCCGCAGGCGATGGCGACGAACAGGATGCCGATCCGCACGCCGGCCCCGGTCGCATCGCCGGCGGTGACGGCCAGGTGATCGCCGCGGGCCCGCAGAGCGATGGTGCCGAGGCAGTCTCCAATGTGTCCGACCGTCACCAGGGCGGCCAGGCCAACCAGCATCGGAACGGCCACGTCGGCCGCCTCGGGGCGTACCACCAGCCGCATGAGAATGACCAGCGCCCCCGTGGTGATGATCGCGTACAGCAGCGCAGCGGGCCCGAACCTGCCCGGCGGCAGGAAGCCCAGCAGCCGCGCGATCGCGATCCAGGTGTGCTGGACCTTGACGACGGTCTGCAGGTCGTCGCGGAACTGCGGGTCGGCCACCTCGCGAGCGAGGACACGCAGGTGGACCTCGGCCTCGGGCAGATTGTCCTGCTGCAGCGCGGCCGCGACCGCGTCGCAGCGTTCTTCCAGGGTCATCGTCAGGCCCTCGCCTTCGGTTACAGGGACGGCGTCAGCAGGTTCAGCGTGTCACGCGGCAGTGGCTTGCGCGCGTCCGGATGATCCGACATCTCAGACATCATAGCGGTGTCCAATCCGAACAGGCCCCGCAGGCAGGCGGTGCGGACGATCACCCGTATCGCAGCCCCGGCGACCTCGGCGTCCCGATCGATGCAAGCCGTCAGCATGTCCATCTCAAACCGGTCCAGCAAGCCCAGCACGCCAATCATGCCGAGCAGGCCAGCCCGCAGTTCGGGACCGCCGTCACTCAGGCAACGCCCAACCAGGTCCGTCCGTCGTGTCTCGTGCGCTGTTCGTATCAGAGCGCACCGTAACCGCACCGGCGCTGCGAAGACATCAGCATCCGCGTCCGGTCGCAAGCGGGTGGCAGTCAGGAACCGGCCGGTGAGGGCGGCCGCTTGTGGCCAGTGGGACTCGGGCCAGTGGACAAGCAGTTCCGCGAGCTGGTCGGCGGTCGCGGCGTCGACGAATGCGCACAGGTCTTCGCCGGCCAGCAACCCACGCTTCACCGCTCCGAGCAATGCTCGGCGTTGGGTGTACCAGTCAGGGCTGGTCCAGAGTTGCGTCAGCAGGTCGCGGTCTCCCAACCGAAGGGCACACGTGATTGCCTCGTCGGCATCGTCGGGGTTTTCGCTGGCGACCAGCGACGCGATCACGGGCCGTGCACGGGGATCTCCCATCAGGCGCAGGTGGAACATATCACCGTGCTGCATCAACAGGTCAGCGGTGGCCGGCTGGCCGTTCCGCATGCAGGCGGAAGCCGCGACGGTTCGAACGGACCGGTCGGCATCGTTCATCAACCGCGCGAGCGACGCCAGTCGGCCGGGGGCGTCGCGATACGCCAGGGCTTCGCATGCGATGCGGCGGTGGTGAGCGGCCTCGGCTATGGAGAGTCTTCGAATCTCATCATCATCCCGCACGACGCGGCCCAGGCGCAGGCCGAACGCCCGTTCGATCGCGCGGTCATGCCAGGCCGTCAGGTCGGGAATCGGGATCCGGGCGGTGCCGGGGCTCAGGATGGCCAGGGCGCAGGCATGGGTGGTGGCCGGTTCGTTCCAGGTCGCCTGCGGGGCCAACTGGTGCACCAGGTCCGACAGGTAGCGGTCCCGCAAGGGCAGGCGGAAGACGGCGGCCAGGGCGAGTCGGGCGGAGTGGTTCGCGAGCGTGTCGTCGAGCCTGGCCTGATCACACCTTCGGCGTGCGCTGGCTGGGGAGCAACGTGCGAGGTTCTCGATTCGATCGATGCCGGCGTTCTGCAAAGCGAACCTGGCTCCAGGGGCGGCCCTTTCCAGGGCCCGGGAAACGAACACGTGACCGCGGGGGCAACGGAATCGCTGCGCACGCCGAGCCCCAGCAGGCAGGACGGTCCGCGTCAGCGCAGACCCTCGGCCTGCACGGCCCGCGGGCGGACCGATCCCCCCGGGGGCGCCCCCGCCCCGAATTCAATGTTACCACAAGGCTTCGTCGCGACGGTTCAGGTGAATACCGGGGACTTTGCAGATTCCTTCCGCCGGGCGACGGAACGGCCTGGTTCCGGTTCGCACGTTGACCTCCGCCGTCTTCGCACACGAGTCGGGGCGGCCGGATTTGCCGTGCTTGTCGCTTCGCGGCCGCCCTGAACGAAACCAGTACGAGAGCCACCGTGCCCCGTCGGCAGACTGCGAATGAGCAATGATCGTGGAACGGTGGATCGAAAGCGCGGCCGGGGGCCATGGTCCGGGGTGCGGATCGTGTGCGGCCGCGTTCCTTGGCGCCGCGCGGGCGGCCGGGTGACCATGCCACGGAAGACGACACCACCATGATGGTCGTGGCGCACCCGCACACGGGCCCAGAATCCGGAAATCCGACGCGCGTGGTCGATGCGATCGAAGGCCCCGGACGGCGTCATCAAAGCGGTCCCGGCGATCTCTGCCAGGCGTGACCTGGAGCTCGCCCGCTGGCTTGCTCGCTTGCTGGCGCGCTCGTTTTTTTCCGACCGGTGACTGGCTTACCTGGTCACGGCTCTACTGCGCCGGCCAGGCGCCGAGTGTTTCGTCCGGCGGGAGCTCGACTCCCAGCCCGAGGGCGATTCGATTGACGTATGCGAAGTAGGCGGCCACCTGTACGAGGTCATGGATCGCCCGGTCGTCGAGGCCGACGTTGCGGAGGGCCGCAACGTGCGCCTCGCTGATTCGCTGCGGGGCGATGGTCAGTTCGCTGGCGTAGGCGACGATCATCCGCTCGCGCTGCGTCAGCCCGCCCGTTTCGCCCCGGGGAAGGTCGTCGGCCACCGCCTGGCGGTCGTCGGGAAGCAGGCGCCGCAGACCTGCGGCGTGGTGCGCCAGTCAGTAATGGCACTCGTTCAGTCGGCTGACCTCGACGGCGATCAGCTCGCGCTCCAGCCGGCTGAGCGGCGATTCGTGATGCAGGGCCTGCACATACAAGCCGGCGTGCGCCGCCAGCGCCGGCGGATTGGGGCTGTGAGCCTGGAGGATCGCATCGACGCTGCCATCCGGATTGGCGTAGCGGGCGTACAGCTCGGCCAGCTTGCCGGAGGCCTTATTCAGGGGCGTCGGCTGGATGTACATCCGCGCTGCCTCCTTCGGCCTGCCGGGCCTGGATCTCGCGACTCGTGGCCAGCAGGATGACCGAATAGCCCTTGCCGGACGGCGGACTGCTGGGCCAACTGGCCAGCTCGACCTTGTTGCCCTCGGCATCGCAGACCCGCATGTACTCGTCAACCTCGAGATCATCGAGCGACCGGCCCCAGGCCACCTTGTAGACGCGCAGGTCCGGGATCGGGTAGCCGTGCGGTCTGCTCGGATAGTTCGTCTCGGCCGGGGCCTCGATCCGAACGCCGCCCTCCGGCAGTTCGACCACGTAGGGTTCGGCGCGGAAATCGGCCTCGGACGGTGGCAGGGCCCCGTCGTGCTTTTCCATGTAGAAGATCAGGCCGAGCACGAGGTCCTGGCAGCCGACCAGTTCGGTCTGCATCTGCCGCTTCATCGCGAACGCGAGGATTCCGCTGACGACCAGGCACAGGCCGATCACCGCCAACCCGCTTTTCATGCGGCCTACCCTCCGAACAGGTCCGACAGCCAGCCGGTCAGTCCGCGACTGCTCAGGCGGCTGAGTTCGCCGGCCTCGAGCCAGGTTCCGTGACAGACGGTGCAACTGTCGACGATCGTCCCGGGTCGGTGCCTGCTGTTGAGTTTAATCAGGTATCCGCCGCGGCACTTGGGGCAGGGTCGGCGGGCCTCCTCGGCGGTCGTATCCCGTTCGGCTGCGGCGGCGCGGTCTTCGCGGAGCAGATCGCGCGGGGCGGACTCGAGCAGGCGTTCGAGTTCGAGCATGTCCAGCCAGATTCCGCGGCAGGTCGGACAGCGATCGATGCCGACGCCGTCGACGGTCTGCTCCTCCAGTTCGACATCGCTGCAATTGGGGCACTGCACCGCTCGCTCCTCCTTGATAGCCGTCGGCCCTGGTCAGAATAGCGGATCGGCGGAAGCCGGCAGAGTGGTCCGATTTCAGTTTTCGTTTTTCGGGCACCGTGAGGCGGGGTCCGGCGTGACAGGCCCTCGTTCGGACCGCAGGCGCATGAAGACGATGTGGCAGGTCGGCGCATGCCTTCGGACCAGCGGCGCCGAATTTGGGGAAGGGAACAGGGAACAGGTTCAGGGAGCGAGGGAGTGAGGGAGCGAGGGAGCGAGGGAGCGAGTCGGGGGACGCGGCACAGGTCGAGGGAGCCAGGGAGCGGGAACGGGACCGGGGTGACGGGGACGAGGGAGCGGGCGACGACAGGGCACCCAGGCACCAAGGACTGCGGACCGGAACCAAGGACCGCGGACCGCGGACCGGGGACGCGGACCGGGGACGCCGATCGGGGATGCCGATCGGGGATGCCCGAACGCGCCTCGTCGAAGCTGTTCCCGGGATGAGCGGGGAGCGTTGTAGGGTGCGTCATCGACGCGGCCGACCGCGGCCAAATCGCTCGTTGAAGCCACGCGCGTCGATGCCGCACCGCAGGTGGGGAAGGGAACAGGGAACAGGGAACAGGTTCAGGGAGCGAGGGAGTGAGGGAGCGAGGGAGCGAGTCGGGGGACGCGGCACAGGTCGAGGGAGCCAGGGAGCGGGAACGGGACTGGGGTGACGGGGACGAGGGAGCGGGCGACGACAGGGCACCCAGGCACCAAGGACCGCGGACCGGGAACCAAGGACCGGGGACGCGGACCGGGGACGCCGATCGGGGATGCCGATCGGGGATGCCCGAACGCGGCTCGTCGAAGCTGTTCCCGGGATGAGCGGGGAGCGTTGTAGGGTGCGTCATCGACGCGGCCGACCGCGGCCGAATCGGTCGTGGAAGCCACGCCCGTCGATGCCGCACCGCAGTTGGGGAAGGGAACGGGGAACAGGGAACAGGGAACAGGGAGCGAGGGAGCTCGGGAGCGAGGGAGCGAGTCGGGGGACGCGGAACAGATCGAGGGAGCCAGAGAGCGGGAACGGGACCGGGGTGACGGGGAAGAGGGAGCGGGCGACGACAGGGCACCCAGGGACCAAGGACCGCGGACCAGGCACCAAGACCGCGGACCGGCGACCGGGAACGCCGATCGGGGATGCGGATCGGGGATGCCTGAACGCGCCTCGTCGAAGCTGTTCCCGGGCTGGGTTCCGGGCGGTCGACGTTGATTCCTATCGTCGGCGCAGCCGGTCGGTCGCGACGGCGCAGCCGGTCAGTCGCGGCGGCGCAGCCGGTCAGTAGCGGCGAAGTACGCCGGTGACGACGCCCTGAACGGCGACGTCCTGGGCGAAGATCGGTTCGTACGCGGGGTTCGAGGCTTCCAGGCGGACGCCGTCGCGGGTGCGGTACAGGCGCTTGAGGGTCGCCTCCTCACCCTCGATCAGGGCCACGACCATCTCGCCGTCACGAACGGCCGTGCGCCGCTCGACAATCACGTAGTCGCCGTCGCAGATCTGGTCGCCGAGCATGCTGTCGCCCTTGACCCGCAACACGAAACTGCCGTGGGGCGAAACGAAAGCCTCTTCAAGGTCGAGGAACTCGTCCTCCTCGATGGCCTCGATCGGCAGACCGGCCGCGACCGTGCCGGCCAGGGGAAGTCGCGTCGCCCGCTCGTCGGGAAACGCGATGTTGTCGCTAAGTTGCAAAGAGCGTGCCTTGTGTCGCGACCGCTTCAGGAACCCTTTCCTCTCCAGCGCCGCGATGTGCTCGAACACGGTCACCTTGCTGACGCGGAACTCGTCGGCCAGTTCCTGCATCGTCGGCGCGTACCCGCGCGCCTTCGAGAAGTCCCGCACGAACGTCAAGATCCGCAACTGTTTCGGCGTCAGCGAGGCCCGCTGCGATTTCTTCGCGTCCGTCATCCGTCCACTCCTCTGCCAGATACGCACTCAGCGAGCCAAAGATCACCGGCGGCATGTCCGCCACCGTTCGAGCCGCCGCCCGCCAGACCCGCGACTCCGCCCTGCCCGGTGACATCTCACAGGCCACCGCACCCAGCCGAACCGCCAGGCCCGTAATCTCCGCTTCACTCAAACGCCGACGACCAAACAGGCCACCCTCGTTCTCGTGAACCTCGTCGCAATAGGATCCGCCCGGACCAAGAATGCAGATCGCCCGACCCGCCAGCTCCGACCTGTTCTCTTGCGTTACCACTACGCACTCCTTTGCGATACGCGGAACGACGCCGCAGAGCAGCCTTCGCTCTACAACAAGAACAATAACCTAACATCGGGCGGGTGTCAAGAAAACCTGAGGCCCGGGAGCGGTTGCGGACAGCTAGATGTCGGACTTAACAGAGGTTAGGGCACCACAGATTGGGGCCTTTTTTCGACCGGCACAACCGACCCACCCGCCGATGTTCGGCTTGACACACCGACCAAACCGCAACCCAATGCCACCATGAACCGCCCCGACCGGCCAGCCCAACTCGAATCCGCCCGCAGAACCTGGGGCCGCAACCTCGCCGCGCTGCACCTGCGCGACCCCGCACTCGCACGGACCCTCGAACAACTCCCGTTCGCGAACCTGCCCACGCTTCAGCCCGCCCGCTCCGCCGGCGAATTCACTCTGCAACTCACCGCGGACGACGGAAAGACCCTTTACGCCCACAGCCGCTACCGGCCACGCGAGGAAGCCCGACGATTCGTCGCCGATCTGCAGGCACCGGAGCACCCCAACTTCGTCCTGGCCGGACTCGGACTCGGGTACGTCGCCGAAGCGATCGAAGAGCGGTTCGACACCCCCCTGCTCGTGATCCTCGAAGATGATCTGCCCCTGCTGAAGACCGCACTCTGCCTGCATGATCTGTCCGGTCCGCTGCGAGCCGGGCGACTGATCCTGATCTGGAACACCGATCGGACCACGCTCAACGAGAAACTGATGCGGGCCAACGCCGACGTGCTGCTCGGCCTGCACTTCGTCCATCCGCCGCTCGGACGCCGCTTCCACGTGCAGTTCCAGGAGACGATGCGGGCCGCGCTGGCCGACTTCGCCGCGACCGCCCGCACGCAGATGGTCACCCTGCTGCGCACCTCGCGGGTCACCGTGCAGAACGTCGCCTACAACCTGGCCGCCTACCTGGACCAGCCCGGGGTCGAGAGCCTCGCCGGGCGCGGAAAAGGCCGCCCGGCCATCGTCGTGGCTGCGGGCCCGTCGCTGGCGCGGCACCTGGACCTGCTGCGGGAACTGCAGGACAAGGCGGTGATCATCTGCGTGCAGACGGTTCTGCGCCTGCTGCGGACGCTCGGGATTCGCCCGCACTTTGTCACCTGCCTGGACTACCACGAAATCTCCGCGACGTTCTACGAGGGAATCGACGACGTCGATCGCTGCCGCCTGGTGGCCGAGCCGAAGGCGACCTGGCACGTGCTTGACAACTATCCCGGCGAGACCTTCGTGCTGCATCACCGCAACTACGAAACGCTGCTGGGCGACAGCGTTCCGCGACACGGAGAACTGCGGCCGGGCACGACGGTCGCGCACCTGGCGTTCTACGTGGCCGAACACCTCGGCTGCGACCCGATCATCCTGATCGGGCAGGACCTGGCCTACAGCGACGGGCTGTTCTACCTGCCCGGCAGCCCGGTCGAGGCGATCTGGTCGCCCGAGATGAACCGCTTCCAGACGATCGAGATGAAACAGTGGGACCGCATCGTCCGGAACCGGCCGATCCTGCGGGCGACCCGCGACGTCAATGACCGCCCGATCTACACCGACGACCTGCTGTTCACCTATGCCGAGCAGTTTGTCGGCGACTTCGGCAACTGCCCGGCGCGGGTGATCCAGGCGACCGAGGGCGGACTGCGACTCGACCACACCACGCCAATGACCCTGGCCGATGCCGCGGCCGCGTTCTGCCGCACGCCGCTGCCCGCTGACCTGCTGACGGTGCCGAATCCGCCGCTGTCGGCGGATCGCCGGGCGGCGGCGGCGCGGGCGCTGCGGACCCGCATTGCCGAACTGGACGCGCTGCACGAGATCGCCAGCGAGATGCGCGATCTGCTGGCCAGGCTCGCCGATCTGCTCGATCGGCCGGACGCGTTCAACCGGGCCCTGGTCCGTGTCGACGAACTGCGGACGCTGATCCGGAAGTACGACGCGATGTACCGGCTGGTGGTGGATGTGTCGTCGTCGGCCGAGCTGCGGCGGCACAGTGCCGACCGGCAACTCGGGACGGTGCAGCGGGAGACATCCGCGACCGCCCGGCAGCGGCTGAAGCGCGACCGGGAGTTCGTCGCCGAGTTCGTGGCCGGCTGCGCCTTCCTGCGCGAGGTTCTGCCGGAAGCGCTGCGGCGACTGGAGGAGCGCAGCCGATGAGAGTGGTCCTGGCCGTCTTCGCTGATTTCGAGCAGGCCCCGTTCGGGCGCAGCCGACTGCTCGAGGACCTGAACGGACGCCCGATTCTGGACCGCACGCTGGCGGCGGCGTTGCGCGTGACCGCCGCCGACGAGGTCTTCCTGGTGGTTTCGCCGCGTGATGCCGAACCGGCCGCGGCGGCCGTGGCCCGGCACGCGGGTGTGCAACTGCTGACCTGTGACAGCGGGGAGCGGCCGCGGCGGCGGCTGATGCGGACGGCGCGCAAATGGAGCCTGGACGCGTGGCGCGGCGGCCTGCTGGGTGCGACCTGGTTCGATGAATTCCTGGAGCCGCTCGAGGTCGGGCGCGTGCTCGACGCGACCCGGGCCGATGCGGTCCTGTGCATCGAGGGTCACCAGCCGGGGTTCGATCCGGTCCTGGGCAATGGCGTGATCGAGACGCAGCGCGAGCGGTCGGCCGAGGCCGAGTTCATCTTCGACCAGGCGCCGCCGGGTCTGTCGGGGCCGGTGCTGACGCGGAAGATGGCGGCGAGCCTGATCGAATCGCAGGCGCCGTTCGGGATCGTGCTGGCCTATCGCCCCGAGGCACCGCGGATGGACCTGATCACCAAGCCGATGTGCCGGCGGATCGACAGCACCGTGATCCAGACGCAGGCCCGGTTCGTGGCCGACACGGACATCAGTTGCGCGCGGCTGTCCGGAGCGCTCGCGGCCGTGGGCGATGAAGCGGATGCGATGGCGCTGGCGGGCTGGGCGCGGGCGCATCCGCTGCGGGCGGCGGCGCTGCCGGTCGAGG
Organism: Phycisphaerae bacterium; assembly: GCA_030428945.1. GTDB lineage: Bacteria > Planctomycetota > Phycisphaerae > UBA1845 > Fen-1342 > JAUIEC01. The sequence goes on along the minus strand of JAUIEC010000002.1, from coordinate 413,742 downwards.
TCGAACTGGAACTGACCACGGGCGACCCGCTGCCGGAGAGCACGCTGCGGGCGCGGGGTGCGCGGATTCCGACGCGAATGATCGCGGACGCGGGATCGCTCGACGCGCTCGCGGGTGAACTGGGGGCGTGTGATGACCGGCTGGTGTGGCTGGGCGGTCATGGCGATCCGCTGGCGCACCCGGCGTTCGGTGAGATCTGCACGGCCTTGCGGGCGGCGGGTGTGTTCGGGCTGGGGCTGGCGACGCCGCTGGTGGACCTGACGCCGCCGCAACTGGAGGCGATCTTCGGGGCTCCGCTGGACGTGGTCGAGGTTCAGCTTGACGCGAACACGGCGGAGACGTATCGACGGGTGCACGGGGCGGACCGGTTTGAGCAGGTGCTGGCGCATCTCGACACGCTGCACCGGAACCGGCAGATCCGGCAGAGCCCGCAGCCGATCCTGACGTGCAGCATGACGCGCTGTGCGGCAACCTTCGACGAGATCGAGGGATTCTTCGACCGCTGGATCGCGACGGTGGGCTGGGCGGTTCTGCGGGGCTACGGGACGCTGGACGGCACGCTGGCCCCGGACGCGCTGCCGGGCACGACACCGCCGATCCGGGCGGCCTGCCGACGGCTGGCGTCGCGGCTGACGCTGCTCGCGGACGGGCGAGCGGTGGCGTGCAGCGAGGATCCGCGTGGTCGCCAGGAGCTGGGGCGCTGGGATTCTGAGACGCTGACGGCGATCTGGCGGGGTGATGCTCGCGGGGCCCTGCGGGAGGCGCACCAGGACGGGCGAACGGGCTCTCTGCCGGTCTGTGGGGGGTGTCGGCAGTGGCACCTGGCGTAACATTGACCACGTGTCCAAGGTGTCTGATTTTCATTTCAAGATTGCAAACCCCCTATTCAGCCGATACTTTCATAGGAGAGGGGTCCCGGCTGGAACCCTTTGCCAGAAAACCTGCTGCCGGCCCGGTAAACTCTTACTGAAACGTTGGCAGCGGCCTCAAGTCATTCATACGGTTTAGAAAACTGGACCGGCCGGACCTGGATGGACTGGGGGCTCTGCATACCGGCGGAGTCTTCGGGTGAATGCTTGATATCCCCGGAAGCGGGGAGGCTGAGAGGTAGACGTGGCAGACCTGATCAAAGTCATCTGTGGTGAATGCGGGGCCAAGTACCGCCTGCCGATTGAGTTCCAGGGTCGGTCCGGCAAGTGCAAGAAGTGCGGGGCCCATTTCAAGGTCCCGGTCGAGAAGAGCCTCGAAGACAGCGTGCTGGACTGGCTGGCGGACGACCCCGAAGACGAGGGGGCCGACGAGGACAGCGCCCAGCCGCGGATCGTCAACACCTCGCAGGGTGCGAAGCCGGCCACGACGAAGACCGGCACGATCCGGATGAAGGAAAACACCGACTCCAACGCCGGCAAGTAAGAGACGCCCGCCTGACTGATGCGAAACGTGTGGCTCACCCTCGGTGCCCTGTGCGGCCTGCTGGCCGTTGGCGCCGGCGCGTTCGGAGCCCACGCCCTGAAAGAGCACCTGCCGGCTGACCGGCTCGAAACCTACCACCTTGCAGCCCGCTACCAGTTGTGGCACGCGCTGGCCCTGCTGGCCGTCGGACTGCTGGCCGACCGTTCCCCGCGGCGGGCCCTGTCGATTGCCGGCGGTGCATTGCTGATTGGCGTGATCGTCTTCTCGGGCAGCCTGTACGCGCTGTCGCTCAGCGGCGTCCGCACCTGGGGTGCGGTGACGCCGATCGGGGGCGTGAGCCTGATGATCGGCTGGGGCGCGCTGGCGTGGTACGGGGCCACCTCGGGGACGGGAACCGGGAGCCGGGAACCGGGCCCGGGCTGCGGGGGCTGACGGCCAACTTCTTCGCGTCGCCGGCACGCGAGACACTGCCCGGCGCCGCGGCACACTTCGCCGGCCGTGGCGGTCACACTTCGATGGAACGGATCACCTTTCAGACGGCGACGGCTTCGGGGAGCGGGCGGCGTTTGCCGGTCAGCCTCGCGAGCAGGTCCTTGACGTCCTCGACGATCAGGTAGTTGGCCGGGACGACGATCAGGGTGAGGATCGTGGCGAAGGCGAGTCCGAAGCTGATCGAGATCGCCATCGGGATCAGGAAGCGGGCCTGGAACGAGGTCTCGGCCATCAGTGGTGCGAGGCCGAGGATGGTGGTCAGGCTGGTCAGCACGATCGGTCGGAGTCGGCGGACGCCGCCGAGCACGACGGCCTCGATGCGGTCGCGTCCGGCCGACAGTTCCTGGTTGATGAAGGTGACCATGATCAGCGAGTCGTTGACGACGATGCCGGTCAGTGCGACGAGGCCGATCATCGAGAGGATCGTCAGCGGGTATCCCATCAGGTAGTGCCCGGCGACGGCGCCGGTGAGTCCGAAGGGGACGGCGGTCAGGACGATCAGGGGCTGGATGTAGCTTTTGAACAGTGCGGCGAGCATGCAGTAGATCAGGGCCAGGGCGATCAGGAAATCGCGCTGGAGCGAGCCGAACGACTTGCGGGTTTCCTCCTTGTTGCCCGAGAGTCGCAGCGCGATGCCGGGGAACTGCGTTTCGTACTCGCGGAACCGCGGGGTCAACTGGGCGATGACCTGGTCGGGGTTGGCGACGGCGTGATCGACGTCGGCCGAGACGACGATCGCGCGGCGTTGGTCGACCCGGCGGATCGCGGCGGCGCCGCGGGACTCGGTGATGCGGGCGACTTCGGGGAACGGGACCATCGCGCCGCCGGGGGTCGCGACGCGCATCGATTCGAGTTCGTAGATGCTGGAGCGCATCGCGGGCGGGAAGCGGACGCGGATGTCGACGTCCTCGCGGCCGCGCTGGATGGTGCGGGCCTCGATGCCGTAGAACGCGCCGCGGACTTCGCTGGCGAGCGATTCGGTGGTCAGGCCGAGCGGGCGGGCGGATTCGAGCAGTTCGATCTGCAGTTCGCGTCGGCCGACGTCGTAGTCATCGGCGATGTCGAACACGCCGGCGTACTCGCCCAACTGGTCCTTGAGGTCGTCGGCCACCTTGACGAGGTGGTCGATGTTCTTGCCGGTGACCTCGATCGAGATTTCGGCCCCGGCGGGTCCGCCCTGCATCGAGCGGTAGCTGATCGAGTTGACGCCGGCGATGTCGGCGGTGGCGACCCGCAGGCCGTTGATGATCTCGGCGCTGGCCTGGGTGCGCTGTTCGACCGGTTTCAGTTCGATGATGACCTGGGCGAGATGGCTGCGGGCGTCGGTGTAGGCGCCGCCTTCGTCGGCGTCGATCTGCGAGCCGACCAGGGCCCAGATCGAATCGATTTCGTCGACCGCCAGGCAGGCCTCCTCGACGACGCGCATGGCTTCCTTGGTCCGGGCGGCGGGTGTGCCGACGGGCATGTCGATGTCGCACAGGACGGTCTCGGCGTCCATCTTCTGCATGAAGACGAACGGCACGCGTTCGCCGACGACGGCCCCGAGCGAGATCAGCAGCGTGGCGAAGATCGCTGCGACGGTCACGTAGCGGTACTCGGAGGCCAGTCGCAGCAGGGTCGCGTAGCGGGCCCGCATCCAGTCGAGGACGATGTGGTCGCCGTCGTCTTCGAGGTGGTTGCGGATCGTCCGCTTGTGCGGCTTGATCCACTTGGCCAGGTGCGACGGCAGGATCCCGAGCGATTCGATCAGCGAGACCGACAGCGCGCAGATCACGACGACCGGCAGCACGCCCATGAAGTCGCCGATGCGTCCCTCGATGAACAGCAGCGGCAGGAACGCGCCGATCGTCGTGCAGACCGCGACGACCACCGGCCAGGTGACTTCCTGGGCGCCCTTGACGGCGGCCTCGACCGGGGCTTCGCCGCGTTCGACCCGGGCGTAGATGTTCTCGCCGACGATGATCGCATCGTCGACGATCAGGCCGAGCACGACGATCAGGCCGAACATGCTGATCAGGTTCAGCGAGGCGCCGATCATGTTCATCAGGATGATCGAACCGCTGACAGCGCGACCCGCCAGTTGAGGAACAGCAGCAGCGTCAGGAAGACGAAGATCAGGCCCCAGAAGCCGTTGCGGGTCAACAGTTCCAGGCGACTCTCGATGAACCGCGACAGGTTGCTGTGCGTCATGACGGTCAGGTGCGGGCCGAACGGCTGCTGGGCGGCCTCCTGGTAGACGCGCTGCGGGACGGTCTGCATGCCGAGTGCGTTCTGCAGGCGGGTCATCCAGTCGCTCTGCAGCGGCTGGCCGCTCTTGCCGGCCACGTAGGCCTGCACGACGCTCGAGATGTCGATCGCGTCCTGCTCGGAGGTCTTGTAGATCATCGCAGTCACGGCCGGCTTGCCGTTGAACTGTCCGGCGGTGTCGCTGTCCTCGAAGCCGTCCAGCACGCGTCCGAGATCGCGGACGCGGACGATCTGTCCGTCGCGGGCGGTCCGCACGACGGTCTCGGCGATCCGGTCGGCCTCGTCGGTTTCGCCGAGCGTCCGGACGGCGACGTTCTGGGCGGGGGTCTTGACCTGTCCGCCGGGCAGGTCGAGGTTGGTCTGGCGGATCGCGGCGGCGATCTCACTGAGGGAGACGCCGTAGGCCACCAGGCTCTCGGGACTGACCTCGACGGCCAGTTCGCTCTTCCGGGTTCCGGTGATCACGAGGTCGCTGACCTGCGGCAGGCGCAGCAGGTCCTCGCGGAGCGCTTCGCTGACCTGCTTGAGTCCGTACTCGTCGAGGTCGCCGTAGGCCGTCACCGCGATGACCGGCAGCTTCGGTTCGGACTTCTGGACGCGAATCTCCTCGGCGAGGTCGGGGAGTTCGTTGCGCGGGATCGAGTCGATCGCCGCCTTGAAGTCGTTGACGGCCTGGTCGAGGTCGTCGACCGTGCTCTCGAGTTCGACCAGGACGTTGGCCGAGCCCTCGTTGATCTGGGTGACGACCTTGTCGACGTGGTCGAGGTTCTTGATCGCCTCCTCGATCCGCAGGGCCAGGCCGCGTTCGACCTCGAGCGGCGTGGCGCCCGGGTACGGGGCCGAGATCATGATCTGGTTCGGGCGCGACTCGGGGAACATCTCGCGGACGAGGCTGAGGCTGGAGAAGAAGCCTCCGCCGAAGATCAGGGCCATCACGATCCCGACCAGGACCGGGTTTTCCACGCCGAATCGCGGCAGGCCGCGCATGCTCAGGTCCCCCGCTGCGGCGCGGCGGCCGGGTCGCGGCCGGCGGACTGCGGTCCGCGGCTGGTGCCGGGTTCGGGTGCCAGCGTGCGGACATCGACCGGGCAGCCGTCGTAGAGCACGTCGAGGTTGGTGACGATGACGGTGGCGCCCTCGGGCACGCCGCGGACGATCGACTCGTTGCGAAGCTGCTGGGCGACCTCGACGGTCCAGGAGCGGGCCCGCCCCTCGCTGACGGTGTAGACCTTGCCGTCGATGATGCTGCCGCGCGGCACGACCAGGACATCGGTCAGGGGCGGTCCTTCGAGTTCAGCCCGGACGAACATGCCCGGCAGCAGCGGCTGATCGGCGTCGCGTCGCGGAATGTCGACGAATGCCGAGAACGTGCGGGTGTCGGCCCGGGCGCTCGGGGCGATGCGACTGACGCGGCCGGCCCAGACCAGGTCGGCCCGCGACTCGGTGCTGACGCGGCAGGGTGTCCCGACGCGTACGCGGTCGCGCTGCGAAACGGGCAGTTCCAGCGGGATTTCGAGGTCCTCGGGGTCCAGCAGCGTGAACAGCATCTGGTTCGGGGCCACCTGTTCGCCGGCCTCGACCGCGACCGTTTCGATCCGCCCGTCAAAGGGCGCCCGCAGCGTGCACCGTTCGAGGTTCAGTTCGGCCAGGGCGACGTCGGCGCGGTGCAGGGCCAGGGCCGCTTCGAGGGCCGCCCGCCGCGACGGGATCAGAGCCGCGCTGTTGTCGAGCGTCTGCATGGCCCGGCGGGCCGCCTCGAGCGCCTGGCGGGCGAGGTCGACCTCGCGCCGGGAGCCCTGGGTCACCTCGAACAGGTCGAGGACCCGGGTGTATTCGCGCTCGGCGATCGCCAGTTCGTTCGCCGCGATCCCCTGCAACTGCGCCAGGTTGGCCTTCTCCTGGTCAAGCTGCGCGAGCCCGGCCTCGTCCTGGCGGATCTGGCTGCGGGCCCGTTCCAGTTGCCGCTCGTAGTCGCGCGGATCGATCTGCAGCAGGACCTGCCCGGCCGCCACCTCGCGACCGACGCGCAGGGCCGGCGAACGCTCGATCACGGCCCCGCCGACCTGCGCGGAGACGCTGGCGGTCCGCTCGGCCAGGACGGTCCCGAAGCCGATCAGGGGTTCGGACTTGGTGACCGGACGCAGCACGATTCCGTCCACGTTCAGCGGCGGACGATCCTGGTGAACCCGGGCCGGCTGCGGAGCCGTGCGGATCAGCCAGGACTGAATCCCGACGCCCGCCACCAGGCAGGCCGAGATCAGGAGAATTGACAGCAACCATCGCCGCATAAGTGTTCCACTCGCCTGCACCATGGTAAAACGGGTGATTATACTGCCGCACGCCATCAGCGGCCATTGCTGCCGGCCCCGCATCCCCCCACCAGGAGTTCGCATGCCGCGCATCTGTCATCTGCTCGGACCGGACACCCCCCCGCAACGGATCCCCCTGCTGCGGGCGCTCATGCATGCAGACACGCCCGAGCACGCGCTGGTGGCCTGGCGGGGCGGAATCGCCGGTTGCGACCTGCCAGCGGCGGTCTGCGGGCTGGCCGCACCGCTCGCGCGGCTCGGTCTGGCCGGACGGACCCCGGCCCGCAGGCGGGTCGAACAGGCCGACCTGGTTCATGCCTGGAGCCCGGCCGCCCTGCACTGGTACTGGACCCGCAGCGGCTGGCACAGCCCGCGCCCGGTCCTGGCCGAAGCCGACGGGACCCTGCCGGCCGGCGACCTGGTGGGCCCGCTCGGTCCGGCGGCGGGCGTGACCTGGCTGGCCCGCAGTCCCTGGCTGGCCGACCGGCTGCGATCCGCTGGGGCCCTGCCGGCCCGCATCCGCACAGCCGGCGAGCCCCTGGTTCCGCTGGAGGATGGCGAGGCGGCGCGGCAGCGTCTGGGTGTGCCGCCCGGGCAGCGGCTGATCGCCCTGCTGGCGGCCGACGATCGAAAGGACACGTTCTTCCAGGCCTTCTGGGGGCTGCTGGTGGCGCACAAGGTTCATGCTGACCTGCGCGTGCTGCCGGTCGGCTCGCCGGGACAGGTTGCCCGGGTCCAGCACCTGGCGCGCGCGGCGCGACTCGGCCACGCGGTGCTGCCCGGCGGTCCGGGGCTCGAACCGCTGGCGGCGGCGGACCTGGTGGTCTGGGCGCCCCGCCACAGTGCCTGCCTGGCGACGCTGCAGAGCGTGGTGGCGGCCGGGATTCCGGTGGTGATGACGCCGGGGTGCGGAGGCGATGCGGTGCTGGCGTCCGGGGACGCCTGGGTGGCCGACTCCGGTGCCCCGGCCGGGATCGCGAGGCAGGTGGTCGAGGCGCTCGAAGCGCCTGACGAAGCGGCACGGCGGGCGGGGCGGGCCCGGGGGCGGCTGGGTGCGGAGTCGATCGAGCAGGCGGCCGAGGCGCTGCGTGACCTGTACGGCGCGTTGCGCGAAAAAAAGAACCCGAGCCCATTGCGGGCCCGGGTCCTGGAGGAGAGTTAGTCGTGCGTCCGGCGGTCAGTTGCTGCCGGCGACCGGCTCAATGATGACGGCCGAGGAAGCCTGCGGCTGAATGGCGACGGGCAGCGGGGTTTCGTCGGCGACCGGGGTAACCGGGCGGGGCGAAGCCTTGACGCTGGCCGGCGACTGCGGCTGCGGCTGCTGCTTCTGCTGCGGCTGCGGCTGATTCAGATCGATCGTCTCGATGATCGTGTAGTCATCGTCGCATTCATCTTCACTGACATTGGCAATCGGATCAGCGGTCCACTGGCCGGAGGCGGGCTGGTCGGCCCGGGTGAAGGCCGGCTGGGCGCTGACGGGCTGTCCGGAGGCGACCGGTTCGACGACGACGCCGGTTCCCTGCTGCCCCGGGCGCGTGCCGCCCTGGGCGACGGGGGTCGCGGCGGGCGTGTTGTGCGCGGTGGGGATCGGCGTGGAGCCGACGTAGATCGTCTCGATCGAGCCGCTCGGGCTGGGCTGCGGGTTGCGGGCGACGCGGCCGTTGGTGTCGCTGACGGACATCGGGTCCTGCAGTTCGGACGCCCCGCTGGCCGGCTGCGGATCCTTGGACGCCACGGCCGGAGCCGGAGTCGGCTGGGGCGCGCTGGCGACGACCGGGGCCGGCGAGCGGGTGCTGTTCGAACGGGCCGGAACCGAATCGATCCGGACTCCGGAGGTCGGTGCCTGGGCGACCGGCGTGCCGGTGCTGGCGGGGGTGCTGCTGGCGGCCCGCGGCGTGGGGGCGTTGTCGTAGACGCTGCTGCCGGTGCTGCCCTGGGCGACGGTGGGCTGGGAGCGCTGGACGGGCTGCGGCTGCGGCTGCGGCGTGGCGGTCGCGACCGGGGCGAGGGGCACTTCGTCGATTTCGACCGGGGTCGGGTTCGACGGGCGCGGGGTGTCGTTCAGCGGACGAGCGGTGGCGACCGGCGGGGTCGTCTCGGTGTTCTGCCGGGCGTACACCTCGGTTGCGACCCGCGCCTCATGTTCAGCCGCGAGGCGGGCGACTTCATGGAGCTGCTTGCGGGCCGCTTCGAATTTTGGGTTGCTAGCCAGTGCCGCCTCCAGGTACTGGGCGGCGGAGTCGTACTCGCCGGCCTCGGTCAGCAGGATTCCCATGTTGAAGCAGGCGTCGGCCTTGGTTCCGATGGCGACGAGTTCCTGGTAGGCGTCCTGCTGGCGTCCGAGCTTGGAGAGGACGACGGCGCGGTTCATGCGTGCCCGCGAGAACTCGGGGTCGAGTTCGAGGGCCTGTCGCAGGTGGACTTCGGCGAGTTCGAACTGACCTTCGAGGTAGCGGCTGAAGCCGAGGTTGTTGTGCAGGTAGGCCAGGCTGGGCTGGGCCTGGATGCAGATCTCGAATTCCTGGCTGGCTTCGTAGTGTCGGCCGAGCTTGTTGAGCGTGATGCCGAGCCGGTTGCGAGCGGTCAGGAAGTCGGGTTTTTCGGCGAGCGCCTTTTCGTACTGGACCACGGCGCGTTCGAACGCGCCCTGCCGTTCCAGCAGGTGGGCGTGTGCGAAGAGGGTGGTGGCGTTGATCTTCATGTCTTCCGGCGGGTTATGCCGCGGCAGGGCGCCCGGATTGGACATCTGGGCGTTGTTCTGCTGGCAGCCGGCGATGGCGGCCACCAGGGCACAGCCGGTGACGGCGGTCAAACGGAGCATTCGGTTCACGATTGCGTCTCCTCTCTTGGTGGCAGGCCTAGGGGACCACCGGCTGCGGGCCTTCGGGGCTGGATCCGTTTTCGTTCGACGGGCGATAGGTGCCTTCGGTCGCGCGAATCAGGATCGCTTCGTCGGCATCCATGCCGCGTCCGCCCGGCATATCCCGGAGAATCACCTCGGCGGTGGTCGGGATGCCGGTCTGCGTCAGGAACTCCCGCACGGTCTGCAGACGACTGGCGATCAGCGAGGCGTCGCTGAGGTCGGTGCTCATCCGCAGTTGTCCGCCGTAGGCGTCCATCAGCGAAGCGAAGCGACTGAGTCGCTGCTCGCCGAGCGTGTTGAGCATCGCCCGGTGCGGGAAGAAGTGCATGTCGGTGATGGTCATGTCGGCCAGCATGGCGTTGTCCACCATGTAGGTGAATGTGCCCTGCATGTCCGTCGTGTCTGTCGCGTTCTCCCCGGGGATTCCATGCGGCGGGGCATTCAGCCGCTTGGCCGATTCGTTACACCCGAGCAGCAGGACCGCCGCCGCTCCCAGCACAAAAAGCCGTCTCATCCTGTTGGCCTCCGAAGCTCTGGCATCCCCAAGGGCGAATCAGACGATCGCCCGGCGGACGCTGCCCATAAAATCGGCAGGGTCCGATTCCACCTGAAGACAATCAGCTTTTCCCGGCCCGGTTGGATCCGGTCGTGGGCGCGTCGGGTGGTTGCGGTACACTGCGCCCCGATGAAACGCACGTACCTGCTGGCCACCGGACTGGTAACCCTCGGGCTGCTCGGCTCACTCGCCGTAACTGCGGGCTATGCCATGTATTTGCGCAGCAACGGCGTCCGCGAGGCCTATGCCCGGAAACTGTCCGACCGGCTGGGCCTGCCGAGCGACATCGGGGCCGTGGTCCCCCGGTCGTGGCGCTCGGCCGCCTTTCAGCAGGTCCTGGTCTGGCTGCCCGAACGGCGCGGGCGGGCCCTGACCTGCCGCCAGGCGGTGGTCCGGACGCTCCCCGATCAGGCCCCCGATTACGAGATCATCATCGAAGGCGGCACCTGCGAACTGTCCACCCGCAGTTGGCTTCGCGATGATTACCGGTACGTCGTCGACAGCGGACTGCGGCCGGGGTTTTCACCCGACGGGCCGCGGCGTGTCTCGTTCGGCAACATGGATGTAGTATTCAATCGGGAGGGGTTTCGGGCAAAACTCCAGGACGCCGGCGGCTACGTCGAGTTCCTCTCGGCCGAGCGCGGGGTGGCGACGGTTCTGTGCCGGGCGCTGAACGACCACGCGACGCCGCAGCCGGTGCTGCTGACGGCCGCGTTTCAGCCGGCCGAGCGGGGTGTGCGGTTCGACCAGATCGAGCTGAGCGTTCCGGAGATCCCGCTGGACCACCTGAACCTGTCGCCGCTGACCGGTCGTGACTTCTGCAGCGGGACGTTCAGCGGCGAACTGACGTATGCGGAGCGAGACGACGGGCGTGAACTGGTGGTCCGCGGTCGCTGCGACGGGCTCGAACTGCCCGACCTGACCAGCGGCTGGCTGCCGGCCCGGATCGAGGGTCGCTGCCCGGAGATGACGCTGGAGGAGTTGCGGCTGCTGGACCGGCAGCCGGTGGCGCTGCGTTTCCGAGGGCGGCTGGAGGAGGTCGACGTCGGCGAACTGCTGGGTGCGCTGGACCTGCCGGCGATCGACGGGCGGTTCTCGCTGGACATCGGGCGGGCGGACCTGCACGCGGAAGGGATCCGCGACCTGGTGGCTTCGGGCTCGGGGTCGGACCTGGTGCTGCAGACGATCACGGCGGCGATCGGGCAGGGTGACATCACGGGGAATCTGCAGGTGCGGATCGACGACCTGGCGGTGGTCGACAACCGGCTGAAGTCACTGAAGGTGACGATCCGGATCGACGACGAGGACGGGCGCTCGAACTGGATCGAAGGGCGCCTGCTGCGGGAGATCGCGACGCGGGCGGGGACGAAGATCCCGCAGATCCTGCGGAACAACCTGCCGGCGCGGATCGAATACAACCGGTTCGGCATGCGGCTGGAGGTTCGGGACGAGAAGCTGGTCGTGCAGGGGCTGGGCGGCGACGGGCCGCTGCTGTACGTGCGGGCGTTCGGCTTCAACCTGCCGATCCCGGCCCCGGACGAGACCTTCGACCTGACCCCCCTGCTGAACCAGGCGCGGGCACGGCTGCGTGACCTGCGGGCGGCCGCGGCGACCGGGAGGGAGTGAAGGGCGGCATTCCGGTTGTCCGCCGCGGGTCGCAGGGTGCGTCATCGACGCGGCCGTCCGCGATTCCATTCGACCCGGGAGACCCAGGCGTTGATGCCGCACCGCCCGGCTCTTCTGTGTCGCGGTTTTCTTCTTTGTCGCGGTCTTCTTTGTCGCGGTCTTCTTCTTTGTCGCGGTCTTCTTTGTCGCGGTCTTCTTCTTTGTCGCGGCCCAACGCAGTCCCCCACCCTTCCGCTCGCTGCGCTCGCTTAAGGGTGGGGCACCCAAGTTTGATGGGGCACCCGGCACTTGATTACTTGGTTACTTGGTTACTTGCTTACTCAGTCAAGGCAGGCGGATCTTCTTGAGTTCCACCGGGATGGTGACGGCCGCGGCGGGGACTTCGACGGTCAGTTGCATGCTGCCGCCGACGGTGGATCCCTGCAGTTCGTAGGTGATCAGCAGCGCGTCGGGGTCGTTGGTCCGGACGCTGTTCAGGCCGATTTCCTGGCGGGCGTTGTTGAAGATGTTGGCTTCGTCGAAGCGTTCGGTCTCCCCGGTCAGGCGCAGCATCACGTAGGTGTCGCCGACGCGGGTCAGTTCGGCCGTGAGCCCGGCCGCGACCAGGTCGGGGTGCTCGACCGGGCCGGCTTTCAGTTCCCTGACCGGCACGCGTTTCTTGTTGATCAGTTGCAACTGGAACGATCCCTCGAGGTCGAGCGTGGTCGCGTCGCGGGCCGGCGACGCCAGCAGCAGGTCGACCCAGATCCGGTTGGCCGGGGCCCGGTTGGGCCAGAACATCTGGCGACGGTCGAGGCGCTGGAAGCCGTCCCGCGGGGCCGGCGAGTCCGGCAGCAGTTCGATCGTGCGGCCGCGGTCATCGCGTCCGGCAAGCTGCACGAATCCGATTTCGCTGGCGCGGGTGACCGGTCGGCCGACGCATTCGAGTCGGAGATGCAGGCCGGCGGGGGCTTCGACGGCGGGTTGGATGCCGGGCCCCTCACGGTTCTGCAGGGCGACGTGCCGCACCTCGGTGATCCGCAGCGGGCGGAGTTCGACGTTGGTGGCACGGGCAGCGGCCGGCCGGGTGGTCGCCTCCTGCCAGGCCAGGGCGGTGTCTCCGTTCCAGATCGACAGCAGGGTCGCCAGGATTGCGATGGTTCTCATCGGGAACTACCTGAGTGAGCAAGTGACCAAGGGACCAAGTGACCAAGTGACCAAGTAACCAGGTGAGCAAGTAAGCATGTCAGCATGTCAGCGCGTCAGTTTGTCAGCTTGTTGGCGACGCGGTCGATCGGCCCTTCTCAAGCTGAGCGGGCTTCTCGGATGACGGCGATGCGCAGTCGGTTGACCTTTCGTGGTTCGGCGTCGAGGACGGCGAAGCTGACGTTGGCGACATCGAACTTGTCTCCGGTGGCCGGGATCTTGCCGAGTTCGGTCGAGACAAATCCGCCGATCGTTTCGTAGTCGCCGTCCTCGGGCAGTTCGATCTGCAGTTCCTCGTTGACTTCGTGCACGTGGACGCGGGCGTCGACCTCGAGCGTGTCGGGATCGATCCGCAGGATCTGCGGTTCGGACTCGCGGTCGTACTCGTCGTCGATTTCGCCGACCAGTTCCTCAAGGATGTCTTCGATCGTGACGAGCCCGGCCGTGCCGCCGTACTCGTCGAGTACGATCGCGATGTGCACCTTGCTCTGGCGCAGTTCCGCCAGCAGGCTGTCGATCGTCTTGGTCTCGGGGATGAACGGCACGGTCCGCATCAGGCCGGGCAGGTCGATCGTGTCGGCCTCGCCGAGTCCGATCAGGTCCTTGGCGTACAGCACGCCGAGGATGTTGTCGATCGAGTCCTGGTAGACCGGAACGCGGGAGTGGCCGGCGTCGACGATCGTCTGGCGGATCTGCTCGGCGGTGGCGTCGACCGGGATCGCGATCATGTCGGTCCGGGGCGTCATGATGGCGGTGACCGGGGTGTCGTTCAGTTCGAAGACCGAGCGGATGATTTCCTTCTGTTCCTCGCCGACGGCGCCGTGCAGTTCGCCCTCGGTGACGGCCTCGAGGATTTCGAGTTCGTGCCGGTCCGATTCCTCGTTGATCTCGTCATCCGTGACGCCGAGCAGGCGGCGGACGACGAAGTCGATGCCCAGCAGCAGGCGCTCGAACGGGTAGAGCAGGAAGCGCCCGCTCCACAGCAGCGGCAGGCTGGCGGCCAGGATCCGCTCACCGGTGTAGCGGGCCAGCGCGTTGGGGATGCCGACGCCGAACAGGAAGATCGCGACGATGACGCCGAGGGTCCCGAGCGTCGGCCCGGAGAACGACGAACCGAACGGATCCCACGTCCGCAGAATGTGGTAGGTGTAGAAGCCGAGCCCGCCGAGGGCCGCGAACCGGACCAGGCTGGCGATGATCTGCAGACCGGCCTCGTGGGTGTCGAGCCGATCGAACCAGACCGCCTTGCGATGGTCCGACAGCGCTTCGGCCAGGCGCGAGCGTGAGTACGCTCGCAGGGCGAACGCGAGTGCCGAGGTATAGAGCGTGACGATCGCCATGACCGCCGCCAGAAATATGTCCAATTCCGGGTACTCCGGACGCCCTGGCGCCACCCGACCAGTCCGGGCACGAACGCCTGCGAAAACTATATCGGCCAGCGGAACCGCCAAGCAAGAACCGCTCAGGCCTCCCACCCCGCCCGCAGCGTTGCCAGCGCCGAACGCAGGTCGGGGTCGGCCTGCCCGCAGACGGCGGCCACCTCACGACGCATTATCTCCGTAAAGCATGAAGCGGCCGACAGTTGTGACCGATCGCGCCCCAGGCTGCCCGGCAGCAGGGCCGCCAGCAGACCCAGCCCGGTCGCGGTTTGCGCACTGACGGCCGCCACCCGGCCGCGCCAGGCCGCGGGAATCGCAGCCAACCCGCGCTGCCGGGCGGTGTCGGCCTTGTTCAGCACGACGGCGAGAGGCACCTGGCCGAGCAGTTGCTCCCAGGCCTCCCACGGCACGGGCGGGCCCGCCTCCACGACCAGCAGCACGCCGTCGGCGGCCGCCATCTGAGCCCGGGTGTGTTCGATGCCGGCGGCTTCGAGAGGGTCTTCGGTTTCGCGCAGGCCGGCGGTGTCGAGCCAGGTGACCGGGAAGCCGTCGAGTTCGGCGTGGACCTCGTTCCAGTCGCGGGTCGTGCCGGGGCGATCGGAGACCAGGCAGGCCTGGCGGCGCGTGAGGGCGTTGATCAGCGTGCTCTTACCGGCGTTGGGGGGACCGACGACGGCGATGCGGACCGGCCGGGCGTACCAGTCCCGCACGCGTGCGGCGGCGAGCAGGCCGCGCAGCCGGCGGCGGATGCGCTCGACCGGTTCCTCCGGATTCGATTCCAGCGCCGCGCGGACGCGCATCGGCTGGGCGGCCAGCCAGCGGACGCCGGCGAGGGTCGACATGCCGGGGACGCGCTGCCAGGCCGCGCGTTCGAGGCGGTTGCCGTCGGGTTCGGTCATCGTATCGACCGGGTCCAGTCCGTCGGCCTGCAACTGCTCGGCGACGCGTCGCACGATCCAGGGGCTGCCGTGCAGATGCAGGCGGATCTCGTCGACGGCGTGGGTCGACAGCAGCACTTCGTCGATCGGGTCATCGTCGCCCGGATAGACGGCGGCGAGGCGCATGCGTCCGACGGCCGGGAGGCGTTCGACCGGCAGGCGGCACAGGGCGGCTACGCGGGCGGCGGCATCGGTCGCCCGGATCTGGATGACGGCGATGGCGGCCGGTCCGGCCCCGGTCAGCAGGCAGAAGTTTCCGGCGGGTTCACTCACGGGTCCCGGCCGCACGTTCGTAGGCGAGTCCGGTTCCGATCAGGCACAGGTCGGGCATGACCTGGTCGACGAAGTCGGCGAGTTCCGCGATGGGTTCGGCGGCCCCGCCGGTCAGGATGAGTTGCGGCCAGGCGTTTGCGACGCCGGCGAAGCGTTCGACGATTTCGCGAATCGCGCCGACCTGTGCGTAGGCGACGCCGGCGGCGATGGCGTCGAAGGTGGTCTGTCCGATGGGGCTCTGCGGGGTCAGGGGCTGAATCCGCGGGAGCCTGGCGGTGAAGGTGTGCAGCGCTTCGCAGCTCATGTCGAGGCCGGGCAGGATGGTGCCGCCCTGGAAGCAGCCCTGGTCATCGACGAAGTCGACCGTGGTGGCGGTGCCGAGCGAGGCGACCGCGCAGGCGGCCCCGTGCCGGGCGAAGGCGGCGGCGGCGGCGCAGACGCGATCGGGTCCGAGTTCGGTGGTGTTCTGGTAAGCGACCTTGAGCGGCAGCGGCAGATCGGGTCCGACGAACTGCGGTTCGACGCCGCACAGTTCGAGGATCTTGTCGGCGAGGGCCCGGCCGCGTTCGGGGTGGACGCTGCAGATGGCGGCGGCGCGGGTGGCGGCGGGTTCGATTTCGCTCCAGATGGATTCGATCACGGCGGGCCAGTGCGCGGGTCGGGCGCCGTCGACGCGGTGGACGTGGAGCAACTGGTCGCCGGTCCAGAGTCCGAGGCCGATGCGGGTGTTGCCGACGTCGGCGACGAGAATCGCGGTGGCGGGCGGCGTGCTGCTCATGCGTTGTCTTCCTGGTCGTCGTCGAGGCTGAAGTCGAGCCCGGGGATGTCTTCGGTGCGGGCGGTGGGAAGTTCGCCGTCTTCGGGCAGGCCGTCGTCGGCGGCGGGTTCGACCTCGCGGGCCTGCTGGACGAGTGTCCAGATGGCTTCGAGCAGTTCGCGCTGCTGCTGGCCGGTGGCGCCGCTGAAGGCGAGCACCTGGCAGCCGAGCGCGGTCCGCAGTTCGGCGAGCGCGTCTTCGGCATCGGTCAGGTCGATCTTGTTGCCGACGACGAGTTCCTGGCGGGTGGCCAGCAGCGGGCTGTACTTCTCGAGTTCGTGCCGGATCATGTGGTACGCCTCGACCGGGGTCGGGCTGCCCTCGGGCGGGCACAGGTCGATCAGGTGCACGATCACGCGGGTTCGTTCGATGTGTTTCAGGAAGGTGTCGCCGAGGCCGACGCCTTCGTGGGCGCCTTCGATCAGGCCGGGGATGTCGGCCAGCACGAGTCGCCGGTAGCCGGGCAGTTCGGTGATGCCGAGTTGCGGGCGCTTGGTGGTGAACGGATAGGCGCCGATCTTCGGGCGGGCGTTGGTGACGCGTGACAGCAGCGTGCTCTTGCCGGCATTCGGCAGTCCGACGAGGCCGACGTCGGCGATCAGTTTCAGTTCCAGGCGGAGGGTCCGCTCGACGCCGCGGCGGCCGGGCTCGTGTTCGCGCGGGACCTGGTGTGTGGCGGAGACGAAGCGGGCGTTGCCTTTGCCGCCGGCGCCGCCGGGTCCGATACAGATCCGTTCGCCGTCGCGGACGAGGTCCTTGAGCAGGCGTCCGCTCTCATCGTCGTAGACCAGCGTGCCGACCGGGACGATCACGTTCAGGTCGCGGCCGCCGCGTCCGTGGCGGTTGGCGCCGGAGCCGGGCCGGCCGGACTCGGCGAACCAGTGGTGGCGTCCGTTGACGTCGAGCAGGGTATCGACGCCGGCCCGGGCGACGAGGTAGACCGAGCCGCCCTTTCCGCCGTCGCCGCCGTCCGGTCCGCCCTTGGGCACGTACTTTTCGCGGCGGAAGCTGACGCACCCGTCGCCCCCGCGTCCGCCGCGGATGATGATCCGGGCCTCGTCGACGAACAGCCGGTCGGTTCCGCTGGACTGAGACATGATCGGACTCGAAACGAAGCGCACGAACCTGTCAAGCGGTCGGTTGCCCGGCGCGGCTGTTTTCGTTGCAATAGGTGGCCATGAACGCCTCCGCACCAGCCACGCGCGGCCAGCCCCGCGGCCGCATCCTGATCGTCGACGACGAGCCGCTCAAGCGGATCACCCTGCAGATTGAACTGACGGAGGAGGGGTACGAGGTTTACGAGGCGGCCGACGCGGAGACCGCGCGGCGGATCTTCGCGAGCAAGCCGGTGGACCTGGTGGTCAGCGACGTGCGGATGCCGGGGATGAACGGGCTGGACCTGGTGACCTGCCTGAAGCAGCAGAACCCGGATGTGCCGATCATCCTGATGACCGCCTACGCGACGGTCGACATGGCGGTGCAGGCGATCAAGCGCGGGGCGTGCGACTATCTGACCAAGCCCTTCACGACGCAGGAACTGCTGGCCAGGCTGGACCCGCTGCTGACCAGTCGCCGGCCGGCCGACGCGCAGGCGGAAGTCGAGACGTTCGGGCGTGTCGTCACGCGGGCGGCGCCGATGCGGCGCCTGTTCGAGCAGCTTCGCAGCGCGGCGGCCACGGATCGGACGATCCTGCTGGTCGGCGAGAGCGGCACGGGCAAGGAACTGCTGTCCGAGGCGATTCACGCGCACAGTCCGCGGGCGGGCCGGCCGCTGATCCGTTTCAGTTGCGCGGCGCTGCAGCCGACGGTGCTGGAGAGCGAACTGTTCGGGCATGCCAAGGGCGCGTTCACCGGGGCGCACCGGCAGAAGGCGGGCCGGTTCGAACTGGCCTCGACCGGCACGATCCTGCTGGACGAAGTCGACGACATTCCGCTGGACCTGCAGGTCAAGCTGCTGCGGGTGGTCGAGCAGCAGGAGTTCGAACGCGTCGGCGGCGAGGAGGCGATCCGCGTCGACGTGCGCCTGATCTGCGCGACCAAGTGCGACCTGCTGCCACTGGTTCGGGCGGGTCGTTTCCGCGAGGACCTGTACTACCGCCTGAACGTGATCGGGCTGACGATTCCACCGCTCCGCGAGCGGCCGGAGGACATTCCGCTGCTGGTGCAGCACTTCCTGGCCAAGCATGCCCAACTGGCCGGCGGGGCCGAGGTGACGGTCACGCCGGCGGCGCTCGATGAACTGCTGCGCCACAACTGGCCGGGCAACGTTCGGGAACTGGAACACGTGCTGGAGCGGGCGCTGGCGTTCTGCGAAGGGCAGGCCCTGCGGCCGGAGCACATCCTGCCGCTGGGCAGCGAATCGGCGGAAGCCGCTCCGGCCCTGCCGCCGGGCGACGGCCTGGGCGAGACCGGGCTGACCGAAACGGTGGCCGACATCGAGAAGAAGCTGATCGTCGCGGCGTTGCAGCAGAACGACGGCAACCAGGCCCGGGCCGCGCAGAAGCTGGGCATTCCGCGGACCACGCTGCGCGACAAGATGGCCAAGTACTGCATCCCGGGTGGCTGACGCGGCGCCGCCGGCCTGCATCGAGGCGCCGGGGAAAACCGCCGGATCGACGCCCCCCGCCCGAGTTCGGGCTAGAATCCCGTCCAGTCACCGCAACCGGGCACACAGGCGCACAACGTTGATCCACGCTTGCCGCTACCGCATGCCGCCGCTGCTCGGACTGCTGGCCGCGCTGGGCGTGGCGGCGGCCAGCGGGCAGGATCAATCTGACAGAGGACACGCGATGAACGACGGTCCGCCGAAACACACAAACCGACTTCTCGAGGCGACCTCGCCGTACCTGCTGCAGCACGCGCACAATCCGGTCGACTGGTACGAGTGGGGACCCGAGGCGCTCGACAAGGCCCGGTCCGAAGGCAAACCGATCTTTCTGAGCATCGGCTACTCCGCCTGCCACTGGTGCCACGTGATGGCCCACGAGAGCTTCGAGAACGAGGCCATCGCGGCCGCGATGAACCGGCTGTTCGTCAACATCAAGGTCGACCGCGAGGAGCGCCCCGACCTGGACGAGATCTACATGCGGGCGACGGTCCTGATGAACCAGGGCCAGGGTGGCTGGCCGATGAGCGTCTGGCTGACGCCCGACTGCAAGCCGTTCTTCGCCGGCACGTACTTCCCGCCGACCTCGCGCTTCGGCCGGCCGGGGTTCGGCGAGTTGTGCGAGCGGATCGGCCAGTTGTGGGAGACGCGTCGCGAGGACCTGCAGGCCGATGCCGGTCGCCTGGCCGAACTGGTCGACCAGCAGTTGCGGGGTGACCTGTCGCAGGATGACGGGCTGGGCCTGCCGCTGATCGACCAGGTGGTGGTCAACATGGCCCGCAGTTTCGACCAGGAGAAAGGCGGCATCAGCGGCGGCGGGCCCAACAAGTTCCCGCCGAGCATGGCGCTCGAACTGTTCCTGCGGTTCCTGCAGCGCAACCCGCAGGCTCCGGAGGCCGCGCAGGTCCTGGCGGTGACGCGGCTGACACTTGACCGGATGGCCCGCGGCGGGATCTACGATCACCTGGCGGGCGGAATCCATCGTTACAGCACGGACGTCGACTGGCTGGTGCCGCACTTCGAAAAGATGCTGTACGACCAGGCGCTCGTCTCGCGGGCGTACATCGACGCGTGGCAGTTCAGCGGCGATCCGTTCTACGCCGAGACGGCCCGCAGCATCTTCGACTATGTCCTGGCCGATCTGCAGTCGGTCGCCGGCGGGATCTACAGCACGCGCGACGCCGACAGCGAAGGTCGCGAAGGCAAGTACTACGTCTGGACCAACGCGGAACTGCAGCGGATCCTCGGCGCGGACGCGGAACGGTTCGGGGCGTACTACGGCTTCGCCCCCGGCGGGAACTGGGACGACCCGCACGAGCCGGGCGTCGAGAAGAACATCCTGCACGTCACGCAGACCGTGGCCGACTTCGCCACGCAGCGCGGCGTCGATCCGGCCGAGGTGGCCCGGACGCTGGCGGACGGGCGCCGCAAGCTGCTGGCCGCGCGGGCCGAGCGGGTCGCACCGGGCCTGGACGACAAGGTGCTGGTCGAGTGGAACGGTATGATGATCGCCAGCCTGGCCCGCGGCGGCGCGGCGCTGGGCGAGGAGAAGTACATCGAGGCGGCCCGCAGGGCGGCCGATTTCCTGCTGACCCACCAGGTTCAGGACGGGCGGATCGTGCGGGCCTGGCGCGACGGTCGCAAACTCGAGATGGCGTTCCTGACCGACTACGCGTGCCTGATCGACGGATTGCTGGAACTGTACGAGGCGACCTTCGAGCAGCGCTGGCTCGACGCGGCCGTCGACCTGAACGCGGCGGCGATCGAGCACTTCTGGGACGCGCAGCGCGGCGGGTTCTTCTTCACGCCGGACGATCACGAGACGCTGATCACGCGCTCGAAGGATGTCCGCGACAACGCGACGCCGTCGGGCAACTCGGTCCAGCTTGGCAACCTGCTGCGCCTGGCCGCGATGCGGGGCGACAACGACCTGCGCGAGAAGGCCGAGCGCACCATCCGCGGACTGGGCAGCGAGGTCCGGCAGGCGCCGGGCGCCTCGGACCGCTTCCTGGCGGCGGTCGAACTGGCCCGCAGCGGTCCGCTCGAGATCGCGATCGTCGGCGACCCGGCCGTGCCGGCGACGCGGGCGCTGCTGCGCGAGATTCGCCGCAGCTACATCCCGAACCGGATCATCATGCTGCGCCGGCCGGACGGGCCGGCCCCGGTGGGCGTTCCGCTGCTGGCGGACCGCGGGCAGATCGACGGGCAGCCGACCGTCTACCTGTGCCGCGACTACGCCTGCCGCCTGCCGGTGACGAGCGTCGAGGCGCTTCGCGGGCAACTGAAGACCGAACTGGGCGGAACCCTGCGACAGGCCGGGGACTGACCGGAGAGAAGGCAACCGCGAACAGCCAGCGGAGAGGCGGACTTGAACGACGGCCCCACATCATTGCTGCGAATCTGTCCGGAATGCAACTACGACCTGCGCGGGGCGGCGCATGAGCGGTGCCCGGAATGCGGCCTCGATCTGTCGTTCATGCAGGCCGAGCATTCGACGATTCCGTGGTGCGATCCGCGCCGCGGACGCGTGTCCGCGTTCGTGCAGACCGCGCTGCTGGCGACCTCGCGGCCGAAGCGCCTGCTGCGCGAGGTGTTCCGTCCGGTCGACTACCACGCGGCGCAGCGGTTCCGCTGGACCTGCGTGCTGCTGGCGTTCGGGTCGCTGCTGCTGGCGGGCGGAGCGGCGCTGTGGGTCGAGCCCGGCCTGTGGCAGGCGTGGCGTTCCCTTGCGGGAACGTGGTTCGTCTTCTACTTCGCGGCCTGCGTGCTGCTGCTGCTGATCTTCCTCAGTGGCGGGCACACCTATTTCTTCCACCCGAAGCGGCTGAGCGTCGAACACCAGAACCGGACGCTGGCGCTGAGCTACTACGCCAGCGCGCCGCTCGGCCTGCTGCCGTGCGTGACGCTGCTGCTGCCGCTGTGCATCCTGCTGCCGGGCGCGAACGACACGGACCTGAAGCTGACCGCGCTGCTGGTGGTGGTCGGCGTCGCGTGCGCACTGGTGTGGCTCGGGATCGTCGTGCTGGCGTCGACCTACGCGCGACACCTGCTCGGCCGCGGGCGGGCCCGCTGGACCGTCGGCCTGCTGACGCTGCTGGCGATGGTCATCAGCCACCTGGTTTGCCTGGCGGCGCTTCCGGCCGCGGCGCTGTATGTCGGGTTGATGTACTACAGCATGTGGGCGGGATAGGTTTCTGGGGAAGGGAACAGGGAACAGGGAACAGGGAACAGGGCCTGCGCGCCGGGGGGGCGTGGTCTTCGTCGCGTTGTTCGTTCTGTTCTGCCTCAACCTTGGAGGAAGACACTGCCAGGATGGCAGTGGCACACTTCTCAGGGCAACCCTGGCGGACCAACGCTGCTTGTTTGAGCGACCCTGCCCCATAGCAAGATCCAAAAACGAGAATAAGAACTACTCGCCGCGCAAGTGCGCGCGGATGGCGTCTTCCAGGTTCTGGTGCAGGGGTTGATCCTGCTGTGAGTCCGGGCATTCGTATGTGACTTCGGCCGTGCGGACTTCCTCGGCCGGGACGGAGATGCGGACGCCGCCGGCGGTCCGCTCGTAGACCAGCGGCGTGCCGGGCGCGGCGAAGGGATCTTCCAGCACCCGCGGCAGGTAGGCCGGCACGAGGGCGGCCTGGTCGGCCGGCCAGTCGCCGTGGTCGGCCCGGTAGAGCCGCGCGGCGAGGGCCACGGCGGTGCAGCGGCGGCGGGCGTGGGCCAGGTGCTGGGCGCGGACGACGTTGTCGAACGGCGGCGACACCAGGTAGGCGAGCATCCGGCTGAAACGCTCCAGGTCGGTCGCCAGGTCCGGCAGCGGCGAAACGAGTTCGCGGGCGGCGGTCATCGTCTGCGTGTCGGCCGTGTCGGCGTAGCGCTGCATGCGCAGCATCTGGCGCTGGGCGTCGAGCTTGTACATCGGCTCGAGCGCCCAGCCCGCCAGGCGTCGCGGCGGTGACGGCGGAGGCATCGGCAGCGTGAACGCGGTCAGTGCCAGCGGACTGTAACGGGCCATTTCGAGCGCATCGCTGATGAAGAGACGCTCGACGTCGAAGCTCCGCCGATCGGCCGCCCGCACCGGCCCCTCGTCCAGCAGGCTGGCCACCGCCCGCTCGAACTCGGCCCGCGTGGCGTCGTCGAGTTCGACCGGCCCGTCGCACAGCCAGCGCACGGCCAGCGCGCCGGCCAGTCCGTCGACCGCGCCGGCCACCAGCGAGGTGATCAGCACCTGCTGTCCGTCGCGCAGGCGGGCGGCGATCATCAGCAGGTCGTTCAGTCGCCGGGCCGCCCGGGTCGCATCGCCGCCCTCAAGCGCCACGACGCCGTCCAGGTACACCAGCCTGGCCAGTGTCCGCTGTCCGGCCAGGTGCGGCACGGCCGTGTTGATGTAGGGCCTTGTCAGCACGACGCCCCAGTCCGCCCGCGGCCGCGACCGGGCGGCCGCCACCTGGTCGAGCACCGCGGCGTTGTCGCACAGCAGCGCGGCCACCAGGTCCGGGACCCTGCGCCGGACGGCCGGGTGATCGCCGGCCGCGTAGATGTCGAGCGGGCTGCGCCCGGTGACGAGGTCGGTGGCCGCCTTGTTCAGCAGGGGTGCGGCGTTGTCGTCGTCGTGCACGGCCGGCAGCGCGAAGTCGGCCTCGGAGACCGGGAAGCCCTCCGCGCGGAGCGCATCCAGCCGGGCGGCCAGCCGCGCATCGGCACGCCCCCCCCACGCCAGTCGCAGCGCCAGCAGCAGCAGAAGCCCGCCTACCCCGGCCAGCAGCAGGCGCTTCAGCCAGCGGTTGCGCGGCGGGACTCTCGCGGGGGACGTCGAGATGGCGGCGCTCATGGTGGCGGCGCTCCGGAACCCTGGTACTGGCGGAGGGCGGCGCGGACGCGGGGCGGCAGTGGCTGCGGGTCGTCCGGAGGGGCGGTGGTGATCTCGACGCGTTCGGTTCGCGGGCGAATCCGCAGGTACCCGTCCGACCGGTCGTAGATCAGTTCCTGGTCGCCGTCGCCGAACGGATCGGTCGGGACCGCGGGCAGGTAGTCCGGCACGAGGTCGCGCAGGCTGGCCGGCAGTCGGCCGTGGTCGCTGCGATACAGAATGCACGCCAGGGCCGCGGCCAGGCAGCGGCGATACGCCAGGTCCCGGTGCAGCAGCACGATCATGCGGTCATAGGATTGCAGCGTGGGCACCGAGAACGGGCGGGCGACCCGCTCCAGACCCGTCGGCGGCACCGCGCAACTGCTGGCCTGTTCCTCGAACGGATCCTCCCGCAGGCGGGCCGCGAGCGCTTCGCCGGCCGCGAGCAGTCGAACGGCCTCGGCATCGAGGATCGGCCGGACCGGCCAGAGTTCAGCGCTTTGCTGCGCGCTGGTGCTTGGGATGGTACTTGCATTAGGGAATCCAGCCGCGGCCCGGAAGGCGTCGCGGATATTGCCGGCGTCGCGGACGACCGTGTTCAGCAGGGCACGCTCGCAGGTCGCCCGCAGCGCATCCTGTTGCAGCAGGTCGTCGATCAGGCCGGTCAGCAGGGCGCGGGTCTGCGCGTCGACCGGCGGCAGATCGGCCGCCAGCCATGGCTCGACGATCATGCCGGTGATCTGGTCGATCGCGCTCGCCACGAGGACCGACAGCATTTCAGGGCCCTGCGCGAGGCGATCCGAAAGGGTCAGCAGGTCGGTGATCCGCTCGGCCGCCCGATGCTGATTGCCGGCGGGCAGGGCCATCCGTCCGTCCAGGGCCAGCAGTTTCGCCAGTTGCCGCTGGTCGCCGAAGTAGCCGAACGTGCCCGGCGCCCCGGCCACGAACCAGTCGGCCCGCGGCAGGCGGCGGACCTCGGCGAAACCGTCCAGGACGGGTGCGTTCCGTTCCAGCAGCGTGCGGACGAGCGGGGCGTGGTCCCGGCGCAGTTCGTCGAATTCTAATGCGTCCTGCAGGCCGAAGGGCAATTCGCCCTGCGGCACGATTCGTCCGACCACGGTCACCAGGTGAAAGGCGGCGTTGTCCCGGTCGGCCAGCGGCGCTTCGGCGGGGTCCGTCCGGAAGCCGGCCAGCAGCGTGTCCGCGCGGGCGGCGGCCTGCCAGCCGACCAGCAGTCGGACGCCGAGCACCCCGACGATCGCCACGGCCCCGGCCAGGACGATCCGGTTCCCCCACCAGAAGCGCGGCGGAAAACGGCCGTCCTGTGTATCCTCTTGCGACACGGGTGCTCCGCTCCGACCGGGTGCGAACTCCGTGGGTCAGTCTAACGTAATGAACTCAAACAGGACTCCGACGATGCGTTTTCGACCGCTGCTGACCGCCCTCTGCCTGATCGCCGCCGCCGGATG
Organism: Phycisphaerae bacterium; assembly: GCA_030428945.1. Lineage (GTDB taxonomy): Bacteria > Planctomycetota > Phycisphaerae > UBA1845 > Fen-1342 > JAUIEC01. Next base: position 388,724 of record JAUIEC010000002.1, on the reverse strand, counting down.
CCAGGACGGCCCCGCTGCCGGACCGGCCGCGACCGGCGATCTGCGGCCGACGCCGGAGCGGCCGAACATCATCTTCATCCTGGCGGACGACCAGGCCCCGAACACGACCGGTTTCGAGGGCAACACGCTGATCCGGACGCCGCACCTGGACCGGATGGCGGCCGAGGGGACCTGGTTCTCGCGGGCGTACAACGTGCTGCCGCAGTGTGCGCCGAGTCGGGCGACGCTGCTGACCGGTTACTACCCGCACCAGTATGGTCCGCTGCACAACGACGATGCCCAACTGGACCCGCAGGTTGACACGGTCGCGCAGATTCTGAAGGCCGAGGGCTACCGGACGGGGATGGTCGGCAAGTGGCACCTGGGCAATCCGCTCGAGAAGCAGGCCGGGTTCGAGGACTACTGGGTCGGGTACGACCGGCTGACGACGCCGCGGAAGGAGAAATACACGCATCCGACGATCGTGGTGAACGGCCGGTCGCAGCGGGTCGAGCGTTACCTGACGGACGTCTTCACGGACTACGCGATCGAGTTCCTCGACCAGCAGCCCGATCAGCGGGCCTTCCTGTGGCTGGCCTTTCACGCGCCGCACGAGCCGGTCACGCCGCATCCCGATCATCCGTACGACCCCGAGGACATGGTCCTGCCGGAGAACATGCGCGACAACATGCGGGACAAGCCGAACGCGCAGCGGGTCAGCGCACCGGCCCGGGCGTTCCAGGCGATGACGCCGGGGCAGCTCAAGCGGCACAAGGCGGATTACTACTCGATGATCTCGGCGATCGACGCGAACGTCGGACGCCTGCTCGAGCATCTCCGTACGACCGGGCGGGACCGCAACACGCTGGTGGTTTACATGAGCGACAACGGCTGGCTGATCGGCGAGCACAAGATGTTCACCAAGGGCGGCTCGTTCTACGAGGAACTGGTCCGCACGCCGCTGGTCTTCTGGCAGCCCGAAACGGTCCCGGCCGGCGTGCACAGTCCGGCCCTGGTGAGTTCGCTCGACCTGCAGCCGACGCTGTGCCGCCGGGGTGGCAGCAGCTACCCGGCCGGGCGGAAGGGCTACGACCTGTGGCCGCTGGTGCTGGGCGAGGTCGCGTCGGTTCGCAGCGAAGCGATGATGGAGTACATGCAGAAGTCGAGCGCGCATCCGACGCCGGCGGTGGCGATCGTCGACGAGCGTTACAAGATCACGTTCTACGGGGGCAGCGAGGTCTCGGAGTTCTACGACCTGCAGACCGATCCGCTGGAGATGAACAACCTGTACGGCAAGCCCGGGATGGCCCAGGTGATCGACCCGTACCGTCGCCGGGTGATCGAGTTCTTCCGGCTGAGCGGGATGTAGGCGCTGGCCGCCGCGCCGGACCGGAGGTCCGTGCAGATCGCCGGCAGGCAGTCCCCCACCCTTCCGCTCGCTGCGCTCGCTCAAGGATGGGGCACCCGCCGCCGTGGCACCCGGCGCCGTGGCACGACTGCGAACGTCGCCCTGGAGCTTCGAACTTCGAACGCGAACTTCGACCACGGACTTCGACCGTTCGGACGCGGCCGCAGGCCACGACGCGGACCCCGATTCGATTATTCCGAGGAATCCGGTTCGCCGGGGTCGGGGACGCTGATGCGTTCGATCGAATTGGTGCGGCCGGTCGCTTCGTTGATGTCCAGCACGACGCCGGACAGGCGGACGTCGTCGGTGGCGACGTTGTAGGGGTAGTGCATGCTGGTGCAGAGGGCCTTGATCACGGCGGTCTTGTCGCGGCCGAGGACCGAATCGTAGGGGCCGGTCATGCCGAGGTCGGTGATGTAGCCAGTGCCCTTGGGCAGCACGCGTTCGTCGGCGGTCGGGATGTGGGTGTGCGTTCCGACCATGGCCGTGACGCGGCCGTCGAGGTACCAGCCCATCGCGATCTTCTCGCTGGTCGTTTCGGCGTGCATGTCGACGAGGATCACGCGGACTTCGGACGGGATCCGCTGGAGCACGCGGTCGATCCCGTGGAACGGGCAGTCGGCCTTCAGGTTCATGAAGGTCCGCCCGAGCAGCGAGACGACCGCGACCGGCACGTCGTTGCTGCCCTGGACGACCATGAACTCGCGCCCGGCCGCCTCGCGCGGCAGGTTGGCGGGCTTGACGATCCGGTCGCTGCTGTTCAGCAGTTCGAGGATCTCGCGACGGCGGTAGATGTGGTCGCCCATCGTGCAGCAGTCGACGCCCTGGTGCCGCAGCTTGTTGAACATCTGCGGGGTCATGCCGCTGCCGGCCGCGATGTTCTCGGAATTCGCGACCACCAGGTCGAGCCGCAGGTCCTCGCGCAGCTTCGGCACCAGTTGCGTGCAGGCATGCTTGCCCGGTCGCCCGACGATGTCACCAATGAACAGAATCCGCATGACAGACTTTCCACGCGACCAGTGCCGCGGACGAGAGTTCAGGGTCCGGTGGTTCAGGATTCAGCGTACCGGCGGATCCCGGCCGCGCCGCGCTCGCCTGCTCCGTTGCTTCCTACTTGTCGTTGTGGGCCGGCAGGTAGTAGTCCCGCACGTAATCGCCCAGCATCCGGTGCGAGCTGAACTCCCGGCACACGCTCCGCATCGATTCGGCCATCATCCTGACCCAGCGCACCGGGATGCCCTGCCGGTTGCGCTGGTAGAACTTCGGCACGATCTCGTTTTCGAGCAGTTCGTAGATCTGCTCGGCGTCGTACCGGTCCTGGGCCGCCGGGGTCTTCAGTTCGCGGCCGTCGCCGATCACCCAGCCGTTGCGGCGGTTGTAGCCCTCCGGCCACCACCCGTCGGAGATCGAGCAGTTCAGTCCGCCGTGCAGGGGCGGCTTCATGCCGCTGGTTCCCGAGGCCTCGTTCGGTCGCAGCGGGTTGTTCAGCCAGACGTCGCAGCCGCTGGTCAGCATCCGCCCGATGTGCATGTCGTAGTTCTCGACCAGCACGACGCGGCCACGCAGGCCGGCCGCGTGGGCCTGCCGGTAGACCTCGGCCACGAAGGCCTGTCCGGGCTTGTCGGCCGGGTGGGCCTTGCCGGAGAAGACCAGTTGCACCGGCCGGTCCGGGTCGTTGAGGATCGCGGCGATCCGGCGGGCCTGGCGGAAGATCAGCGGGGCCCGCTTGTAGGTCGCGAAGCGGCGGGCGAAGCCGATCGTCAGGGCGTTCTCGTCGAAGGTCTCGCAGGCGGCGACCAGGTCCTCGAGCGGGCCCGAGCGTGCGAGGATCTGGTCGCGCAACTGCTGGCGGATGAAGCCGACCATCCGCTTGCGAAGCAGGCAGCGGGCGTGCCAGAACGCCTCGGGCGGAATCTTCCCGGCCCGGGCCCAGGGGTCGTGCTCCGGCCCGGCCCCGACCCAGCGGGGCCTGAGGTAGCGGCGATAGAGTTCGTGCAGTTCGGGGGCCAGCCAGGTCTGCGAGTGCACGCCGTTGGTGACGTGCCCGATCGGAACCGACTTGTGGCTGCGGGTCTTGTACAGATGCTGCCACATCCGCCGCGACGTGTCGCCGTGCAGTCTGGCCACGCCGTTGCAGCGCTTGCTGAGCCGCAGCGCCAGGACCGTCATGCAGAACCACTCCTTGCGATCGCCGGCGTTCTCGCGACCGAGCGCCAGCAGGTCCTCGGTCGACAGGCCGATCCCCTCGGCCACCTGCTTGAGGTAGCGGGTCACCAGGCGCGGTTCGTAGCGGTCGTGCCCGGCCGGGACCGGCGTGTGGGTCGTGAAGACGCTCGAGTTGCGGATGATCTCGACGGCTTTCTCGTAGCTCTTGCGTCCGGCCCGCAGCTTGCGCAGGCGATCGAGCGCGGCGAACGCGGCGTGCCCTTCGTTCATGTGATAGACGGTCGGCTTGAGGCCGAGCACGTCGAGGGCCCGGTTGCCGCCGACGCCCAGCAGCACCTGCTGCTGAATGCGGTACTCGGCGTCGCCGCCGTAGAGGCGGGCGGTCAGTTCGCGATCGGCCGGACGGTTGCCCTTGTGGTCGGCGTCCAGCAGGTAGACGCTGGTCCGTCCGACGGTCATCTTCCAGATCTTGCACTGCACGCTGCGGCCGGCGAGCGGGACGTCGACCGTCCTGCGGGTGTCTTCGAGCGGCATCTGGTCGTACTGGTAGTGCGGGTACAGGGCGATCTGCTCGCCGTTCGGGCCGAGGGCCTGCTGGAAGTAGCCCTGGCGATAGAGCCGGCCGATGCCGACCAGCGGAATGCCGAGGTCGGACGTGCTCTTGATGTGGTCGCCGGCCAGCACGCCGAGCCCGCCGGAGTACTGCGGCAGCGATTCGTGGATCGCGTATTCCGAGCAGAAGTAGGCCACCAGCAGTCGGCGGTTGCGGCCTTTCGCGGTCCGGGCGAACCACGGGCGGGCCTTCAGGTAGTCGCGGAGGTTCTTCTCGCACTGCTGCAGCAGCGCCAGGAAGTCGCGGTCCTGCTCGAGGTGCAGGCGGCGTTCCGGGCGCATCGTCGCCAGCGTCCGCAGCGGGTCACGGTTGGTCGCTTCCCAGGTGCGCGGCTCGAGCGCGGCGAAGAGTCGCTGCGTGTCGTGGTTCCAGGTCCAGTGCAGGTTGCAGGCCAGGTCCCGGACGCGATTCCAGACGTCGCCGGCGGCGCTCCGTCGCGATCCCGTGCGTTTCGTTGCCATGCTCGGATTCTCCTCCCCGACGCCGCGTTCTGCGCGGGATCGTCCCGTCGTTCAGGTTTCAGTCCATGTCCGGTTCCACCGCGGCGGCCGCTCAGCCGGCGGTGCGTTCGTACGTCGCGCTCAGTTCGGCCAGGCGATCGGCGTGCGTCGCCCGCAGCGCCCGGGCCGGGTAGCGCCATTCCCAGTTGCCGCGCGGCGTGCCCGGCACGTTCATCCGCGCCTCGCTGCCGAGCCCCAGCACATCCTGCAGCGGCACGATCACCGTGTTGGCCGGCGAGCCGTACAGCCAGCGGATCATGTCCCAGACCACCGTCCGCTCCCGGCCGGCCGTGTACCGCAGCAGTCGCGTGCGGGTCAGGAGTCCGTCCGGACCGCGGTTGCGACTGCCCCGTTTCGGGAGCGCGGCGAACCAGCCGGCGGTCGTGTCGTTGTCGTGCGTTCCGGTGTAGGCCACGCAGTGCGGCGGCCAGCGGTGCGGCTCGTCGTAGTGTCCGTAGCCGTGGAAGCCGTTCTGCATGATCCGCATGCCGGGGAAGCCGTTGCCGTCGCGCAGGGCCCGGACGCCGTCGGTCATCGCGCCGAGATCCTCGGCCACGATTTCGAGCCGCCGGCCGAGCGCCTTGCGGAGGGCCTTGAACAGTTCGCGCCCGGGCGAGGGCGTCCACTTTCCGTTCCGGGCGGTCCTGGCCCGGCCGGGGACCGCCCAGCAGTTGTGGAAGCCGATGAAGTGATCGATGCGGGTGGCGTCGAACCGCCGGGCGACGGCGCCGATCCGGTCGATCCACCAGCGGAAGCCGGTGCGGGCGTGGGCCGACCAGCGGAAGAGCGGATGCCCCCACAACTGGCCGTCCTTCGAGAAGCTGTCGGGCGGGCAGCCCGACACGACCGTGGGGCGCCCGCGGGCGTCCAGTTGGAACAGGTTGCGGTGGGCCCAGACGTCAGCGCTGTCGAGGCTGACGAAGATCGGCACGTCACCGATCAGGCCGACGCCGCGGGCGGCCGCGTACTTGCGGAGGGCCGCCCAGTGCCGGTCGAAGAGCCACTGCGTGAAGCGGATGTAGTCGAACTCGCCGGCCAGGTCGGTCCGCACGGCCTGCAGGGCCCGCGGCTTGCCGGCCGCCAGGTCCCGCGGCCACTGCTGCCAACTGCGGTTCCTGCGGCTGCGGCGGATGGCCATGAAGAGGGCGAAGGGGTCGAGCCAGTCGGCCTCGGCGGCGCACCAGGTTTCGAAGGCGCGTCGCTGGCGTGGGCCGGCGTCGTGGTCGAAGCCGCGGTGGGCCGCCCGCAGGGCGCGGTCGCGATGGGCGATCGTGGCCGGGAAGTTGACGCGCCCGGCGGGCAGGGCCTTTCCGGGGCGGGCGTCGCGGGCGCGGAGCAGTCCCTGGTCGACGAGGTCTTCGAGGCTGACCAGGAGCGGGTTGCCGGCGAAGGCGGACGGTGAGTCGTACGGCGCGTTGCCGCCCCCGATCGGGTTGATCGGGAGCATCTGCCACCAGCGTTGTCCGGCGGCTGCGAGGAAGTCGACGAAGGCGCGGGCCGCCGGACCGAGGTCGCCGCAGCCGTTCCGTCCGGGGAGGGAGGTCGGGTGCAGGAGGACGCCGGCCGCCCGCGTCGTCAGTGAGAACCTGGGCATCGGGTCAGTTCAGCTCGACCAGGGCCCCGGGCGACTGGGCCCGGACCTGCATCTGCGGGCTGGTGATGGCGGCGATCTCCTCGGGTGTGGCGCCGGCGTCCTCGGCGTAGTGCCGGGCCTCGTCGACGGTCAGTTCGGTGACGGCGATCTGGCCCTCGACGGTGGCGGGTCGGCCCTTGGCTTCGAGGGGGATCAGGCGTCCTTCGATCGGGCAGGTGAACTTGACGAAGATGGCGTCTTCGGCGTCGGCCGAGGGGGCCAGTCGCAGCCAGCAGCCCTTGGCCTCGCAGACCTCGGTGACGATGCCGGCGACGCGGGTGGTCTGTCCGTCGTACTTCTCGGGGCTGGCGAGCACGTCGGCGACGGGGACGACGCGAGCGCCGGGTTTCATGGGTTCCCCGAAGGGTGTCCCGGTCTGGTGCGAGCAACCGCTGAGGGCGATCACCAGCAGGCTGGCGATCACGACGGCATTCCGTGTTTTCATTGTTTTTTCTCCCATCGAAAGGGCAGCGACCGCTTGCCGCCGATCCGTCAAGAATACCCGAACCGCGTCCGGGCGTGAACGTCCGCGGGCGTAGTGTTTTGTTTGCCGCCGCAAAATGGGTTACATAGAATGCCATGCGACGGGTCGGAAGGACGGATTCGCGCCTGACACGTCGTCAACGATTCAACTTGAAAGGGGCTGCGGTGTCTGGTGTGCAACCAGGTTTGCTCGAAAGAAACCACTTTCTCCTGCGGCGACTCCATTCTCTCAGCGGCGTGATTCCGATCGGCGCCTTCCTGATCAACCACCTGCTGGCCAACTCGCTGACGCCGACGCCGGCGGCCTTCAATGAAGAGGTCGAGTGGATTCACGGCCTGCCGTACCTGGTCTTCATCGAGTTCGGGATGATCTTCCTGCCGCTGGCGTTTCATGCCGGCTACGGCGTGGTGATCGCGATGCAGGCCAAGCACAACGTGCAGGCCTACGGTTACGCCGACAACTACCGTTTCACGCTGCAGCGGGTCAGCGGCTGGATCGCGGCGGTCTTCATCGTCGTGCACCTGCTGCACTTCCGCTTCGCGGGGCTGGTCGGCGGGACGTCGTACCCGGACGTCGTGCACGACGGGGCCACGCCCTACGGGGCGGCCTACGCCGGGTTCCAGAGCTTCCTGCCGCTGGCGCTGTGGATGATCATCTACGCGATCGGGATCGTCGCCTCGGTCTACCACTTCGCCAACGGGATGTGCACCTTCTGCATCACCTGGGGCATCACCGTCGGAAACCGCAGCCGGCGGGCGGTCTCGATCGCGATGACCGGCCTGGCCCTCGTGCTGCTGTTCTTCGGCTTCCGCGGCCTGTACGGAATGAGCTCCAACTTCGAAGCCGGACAGACCGATTCGCACGGTCTGCCGGCCGACCTGGCTGAACACCGCGGTGATCTCGGCCACGACACCCGACCGGGAGAACAGGGATGAGTCAGCGCGTCGTAGTCATCGGCGGCGGCCTTGCCGGCCTGGCCGCTTCCATGAAACTGGCCGAGGAAGGCATCGCGGTCGACCTGGTCAGCATGGTGCCGGTCAAGCGGAGCCACAGCGTCTGCGCCCAGGGCGGGATCAACAGCACCAACAAGTTCACCCGGGCGCAGGGCGACTCGGAACAGAAGCACTTTGACGACACGGTCTACGGGGGCGAGTTCCTCAACAACCAGCCGATGGTCAAGGAGATGGCCTACTGGGCGCCGAAGGTGGTCAACCTGCTCGAGCGGATCGGCGTGCCGTTCAACCGCTCGGACGAAGGCAACCTGGCGGTGCGGCGGTTCGGCGGCACGCTCTACAAGCGAACGGTCTACGCCGGGGCCAGCACCGGGCAGCAACTGCTGTACGGGCTGGATGAGCAGGTCCGCCGTTTCGAGGCGGAAGGCAGGATCAGCAAGTACGAGTTCTGGGAGTTCCTCGGCCCGATTCTCGACGACCAGGGCACCTGCCGCGGCGCGGTCGTCCAGGACATGTTCTCGCTCGAACTGAAGGCCCTCAAGGCCGACGCGGTCGTGATGGCGACCGGCGGGTGCGGGCTGATCTACGGCAAGTCGACCATGTCGATGGTCTGCACCGGCGGAGCCAACGCCCGGGCGTACAAGGCCGGAGCGTTCTACGCCAACGGCGAGTTCATCCAGGTGCACCCGAGCGCGATCCCCGGACAGGACAAGCTGCGGCTGATCAGCGAGGGAGCCCGCGGCGAGGGCGGACGCGTCTGGGTCCCGCGCGAGCCCGGCGACACGCGGCACCCGGGGCAGATCCCCGAGGGCGAGCGCTACTACTTCCTCGAGGAACGCTACCCCGAGTACGGCAACCTGGTGCCCCGCGACATCGCCACCCGCGAGATCTTCGCGATCTGCAAGAGCGGGCGCAGCGTCGACCCCGACACCTACTGCGTGTACCTGGACCTGACCGAGAAGGCCACGAAGATCAAGCGGCAGGTGCTGGAGCACAAGCTCGGCAACATCCTCGAGATCTACGAGAAGTTCGTCGGCGTCGATCCGCTCGACGAGCCGATGAAGATCTTCCCGGCCGTGCACTACAGCATGGGCGGGTTGTGGGTCGACTACGTCAAGGACACCCGCACGGGCGGACTGGTCGCCGGCGAACCGGCGAACCAGCGGACCAACATTCCCGGCCTGTACGCGATCGGCGAGTGCGACTACCAGTTCCACGGGGCCAACCGGCTGGGGGCCAACAGCCTGCTGAGCTGCATCTTCTCGGGCCTGTTCGTCGCACCCGGGATCAAGTCGTGGCTGAAGAACATGACCGGCACGGCCGCGGCCGATCAGCCTGCCAGCCTGTACGAGGGCGCGCTCGCCCGGCACCGGGACGCGTACAAGGCGCTGATCAACAGCGACGGCGACGAGAACCCGTACAAGCTGCACCGCGAACTGGGCGAACTGATGACCCGCAACTGCACGGTCGTCCGCGACAACGGCGAACTGCGCGAGACCGTCTCGCAGCTTGGCGAACTGGCCGAGCGGGCGACGCGCCTGAAGATGACCGACAAGGGCAACTGGACCAACCAGAACCTGAGCTTCACGCGGGCGGTCGTCGACATGGTCGACCTGGCCCGGGTGATCGCGGCCGGGGCCCTGGCCCGTGACGAGTGCCGCGGGGCGCACTACAAGCCCGAGTTCGAGATTCCGGCGCCGACCGCGACCGACAAGGACGAACTCGAGCGGAAGGCCGACCAGTGGTGCCAGCGTTACTACAAGCAGAACCAGGAGTGGCTCAAGACCACCCGGGCCAGCTACACCGGCGACGGGCCGCAACTGTCCTACGAACCGGTGGACGCGGCCGAAATCCCGCCGCGTCCGCGGACCTACGGCATCGTCGGGGCGGAGATCATCGAACGGGTCTGGCGCGAGCGGTACCTCGCCAAGGCCGAAACACTCGGACACGAAGCGGAACTCTCGGCCTCGGCCGGAACGTAAAGGGGGAGCGACACCATGCCGGAAACCGTCACCGTTCGTGTACAGCGTCAGGATCAGCGCGGCGGCAGGCCCTACACGCAGGAGTTCAGGCTGCCGTACAAGCCGCGGATGAACGTGATCTCGGTGCTGCAGGACATCGCCTGCGAACCGCGGACCGCCAGCGGCGAGGACACCACGCCGGTCGCCTGGGACTGCGCCTGCCTCGAGGAAGTCTGCGGGGCCTGCTCGATGGTCATCAACGGCAAGGTCCGCCAGGCCTGCACGGCCCTGGTCGACAACCTGCTGAAGGAACAGCCGGTGATCGACCTGCGCCCGATGACCAAGTTCCCGGTGATTCGCGACCTGGTGGTCGATCGCAGCCGGATGTTCGAGGCGCTCAAGCAGGTCAAGGCCTGGATCCCGGTCGACACCTACGGCGACGTCGGCGAAGGCCCGATGATCGCGCCGGAACAGGCCGACTCGCGCTATCCGAAGTCGCGCTGCATGACCTGCGGCTGCTGCCTGGAAGTCTGCCCGCAGGTCAACGAACACAGCGACTTCATCGGACCGCAGGCGATCGCCCAGGCCGTCCTGTTCAACGAACACCCGACCGGGGCGATGACGGCCGCGACCCGCCTCGAAGCCCTGATGGGACCCGGCGGCATCAGCGACTGCGGCAACAGCCAGAACTGCGTCAAGGCCTGCCCCAAGGAAGTCCCGCTGACCGAGGCGATCGCCATCGCCGGACGGGCCACCACCTGGCACGCCATCAAACGCTGGTTCACGAAGTAGGGAGAACGGGAACCGGGCCGGCCCGCCAACCACCCCCACCGGCCGGTCCGCCGCGCAGCAAGGAATCGCCCGGTGAACCGTACCCCGCAGCCCGCGTGCCCCCCTGTTCCCGGTTCCCCGTTCCCGGTTCCCTTCCCCGGCTTCTTCCTGCTGCTGATCCTCGGCCTGGCCGGCCCCCTGGCGCAGGCGGCCCCCGGCGATCGGGTGGTCGTGATCGTCTGTGACGGTCTGCGCCCGGACGCCATCACGGCCGAGACCGCCCCGCGCCTCGCCGAACTCCGTGCGCGATCCGCCGTCGCGCCCGAGGCGCTCTGCGACCTGCCGACCGGGACGCTGCCGAACCACGTCTCGCTGCTGACCGGACTCGAAGCGCACCGCCACGGCATCCTGCTGAACTTCGAACTGCCCGGCAGAGTCCCGCACCCGACCGTCTTCGAACACGCCGCGACCGCCGGCCTGCGGGCCGGCTTCTACGCCGGCAAGGACAAGCTCGCGTTCGTCGCCCGCGAGGAGTCGCTGATCCGTTCGCGGATTCACCCGGAGCCGCGCGTACTGCTCGACCTGCTGCTGGGCGACCTTCCGGCCGACGACCCCGACCTGCTCTTCCTGCACCTGCGCGAACCGGACTCGACCGGGCACGCGCAGGACTGGATGTCGCCGGCCTACTTCGAAGCGGTCGCCGAGATCGACCTGCTGATCGGCGAACTGCTGGACGCGCTGCAACGCGACCCGCGGCCGACCTGGGTGCTGGTCACGGCCGACCACGGCGGCTTCGGGCCGAACCACGTCTTCAACACGCCGACCGTGCGACGGATCCCGTGGTTCGTCGCCGGCCCGGATGTCGTTCCCGGACCGATGGCCGAGGCGGTCGTCACGACCGACACGATGCCGACGGTCCTGCTGCTGCTCGGGCTCGACGTGCCGGAGGGAATCGACGGCCGCCCGCGCGGCGATGTCCTCTCCGGCCGGGCGGCCCCGCCGACGAACGCCCCGATCGGCCCCCCGTGCCTGGTGCTGCCGCTGGCGCTGATCGTGCTGTCGCTGGCGGTGTCCGGCGCAGGTTGCCACAACAATCGATGAGGTTGCCACGCGGTGCGGCATCGACGCGTGCGCTTCCGCGCGGAACGGATCGCGGTCGACGGCGTCGATGACGCACCCTACGGTTCTGCCCCGGTTCCCTGTTCCCTGTTCCCTTCCCCGTATCCCTGTTCCCTGCCTCACTCATTCCGCCGGAGCCACCGCGCCGTCGGCGACCAGTACCGCCCCGACCTCGGCCGTGACCAGCACCCGGCAGGCGTCCTGGAACAGGCTCGCGGCCAGGGCGTGCAGGTCCGGCCGGGGGCGGTCGCTCGAGGCGATCACCCAGCGCGGCGCGACCGCGGCGTAGAACCCCCGCGTCGGAGGCGGCAGCACGCTGCCGTGATGCGGCGCAACCAGCACGTCGGCCCGCAGGTCCACCGCGCCGCGCTCGGCCAGTTCCAGCAGGCCGGTCATTGCGAACCCCTCGATGTCTCCCGGCAGCAGCACCCGCAGCGAACCCACCGATACCCGCAGGACCAGCGACCGGTCGTTCTCGCGGACCCAGGCCGGCAGATCGGCCGGCGGCCAGAGCACCTCGACCCCCTCCGGCGAAGACGCCCCGCGTGTCAGCGGCACCGCCCCGACGCGCGTTGCGAGCGTCGGGTTCGACCACAACGACAGCCGACGCGCGTCGCCCCGAACACCTTCGAGGCCGCTGTAGTGATCGAGGTTGTCATGCGACAGAAAGACCGCCTCCGGACGAGACAGGCCGAGCGCCGTCGACGCGTCACGCACCACGGCCGCACAGTCGAAGTTGCCGCGGGTCCCGACATCGAACAGCCACACACCGCCGGCCCGCTGCTGCAGCAGAGCCGCACTGCCCGCCCGCACGTCCAGCACGCATAACCGCGGCCCCGCGAACGGCCGCGGCCACCACATGCTGCCGCACAGCAGTACCAGCGCGAGCGTCATCAGTCCCGCGGCCGGCCTGGCAGCGGCTCGTTCTCGGTCATCCGGACCAAGCAGGCGGATCGCCACGCCCGCCAGCGCGTAGCTGGCCAGCACCGCCCAGACCGGCGGCGCGGGGGCCTCCACCAGGCTCCCCGGCCAGCTTCCCAGCCACTCGACCAGTCGCAGCAACAGCCCGCAGCAGGCCTGCAGCAGCCAGCCCGCGGACGCGAGCGACGCCACGCCGGCCAGCGGCACGGCCGCCATCCCGACCAACAGCGTCAGCACAACCAGTGGCGCCAGCAGCGCGCTGTGCAGCGCGCCCCACGGCGCGATCCGCTCGAAGTGCAGCGCCACCAGCGGTGCGGCCGTCAGCCAGCTTGCGGCAGCGATCACCAGCAACTGCCCGACCCGCCGCCATCCGGCGATCAGCAGCGCGGTGGTCCAGGTCTCGGCGTGTCCGGCCCCGCGGCGCAGCAGCCTCGGCCCCAGCCAGAGCAGCATCGCGACCTGCAGGAACGACAACTGAAACCCCGGCTGCCACAGGCCGGCGGGATCGATCCAGAGCAGCAGCGCCGCCGCGGCCGACAGCCAGTTGGCCGGGCTGCGCCCGCGACCGAGCATCCGCGACACGCACCACAGTCCGCCCAGCACGCTTGCCCGCAGGATCGGGGCGTTGGGCTCGGCGATGACCGCGTAGCCGGCCAGGATCACGAGGACCAGGCTGGCGGCGACCGGCTCGGAGCAGCGTGCCCGCCGCAGGACCCACCACGAGGCGGCCAGAAGGATGCCGACGTGGAAGCCGCTGACGGCCAGGTAGTGCAGGCCGCCGGTCCGGGCGAAGGCTTCGTTCAGATCCGGCGTGGCGACCGAGCGGTGTCCGAGCACCATCGTTCCGAGCAGCGTCCGCTCGTCACGTGACAGGTTGCCGTAGCGTCCCAGCCATTCCCAGGCCGCGCCGCGCAGCAAGGCGGCCGATCCGGCCCAGCCTTCGGCGACGCGGGCCGCGTGGACCAGGTTGGCGCCGGGCACCGACAGCGTCGCGTGAATCCCGCGGCCCCGCAGGTACGCCGCGTGGTCGAACGCCCCCGGGTTGCCGGCTGCCTGGGGCGCCCGCAGCCAGCCGGACAGGCCGATCGCGGACCCGGCCGGCAGCGCGCTGACGTCGTCGTAGACCTGCACCTGTACCCGTCCGGACCGCGGCGTGCCGTTGCAGGTGCGGACCGCCAGCAGGAGCCGGGTGGATCCCCGCGGCGGAAACGGCAGGTGTGGGTTGCGGCGCACGGCCGGCTGATGGCGGGGCGTGGCCAGCACGATGCCCTCGACGCGCACCAGAGCGGCGGCCTGGCTGGCGATGCGTCCGATGTGATCGCCCGGCAGGACGGCGGTCGCTTCGGCCCGCAGCAGCCCGCAGGCGACGCCGACCAGCAGCGCCGCGAGCCGGACCCGCCGATCGTCCGCGCCGCCCCGGCCCAGCAGCAGCAGTCCGGCCACCGGCAGGCAGTTTGCGCCGCCGAGCAGCGGCGAGCGGGCCTGCGACAGGACGATCCCCAGGACAAGCCCGATCGCCGTCGGAACCAGCGGCGCCGGCGTGCTTCGATGCTCCCGATGTTGCGTGGACATGCAGCCCCCCAGGCACCGCCGTGCAGGCGACGCCGCGGGAAGCTCAGGTCATGCGGGGAAAGGTCAGGAGGCCTCGCGCGGGTCCACCGCGCTGAGGACCGCGTCGGCCCGCTCCTGGCGATACGCGTGCAGGGCCTGGCGCAGGTCCGGGCGCTGCCCGGCCAGGATCGCGACCGCCAGCAGCCCGGCGTTGGTGGCGCCCGCCTTGCCGATCGCCAGGGCCCCGACCGGGATCCCGGCCGGCATCTGCACGATGGACAGCAGCGAGTCCATGCCACCGAGCGATTTGGTTTCGATCGGGACGCCGAGGACCGGGATCGTCGTATGGGCGGCCAGCACGCCCGGCAGGGCCGCGGCGCCGCCGGCGCCGGCGATCAGGACGGACAGCCCGCGTGACTCGGCATCGCGCGCGTACTGGGCGCACTGGTCCGGCGTGCGGTGCGCGGACAGGACCCGCGGCTCGTGCGCGACTCCGAAGCGTTCGAGCGTCTCGGCCGCGTGCTGCATGATCGGCCAGTCGCTCCTGCTGCCCATGATGATGCCGACATCAACCGTCTCTGCCATCTCGGAATCCTCCCCGGGTAGAAGCTTTGGCGGACATCCTAACGCCAACCCGTCCACGTTCCAGCCCCGCTGCGGGTACGATACGGGCGGACGCCGGCAGGCGTCGCGGAGGACTGCTGATGGACGAGAAACTGCACGCCATGCGAACCGATTACCTGCACGGAGAACTGACCGAGGAACAGGCGGCCGACGATCCGATCGACCAGTTCCGCACGTGGTTCGAACAGATCAACGCGACCGAGCAGCCCGAGCCGAACGCGATGACGCTGGCCACCGTGGCCGACGACGGTCAGCCCGCGGCCCGCGTGATGCTGCTGAAGCACTTCGACGCCGACGGCTTCGTATTCTTCACCGACTACGAGAGCCGGAAGGGCCGGGAACTCGACGGCAACCCGCGGGCGGCCGTCTGTTTCTGGTGGGCGGCCCAGGAACGGCAGGTGCGGATCGAGGGACGGGTGGAACGGGTCGCGGCGGAGATGTCGGACACGTACTTCGCCTCGCGACCGCGGCCGAGCCAGATCAGCGCGAACGTCTCGCGTCAGAGCGTGGTGGTGCCGGACCGGAACTTCCTCGAGAACGCCACGGCCGAGTTCGAGGGCACGCTGTCGGACGGCGCGGTGCTGCCGCGTCCCGATCGCTGGGGCGGCTACCGGATCGTGCCGACCTGCCTGGAATTCTGGCAGGGTCGCGGCGCCCGGCTGCACGACCGGCTTCGCTACACGCGCACCCCGAGCGGCTGGCGTCGGGAACGACTGTCACCTTGATTGGTGAAAGAGTGAAAGAGTGAAAGGGTGAATGGGTGAATGGGTGAGTTAGTGAATGGGTGAACAGAGTGAGAGAGGGGGCGGGCGATCGTCTTTTCCCATTCACTCGCTCGCGTCTTCACCTCTTGCCGGGGGCAGGACGCGGATGCGCTGGACGAGTCGGCCGTGGCTGATCTTTTCGGCCGGGGCGCCGGGTGGTTTCAGGTAGATCGTGCTGCCGTCGGTGTAGAGCACGTCGCCGTCCGGGGTCAGGTCGAACGCGACGACGCTGCGGGCGACCTCGTGCTCTTCACCGTTGGGGTTGCGGCGGACAAGCTGCCACGAGCCGGGGACGAGGGGTCGGCCGGGGCCGTCGACAGTCTGCAGGTTGCGGCGTACCTCGACCCAGCGGCCGGACAGCCAGACCGCCCGCTGTTCCGGGCCGCGTCGCTGCGGGCCGCCGGCGGTCATCAGGGGCTTGTTCGAGAACATCCACGAGAACGCGTTGAGGAAGTGGACGCCGGCCCGCAGCAGGCGAAACGGAAACAGCGCGACGTCGGCCAGCACCCGCCACGGCGAGAGTGACCGCTGAAACTCGTACGGGCGGCGGATGTAGTACAGGCTTCCATCCGCGGCGCGACACGGCGCCAGGCAGTCGAACCGGTCCTGTTCCAGCAGAACATCCATCCGTCCGCTGTCGAGATCGAGTTCGTGCACGGCGTACGGAGACAGGCCCAGGTACACGCCGGACGGATCGCGTCCGATCCCGGCCGTCTGGTAGACGATCTTCTGCCCGCCGCCGGGCACCCAGCGCGGGGCCTCGTCGACCACGTCGCCCTCGGTGACCAGTCGATAGCCGCCGCCGGACTCGTTCAGGACCGCGAGGTGCGCCGCCCCGTCCGGCGCCCGGCTCGAACAGACCAGGCCGCCGTCCGCGCGGGTGTCCAGGTCCGCCAGCACCATTTGCTGCTTGTGAATCAGCCGTCGCTCTTCCTGTCGAGCCGTGTCCAACTGGAACAGCCCGCCGACGCTTTCGTTCCGCAGGGCGAAGATGACCTCGCCGGACGGTCCGGGCGCGACGCCGGTGAACTCCGGCCGGGCGTTCTGCAGGTCCTCGAAGGGATCGTCGCCGTCGACAGCGCCGAACGCGCCGGCGTTCCAGGCCATGCCTTCGCGACGGATCTGGTTGCGCTGGCGGGCGGCCTCGCGGCGGGCGTGGATCTGGGCGACGAAGTGGCTCTCGATTTCGCGCGGCGCGTTGCCGCCCTGCACGAGGTAAAGCTGCTGGTCGGCCAGAAAGGCATAATCGGGCTGCGCTGCCACAAGGCTACTCCCACGCCGGCGGCGCGAGCGTAGCGGTCCCGCCGCCCGCTGTCGAGGCTGCAAACAAGGGAGCGAGACGAGCGGGTACGGAACATCGGACCGGTGCGCCGGCCTCCTCCGGCGGTGCGCTCTCTGCACTGATGGATCCAATCGCGTTGTTGCCGCCGTGAAAAGGTGAAGGAGTGACAGGGTGAAAGAGGGAAGAACGTCGCGAAACCGCCGTCTTTCACTCCTTCACATTTCCACCTTTTTCACGGCCTTGGGCAGTCCTTTGCATCCTTCCAACACGACCTAGTCCGGCGGCAGTGCGCCGTTGCCGTTGGCGCCGCGGACGTAGGCGACGAAGTGGCGGGCCCAGTGCGGGGCTCGTCCGAACGGTTCGGGGTAGAAGTAGACGTACTCGGCGTAGCCCCAGGGTGCGTAGCGCTCGGGGCGTTCGCCGTACCAGCGGATGTTGAGCTCGGCGCCGAGTTGCCACGAGTAATAGATGTTGTAGTTCCAGTCCCAGCGCCAGGCGAGGAACTCGGTCGGGTGCCGGTCGTAGCCGGAGCCCAGCGAAACCCACGGCGTGACGATGTCGACCCCGGCCGCCTGGGCCTCGGCCACGCTGTTGCGGAACGTGTCGCGCATCACGCCCAGTTCGGGGAAGGTGTACAGCGGCACCGAGTAGGTGTCACCCAGTTCCCGCAGCGTGTACCAGGGCGCGCCGCACCAGCCGTCGCTGCGGGCGCAGCGCCGGATCCCGCCGCGGGCATACCAGTCGACGATCACGTTCGGAAAGACCGCCTTGGTTTCGTTGTAAAACAGGTTGTACTTCAGGTCGATCGCATCGTTCCAGGCCTGGTCTTCCGGCGTGTCGCCGCTCTTGGGGAAGAAGCGCTCGGAGTCGAAGAAGACCACGTCGACCTCGACCGCGCTGCCCTGCGCGGCGTTGGCCTGGTCCAGGTAGTCCCGGGCACGCTGCAGCCGCGACGTGTACAGGTCGAGTTCGGCCTGGTGGTCGGGTCCGAAGTCCGTCGGCGGCGCCTCGGGCGGGAAGACCTCCCGCCACGGCGAGTAGTTCAGGCTGATCCGGGCCGGGATGCTCGGGTTGCCCGCGTTCACCCGGTTGCAGACCTCGACCATCGCGGCCATCTCGTCCGGAGTGATCCCCTCGATGTCGGTGCTGGCCGCGTGCGTCAGCCGGACATACTCCTCCAGCAGCGGCGTGACCCCGTCCTCGTACAGGTAGGCCGGCAGCGGCCACGAGTGATGCACCTTCTGCAGCGGCTGCAGGTCCTGCATCCACGCCAGGATCTGCGCGTCGCTCGGGACCTCGGGGTCGGCCAGTTGGAACGCGGCCACGTAGACCTTCTCGACCCGGTCCGTCGACGTGCTGACGAGCAGTTCGGTCGAGTACGAGCCGGCCTGCAGGGCGCTGCGATCGAGATGGACCTGGACTTCCTGGCGGTCGGTGAAGATCCCGCTCGACGGCGAAATGGCCAGCCACGGCACGGTCGAGGCGATCTCGTATCCGACCGGCATCTCGCCGGTGCTCTCCAGGTTGAAGAGCCGCAGGGTCGAGCTCGACCCGAAGTTCAACAGTTCACCGACGACGCGGAACTCGGCCTCGACCGGGTCCTCGGCCGGCGTGTCCTCGTTCTCGACCTCCGGCAGCGTGGTGCCCTGGGTGACGGGCTTGTCGTCGGCGGTCCCGCCCGAGTCGCTGCCACTTCCGGCATCGCCGCCGCCGGATCCACCCGGGTCGTCACCGACCAGGTCGTTGAACGCGGTCGAACCGGCCGACGATCCCGGGATGCCGGCGGGGTCGCCATCGTCCGGGCCGGCCGGTATCGGTGCCGGGGCACAACTGGCGCACACCAGCAGAGACAACAGCGCACAGAACCGGACGCGATACACCATGGCAGACTTCCCCTCAGGCACGTAGGCAGGTTTCCCAGTACAAACATGCGATATGTGCCGGCCGCCGGACAACTCAGAATTGCAGACCCGCCCCTCGCAGCCATTCTCGGACCACGACCGCAACGTCCGACAGACGTGCCACGGCTCTGAGCCGTGCCCGCGCGCGAATTGATACCAACGGTCGATGGAACTGCCAGGCGGTGCGGCATCGACGCCTGGGGCGTTGCGGGTCGACGAAGCCTCCGCGGCCGCGTCGATGACGCACCCTACGGGGCGTCGATGACGCACCCTACGGGGCGTCGATGACGCACCCTACGGGGCGTCGATAGCGCACCCTACGGGACACCCGGAGCCACGGCCCCAGCGTCCGCCAGCAGGCGCCCGAGCGCCAGGGTCTCGCCGCCCCACGCCAGTTCGGCCGTCGGCGAGACCGTGCCGAGTTTGCACGCGTCGCTGGCGGCCAGTCGCTGGGCGAGTTCAGGCCCGCGGGCCTCCAGCACGTATGACGCCACCCGACCGGCGAACGCGCCCGACGGCAGCACCTCCGCCAGGTCCACCCCGCGCAGTCCGCCCACCGCCATCTCGGCCACCGCCACCGCCCAGCCCTCGTGGCTGACGTCGTGACAGGCGGCCACCAGGCCGTCGGCGATCGCATCCGCAACCCGCCGGTGCATCTCGGCCGCCCGCGCGGGGTCGAAGCCGAGCGGATCCAGGCCCGGCAGCAGCAGCACATCGGCCCCGGGCTGTTTCAGGTCCGGCGTGACACACCGCCGCACATCCGGCACCAGCGCCATGGCGCTGACCAACAGCGTGTCGGGGATCCGCACCCGACCGCGGGCCGCGATCTCCGCCCGGACCTCGTCGGTCGCCCAGCCCCGCGCGGCCAGCAGGTCCAGCAGCGGCCCCGTGTCCTCGGCATGCAGCGCGAACTCGTTGTTCAGCGAGTCCTTGCCCGAGATGAACGGCACCCCGTACGCCAGGGCCCCGTCGTGACAGGCCTGGCACATCCGCACCAGGACCCCCATCCGCGCCGGCGTGTCACAGCGCCCCAGACAGAAGTTGTCGAGCACGGCCGCGCTGTCCGGCCGGCCACCGACCGCCACGACGTTCCGCAGGGCTTCGTCGATCCCCGCCAGGGCCGCGTAGTACGGATCCGCGTCGGCCAGTTCGGGCGCCAGCCCGCAGCCGATCGCGACGCCGCGGTCGCCGCCCAGGACCGGACGGATCACGGCCGCGTCGGTCGGCCCCTGCCCCGGCCCCATCAGCGGCTTGACGACGCTGCCGCCCTGCACCTCGTGGTCGTAGCAGCGGATGATCCCGTTCCGCCGGGCCGCGCCCTCGGCATCGACGGCCGTCCGCAGTCCCGCCAGCGTGAACGGCCGATCGTTCGCCCTCGCCACCACGGCCGGGGGCTGCCAGGTGGCGGCACGCTCCGTCCGCGGCCAGCCGTCGTGGAGGAACGCCATGTCGAGCTGACCGACGGTCGTTCCGCGGAACCGCACTTCCAGCAGCGGGGCGCCGGTTTCGTCGGCGTGCCCGAAGGTGCCGATGACGGTTGCTTCGACCTGCTCGGCGGCCGCCACGGCAAGAAAGGCGTCGAGGTGGCGTTCGGGGACCGCGAGGACCATGCGTTCCTGCGCCTCGCTGATCCAGATCTCGTCGTACCGCAGTCCGCTGTACTTGAGCGGGACGTCCGCGAGGTCGACGCGGGCCCCGACCTGTTCGCCCATTTCGCCGACCGCGCTGCTCAGGCCGCCGGCGCCGCAGTCGGTGATGGCGCTGTAGAGGCAGCCTTCCGCGGCATCCCGGGCCCGGAGGACGGCATCGACGCAGCGTTTCTCGGTGATCGCGTTTCCGATCTGCACGGCGTGTGAGAACTCGTCGGCGTGCGTGTCGGTCAGTTCGGCGGACGAGAACGTCGCGCCGTGAATGCCATCGCGCCCGGTTCGCCCGCCCAGGACGACGATGCGATCGCCCGCCCCGGCCGCCTTCTCGACGCGATCTCGCGGCAGCAGACCGACGCACCCGCAGTAGACCAGCGGGTTGCCCAGGTACCGGGCATCGAACTGCAACGCCCCGTTCACGGTCGGGATGCCCATCCGGTTGCCGTAGTCGGCCACGCCGCTGACCACGCCCCGCAGCACGCGCCGGGGATGCAGCACCCCGCGCGGCAGACCGTCCTGCGGCCAGTCCTGCGGGCCCACGCAGAAGACGTTGGTGTTCGCGATCGGACGCGCGCCGAGCCCGCAGCCGAGCACGTCGCGGATGCAGCCGCCGATTCCCGTGGCCGCCCCGCCGTAGGGCTCGATCGCCGACGGGCGGTTGTGGGTCTCGACCTTGAAGGCCACCCCGTGGGTTTCGTCGAAGCCGATCACCCCCGCGTTGTCGACGAAGACCGACAGGCACTCGGGTCCGCGGCCCTCCTGCATCAGCCGGTGCGTGGCGGCCGCGATCGTGTCGCGCAGCAGGTTGCCATAGCGTCGGGCCGTCGCGCCGTCGCCGGGCAGCGGGGCGCCGTCGTAGACGACGGCACTCTTCAGGGTCTTGTGGACGCAGTGCTCGGACCAGGTCTGCGCGAGGGTCTCCAGTTCCAGGTCGGTCGGCTCCCGCCCCAGGTCGTCGAAGTGGGCCTGGATCCGCGTCATTTCCTCGACGCTCAGGAACAGGTGCCCGCGCCGGGACAGGTCCGCCAGGTTCTCAGCGGACAGGCCGCGGACCGCCACGGTCCGCAGCGTGTTGTCGCTTTCCGGCGGAACGGGGGCCTCGGCCAGCGGCGCCATCCCCGGCACGACCCGCTCGATGCAGTCATTGGCCAGCAGGCGGCCGACGGCGGCGACGTCCACCGGTGCGTCGAACTCGATCCGCCGCGCCGTCCGCACGGCGCTGACCGGCCAGCCCGAGGCCCGCAATTCGCCCAACGTGCTCTCGGCGACCGGGTCCATCACACCGGGCAGCAGGTGGACCTCCAGGGTGCGGGCGGCATCCCCCGTTTCGGGGTCCTGCCCGGTTCGCACGCGGACCCGCTCGGTGACCGGATCCGCAAGCAGATCGCGGCCGATTCGCTCGGCCGCGGCGACGTCGAGGTCGCCGTCCAGCAGGAACAGCCGGGTCAGCCGGACGCCGGACGGGGCCGCGATGCCGGCCTGTTCCAGTTGGGACAGCAGGCGGGTCTCCGCGGCCGTGGGGTCTGGCGTGGCCGGCTGGATTTCGACTTGGAAAACGGGCATGGAGGGCGCCTCCTGTTGCGTCGGTCGCATCTTAGCGGAGGCTTGGATTTGGGCCAGCGGGCCGGGCAATCCGGCCCCGGCGGTGACGGGCGGGCCCCTGGAGCCCGGAATGCAAACGAAGATTCTGCATCCACTTAGGAGTTTCTTTGCATCCGGACGGCTGGGGGCGGCGTATGCTGAAAGGTGGAAAAGCACTTGCCAGCGGGCCGCACCGGTGGGTAAGGTTTTGCCCTTACAGGTGTTTCGTGGCACGGAAGCCGCGACGAGACACCCGGCGCGGTCAGTCTGGGCTCCCCGGAGAAGGCTCCCTATGCAAAAACAAGCCAGTCAGACGGGTGCGGGATTGCACCTGCTCGAATTCGAGAAGCCAATCGTGCGGATGGAGCAGGAGATTGAGCGACTTGAAGCCTCCCAGGCCAGTTCCGGCCGCGACTACTCCAAGGAAATCGCCAGCATCCGTTCGCACCTGCAGACCGCTCTGCAGAAGGCCTACGGGCAACTGACGCCGTGGGAGACTGTCCTGGTCGCCCGGCACCCCCGCCGGCCGCTGGCCCGCGATTACATCCGGATGATCTTCACCGACTTCTGCGAACTGCACGGTGACCGGCTGTTCGCCGACGACAAGGCGATGGTCTGCGGCTTCGCCCGGCTGAACGGTCGGCGGGTGATGGTCGTCGCCCTGCACAAGGGTCGCGACACGCGTGAGAAGATCGCCGCGAACTTCGGCTGTGCCCACCCGGACGGCTATCGTAAAGCACTCCAGAAGATGAAGTTGGCCGCCAAGTTCGGTGTTCCGGTCGTGTGCCTGATCGACACGCCCGGGGCCTATCCGGGCGTCGAGGCCGAAGAACGCGGGATCGCCAGCGCGATTGCCTTGAACCTGATGGAACTGTCGCGGCTCGACACGCCGATCATCGCCTGCGTGATCGGCGAAGGCGGCAGCGGCGGTGCCCTGGGAATTGCGGTCGCCGACCGTGTCGGCGTCATGCAGCACGCCTACTACTCGGTCATCAGCCCCGAAGGCTGTGCCGCGATCCTGTGGAAGTCGGGCGAACACGCCCAACTGGCCGCCAACGCCCTCAAGCTGACGGCGGGTGAACTGCGGAAGCTCGATCTGATCGACTCGATCGTCCCGGAACCGCTTGGTGGCGCCCATCGTGACCCGGCCGCGGCGGCCGAGAGTGTCAAGGCGTGGATGGACCAGTCGCTGAAGGAACTGGTCAAGGTCAAGTCCGCCACCCGGCTGACGCGGCGCTACGACCGTCTGCGGAACCTCGGGTCGTTCTTCACGGGCGGTGAGGAGCCGGCCCCGAAGAAGCGTCGCGCGGGCCGCAAGTCGGGCTCGAAAGAAGTCGTCAGTTCGGCCGGTTGAGCATTCGCCGGTGCGGGAACCGTCGGACAGGCCGCCCTACCCGAAGTCGCTGGACCTGGCGCGTGACCGGTCGCTGACGATCGAGTGGGATGACGGTGTTCGCAGCGTGATCCCGCTGGCCGATCTTCGAAAAGCCTGTCCGTGTGCCGAGTGCCGTGGTCGTCGCGAAGCCGCGCCGGCGGCTGGCGAGGGTCTTCCGGTTATCGGTCGTCAGGCGGATCTGTCGACCCAGACTACCGCGGCGTCTGCGGAACTGGTGGGGCATTACGCCTTGCGGATCCTGTGGCAGGACGGGCACGACACGGGGATCTTCGAGTTCGCGCTGCTGCGGCGGCTCGGAGAGGCCACCTGAGCACACGGTTTCCAGGCCCGGCAGTGATCGTTTTTCTCGGATTTAGAGCGTAATCCGGGCCGATGGTCGTTATAATTCTGGGTCGAAGGACAGAAATAAGCTGGTTATGGGACCACGGGATATAGGAAGGCGGTAAATCGAAGTGAGTAACATGGAAATTGGCAGCGTTCCGGTACTGCAGTCAGCGGATCTGCATCTGTTCCTGCTGGATCGCCCGGTCCACCCCGAGCTCTTTCGGCATTATGCGGACTTTCGCGTCACCCAGACCCGCTACATCGCGGACGTCTGGATCACCGGACTCAGCCATGTCGTCACCGTCTCCGCCGGCGGCCGCTCCCTGACCGAAATCATCGCCCCCGAGCAGGATCTGCTGCCCGGCCGCGGCGTCCTGAACCGTTTCCGGATCAAGGGCGAGCGTGACCTGGAGCGCGAGTGTCCCGACGGGTGGAACTACATGGTCAGCACGCAGGTCGAGACGATGGACGAGCCGCTGTTCAAGTCGGTGCACACCGATCTGATCAAGCACGCCGACAAACGTGGCTGGTTCCGTGCGTACGAAGCCTGGGCCGAGGGTGAAATGGTCCCGTTCTCGTACATCGACTACGAAGCCCGCGACGGCGAATTCCACGTGCACGCCTTCCACTCGTTCCCGCAGGAATGCACGCTGGTCAAGACCCAGACGATCTTCGAACTGCCGGCCTCCTAGGCCGCGAGGCACCGAAGACCGATCCTCCGCCCGCCGGGTCACGAGCGACCCGCGGGCGGTTTTTCTTCCGAGGGCGTTCAGGGACCGGTCGTCGCCGGCCCGCCGGGTCGCCCGCCGGCACTCCTCGACGCTGAACGCCGACCTCCGAGCCGAATCGATGCCCGACCAGCCCGACGTCATCTCGGTCAGCGGTGCCCGCGAGCACAACCTGCAGGACGTCACGCTGGAACTGCCGAAGGGGCGGCTGATCTGCTTTACCGGTGTCTCCGGCAGCGGGAAGAGCAGCCTCGCCTTCGACACGCTGTACGCGGAGGGGCAGCGGCGCTACATCGAATCGCTCAGCTCCTATGCCCGGCAGTTCATCGGCGAACTGCCCAAGCCGGACGTCGACCAGATCAGCGGACTGGCGCCGTCGATTTCCATTCAGCAGAAGACCAGCGGCTGGAACCCCCGCAGCACCGTCGGAACGATCACCCAGATCCACGACTATGTCCGCGTGCTCTTCGCCCGGGCCGGAACGCCCCACTGCCCCGCGTGCGACCGCCCGATCACCGCGCAGACCCGCGAACAGATGATCGGCCAGATCCTGTCCCTGCCGGCCGACACCCGCATCGTCCTGCTGGCGCCGAAGATCCAGGGTCAGAAGGGCGAGTACAAGGACCTGTTCGCGGAACTGCAGCGACAGGGGTTCGCGCGGGCCCGGGTGGACGGGCAGTGGATCGAGCTCAGCCAGCCGCCGGAACTGGACCGTTACCGCCGGCACGACATCGAAGTCGTGGTCGACCGCCTGGTCCTGCGCGAGGGCATTCGCCCGCGCCTGTCCGAGGCCCTCGAACTGGCCCTGCAGACCGGCGACGACACCGTCATCGTCGCGATCGCGGACGAGAAGAAGAAAGACACCTGGCGCGACATGCTGCTCAGTTCCGGGTTTGCCTGCACGCACTGCCAGCGCAGCTTCACGCCGCCGCACCCGCGGATGTTCAGCTTCAACAGCCCGGCCGGCATGTGTCCGGGCTGCGACGGGCTGGGCGAGCGGCACGACTTCGACCCGGACCTGCTCGTGCCCGACCCGACCCGCAACTTCCTTGCCCCGTGCGTGACCGCGCTGCGGACCAAGCCCGGAAAGTGGCGCAAGCACCTGCTGCAGGGCGTGGCCGAGCATGTCGGCTTCGACCTGAAGGCCCCGTGGCGGGACCTGCCGAAGGCGGCCCGTGACGCCCTGCTGTTCGGACTGGGCGACACGCACCTGACGTTTACCTGGAAGGGGCGCCGCGGGGCGTGGAAGCACGGCGGGCAGTGGGAAGGCGTGGTCAACGAACTGCGCACCAAGTACCGCAAGGCCAACTCGACGATGGTGCGGCGCTTCTACGAGCAGTTCATGCGCCAGGCGACCTGCAGCACCTGCCACGGGGCCCGCCTGCGTCCGGAGTCGCTGGCGGTCAAGCTGCGCGGCCACGGGCAGACGGCCAACATCCACGAGGTTTCGCAGCTATCGATCGCGGACGCGCACGCTTTCTTCGCGGACCTGGATGTCGACGGGATTCGCGCGACGATCGCAGCGGAACCGCTCAAGGAGATCCGGGCCCGGCTGCAGTTCCTGCTCGAGGTGGGGCTGGATTACCTGACCCTCGACCGCCGGGCGCCGACCCTGTCGGGCGGTGAATCCCAGCGGATTCGCCTGGCCAGCCAGATCGGCTGCGGCCTGATGGGCGTGCTGTACGTGCTGGACGAGCCCAGCATTGGTCTGCATGCCCGCGACAACAAGCGCCTGCTGACCTCGCTGCAGCGGTTGCGCGACATGGGCAACACCGTCATCGTGGTCGAACACGATCAGGACACGATGGAGGCGGCCGAGATGATCGTCGACTTCGGGCCGGGTCCGGGGGTCCGGGGCGGGCGCGTGGTCGCACACGGCACGGTCCACGATGTGGCCGGGGCGGACGAGTCGCTGACCGGTGCCTACCTCTCCGGCCGGCGGACGATCGAAATCCCCAGGCAGCGGCGTCCGATCCAGCGTCCGGACTGACCGTCCCGGCCGGTCATTCTCGGACCGGTCCACTTTCTCAGGCATCCCGTCCAAACGTTTCGAAAGCTTCCACTGCGGTCCCGGTACTTCCGGGTCGCGGGGACAAGTTGTGGGACAGCAGAGCTGATAACAGGCGCTGCGCGAGATCCGCCATGGCAGCCGACACATCCGACCGCGCTACGACCACGGACTCCGAATACGTGACGATGATCTGTCCGAATCTCGCCTGCCGGCGGACGGTTTCATCGCACGTCCAGTCTCGCGGAAAAACCGTCCGCTGCGTCCACTGCAACACCCCCTTCCGCGTTCCGAGTTCCGACGGCGGCGGCATCGGTGCCGAACTCGCCGACGGACGCAATCGCTGACGATCGGCCCTGCCGGGGCCGCGCTGGAGACGGGTAAATGTACTGGATGGCAACCAACGGCCACGGCGGAGCGAGTCCGCGCCATGTGCCGCCACACTTTCGGCCGAGCCAGCGCGACACGGCCGAGCGCCACGCCGAAGCAACCGCGGCCGACTGGCAGGTCATCCTGCACCTGCGAACGCTGATCGCCCGCGATCCGGCCATCGTCCTGCAACTGCTGGCCGACGCCCGCCACCAGCCGATCAGCTACACCACCACAATCTACGCGGCCACCCGCGAGGCGATTTCCGACCATCCCGACCGGCCGATGCTGCACTACTACGCGGCCGCGGCGGCCGCCCAGCTTGGTCGGTTCCGCGAAGCCGAAGCCGCGCTCGACGAGTCCATCCGGCTCGAACCGAAGCACCCGGCCGCGCACCTGCTGGCGGCGCGGGTCGCGCTCGAGACCCGTCAGCACGATCGTGTGCACGAGCGACTTTCGCTGGCCGAGACGGCCGGCGCGTGCCCGAACGAGATCGCCGCGATCCGCGACCGCCTGGGGAGCCGCGGTCGCACCGATGAACGGGAGGCCACCCGGGAATGAGTTACCTGCTCGAAAGTCTCGGCCGCGGTCTGATCACACGCCTGCGAGACGTCTTCGCCCCGGCCCTGCGGGTGCATGGCACACGCCGGGAACTGGCCGAGCGGGCGGCCGCCTGCCCCACTTCGGTCGATGCCCTCTGTCAGCTTGGTAATGCCGCCCTGCGCGACAACCTGCCCGGACCCGCCCAGCGATCGTTCCGCGCCGCCCATGAACTGGACTCCGAGGCCGCCGCACCGCGGATCGGCCTGGCGTGTGTTCAGGATGAACTCGGCAATCTCGGCGAGGCGCTGCGCTGGTCCCGGCAGGTGGCCGATCACGATCCGGGCGATGCGGCGGCCGCCTTCGCGGTGGCGCTCTGTCACGAGCGGCGTCGCGACATCTGTTCGGCGCGGACGTGGTACGAACTGGCGCTCGAGCGCTGCGACTCGCTGCGGAACGCCCGCGAACGGCTGGCCGCGATCGCGATCCGCCGCGGGAACTGGCAGGCCGCGGCCGAGCAGTACGAACGCCTGGCCGACCTGGACCCGGACGATCTGGATGTGCTGCTGCTTCGCGGCGGGCTGGAACTGCGGGCCGGCAACCCCGCGGCGGCGGTCGAACTGTTCCAGCAGGCGCTGCTGATCGAGCCGGAACTGCATGACGAGCGGCTGCTCGACGAGCCGCTGCCCGACGACGAGGTCGAGTTGTGGCGGATCACGCAGCAGACCGAACTGCTGGTCGCGCGGTTCCCGGGCGCGAGCGAATTCCGCGTGCAGCTTGGCGATCTGTATGCCCGCCAGGGTGAGGACCGCCGGGCCGTCGAGCAGTACGAATCCGCCCTCGACCTGCAGCCGACCTTCCTCGAAGCGACGGTCAAGCTCGGCACGCAGCACATGCGGGCGAGCCGGTTCCTTGAAGCCGCGCGGTCGTTCAACGCGGCCTGCGAGCTGAACGACCGCCTGCTGATCGCGTTCGTCGGGCTGGGACTCGCCCAGCAGGCGGCCGGCGAGGAACTGGAAGCCGAGGCGACCTTCGACCTGGCCGCGAGCCTGGCGCCGAACAGCATGCTGCTGCACGCGGAAGCCCTGCGGCTGCGGTTGCGGGCGGACCAGCCCGAGCAGGACGGAGCCGTCGCGCTCGAACGAGCCCGCCAGGCGCTCGGGCGACAGGGCCGGCTGCGTCCGGACGACGCGGGCCTGCACTACCGGCTGGCGATGATCGAGCGGCACCTCGGCCAGCGGCGGAGCGGGCAGCGGCACTTCGCCCGGGCGGTCGAACTGCACCCGAGCTTCTGCAAGGCCGCGCTCCAGCACGGTCTCGGACTTCGGCAGAGCGACGAAAACGGCGCGCAGGCCCTGCTTGGCAGCGCTCTGCACCTGCCGGACGCGATCGTGGCCGACCACTACGAACTCGGCCTGCTCTTCGCCCAGCCGGTGCGCTTCGAACTCGCGCTGCGCGGGATCCGTGACAACGATCCCGACGGCGCGACGGCCGAGGAGAGCCTGATCCTGAGCCTGCAGAACATCGGCCTGCTCGACCGGGCCGAGGGAACGTGGCGATCGGTCGACGCGATCGCCAGCGCGCAGGCCGCCACGGACCGGGTTCGAGGCTGAGAAGTGAAAGAGTGAAAACGTGATGGAGTGAGAGAGGGCGTTTGCCCGATACCGGACCCCTCGCCTTTCGCGCTGCACTCTCCCTCGCTCCGTTGCTTCCTCGCTCCCTCGCACCCTTCTTCAGGTTACAATCCGGCATCATGCCCAGGACCCTCCTGTTTGGAACCGCTGCGGGGCTGCTGCTGGTTGTCCTGCTGGTTGTCGCCCTGGGCGACCTGGCGGATCGTACGCCTCGTCCGCCGGCTGACGCGGAGGCCCGGGTCCGTTTCTCGCTCGAGATCCCCGAGCCGCGCACCGCGCCCCCGGCCGAACGCGTCGCGGCGGTCTCGCCTGTCCCCGTCGTTGCCCCGGATGCGGTGAGCGCGCCAGCTCTCGGCTCGCCGGCGATCCTGGCGCAGGCGGCGCCCGCGATCCCGCGGCAGACCATCGCACGAACCGTCGCGCAGGAGGCCCCTCCGGTTGCGACCGAGCCGACCACGACGCAGCCGGCGGCGGGGATCTCGCGGCGACGCGCGCAACACGCCCGCTTCGGCGGCACGCCGGGATCGGAGAACGCGGTCGAACTCGGCCTGTCCTGGCTGGCGGCGCATCAGCAGCCGGACGGATTCTGGAGCCGCACGCGCTTCCCGCAGCAATGCCCGCCTGACGACCGTTGCCCCGGAGTGGCCGTCCAGCGAACCGGGAACAGCCTGCATGTCGGACTGACCGGACTGTGCACGCTGAGTTTCCTCGGCGCCGGCTACAACGACGAGGTCGGGCCCTATCGCGAGAACGTGACCCGCGCGATCGCGGCCCTGTTGCGCACGCAGTTGCCCCACGGCGGCTTCGGCGGCAGCGAGGACATGGCCGGCTACAACGACGCCCTGGCCACCTTCGCCCTGGCGGAAGCCTACGCCCAGAATCGCAACCCCGCGCTGCGTGAGCCGCTCGAGCGGGCCGTTCGACGGATCGTCAACGGGCAGCAGCAGCTTGGAGGCTGGGACTACCTGCCGCGGGCGAACGCCGGGCGGAACGACACGTCGATCACCGCCTGGATGATCCAGGCCCTGCAGTCCGCCGACGCCGCCGGGATCTCCGTTCCGCGGACGACACTGGTGCGGGCCACGCTGCACCTGGCCCGCGCGACGCAGTCGGACGGGCGCGTCTGGTATGCCGATGCCGGGCGCGGCTTCGAACTGACCCGCGAGATGCGGCCGGCGTACCGTTACGGACCGGCGATGACGGCCGCGGGTCTGCTCAGCCGCCTGCTGCTGGGCATGCGCGGCGACAGCCCGCTCGCGCAGCAGCAGACCGCCCTGCTGCTGGCCGATCCGCCGAGCGAGCATGCCCTGCTGCGTGACGAGACCGGCCTGCACAGTCACTACTACTGGTACTACGGAACGGTCGCGCTGTTCCAGCGTGGCGGTCCGGCCTGGCAGCGCTGGAATGCCCGGCTGCGCGACGCGGTGCTGCCGCTGCAGGATCGCGGCGTGGGCGACAAGCGCCGGCACACCTACGGAAGCTGGGCGCCCTTCGCGGCCAAGTGGGGCAAGTGGGGTCGCATGGGTGGCCGGGTCTACACCACGGCGCTGTGCGTGCTGACGCTCGAGACGTACTACCGGCACGTGCCGGCCTACCTGGCCGAGGATCAGCCGCTGCGGCCGGCGGACTGGCTGGCGGTACTGCCGGAGTTGTCGGCGCGCGAGCGGCTCTGGGCGGTTGACGTGCTGGCCGAGACGCGCCTGGAGCAGGGCGAACCGGTGCTGGTGCAGATGCTGCGGGACAGCGAAGCGCGGGTGGCGGTCCAGGCGGCGATCGCGCTGAGTGACCTCGACTCGCCGCTGGGCGCTGACCGCCTGGCCGAGCACGCGGCGACGATCACGACCCGGGCGCACCAGGACCTGCAGCGGGCGCAGCGTCAGATCGCCGCCCTGCGCGACCGTCCGCAGGCACCGGGCACACTGCGCGTTTATGACGCCGCGCGCGGGCTGGCGACGATCGAACTGCCGGGCTGCTACGTCGGGCAGAGCGCCCGCCTCGAGCGCGACGGCGCAACGATTGCGCGCCTGCAAGTCGTGCAGCGTTTCAGCCGCCAGCCGGTCAGTGTCGCGCGGGTGATCGAGTCGAGCGGCCCGCCACCGCGGGCCGGCGATCGCGTGCTGCCGGACCCCGCGTCCCGCGCGGATGGTGCGCGGCCCTAGGGCGCAACGACCGCCCGTTGCGCATCCCCGCTGTCCGGCACAGGCCGCCGCGACCCACCACGAAACCGCTTCGGTGCAAGCACTTACCCGCCTTCCGGCCGCCGGTCTGCGCGCCTGGCACGCAATCTGCCCCTGTCAGCGACGTGATGAATACGAACCCCACCGAATCACCGTCGCTTCCCGACGCGGTTCCGCCATCCGCGGACCCGCTGGGCCTGGAAGCCGAATCGTTCACGCTGGCCGAACTGGGCCTGCTGGTCCTCCGCACGGCCGAGCAGGCCCGGCGGCTGGACCCGGAGGAGCGGGCATGATCTACGGCCTGTACCAGTCCGCGGCGGGCATGATGGTCAACCAGTACCGCCAGGACGTGATCGCCAACAACCTGGCGAACGCGGACACGGTCGGATTCAAGCGTGACCTGTCGAGTTTCCGCGAGCGCCTGTCCGCGGACGAAGCGGATGTGCGCAGCGGTCCGTCGCACAAGCTGCTCCAGGAGATGACCGGCGGGATCTGGCTGGGCGAGACGGTGACCGACTACGCCGAGGGAACGCTGCGGCGGACCGATCAGCCGCTCGACCTGGCCCTGGCGGGTCCCGGCTTCTTCGAGGTGCGGACCGAGAGCGGCGAGACGCTGCTGACCCGCGACGGACGCATGATGCCGGACGCCCAGGGCTTCCTCGTCTCGGTGACCGACGGCGCGCCGCTGGTCGGCGTCGGCGGGGCGCCGATCCGGATCGACCGGCGCGGCGGCGCGGTGAGCGTCGACGAGCATGGCCGGGTGCGCCAGGACGGCATCAGCCGCGGCCAGTTGATGGTGCACGAGCCGAGCGACTACGCCGGGCTGTCGAAGGTCGGGGCGAGTCGCTTCCGGGCGACCGGAACGCAGACCGAGCAACTGCTGCGCCCGCGGGTGCAGCAGGGTTTCGTCGAGGACTCGGGCGTGCAGCCGGTCCGGGAGATGACCGGAATGCTCGAGGCGCACCGGGCCTACCAGTTCAACGCGCAGATGATCACGCTCCAGGACCAGTCGCTCGCCCGACTGCTCTCGAGCCTGTCCAACGTCTAGGAAGGGGTACGCTTCATGGCGATTACCGCACTGCACACGGCCGCGACCGGCATGCAGGCACTCTCGACCAAGATCGACGTGATCGCGAACAACATCGCGAACGCCGACACGGTCGGGTTCAAGTCCTCGCGGGCCAACTTCCAGGACCTGCTCTACCAGGTCCGCAGTCAGCCCGGTGTGCAGACCAGCACGAACACGGCCGCGCCGCTGCCGCTGCAGGTCGGCCTGGGCGTGGCGGTCAGCAACACGCAACTGCGTTTCACGCAGGGCAGCGCGATGCAGACGGGCATTCCGCTCGACGCGATGATCCAGGGCGACGGTCTGTTCCAGGTCGAGCTTCCGGACGGCGGCATCGGCTACACGCGGGCGGGCAACTTCGTTCGCAACCCGGACGGCGAACTGGTGCTGGGCAACTCGGTCGGCTATCGCCTGGTCGACACGCCGACGATCCCCGACGACGTCGTCACCAGTGACATCTCGATCTCGCCGGACGGGCAGGTGATCGCCAGCGCCGGTGCCGACGGGCAGCAGATTCTCGGCCAGCTTCAGCTCGCCCGCTTCCCGAATCCGGGCGGCCTGATCCAGCGCGGACAGAACATCTACGTGCAGACCGACGCGTCGGGCGAACCGATCGTCGGCAATCCGAATTCCGAGGGAATGGGCTCGCTGCTGGGCGGCGCGCTCGAACTGAGCAACACCGAAGCCGTGACCGAACTGGTCGAGCTGATCAAGACGCAGCGCGTCTTCCAGATGAACTCGCAGACGATCACGACCGCCGACGAATCGCTGCAGGTCCTCGCGAACCTGAGACGATAAGCCGCGGCATCCGCGCCCTGGAGGAAAGCGCATGAACCGACTCACCGCCATCACCCTGGCCATCCTGCTGGCCGCCCCCGCGGCCGCGAGCGAAGCCCTCGACATCCGCCTGCGGACCAGCGCCAGCGTCGTCGGTCCCGAGGTCACACTGGCCGACGTGCTCAGCTTCGGACCGGGCACCGAGGAACTGCGACAGCAACTCGCCAGCCAGGTCATCATCCGCGACCAGGCCGGCGCCGCGGCGGTCGAAGTCAGCTACCAGCAGGTCCACGACCGGCTGGTGGACGCGGGCGTCAATCTCGGACGCGTGCTGCTGCAGGGCGCCGCCCGCTGCCACGTCCGCCTGCTGCCCGCGCCGGACCCGCAGCCGCAGGCCGCGGCCGATCCGGAAGGACCGCTGTTCCGCGACGTGCCGGACAAGCCGGCCGACACCGGAATGCCGCTGACCCTGGCCGACCACATCCGGGCCTACTGCCAGGAGGAATGGCGGGCGGACGGCGGGACGGTCGAACTCGACTTCGAGCGCGGCCGCGAGGATCTGCTGGGCCTGACCGCGCCGACCTTCACGTTCGTGGTGCGCTCCGCGGACCGCACGCGTCTGGGGATGCGCGAGTTCCGCGTCACCGTCCGCCGCGACGGACACACCCTGCGAACCGAGAGCGTCTTCGCCAGCGTGCGGGTGCTGCGCGAGGTCCTGGTCGCGGCCGGGCCGCTGAACATCGGCAGCCTGATCGAACCCGACGACGTCAAGCCGCACGAGCGGATCTTCACGAGCGACGCCGCGCCGGGGCTGACCCGGGCCGGCGAGGCCGTCGGCCAGCGCGTCCGGATCTTCATCCCCGAAGGGCAGTTGCTCCGCCGCGACGACCTGCAGGCCGCGGACCTCGTCAAGCGGTCGGCCGGCGTGCGGGTCTTCAGCAGCGGCCCGGTCGGTGTCCGCCTGCAGGGCACCGCGCTCGACAACGGAACCTATGGCGAACGCGTCCGCGTCCGGCTGGGCGACACGCGCTCGAGCCGCCGCGTCGTCCACGGTGAAGTCACCGGACTGGGCGAAGTCCGCCTGCTGGAGGAAACCAAGTGAACCGCATTCGAATCGTCATCACCCTGGCCGTCGCAGCCGGGCTGACCGTGCCGACCCTGGCGCAGAGCAACTCGCTTCGCAAGCAGGCGGCCCGCCGTCCGGTCCCGGCCCCGGTCGGGCAGACCCGTCCGGCCCGCGAGCTGATTCTGCCGGTGGCGTCCCCGGCGACCCGCCAGATCGTGCCGGGGGTGAATCCGCCCCCGGCGAACCCGACGCTGCTGCGGAACTCGCTGATCGCGATCGAGCCGCCGCAGCCGAAGAACATCCAGGTGCACGACCTGGTGACGATCGTGATCCGCGAGGACAAGACCTCGGTCTCCGACGCGCGGCTGAAGAGCGAGAAGAACTGGGAGCTGGAGGCCCGGCTGCGCGAGTGGTTCCGGATCACCAACAGCAAGCTGGCCACGCAGACGTTCCCCGACGGGCAGCCCGGGATCGACTTCTCGTTCGACAACTCGTACGAAGGCAAGGGCCGCAACAACCGCAACGATTCGCTGACGACGCGGATCACGGCCGAGGTGATCGACATCAAGCCCAACGGCGTGCTGACGCTGCAGGCCCGCAAGCTGATCGAACTGGACGAGGACGTGCAGGTCGTGACGCTGACGGGCGTGTGCCGCAGCGAGGACGTCAACGCGCAGAACACCGTACTCAGCACGCAACTGGCCGACGCCAACATCAGCGTCCACCACACCGGACCGGCCCGCGATGCCGCCCGCCGTGGCTGGCTGATGCGGGCCTTCGACCTGCTGCGGCCGTTCTAGACCCGCCGCAGGGAGGCACCCGGGCATGACCCGCGCACCGCAGGAAGCACCGATGCACGCACCGATCGAAACGAATCACCGACCCGGCACCGCCCGGCGCCGACTCGCCCGACCCGCGACCGCCGGCGTGCTGCTGGCGCTCGTCGCCGCCCTGGCGAGCGGCGTGGCGGCCGAGGTCCGCGTCCAGGACATCGCGGAGCTGCAGGGCCGGCACGCCAACCGCCTGTTCGGCTACGGACTGGTGGTCGGGCTGGACGGCAGCGGAGACGGCGCCCGTTCGCCGGCCACGCTGCGGGCCCTGATGCAGTTGCACAGCAACTACCACGTCCCGGTCTTCGACATCGAGGAACTGGCTCAGAACGGGAACGTCGCGATCGTCGCGGTCGAGGCGACGATCCCCGAGTACGGCGCCCGCGCCGGCCAGCGGATCGACCTGACCGTTTCGGCGATCGGTCCGGCCGCGAGCCTCGCGGGCGGGCAACTGCTGACGACGCCGCTGCAGGAAGCGACGCTGGCGCTGGACACGATCCTGGCGCTCGGCGGCGGCAAGATCGAAATCGCGGCCGGCGAGAACGCGACCCGCGGCACGATCCGTCGCGGGGCCGTGCTGGAAGAGGACTTCTTCTACAACTTCATCGAGGACGGCGCCCTGACGCTCGTGCTGCACGAGAACAAGGCCAGCTTCACGTGGGCCCGCATGCTGGCCCGCTCGATCAACATCGAGCAGCAGTCGTTCGCCCGCGGCGGCGACAACCGCGGACGGCAGGTCGTGGCCGGCGAACCGCTGGCGATGGCGATCAGTCCGACCAGCGTCCGCGTGACGATTCCGCCGTACTACCTCGACCGCCCGGCGCAGTTCATCAGCTCGATCATGTCGACCATGCTGATCGAGGTGCCCGAGCAGCAGGCCCGGGTGGTGATCAACCGCCGGACGAACGGGATCTCGTTCACCGGCAGCGTTTCGATTTCGCCGACCATCCTGCAGATCCCCGGCCTCGGCACCGTCGCCGTCGGCCAGCCCGGCCAGCAGCCCCGCACGGTGGCCGGCGTCGACCCGGAGAACAACGGCGGCGTCGAGTTCCAGCAACTGCTCAGCACGCTGGCGCAACTGCAGCTTTCGCGCGAGCAGCTTGTCGCGGCCGTGGAGCAACTGCACCAGACCGGCACGCTGCACGCCCAACTGATCTACACCGAGTAACCACCGTGACCGCAGCTCTGCAACAGACTGATTCCGTCCGGGCACCGGACCACCGGCAGTCGGCCGCCCGGGCCCGCCTGGGACGCATCGCCGCGCAGCGCGACACCGGCCCCACGTTCCGCGTGCTCGAGGAACTGGGCCGCCCGCCCGGCAACGACGACCCGCGGCGCGATCAGCAGGCCGCGACGCTGCTGGTCTCGCAGCTTTTCGTCGGCCCGCTGCTGGCCGAGGCCCGCCGGTTCCCGATCGGCGGCGAGATCGGACACGGCGGGCGCGGCGAGGACGTCTTCGGCGAGCAGCTCGACCAGGTCCTGGCCGACCGGATCGCCGCCCGCCTGCCGGGCCTGACCGAACAGCTACGCAGCCGCTTCGCCGGCCAGCGGGCGTCGTCCGAGCAGGTCCGGCAGCGGCTGGCCGACCTGAAACAGCAACCGCAGCAACGCAGCGCCGCCTGGAACCCGCAGATCCTGCGCGATGCGCTCGGTCGCAGCTTTGAGGAGTCCGCCTGATGCCGGCCGTCCCGAACCTGACCATCTCCGCCCGCCCGGCGCTCGACGTCGAGGACCTGCTGCAGCAGCTTGACGATCTGCACGGGCAACTGGACGAACTGTGCGACCTGGCCGGGCGGAAGCTGGATGCGATCCGCGCGGCCGACGCCCGCGGGCTGCACGACTGCACGGCGGCCGAGCACCGCCTGCTGGGCAGCGTGCTGGGAGCGCACAAAACGCCGGCATTGCCTGCGCAGCTCGCGCAGCACCTGCGGGACTCGGCCGGGACGGCCCGGCGGATTTCGGATCTGGCCGACGACCTGCCGGCCCCGCAGGCCTCGCGGATTCACGCCCGCATCGCCCGGGTACGGACGATTGCCCGGGAACTGCAAAGAAAAAACCAGGTTGTGGCCCAGGTGGCACGCGGTCTGCAAGAGCATCTTCGCGGCGTCTTCGCGGCAGCGGCGGACGCCCTGCAGGACAAGGACATGTACACGCGTAAGGGACAGCCGGATGGTCGTCCGGCCAGCACCTGGATCGATGCGGTCGGGTAACGAGAGGAAGTCATGATTGGCAACGGTTATCAGATTGGTCGCAGTGCACTCGCCGCCTACCAGGCCGCGATCTCTGTCACCGGTCAGAACATCGCCAACGTGGCGAACCCGAACTACACCCGCCAGACGGGACGTCTGACGGCGCAGCTTGGCGGCGAGCAGGTCGGCGATCGGCCCGGCGGCGGCGTGGCCCTCTCGCAGATTCAGCGGCAGACCGACGCCGCCCTGGTCAGTCGCCTGCGGACGGCGGGCGCGACGCGCGACGGCGCCCAGGTGATTGCGGGGGCGCTGTCGCAGACCGAAGCGCTCTACAACGAACTCAGTGAAGACGATCTCTCGACGCAGCTCAGCCAGTTGTTCGCCAGCTTCGCCGCCCTGCAGACCAGCCCGCAGGACATCACCCAGCGCGACCTGGTGATCGCCAACGCCGACCGCGTGATCCAGACCGTCAACCGTCAGCGGGAAGGCCTGGTCAACCAGGTCGGCGACCTGAACGAGCAGGCCGTCATCGCGGCCGAAGAGGTCAACGGCGCCGCGCAGGAGATCGCGGAACTGAACAGCCTGATCGTCCAGCAGGAAGCGGGCGGCTACACCGCCAGCGCATTGCGTGACCGGCGCGACGCGCTGCTGAACGACCTCGGCAGCATGGTCGACCTGCTGGTCCGCGAGCAGCCGAACGGATCGATCAACGTCTACGTCGGGAGCGAACCGCTGGTCGCCTTCGACCGGGCCCGCGAACTGACCATCGACCGCCGGCTCGAGGACGGACTCGAGATCGCCTCGATCCGCTTCGCCGATTCCGGAGCGCCCGTGTCCGAAGGCAACGGCCAGCTCCCGGCCCTGGTCGCCGCCCGCGACCTGTACGTCCGCGATCAGCTCGATCGACTCGACGAACTGTCCCGCGGCCTGATCTTCGAAATCAACAGCCTGCACAGCGAAGCGGTCGGCCTGCACGGGATGGCCTCCGTCTACAGCGAGTACCACGTCACCGATCCGGGCGCGACCCTGAACGACCCGGCCGCCGGCCTGACCTTCGTGCCGCAAAACGGAACGCTGCTGGTCAAGCTGCGCGACACCGAGGCCGGCACGGAAACGACCAGCCAGATCGAAGTCGACCTCGACGGCCTGAACGGCGACGACACCACCCTGAACAGCCTGGCGGCCGACCTGAACGCGATCGACGGCCTGAGCGCCTCGGTGACCGCCGACAACCGCCTGTTCATCCAGGCCGACGCCGGACTGGAGTTCCACTTCGCCGAGGACCGCAGCAACGTGCTGGCGGCGCTCGGCATCGGCGGGTTCTTCACCGGCACCAGCGCCGACTCGCTGGACGTGGTCGCCGATGTCCGCAGCGACGTCGGACTGATCGCCGCCTCGCTGTCGGGGTCGCTGGCCGACGCGGACAACGCCGGCCGAATCGCGCGACTGACCGACGGGAACCAGGCCAGCAGCATGCTCGGCGGGCGCTCGATCCGCGACTTCCACCTCGGGATGGTCGGGGACCTGGCCGTGCAGGCCTCGGCCGCCCAGACCGACGCCGAGGCGGCCGACGCGGTCTACACGGGGCTGTACGCCCAGCGGGAAGCGATCAGCGGGGTGAGTCTCGACGAGGAAGCGATCAATCTCTCGCAGTACCAGACCGCGTTCGAAGGTGCCGCGCGGTACCTGAGCGTGGTGGATGAAATGACCAACGAAATCCTGGCTCTGACCTGAGGCGACGGAACAAAGGCATGAACGTCATTCCGATCCAGTCCGCACGCGTGACCAACAACATGCAGGCCATGTCCCTGCTGCACTCGGTCCGCGCCAACCAGGCCGGTCTGCTCGGGGTCCAGAACCAACTGTCCACCGGGCTCGCCTTCCAGCGCCCGAGCGAAGATCCGGCCGCCGCCTCGCTGACCAGCCGCTTCGACGCCCGCCTCGACATCCTGGGCGAAGTCAGCAACGCCCTGCGAAAGGTCAACGGAACCGTGCTGCAGGCCGAGACCGCCGTGCAGGAAGTCGTCGACACGCTCGTCGACACCTACACGCTGGCCTCGGAAGCCGTCAGCGATACGATCGCGGCCGACGAACGGGCGGCCCTGGCGGTCGTGGTCGAGTCGGCGATCCAGCAACTGGTCGCGGTCGGCAATCGCGAGTACCTCGGCACCGGACTGTTCAGCGGACACCTGACCGACGGGCAGCCGTTCGTCTGGGACCAGGAGGGTGTCCTGTTCCGCGGCGACGACGGCCGGCTGGAGACGATCCTCGACACGGACCTGAGCCAGGAGACCTATTCGATCTCCGGGCTGGAGCTCTTCCAGGCCGAGTCCGCGCCGGTGACGGGCGTGGTCGACCTGAATCCGCGGGTGACGCTCGAGACCCGGCTGAGTGACCTGCGCGGTCCCTCGGGGCAGGGTCTCGAGGTCGGACGCATCCAGATCAGCACGGCCGGCGGCGACTACCCGGTGGATCTCGGAACCGCCGACACGGTCGGCGACGTGCTCGACCGGCTGAACGCCGACCTGCCCGACGACCTGACGGCCAGCCTGGCCGGCAACGCGATCCAGATCCAGTCCGGCAGCGGGGCGGCCTTCACGGTCAGCGACCTGTCGGGCGGGCGGACGGCGCTGGAACTCGGGCTGGCGACGACGACGCCGGCGGCCCTGGTCTTCGGCGGCGATCTCGATCCGGCCCTGACGCTGCGGACCCGGCTGGTGCACCTGAACGACGGGGCCGGGCTGACGCTGGACAACGGCATCACGATTCGCAACGGCGACCTGTCGGCCGACATCGACTTCGGCGGTGTCGAGACGATCGAGGGTCTGCTGAACCGGATCAACCAGTCGGGTGTCGGCGTCGAGGCCCGGATCGCCGCGGACGGCAGTTCGCTCGAGATCGTCAACCGCACGAGCGGCACGAACCTGCAGGTGATGGAGAACGGCGGCGGCGACGCGACGCTGCTGGGTCTGCGGACGATGCACGCGGACACGCCGCTGGCCAGCCTGAACGACGGCCTCGGCATCTTCACGGTCGACGACGAGGACCTGCGGATCACGACGGCGGACGGCACGCAGGTCGACATCGACCTGGACGTGCTCGACCTGGACAGCGCGACGCTGCAGGACCTGCTGGACCTGATCAACACGGTCGGCGGCGGCGCGGTGACGGCGGACTTCGTTCCGACCGGCAACGGGCTGCGGCTGACGGACAACACGGCCGGCCCGGGGACGCTGCGGGTCGAGGCGCTGAATCTTTCGCAGGCCGTGCAGGACCTGGGCCTGGCGACGAGTTCCGCCGGCGGGGTGCTGCTGGGCGGCGACGTCAACCCGATCCGGGTCGACAGCGCGTTCACGGCACTGCTGGAGCTGCGCGACGCGCTGCTGGCCAACGACACGCGTGCGATCACGGCGGCCGCCGAGCGGCTGGATCGCAATCTTGACAACACGCTGGCAGCCCAGGGTCGCCTGGCCGCCACGGCGTCCACGCTGCTGCAACGCGAGGAGCGGGTCGCCAACGAGACGTCCGCGACGGAGATTCTGCGGAGCGATGTGCGCGACGCGGACCTGACCGAATCGGTGATTCGGTTTCAGCAGTTGCAGACCGCCCTGCAGGCGAACCTGTCGAGTGCGGCCCAACTGCAGAACCTGTCGCTGCTCGATTTTCTGTAGTCGATCGCTGCGGCGATCGCAGCGGCTGTCCGCCCCTGGCTCGGCGGTCGGTCGCGGTCCATTCGTCCA
Source organism: Phycisphaerae bacterium (assembly GCA_030428945.1). Classification (GTDB taxonomy): domain Bacteria; phylum Planctomycetota; class Phycisphaerae; order UBA1845; family Fen-1342; genus JAUIEC01. The sequence continues at coordinate 348,023 of JAUIEC010000002.1, read as the reverse complement.
GGGGACGGATGGGGATCCGGAGGACCCGCCCGATCGAACGGGCACCGTCGTTGGCCCTGCGCGGGGCCGCGGTGCTGCCGCGTCGGGTTGACCACGAAGGGTGAGCCAGTTGGAGCAATGGAAATGCTCGTCGAGACCACACGTTTCGGAGAGGTGGAACTGGATGACGGTCGCGTCATCACGTTCCCGGACGGCCTGCTGGGTTTCCCGGAAGCGCGTCGCTTCGCGCTGCTGCAGACGACCGACGACGCGGTCTTCTACTGGCTGCAGTCCCTGGATGACCCGGCCCTGGCATTCATCGTCTGCGACCCGGCCGCGTTCGTGCCGGACTACCAGGCGCCGATCCGCCCGGACGACCTGGCCGGCCTCGGCATCACGCACCTGTCGGAGAGCCAGGTGCTGACGATCGTCAACAAGGTCGGCGGGCAGTTGACCGCGAACCTGCTCGGCCCGCTGGTGCTGGGGACGACGGCGATGCTCGGTCGGCAACTGGTTCTGTCGGACAAGCGCTACACGACGCGGCACGTGCTGATGGATGCCCCCCGTCCCCAGGAAATGTCAAAGACGGCCTAGGAATCTCAAGTCCGGGTAGAGAACCGGTCACGGAGCGTGTTATAATGTTCGTCAAGTCATTGCCAGCCCGGGATCTGCATGCCCCGCTCAGCCCGGGGTGGCTGCCGCCCCAACCGGTGATGCTTGTCGGATCGCATGCCCTCGGCGAGCGCTCGATCCGGCCACCAGGCACAATCCAGGAAGGAGCCGCGGATGTTGGTGCTTTCAAGACAACGCGACGAGTCGATCATGATCGGCGACAACGTCCAGATCACGATCGTCGATATCCGGGGGGACAAGGTTCGCCTCGGGATCGTCGCCCCAACGGAAATCTCCGTGCATCGCAAGGAAGTGTACGACGCCATCCAGCGCGAGAACCGCAATGCGGCGGACGTCTCCACCGAGGAGTTCGCCAAACTCGTCTCAGCCCCCCGCAGGACCGGCAAACAACGCTGAAGCCTTCAGCGTCGCATATTCGTTTTTCGACAACCAGTGCATTCTCGCAAGCCACGAACCGTTCAAGGAGGATGGCCAATGGCTCGTATTAACACCAATGTGGGCGCCGTGGTCGCGCAACGGCATCTGAACAGCGCGTACAACGGCCTCAACCGGACCATTCAACGTCTCAGTTCCGGACTGCGGATCACCCGCGGGGCCGACGACCCGGCCGGGCTGATCGCCTCGGAACGACTCCGCTCCGAAATCAGCGCGGTCAACCAGGCCGTCACCAACACGCAGCGGGCCAGCAACATCATCGCCACCACCGAAGGTGCCCTCGATGAAGTCGCCCGACTGCTGACCGACATCCAGGACCTGATCGTCGAAGGCGCCAACGAAGGCGCCCTCTCCGAAGAGGAACTCGAAGCCAACCAGCTTCAGATCGACTCGGCGATCGCCAGCATCACCCGGATCGCGAACACCACCACGTTCGCCGGGCGACAACTGATCGACGGCTCGCTCGACTACGTCACCAGCGGTGTCGACACCAGCGTCGTCAACGCGACCAAGATCCACTCGGCCCAGTTCGGCAACCGCAACTACCTGCCGATCGACATCGAGGTGACCACCTCGGCCCAGCCGGGCGTGCTGCAGTTCACCCAGGCGACCATCTCCGCCTCGGTCACGATCGAGATCGCCGGCCCCGACGGGGTCACGACCCTCCCGTTCACCTCCGGAACACGCTCCGGACAGATGCTCGAGGCGATCAACGCCGTCAGCGACGCGACCGGCGTGACCGCCAGCCTGATCGATCCGACCGACTCGACCGCCGGCGTCCAGTTGACCAGCATCGGACTCGGCAGCCGGCAGTTCGTCTCGGTGCAGACGATCACCGGCAACTTCCCGACCCAGGACCTCGACGGGGCCAACGTGATCCGCGACGAAGGCCGCGACGCGGTCGCCCTGATCAACGGAACCCTGAGCGTCGGCGACGGCAACGACCTCTCGCTCCGCACGGCCACGCTCGACCTCGAAGTCGATCTCGATACCACCTTCGGACTCGGGACCACCAACTTCGCGATCACGTCCGGCGGGGCGCTCTTCCAGGTCGGGCCGGAAGTCAACACCAACCAGCAGGTCAACCTGGGCGTCGGCTCGGTGGCCGCCTCGCGACTCGGCAACCGCACGATCGGCTTCCTCTCGCAGTTGCAGACCGGCGGGTCCCACTCGCTGCTCAACGACGGGGCCGCCCGGGCCCAGGAAGTGCTCAGCGAGTCGATCACCCAGGTCGCCGTCCTCCGCGGACGACTCGGCGCCTTCGAGCGGAACACGCTGGACACGACCGCCAACCAGCTCGGCATCACGGCCGAGAACCTGATGGCCGCGGAATCCGCGATCCGGGACGCGGACTTCGCGTACGAGACCTCGCAACTGACCCGGAACCAGATCCTGGTCAGCGCGGGCACCTCGGTGGCCGCCCTCGCCAACCAGACGCCGCAGCAGGTTCTGAGCCTGCTCGGCTAAGGCCGATAAGCCCGACCGGGCAGACCAGTCGCGGCCGTCCGTCTCCGCTTCGGCGTGGACGGGCGGCCGTTCCGGCGTTTGGCAGGCCGTCCTGGCGGGCGGCCGTGAGAAACCGTGGGGGCCCTTATTAAAGCCCCCCGCGCGGCTCGTCGATGCCTCCATCGCAAACGCAGGTCCGATCCAGAGCAAACGGGGGATCGGCCAACATCTTACGGTTACGTCGCGTGCAGACGCCGGTACGCTGCCGCGACAGCCCCTGGAGGCAGATGTCCGATGAGCCGGATCAACACCAACATTCCGTCGCTGACCGCCCAACGAACGTTCAATTCGCAGAACGCGGGACTGAACACGTCCCTGACGCGATTGAGCACCGGCCTGAAGATCAACACCGGCAAGGATGACCCTGCCGGCCTGATCGCTTCGGAGAAGCTCCGAACCGAGCAGGTTGCGATCAACGCGGCCATCACCAACATCTCCCGGGCCAACAACGTCGTTGCCACCGCCGAGGGCGGTCTCGGCGAGATCAACAAGCTGCTGCTTGACCTGGAGGACCTGGTCGACCGCAGCGCCAACCGCGACGGCATTTCCGATGACGAGCGGGACGCGAACCAGTTGCAGATCGACGCGATCGTCGAGTCGATCAACCGGATCGCCAACTCGACCGAGTTCCAGGGCAAGAAGCTGCTCAGCGGCAACCTGAACTACACGACGTCGTCGGTCAACGCCAGCAACATCTCGGACGTGACGATCAACGCGGCCCGCGTTCCGACCGCCGGAACCCGCGACGTCGTCATCGAGGTGACCCAGTCGGCCCAGCTCGCGCAACTGGCCTACACCAGTTCCGCGACCGGCGCGGGCACCACCACGCTCGAGGTCCAGGGCGTCACCGGCACCGAGACGCTCTCGTTCGCCTCCGGAACCGCCATCGCCGACGTGGCCACGGCCGTCAACCAGAGCAGCGAACTGACCGGCGTCTCGGCCACCGTCAGTGGCGCGGCCCTGGTCTTCTCGAGCACCAAGTACGGTTCCGACCAGTTCGTTTCGGTCGAGGCGCTGCAGGGTACCTTCGCGGTCTCCGGCGGCGATGATCCGACCCAGGACCGCGGGGTCGATGCCACCGTCCTGATCAACGGTGCGGTGGCCAACACCCGCGGGCTGAACGCCAAGATCCAGACGAGCACGCTCGCGCTCGAGATTGACCTGACCGCCGGCTTCGGCACGGCGCTTGGCAGCGACACCTTCAGCGTCACCGGCGGCGGTGCGCTGTTCCAGATCTCGCCGACGGTCGAACTGGCCGGGCAGGCGAACCTGGGTGTCCGGGCCGTCAACGCCAGCAGCCTCGGCAGCAACAGCGCCGGGTTCATCTCCTCGCTGGGCAGCGGCCAGACCAACGCCCTGGTGAGTCCGACCGGCGAGAGCGGCAACTTCGCGCAGGCCCAGCGGATCATCCGCGAGGCCCAGACGCAGGTGGCCGAACTTCGCGGGCGGCTGGGCGCGTTCCAGAAGAACACGCTGGAGACGACCTCGAACGCCCTGGGCGTGACCTACGAGAACACGGTCGCGGCCGAGAGCACGATCCGCGACACCGACTTCGCGAAGGAAACCAGCCAGTTGACGCGTTCGCAGATCCTGGTCCAGGCCGCGACGAACACGCTGCGACTGGCCAACTCGCAGCCGCAGTCGATCCTGGCCCTGCTCGGATAGGCAGCGGGTTCCGAGCGAATCGAAGGCTGAGAAAAACACGCCGGCCGATCCCCGCAACGGGGTCGGCCGGTTTTCTTCTGCGCGGTGAAAGGGTGGAAGTGTGAAAGGGTGAATGAGGTCGGGCCCATTGAACTCCTCCCTGGCTACCCTGCTCCCTTGCTCCCTTGCTCCCCTGCTTCCTCCCCAAGAGAGGCGGCCCACCGTATACGAGGCTCTTGCGTCAGAACGCAAAAGCCCCTGATTAAATAAAGTAAGCAAGTGACCAAGTAACAAGTTTGTGCGTGAGGGCTGTTTCTCCAAACCTTGCTTATTTGGTCGCTTGCTGACTTGCTCACAGGCGATTGGTGCAATCGCCTCGATACGGTGGGGGACTGCTTGGGCATCGTCGTTGCGTCGGACACCAGGCAGCCCGTACGCTGGGTCCGTGCCAGCGCAGGAACCGAGCTTTGACGAATGGGTCGACTACTGCTTCACGCGGGCCCACGCCGACTTCGGCGCGTACGCAAGGGACGACGACGCGCGTGAACGATCGGACCGCTTTGGCGCACTCGACATCACCACTGTTGCCCGTCATCTCGTCAGGCTGTTTCGATCCCCGGCATTCATTGCGGATCAATACACCGACGACCAGATCGGCGCAGCGCTCTGGTTCCTGTTCGGCATCGGCTCGGGTTACTTCACGGAGTTACGGGACGACGCGGTCCCGCGGGACCTGCAGGCCGATTGCATGGCCTCGGTATCAACGCTCTATGCGGGCCTGCTCGATCATGTCTGTTGCCGGCGCGGCACGGATCCCGACAGCGACTACAGCGACGGGCCAAGACTCGACGTTGCGGTCTACATGATCTGGGACATGGACTGCATCGAAGGCGGCGTGGCGCACACGCACTTGGTGAATCCGGGCTTCGAGGTCCTGGCGACTGTCCTGAAGCAGTGTCGCACCAGCACATGCCGAATCAGCGCCCTGCACGGCCTCGGGCACCTGCACAGGTACCATTCCGACCGCGTCGAGCGAATCATCGATCAGTTTCTGACCAGAGACGACGTACCAGACTGGCTGCGGGGATATGCGACCCGCGCGCGAACGGGAATGGTGCTGTGAGGCACCGCGCAAAAGGGGGACAGCCACGTGACTGTCCCTCTTTTTTCGTCGGCCACCGTGCGCGCGCTCGTCCCCAGGGGTACCCCCCCACCCAAGTTCATTTTCGGTGCCAGACGGAATCCGCGGTAGCGGGTAAACACCTGAACCGGTCGTAACCCTCCGCAACGAAACGTGTTCCGCGCGGAGTTTTTCCGGCTCCCTGCGTGCAAGAAAGGGGGACAGTCACGTGGCTGTCCCTCTTTTTCCATCCTCCTTGCTTCCTCCTAGAGCAACGGCGTGAACAGCCGCGCCACGCCCTCCATCCACTCGTAGCCGATGCCCCGCGCGCGGTAGCTGCTCGCCTGGATCTTCCGCGAACGCTTGCGGTAGTTCGCGCACGAAGCGACCAGCCGACCGGTCACCTCGACGTCGTACAGCAGCGCCGTGATCTCGAAGTTCAGCCGGAAGCTGCGGACGTCCATGTTGGCCGAGCCGACCATCGCCCACTGGTCGTCGAACGTGACCGTCTTGGCGTGCAGCATGCCGTGGTCGAACTCGTACAGCCGGATGCCCGCCTCCAGCAGTTCGCCGTAGTAGCTGCGGGCGCACCACAGCACGAACGGCGCATCCGTCCGGGCCGAAACGACCACCTCGACCCGCACCCCGCGATACGACGCCAGCTTGAGCGCCTCGCGCAGCGACGCGCTCGGCACGAAGTACGGCGTCACGATCCGGATGCTGTCCCGGGCCGCCGAAATCGCCGCGAACATCACCTGCCCCAGCACCGCGACCTGCTGCTGCGGTCCGGTCGGCAGGATCTGCACCGCGGCCGTCCCGCTGCGCTCGACGGGCTCAAAGTAACGCGGGCCGCTCAGTTCCTGGCGGGTCGCGAACAGCCAGTCCTCGGCGAAGGTCTGCTGCAGCCCGGTCACGGCCGGACCGTCGATCCGCAGGTGCGTGTCGTGCCACGGACTCAACTGCTTGCGAAGACCGCGATACTCGTCGCCGATGTTCTGGCTGCCGACGAAACCGACCTGCCCGTCGACGACCACGATCTTGCGATGGTTCCGCAGGTTCGGACTCCAGCGACGCCGCAGCGGCGCGAACGGCATGAAGAACGCCAGTTCCACCCCGGCCGCCCGCAGCGGCCTGAGGAACGACCGCGAAAGCCGCCAGCAGCCGACCGCGTCCAGCAGCAGCCGAACCGCCACGCCCGCCCGGGCCCGCTCGATCAGCAGGTCGCGAAAGCGCCGTCCCGTCTCGTCCGCCCGCCAGATGTAGTACTGCAGATGCAGATGATCCTCGGCCTGTCCGATCGACTCGGCCAGCGCCGCGTAGATCGCTTCGGCGTCGTGAAAGGCGCGCACCGCGTTGCCCTCGGTGACCGGCATGTCGACCAGCCGACGACCGATCCGCGCGATGCCGCGCTGCGCCTCGGGAAGATCCGGCAGCGCCCGCCGAACCTCGCGGTCCGCGGCCGCCTGCACCCGCTGCAGACTGCCGGCCACCCGCCGCCGGCCGACCGAGGCCCGTCGCCGGATGCGGTCGGCGCCCAGCAGCACGTACCCGACGATCCCGATCACCGGCAGCAGCGAGATCGCCAGGATCCAGGCGATCATCGAGACCGGCTCCTTGCGCCCGCGCAGCACGAAGGCAATCGCCACCACCGCCGAGAGGGGATGCAGCAGCGAAAACAGCGCCCAGAACCATTCCATGTCAGAGAAGAACCGAACCGCCTTCGGTGGAAGCGAGAACGTGAACGGGCGTAGGCGTGAACAAGGCCGGTTGCGCTGCACCGCTGCCCGTTTTCACGCTCTCACTCCTTCAGGTTCTCACCCGCGCGGCACGCCAGGTTCCGTTTGATGGATCCAATCGCGTTGTTGCCGCCGTGAAAAAGTGAACGAGTGAAAGAGGGAAGCACGTCGCGAAACCGCCCTCGTTCGCTCCTTCACAATTCCAACTTTTGACGGCCCTGGCAGCTCACTTGCATCCGTCCAACACGACCTAGCCCCGCTGGGCGGCCGGCCGGTAGTCGCGCAGGGCCGGTCCGACGTAGCGGCTTCGCGGCCGGATGATGCGGTTGTTGGTGAACTGCTCGATCACGTGCGCGGCCCAGCCGGTGACGCGCGAGGCGACGAACAGCGGGGTGTAGACGTCGATCGGCAGCCCCATCAGGTAGTAGGTCAGCCCGCACGGGTAGTCGACGTTCATGTGGATCTGCTTGCGTTCCCAGATCGTGTCCTTGATCGCGAAGTAGACGTCGAGCAGGTTCTGCTGGCCACGCTGCCTGGCCAGGTCGGCCATCAGCGGTTCGAGGATCCGGGCCCGGTGGTCGCCGTTCTTGTAGACGCGGTGCCCGAAGCCCATGATCTTCTGCTTGTCGACGATCGCCTGCTCGGTCCAGGCCTTGGCCTCGGGTCCGGACGAGAACCGCTTGATCAGCCGCATGGCCTCCTCGTTGGCGCCGCCGTGCAGCGGACCCTTGAGCGTGCCGACGCCGGTCACGATCGCCGAGTACATGTCGCTGAGCGTGCTGGTGGTGACGCGGGCGGCGAAGGCCGAGGCGTTGAACTCGTGCTCGGCGTAGAGGATCAGCGTCAGGTCGATCAGCCGCGTTTCGAGCGCTTCGGGCTCCTCGCCGAAGGCCTGGTAGAGGAACTGGGCCGCGTGCGAGAGCCCCGGCTTGGCGTCGATCGGCTGCTTGCCGTCCAGCAGGCGCAGGCGCGTCGCGATGATGCTCGGCACGACCGCCAGCACGTGAATCGCCTGTTCGACCAGTTGCTCGCGGTCGCCACCGCTGCTCTGGTCGAAGTGCCCGGCCATCGAGATGGCCGTCCGCAGCACGTCCATGCCGGGCACCTGCGGCGGGATCCTGGCGATCGTGTCGGTCACGGCGGCCGGGAGGTTGCGGTGCGCGTCGACCCGGCGGGTGAATTCCTGCAGTTGTCCGACGGTCGGGAGGTCATCGTGCAGCAGCAGGTAGGCGACCTCCTCGAAGGTCGCGTGTTCGGCCAGTTGTTCGATCGGATAGCCGCGATAGGCGAGGCTGTCCTGTTCGACGGTCGAGACCTCGGTCTCGCCGGCGATGATCCCCTCGAGTCCCGGGCGATACAGCTCTTCAGCCATCAGTCAGCCTCCGGTCGGCGGTGTGGGTGACGGCGGCGTCACCGTGTATCCAAGCAGATCGTAGAGTTCCTGCCGCGTCTGCATGCGGTCCAGCAGGTCGCGCTGCGTGCCCGTTTCGCGGATCGTCCGCAGCGCTTGCTCGACCGCCTTCATCGCGATCCGCTGCAGTGTAACCGGGAAGATCACCAGCTTGTAGCCGAGGTCGGCGAACCGCGAGACCGGCAGGTACGGCGTCTTGCCGAACTCGGTCATGTTCGCCAGCAGCGGGGCCGGCACGTCGCGGGCGAAGCGGGCGAACTCCTCCTCGCCCTCGAGCGCCTCCGGGAAGATCACGTCGGCGCCAGCCTGCAGGTAGGCGTGGGCCCGCGCCACCGCGTCGTCGTAATCCGTCACCCCGCGGGCATCGGTCCGGGCGATCAGCACGAAGTCCGGGTCGCGCCGGGCCGCGGCCGCGGCCGCGATCCGCAGGCAGAACTCCTCCTGGCTGACCAGCCGTTTGCCGGCCAGGTGTCCGCACCGCTTGGGGAACTCCTGGTCTTCCAGGTGCAGCCCCGCGAGGCCCGCCCGCTCGTAGTCCTCGACCGTGCGGGCCGCGTTCTCGGCGGCCGCCCCGTAGCCGGTGTCGGCGTCCATGATGGCGGGCAGGTGGCTGACGGCGGTGCAGCGGGTCGCGTGGGCGACGGCTTCGCTGAGCGTGCTGACCCCGACGTCGGGCAGTCCGATCACGCTGTTGGACAGGACCGCCCCGGACAGGTAGTAGGCCTCGAAACCAAGCTGCTCGATCAGGCGGGCTGTCAGGGCGTTTGTCGCGCCCGGCATCGTGACCGTGCCGGCGGCCATCAACTGCCGCAGTCGCCGTCCGGGCGAACCGTTCGCTGCCGCCATGCGTATCCTCCGCCGCCTGTGCGTGAATCGAGTCGTCTGTTCGTTCCCGGTCCGCAGCCGGGACGGGGGACCGTCGGCGCGGGCCCCGGCGGATCAACCGGGTGCCTACTTGCCGGAGCGCCCGGCCATCGGCACGTAGCCGCGCTGCGTCGCGCCGTTGTAGACCTGCCGCGGGCGGTAGATGCGGGCCTTCGGATTCTGGTGCACCTCGCGCCAGTGCCCGATCCAGCCCGGCATCCGGCCGATCGCGAACATGACGGTGAACATCTCGACCGGAATCCCGATCGCCCGCATGATGATCCCGCTGTAGAAATCGACGTTCGGGTACAGCTTGCGATCCACGAAGTACGGATCCTGCAGCGCGACCTCCTCGAGCCGACGGGCCATGTCCAGCAGCGGATCCTCCTGGCCGAGCTTGGCCAGCACCTTGTCGCACGAGGCCTTGATGATCTGCGCCCGCGGGTCGTGGTTCTTGTAGACGCGGTGCCCGAATCCCATCAGCCGCACGCTGGAATCCTGCTTGACCCGCTCGACGAAGCTCTCGATCGACTCGCCCCGCTCCTGCAGGCCGGTCAGCATCTGGATCACCTTCTGGTTCGCCCCGCCGTGCAGCGGACCCCACAGGGCACAGACGCCGGCCGCGACCGAAGCGTACAGGTTCGCCTGGCTCGACCCGACCATCCGGACCGTCGAGGTCGAACAGTTCTGCTCGTGGTCGGCGTGCAGGATGAAGATCTGGTCCAGGGCGCGGACCACGTCCGGGTCCGGCTCGTACGGCGCGTAGGGCTCGCTGAACATCATGTGCAGCAGGTTCGCGGTGTAGCCCAGGTCCGGACGGGGGTGGATCACCGGGTGCCCGGCGGCGGTCTTGTAGCTGACGGCCGCGATCGTCCGGACCTTGCTGATCAGCCGGGCGGCGGCTTCCTCGAACAGGTCCAGTTGCTCGGGCTGCATCAGGACGGGCTGGTAGGCGGCCATCGCGTTGATCATGGCCGAGAGGATGCCCATCGGGTGGGCGCTGGGCGGGAAGCCGGCGAAGTGGTGCAGCAGTCCCTGGTGCAGGGCCTGGTTCTGGGTCATCAGGTCCGAGAAGCGCGACAACTGCGCGCGGGTCGGCAGTTCGCCGAAGATGCACAGCCAGGCGGTCTCGGGAAACGTCGACTGCTCGGCCAGTTCGTCGATCGGGTACCCGCGGTACCGCAGGATACCCTCCTCGCCATTGATGAACGTGATCTCGCTGACGCACGAGCCGGTGTTGCCGTAGCCATCGTCGAGCGTGATCAGTCCGCTCTGGCCGCGCAGCTTTCCGATGTCCACCGCCCGTTCGTGCTCCGTGCCCTCCACGATCGGCAGCGTGTAGCTTTGATCCCCAACCGTCAGTGTCGCCTGTTCGGCCATGGCATCGATCCCTTTGCCCTTTCGCAGTCCCGTTGCCCCTGTTACCTCGTCTCGAATTCGAGCAGATCCGCGACGCTGTTCAGTTCATGGAACGACAGCGCCTGGTTGATGATCCGGTCGGCCGTCGCGTCGCTGACCACGCCGGACGCCAGCTTCTTGAACTTGGCGATCACCTCGTCGTCGCTCATCGGGTTGCCGGCGTGGCCGCGCGGGTAGGTCACCAGCTTGGCGTGCTCCTGCCCGTCGCTGGTCTTGATGATCAGCTTGTTCGGAATCCCGTCCGGGTAGCCGGCGTTGCACTCGTCCGTCTCGACGATCCGGGTCTTGTCGAGCAGGCCCAGCACGGCCGGATCCTTGATCTTCTCGTCGGTGAACGAGCCCCGCGTCACGTCACCGTCCAGCAGCGCGCAGGCCACGCAGTAGCCCATGCTGTGGTCGGCGGTCTCGCGACTGGTCGGGCGCCACTTCTCCGGCTCGCTGCCGATGATGCTGACGGCCGCCTCGAAACTCTCGATCAGGATGCTCTCGATCCTGCCCGCGTCGCCGACCGCCGGACGCAACTGCAGGGCCGCGTCGATCGCCGACTGCGAGTGATACTCGGCCGGCCAGTACTTGATGTATGTCCGGTTGATCATCCAGTCGTCCGGACCGCCGCTCCACTTCAGCTCGAACGGACCGGTCACCATCTTGAAGAGACCCTTGGGCCCCTCGAAGATCTCGTTCGGCCCGGTCAGGCCCTGCCGCGCCAGGCCGGCCGCGAAGACGCCGTTGCGGGCCGCGTTCGAAAACGCGCAGGCCTTCCAGTCCGAGATCTGTCCCGTCCGGGTCTGCCGCGTGGCGAAGTTGCAGACGCCCGACAGGCCGAGCGTGTGCACCATCTGCTGGGCGTTGAAGCCGTACAGCTTGCCGGCCGCCAGCGAACTCGACAGGGCCCCGTAGTAGACGTGGTCCCAGCCGTGGGCCCGCAGCGAGGCGGCATCGCACAGCCGGCACTGCAGTTCGTACGCCAGGGCGATCGCGGTGATGATCTCGCGCGGATGCGCGCCGACCACCTGGCCGACCGCCCAGCAGGCCGGGATGTTGTCGCTGGGGTGCGCCGGCTCGGCGCTCAGGTAGGTGTCATTGAAGTCCAGGTAGCGCACCAGGGCGCCGTTCGCGAAGGTCGCCAGGTCCGGCGTCGTCCGCACCTTCGACCCCAGCAGGCTGGCGCCGTCGGCCAGCGGAACGGCCTCCGCGGTCGCCCGCGTGACCTGCCCCGGACGCGACGTCCAGGCCCCCAGCGCGGTCCCGATCGAGTCCAGAATCCGCCGATTGACTTCGTGCACAACCTCCGGCCCGAGACTCTCAAACGATGCGTCGAGAACCCATCCGGCAATCTTGTCCGCAACTGTGGCCATGGTGTCTCCCTGGTAAGAACGCCAACCCGGAATGTAGGCCACCCCGCCCCGCCCTGCAAGCCGCCCCGAACCGCCCGACCGGCCCGTTTCCAGACGGTACAATCTGCCAGCAGATGGCCGGCAAAAAGAAAAAACCGAAGCAGGTCCGGGTGGACTTTCGCCGCAACCGCACCCAGCGGCGCCGCGCCGGCGACCTGACCCGCCAGTACCGCGACAAGGACGAGCAGGACGGCCTGGTCGACAGCGCCAGCAGCGAGCAGGTCCGCCCCAAGGGCGACCTCTCCCGCAAGCGCACCATCCGCGTCGGCGAGGACCAGGCGCCCCTGGTCGACGAGTCCCGCTGGCGGCGGGGGGTGGTCACCGAAGTGCACGGCCGGCTCTGCCGGGTGCTGCCCGACAGCCCGGACGCGGGCCCCCTGTGGGAGTGCTCGGTCCGCCGGGTGCTGCGAACCCGGCTGATCGACGCCCGGGCCGGCGTGACCGTCGGCGACCAGGTCTGGTTCTCCGACCAGTCGGCCCACCACGACGGGCAGCCCTGCGGCGTGATCGAACGCGTCGACGAGCGCTCCACCACGCTCTCACGCCGCGACCGCCGCCAGCGGGCCCACGTGATCGTCGCCAACGCCACCCAACTGCTGATCGTCACCAGCGTCCGCCAGCCGCGGATCAAACCGCACCTGGTCGACCGTTACCTGGTCGCGGCCGCCCGCGGCGACCTGCGCCCGGTGATCGTCTTCAACAAGTGGGACCTGCTCGACACCCCCGAACCCGACGACGAGCCCGACGACCCCGAGGCGCTCGACCAGGGCCTCGGAATGACCGTCCCCGACCTGGCGGCCGAGTTCCGCGACCTCGGCTACACGGTCGTCGAGACCAGCGCCGTGACCGGGCTCGGGATCGAAGACCTCCGGGCCGAACTGGCCGACCAGACCACCGTCCTCTCCGGACAGAGCGGGGTCGGCAAGAGTTCGCTGATCAACGCGCTCGAACCGGAGCTCGACCTGGTCACCCGCACCGTCAGCACCGAGACCGAGAAGGGCCGCCACACGACCACGCTGGCCCGCCTGCTGCCGCTGACCCGCACCCGCGGCCGAGTGGTCGACACCCCCGGGATCCGCTCGTTCGACCTCTGGAACGTCGAACCCGGCCAGCTCGAGGCGTACTTCACCGAGTTCCTGCCGCTCGTCCAGCACTGCCGCTTCAACGACTGCCACCACGTCGACGAACAGGACTGCGCGATCGCCACCGCCGCCGAAGAAGGCCGCGTCTCCCCCCGCCGCTACGCCAGCTACCTGAAGATGCTGAGCGAGCTGGCACGATGAGTAGACGAAGGGAACGGGGAACAGGGCACCGGGAACAGGATGACGCTCTGATCCCCCGACCGCGGCGACCTGCTCGGCCCTGTTTCCCTGTTCCCTGTTCCCTGTCCCCTGAGGTTTCCCCATGGATCTTCAACTGACTGACAACGTCGCACTGGTCGCCGCGGCCAGCAAGGGGTTCGGGCGGGCGATCGCCCGGCAGCTTGCCCGCGAGGGATGCCGGCTGGTGCTCTGCGCCCGGACGCGTGAGACGCTCGAGGCGGCGGCCGCGGAGATTGCCGACGAGACCGACGCCGAGATTCGCACGCTGGCCGCCGACGTCGGGCAGGCGGCCGACTGCCAGCGGTTCGTCGACACCGCGGTGGAGGCCTTCGGGCGGATCGACGTGCTCGTCACCAACACCGGCGGGCCCCCGGCCGGAACGCACGAGAGCACCAGCGAAGCGGACTGGCGGACCGGCATCGACAACACGCTGATGAACGTCGTGCGGATGTGTACGACGGCGATTCCCGCGATGCGCAAGGCCGGCGGCGGACGGATCGTCAACATCACCAGCATCTCGGCCAGGCAGCCGATCGACAACCTGCTGCTGTCGAACGCCCTGCGCCCGGCAATCGTCGGCTACGCCAAGACGCTGGCGCTCGAACTGGCCGGCGACAACATCCGGGTCAACAACGTCTGCCCCGGCCTGCACCTGACCGACCGCCTGCGACACCTGGCCGAAATCCGCGGGCAGCAGTCCGGCCGGACGATTGACGAGGAACTCGACGCCATGGCCGCTTCGATTCCCGTGCGACGCCTCGGCCGCCCGGAAGAACTGGCGGACCTGGTGACTTTCCTGTGCAGCCCGCGCGCGAGCTTCATCACCGGACAGAGCATCGTCGTCGACGGCGGCGCCTACCGGGGACAGTGAACGAGTAAGGAAGTGAGCAAGTAAGCAAGTATTCAGGTAAGCAAGTACGCACGGGAGCAGGCGAGCCGGCCAGCCGGCACCTCGACACACGTGCGCACGTGGTCGGTCCTTGCTCACTTGCTCACTTGCTTACTTGCTTACTTGTTACTGGAGAATCAGTAGTCGTCGAAGTTGACGCCCAGGCTGTCCTTGCCGTTGTAGTTGAAGATGATCTGCCCGGTGACGGTGTCGTACTTCCAGGCGCGATTGGGCGACGCGCCGCCGGAGAGCGGAACACCGTCACTGACGACCCGGATGCGGTCGTCCCCCTCGACCGGACCCAGCGGTGCTTTCGGAATCGCCCGCAGGTACGGTCCGAATGGATAGATGGACCGGTCAAGGCTCCGCGATGTGACGCCGTCTGCGTTCGAGCGCATCGTCAGTTGTCGCCGCGTCCCGGCCGCCGAACCGGCCGCGTTCTTGCCGTCGCCGACGGCACCCGGCAGGACGCCGCCATGCTCGGCGGTGTACATGTGGATCGCGGTCCGCAGGATCTTCAGGTCCTGGGCGATCGTGGCTTCCGCCGCCCCCTGGCTTCCGCGACTGAGGCGCGGCAGGGCCAGGGCCGAGATGATCCCGACGATCACCACGACGACGACCAGTTCGACCAGCGTGAACCCCGCCCGAAAGGTCACGCCCGCCGACCCGGGATGCGCACTGTCCGCAGTCACCGGACCATCCCCTCAACGTCCACCCGCCAACGCCGGGCTCCGTGCGGACCGAACCCGGTGTTCGCGCGATGAAAGAGCGAAGGAGTGAAAGCGCGAACCGGCCTTCACTCCCGCACCGCTTCGTTTCCTTCCATGGATCACGCCGATCCGTGGCGATCCGCTCGGCACGCTACAGCGTTTCCAGACGCGCCTCGATCCGCTCCGGCAGATCCGCCAGCGCCTCGCAGTTGACCACCGTCTTCTCCAGCCCCAGGAAGCGGACCGCCGGGATGTTGAAGAAGTCTCGCTGCCACTCGCGACCGCCGTAGCCCAACTGGAAAGCGGCCGCGTCCGCGACCTGCAGGATCAGCCGGTACTGTCGCAGCGGGTCGTCATCCTCCGGCAGCTTGTGGTGCTGCCCGATCAGTTCCGGCAGCGGGTCCGGCAGGTTCCAGTGGTCCGCCAGGCGCAGCCCGATGTGGCCGTGCCACTCGTCGGCAATCTGCTCGAACAGCGAACGCGTGATCGGCCGGCCGTGGTTCTTGTGGTACTCGTGCACGACCTGCAGGATGGCCAGTTCGCCGATGTCGTGCAGCAGCCCGTACAGGAACAGTTCGTCGGGGTCGCGTCCGAACAGTTCGCCCAGCCGCGAGGCGGTCACGCCGGCGGCCACCGAGCGCTGCCAGAGTTCCTCGCCCAGCGTGCGGTATTCCTTGCCGATCCGGATCGCGAGGCCCTTGACGCTCATCGAGACGAAGATCGTCTCGAGGTGGCGCGTTCCGAGTCGGGCGAACACCTGGCTGAGCTGCGTGAACTTGTTGACCCCGCGATAGAGCGGCGAGTTGGCCACCCGCAGGATCTCGGTCGTGACGGTGGCGTCCTGCTCGACGACGCCGGCCAGCCGCTTGTAGTCCAGTTCGTCCGGGTTCCGCAGGATCATCAGGGCCCGCTGGGTGACGCCCGCCATCCGCGGCAGTTCCAGTTCCGGGTCCTTGAGAATCCCGCTCAGGCGGTCCCGCAGGAATCCGTCGATCGACACGTCGCGGCGGCGGTCCAGGGGATCGTCCTGCGGCTCGACGGGCGGGTCCCACCAGCCGGTCGGCAGCGGCGGCGGCTCGGGTTCCTCCTCGCCCGGACTCAGGTCAACCTGCTCGGCCTGGCCGTAGTCCTCGACCGCGACCGTCGACCCCGGGTCGAACCCCTCGGCCTCTCCGTCCGGAGGATCGAGAACGGCGACACCACCCTGCTGATCCGCGGCCTCGTCGGACTGCCCGCCCAACGCCCGCGAAAGCCAGTTCTTGAATCGCGAAAACATTTTGCCGTCCTGGGTTGGGCGGCCGTGCGGCCGCTGCCGTGCTGCCCCGCGGCGCAGCGTGGGTCCCCCCGGCGCAGCGCCGTCTTATGAGTATGCCAATAGGATCGGCTAATTCCGGACGGCATTTCAGACCCGTTCGGGCGGGTCCGAAAACGAACGGGGCGGCACAGCCCGAAAGCCGCACCGCCCCGCCGGGCTCCCCCAATTTTGCGGCCGCCGTCCCTCCGGAGGCGGGCCGCTATCCGTCGATCAAAGCCCCGCCCGATCCTTGAACTGACGGTACGCTTCGCACTTCTCCGGATCGCTGCAGCAGACGTCGCGAATGTGCTCGTAGAAGACCTCGGGTTCCATTCCGGCGTCCTTGCGGAAAGTACACTTCAGGGCGATCCGCGGCGGCGTCGTTCCGTTGCCGGTGACCAGCGAGCGGATGTAGACCTGGTTCCGGGCGGCCGGACAGGCGGCCCGCTCGTTGAGATCCCGTTCCAGCACCGTCAGGTTTCCGCTCTTCTCGTCATCGGTCAGCGGCGGGCCGAAGGCCTGCTTGACCGTGCGAGTCGGCTTGGCCCGCTCCGGTTTCTTCTTCTTTTTGCCCAGCAAGGTGGACCACATGTCGTTACCCCATCAGTCGCAGTATGTTATGAGAAAAATAACGCCAATCGGCCCGTATCCGGACCGCTTGAGAACCTCGTTGCCGGGATCGCTCCCGGCCGCTTCCCCCTCGCGCTGCCGCGCACCGCGGGCAACGCCTTAAGAGTATCGCGTTCCAACTGTCAGAGACAAACGGATTCCGCCCCGTCCTATTTCCCGAATCCCCGCGGATTCGCCCGATGCCACGCCCATGCGGTCGCAATCGTCTCGCGGACCTCGGTGTACCGCGGCGCCCAGTCGAACCGCGCCCCGATCTTATCGGGCGCTGCGTACAGCATCGGCGGATCCCCGGGGCGACGGTCCGTCTCCTCGGCCGGGATCGCGTGCCCGGTCACCTCGCGGGCCGCTGCGATGATCTCGCGGACGCTGTTTCCACGGCCCGTCCCTACGTTAAACGCCTCGAACCGCCCCGGCGCCACACCTTCGATCGCCCGAAGATGGGCCTCGGCCAGGTCCTCGACGTGCACGTAGTCCCGGATGCAGGTTCCGTCCGGCGTCGGGTAGTCGGTTCCGAAGATGAAGATCTTCTCGCGCTGCCCGAGCGCCACCTGCAGGACCAGCGGAATCAGGTGAATCTCCGGATCGTGGTCCTCGCCAATCACGCCATCCGCCGACGCCCCGGCCGCGTTGAAGTACCGCAGCGCCACCGCGCCGAGTCCCCACGCGGCGCAAGCGTCCCGCAGCATCCACTCTACGGCCAGTTTGGTGGTGCCATAGGGATTGATCGGGTTTTTGGGCAGATCCTCGCGGATCGGCATTTCCGGCGGTTCGCCATACACCGCGCACGTGCTGCTGAACACGATCCGACGAACACCGCTCGCCTCCAGCGCCTCCAGCAGGTTGAGCGTGTTGGCGACGTTGTTGCGGTAGTACTTCAGCGGCACGTTGACCGATTCGCCGACGTTCAGAAAGGCCGCGAAGTGCAGGGCCCCGTCGAAGCCGCCCCCGTCCAGGGTCCGCCGCAGCAGGTCGGCGTCCGCCAGGTCCCCCTCGACAAAACCGGCCGAGGCCGGCACGGCCTCGCGATGCCCCGCACAAAGGTTGTCGAAGACAACCACCTCGTGCCCACCGGCCAGCAACCGCCGCACACAGTGACTGCCGACGTATCCCGCCCCGCCACAGACCAGCAACTTCATCGCAACGCTCCTCGCTCAGTCGCATAAATGGTACGTGGAAGGGAGCAAGGGAGCGAGGGAGCAAGGGAGCAAGGGGCCAGAGCACTGCTCAAGAGCAGTGGCACCAGAGATCCCGAAACTACCTGTTCCCTGTTCCCTGTTCCCTGTTCCCTTCCCTCGCTCCCTCGCTCCCTCGCTCCCTGGCTCCCTTCGATTTACCATCCGGCCATGCTGATTCAGTCGCCCGAACAACTTGCAGCGTTTGACCGCACGGGACTCGGGCGATCCGATCCGACGCGGCGGGTCCTGCTCTGTCCGCCCGATCACTTCCAGGTCGCCGATGTGCACAACGTGCACATGGCCGGGCAGGTCGGCGCGGTTGACCCGGCCGTCGCGCGGCGCGAGTGGCTCGCGCTGCGGGCGACGATCGAGCGGATCGGACTCGGTGTCGAAACGCTCGACCCCGCGGCAGGTCTGGCCGACCAGGTCTTCGTCGCCAACCCCGCGCTGCTCGGCCTCGACCGCGACGGCGGTCCGCTCGCGCTGATCTCGCGGATGCGCTACGCGTCGCGGCAACCCGAAGTCGCCCCGCTGCGCGAATGGGCCGAACGGCAGGGAGCCCGCCTGATCGAGATTCCGGCCGAGGTTCCCGGAACCTTCGAAGGCGGCGGCGATGCGATCTGGCACCCCGACACCTGGCTGCTGTGGGGCGGCGTCGGACCACGCACCGAATCGGCCGTCTACCGGCACCTGTCGAATACGCTCGACCTGCCGATCGCCCTGCTGAACCTGGTCGACGAACGTTTTTACCACCTCGACACCTGCCTGGCCGTGATCGACACGCAACGGGCGGCCATCGTTCGCTCGGCCTTCGATACTGCCGGCCTGGCGCTGCTGGCGGCCGGGTTCGAGGAACTGATTCCCGTCGACGAGGACGAAGCCCGCACGCGCCTGGCCGGCAACCTGTACTGCCCGGACCGCAGGAACGTGCTTCTGCCGGCCGGTGCCCCGACCACGGCCGAGCGTCTCCGTGCCGCCGGACTGACGGTCCACGAGGTGACGACCGACGAGTTCCTCAAGTCGGGCGGCAGCGTGTACTGCATGCGGCAGGGCATCTGCTGGTGAGCCGAGCGAACGGCCGCCGGCCGTGACCGGCGCCGCAGCCAGGCCGTAAGCGAATAGAATCAGGCTGAGCATGCGAGGGAGTCTGCTGATGCGCTGTTGCCCGATCTGGTTCGCCGCCGTTGCCGCCCTGGGTGCTGCCGGCCTGCTGGCCGTCGGCGGGTCCGAGAGTCGCGCCCAGGAGGCCGCCGCGGACACCGCTGAGACCCTCGGGGCCCTGTCCATCTGGGACGATGGCTTCGCCGAGATCAGCTACTACGACGCGACGCGGACGATCTACGGCCAGCCGCGGAGCTACACCCGCGTGCAGATCGTCGTGCGTGAGTGGTTCGATCCCGAGGCGGGCGTCAAGACGGACGACACGTCGGCGGCGTCGGCCGTTCCGGTGTTGAAGCTGAACATCTGCGAAGAGATTCCGACCGAGAACTACAACTACCGCCTGATGCAGACGCTGCTCGCGCAGCGCTACACGCTCGCGCCGCTCAAGCTGGCGTCTTCGAGCCAGGAATGGTGCGGGACAAGCTACAAGCACCTCCGCTGGACCGGACCGGACCCCGGCTACCACAGCTTCAGCTACTTCGAGGGCGAAGCCGACCAGCACTGGCCGCTGCCCGACGGCGCCGTTCCGTTCGAGACGCTGCTGCTGAAAGCCCGCGAACGGGCGACCGCCGCCGGAACGACCAGGCTGCGCGTGCTGCCGCCGATGGACTCGACCCACGGCGTCGCTCCGCGCCCGACCGACGTCACGCTGACGGCCGGGCCGGGCATCGACAGCCTGAAGACCCCGGCCGGAACGTTCCGGGTGCGTTCGGTGATCATCGCGGGTCTTGCGGAGCCCGCGCGGCTGTGGATCGAGACCGACGGCGCGCAGCGCCTGATCCGCTACGATCTGGCCGGCACCCGCGGCACGCTGCGGGCGGTCGAGCGCCGGGCCTACTGGGACCGGAACTGGAAAAGCAGCGCCCACCCGGTGGGTGAAGCGCCCTGACGACCGTGAAAAGGTGAAAGGGTGAAGGAGTGAAAGAGGAGGGAACGACGGGAAGGTCACGCTCCCTTCTGCCCTTGCTCCCTCGCTCGCTTCCTGGAGTCTCGAGTTGCCTGATTGCCCAGCCATTCGCGTAATGATGATGCCGCGTGACACGAACGCGCACGGCACGATTTTCGGCGGCGTACTGCTGAGCTACATCGACCAGGCCGGCGCGATTGCCGCCCGCCGCGAGTCGCCGCTCAAGTTCGTCACCGTGGCGATGGACTCGGTCGAGTTCAAGAATCCGGTCTACGTCGGCGACGTGCTGAACTTCAACACCTCGATCAGTCGCCGTGGCCGCACTTCCATCACCGTCCAGATCGACGTCGTGGCCGAACGCTTCGACAACCCCAGCAACAAGGTCGACGTGACGGCCGCCTCGCTGACGTATGTCTCGATCGACGATCACGGCAAGCCCACGCCGTGGAATGACTGAGTTGAGGGGGCGAGGAAGGCCGAGCCATCAGCGGGGCATCTGCGCTTCAGTTGTCGAGGCCGGTGATTCGTTTGAGGAAATCCAGGAACCGGTCGCCGAGGATCAGCCCGAGCAGACCGCAGGCCAGCGGCACGCCGACCAGGATCATCCCGCCGTAGGTGTCGCTCGTCCGCAGCATCCAGCGCCGCACCAGCAGGACCAGGAAGAACCCGACCAGCGCGGCGACCAGTCCGGCCGCGATGCGGTTGGCGAAGAACTGCAGTCGGTCGCTCATTCGTCATCTCCGCCCAGGTAGCCGAGCGACTGCAACTGCCGCACCAGCGACGGGGCCACCCGCTGCCGCGGATCGAGGTTGACGTCGCGGGTCGGGTCGTAGTGCTCGAGGGCCAGGCGCTTCCATTTTTCCAGGGCCGCCAGGTTGGCCCCGATGACGCTCCGCGTTTCGCCCGGGTCGGTTCGCAGGTCGAACAGGCTGTTGGCCTGTGTCCGCGGAATGGTGATGAACTTCCAGTCGGGCTCGCGGACCGCGATCTGCTGCACGAACGAGACGTCGCGCTCGCTGTCGCCGGTCTGGATGTCGATCACGTTGAACGCGTAGGCCGCCCGCGACGGCGTGTCGGCCGCCCGCCCGCTGACCTGCGGGGCGAAGTCCGTCCCGATGAACGAATCCGGGGACGGGATCTCCAGCAGACCGAGCACCGTCGGCGGCACATCGACCAGTTCCGCCTGGGTCGCGATCGAGCGCCCCGCGCCGTCGCCGGCCGGCATCCGCACGATCCACGGCACCAGTTGGGTGGTGTCGTACAGCCAGCGGCCGTGCTTCTTCTCGACGATCGCGCCGTGCCGTTCGCCGAACGCTTCGCCGTGGTCGGAGGTCACCAGAACCAGCGTGTTGTCGAGTTCGCCGGCCGCTTCGAGGGCCGCGATCACCCGTCCGACCTCGTTGTCGACGTAGCTGATGTCCTCGGCGTAGCGTTCACGCTGCGCGGCCAGCGGCAGGCCGTCGTCGCAGCGTCCGGTGTACTTGCCGCGGAACGGCGGCGGCGACCCGTAGGGATCGTGCGGATCGAAATAGTGCAGCCAGGCGAAGAACGGCCGCTCGCTGCGCTGCCCGAACCAGCGCAGGGCCCGGTCGGTGACGACCCCTCCGGGGATCTGGCTGTGCTGCACGATGCCGAGGGCGTAGAAGAAGATCAGGTGCTGAAACTCGTCCCGCGAGAACAGTTCCGACCAGGGCACCAGCGAATCGACGTAGCGCTCG
The DNA here is from genome assembly GCA_030428945.1 of Phycisphaerae bacterium. Classification (GTDB taxonomy): domain Bacteria; phylum Planctomycetota; class Phycisphaerae; order UBA1845; family Fen-1342; genus JAUIEC01. The sequence goes on along the minus strand of JAUIEC010000002.1, from coordinate 326,073 downwards.
AAGCCGCGGTTCAGCCCGCTGTTGATCGAGCGGGTCGTCGTGGCCGAGGTGAACGCGACCGTCTCGTACCCGTTGGCGGCCAGCACGTCGGCGAGGGTCACCAGTTCCGGCCGCATCGGCTTGCCGTTGTGGGCTTCGTGCACGAAGGGGTAGACGCTGGTCATCAGGCTGCAGTGCGAGGGCGTGGTGCTGGGAGCCTGGGCGACCGTCTGGGAGAACCGCACGCCCTCGCCGGCCAGGCGATCGAGTGTCGGGGTCTCGATCCAGGGGTGCCCGTAGCAGCCGACGTAGTCGGCCCGCAGGGTGTCCAGGGTGATCAGCAGCACGTTCGGGCGGGGACCGCCCGGTGTCGGCGCAAGCGGCGTTTCGGTCGGCAGGCTGGCCCGGTAGGCGGCGAAGCCCACGGCGACGAGCAGGCCGAGACCGGCGGCCAGTGCGGCGGCGATCCAGCGTCCGCGGCGCGGGTTGGCGAGGATCGTGCGGCTGAGCAGCCAGGCGGCCGTGACGAGCAGGGTCACGCCGACGAAGACGATGGCCTGGTAGGTCAGGGTCCGGCGGTCGACCGGCAGGAGGACGAAGAGCACGATCCAGCCGACGTACAGGTAGCACATGCCGCCGGCCAGCAGGGGCGTCAGCAGCCAGCCCGGGCCGCGCGCGGTGCGGCGGATCCGCAGCAGTCGGGCGACGCCGAGCAGAAGCAGGCCGAGCAGGAGCCCGAGCGTCCCGTCGGTCACGAGGGCGGCGAGCAGGAAGGCGCCCAGGCCCGGCAGATCGGCCGGCAGGACGGCCTGCCACTGGCTGGAGATTCTCGGCAGCAGGTACGACCAGACGACTTCGGTCATTCCGACCAGCAGTCCGGTGACGAGTCCCCCGCCGAGCAGCAGCCCGGCCAGCCCGGGTGGCGATGTCGGCGTGGCGTGCTCCGCGGCTGGCGCCCCGGATTCCACCCCGCCCCCCGTTTCGGTCGCGTGTTCGCTCATGGGTGGTAGTGTAACGCGAATGGTGCGGGGGACCCTCGCGGCGGGCGTGCCGAAAACGCGGCGGCGCGGCGGCGGGTGGCCGGGAAGACCTGGCCGCGCGTCCGAGCGTGTCACGCTTCCGCCCGTCCCCGACCGGCGGCGTCCCGGCGCTACAGTTGTTTGAAGAAGCCGACCAGGACGGGCCGGGGGACGCTGGCGAGTGGCTCGGGCATCAGGTCGTCGGACATCAGTGCCTGGATGGCTTCCTTGGCCTTGTTGCGGTCGCGGCGGATGTCCTGGGCGTACTGCTCGGCGGTGTTCAGGTCGCCGGAGGCCATGGCCTTGGCGTACTCGATGACGAGCTGGTCCATGGGCATGCGCGGCTCGGCGACCTGGCCGCGCAGGTTTGGTCCGTCGTCGGGGCCGGAGGGTGGTTCGCGATCGCTGGCGAGTCGGCGGGCGAGGTCGGCGGCTTCGGCCCGGGCCTGCTGTTCGCGGCGTTCGGCGTCTTCGTCGATCGGGGTCAGTTCGAGCGGCTCGACATCGGGTTCGGGGATGTAGACGCTCTGGTGGCAGCTCGGGCATTTGCCGTGGCGTCCGCCGGCGTCATCCGGTGCCTTGACCAGCCGTCCGCACTTCTCGCAGTGAAACTCGATCGACATCGCCATTCCTCCCGGCGGTGCGTTGCTCCGGTATCAGTCTACGCCAACCGCTGCGAGTGAAAAAGTGGAAGCGTGCAAAGGAGAAGGCGGGCGCAGGGTGGGTTCCGATGCGCCCGGCTAATCGTTCACGCGGGCGCCCTTGTCGCTTCGCTCGCGGTGGTGCGAGCGGAACAGCAGTCGCAGCGGGACTTCTCCGAAGGGCAGCAGGGCCCGCAGGCGGTTTTCCATGTAGCGGCGGTAGTTGTCGGTCACCGCGGCCGGGGTGTTGCAGAAGAACACGATCGTGGGCGGGCCGGTGGCGACCTGGGTGGCGTAGTAGATCTTGACGGGTTTGGTGCCGTGCTTGGCGGAGGGGCCGCGTTCCTCGAGGACGCGTTCGAGGGCGCTGTTCAGGGCGCTGGTGCTGATCCGCATGTGGCTCTGCTTGTGCAGGCTGAGGGCCAGGTCGACGGCGGCGTCGGTGTTCTTGCCGGTCGTGGCGGTCATGATCACCATCGGAGCGTGTTCGAGTTGCGGCAGCATCTTGGCGACGTACTCGTCGTACGCTTCGGGCGAGGAGGCGTCCTTGGCGAGGTCCCACTTGTTGATCACGATCACGACCGGGCGCTGGGCGTCGAGGATCGCGCGGGCGAGTTTCGAGTCGACGTCGCTGATCGGGACGGTGCTGTCGATCAGGAACATGACCACGTCGGCCCGGCGGATCGACCGCAGGGCCCGCGTGTGCGAGTAGAAGTCGACGTCGTCCATCTTCTTTTTCTTGCGGACGCCGGCGGTGTCGATCGCGACGAAGACGCGTCCGTCCTTTTCGAAGCGGACGTCGACCGAGTCGCGGGTGGTGCCGGGGACTTCGCTGACGATCACGCGTTCCTCGCCGGCCAGCGTGTTGACCAGGGTGCTCTTGCCGGCGTTGCGTTTGCCGACCATGGCCAGCTTCATCACCGGCAGGCCGGGATCATCGCCGAGGTCGTCGCCGAAGTGTTCGCAGATTCGTTCCATCAGGTTCAGGCGTCCGCGTCCGTGGGCGGCGGACACCCGGATGGGTTCGCCGAAGCCGAGTTTTTCGAACTCGGCGGCGAGTGGCACGTGGACTTCCTCGTCGACCTTGTTGGCGACGCAGAAGACGGATTTGTCGAGTGGGCGGAGCAGTTCGGCGACGCGCTGGTCGAGCGGGGTCAGGCCCTGCTGGGCGTCGACCAGCAGCAGGATCAGGTCGGCGCAGTGGATGGCGTAGGCGATCTGGTCCTCGACGTGGACTTCGAGGTTGTCGTCGTCGACGATGCCGATTCCGCCGGTGTCGACCAGTTCGAAGTAGCGGTCGTTGACTTCCAGGAGCGTCGAGATCCGGTCGCGGGTGATCCCGGCCCGCGGGTCGACGATGCTGATCCGCTCGTTGGCGAGGCGGTTCAGCAGGGAACTCTTGCCGACGTTCGGTCGGCCGACGATGACGACGGTGGGAATGGCCATCGGGGCATGATACGCGGCGGTTGGCGGCGATGACAAACGTCCCCGGGCTCGGCCGTCCGGGCGTGGCCGGCCTGTGAATTTCCCGGGGAATACCCGGTGAATGCCTGAATCAGCCAGCGATGCCGCCCGGATAAAATGGCATTCAGGGGTTCCGAGCCCCCCACCCAAGGTGGGCGGGGGTGCGCCATGAGCGGGTTCACCGGGGGGAATCTCGTTCATGGGGTCGCGGCCCCTCGGGCTTCGGCGTCAACCGTCCGCGATCCGCAACCGGCATCCGCGGTCAGTACGTGATCCGCTTCCGCCGCAGCGCCTCGCCCACCGGCAACCGAACCAGAAGCCGGGCGATCGCCGCACCCGCCCGGCCCGCCCCGTAACAGCCCGCCCGCCCCCGCCGCGGACGCTTCCGCAACGCCGCCCGAATCCCCGCTCGAATCTGCCGGCGACCCTCCCCGACCGACACGATGCTCCGCCCGCCGGCCTGCCGGCCCGCCTGACGATCACCGACGTTGACCGACGCCGTGCCCGCAAACGGCGCCTCGATCACGCCGCACGATGAATTCCCCACCAGCACCCGCGCCGCCAGCAGCGCATCCAGAAAGTCCGCCCGCGACAGCGAACGCACCACCCGCACATCACCGCCCCGCGCTGCCTGCAACGCTTCGATCGCCCGCACCACGCCGCAGCAGCCGCGGTCCGTGTTCGGATGCACGATCGTCGGCCGCAGCCCCTCCGCCAGCACCGCCTCGAAAACGGCTCGGGCAACCCGCTCCTCATGGTCCGGCCCGCGACCGTACGCGTGCTGAATCACCAGCGCCTCGCGTCCCAGCCCCGTCCGTGGTGCCGCCCGCCCGATCGCCGCGGCCAGGTCATCCAGCCCGGGCGCACCGACCACGTGCACCCGCCGCGGATCCTCGCCCATCCGCACGATCCGCCGGGCCGACTGCCTGGTCGCCGCGAAGTGCACGTGCGACAGCTTCGTGATGCTGTGCCGCAACGAGTCGTCGAAATCGCCGGCCGCCACGTCCCCCCCGTGCACGTGCGCGACAATCCGCCCGGTCGTCACACCCGCCAGCGCTCCGGCCAGCGCCTCGATCCGGTCCCCCAGCACCAGCACGATCTCGCTCTCAAGCCGCGCAAACGCGCGGGCCAGGTCGCGCACGCCGCGTCCCAGCCCGTCGGACTGATCCGTTCCGCCGTCATCGCCCGACTGCATCCGCACCCGGGCCGCGATCGAAAAGCCGTCACCCAGGATCTCACGCACCGTTCCGCCCGACCGACGCAGCAGGTGCATTCCCGTCGCGATCACCTGCAGGTCCACCCGCCGGTCCGCACGCAGCGCCGCCATCGTCGATCGCAGCAGGCCATACTCGGCCCGCGTCCCGGTCACGACCGCGATCCGCCGCCGGCTCATCGCAGCATCTCCCAGTGCAGCACCTCGTCGGCCGCGACCGAACGCGCCAGCCGCCGACCCACGACCTGCGGCAGCGACGCCGGTGAGATCCCGCCCGCCGGCCGCTTCGCCGTCACCAGGTCCACCGTCAGCGGCGTGTCGACCTCGATCGCGCAGCGGGCCACTAGGCTCCGCCGGGCCACGTGCCGCACGTCCGACTCAATCTCCTGGGCATCCAGGCAGCCGGTTCCCCGGGCCCGCGCGGCGTTCCGCGCCTGCGTGATGTAGTCCCGCAGGCCGTCGGGCTCCAGCGAGAAACCCTGGTCCGGACCCGGCAACCGGCGGTCCAGCGTGAAGTGCTTCTCGAGCAGGCAGGCACCCGCCAGCACCGCCCAGCCGCCCGTCACCAGCGATTGCGTGTGATCACTGAACCCGGCCGGTACGCCGAACCGCTCGGATAGAACCCGAATCGCCCGCAGGTTCGCCGCCTCCAGCGGCGTGGGATAGGCGCTGACGCAGTGCAGCAGCACCAGCCGATCCGAGGCACCCTCCGCGGCCAGCCAGTCGACCGCGTCCGCGATCTCGTCGGCTGTCGCGGCCCCGGTCGAGACGATCAGCGGCAGCCCCGAGGCGACACAGCGGGCCAGCAGTTCGGCGTTGTTCAGATCCGCCGACGACAGCTTGATCGCGGGCGTGGCCAGACCCTCCAGCCGGGCCACGTCGTCCGTCGAAAAAGGTGTCGCCAGGAAGTCCACGCCGCGCTGCCGGGCCCGCTGCGCCAGTTGCCACCAGTCCGTATCGTTCAGTTCCAGCGCCCGCAGCATCTCGTACTGCGTCCGCCCGCCGCTGCCGCGCTGATAGTCCGCCTTCGGCGCCGCCGCCGTCACCAGGTTGCCGGCCGTGAAGATCTGGAATTTGACCGCATCGGCGCCCGCGTCGGCCGCCACGTCGACCATCGCCAGCGCCCGCGCGACGCAGCCGTTGTGATTGACCCCCGCTTCGGCGATGACGTAGACCGGCGCATCGTCCGCAATCCGCCGCGAACCAAGGCCAACCGCCGCAACCGGCATCTCAGACCCCGGCCGGCTGTCGCCGGGCCCGCAGCAACGCCTCGGCAATGAACATGTCGAGCGGTTCGTCGACATCGACCGCGTCCTCCGGACCCTGCACCACCGCCCGCCGGTCCGCGCCCAGGAACGCCTGGTGATCGTTCGGGGTGGCCAGCGCGCCGAACAGCGCCGTCCGCGTCACGGCCACCACCGCGCCGTCGTGATAGTAAAGCGGCTCGAGATCCTGCCGCCGGTAGATGCTGTTGGGACGAAACTGCCGCATGCGGTCCTCGTCCAGCCGATGCAGCCAGTCGGGATGATGCTTGCCGATCGGCGCCACCGTCCGCACCGAGTCGCCACCACCCCGCAGGTGCCGCACGACCCGGTCGACGATCCCGTCCGCACGCACCGGGATGTTGCCGTACAACAAAACGACCGCCTCGACCGGATGACTGTGCCGCTGCTCCCAGACCTGCACCGCGTGCCGGGCGGCACCATCGACCGTCGCCCGATCCGTCGCCAGCGCCGCCGGCCGGGCGACCACCTCGACGCCCCGCCCCGCCGCGACCCCCTGGGCCGGGGCCGAGTCCGTGCTGAGCACCACCGCCGACAACGTCTCCGCCGCCAGCGCATGGTCGATCGTGTAGTCAATCAGCGGGCGACCCAGCAACGGCCGCACGCATTTGCCCGGCAGCCCCTTGCTGCCGGCCCGGGCGAGGATGATTCCGAGCGTAAACATCTCAAGCGCAATATCGGCAGCCCCGTCCGCCGGACTTGAACCGCTTCACCAACAAAAAAGAAACGAAGCCGGCGGGGACGAAACGCGCGCCTCACCTGCGCACTCAGGTCACCTGCCGACGTGCCGACCTGCTGACTTGCGTACTTGCTGACTTGCTGACTTGCTGACGTGCTTACTTGCCCACTTGCTGATCTGCTTACTTGCTGACCTTGGTCCCCTGGTGCTTCCAGTCCGGCGAGACCCGCTCGGCCAGTCGGCGCAGGACCAGCAGCGGCACGACGCGACCGATCACCATCAGCAGCATCACCCAGCCCATCCCCAGGGCGTACGCGTTGGCCGGCAGACCCTTGCCGCTGATCAGGTTCTCGGAAGTCACGCTTGCCACCACCCCCGTCGTCAGGTTGCCGCCACCGATCACCGCCGAAGCGTCCAGCAACGCGTCCGCGAACCCCGGCGGATGCGCGAATCGCGAACCACTCAGGCCCTCGATCAGGATCAGCCCCAGCGCGCCGACCACCGCGGCCGCGCCCAGCAGGAAGCACGCCGCCAGCGCGCTGCTGCACCAGAGCGACAGGTGCGGACCCGCATCGCCCCGCTGCCGCAGGCCGAACAGGGCCCCCGTCACCGCCCAGACCAGCAGGATCCAGGTCAGGCCGCCCGCCACGCCGTAACTGGCCGGCCCCAGCAGCAGCGCCAGCGATAACAGCACCTTGCTGCCGTCACGCAGTTCCGCCTCCGGCGTCCCGCCCGCACGCAGCCCCGCGCCACTGGCCAGCGTGACCTGCGAGAACCGGGCGCCATAGCCGACCGCCTCGGCCACCTCCGCGTCGGGCCCCGGCCGTAACGCGGCGCCACCCCGCGGCAACTCGAAGACCATCAGCCCGCCCGCGAACAGCGCCAGCAACACCGTGTACGTCGCCGCCACCAGCAACGCCTGCCGGGCCTGCACGTACCGATGCGTCAGCGCCGGGATCAGGAACAGCCACATCGGCCAGCCCAGCGCCGCCAGCCACGCCAGTCCGGCCAGCACCCCCGCCCGACCGGCCACCTCCTCCGGCGTCGCCAGCCCCAGCGAAAGCACCGCCACCAGTCCCAGCCGAACCGCCGCCAGCGGACCGCCGCCCCCGTCGTCCGCGCCGCCGGTGGCCGCCAGCGCCCCGCACAGCAGGCCCGCAACCACGACCAGGGCCCCGAGCAGTCCGAGCACCACCCCGGCCGGCGGCGTCGCCCAGATCGTCAGCGACGCGCCCATCGCCCGCAGCACGCGCAGCGCCAGCACCAGGTAGATCACCGCCCCGAGCGTGCCGAGCCCGGTCAGCGTCCAGCGGCCCGCATCGGTGTAGTCGCCATTCCAGTCTGACGTCAGCAGTCCGACACCACACGTGGCGCTGAGCGCATCGAACGCCGCCTGCCAGGTCACATAGGTTCCGAAGTACGCTTCGTCACGCTCGCTGACCGCACGACACGGCGCCTGCCGCAGCAGCAGCGTCCCGCCGACCGTCAGCACCACGATCGCCAGCAGCAGCCAGCGGTCCGCCTTCGGGACTCTCATGACGCGTCCTCACCCGGGGCCGGCAGACCAAGCTGCTTTCGCCACGCGACCAGCTTCGCCAGGGCCTGCCCGCCATCCAGCGGCTGGCCGAGACCGCGGAGTTCCCGCACGACCGCCTCCTCCGGTGCTTCGAACAGCCGCAACTGCCGCTGCCGCCGACGCTGCACGGCCGCCAGCACCGGCCGCTTGGTCTCGCGCCCGAAGGTCTGCTCGAGTTCGTTCAGCACGGCGTTGGCCCGCTCGAGCACGCCCGGCCCGATCCCCGCCAGTTTCGCCACGTGCAGCCCGTAGCTGCGATCGGCCGCCCCCGGACAGATCCGGTGCAGGAACACGATGCGGTCCTCGAACTCGCGGACTTCGACGTTCAGGTTGAAGATCCCCTCCAGCAGTTCGGGCAGTTCGGTCAGTTCGTGGTAGTGCGTCGCGAACAGAGCCCGGCACCCGCGATCGCAGGCCAGGTACTCGGTGATCGCCCAGGCCAGCGCCAGCCCGTCGAACGTGCTGGTCCCGCGGCCGATCTCGTCGAGGATCACCAGGCTGTCCGCGGTGGCGTTGTGCAGGATGTTGGCGGTCTCGAGCATCTCGACCATGAAGGTCGACTGCCCGCGCGAGAGCTCGTCGCTGGCGCCGACCCGCGTGAAGATCCGATCGACCAGCCCGAACCGCATCCGGGTCGCCGGCACCCAGCACCCGCAGTGCGCCAGCAGCGTCAGCAACGCCACCTGCCGGATGTAGGTGCTCTTGCCGGCCATGTTCGGCCCGGTGATCAGCGCCAGTGTTCCGCCGCCACCCTCCTCGAAGACGCCCGCGTCGGCCTCGCGCGAACGCAGGCGCGTGTCATTCGGCACGAACTCGGGGCCCATGGTCGCATCCAGCACCGGATGCCGCCCGGCCTCGATCTCCAGCAGCGGCTCGTCGACCAGTTCCGGCCGACACCAGTTCCGCTCGAGCGACAGGTCCGCCCAGCCGGCCAGCACGTCGATCACCGCCAACGCCTGTCCGGCCTGCTGCAGACGCGGGATGTGCGCGGCGATCTCGTCGCGCAACTGCTGGAACAGGGCGTACTCGAGTTCGTTCGCCCGCGAAGCGGCCGAGAGGGCCTCGCTCTCGTACTTCTTCAGTTCGTCGGTGATGTAGCGCTCGGCGTTCTTCAGGGTCTGCTTGCGGACGTAGTGTTCCGGGACGCGATCGCGGTGCGGCGTGGTCACCTCGATGTAGTAGCCGAACACGCGGTTGAAGCCGACCTTCAGCGTCGGGATCCCGGTCGCTTCGGTCTCGGTCCGCTGATACTCGCGCAGCCAGGCCTGCCCGTCGCGGTCGATGCTTCGCAGCCGGTCGAGTTCCGCATCGACCCCGTCGGCGAACATGCCGCCCTCCCGCAGACCGAGCGGCGCATCCTCGCGCAGCGTGGCGGTCAGGTGCGCGGCGACATCGTCGAGCCCTTCGAGGTGATCGGCCAGCGCATCGGCCTGGTCGCTCCGCAGGTCACGCAACTGGCAGCGAATCGCCGGGAACTGGCTGAGCGTGTCGCCCAGTTGCCGCAGTTCCCGCGCGCTGGTCCGCTGCACGCCCAGCCGCCCGACCATCCGCTCGATGTCACCACACTGCTTCAGGGCGGACTGCAGGGCCCGCCGCTGGCCCGCCTCGGTCCGCAGCACCTCGATCAGGCGCTGCCGTTGCCGGATCGACTCCGGCTGCCGCAGCGGATAGCACAGCCAGTGCCGCAGTTGCCGGGCCCCCATCGCCGTGCCCGTCCGATCGACCGCCTTCAGCAGCGTGCCGGTCCGTCCGCTGCCCCGCAGCGTTCGCTCAACCTCCAGGCTGCGCAGCGTCGTCTGGTCGAGCACCAGGAACTCGCTCCGCGACTGCCGCCGCGGTGGCCGCAGGTGCTGTATGCCGCTGAGCTGCGTCTCGCGAACGTACGCCAGCAGCGCTCCGGCCGCCTGCAGGCTGGCGTCCATCTCCTCGAATCCGAAGCCGACCAGCCCGCGGACCTCGAACTGCTCCAGCAGCAACTGCTCGGCCCGGTGCGGTGTGAAGTCCGTCGCCGGCCGCATCGTCACCAGCGCCCCGCAACGGTCCCGAATCGGCTCGTGCAGCGGGTGCCGGCCAACGCCGTCGTGCTCGGCCAGCAGTACCTCGGCCGGCGCGACCCGGGCCAGTTCGTCCAGGACCACGTCCTCGGCGAAACGCTGCACGATCAACTGGCCGGTCGAGAGTTCCAGCGTCGCCAGGCCGACCGTGGCACCGTCTTCGCACAAAGCCGCGAGCACGTTCGAGGTGCCCTGGTCGAGCAGGCCGTCGTCGGTCAGGGTCCCCGGCGTGACGATCCGGACGATGGCCCGCTTGACGACACCCTTGGCCTGGGCGGCGTCCTCGACCTGTTCGCTGATCGCGACCTTGTGCCCGGCGTTGACCAGCTTGGCGAGGTAGCCGTCGAGCGCGTGGTAGGGAATCCCGGCCAGGGGCGTGCTGCCCTTGTCGCGGCTGGTCAGCGTGATCCCCAGCAGCCCGGCGGCCAGTTCGGCATCGTCGTAGAACAGTTCGTAGAAGTCGCCCATCCGAAACAGCAGGATCGCATCGCCGGCCTGCTGCTTCTGCTCCCAGTACTGCCGCATCGCCGGCGTCAGCTTCTGGAGATCCTCGGGCGGCGCATACCGCGCCGGCGGTCTGTCGCGTGTGTCGTCGTTCACGGGTGTGAATGTATAGGGAACCGGGAACAGCGAACAGGTGGCAGGTGTGGCTCCGACCCGGCGATCCGTCCGGCGACGATGCTCAGCGGACCGTCATCGGCTGGCCGGCCGGGCGGTCAGGGTGATCCTGGCGACGGCACCATCCGCGCCAACCGCGAAACCGATCGAGCTTTGCGCGTGAAAGGCGATCGCGTGGTAGCCGGTGGTCCCGGCCTGCTTCCAGGTTCGGCCGCCGTCCCAGGAGACGTCCGCGCCGTTGGTGCCGACCGCGACGAACAGCGGCCAGTCCGCCCTGCTGCTGCTGACGTAGGCGGGGGTGCAGGACGCACTCGTCACGCACGAGCGGTAGCCCCCGGGCGGCGTGGCGGCCCGCTGCCAGGTCCTGCCGCCGTCGGTGCTGAAGGCGGCCGTGCCTTCCGCCGTGTCGGGGTTCAGGTAGTCGCCACCGACCGCGACCACGCGCCCTTCCGCGCCGCAGGCGAGTGAGAAGACGCCGCGGGCGGCGCTGCCGGCGGCGAGAGGCAGGCTGGTGGTGGTCCAGGTTTCTCCGGCGTCGCCGCTTGAGAACAGTCGGGCCGCTGAACCGCCGCCGGTTCCGAAGATGACCTGGTCCGGCTGGGGGATGACGATGCCACTGCCGCTGGCCGCGAACCCGGCCTCGCCGGAAAGGTGCCGCGGGAGTTGCCCGCAGGGGATCCGGGTCCAGGTTCGTCCGGCATCGTCGCTGCGAAGCACCAGCAGGCAGCCCTCGAGCGGGTCTCCGTAGGCGAAACCGGTCTGCCCGCGGAATGCCATCCCATCGAGGAAGACATCCGGATGGTCGTTGCGATAGACGGTCCGCCAGGTAACTCCGCCGTCCTCGGTGCGGAAGATCCGCGCCGGAGAACCGGCCGACATGGCCAGGGCGGTGTTCCGGTCGAGCGCATCGATATCGCGCAGGTCCAGTTCGGCGGCTTCGGGAATGCTGCGGATCTGCCAGGTGCCGCCACCGTCGGTCGTGCGGATCACGGTCCCGTTCTGCCCGCTGGCCCAGACGGCCCGTTCGCCGACACTGAGTCCCCGCAGGCTGGCGCTGGTCGGCGCGTCGAGTGCCAGCCAGACCCAGGAGACCCGGCGCGGCTGATCATGCCGGTGCGCGCAGCCGGAGATCAGCAGACCGGCAAACGCCAGCAAGACACAGGTGAGCGGTGAGAACGAGAAGGTGCGGGGATGAAGCAGGCCGGCCGCGTGCTGGTTCCGATCTTCTTTCAGCATCGGACTCCCGGGCAGGGAACAGGAACCGGTCCGGCGACCCGCGATCGGGCACTCGGCTTGCTTACTGGCTTACTCGCAGACGGTCCGATCCCGCCGCTAGGCGCGGTGCACTTCGGTCTCGTCCTGGGGAAGTTCCTGCATCGCCCGGCCGGCCAGGTAGACCGAGCCGGTCACGCAGATCAGGTCGTCGCGCCCGACACAGTTGCAGGCCACGCGGAAGGCGTCCTTGAGGTCCGGCTCGACCATCGCCATCTTCTGGCTCTTCTCGGCGAACCGCTGGTGCAGTTCGTGCGGGTCCATCGACCGGACCGGGCCGGTGCTGGTGAAGATGATCTTGTCGGCCCCAAGCTGCAACTGGGCCAGCATCCCGTCGATGTCCTTGTCGACCGAGCAGCCGAAGATCACCACCATCGAGTCGTAGTTGACGTTCTGGCCGATCGCCCGCATCAGGGCCGCGATGCTAGCCGCGTTGTGGGCCCCGTCGACCACGGTCCGCGGGTTCTCGCGGACGATCTCCATCCGCCCGCGTACCTCGAGGTCTTCGAGTCCGTCGATCGCGTCCTGCTCGGAGATTTCGAGCCCGCCCGCCCGCAGCGCGTCGATCACGCCGAGGGCGATGCCGCAGTTGTGGGCCTGGTGCTCGCCCAGCAGCGGCACCTGCACATGATCAAACCGGCTGCCCGAAGTCGACATGCAGACCCGCGTGTGCGGCCCGGTCGCCCGCGACGATTCGAAGCGGTAGCTGAACTCGATGTCATCGCCCACGATCCGCAGCGGGGCACCGACCTTCTTGGCGGCCGCCTTGAGGACCTTGGTGACGGCCGATTCCTGCGGTCCGGTGATGACCGGCGTCCCGGGCTTGAAGATCCCGGCCTTCTCTTCGGCGATCTCGGGCAGCGTCCGGCCGAGTTGTGCCATGTGGTCGTAGCTGATGTTGGTGATCGCGCAGACTTCCGGCTTGAGGATGTTGGTCGAATCCAGCCGACCGCCCAGCCCGGTCTCGATCACGGCAATGTCGACACCCTGGTCGGCGAAGTACTGGAAGGCGGCCGCGGTCATGATCTCGAAGAACGTGAACGCGTCCTTGGTTTCCTTCTCGACGTGCGGGGCGACCTTGGCGATCAGGCGGGCGAACTCGGGCTCGCTGATCTGCTGGCCGTCGATCCGCATGCGTTCGCAGATCGAGATGAAATGCGGCGAGGTGTACAGGCCGACCTTGAGCCCGCCCCGCTGCAGCATCGCGGCGACCATGTGGGCGGTCGAGCCCTTGCCCTTGGTGCCGGCGATGTGGACCGATTTGAACTGCCGCTGCGGATTCCCCAGCGCCGTGGCAAGCCGCTGCATCCGCGTCAGGTTAAAATTGGTCGCGTTGTACCCGACCCGAACCATGCGTTCGTAGTTCGTACGGGCATTGAGGAAGTTCATCGCGGACCGGAAGGTCCGGATCACAGGTTTACCGGTCCCCGTCCGCGAAGATTTGCGGGCCGGGGCCTTCTTGGAAGCCGTCTTAGCCATGGTCACAGACTACCCCAAAAACACCGTTTCGGTCAAGGACCCCACCCACCGAACGCCCACGGACTGCTCACAAACCCCTCTGACCGATACATTATCAATGCCATTATCGGACATTTATCGCCCTAGCAATAAACGTGCCAGATGGAACCAACACCCCGCCCGGAGGACCGCCCATGACCGCGGTTGACGTCCCCCTCGCCGACCGCGCCTACCGCATCCACATCCGCCGCGGCGCGCTCGAGGACCTCCCCGTTATACGCGACAGCCTCCCCCAGGTTCGGCGCACCGCCGTCGTCACGGATCAGACCGTCGCCGACCTGCACCTCGACCGGCTCGCCTCCGCCTGGCAGCGCCCCTTCGACGCCACCCTCCCCTTCCCGCCCGGGGAAGCCAGCAAGACCCTCGCCCAGGCCGACCGGCTGTACGCCGGGCTGGCCGAGGCCCGGATCGGGCGGCGCGATCTGCTGCTGACCTTCGGCGGCGGCGTGGCCGGCGACCTCGGCGGATTCGTCGCCGCCACCTGGCTCCGCGGCATCCGTTTCCTCCAGGTCCCGACGACCCTCGAAGCGGCCATCGACGCCTCGATCGGTGGCAAGACCGCCGTCAACCACCCGGCCGGGAAGAACCTCGTCGGCGCGTTCCACCAGCCGGTGGCGGTCGTCATCGACACGGCGCTGCTCGACACGCTGCCCCGCCGCGAGTACCGGGCCGGCCTGGCCGAGAGCGTCAAGCACGCCCTGATCGCCGACCCGGACCTGCTTGCCTGGCACGAACAGCACGCCGAACGTCTGGCCGACGCCGACCCGGACCTGGCGGACGAACTGATCGCCCGCAACTGCGCGATCAAGGCCGGCGTCGTCGCCCGGGACGAACGCGAAGCCGGCCCGCGGATGCTGCTGAACTTCGGCCACACGGTCGGGCACGCGATCGAGCACCTGCTGGGTTTCGACCTGCGTCACGGGGAGTGCGTGGCGCTGGGCATGCGGGTCGCGGCCGAGGTGTCGCGACTGCGCGGCGGCCTGTCAGCGGCGGACTGCACGCGGATCGCGGACCTGCTGTCGAGACTGGGCCTGCCGACGCGACTGCCGAAGCCGCTGGATCCGGATGCGCTGCTGGACCTCTGCCGGCAGGACAAGAAGGTCCTGGAAGGGCGCCTGAATTTCGTCGTGCTGAACGCGATCGGCAAGGCGGGCTGGACCACGGACGTCACGGAAGCACAACTGCGCGAGGCGCTTCAGGTGCTCTGACTCTGTCGGTTGCGCCGGACCGTCCCCCGACCTTCCGTTCGGAGTCGCCGTCTTGTGCCACTGCTCCTGAGCTCTTGAGCAGTGTCTTCTCTGCGCGGGTTGGTTTCGCGGGATGATCCGGTTCGCCGGCGCGCGGAACCGACCTGCGAGGGTAGGGTGCGTCATCGACGCGGCCGTCCGCGATTGCGTCGACCGTGGAAGCCGCAGGCGTCGATGCCGCACCGCCTGGCTCTTCTGCTGCGCGGTTCTTCTTCCGTGTCGGGGCCAAACGCAGTCCCCCACCCTTCCGCTCGCTGCGCTCGCTCAAGGGCGGGGCACCCAGGCGCTCGCTCAAGGGCGGGGCACCCAGGCGCTCGCTCAGGGGCAGGGCTCCCTCACTCCCTTGCTCCCTTGCTCCCTCACTCCCTTGCTCCCTTGCTCCCTCACTCCCTTGCTCCCTTGCTCCCTTGCTCCCTTGCTCCCTCACTCGCTCCCTTGCTCCCACGCTCCCTCGCTCCCTGTTCCCCGTTCCGTTCCCGCCTCCCTCGCCCCTGCGCTTTCTCCGTAGTAGGATGCCCCGGATATGAGCGCCGCGCCCGAGACCATCAAGGACCCGCAGGATGTCGTTGCGCCGCCGGTGGCCACGCCGGGCCTTCGCACGTTCTGTCTGACCGCCCTGATCGCCATCCTGATCGGGCACGCGATCTTCGGGCTCCGCTCGATCGGGGCCCGGGCGGCCGACTTCGAGTACTTCTACAAGGCCAGCCACTGGCTGCTCGAGAACGGGAACCTGGACGGGCGCTACGACATCGTTGACGGGCACCAGGTGCCGCGCGGCGGCATCGAGTGGTACCTGCCGGTCGTGCCGCGCCTCTACACGATCCTCAGTTGGATGCCGCACCGCGTCGCCGGCGTGATCTGGCTGACGTTCAACATCGCCGTCTTCTTCGCGATGCTGCAACTGCTCGGCCGATTCATGACCGGGCTGCCACCCCAGGACTGGGCCGTGACCCAACTGGTGCCCGTGCTGGCACTGAGCCTGTTCTGGCACTGGGAGTTCCGCCTGAACCAGATCAACAACCTGACGCTGCTGCTGCTCCTGGCCGCATTCGTCCAGTGGCAGCAGGGACGCCGGACCCTGCCGGGGTTCTGGCTCGGGCTGGCGGTGCTGCTGAAACTGACGCCCGGCCTGCTGGTCGTCTGGTTTGCCCTGAAGCGGCAGTTCCGGATCGTGCTGGTCGCGGGAGCGACGGTCCTGCTGGCCGGCCCGGTCGGCGACCTGATCGTCTTCGGGCCCGAGATGACCCGCGACGCCTACCAGTCCTGGTTCCAGACGGCCGTGGTCAAGGGCTCGCACCGCGGGCTGGTCCTCAACCAGCGCGAAATGGACTGGCGCAACCAGGCCCTCGGCGCGGTCACCAGCCGCCTGCTGCACGAGACCAACTACCACACGCACTTCGACAACGACCCGCGGATCCGCTACCCCGACCAGAAGCTCTACATCAACTTCGCCAACCTGCCGCTGCCGGTCGTCGCCACGCTGGTGCTCTCGATCGCCGGACTGAGCCTGCTGACCCTGCTGTGGATCGCCCGTCGGCCGGCCCGGGCGTGTCCAACCTGGCAGTTGCGCCTCGAGTACGCCCTGTTCATCATGGCCATGCTGTGGTTCATGCCCGTCATGCGCCGCTATCACCTGGTCTGGATGCTGCCGGCCGTCTCGGTGCTGCTGGCCTGCATGCACCACGTCACGCTCCGCGACATCTGGAGCCGGGTCGCCCTGGCCGTGATCATCATCGTCGCCGCCACGCAGGCCTCGATCCTGACCCGCACGTTCTTCGAGACCCATGCCGTCGAGGCCAGCGGCGCCTTCCTGCTCGCCCTGCCCATCGTCGGCGTGACCCTCGCCTGGCTGATCCTGCGACTGCAACGCGACCCGCTGGCCGTCCCGCTCGACCAGTTCCACCCCAACCCGGCCGCGCTCGACGCCCTGCCCGAACCCGCCAGGTCGCATGGCTGACGCGGCCCACACGCCGCCGAGTGCCTGGCCGCGCGCGGTGCTGGCCGGCCTGCTGATCCTGACCGCCGTGGTCAGCCTCGATCGAGCCCTGCGTGAGAAGTTCGACTTCCACCACTTCTACGCCGACGCCGCCTATGTCTGGCAGCACGGCGCCCTGAACCCGGACCTCGACAATCCCGACCGCATGCTGCGCCGGCAGTTGCCGTTCTACCTGCCGGTCGTGCCGCTGGCCCTGGCTCCCCTGGCGGGCGGGGGCGTGCGGATCGCCGCGCTGCTGTGGACCGGGATGCAGGTCCTGAGCCTGCTGGCCTGCTGGCGGCTGCTGAAGCGCTGGTCGCTGCCTCCGGGCGCGTGGTTCGGCTGGCTGCTGGCGATTCCCGTGCTGTTCGAGTCCGCCCGGTTCAACCAGCTCGGGCTTCCCGTTCTCGCCCTGGTCCTCGCGGCGGCCGCGGCCCTGCACCGCAATCGGGAGACCCGCGGCGGGCTGCTGCTGGGTGGCGCCATCATCCTGAAACTGCTGCCCGGCCTGTTCCTGCCGTGGCTCGTGCTGAAGCGCCGCTGGCGGGCGGCGGCGGCCTGCCTGCTCGGCGGCGTCGTGCTGACGGTGCTCCCGTGCCTGATCGTCTTCGGGCCGGTCGCGACAGGCGACTACTTTCGGCAGTGGTGGCAGCACAACGTGGCCGGCGCTCCGGCCCGGGGGATGACCGACCCCGACCTGCGCGAGCACTTCATCGATCATCGCAACCAGTCGCTGCCCGCGATCCTTGCCCGCGCGACCGTCGCCGATCACCCGCATCCGGCCCCCTGGCAGCCACTGGAGCTGACGCCGCCGGACGCACGACGGATCGCACTCGGCGGACTGGCCGCCCTCGCGCTGGCGGGTGCGTTCGTGCTGCGCCGGCCGCTGCCGCCCGGGGACCCGCGCGACGCCCTGCCGCAGGAGACCAGCCTGGTGCTGCTGGGCATGCTGGTGCTGGGCCCGCTGCTGCGGACGTACTACCTGGTGTGGGCGATCCCGGCCGTGCTGCTGCTGGCCGGGCGGGCGGGTTCAGGCGGACGTGGTTCGGGCGCGGCCCGGGTCGGGCTGTCGTTGTGGGTGCTGGGAATGGCAGGCTGGGCGTCGGAGATCGCCCGCGGCTACGGCGTGCACTGGTTCATGCTGGTCGGTCTGGGGATCTGCGTGCTGGTCAGCGGATCAGGCGAAGCGGCGGAAGATGACGGCCGCGTTGTGGCCGCCGAACCCGAATGAGTTGCACATGGCAACGTCGACCCTGGCGTCGCGGGCGGTATTCGGCACGTAGTCGAGATCGCAGCGTTCGTCGGGCGTATCGAGGTTGATGGTCGGCGGCAGCGTGTTGTTCTCGATGGCCTTGATGCAGGCGATGGCTTCGACGCCGCCGCTGGCGCCGAGCAGGTGCCCGGTGGCGCTCTTCGTGCTGCTGACCGCGAGTTTGCGGGCGGCGTCGCCGAAGACGTTCTTGATCGCGCGGGTTTCGGCCACGTCGCCGAGCGGGGTGCTGGTGCCGTGGGCGTTGATGTACTGCACCGCGTCGGGGTTGATGGCGGCGCTGCGGAGGGCGATTTCCATGGCCCGGGCCGCGCCGCGTCCCTGTTCGTCGGGCTGAACCATGTCGCCGGCGTCGGCGGTGGTCCCGAACCCGATCACTTCGCAGAGGATGGGGGCGCCGCGTTTGCGGGCGTGCTCGAGTTCTTCGAAGACGAGGACGCCGGCGCCTTCGCTGAGGACGAAGCCGTCGCGGTCCTGGTCGAACGGGCGCGAGGCGCGGGTCGGGTCGTCGTTCCGCGTGCTGAGGGCCTTCATCGCGGCGAAGGCGGCCAGCCCGATCGGCGTGAGGGCGGCTTCGGTTCCGCCGGTGATCATCACGTCGGCCAGGTCGTTGCGGATCGTGTGGTAGGCGTCGCCCATCGCGTTTCCGGCCGAGGCGCAGGCGGTGGCGACGGCGGTGCTGACGCCCTGGAGGTTCAGGTGGATCGAGATGTGTCCGGAGCCGGCGTTTGCCATCAGCTTGGGGATGGTGAAGGCGCTGACGCGTCCGGGGCCTTTTTCGATCAGTCGTTTGTGCTGGTCTTCGAGTTCGGTCAGACCGCCGATGCCGTTGCCGAGGATGACGCCGGCGCGGGTCGGTTCGAACTGTCCGTCGGTCAGGCCGGCCTGTTCGGCGGCCTCGATGGCGGAGACGAGGGCGAGTTGGGCGAAGCGGTCCATCCGCTTGATGGCCCGCACGTCGAAGTGTTTGCGGGGTTCGAAGTCGGTGCAGAAGCCGCCGAAGCGGACATCGAAGGGCGACGTGTCGAAGTGCGAGACGGGACCGATTCCGGACCGGCCGGTGATCAGGCCGTCCCAGAACGCTCCTGCACTCACCCCGAGGGGGGTAACCGCCCCCATCCCTGTAACGACGACTCGACGACTCATCTCAGGTCCGCGCTCGCTGCCGCTCAGCCTTCGGCGTGTTGCGAGATATGATCGATCGCCTGTCCGACGGTCTGGATCTTCTCGGCTTCTTCGTCGGGGATGTTCAGGTCGAAGTGTTCCTCGAATTCCATGACCAGTTCGACCGTATCGAGCGAGTCGGCGTTCAGGTCATTGACGAACGAGGTTTCGCGCGAAATCTCATCCTCGGCGACACCCATCTGGTCCGCGACGATCTTCTTGACCTTCGCTTCAATCTCACTGGTGTCGGGCATAACGCATTCCTCCACACGTTGCTTGCGGCCAGCGGGAACGCACGCGGTCCCGAGGGCGAACTGCCTAGCCGGGCGGCTCTTACACGCCCCCCGGGCCTTCTCCGGCAGCCGATTGTCGCGGATACTACTCCCTGCCGGGAGCCTTGCCAAGCGGCCCGCGGCACCGATTATCCGGCGCGAGGGAAAGGGCTGAACTTGGCAGGCCGGGCGGTCGTATGGCACCCTAGCGGGGTCGGGGTGCGGTCGCCCGGGGGACGGACGGTCCCGGGGGGCGGTCAACCCGCATTCTACCGGCACTCGTGAAGGGGAACCCAGACATGCAGCACCTGCGGATCGCGATTCATCTGCACACCAACTACTCGTTCGATTCCAATTTCGCGCCCGAGCAGGTCGTGGACGCGGCCGAGCGTGAGGGGCTCGACTGCATCGCCATTACCGACCACGACGCGATCGACGGTGCCCGGCGGGCCCGGGACCTGGGGCGGGTGCGGGTGATCGTCGGCAGCGAGATTTCGACCCGGGACGGGCACCTGATCGGGCTGTTCCTCGAAAAGGGGATTCCGGCCGGGCTGCCGGCGCTGGACACGGCCGAGGCGATTCACGCCCAGGGTGGCGTGGTGCTGGCGCCGCACCCGTTTGCGAGTCTGTGCAGCGGGAGCCTGCTGCGGCGGACGAAGGATCTGCTGGGGCACCTGGACGGGATCGAGATTCACAACGCCCAGAATCCGCTGGGCTGGCAGGACCGGCGGGCGGCCCGGTTCGCGGACCGGCACAACCTGCCGGGCTATGTCGGGGCGGACACGCACATTGCCGGGCAGTTGGCGCCGGCCTGGCAGGAGATGCCGGCGTTCGAGGGCGCTGACGGTTTCCGGGTGGCGCTGCGGGCGGCGCGGCCGCACTTCGGCCGTTTCGGCGTGAAGTACCTGACGCACATGGGCTACCGGCATTTTCGGGACAAGCTGGGCTTTCGGCCGGGGCGAGGTTTCGGGGCGAACTACTGGCGGATGCGCGGGGCGCGTGCCGAGGTCGGGGTTCAGGGCACGGGCTGAAAGCCGTGGCGAGGTCGTTGGGACGTACCGGGTAATCGCGGCCGCACGTTTCCCGGCGGTGCGTCCCGTTTGCCCCGGCGGTCCTACGGCGTTGCCGGACGACGTTCGCGCAGACCGGGAGCCTCGACGCGAAACGCCCGATGCGCGCAACGATCCCCCGGGGGCGCCCCCGCCCCAGTTTCAATGCTAACACAGCCGCCGGGCGCCAGGATTCGGGCAAACACCCGAGACTTTCGAAAAAACGGCATGTCGCGCGATCCGCGCGTCGGCGAACCACGCCGCCGCGTGCGGCCCCGCCCCCGACCGGCCGCCGCTGATGTTCCCGCGCGACAGCCGACTCCGACGCGCCCTCGCTCCTTCGCTCTGCTGCTCCCTCGCTCCTTCGCTCTGCTGCTCCCCTGCTCCTTCGTGCCCGCGCTCCCTCCGCCCGGCTCGCTTGCTCCCCCGCTCCCTCCGCCGATACCATGCGGATCCGCGCCGTGGCGAGCGGCGCTCGTGATGAGCACACCGTTTCCAGGAGGGCATCTCCATGCAGATGCGTCATCAAATCGGACTGCTGGCCGCGACTCTGCTCGCGACCGCTACCGCTGCCGCCCAGATCCCGAAGGAGTCGCCCGTGCGCGAAGCGCTTCAGAATGCCGAGGCCCGCGTCAACGAGATCCTCGCCGTCCCGGACGGTCAGCGGAACTTCGAGAACACCATCGGTGCCATCGATGACCTGCTCGCCACGCTCGAAAACGAAACCAACATGACCATGTTCCTGGCCTACGTCTCCCCCGACGCCGAGGTCCGCGCCCGCGGAACCCAGGCCGAACAGGACGCGACCAACTTCCTGATCGACCTGCAGAAACGCGAAGACCTCTACAAGGCCGTCCGGGCCTACGCCGACACCAACCCGCAACTCGAAGGCGAACCCGCCCGGGCCCTGGCCCACACCCTCCGCGACTACCGCCGGGCCGGCATGGAACTGAGCCCCGCCCAGCGCGAGAAGCTGACCACCATCCAGAAGGAAATCGCCCGACTGGGCATCGAGTTCGAAAAGAACATCCGCGAAGACGAAACCCGCGTCCCCCTGACGCGCGAAGAACTGGCCGGCATGAGCGACGACTGGCTCGCCACCCAGCCGCAGACCGCCGGCATCTACCTGGTCGGCCTCGACTACCCGTCCTTCATCCCCGTGCAGGACTACTGCGAGAACGAGACCGGCCGCAAGAAGACCTGGATCGCCTACAAGCGCCGCGGCGGAAAAGAAAACATCAAGCTGCTCGAACAGATCCTGAAACTGCGGGCCGAAGCGGCCGGACTGCTGAACTACGCCCACCCGGCCGACTACGAAACCGAAGTCAAGATGGCCAAGAGCGCGGCCGAAGTGATGAAGTTCTACGAGAAGGTCCGCCCGCTCGTCCGCCGCAAGGCCAAGCTCGACCACGCCGAGTTCGTCGCCGCCAAGCGGGCCCACACCGGCAACCCGGAGGCCACGCTGCACCCGTGGGACTACTCGTTCTACGAGAAGCGCCTCGCCCAGAGCAAGTACGCCGTCGACGCCAAGAGGATCCAGGAGTACTTCCCGCTCGACCGCGTCTTCGACGGCCTCTTCTCGATCACCCAGTCGCTCTACGGACTCGAGTACCGCGAAGCGACCGACCGGGCCGCCGACCTCGGCTGGGAACTCTGGCACGAAGACGTCCGCCTGTTCGAAGTCTACGACGCCGACAGCGGGACCAGGATCGGCGAGTTCTTCCTCGACCTGCACCCGCGCGACAACAAGTACGGACACGCCGCCCAGTGGGGCCTGCGGCAGCACAAGATCTGGTCCGGCGACAAGGTCCAGACGCCCGTGGCCGCCCTGGTCTGCAACTTCACCAAGCCGACCGCCGACAAGCCCGCCCTGCTGACCCACGACGAGGTCGAAACCTTCTTCCACGAATTCGGCCACTGCCTGCACACGCTGCTCAGCAAGGCCCAGATGTTCCAGTTCTCCGGCACCAACGTCGCCCGGGACTTCGTCGAAGCCCCCTCGCAGATGTTCGAACACTGGGTCTGGGACGCCGAAGTCCTCGGCACCTTCGCCCGTCACTACAAGACCGGCGAACCCCTGCCGCAGGAGATGCTCGACGGCATGGTCGCCGCCAAGAACCTCGGCAGCGGCATGCTGGCCGAACACCAGTTCTACTACGGACTGGTCGACATGGCCTACCACACCGCGCCCGGCGGCGAAGTCGACACGACCAAGGTCGGCCTGGAACTGTTCGACGAGATCGAACTGTATGATTCGGTCCCCGAAACCTACTTCCAGGCCAGCTTCGGACACCTGGTCGGCTACCAGGCCGGATACTACGGCTACATGTGGTCGCGGGTCTTCGCCGAAGACATGTTCCAGCGTTTCCAGGAACTCGGCATGCTCGACCCCCAGGCCGGCCGGTACTACCGCGACAAGATCCTCGCCCGCGGCGGCACGCTCGACGCGGCCGACCTGGTCAAGGACTACCTCGGCCGCGAACCGCGGATGGAACCGTTCCTCAAGTCCCTCGGACTGGAACCCTAGGACGGTGAAAACGTGAAGGAGTGAAGGAGTGAAAACGGGGCCCGGCGTCACGCCGCGACGCTCCGCTTCAGGCCTTCACTCTTTCACCCTTTCACGCGTTCAGTCTTTTGACCCTCCACGCATTCACTCTTTCACCCAATCTGGAGACAGGCGTCATGGCACGCACGACAACCCTGAAGGGCAACCCCCTCGAACTCGAAGGACCGGAACTGAAGGTCGGCGACAAGGCCCCCGACGCGGTCATCAAGAAAGACCTGCTGCACACCATGCCGCTCTCGGAACTCAACGGACAGGTCCGCGTCTACAGCGTCGTCCCCTCGCTCGACACCCCTGTCTGCGCGATGCAGACCAAGAAGTTCTACGAGGCGGCCAGCGGCCTGCAGAACGTTCGCTTCTGCACGATCAGCGCCGACCTGCCGCCGGCCCAGGCCCGCTTCTGCGGGGCCGAGGGGATCAAGGCCGACAACCTGGCCGTCTTCAGCGATCACCTCGGCGGCGGCTTCGGCAAGGCGTACGGGACCTACATCCCGAGCGTCGGGATCAACTGCCGGGCCGTCTTCGTGGTCGGACCGGACGACACGCTCCGGTACGTTGAGTACGTCCCCGAAATCGCCGACCACCCGGACTACGACGCCGTCCTGGCGTGCGCCCGCGGGCTGTAGTCCGCACGCCGCCCGGATCTGCCAGCATCACTGCCGTTTTGACAGCGGTCCCGCCCCCGACGACCGGGCGGGACGCTGGCGGCAAACGCCGAGTCCGCCAGCAGTTAGGAATCAGCGCGACCTCGCCGCACCCCGCCTGCGGGCAGGTGGCACCATTCTTGCATGCTTAACCGCTTTCAAGGATTTGTTTTGACGGAGTACCCCATCCGTCGCAATCATTGTGGCTACGCAGAGGAGCGCTGATTATGCCGCGCGTTTCGATTCGTCCCCTGGGTGAGAAGGTCCTCGTGCAGCGGCTCGAGGCCGAAGAAAAGACCTCCGGCGGAATCGTGCTGCCCGATTCGGCCAAGGAGAAGCCCCGCCGCGGCACCGTCATGAGCGTCGGCGACGGCCGCCTGCTCGACAGCGGCAGCCGCCAGCCCCTGCAGCTCAACCAGGGCGATCAGGTTCTGTTCAGCAGCTACGCCGGGACCGAGGTCAAGGTCGACGGCGAAGAGATGATCATCATGGACGAAAGCGACATCCTGGCGGTACTCGAATGAATCAGCTCAAGAGCGACTCGGACAACGACGTCGGACTCCATCTCCGGCAGGCGATCGAAACCGTCAATCACCACGCCGGGCAGACCTGCGTCCGCCTTCGCTTCGCCGACGATCCGGACGAGATCGACTTCATCGCCAACTCCGCCCGACTGATCGACGGCGCCTTCGAATTCCAGGCCGGCATCGAGACCCTCAGCGGGTCGATCGAGGAACTGTCGGCCGTCCGAGTCGACGTGATTCACTGATCCCGACCCCCAGGAGGGTCCAGGGTCCAGAGCGAGACGCCCGTGGTCGCCTTTCCCGGCGGCCGCGGGCGGCTCTGTTTCCGGACCCGCCCCGCCTCCGCCCGACGTTCCCGCCAGCCGGCCCTCGACGGTGCCCCGCCAGTCGCGCTGCCAGTTTGACAGCAACGAGACCGGAGACCGGCTCTTCGGACGAACCACGAAACACCATTATCCCCTCTCATCACACAACTTACGCCACTGCCACCAGAAACGCACCGCTCTGGCACGGGAATTGATTGTTCAGGTAATCGTTGCCGCGTGGCGTGCCACGGGCATGCACGAAGCGACAACTGAACCCGCAACCTCATGGCACAGGAGGCCCCCCGCGGCCTCCGATTGACCGCTGAAAGCAGGAGAGTCTTGAATGGCAGCCAAGCAGATCGCCTTTGACATGGATGCCCGCGAAGCTATTCGCCGCGGCGTCAAACAACTCGCCAAGGCCGTCAAGGTCACCCTCGGCCCCCGCGGCCGGAACGTCGTGATCGAGAAGTCCTTCGGCGCCCCGACGGTCACCAAGGACGGCGTCACCGTCGCCAAGGAGATCGAACTGGAAGACGCCTACGAGAACATGGGCGCCCAGATGGTCCGCGAAGTGGCCACCAAGACCTCGAACGTCGCCGGCGACGGTACGACGACCGCGACGATCTACGCCGAAGCGATCTTCGACGAAGGCCTCAAGAACATCGCGGCCGGCGCCAGCGCGATGGACCTGAAGCGCGGGATCGACCTGGCGGTGGCGGCCGTCGTCGACGAACTGCACAAGCAGGCCGTGGACGTGAAGGGCAAGGAGCAGATCGCCCAGGTCGGCACCTGTGCGGCCAACCACGATACGGAGATCGGCAAGAAGATCGCCGAGGCGATGGAGAAGGTCGGCAAGGACGGCGTGATCACGGTCGAGGAAGGCAAGAGCCTGGACACGACCGTCGACCTGGTCGAAGGCATGCAGTTCGACAAGGGCTTCGTCTCGCCGCACTTCGTCAACAAGCCCGAGTCGATGGAAGTCGTACTCGACAAGCCGCTGATCCTGGTGCACGAGAAGAAGATCGGCGGCATCAAGGATCTCGTCCCCGTCCTGGAGCAGGTCGCCAAGGCCGGTCGGCCGCTGCTCATCATCGCCGAGGACATCGAGGGCGAGGCCCTGGCGACGCTGGTGCTGAACAAGCTTCGCGGCGTGCTGCAGGTCTGTGCGGTCAAGGCGCCGGGCTTCGGTGACCGTCGCAAGGAGATGCTGCAGGACATCGCCACGCTGACCGGCGGTCAGCCGATCATGGAAGACCTCGGCATCACGCTCGAGGGCGTCACGATGGACACGCTGGGCAAGGCCAAGCGGGTCATCGTCGACAAGGAAAACTGCACGATCATCGAAGGCGCCGGCAGCAGCAAGGACATCCAGGGCCGCATCGAAGCCCTGAAGAACCAGATCCAGGCCACCACCAGCGACTACGACCGCGAGAAGCTCGAAGAGCGACTCGCCAAGCTGTCCGGCGGCGTCGCCCAGATCAACGTCGGTGCCGCGACCGAAGTCGAAATGAAGGAAAAGAAGGCCCGCGTCGAGGACGCCCTGCACGCCTGCCGGGCGGCCGTCGAAGAGGGCATCCTGCCGGGTGGCGGCACGTCGGTCCTGCGGGTCGGCGGCGCGCTCGACGCCGCCCAGAAGAAGGCCAAGGGTGACCAGAAGACCGGCGTGGACATCATCCGCCGGGCCCTGAACGCCCCGATCCGCCAGATCGCGGCCAACGCCGGCCTCGACGGCTCGATCGTCTGCCAGAAGGTCAGCGAAGGGAAGGGCAACTTCGGCTTCAACGCCCTGACCGAGGAGTACGGCGACCTGATCAAGATGGGCATCATCGTCCCGGTCAAGGTCGAGCGGACCGCCCTGCAGAACGCGGCCAGCGTCGCGAGCCTGCTGCTGACGACCGACGCGATCGTCAGCGAGATCAAGGAGAAGGACGACAAGTCCGGCGGTGCCCCGGGCGGCATGCCCGGGATGTAGACCCCGAGGGGAACCGGGAACAGGCTGCGGAAACGCGGCCTGCCCTCCCGTTCGTTCATATACAAACGGGAGCGACCCACGTGGATGCGGGTCGCTCCCGTTTCGTTTTGGTCCGCCCCCCCGGACCGGCCCGGATACGGCGCCACCGCGGACCCGAATAAACACGTTGCAGGTGCCGCGGGCCGCAAACTAACATCCGGTTGGGCGTCGCACCGCTGGCGACCCCGGCTGGAGAGGAGAATCACATGAGGGCCATCCGTCTTGTCTGCGGTCTGCTCGCAGTCGCCTGCGCCGCCCCGGCCGGGGCCGCGCCGGAGTACCGCCTGGTCGCCATCGCGCCGATGTCCGGCGGGACCTACGTCGATGGTCAGTCGATCAACAACGCCGGGCAGGTGGCCGGCTACGGGGATTCCCCCACCGGCACGGCGGCCTTTCGCTGGGATGTCCAGACGAACACGTCGGAACACCTGGGCTATCTGCGCGACAACCGCAGCCTTGGCTTCGGCATCAACGACGCCGGACAGGTCGCCGGCCACAGTGGCAACGCCGCCCGCCCGTTCCGTTGGGATCCCTCCGGCGGCATGTCCGAACTGCCGGCCGATCGCATCGCCCGCGGCTTCGGAATCAATGACAGCGGGGCCGTGGCCGGTCATCAGCAGGACGCGTCCGGCAACACGGTCGCCCATCTGTGGCGGCCGAATCCGAACAACAACTTCAGCCTCGGTGACCTGCCCGGCGGGCGAACCCGCAGCCTGGCGAGCGAGATCAACAATGCCGGCCAGGTCGTCGGCACCAGCGAGGCTTCGACCGGCGACCGGGCGTTCCTGTGGACCCTGGACGACGGCATACAGGATCTTGGCGACCTGGCGGGCGGCGCGGACGAGAGTTCCGCCGCCGATCTCAACGACCAGGGCCAGGTGGTCGGGACCAGCGAAGCGGCCGGCGGCCAGCGGGCGTTTCTCTGGGATGTGGCCAACGGCATGCAGAACCTCGGCACCCTCCCGGGTCAGGATCGGAGCCTGGCCAGCGCGATCAACGCGGGCGGACAGGTCGTCGGCTGGAGCGGCAGCCCGTTCCTGTGGGACGAGGGCAACGGGATGCGTCGGCTCGATTCGCTGGTCGATTCCAGCGGCGACAACTGGCAGTTCCTGTCGGCCAATGACATCTCGGACCACGGCTGGATTGTCGGCTGGGGCCGGCGCGCCAGCGGACAACTCGCCAGCTTCGTCCTGATTCCGATTCCGGAGCCGGGCACCGCGCTGCTGCTGACGGCCGGACTCTGCGGCTGCCTGCTGCCCCGTCGTCATCGGAAGGCCTGATCGGGCACCGGCCCCGTTCGACCCGCCCGTTTCGCATGGGCCGGACTACTCGTCGGCGGCCGACATCAAACCCGACGGGCGCATCGACATCAGTGACCTCGCCGCACGGCTCAGCCTGTTCGGAGAAGCGTGCCCCGGCTGATACGGATCGGCGGGCGCCGAGCCGGGACTACTCGTCGTCGAGTTCCAACGGATGCACGCCGACCATCTCGCTGCGAACCCGCAGCAGGGTCAGTACGCCGAAGAACGCTGCCAGGCCGATGCCCGCGGCAAACCACCCGCTGAACTTCGTCTGGGCCGGGTCCTGCTGAAGTCCCAGCGCGGCCGCCACCAGGACCGACAGGTAGAACGCCTGGGCGACCACCCGACCGCCCGAACCCACCGCGGCCAGAACATTGTCCAGGTGCCGCGCCATCAGCAGGACCAGCAGCGCCACCGACAGGACCACACCGTTGAAATAGAACCACTCCCCGGCCTTGTTCAACTGGCCGGACTCGAGGTAGATGAACGTCGCGATGATCGCGTACGGAACCGCCAGCAGCAGCACCCGCGAGGCCGCCCGGGCCGACACCCGGCCACGATCCGGGGCGCTGCCCGGCACCGTCAGCAGCCAGATCCCGATCATGCCGAGGATCCCGCCGATCGCCATCGGCACCACCACGTACGGAACCCACAGCCCGTACATCCGTTCGGCAACCGCTCCGGCCGCGCCGGTGTCGCCTCCGGCCGCCCCGAGTTCACTGGCAAACTGTCCCAGCCAGAAGATCTTGCCGCCGACGCCACCCAGAAACGCGATCAACCCGCCGATCAGGGCCCACATCGCGCCGGCCCGGACGGTCGCCTTGGTGGCCGCGTCGGGTTCGCTGTCGTGGAACTGGCCGTACAGCGGGCAGTCGGGACCGTAATCACCTGACGAATCCATCCCGGAATCGTCGACGCGCTCGGTTGTCTGCGTATCGTTCATGTCGCAACTATAGCAAAGCGGCCGGGGTGTCGGAAACCGGCCGCGTCAGCCGGCACGAGCGGCGGGAATACCGGACCGGCACCCCGGATTGTGCTTGGAGGGTCCAGCCCAGGAGACCGACATGATGCAGACTCTGGCGTTGCTGTTGCCGCTGCTGGCGTGCCAGACCAGCCAGCCGGCCACCGAAACCCCCGTCGTGGTCGAACTGTTCACCTCGGAAGGCTGCTCCAGTTGCCCGCCCGCGGACGCGGTGCTGGCGGACCTGGCCCGTCGGCCGGGCGTGATCGCCCTGGCGTACCACGTTGACTACTGGGACTACCTCGGCTGGAAGGACCGCTTCGCCGACCCGGCGTTCACCACCCGGCAGCGTGACTATGCCCGGCTGTTCGCCACCCGGGGCGAGGACGCCGGCATCTTCACGCCGCAGATGATCGTCCAGGGAACCAGCGGCTTCGTCGGGTCGGATCGGGCGAAAGCCGCCCGCGCCATCGCCGCCGCGCGATCCCGTCCGGGGCCCGGCCGGTTGACGCTGGAGACCAAAGCGATCGCTGCGAGAATCCGAGTCCGCTACACCTACGACGGACCGACCCGTGGGCGGACGCTGCGGGTTTCGGTCGTGGAAGACGATCTGCGCAGCGATGTTCGCCGCGGCGAGAACCAGGGGCGGACACTGACCCACGCCGCCGTCGTACGGGTCCAGACGGCGAGCGCCCTGGCCGCCCGGGGAGAAACCGAACTCGCTCTGCCCGCCGATCTGGTCCACGGCAACGCTCGCGTGGTGGCGTTCGTACAGGATCACACCGGCCGGATCGGCGCGGCGCAGACGCGCCCGGTGAGCAGGTAATCAAGAAAGCAAGGGAGCCGGTATACAGGCCTGGCGGCCGGTGTCCGATCACACGTCACCACCCGGGCGAAGAGCCGGGCGGGCGGGTCCGGGTATGTGCTTGCGACGCAGCCCGTCAGCTTCCGACGCTCTCGGTCTCGGCGGCCTTGTCGGTTTCCGCGACGGCCGGCTTCCCGGCCTGCTCGGAGGCGGCGGCGGGCTGAGCGGCCGGAGGTTTGCCGCCGGCGGGCTTGGCGCCGGCCGGGGATTGACCGGGTTTCGCGTGCCCGGCCGCGACGCCGGGCTTTCGGCCGGGTGTCGCCCGATGCGGGGTCGGCTGCTGGCGTGATCCCGCTTCGGCGTTGGGCAGCAGTGCGATCAGGTCATCGCCGGGATGCAGGTGGACCTCGTCGCCGGGCGAGACGCCGTGGACGACCTGGACCATCGAGTCGTTCGACGGGCCGAGCTGCACTTCGGCCGGTTCGATCGTGCCGTTGCGTCGCAGGAAGACGAAGTCGCGGGCACCGCGGCTGTAGACGCACTGCACCGGGATCGCCAGCGCGCCGGCGATTCGATCGACAAGGATCTCGACCTCGGCCGAGTCGCCGGGGGACAGGTCGACGGTCCGGTTCGTCAGCAGGATCTCGGTGGTGTGTTCCTTCAGGTCCGGATTCAGCCAGCGGTTGGCCGAGTCGGCAAAGCGGGCGATCTTGGCGACCTTGCCCTCGAAGGCCGCGTTCGGCACGGCCGGGACCTTGACCAGGCACTGCATTTCCTGAGCGACCTTGTGCCGATCGGCCTCGTGAATCCGGATGTTGACGATCATCTGGCTGGTATCCGGGAGCACGACGAGGGTCTGGCCTTCGCTGACCTGGCTGCCGACCGCGAGTTGGTCGTCGCCACCCCAGCGGCCGCCCTCGGTCGGATACTGCACGACGCCGTCGGTCGGGGCGAAGATGCGGCACTTGTCGCGTTGCGCCTTGAGGCGGTCGAGCCGATCGGTCCGCAGCGCCAGCAGGCTTTCGAACTGGGCGACCTTGGAGGCTGCCTGCGTCTCCTTGTTCAGGGCCCGCTTGCGGGCGCGTTCGAGGGCATCGAGGGCCTGCTCGACCGCGGTTTCCTTGCGGTGGATCTCCATCGGCTTTTCGTAGTTGTCGAGGATCGACTTGCTGAGCAGGTGCTGGTCGAGCTTCAGGTTCAACGTCTCGATTTCGAGCGCGAGTTGCCGCAGCTTGGCGGCGGTGACGAAGCCGCGCTTGTTCAGGTCCTGGTTCTTCTCGTAGTCCTCGGTCTTCTGCTCGTGCTTGAGCCGCGTCTCTTCGATCTGGATCACGATGCCCTTGAGGGCCTTCTCGTAGTCGCCGTCGGTGTACTTCTCCAGATCCTTCCTGGCGATCTCGAGGTCGCTTTCGGCCTTCTTGATCTCGCTGGCGTTCTGATTCCGCTGCAGGTCGAGTTCGGCCACGGCGTTCTTCAGGTCGCTGCTGATCTTCTCCAGTTCGATCTCTTCGCCCGAGATGCGCTCATCCAACTGGTCCGAGGCCAGTTCGACCAGCAGGTCACCCTTGGCCACGCGGGTCGACTCCTCCACCAGGAAGCGGATCGTCGAGCGACCTTCGACCTCGCTCTTCAGCTCGATCGACTTGAGCGGCTTGACCTCGCCGTCCTCGGTCAGCGTGATCACCAGGTCATCGGTCCTGACCTCGTAGAACGCCTCGTCCGCGCCGGCCCCGATCAACCCGGTCCCGACCTGCGGCAGGAAACTGCTGGCCACCCACGCCAGCCCTGCGACCGGGAGCGCCAGCAGGAGCCAGAAGCGCCACGAACGGCCGCTGGCCCGCGGGGTGCCAATCGACGACGAGTTGGTAACAGTTGACATGGTCTATCCTTGGCGGAAACGGGCGCGTACATCCTTGTTCGCTGACCGTGTCCGCGACGATGCAGAAAACGAAGCGGCTCGCCATGGAATTCTATCGGAATTCGCCCGGCCCCGAGGCGAACCTGCGCCCAAAACCCGGGTTTTTCGTCATTCCGGACCGAAGAACAGGCTCACGAACGGATCGACATCCGCTTCGGTCAGCAACCCGTCGCCGTCCAGATCACCGATCCGGTCGGCCACCAGGTCCGGAAACCGGGCGTGATAACCCTCGGGATCGGCCAGGGCGAGGATCAGGGCGTCGACATCCAGTCCGGTCAGCGCGCCGTCACCGTTCAGGTCACCAAGCAGCACGTACCGGGCCCGGAAGCGGCGGTCCAGCCGAACCTGCACCGTCCGCGCGGCCTCCTCGACGCCGTCCGCCCAGGCGTTGAACACGTACCGCCCCGCCAGACGTCGGGGGACGATCTCGATCCGCTCACCCGCCCGCAGGGCGTACCGCCCCGGACCGCTCGTCGGCAGCGGCGGGCCACCCGCCAGGCGGACCTGCACCGGCACCGCACCCGCCAGGTTGCTCTCGACCCGAATCTCCGCCAGCGCCGCATCCGCCAGCGTCGGCCAGTAGTGCGCCACCACGGCCGTGGCCGCATCAAGTTGCATGTCAAGGTAGCGGGCGGCTTCGATCTGTTCGCCGATCGTCCAGTGGTTGAACTGCCAGCGGTCGATCTCGGCCGGTGCCAGCAGCGTCACCTGCTGACCGAACGGAAACGCCTCGGCGAAGGGCACCGGGGTCTCGGTCCAGTCACCGCCTTCGGGATCGAGTCGATGCAGCCAGCCCCAGTCGGGACCGGCCACGTCGGCGGTCAGGACATGCTGTTCGGCGAACGTCTCCAGCCGAACGTCGAGCAGGTGCCAGCCACCGAACCCGTCGAGCCCGACCGCCCGGAACCGCAGGGCCGCCTCCGAGTGCAGCGCGGCCAGCGGCAACGGCTTCTGATCGACGAAGGGATCGGCGAGGCTGACGGCCTGCTGGGGGGTCCGCCGCGCCAGCCGCTGCCAGCGTCCGCGGGCGTCGCGGTAGTCGACCTGGAAGCTGCCGGCGGTCCCTGGCTCGGCGGCCAGCGTGTAGTGCAGCACGGCGGAGCCGACGTTGAGGGGGATCGTCCGTGAACGCAGCGACGCCCGGGCGCCACCATCCGCGGTGAAGGTCGCGGCCGCCGGCAGCAGCGGGTCCGACAGGTGCACGCCGACCTGGTGCGGCCATTTGCGGCGGCTGATCGTGCCGCCCTGGAAGGCTTCCGCGAACGGCACCTCGGGCGCGACCGCGTCGATGCGGTCGATGTCGACGGGCCCGCTCGTGGCGACCTGTGCGGTGGCCGGGAGCGTCAGCGACAGGCTGAGGATGAAAAGTGCGCGCAGCACGGCGACTCCTCTGCTCGATCCCGCGGGCGGGGCCGAACTCCGGCTCGCGGTCCGGTTTCTTGCCGGAAGTTCGGACTCATTGCACTAGAATACCGTCGGGTCTGGCGGCGGCCGGGAAGGAACCGGGAAAGTCCGCAATTGTCCGATAAACGGCAGGGACGCCATGGACTTCGGCAACGCAACGCATCTGGACGACCGGCGGCTGTCGGAGTTGCTGCTGCGGCACACGCACCCCTACCGGCACAGCGGTCTGCGGGTGCGGGTTCGTTACAGTCGGGGAGCGGATTTCTCGGGCAGTTGCTATTACGACGAGGGTCGCATCTTCGTCAACCTGGGCCGGGGCAACCGGTATCCGTACCAGTTGGCGACGCACCTGGCGAAGGCGCAGTCGAACGCGACGCACTGGTGGCGCGAGCATCTGCTGGTTGAGATTGCGGACGCTTACCAACTGGTGCTGTTTGTGTACCTGCACGAGTTGTATCACTACCTGGTCCGCCAGGCGGGGCGGAATCCGAAGCGGAAGGAGTCGATGTGCGACCGGTTCGCGGCCGAGGTGCTGGTGCGCGAGTACGGCTGCGCGGTGCGGCATCGCGACGGGCGCCCGGTGCCCGAGCGGGCGTGGCGCTTTCAGGACCTGCATGCGTTCGTCGCCCGGGCGCCGAAGGAGACCGGACCTGCCCCGCTCGCGCCGCGCGAGATTCCGGTCCGCATCCTGGGCCGGATCGGGAATGAGCCGTCCACCGGGAAGTCCGAAGAACCCGAGAAGGCGGCCCGGGCGTCCTTCACCGGGTGGCTGTTTGACGGGATGAGGTGAACGGCGCTGCGCGTGGGGAATCGGCCGTGTCTTGTCAGCGCGGGTGATCAACCGGGTGATGGAGTTGCCACGCGGTGCGGCATCGACGCCCGGGACGACCGCGTCGGACGGAAGCGCGGGCTGCCGCGTCGATGACGCACCCTACAACCTCCGAAGTATTCCTGGCTCCCTCGCTCCCTTGTTCCCTTGTTCCCTTGTTCCCTCTCTTTGGCTCCATCGCTTGCTCGCTCCCTCGCTTCCCTCCCTGTTCCCTGTTCCCTGTTCCCAGCCTACGCGCGCTTCGCGGCGACGAACGCGCGGACCTTCTCGGCCGTCCAGGTGTTGACCACCTGCTCCGGCCGGATCCAGCCGCGGCGGGCGGTCAGGACGCCGTAGACGATCTGTTCGAAGCCTTCGATGTGATGCGCGTCGCAGTTGATGCTCAGCACCGCGCCATGTTCGACCGCCAGGCGGGCGTGCTGGTCCTTCAGGTCGAGGCGCTGGTGCGCGGCGTTGATCTCCAGGGCCGTGCCGGTCTCGGCCGCCGCCTGGGCGATCGCCGGCAGGTCGAGCGGCTTGGCGCTGCGCCGCCCGATCATCCGCCCGGTCGGGTGCGCCAGCACGTTGACGTACGGGTTGCGGATCGCCCGCAGCGCCCGCTGCGTGTTCTCGTCGCGATCGTCGTGCAGGTAGTGGTGGTTGCTGGCCACGACCCAGTCCAGTTCCGCCAGCAGGTCGTCGTCGTAGTCAAGCTGCCCGTCCGCCAGGATGTCGACCTCGCTGCCGGCCCAGATCTCGATACCGTCGACCCGCTCGTTGGCCGCCCGAATCGCCTCGATGTGCCGGCGAAGGGCGTCCGGTTTCAGGCCGCCGGCCACCACGCTCGACTGCGAGTGATCCGTGATGCAGATGTACGCGTATCCGCGGGCCCGGGCCGCTTCGGCCATCTCCTCGATCGAGAAGCGCCCGTCGCTGGCGGTCGTGTGCATGTGCAGGTCGCCGCGGATGTCCGCGACCGTGACCAGATCCGTGGGCGTCGCGCGCAGGTCGAACTCGCCGCGGTCCTCGCGCAGTTCGGGCGGCACCCACGGCAGTTCGAGCGCCGCGTAGATCTCCTCTTCGGTCGCGGCCGCGATGATCTTCTCGCCCTCGCTGAGCGAGTATTCGTTCAGGCTCCACCCGCGTCGGACGGCCAGTTCGCGCAGCCGGACGTTGTGTTCCTTGCTGCCGGTGAAATACTGCCAGGCGGCCCCGAAGTGCTGGGCCGGCACGACCCGCAGGTCGATCTGCATGGCCGGTCCGTCCGCGCCGTCGGTCAGGATCGAGCCCTTGGTGTCGCCGGCCGCCAGGACCTTGTCGACCAGCGGCAGCGTCGTGAAGGCGGCGATCACCTCGGCCCCGTTGTCGGCGATGCAGAGCAGGTCGAGGTCTCCGACCGTCTCGCGTCCGCGGCGCAGCGAGCCGGCATGCTCGACCCGCTGCACGCCCGGCATCTCGGCAACCAGTGCGCGCAGCCGTTCGGCCAGCGGCCAGGCCTGGCCGAGTCGGGTGCGTCCGGCCGCCTTGCGGAGGAAGTCGATCCCTTCGCGGATCTTGTCGATGCTCTTGGGACCGAAGCCCTTCAGGTCGGCCAGGGCGCCGTCGTCGATCGCCTGCTGCAGGGCGGTCAGGCTGTCGACCCCTTTCTCCCTGAAGAGCAGGGCGACCTTCTTGGGTCCCATGTTGGGAATCTTGAGCAGTTCGAGCGTCGAGAGCGGGACCTTCTCGGCCAGTTCGTCGCGGTACGCGACCCGGCCGGTCTCGAGCAGTTCGGTGATCTTGGCGGCGGTGGACTT
The DNA here is from genome assembly GCA_030428945.1 of Phycisphaerae bacterium. Taxonomy (GTDB): domain Bacteria; phylum Planctomycetota; class Phycisphaerae; order UBA1845; family Fen-1342; genus JAUIEC01. The sequence continues at coordinate 290,740 of JAUIEC010000002.1, read as the reverse complement.
GCCGATGCCTTCGATCGCGGCCAGTTCGCCGCGGGCGGCGATGTCGGTGATGTCGTCGGCCAGGTCGCTGATCGCGCGGGCCGCGCGGCGATAGCTGGTCACGCGAAAGCTCTTCTCGCCGCCGATTTCGAGCAGGTCGGCGATTTCGAAGAAGGCCTGGGCAACGTCGGCGTTGGTCATCAGCGGGCTCCGTGCGAGTCCAAGACTATAGCCGAGACCGGGGTCGGCTTCCGCCGGCGCGCCGCGGGGGTTAGCATCCGCACAGGAGAATCCGGCGGCACGGTTGCAGGCCGGGGCCGGTCCGCCGCGCAGCCGCATCTGGCGGGCAGTCGAACAACCTGAGTCGGGGGAGATATAACATGGCGGAACCAAGACACGGCGACAAGCCGATCGTGATCGACGAGACGGCCGGCAGGAAGGCCTACTGCACGTGCGGCCTGTCGGGAAACCTGCCGTACTGCGACGGGGCCCACAGCCGCGAGAACACCGACTGCGTCCCGCTGGTGTGCGAGGTGCAGGAGGACGGCAAGAAGGCGATCTGCCAGTGTCACCGCAGCGGCAACATGCCGTTCTGCGACGGAACGCACAATCGCTAGGCAGGCTTGGAGGGCGGTGCATCGTGCCGGTTGATTCGATCGACATTCCGATTCGCGTCCGGTACGCCGAAGTCGATGCGATGGGGTTCCTGCACCATGCCCGTTACTTCGTGTTCTACGAGATGGGCCGGACGGAACTGCTGCGGGCTAACGGTCTCTGCTATGCCGACATGGAGCCGCAGGGACTGTTCTACGTGGTGACGCGTCTGGATGCCCGCTACCGGGCGCCGGCCCGCTACGACGACGAACTGACGCTGACGACCCGGACGACGAAGCTCTCGTACGTCCGGGTCGATCACGCCTACGAACTGAAACGCGACGGGGCCCTGCTGGCGGAAGCCAGTTCGACGCTGGCCCTGATCGATCGCACCGGCCGGCCGACGCGTCTGCCGGATGATCTCTACGACCAACTGACCGGGGCCAGCGCGGCGTCGGTATCGCAGTCATAAGGAGCACACAGATGGCCAACCCGCGCGTGGCAATGGAAATCGGCCTCGGCGACGAGAACTGGGGCACGATCACGCTTGAGCTGGAACCCGACAAGGCCCCCAAGACGGTCGAGAACTTCCTCGGCTATGTCCGCGACGGGTTCTTCGACGGGACGATCTTCCACCGCGTGATCGCCCACTTCATGATCCAGGGCGGCGGCTACAGCGACGCCGACACGCTCAAACGCGGCGAGAAGAAGCCGGTCGAGAACGAGGCGGCCGCCGGCCTGAAGAACGAACTCGGCACGATCGCGATGGCCCGCACGAACGACCCGCACTCGGCCACCAGCCAGTTCTTCATCAACACCAACAACAACGAGATGCTGAACCACCCCGGCCACGACGGCTGGGGCTACTGCGCCTTCGGCCGGGTGGTCGACGGGATGGATGTCGTCGAGAAAGTCCGCGACATCGACGTCGAGGTCAACCCGCTGATGGGCGAGAAGAGCAAGCCGGTCAACCCGCCGCAGATCATCGCGGCGAAGGTGGTTGAGTAAGAAAGGGAGCGAGGGAGCGAGGGAGCAAGGGAGAGAGGGCAGAGGCTCTCAGGGTTCTGCTCGGTTGAAACTCAGACCTGCACCCGAAGCGCTCAGCTGAACCAACCCGGCCACGACGGCTGGGGCAGCTGCTGAAACTCAGATCTGCACCCGAAGCGCCTACCGGAAAGAAGGAGGAGCGCGTCGCCGCAATGGGTGACGCGCTCCTCTTGTTTGATTCAGAGCGATCAGATCCCAGGGGTCGAGTCAACCACGCCGGGTTGGGGCATTCTCTGCCCTTGCTCCCTCGCTCCCTGGCTCCCTCGCTCCCTTCCCTAACGCACCTCAATCCGGCGCGGCTGCATTTCGGTGACCTTCGGCAGTGTCACCGTCAGGATGCCGGCGTTGAAGCTGGCGTCGATGTTGCCCGTCTCGATTCCGTCGCCGATCCGGAAGACGCGGACGAAGCGGCACGGGACCCGCTCGCGGAGGACGTAGCCCTCGTCGCCGACGGCATCGACCCGCTGGGCGGCCGTCAGGCGGAGTTCGCCGCGCTCGATCTGCAGGTCTACGCCGTCGGCCGGGACACCCGGCAGGTCGGCGACCAGCAGCCAGGCGTCGTCGCGCTCGACGATGTCGACGGCCGGGCGGACGTTACGAAGCGGAACCTCGCGCTGCACCGGCGTGCAGGTACCGGTATCCGAACACTGAATGGCATGATCTGTCATGTTACGTTCTCCTTATGCTTGGCGCTGCGGTCGGGCTCAGCCGACCGAGACGGTGATCTTCCGCGGCTGTTCCTTCTCCGCCTTTGGAAGGCGAATCGTCAGCACGCCGTTGTCCAGCCGGGCCTCGACCGCATCGGGGTTCAGCTCGAACGGCAGGTCCAGCACGCGGGTGAACGACCCGCTCGGCCGCTCGCGACGAATCACGTGCGTCCCCTCGGGCAGTTCCGTCTGCGGCAGCCTGCCCTTGATCGTCAACTGCCGTCCCTGGACGAGAATCTCGATGTCCTCGGCCCGCACGCCCGGCACGTCCGTGGTGGCCAGCAGGTGATCCCCGGCGTCACGCACGTCGAGGGCCGGACCAACCGTCCGCCGCGGCGCATCGAAGTCGCCGAAGGCCCGTTCGAAGTCCCGCTGGATCTGCTCCAGCCCGGCAAAAGGTGTGAAACGCGTCAGCATGGTCAGCGCTCCTTTCATTCCCATTCGCCCGACCCGCCGGCCGCGACGGACGAGTCGCGACCGGCCGACCGAGCTGCCTTGTCAACCGCAGGGCTATCAAGCAACCTCCGTGCCAGAACCCGCAAGAGCGCATTCGGCCCCGTAAAACAGGGCCCCCGCGGCCCGAGAGCGGCCGTTATACACCGGCTCGGATTTTGGAATCCGCCAGAGTGGCAGTGCTGGCAGTCAGGCTCGGAACGTAGGTCGGTCAGGTTCCGGTCGGGCGCTCGTCCCCCCTGCCGGGCAGACGCTGCCGGGATGGCAGTGGCACACCCACGCGCAGAACCGATCCGACTGCGGAACGTATACTCGGATGTGTTCGAAGGTTCGCAGTCTCCGGGGATCGTCAGCGTGTGAGGAGGCGACGCGGCGGAATCGCCGACGGCCGCTTTCATCACTTCACATTGTCACCCGGCTGAAAGGCATGCTCATGGCTGGTCGGATTGGATTCGGGATTGTGCTGCTGCTGGCGTGCTCGTACGGGCTGCGGTTCTTCCGCGGGGCCGGTGACCACTGTGCCCTGCCGTCCGGCGACGGCCCCGTTCGCGTGCAGGTCGACGGCGATACCGAGATGTTCGCCGCGCTGGAGATCGCCGACAAGGCCCGTTCGTCGGGGCGAACGGCCGCGGTCGACGCGTCCGCCCTCCGTCACCTCGAAAGCCTCGGCTACACCGGCGATGACGACGACGGGACCCCGCTCGACCTGCCGGAGCAGATCCGCCTCGGAGCCAGCCTCCGTCTGGCGGCCCTGCGGTGAAGCCGGCGGCTCCCCGGGTCGCCCGTGCCTCGTCCGCATTCGGCGGGTCACGCCTTGACTCTTTCACGTGGTCGTAAGGGCCGCGAGCGCTGCGATGTGTTCCGGCGTGGTTCCGCAGCACCCGCCGATGATCCGTGCGCCGGCCTCGAGCCAGTCGCCGGCGTGCCGGGCGTACTCTTCGGGCGCCATCGTTTCGCTGAAGCTCCAGCCGAGGGTCGGCTCGGGGTTGCCGATGTGGGCGTAGACCGCCAGCGGCAGGTCGGTCAGCTTGCGCAGTTCGCGCACCGCCCGGGTCGCGCCCGACGGCGGCAGGCAGTTGACCCCGATCGCCAGCGGCTGCGACAACTCCAGCAGTGCGACCGCATCGGACAGCGAATCCCCGCTCAGCAGGGCGCCGTCCTCGCGCAGGCACAGGCTGATCACGTAGTCGCGACATCCCCGCCCCGTCGACCGCAGCGTCGCGACCGTCCCGATCTCCGCCAGCGAACCCATCGTCTCGATCCAGGCCAGCGGCACCGCGGCGTACCCGTCCAGCAGTTCCTTGTGCCGCCGCACGATCTCCCGCGTCTCCGGCACCAGGTCCGGACGGTAACAGTCCTCCAGCGGACCGATGCTGACCGCCGCCCAGACCGGACGATCGACCTGGCACGCGCCGCAGACATCGTCCCAGGCCGTCATCCGCTCCGCCTGCGTCAGCAGGTTCCCGCGGAACGTGTTCGCCACGACGATGTCCGCCCCGGCCGCGACGTAGTCGGCGTGGATCTGCCGAACCAGGTTGCGCCCCTCGGCCGACCGCTGCGCGCCGGCCGCCCACAGGGGCAGCGACGTGTCGAACCCGCGTCGCGTCAGTTCGGTGCCCACCGCCCCGTCCAGAATCAGGGCCGGCCCGTTGGCCAGTCGCCGCCGAAGTTGCTCGATTCCGCCCAGCACCATCCGCCCCTTTCGTCCGGTTGTGGCCCCTTCGCCGGGGTCCCTCGCTCGCTCGCCGGGTCTCCCTTACGATGGCCGCAAAGCCCCGAGACCCCCGCAATCGAGCCACAACGATGCCACAGTCGCTGCTGATCCGCAACGGTCGGGTGATCGATCCGAGCCAGGAAATCGACGAAACCGCCAGCCTGCTGCTGGTCGACGGGCGCATCGAAGCCATCGGCCGGGACGTCGGCGGCGGCAGCGGCGAGGTCATCGACGCCGGCGGGCAGATCGTCAGTCCCGGGCTGATCGACATGCACGTCCACCTGCGCGAACCGGGCCAGGAACACAAGGAAACGATCGAGACCGGCACCGCCGCGGCCGCGGCCGGCGGCTTCACGGCCGTCGCCTGCATGCCGAACACCGATCCGCCGCTGCACGATGACACGCAGGTCGAGTACGTGCTGCGCCAGGCCGCCCGGGTCGGGCACTGCCGGGTGTATCCGATCGGGGCCCTGACGCGTGACCGGGCCGGCCGGCAGTTGGCGGAGATCGGCCTGATGGTCCGGGCGGGTGCGGTGGCGTTCAGCGACGACGGTGACGGGATCGCGGACGCGGGTGTCTGCCTGCAGGCGATGCGGTATGTCGGCATGTTCGGCAAACTGCTGATTCAGCACTGCGAGGACCGCACGCTGACGGGCGGGTGCATGAACGCCGGGCCGACCGCGACACGGCTGGGCCTGCCGGGGATGCCGGGCATCGCCGAAGAGGTGATGACGACGCGCGACATCACGCTCGTCCGGGCGACCGGGACCCGCTACCACGCGGCGCACGTGTCGACGGCCGGGATGGTCGACGCGGTCCGCCGGGCGCGGGCCGAGGGTCTGCCGGTCAGCACCGAGGTCTGCCCGCATCACCTGCTGCTGACGGACGAGGCCTGCTCGACGTACGATCCGAACACGAAGATGAGCCCGCCCCTGCGCAGCGCCGCCGATGTCGAGGCGTGTCTCGAAGGCGTTCGCGACGGGACGATCGAGGCCCTGATCACCGACCATGCCCCGCACACGCACAGCGAGAAGGAAGTCGGCTTCCAGAACGCCCCCTTCGGCATCATCGGGCTCGAAACCTCGCTGGCGCTGTTCGCCAAGGCGCTGATCGATCCCGGCCTGCAGACCTGGCCGCAACTGATCGAGAAGATGTCGACCCGCCCGGCGCAACTGCTGCAGGTCCCGGGTGGCACGCTGAAGGTCGGCCAGCCCGCGGACGTGACGATCTTCGACCCGGAGCGCGAATGGACGATCGACGTCGAGCGTTCCCGCAGCCTGAGCCGCAACAGCCCGTTCGACGGCTGGCAGGTCCGCTGCCCGGTGACCGCCACCATCGTCGGCGGCAAAGTCCGCTACCGCGGGTAACCGGCCGGTTTGCGCCGTGGGCGGGCGGGCAGGCAACCGGCGGACGACGCGTCGCGCAGCCGGTCGCGGTTCCCTCTCTCCCGCGGTTGACAACTCCGCCCGGCGACCCTTCACATAGCCGAATGGCAAAGAAGAAGACAACGCGAAAGAAGGCGGCCGGGAAGCGGGAGGCGACCGGGCCGGCCGCGCGGCCGAAGGCGGTTCGCAGCCGGGAGAGCAAGGCGGCCCGGGGCGCGCGGGCCGTGCGGATCCTCGACGGACTGCGGGCGGCCTATCCCGAGGCGACCTGCGCGCTGCATCACCGCAGCGCCTACGAACTGCTGGCCGCCACGATCCTCTCGGCGCAGTGCACCGACGAGCGGGTCAACATGGTCACGCCCAACCTGTTCCGGCTGTACCCGAACCCGACCGCGCTGGCGGCCGCGAGCCAGGAGGACATCGAGGCGCTGATCAAGTCGACCGGCTTCTACCGGAACAAGGCCCGCAACCTGCTCGCGATGGCCCGCACGGTGGTCGCGGACTTCGGCGGTGAGATTCCGGACGAGATGGACGACCTGCTGAAACTGGCCGGCGTGGCGCGGAAGACGGCCAACTGCGTGCTCGGCCAGTGGTTCGGTCGCAACGTCGGGGTCGTGGTCGACACGCACGTCGGGCGCCTGGCGCTGCGGCTGCGCCTGCTGACCACCGCCCGGGACGACAAGGACGCCGTCAAGATCGAACGCGACCTGATGGAACTCTTCCCGCAGGAATCCTGGACGTTCCTGTCCCACGCCCTGATCGACCACGGCCGGGCCGTCTGCGACGCCCGCAAGCCGCGCTGCGAACAGTGCCCGCTGTCCGGGGACTGCCCTACGGCGGGGAAATGGTGATCTGAGGGAGCGAGGGAGCCAGGGAGCCAGGGAGCCAGGGAGCGCGGCAGCGCGGGCGCGAACGGAGTTCGGGATTCAATCCGGGTCCGCAAGCGGCGCGCGTTCTCAGAACGGGGGCAACTCCAGTTCCGGGGGCTGGTCGTTCGGCTCCGGCTCGCGCTCGGCTGCTTCGACCACGGGGACGTGGCCGCCGACCGGGATCAGCAGTCGGCTGGCGTCCAGGTTCAGGGCCATCAGGCCGTCGTCCTCACCCGGCACCCGCTCCATCAGCGGGCCCATGAAAGTCAGTTCGTACGGGTCCCAGCGGTAACGGGCCAGTTCGCCCTCCTCCGCCGCCGGATGCCGGACGATCACGTACGGATAGCCGTTGTTGAATCGCCACTGGAACCACCCGCCCCGCAGGTCGGCCGCCACCAGCGCCGGCCGCAGACCTTCCTGATCGAGACACCACACCTCGAACGGCGTGACCACCAGGTGCGGAAAGACCTCCGCATCGCGGGACGGATAGCAGATCGCCAGGTCGGCGTAGTACTCGACCGCACGCAACTGCCCGGCCGCGTCCAGCAGCAGCGGCATCTGCAGCGGAAGCACCCGGATCGTTCCGTCCGCGTTGGCGTGCGGATCGGCCGCACTGCCCAGCACCCACCCGAGATCTCCGAGGGACTGCACCGCCAGGTCGGCCACGAACGCGTCCGGCAGTTCCTCCGGCAGGCCGCCCTGGTGCTGTGCGAGTCGCACGGCCGCCGTCAGCCGGGTTCGCTCGTCCTCGCCTTCACGCAACTGCCCCAGGGCTTCGTCCCGGGACCAGTCCGCGCTGCCGTCGACCAGCACGGGCTGTCGAGGCGCGACGGGAACCGCCGGCTGGGTGGCCGCGACGACCTCAACCGGGCGGGTCGTGACGGCCGGCGTCTCGGTTCGATCGCAGCCGGCAAGCAGCACCAAGAGGGCCGCAAGCACGGTCAGCAGGGTCTGCGCGCGACGGACCGCCGCTGGCATGGGCGGGCCGAGGGTCGGGTGCCGTTGCTCGCGCGCGGCGCCCGTCCACGGCCCTGGTCCGCTACCCGGGATTCGGCTCGACCCACGAATGACGCCCATCGGCCCACAGTTCCTTCTTGAAGATCGGCACCCGCTGCTTGAGTTGCTCGAGAATCGCCCGGCAACCGTCGAAGCTGGCCGCCCGGTGGGGCGCCACCGTCACCATCGCGACGGCCGCGTCCTGAATCGCCAAGCGGCCGAGCCGATGCACGAGACGGACCTGGTGCAGCGCGTGCCGTTCGGCGACCTCGCCGCACAACGCCCGCATTTCACGCAGCGCCATCGGCTCATAGGCACTGTACTCCAGCGCGGCCAGCGATTGCCCGACAGAATTGGTTTCCGCCCGGACGACCCCGACGAACAGGTTGACGGCGCCGCAGGACGGATCGCCGACCGCGGCCAGCAGGTCGGGCACGTCGATCGGCTCGTGCACCAGGCGGCAGGCGACGGGTTCGGCCACGTCGCCGCCGGCGATCGGTGGGATCAGGGCCAGTTCATCACCGGCTGCCAGGATCCGGTCGGGGGTCGCGTAGGCCTGGTTGACGGCGAACCGCAGTTTGCCGCGTCCCTCGATCAGGCGCGGGCAGTCGGCCTCGAGTCGGGCGACGACCGCCCCAACCGACAGGTCTGCCGTCCACGGCAGTTCGCGCTCGGTCCAGCCGAGCACCTCGACGGCGCTGCCGAACGCCAGCACGCGGATCACTTCGCGGGTCGTCATGGGGTTAGTGTATGATGCCGGCCGAGACGCCGCCAAGTTCGCCGCAACCGAGCCAACGCCCTTGCCCGCTGCATCCGGACAACCCAGCCCCCTGCCCGGGCGTGTCGTGCTGACGCATCACTGGCTGACGCGCCGCCGCGGCGGCGAGAAGGTGCTCGAAGCGTTGTACAAGCTTTGCCCGCAGGCGGAGGTCTACACGCTGGTTGCCGATCCGTCCGGGTATCGCGGGCCGTGGCCGGGCGTGCACGAATCTCCGCTCCGCTGGATTCCGGGCGCCCGGCGGCACTATCCGAAACTGCTGGCGCTGATGCCGCTGGCGGCTCGGCTGACGCGGCTTCCGCCGGCGGACCTGGTGCTGTGTTCCGATGCGGCGCTGGCCAAGGCGATGCGGGCCGACCCTGCCAGCCGGGTGGTCTGTTACTGTCACTCGCCGATGCGCTACGCCTGGGAGCCCGCGGTCCGGGCCGCGTACGCCGCGAGCGTCACCCCGCTGCTGCGACCGCTGTTTCACCTGGCGACGCGACTCGCCCGGCGGGCCGATGCGCGTGCGGCGGCGCGGGTCGATCTGTTCATCGCCAACTCGCGGCACGTGCAGGCCCGGATCCGGCGTCACTACGGGCGCGAGAGCGTGGTGGTGCATCCGCCGGTCGATCTGCCCCCGGAACCGAACCGCGCGCCGCGCGGCGACTACTACCTGTGTGTCGGCCAGCACGTGCCGTACAAGCGCCTGGACCTGGCGGTTTCGGCCTGCCAGCGGCTGGGGCGCCGCCTGGTGGTGATCGGCGGCGGGCCGGACGCGGACCGACTTGCCGGGCGGACCAGCGAGCGGATCCAGTTCCTCGGCTGGCAGGATGACGTGACGGTGCTGGGCCACTACCGCAGGGCCCGCGGGCTGCTGTTCTGCGGCGAGGAGGACTTCGGCATCGTCCCGGTCGAGGCGCAGTCCCACGGCTGTCCGGTGATCGCCTACGGAGTCGGCGGAGCGGTCGAAACGGTCGTCGACGGACAGACCGGGGTGCTGTTCGGCGAACAGACCGTCGAGGCGGTCTGCGCCGCGATCGAATCGGCCGAAGCCACGACCTTCGACGCGGCCGCCATGCACGCGCACACGCAGCAGTTCAGCCGCGCGCGGTTCCTGCGGGAGATCCGTGCCGCCCTGACGGCACGAGTAAGCAAGTAAACAAGTAAGCAAGTCGCGGGCATTGGCGTTGTGCTTGCCGATGATTCCCTCCTGCCTGCATGCACTTCCGCTCGCGTGCTACGTCTCTACCTGTTCACTTGCTTACCTGATTACTTGGTTACTTGGTTACTTGCTCACCCGGTTGAAGACGGTCTCGGGTGGTCCGGCGCGCCAGGTTCGGGCGAGTTCGACCGCCATGGCGCAGACGTCGGGGGCGTCGTCGTGGCGGGCGTGGGGGAAGCGGAGGAACTGGTGGTAGACCTCGTCGTCGATCGTCTTGGGCAGTCGCAGTGAACCGTTCTCCAGCAGCGGGGCGATGCCCTCGATCCGGGCCCGCTTGTTCGCGTGGGTGCGCAGGTCGACCACCGGCAGGTACAGTCGCTGCTTGCGTGAAGCGTCGTCGAGCGCGTCCTTCAGCGCCTTCTGGTAGCCGACCGTCTCGATCCCGATCCGCACCGGGCGGTAGAACCGGCCGGCCGAGAGGATCCGCGCGACCTGGTCGACGATGTTGATCCGTTCCAGCGTCAGTTCGTACGTGTACAGCACGCCGGTGTGCGTATCCTGTCCGCCGATCCACAACGCGAAGAAGTCACCGCCCGCGATTCCCGTGGCCGGGTCGACCGCCATCAGCGTGACCAGGCGCTGCGGCACCAGTTCCTGCTGCTCGTAGCCGCGGAGCCACGCCCGGCGGAAGACCTGCAGGTCCGCCTCGATCGGGTTGGCCTGGTATTCCTGCTCGAACGCGGCCGTGCCGATCCGGGCCCGCTCCTCGATCAGGCGGGCGTAGGACCAGCGCTGCGGCCAGAGCGGGCTGGGTCGGGCCGCGCCGTCCGCGTCGCCGTCCGGGAATTCGAGTGCCCGATAGACGCGGTAGTCCCAGCGCGGGAAGCGGCGGCGGTCGCGCAGTTCGGCCAGCAGCGACTCGTGATGGATGATCGAACCCAGAACCACCAGTTGCCCGTCCGGCGACAGTGCCGGCGTCGCGACCCGCCGCAGCCAGTGCCGGAGCGCTTCTCGCTGTTCCGGCGACCGGACGTGCCGGTCCTTTTCGATGTCGTCGCAGATGATCAGGTCGGGACGATGCGGGCCGACGCGGGTCCCGCGCAGACTCGCCCCGGTTCCGCGGGCCTGCACCGAGCGCCCGTCGATCGTGATCCGGGCGTCGCGCCAGACCTCGGGCGGGCGCTCCGGCGACGGGCAGACGTGCGGGTAGCGGGCCCGCAGTTCGTCGTTGGACTCGAGTTCGATCCGCAGATCGCGGACGAACTGGCGGGCGAGCGAACCCTCGTGCGTGACGATCACGATGTTCCGCTTGCGCCCGGTGCACAGGGCCCAGAGCGGGTACGCCAGCGCCGCGCAGGTGCTCTTGGCGTGCCCGCGCGGCGCCACGCGGGCGACCAGGCGCGTGCCCGCCGCGAGCGCTCCGAGCAGTTCGCGATGAAAGTCGGCCGGCGGATCGCTGAAGTAATCCGGCAACAGGCGGCGGGCCCAGTCGAGCGGGTGTTTCTCGAACGGATCGCCTCCTGGTGGCTCGGACGTCCGAAGCAATGCGTCGTCTGGTTGCGGTGCTGCCAAGGCCGGTCCCCCCTTCCCGCGGTCATCGTAGCGCGTCCCCTGGTGGCATCCGCCGAAGTGTTGCTGGTGCGCCTGACCGAGTTGCTGGCCGTGGGTGGGAGTCGGGCGTCAGGGCGCGGGTCTGGCAGTTGCTGCGGGGCGTTTGCTTTCAAGCGGGCGGGGGGCATACTCTCCCCCAGCGGCGCATCAGCCGATCAGACGGGAGAGGCCGACAGCGGCCGAGAGCGGTTCCGGAGCTTTCTGCGCATGCCCACAGACCAGACCGATCCGTCCGACGCCCCGCGGCAGGGTCCCACCCCGCTGCCCGGTCCGGCTTCTGAGAGGGAGGACCCGCATGCCGTGCGGATGAGCCTTGGCGAGCACCTGGACGAACTGCGGGCCGTCGTGATTCGCAGCATCTTCGTGCTGGTGGGTGCGGTGATCGTGTGTTTCTGGCCGGCGCGGTACCTGTGGTCGTGGACGGTTCATCCGCTGCGGCTGGCGTTGATGCAGAACGGTCAGCCGGACGGACTGCTGGCGACCTCGCCGGTCGAACCGATGCTGATGTACATCAAGCTGGTGATCTTCCTGGCGATCGTGGTGGCGGCGCCGATCATCTTCGGGCTGATCTGGAGCTTCGTGGCCAAGGGGCTCTACAAGCGTGAGAAGGCGTGGGTCTACAAGCTGATTCCGGTGTCGGCGGCCCTGTTCCTGACGGGCGTGGCGTTCATGTACACGTTCGTGCTGGTGCTGAGCCTGAACTTCCTGATCGGGTTCGCGAACTGGCTGCCGATGCCGACGGCCGAGCCGGGCCCGGTTTCGCGGCTGCTCGGGATCGATTTCGTCGATGAGGAGAGTGCCGAGCACCTGGTCCCGCCGCTGGACGTGCCGGTTTTCCTGGCCGACCCGAGTGAACCGCCGAACGGTGGCGTCTGGTTCAACGAGTCGGAGCAGAAGCTGAAGGTTTCGACGAGCGAGCGGACGTACTCGGTGCCGCTGCAGCGGGACGATCGGCGGGGGATGGTGACGACGCACCTGAAGATCGGCGACTACCTGCATTTCGTGCTGGTGCTGGCGATCGCGTTCGGGATGGCGTTCCAGATTCCGCTGGTGGTGGTGTTCCTGACGCGGACGGGGATCGTGCCGCGTGACAAGCTGGCGAGCTACCGGAAGGCGGTGATCCTGGGGATCGTGATCATCGCCGGGATGATCGCCCCGCCCGACCTGCTGAGCCACGTGATGCTGTCGATTCCGATGGCGCTGCTGTTCGAACTGGGCCTGCTGTTCAGCCCGCGGACGAGCCCGGACCGCACGGCGGGAGCGGACGCGTCCGAGGCCCCATAATCCCGGGGTCGGCCGGTCGGCGTGCCCGGCCGGGGAGGCGGCGGTTCGGCGGCAATCGGCGGTTGGACGAAAGACGGGGCGGTGGCTGGCCGATGAGGGTTGACGCGGCTGGGGCGCTGCCCTAGCCTGTGGAACTCGGGTCGCGATTGGGGCCCGGGGCGAAGCGACTGGTGGGGTAGCTCAGTTGGTAGAGCACGGCATTGAAAATGCCGGAGTCGGCGGTTCAAGTCCGCCCCTCACCACTTCCGGCCGCTGACCCATCCGTGGCCGGAGACAACAGATTGGGGCCGTAGCTCAGTTGGGAGAGCGCTTGCATGGCATGCAAGAGGTCGTGAGTTCGAATCTCATCGGCTCCACATTGAACGCCCGTCGGAAGAGCGCTTCCGGCGGGCTTTTCTTCTGCCAACCCCGCGTGTGGTGTGGCACATCGCCCGGGTCGTGACGCGACTCCTGCTCGCCTGCCTGCCTGTTTGCCTGTTCACCTGCTGCTTGCTCACTGTTCTAGCTGTTGCCGGGGCTGGTCGGGACGGGGTCGAGGGTGAAGCCGTATTCCATCGTTGCTTCCTGGGTGACGTTGGTCAGGCCGCCGTGAATGGCGGCGGGCTGGACCTCGTTGTGATAGATGACCCGGTACTGTCCGGTCGGGAGTTCCAGTTCGTGGGGCAGGTTCAGGTCCGCGCGTTCGCGGGTGACGTCGATCGCGACGCCGGCGCGGGTGCTGCCGAAGAGACGGTAGGACGCGTGCAGGTTGTACCCTTCAAACGTGATCTCTGAGCGGAAGAGATACGTCTGTCCTTCGGGCACGATGATGAAGTACTTGGCCTCGCTGAAGCACTGCGCCGAGGTCCACCAGCGCTGGCGATAGGCCTGCGCGTTTCCGTCGACGTGGAGGGTTCCGCCGGCACCGGTCGGCAGGCCGTCGGCATCGAATTCGATGGCCGAGTTCTGTGTCGATTGCCCGAAGGCCGATGCGTCGAGCAACTGGTCGGTCCGTTCCAGTTCCTCGGTGGCGCTGCCGGTGAACGCGGTCTGATCGCGCGGCATCGTGTCGGTATCGATCTTCTGCTCGTCGAGGTCGTACAGGCCGCTGGCCGGTGAACTGCCGGGTCGCAGCCGTTGCGCGCGGACGATGACCTGCGTGAAGGCGGTCATCCTCACCTGGAGCTTCTGCTTTTCGCAGTTGCCGGGGTTGATGTAATCGTCGCTGCCGGGCAGGACGGCGATGTTCCGTTCGTTGGTGAACAGCACCTGGCCGGCCAGGTCGCGGGCCTGGATCCGGACGGTGTAGTTTCCGGGCGCGAGCGTGTAGATCCGGTGCGGATCGGCGGTCGTATGCGTGTGCGTGTCGACCTCGCTGCCGGTCGCGTCGAGTACCCTGGAGACGACGTCCGAAACGTCGCCGCTTGCGAGGCAGGTCTTCGGCCAGACGGCGATGTCGCCGGATTCGAGCAGGCCGTCGAGTTCGGCGGCGCTGTAGTGCGGATCGTTGAACAGCAGCTTGAAGACCGCCAGGTCCGTGAGCGGGCCGGTGCTGCCGGAGATCCGCGGCGCAGCGCCCTTCATCGGTCGGGCCCCCGTGCTGCTGAGATCGCCGCTGCCGTTGAAGTCAGCGCGAGGATAGACGTTCTCGGTGTTCGGATCCTCGACCACGGTGTTGCCGTCGACGTCTTTCTTGGGATGGTCGGCCGAGCCGTCGAGCGCGAGGCCGCTGGCGTTTTCGACGTAGACCAGCCAGTCGCGGAAGCGGCGGAAGTCGGACATGTCGATCCGGCCGTCGCCGATGCCGTTGTCGTTGTCGGCGTCCTCCTCGAGGTAATCGGTCGACGTGCCCCACTCGACCCGCTGGTTGCCGTCGAGGGTGCCGTCGTCGATGTCGAGCAGGCGGCGCAGCACGCGGTCCGATCCGGTCACGCGGTCGATGTCCATGACGGTGTCGAAGGCGCTGATGCGCGGGCTGGCGCCGCCGTCGACCGCGACGCCGTTGGACTTGATCAGTTGCTTGAGTTGCGTCGCCGTCAGCGTGGGCTCGAGCGCCAGCATGTAGCCGGCCAGGCCGGTGACCAGCGGTGCGGCAAAGGACGTGCCGTCGACGGGTGCGTAGGTGTTCCCCTGGGCGAGGCTCCAGACCGTCGCGCCCGGGGCCGAGATGTCGCCGTTGACGTTCGACAGCGGCATCCGTCGGGCCCGGCCGGCCGCGGCGGCGTCGTGCTGGACGGCTTCGACGACGATGATGTTCTCGACGCCGTGGACGATGGACGCATTGGCGTAGCGCGAGCCGTACCGGGCGGGCTGGAGGCGGAAGCCGCCGGCGGCGTCGGTGAAGTCGGCGGACTCGTTACCGGCCGCGGCGACGACGAGCGGGGTGACGCCCGCGAGGTCGGCGAGTTCCAGTTCGAGCGCGGCGACCTGCCCGTACAGGTCGGCCTTGGCCTGGATGGCCGGGCTGGTCGTGGTATCCACGCCCCAGTCCCACCCCAGGCTGATGTTGACGACCTGCGTTTGGGGGACGCTGGCCAGCAGGTAGGACAGTCCGAGCGAATCGGTGTCGGCAAAGCCATGCACGAGGGCGTACGGGTTGACGCCGTCGATCCCTTCGCCGTTCGAGAACTCGGCGGCGATGATGCCGGCGACCGCGGTTCCGTGCGGTCGGACGATTCCCGGCGTCAGGTTTCCGAAGCGGATGAGGTCCTTGTGATCCTGGTTGATGAAGCCGGAATCGAGCACACCGGTTTCGACCAAGGCCCCCTGCTTGGCGAGCGCGGCGTTCAGGTTCCACATCTGCGGCAGGCCGATCAGTTCCTGGTCGTCGTTGGTGCCATCGGGAATCCGTTTCCACAGGTAGTTGACCGGGATCGAGCCATTGTGCCGCGGCTTGACCAGTGGTTCCTCCTGGATGGCCTGGACCGCGAGTTCAACGAGGGGATTCGCGTTGAGCGAATCGAGCAGGGTTTCCATCTCGTCGTGCGTCGACGTGGGGACCCGGAGCTGCAGGATGCCCGGAGCCTGGTCGGACAGGCCGGGCACGCCACCGGCGATCTCGGCCCCGATGTCGGCCAGCAGCGCGTCGGCCTGCGCCACGGTCGTCCCGAGCCTGAAGACCAGCGTCAGGACGTTGAACGAGACGCTGGCGTTACCGAGGTCGGGATGCTGGCGGTTGTAGTCCTCGTCGCGACGTTCGTAGACCCGTGCCGGGATCGCATCGGCCAGCGGCGCAGCGGGCTGGGCCGCGAACTGTCCGGAGACGGTCCGATCCGCGGCCCCGTCGCCCTCGATCAGCGCACAGAGGCCATCCAGGGACGGGCAACCCGCAAGCAGCAGCGGGACGGCGATGACAATCAGGATGTGAGCAGCGCGCGGAATCATGATGCCTCCAGTCGAATCAGGGCGTTCGATGTGTCCTCATTGCTGATTGCTGATTGCCTGCCGCTTGCGCCGGCCGAGACATCGAGTGCCGATTTCGTTCGCGGCCGGGGCCCCGCCTCCGGAACAGGGAGGGCGGTTGACCGGTCTGTCTTCTTCACGCCGGGGAGGTCGGGGCCGGACCGGAGAATTACCGGATTCACACGACCGCCGGTGCGGGCACCGCCAAATCGGCATCGGGAGCGCACGCTGGTGTTACCCAGGCGGTACACTCGCGGATGGGAGGCAACCATGCTGCACGCCGTTCGAATCGCCGCAGGCATCGTGACGATCGTCAGCCTGGCCGGCAGCGCCGTGGCCCAGCCGGGCGTGGCCGGGCAGGTGCAGGCACCGGGCGAGAAGCTGTACGACCCGATCCGTGACCGGGCGCTGGGGTTTCTCGCGCCCTACGGCGTGGAGAACTTCTCCGCGCAGTACATCGATGCGCTGCGGACCTTCGACGCGGTCGAGACGATGTACCACGCCCGGCGGTACCAGCAGGCCCGTGTGCGGCTGGACGCGCTGTGGAGCCGGTACCCGGTCGGGCACCTCAGTTGGCAGCGTCTGCCGCGGCAGCCGTTCGGGATCAACATCGGAACGCCGCCGTGCTACTACGCGCTGCGGATGCTGACCGACATGGTCGACTGGCGGCTTGACGGCGGCGCCGCGGTCACCGCGCCGCATCGCACGGTGCGGCTGACGGTCGTGGTGGCGGGCGCGTCGGCCGGGATCGAGCCGCGTGACCTGGCCGAGCTGAACGCCGGCGGCGGCATTCCGGTGACGCACAGCCTGGATCCGCGGGTCGCGGCCGGTGACTATCGTGTCGTGCACGAGTCGCTGCGTCTGTTCGAGGCGTACGTGCTGGCGATGACGGGCGGGCAGCTCGGGGTCGAGACGGAGGTCCTGTCGCTGCCTGATCTGGAACTGGCGGTTCGGGCGGCGGTGCTCAGCGGCAGCACGTACCTCGCGAGCCCGGTTGATGCCGGTGAGATCTGGGCCGCGATTCCGCAGGCGCTTCAGCAGGAGACGGACTGGTGGTGGCTGGTCTATCCGTCGCACGTGCCGGAGCAGTACCCCGACTTCGAGAACGCGGAGTTCATTACCGGCGGGATGGGGCAGGCTCCGGCCGGCGGGCCGTTCTTCATCATCGATGACCGCTGGCTGCTGCGCAAGCCGCCGCATCTCGGCGATGGTGACTACCGCAACATCGAGCGGCGGGCCTACCTGCCGCAGTGGCTGCAGCACGAGTTCTATCACCACCTGTTCGGGCGCTATCCCGAGTTGGGGCTGGAGGCCCAGCCGCACCAGTGGTTCGACCGCGGCACCTGGCCGGCGGACTTCGAGGGGCGTTACGAGGCGGACTACTACCACGAGGCCCTGGTTCGCCGGCTGCAATCGGCCTACCCGCCGCTGCATGTCGCGTTGCGGTACGCGACGGCCGATGCGCCGTGGGACCAGGTGCAGTTGGCGGACGTGCCGGGCGACTACACCCGCCTGCCGGTTCTGAACGCGTGGCACAACGGCACGATTCACGTGCAGCCGGGCGGGCAGATGCGGTGGACCAACACGGCGAACGTATCGTGGGACCTGTTTCCCGACCTGTCCCAG
This sequence comes from Phycisphaerae bacterium, assembly GCA_030428945.1. Classification (GTDB taxonomy): domain Bacteria; phylum Planctomycetota; class Phycisphaerae; order UBA1845; family Fen-1342; genus JAUIEC01. The sequence continues at coordinate 273,172 of JAUIEC010000002.1, read as the reverse complement.
GGCGTGCTGGCCACAGGGCCGGACTGTCCCTACTACAACACGCCGGGCGGGCGGCAGTTCCGGCTGGAGCTGAACCGGAACGCGGACGGCGACTGGGTGCCGACGCTGCGGGGCTTCCGTTTCAACGGCGAGCTGTATTCGCGCGACTGATCGGGGGGGGGCCGCGACATACGGGAGTGCGTGGTTCGCGCGTTTGCGTTTCACTCCTGGTGCGCAGGATCCCAGGCGGTCCCGCATTCCGGGCAGCGGCCGCTGACATTCCCGCGAAGGGCGTAGCCGCACGCCTGGCACTCGGGCCAGCGTCCCGGCCGGATCGGAATGCCCCACACGGCCCGGCAGACGAGCCAGGTGCCGATGAAGACCGGCAGAGTCACCTGGGTCAGCGCGGTCAGGAAGAGCGCCGGGCCAACCGGGGCGATGTCGGTGACGATCGAGACCAGGCAGGCGGCCAGCGGAATGCTGGCGTGTCCGAGGCAGAAAGCCAGCAGGAACCGCGGCCGGCGAAGATGCTCCTGCAACCAGATCCCCAGCGCGATGACCAGCGCGAGCAGCAGCGTCCCCAGGGTCAGGTTGACGGGCACGACGTATCGGTTCCAGATGTGCGCGCTGCCCACGAAGGGGATCCCCAGCCAGACGAGCGTCACCTGGCAGTTGAAGACGAACGCGCCTCCCAGCCCGGACGTCAGCATCGTCGCGGGCCGCCTGTAGGTGAAGTACGTTTTCATGCAGCCGGAATCGCGTGCCCGCACTCGGGGCAGGTGCCGCTCGTGACCGCGAACAGTGTCACCGCCATTTCCGCCGCCGTCGCTTTGTGACTACTCTCACTCTTCACTTGTCCACCGCTTCAGGCAGCCATTCCGGCAGCTTCGCGAGGCGCTCCGTTGCCTCGTCGCTGACCTCGAGTCCCCAGGCCCGGCCGTACGCGACGAGGCTCTTTCCGACCGTCTCGCTGAAGTGCACCAGGAACAGGTTCCGTTCGGCCGTGTCGTTCTTCGGTCGCCGGTCGGCGGGGGTGGCCCGGATCCGGCTGAACGTCTCGCGGAACGCATCGAAGCCGAACTCGTGCCAGAGCAGCGCGTAGAACTGCAGGCGCGGGAACGGTCCGCCGACCTCTTCGAACGGTCTGCCGGCCGCGCGGTGCGCGCTGAATGTCTCGCGGGCCTCGCGGGGCGTGCTCCGCATCACGTCCGCATCCAGCGGGTAGCCGTTGACGGTGTGCAGGGCGTAGACGGTGAAGATGTTGACCGTCACCTCGCTGGTGGCCCCATCGGTCCAGAGCGGGTTCTGGTGCGCGTGCCCCATTTCGTGATAGTGCCCCCACAACTCGTTGGCGCCCTCGGCGTCGAAGTTCTCCAGCTTGAACATCTCGTCCGCTTCGTGCAGCGGGATCACGATCGGCGCGTCGGCCGGGCAGTACATGTAGCCCCAACTGACGCTCGCGTCGGCCACGTAGCGATACTGCCGGTCCGCCCAGTGATTCGCGGTCCGCGGCTCGAGCGACTGCATCGCGGCGTGCACCCGGTCCCAGTGCGCCATCACCCGGTCGGGATGCTCGACCGCGCGCACCGCCGATGACGGCACGGTCAGCACGAGACGGTCCGATTCGAACTCGGCCCACGGAACGCGGCGATGCCGGATCTCGGTCCGCCAGTCCTCCGGGTCGGTCCGGCCGTGGCGGTAGTGCGGCGCGGGGACCGCACCCCGCACGCGGATCACGAGCGGCGCGTCCGGGCGGGCGTCGCGCGACGGGGGCAGGTCCAGGTACAGCGGACCGCCGATCGCGCTGGCGACCTCGGTCGACGCGGCCCGCAGCGGGTACCGGCGGAGCGCGGTACGAAGGCGCACGCGGTACGGGTGATCGTGCGGATCCCGCCACGCGCCGATCTGGGCGACCAGGCCCGCGTCGACCAGGTCTTCGGGAAGCTCGATCGTCACCGGCGCTCCGGGCGGCGCGTACAGGCCGGTCGTCCGCCAGCCTGGAATGCGCGGGTCGAGCCGCACCTCGGTATCGCGGGCCGGGTCGCCGACCGGTCCGGGGAAGGCGGCGGCGGACGCATGCGGGCGAAGATCGCGCGGCGCCGCGGTGGCGGCGATGCGGGCATCGAGGTCGAGCAGCGCGAAGGCCAGGGCATCCTCGTCGGGCGTCAGGCGCTGGGCATCCAGGCGGGCGTAGCGGGCATCGAGTTCCGTCCGTCGTGCGTGGGCGAGCGACTGTGCGGCTCGAATCAGGCCGCTGTCGAGCGGGGCGCGGCGGAGGGCGTCGGCCGTGACGCGGGCGGCCATGGCCGGGTCGCCGGCCCGCGTGCCATCGAGGACCCGCAGGGCGGTGGTGGCGTTGGCGAGCGTCAGCAGGTCGGCATCGATCGGATAGGTGCCGTCGGGGCCGTAGCCCGAGTGGGCGCCGTCGGTGAAGCGGATCCCCGTGCCGGCCAGCAGTTGATGGGCCGCGAGCGTGTCGAGTTCGAGGTCGGGGTTCAACTGCAGGATGCCCCAGGCCGTCTCGACCAGCAGCAGGCCGCCGCCGGCACGCAGCCAGCGGTCGAGTTCCTCCAGGCGATCGGCCGCGGCGAAGGCCTGCGGTGATGCGACGATCACGTCAACGTCGTCGAAAGCCAGGTCGGCGGGCGTGGTCTTCGTCGCGCGGACCGACCGGCCGCGCTGCTCGAGTTCGGCCAGGACGGGCGTGGCCGCGCCGTGCACGCGGATCGTCGCGGCGTCTTCGGCGAGCCATTCGATCGCGTTGGCGGTGAAGCGGACGGAATCGGGGTGCTCGTCGCGGACGAAGGATCCGTGCCCGAGCACGACCAGCCTGCCCGAACCGGCGTGTCCGGCGGCGGCGAAGACGCGGCCCTGCGGCCCGACGACCAGTGGGCGGGCGGTTCCCCAGACGACGAGGGCGGCGGGATTGCCACTGCACCGGAGCGCCTCGACCCCGGTGATGATCGCGCGGGCCTCGTCGCCGGCCGCGGCCTGTCCCGCGAGGCAGGCGGCGATCAGCAGCGCGACGGCGCAGCGCCGGTTCGCGCGGGCGCCCGGACGTGATGGAGGGTGTCCGCACCGCCCGGCCGGTTCCGCCGCGTTCTCAGCCGGTTTCACGGTGCTGCTCCTTAGCCGTTGGCTGCGCGAGTCGTCGGGCGAGATTCTAACGCATGCCGGATGGCGGTGTTCGGACGTTTGGCGGTCGGGTGGAGCGTCGGAGTATCCCGGGTTGAACGCCCGTCTGCGATTCCGTTGGGTTCGGCGGGCCATTCAGGATAAGATCATCCGCATGGTTTCATCGACGGCGGAGTATGCGCTGCGGGCCGCGGTCTTCCTGGCCCAGCATCCGGAGCGGCCGTGGACCGCGCGGGACATCGCGGCCGAGGTTCGCGTGCCGGGGCTGTACCTGTCGAAGGTGCTGCAGCAACTCGCGCGGGCGGGGATCGTCCGTTCGCAGCGTGGACTGGGCGGCGGTTTCAGTCTGCAGGTGGCGCCGGGCAAGGTTTCGGTGCTCGACATCCTCGATGCGACCGGCAACGCGCCGGCGCCGATCGCGGAGTGCCCGCTCGGGATCACGGGGCACACCCGGCTGTGCGGGCTGCACAACCTGCTGGACGACACGACCCGCACGATTCGCAAGCGTTTCCGCGCGACGACGCTGGCCAGCCTGATTGGCCCGGGCGGCCGCCCTCCCCTGTGCGAACCCCGGGCCAGGCTCACGCGAAGCAAACCGACCACCAGCAAGTAGGCGCGCGTTACCCGTCCGCGGCCGCGGGCCGGGATGCGGCTGCACCGGCCGGAGGCGTCTCCACAGGCGGCGGCGGTTCGGTGGCGCGTGGCATGCGCAGTTCGGTCCGGGCGTAGCCCAGCAGCGTGCCGGTCGCGAACGCCAGGTCGATCTGGGCCACCTGGTATTCGACGATCGCGCGGATTTCGCGGCGCTGGGCATCGCCAAGCTGGGCCAGTGCCTCGAGCACCTCGCGCATCGTGCGGGTGCCGGCGGCGAACTGCTTCTGCTCGGCTTCGTAGTTCACGCCGGCCACGGCGACGTTCTTGCGGGCGGCCAGGATCCGCTGCCAGTTCTGGGTGAGCAGGTCGGCCGTGTCGTGCACTTCCTGGATGATCGCCTGTCGTCGCTGGGCCTGCGAAGCGAGTCGCTGGGTGCGCTGCAGGGTCGCGCGTCGCAGGCGTTCGCGCGCGGCCTGGTTGGTGACCTGCAGTTCGCCCCGCAGACCGATGCTGAACTCCGAGTGATCGAAGTCCCACATGCCGCTCCAGGCGGTCGCGAGGGAACCGCTGCGATCGAGCAGTCCGTATTCGAAATCGAGCATGATCAGGGGCAGCGTCTGGTTGCGGGCCAGGTCGATCCGCAGGGCGTCCTCGGCCAGTCGCAGTTCGAGGTCCAGCAGTTCCATCCGTTCGCGCAGGGCGGTCTCGACCAGCCGGGCGCGGTCCAGTTCGTACGGGACCAGGAACGGCTCGGTGCCGGCCAGCAGGTCAGGCGGGGCGGCCATCTCGGCGTCGCTGCCGTTCAGCAGCACGGAGAGGCCGCGCTGCTGCACGCGCAGGCCGGTCTCGGCGACGATCAGGGCTTCGAGCCGTTCGGCCACCCCGACTTCGGCGCGAATCACCTCGATCTGCGGCGACAGTCCTTCGTCGACGCGTCGCTGGACCAGTTGCAGGTTCCGGTTGGCGAGTTCGTACTGCTGCCGGCGCACGTCGAGGACCCGCTGGGCGGCGTAGACGCGCCAGTAGGCCTTCTCGGCGATCGCCAGCAGGCGGATGGTGGCCAGCTTGGTCCGGGCCTGGACCGCCTGGTGACGGTAGGCGGCGATCCGCAGGCCCGCCAGGTTGAACGCCCGGCCGGCGCCCCGCAGCAGCGGCTGGCTGAGGGAGAACTTGAGCCCGCTGATGTAGGACTCGAAGTCCCGGGGCGAGGTCTTCTTGTCCTGGTCGAGCGTCTGGGCGACTTCGAGTCGGCCGCCGGAAGCCAGGGGCATCCGGAGGCCGAGTTCCGCGCCGACGCGTTCCTTGGTCTGCTCGACGCTGGTCAGCTTGACGATCTGCTTGTCGAGGTCCTTGTTGTCGCTGGTGAACGAGACGATTTCGCTGTCGCGCTCGGGAAGCTCCTGCCGGTTGTAGCGGGCACCGCCGAAGACGGTCGCGTCGAAACGCCCTTCCTCTTCGCCGATCCGCGTGGCCGCGATCTGCGGATCCAGCAACGTAACGCGCAGCCCGAGGTTCTCGGCCAGCACGCGGTAGCGGAGCGCGTCGAGCGTCAGCGGCCGGGCATCGGGCGCCGCCGGGGCGGTGGCCCGCGGCCGGGGGATCGCCTCGAAGGCCGGCTGTGTCGCGGCGGGCGGGCGGGCGGAGGGCTGCGGGTCCCGTTGGGCGAGGACGCTTTCGCGCAGGTCGAGCGTGCGCATGGTTTCGAGGCGGGCGGCGAACCGTCGTCCGGGCCAGTCGATATCGTCGAGTCGCACGCAGCCGGTGAGCGACAGTGCCAGGGTACAGACCAACAATCGTCTGGTCATTTCAGGCGTTTCCTCGCGAGATCGGGTTTCGCGTCGGCCCGCTGAATCGTAGGCGGAAAACCGTTGAGCTGCCGCCACAGTTCGTACGCGAGGCGGACTTCGTCGAGCAGGACCCAGCCTTTCGCGCGGACGCCCTGCCGCAGGTACGGCTGCTCGGGCCAGGGCTGATCGTCGGGGTCCGGCACGACCAGGACACGGAAACGGCCGGTGCCGTCATCGGTGGCGTCGACCAGCGCGATCCGTCCGCCGAAGGTGCCGACCGCGACGGAGGGCCAGCCGGCGAACTGCACGGCGGGCCAGCCCTCGAACTGGAGGCGGACGTTGCGGCCGGCGACCAGCGGGGCATCGTTGCCGCTGATCCACAACTCGACGGCCTGATCGCTGGTGTCGGGCACGAGGACCAGGAGCGGATCACCGGCCCGGACGATTTCGCCGCCCTGGTTGGCGACCAGCCGGAAGACCGTACCGTTGCGGGGCGCGGTGACGACCTGTGACTGCTGGCGGGCCATGCGCACTTCCAGGCGGGCCAGTGAACCGCGCGCGTCCTGCAGGCGCGTCTCGGTTTCGCGGATGGCGGCGACGGTCGACGCGATGCGGGCATCGGCGGACGCGCGGGTTTCCTCGAGCGACTGTTCCTGGGAGGCGCGGTCGGCTTCGGCGGCCCGCAGGCTGGCGACGGCCTGGGCCAGGTCGGTTCGGGCGACGTTGGCGTCGCGATCGGCGACTTCGAACTCGCGGCGTGAGGCGATCCCTTCGGCGAGCAGTCGCTTCATCCGCCGTTCCTGGGCCTCGGCGGCGTCCAGCTTGGCCCGGGCGGCGACCCTGGCCTGCTCGGCCGCGCGGATCCGTTCGGCGGCGGTTTCGAGTCGGAAGCGGGCGGCGGCGACGGCCAGGTCGCGACTGGTCTCGAGCGCTTCCACCTGCACCTCGTATGCGCCGAGCTTGTCCTCGTACGAGCTGATCTTGCCGAGCAGCGCCGCGTTCTCGCGTTCCAGCCGACGGACCAGGTCGGGGTCGATGTCGGAAATCTCGAGCAGCGGCATGCCGGTCGTGACCGCGGAGCCTTCCTGCACGTGCCAGGTGACGATCCGTCCGTCGATCGGGGCCTCGATGCTCTGCTGGCGATCGAGTGGCGCGAAGGCGATCACCCGTCCGCTGCCGACCACGTTCTGCTGCCAGGGCACGAAGGCCAGGAGGATCGGCAGTCCGACCAGCATGACGATCGCGAGCGTGCCGCCGCGCCGGATCCAGATGCTGGAGCGCAGCCGGTTCATGGCGGAGGTGGCGGGCGTGTTCTGTGGGGCGATGAAGATCGAGTTCATCGGGCGCTCTCCGCGGTGACGGACGCGTCGGTGTCGCCGGCCTGGTACAGGGCCGACAACTGCAACTGGCGATCGAAACCGGGCGGCATGTGCGGGGCGTGGCTGAGCACGACCACGGTCCAGCTTCGATCGGGATGGAACAGTGCCTGCAGCACCTGGCGGGTGGCGTCGGCGTCGAGGTCATCCAGAAGCCCGTCGACGACGATCAGTCGCGGGCGGGCGACGATGGCCCGCGCGATCAGGATGCGGCGCAGTTGTCCGCCGGACAGCGGGCGGCCCTGGGCGTTCAACGGCGTTTCGATCCCGTCCGGCAGCAGCCGGACCTCGTCGAGCAGACCGACGCGGTCGAGCGCCTCGCGGACCATGGCGCGGTCGATCTCCGACCGGCCGAGGCGGACGTTTTCGAAGATGGAGGCCTCGATGACTTCGAAGCCCTTGACCAGCGCGACGGCGGACCGCAGCGATTCGGAACCGAGGTCGCGGTAGTCATCACCGTCCAGCGCCAGGTAGCCATGCGCGGGCGTCCGGACACCGTAGAGCAGTTCGGCCAGCGTGCTCTTGCCACTGCCCTGGGTGCCGAAGACGCAGACCCGTTCCCCCGGCTCGACCTGCAGGCTGAGCCCCTGAATGATCGGCGGGCGGCCGGGGAAGGCGTAGGAGACGTCATGGACGAGGAGTCCGGCCGGTCCGGACCCGCCGTCGGCGGTGCCTGCGCGGGCGAGATCGAGTTGCAGGTCGAGCAACTGTCCGAGCTTGTCGACGCCGGCCAGCAGGTCGTAGAAGCTCTCGAGCTGTTTTCCGAACTTGGCGAAGGCCGCGAGCATGCTGGCGACGATCAGTTCGGCGGCGACAAGCTGGCCGAGGGTGAGTTGTCCCTGGATGACGAGCCAGCCGCCGACCAGCAGGAGTGCGGTCCCGGCCACGGCCTGCAGCAGGACGGCGCCGACGATCTGGCGGAGGACGATTCGGAAGTGCGCCTGGCGGGCCTGGACGTAGTCGACGGCGAGGCGATCGGTGCGTCCGGCGGCGTACTGCATGCCGCCGAGCGACTTGAAGGTCAGCGGGTTGCGGGCGATTTCCTCGAGTGCGGCCGCGACGGCGTACTTGGCCCTGGACTCGGCGATGGCGGTTGCGACGCCGCCGCGCCCGACGACGAACAGGATGAGGGCCACCACGCCGACCAGGACGATGTCGAACGCCAGCAGGAACGGGTGGTAGAAGGCGAGGATGACGAGTGCGATGCAGCTCTGCAGGGCGACGCCGATGCCGTCGAGCAGCAGGATCGATCCGGCTTTCTGGAGCGTCAGCACTTCGAAGAACCGGTTGACCAGTTCGGGTCCGTGGTGCCGATCGTACTCGGACATGCGGACGCGCGGCAGGCGATGGGCGAGTTCGTGCGCGGTGCGGACGAACAGTCGCCGCTGGATCATTTCGACCGCGTAGGTCTTGATCGTTCGGACGAACCCGGCCAGGGCGAGGAAGGCGAACAGGACCGCGCTGAGGATGAGCAGCGGCTGCACCAGTCCGCCGAAGGCCACGAAGTTGACGAGTGCCTGGACGGCGATCGGAACCGCGAGGGTCAGCAGTCCGACCAGCACGGAGAACGTGATCACGACGCCGACGTCGTGCCGTTCGGGCGCGATCAACTGCATCAGTCGCCGCAGCGGCGGCGTCGCGTGCTCGGCAGCTTCAAGAGTCGCCATGCCCACTCCCTGTGTCCCGGTTCCGACCGCGGGCGGTCCGCCGACGGGCGGCCGACCTCAGATACCATCCGGCCGAGCGTCGCGGCAACGCCCGGCCGGTGTGTGTTGTCGTCCGGCCGTTCCCGAGGGTCGGGTCGGACGACGTGCTTCCTGGTTCGGGGAAGTTCCCCGGGTCCGTCGGGGCCGCGTCAGGTGGTGGCGGCCCCGGTTCGGAGGCGATGCGGCTTGCGCTGGTTGCGTTCGCCTACGGCCGCCTGGAGTTGACGCCGCAGGCGGCTGGTTGCGCGATGCAGGGCCGACTCGCAACTGGCGTCGCGGACCGAGGCCTGCAGGACGCCGCCGCGTCGCAGTCGGATGCTGATGCGGCAGCGTTTGTCGATTCCGCCCTTGTCGCCGTTGGAATCCTCGAGGATGACCTCGACGTCGCGGAGGTCGGCGGCGAAGCGTCCGAGGGCGTACCGCAGGCAGCGGAGCCCGAACTGCCGGACGTGTTCCTCGCGCTTCAGACCTCGGAATGTGAACCGGACCACCATTGCGCTTCTCCTTTCGCCCGTGGGCGTCTTGTCGGCACCAGAATCGTAGCGCCTTCCCCTTCTCTCACAAAATAGATATATTCACCTTTGTTATTCGTATTTTTCGATATGCGAGACCGCGATGGACTGGCTCAATTATCACCACCTGCTGTACTTCTGGACGGTGGCCCGCGAGGGCACGATCTCGGCGGCCGGGGCGCGGCTCGGGCTGGCGCAGCCGACGATCTCGAGCCAGCTTCGGGTGCTCGAGCGGCAACTGGGCCAGGACCTGTTCGTGCGGCAGGGCCGGCGTCTGAAGCTCTCCGAGTTCGGCGCGGTGGTGTACCGCTACGCGGACGAGATCTTCACGCTGGGCGAGGAACTGCAGCAGGCGATCCGCGGGCACGGGCCGGGGCGTGCGCACCCGTTGCACGTCGGGGTCGCCGACGTGGTTCCCAAGCTGATCGTCTACCACCTGCTGGTGCCCGCGTTTCAGCTCGAAGACACCGTCCGGCTCGTCTGCAGCGAGGGCAAGGTTGCGGATCTGCTGGCCGAACTGGCGCTGCACAAGCTGGATGTCGTCATCGCCGACACGCCCAGCCAGGCGGACTCGAGCTTTCGCGTCTACAACCACCTGCTGGGGGAGTCCGGCGTGACCGTCTTCGCGGTGCCGAAGCTGGCGACCCGGCTGCGTCGGAACTTCCCGGCCTCCCTGGACGGCGCCCCGTTCCTGCTTCCCACCCGCAACACCGCGCTGCGACGCGATCTGCAGCGCTGGCTCGACGACCACGACCTGCATCCGCGGACCGTGGCGGAGTTCGAAGACAGCGCGCTGCTGAAGGCGTGCGGCCAGGCCGGGCTCGGCGCGTTTGCCGGGCCGAGCGCGATCGCCGACGCGATCACCAGGCAGTACAACGTGCGGGCCGTGGGTGAACTGCCCGGCATCGGTGAGCAGTTCTACGCCATTTCCGGAGAACGACGCCTGCACAACCCGGCTGTCGTCGCCATTACCGAAGCCGCCCGGAAGACGCTGTTCGGCTGAGCGCGGATGCCCGCGATCAGTCGCGGATGCCCGGATCGTCCCGGGCGTCCGCGATCGGGTGCCCGCACTCCGGGCAGCGTTCGTCGGGGCTGCCGGTCAGGTTGTAGCCGCAGACCTGGCAGTGGCCGGGCCCGGGGCGGCGCTGCAGCGCCCGCCAGGTGGTCATCACCGGCAGCGCGACGGCGCTGGCCGCGGTCAGGCCGAGGTTCGCGGCGAACAGCACGTACGCGAGCAGCGAGCCGTTCTTCTGCATCGCCCGCTGGTAGCTCGGATACGCGTTCAGCGAAGTGACCAGCACGAGCAGCGCGGCGCCAAGCCACAGCAGCAGCCACAACTTTCGCGGCGTGCGCAACAGGTCCAGCAGCAGCCCGGCCAGCGCCATCACGGCCGCACCGCACAGCAGCACCGCCGGCACCGGGTTCCAGATGCTGCCGACGATGCGAACGAAGCGCGCGACCCAGATGCCGGCCAGCGAACCCGCGGCCCACAGGCCGTACTCGTCACCCGGATGATGCAGCGCCCAGTAGCTGAGCGTCGCCCAGGCCAGCGGAAGGGCCCAGACGAAGCGCCAACGAACGCCCGCGGCGGATCGTCGGACTGGCCCGGGTTCAGACATGCGGCACCACCCCGCTCCTTACGGGCAGAGATCGACCTCGGATCGCAGGGCCGCGCAGCCGGCCGCGTCCGGGGATGCCTGGCACAAGGCGGCCGCCTGGCGGAGGCGGGCAGCGCCGTCATCGATCGCGCCGAGGGCGCACTGCGCGCGGCCGAGCGTGACGAGCAGGGCCACGTGCAGGTCGACGCGCGGATGGGGGCCGCGGGTGAGCTCCCGCAGCGCATCGGCGGCCACCTCGCGGGCGGATTCGGGCTGGTCGGCGGCCAGGTAGGCGCGGGCGAGTTCCGAGCGGGTCGAGACGGTCTCGGTGTGCCGCGGGCCGAGCGTTTCGTCCTGGGCGGCGAGCGTCTCGGTCAGGAGCACGATGGCGGCGTCGCGTTCGCCGGCATCGGCGAGGACGCCGCCGTGCAGTCCGGCGGTCAGCAGGGTGTCGGGATGGTCGGGGCCGAGGTCCTCGGTGCGGGCCTGCAGCACGCGTTCGGTCAGGCGCCGCGCGGCGGTCGGATCGCCGGCCTCGCGATACAGGCGGGCGAGGTTGTGCTGACTGGCGAGGACGGTGGCGTGGCGGGGTCCGAGTTCCTCGCTGCGGATTTCGATCGCGTCGAGGAAAATCCGCTCGGCCTGGTCGAATTCGCCGAGGGTGGTCAGCGCCGTGGCCAGGTTGGTGCGTCCGGTGAGTGTTCCGGGGTGCCGGTCGCCGACCAGCCGCGTCCGCAGGTCGACGACGCGTTCGAACTCGGCGGCCGCGTCGGTCGGGCGGGCCTGGAGCAGGTAGAGCGTGCCGAGGTGGTTCCAGATGTAGCCGAAGTAGGGATGGTCGTCCGGCAGCACGCGCCGGGCGAAGTCGTTGCAGTCGGTCAGCAGTGTTTCGGCGTCGGCGAGGCGATCGACCCGCTTGTAGAGCAGCGCCAGGTTGATCATCGTGGCGAGCGTTTCGGGGTTGTCCGGCGCGACGCGCTGCATGGTGGTGCAGACGCGTTCGCTGAGCGGCAGCGCCCGTTCGAGGTCGCCCTGGTCCATGTGCAGCATCGCGAGGTTGTTCATCATCGCGAGTGACTCGGGGCTTTCCGGGCCGAACGCTTCGAGCCGGGCGGCCAGCATCTGTTCGTTCATCTCGATCGCCCGGTCGGTTTCGCCGCGATCGGAGTAGACCAGCACCAGGGCGCTCTCGGCGGCCATCACGTCGTCGTGCACCGGTGAGAGGGCGGCGCGGCGCAGTTCGAGCGCCTCGATCAGCAGTGTTTCGGCCTCGTCGTAACGGGCCAGGGTCACGTAGGCATCGCCCAGCGTGTAGAGGATCGAAGCCCGGACGAGTGGTTCGTCGGCGAAGCGATCGGCGAGGCGATCGCGGGCGGCGTCGATCGCCTCGCGTAACGTGATATCGTGCCGTCCGACGGCCGGATCGAGTTGCCGCAGCAGGTCCTCGTTGAAGAAGGCGTTGACGGCCGACGTGATCGCGGCCTGGCGTTCGCTCTCGGTGCGGGCGGCCTCGGACTCGACCAGTCGTTCGGCCGAGAGGCGTTCGGCCTTCTCGGCCCGCTGGAGGCGCTGCTCGGCGAGTCCGCGGGCGCGGGTGGCGTCGACCAGGCCCCAGGTCAGGCCGACGGCCCCGATCAGCAGAGCGGCGAGCGCGACGCCGGCGGCGACGAACGCCGGACGATGCCGCCGGGCCAGGCGGGCAAGCTGGTATCCGAGGGTCGGTCGCCGGGCGGCGATCGGCTCGTGCCGTCGGAAGCGGGTGATGTCATCGGCCAGGGCGGCGGCGCTCTGGTAGCGGCGGGCGGGTTCGTGTTCGAGGGCCTTGCCGGCGATCAGTTCGAGGTCGCGCTCGAAGTCGCCGGTGCTGCGCAGCGTCGCGGGCGGCTGTTCGGCGATCATCCGCAGGGCCTGGGCGAAGGGCTTGTCGGCGACCGGGTGCGGCAGTTGCCCGCTGAGCATCTCGAAGAGCACCACGCCGAGGGAGTAGACATCCGAGCGGGTGTCGACCTGCTCCAGCGCCCCGCCGGCCTGTTCCGGCGACATGTAGGCGGGCGTGCCGAGCACCTGTCCGGTCAGGGTGATGTTGGCGGAATCATCGACCGGTTCGTCCAGCAGTTTGCCGATGCCGAAGTCGAGGATCTTCGGCCGTCCGTTGGCGGAGACCAGGATGTTGCCCGGTTTCAGGTCGCGATGCAGCACGCCGCGGGTGTGGGCGAAGTGGACCGCCTCGGCGATCCGCACGAACAGGTCGAGCAGCGCGTCGCGCGACGGCTGCCGGGTGCGCAGGTGTGTCCGCAGATCGCTGCCGTCGACGTACTCCATCGCGAAGTAGGGCTGGGCCCGTCCGGTGGCGTCGGCCACGCCGAAGGCGTACAGGCGCGCGATGGCGGGGTGTTCGAGGCGGGCGAGGATCGCGGCCTCCTGTTCGAAGCGACGGAGCGCGTGCTGGTGCGCGAAGCCCGGGCGGACCAGCTTGAGCGCCACATCGCGCCGGGGCTGCTGCTGGGTGGCGCGATAGACGATGCCCATGCCGCCGGCGCCGATCTGCGGGCCGAGGTCGAAACCGGGAATCGGGGGCGGCGTCAGCGTCCGGTCGCGGGCCGCGTCGGGCAGTTCCGCCTGCAGGCTGGACGGCAGTTGATCGAGGGCCGGCTGATCGAGATTGACGCGCGGTGCGGCGTGGTGATCGAGCAGCGCCTCGACTTCGCTCCGCAGGTCGGCATCCTGGCCGCACTGCTCGGCGAGCAGGCGGGTCCGCGCGGCGCCTTCGACGCGCCGGGCGGCCGCGAAGACTTCCGCGATCCGGGCGTGGCGGTCGGGGGTCACGAGGTCGGCTCCGCCAGGCGGCGCGAGAGCCACGCGCGGGCGAGGGCCCAGTCGTCGGCGACCGTCGAGCGGTGGACGCCGAGCACCTCGGCCACTTCGGCTTCGGTCAGTCCGCCGAAGAACCGCAGTTCGACGACGCGGGCCTGCCGCTCGTGCAGGTTGGCGAGTTCGGCGAGTCCTTCCTCGAGAGCCAGCAGGTCGACCTGGTCATCGGGTGTATCGCTCGGCAGGCCGGCCAGGGTGATGCGTCCCCAGTCTCCGCCGCGTTTGCGGGCCTGCCGCTGGCGGGCGTGATCGATCAGGATCCGCCGGATCGCCTGGGCGGCGAGGGCGAAGAAGTGCGCCCGGTTCTGCCAGACAACGCGGTCCTGCGCGATCAGTCGGATGTAGGCCTCGTGCACGAGGGCGGTCGGCGCGAGGGTGTGCCCGGCCCGCTCGTTGCGAAGCTGCGCCTCGGCCACGCGCCGCAGTTCGTCGTAGACCTGCGGCAGCAACTGATCCAGGGCGGTCCGCGACCCCTGCGAGGCGTCGATCAGCAACTGGGTTGTCACCTGCGTGTCAGTCATCGAGTCGCCCGGTCGCAAGCCTGTCAATCGTGCTGATGGATCCGTACAGGATGCGTTTGAGTGTACCCGGATCGCCCTCGCCGAGGGAACCTGAGTTTGGAGTTCAGCGTGCGCGGTGGCGGCAGGCCTGCGGCCGCTGCGCGTCGCCGGTCCGCCCGGTGTCCCGCCGGTTCGTGCTTGCCGCCGGGCGCGCCCCGGCAGTAGGATCGCGCCGCTCTGCGCACGAGCGCAGCGCCGAACGCTGCCGGGTAGCCCTCCGAGGAGTCTCACGATGCACAAGCCGACCCTGCCCCTGCTCCTGATCCTGCTTTCGACCGGCCCTGTGACGGCGCTGGCGGCCGGTCCGCGCGAGAAGGAAGCCTGGTACGCCTACATGGCTGACGGCCAGCGCTACGGGCGGCAGCATGTCGTCGTCACGCGGCAACCGGATGGCAGCTTTCGCTATGCGACGCACACGCGCGTGCTGATCAACCTGTTCGGTGTGCAGAAGCAGGAGATGATCGGTGAGAGCGTCTGGGTGGTGGACCGGAACTACCGGCCGATCTCGGTGCAGATGCGCGGCCAGTCCGCGACCGGCAGCAAGGCGCAGAGCGGTCGCATCGAGGACGGCCTGCTGGTGATCCGCGACGAAGGCGGCGATGGCCCGCAATCCACCGTGAGCCTGGACGACGGACCGATTCCCGACGTCTGCCTGGACGACTGGATCGCCGATCGCGCCGACCAGTCCGAACTGACGGTCAGCGTCATCCGCCCGGACGAATGGAGTCGCGACACCGTCACGTTGACGCGCACCCGGACCGATGACGACGGCCACACCTGGCAGATGAAGTCGGCCGTGTCGCCCTCGCACGGAAGCGTGCAATACGATCGGGCCGGGCACGTCCGCGAGATGACGCTCAAGTCGCCCAGTCTGCACCTCGTATCGTGCAGCCGGGAAGAGGCCGAAGACATCGACTACTGGACGATGGCGGGGCGCGAGGTGCTGATGTTTCCGATCAAGGAAGAGATCGGAAACCTCGCGAGGCTGACGGAACTGACCGTCCGCCTGCGGTGGAAGGACATCGCGCTGGAGCGGTTCGAACTCGAGGACCTGCGCCAGCGACTCGTCAGCCACACCGAGAAGGACGGGCAGCACGAAGCAGTCGTCCGGATCAGCGCGCCGCCGGCGCTCGACAGCACGCGGACCCTGCCGATCCGGGACGAATCACTGGCGGCCTACCTGGCGACGACGCGTTACATCGAACCCGAACACCCGGCGATCGCCGCGCAGGCCCGGGAAATCGTGGGCGACAGCAAGACCGCGATGCAGGCGGTGCGGGCCCTGGCCGGGTGGGTGTCCGACTACGTCGAGGGATCGATGCCGGCCGAGACGCTTTCGGGCTCGCAGGTGCTGGAGTGCAAGACCGGCAAGTGCACCGAGTACACGACGCTGTTCGCCTCGCTGGCCCGCGCGGCCGGCATTCCGACCCGGGTCGCGCTGGGCGAGCGGATCATGGGCACGCACTGGGGCGGGCACATGTGGAACGAGGTTTACGTGGATCGCTGGATTCCGGTCGACGCGAGCGTCAACGAGGTGGGCGAGTCGTTCGCGCTGCTGAAGTTCATTCACAGCGACACGGTGATGGGTACCCAGGAACTGCGCTGGGCGCTGACGGAGAGCCTGGAGATCACGGTCGCGGAGTCGAAGTCGCGCCCGTCCACGCTGGCCGAGCGGTTCACCACGGGCATCGACGGTCGCACCTACACCAACACCGACTACGCCTGCCGGATCGCCGCGCCGCAGGAGACCTGGGTGCTGGAGGACAAGAGCACGGCCGGCACGGCGCTCGTCCGGTTTCGGATCCCGGAACGGGACGAGGTGCTGATTCACTTCGTCGCGTACGGCCTGCCGGCCGGGACGCCGCCGAAGGCGATCATCAGCGCGCGTCTGCAGGCGTTTCGGACGAACATGAAGGACTTCGATCTGCAGGTCGACGAGCCGCGGGAGATCGGCGGACTCAAGGGGCACCAGATCCGCTTCGCCCGCGCGCCGGGGGGTGACGAGCCCGGTCCGATGCTGACGACCGAGATCGTCTGGGTGGCGGGAACGACCGGCTACCTGCTGAACATCATCGCCCCGGAGGACGGGCACCGCGCGTTTCACCCGCAGTTCGAAGAACTGCTGACGCGCTTCGAACATCTGCGCGACTGAGTCCGCTTCTGTTGTGACGGCACTGCGCAGAAGTCCGGGAGCAGTGGGCCTGAGTCAGTCCCCCACCCTTCCGCTCGCTGCGCTCGCTCAAGGATGGGGCACCCGTTGCTCGCTCCAAGGATGGGACACCCGTTGCTCGCTCAAGGACGGGGCACCCTTCGGATGGGGCACCCGTTGCTCGCTCAAGGACGGGGCACCCGTTGGATGGGGCACCGTTGGATTTGGGAGCCGGTGACGGAATTCACTGCGCTGGTGAGGATCGGCTACTTGTTGGCGGCGCCGCACGAGGCCCGTACGACGACTTCGGGTTGAAGGACGACCCGGGCCGGCTTGGCGTCTCGCTGTTGCAGGCGCTGGCACAGCAGGCGGACCGACTCGGCCCCCATCAGGGCCATCGGCACGCGGACCGTCGTCAGGGCCGGATGCGTCAACTGCGCGATGCGCGTGTCGTCGAAGCCGACCACGCCCAGGTCGTCGGGGATCCGGACGCCGGCCTGACTCGCGGCCGCAATCACGCCGGCCGCCATCTCGTCGTTGGCCGCGAAGACGAACGCCCCGCTGCCGGCCCAGGAGGGGATCACGCGGGCGGCCAGGTTGAAAGCGGTGCGGTAGTCGAAGTCGAGGTAGTAGACATCCTCGGGGGCCAACGGCAGGCCGGACTGTTCGAGCGCCTCGCGGCAGGCGCCGAAGCGGGCCCGGGTGTCGACGTTGGATTCGGCTCCGCCGAGGAAGATGACGCGCCGCGCGCCGCAGTTGCCGATCACGTGCTGCATCAGTTTCCGCACGGCGTGCCGCTGGTCGATGATGACGCTGTCGTGCGGCGCGCCGGGCAGGTCGTTGTCGAGCAGCACGAACGGGACCGGCATGTCGGACAGCGTGCGTCGAATTCCGTCGGTCAGTTCCGAGACCATCAGGGCCATGCCGTCCAGCAGGCCGCGGTGCTGGATCGCCGGGCCCGGGGCATCCTCGCCGACCTTGTGAATCGATGAGATCACCAGTCCGTAGCCGAGTTCACGTGCCTCGGCATCGGCGCCGCGGATGATCTCGGAGTAGAACTCGCCGTGCAGGTCCGGCAGGACGAGTCCGATCAGTTCGCTCCGCCCGCGCATCAGCCCGCGGGCGAGTCCGCTCGGCTGGTATCGCAGTTGCTCGATCGCCTCCTCGACCCGCTTGCGGGTCTCGGGCTTGACGATCTCCAGGCCGTTGATGACCCGCGAAACGGTACTCATCGAGACGTTCGCGTGACGGGCGACGTCAGACATCGAAACACGCATGCTGTTCGGCTCCGGCACCGGTCGGCTGCAACGGCGGCGAATTGACACCGCTTTCAGCCCAACACTATCGTAACGGCTATGCGACATCCAGCGACAAAAAACCGACCCGCGCCGCCACCGCGGCGCTACGCAACGTCCTTTTTATGCGGACTGCTCATCGCCGGCTGCACCCTGCCGGCACCCGGCCAACAACCGCAGCGCGACACCCCGGCGGAGATTGTCGCCGCCGGCCCGGCCGCGCGGGCAACCTTCACGGCCGAGGATGAGCGCCTGCTGAACGAGATCCAGCACGGCGCGTTCCTGTACTTCTGGCGGGTGGTCGGTCAACCGGCCGGGCTCGTCAAGGATCGCCTGGAAGCGCCGGTCGCCAGCAGCGCCGCCGTGGGCTTTCAGTTGTCGTCGCTGCCGATCGGCGTCGAGCGCGGCTGGATCACGCGGGCCGAAGGCGCCGCCCGGGCCGAACAGGTTCTGCGGGCGCTGATCGAGCGGAAGGACAACCGCAAATTCGGCGTCTATCTGCA
This sequence comes from Phycisphaerae bacterium, assembly GCA_030428945.1. Classification (GTDB taxonomy): domain Bacteria; phylum Planctomycetota; class Phycisphaerae; order UBA1845; family Fen-1342; genus JAUIEC01. The sequence goes on along the minus strand of JAUIEC010000002.1, from coordinate 255,107 downwards.
CTTTCCCGATCACAACACGGCCGGCCCCTCGAAGGTCGGTTACGAAGTGCTCGCGAGTACCGTCGACCACGCCCTGCTGACGGCCGGGGCGATTCCGGCGGCGACGTACTTCGGCGGGGACGTTGCCCGGCTGGTCGACCGGTTGATCGCCGAAACGAACTGGAAGGCGTTCGAAGTGACGCCCGAGGGTTTCCTGTCGATGGGCTTTCGCCCGAAGAACCTCGCGGACATCACCGGCGACGGGCAACTGCTGGAACACAAGTGGTGGAACGCCAGCGATGAAGAGCGACTGGTCTACTTCCTGGCCGTCGGAAACCCCGACCCCGCCCATGCGGTCGATCCGGCCGTCTACTACCGCCTGAACCGGACCGTCGAGCGGCACGGCGAGATGGAGCCGTTCGTCGTCTCGTGGCCGGGCACGCTGTTCACGTATTTCTTCAGCCACTGCTGGATCGACTACGGGCGGCTTGGTGCGGACGACCCGCAGCGTTTCGGAGTCGACGGCCCGCGGGTGGACTGGTTCGAGAACTCGCGGCGGGCGATGCTGACACACCGGGCCCGCTGCATTGAGCAGGCGGCCCGCTACCGGACGCTCGGGCCGGATCGCTGGGGCCTGAGCGCGTGCGCCGCGCGGGATGGCTACATCGTGCCGAGCATTCAGCCGAACCTGCGGGACGCGGACGAGTTCTTCGAGGGCACGATCGCGCCCTACGCGGCGGGTTCGGCGATCATGTTCACGCCGAAGGAGAGCCTGGCGGCGCTGCGGGCGTTCCGGGAATTGAAGGACGCGTCCGGCCGGCCGGTCGTCTGGCGTGACCCGGCGTCCGGGGGGTACGGGCTGGTGGACTCGTTCAATCTCGACCAGGGGTTTTCGAGCACGGACTACGTCGGGATCGACCAGGGTCCGCTGCTGCTGGGGATCGAGAACGCGCGGACCGGGCTGATCTGGCGCCTGTTTCACGAGCACCCGACGGTGCGGCGTTCGGTTGCGAGGCTGCAACTGGGGCCGGGAAGCGCGGGCGGCGGGGCGCGCGGGAGCGAGTAGCCGCCGGACGGGTGCCGGTTGCGATGTCGGTTCCGATCCCGATGCCGCCCCGTTCCGGGTTCAGCCCGGGAACGGGATCGGCGCCAGGCGAATCGTGGCCGATTCCCCGTTTCGGGGTCGAAAACGGGTGGCGGGTGCGTGTTTCTGTTGCGGGCGGGCGGGCCGGCAGGCTATTCTGGGTGAAAGCGTTTGCAGGCGATCCTCGGGCTTTTCGCATGATCTTTGGGAGCGGGCACTTGAGCACTACCGTGCAGGGCGATGGGGCTTCACGCCAGGCGGCCGGAAACGTCGTGGCGGCCAATCGATACGGGCACTTCACGGCCGACGGGCGCGAGTATGTGATCGCTGATCCGCGGACGCCGCGGCCGTGGTGCAACGTGATCTCGAATCCGCGGATGGGGCTGGTGGTCAGCCAGACCGGCAGCGGGTTCTCGTGGATCGACAATTCGCAGCTTGGCGTGATCACCCGCTGGGAGCAGGACCTGGCGCGGGATGCGTCCGGCAAGTTCCTGCTGGTGCGGGATGCCGACAGCGGGGCGTGCTGGTCGCTGTCGCCGGCCCCGCTGTGGAACGACGCGACGACCTACGAGTGCCGGCACGGGATCGGGTATTCGACGATCGTCAGCGAGCGGGCCGGCATCCGGGCCACCTGGACGCTGTTCGTGCACGCCGATCAGACGGTGGAACTGTGGCGACTGCGGCTCGAAAACCTGACCGCCCTGCCCCGCAAGCTGGAGCTGACGGCGCTGCTGGAGTGGTGCTGCGGGGTCGCGCCGTCGCCGCGTCGCGAGTTCCACAAGCTGTTCCTCGAGACCGACTACGACGCCACCCGCAACGCGATCTTTGCCCGCAATCACATGTGGGAATTCCCGAGCGAGCGCTTCGGGCACTGGAACACCGACTTCCCCTACGTCTCCGCCTTCGCCAGCACCGAGCCGATCCAGGCGGCCGAGGGCGACAAGGCGGCGTTCATCGGGCAGTACCGCTCGCTGGCCAACCCCGTGGGGCTCGAACAGAGTGTCTGGGCGGGCCGGTTCGGGCGTCATCACGACCCGATCGCGGCGCTGCGAAGCGTGATCCGGCTGGGCCCGGGCGAGACCCGCGAACTGGGATTCGCGCTGGCGGTCGAATCGAGCCGGGCGGCGTGCGAGGCGCTGCTTGACCAGACCCTGCTGGCCGGCGAGACGAACGCCGCCCTGGAAGCGGTGCAGGAATCCTGGCGGGCGCGACTCGCCACGCAACGGGTCGAGACGCCGGACAAGACGGTCAACTTCCTGTGCAACGACTGGCTGCGGTACCAGGCGATTTCGGCCCGCATCTGGGGCCGTTGCGGCTACTACCAGCAGAGCGGGGCCTACGGCTTCCGCGACCAGTTGCAGGACTCGCAGGTCTGGCTGCTCAGCGAGCCGGAGCGCTGCCGGAAACAGATCGAGATGCACGCGGCGCACCAGTTCGCGGACGGCTCGGTCTACCACTGGTGGCACCCGCTCAGCGAGCAGGGCCTGCGGACCACGATGACCGACGACCTGCTCTGGCTGGCGTTCGTGACGGCCAACTACATTCGTGAGACCGGCGACACCGCTGTCCTGGCGCAGACGGCGCCGTTCGTGGACGATGACACGCCGAGGCCGATTGCCGATCACATCGTCCGCGCATTCGACCGCGTCTTCCGCCGGACCAGCGCCCGCGGCCTGCCGCTGATCGGAGCCGGCGACTGGAACGACGGACTGAGCGCCTGCGGCCTGCAGGAGAAGGGCGAATCGATCTGGCTGGGCCACTTCCTGGCCGGGCTGCTGCGGGACTGGTCGACGCTGCTGTCGCGAGTTGCCGGGACGTCCGAGGCGTCCGCCCTGCCGCGTGACGCGGGCGAACTGGCGGCCGACTTCGCCCGCCGCGATGCGGCTCTGCGCGCGGCGCTGAACACGCATGGCTGGGACGGCGAGTGGTACCTGCGGGCGACCCTGGACGACGGCTCGAAGCTCGGCTCGGCCTCGAACCGGGTCGGGCGCATCTTCCTGAACGCGCAGACCTGGGCGGTGCTGAACGACGTGGGCGACGCCGCGCGATGCGCGCAGGTCATGCAGGCCGTCCGCAAGCACCTGGTCTCCGAGGCCGGGGCCCTGCTGCTGGCGCCGGCGTTCGACACGCCGCGCGAGGAAATCGGCTACATCACCCGCTACGCGCCGGGCCTGCGTGAGAACGGCGGGGTTTACTCGCACGCGGCCACCTGGGCGATCGCGGCCGCGTGCAAGGCGGGCGATGCGGAACTGGTGGAGACGCTGCTCGAAGCGATCAATCCGGCCAACAAGGATCCGGACCAGTACTGGGCCGAACCCTACGTCACGCCGGGCAACGTCGACGGACCGGACTCGCCGCACCATGGTCGCGGTGGCTGGACGTGGTACACGGGCTCGGCCACGTGGCTGCACCGCGTGATCTGCGAGTGGGTGCTCGGCGTCCGGCCGGAATGGGACGGCCTGCGGATCGCGCCGTGCCTGCCGAAGTGCTGGAAGCAGGCCGGGATGACGCGTCCGTACCGGGGGTGCACCTATCGGATCCAGATTCAGCGCGTGGCCGGCGGATCCCCGGGGGGGCCGCGGGTCACGGTCGACGGTAACGAACTGGCGGAGAACCTGATCCCGGCGCCGACGGAGTCCGGGCGGACCTTCGATGTCAGCGTGCGGTATTAGGTTCCGTGCGTATCCGATGCTCTTCTCCCGGGTGAAAGCGTGAAGGAGTGAAGGGGTGAAACGGGAAGAAGTGCCTACAAAACGGCCTCTTTCAGACGCTCACGCCTTTGCCTGTTCATGTGCTCCTCTGGCGCTCCTGCTGATCGCTGTCGCGGCGCCGGGGCAGGTTGTGCTGACGGACGCGGGGGCGGCGGCCGGGATCAGCCATACGCACCAGCTCAACGGCAACGAGCGTTTCGGTCGGATCTACGGTCCGGGGGCGGCGGCCGGGGACTTCGATCGCGATGGCGACATCGACGTGTTCATCGCCCAGGCGTTCGGGTTTCCCGATGCGTTGTATCGCAACCGTGGAGACGGGACCTTCGACGAGGTCGCGGCGGTCGCGGGTGTCGCCAGCCTGCGCGAGTCGCGGGCGGCGGTCTGGCTGGACTACGACAATGACGGCTGGCTCGACCTGTGGGTCGCCTGCGATCCGAACGCGCCCGCGGGGCATACGCAGGCCGATCCGAACACGGCCGGCAACCTGCTGTATCACAACCAGCAGGACGGGACTTTCGTCGAGGTGTCGGCGGCGGCGGGTGTCGACTGGCTGCCGAGCGCGACGCCGGCGGAGACGGTCGGCGGCCTGGCGGCCGGGGACATCGACAACGACGGCTGGCTGGACGTGTACGTTTCGTGCTGGCTGAATCGCAACGCCCTGTTCCGCAACAACGGTGACGGCACGTTCAGCGAGATCGGTCTGCCGGCCGGCGTGCTGGAACCGGGGGCGAGCTGGCAGCCGATGTTCAGCGACGTGGATCGTGACGGCTGGAGCGACCTGCTGCTGAACATGGACTTCGGGGCGAACCGGCTGTTCGTGAACCAGGGTGACGGAACCTTTCAGAACCGGGCGTTCGCGGCCGGGTTCAACACGGCGTTCAACGAGATGGGGATGGCGCTGGGCGACTGCGACAACGACGCCGACCTGGACGTCTACTGCACGAACATCGAGACGCCCTACGGGGATCCGAATCACGCGACGAAATGGTCGGTGCTGCTGCGGAACGACACGGCCGGGGCGGTGCCCGCGTTCAGCGAAGGGGCCCGGGCGGCGGGGGTTGCGCGGACGGGGTGGGGCTGGGGCTGCACGTGGCTGGACCTGGAGAACGACGGCCTGCTGGACCTGGCGGTGACGAACGGGTTCGACAGCGCGCCGGAGTACGAGAGCGACCCGGCCCGGTTGTTCCGCAATCTCGGAAGCGGCGCGTTCGTCGACATCGGGGCCGCCGCCGGCTTCGCGCAGACCGGGCAGGGTCGGGGTCTGATCGCGCTGGATGCCGACGGAGACGGGCGGCTGGACCTGCTGGAAACGAACTACGACGGGCCGGCGCACTTCTTCCGCAACGACAGCGGCCCGGCCGGGCACTGGCTGGCGGTGGACCTGATCGCGGCGGGTCCGGGCAACCTGCTGGCGGTCGGAGCGGAGATCACGGTGTCAGCCGGGGCCTTTTCGCAGGTGCGGCAGGTGTCGGTCGGAGCGAGTTTCCTGTCGGACGAGCCGCTGCGACAGCACTTCGGCCTGGGTGCGGCGACGATGGTTGACGTGACGGTCCGCTGGCCGGGCGGGGTGCTGGAGGTCATTCCCGGCGTGGCAGCGGATCGGTGCGTGCGGGTGGCCGAGGGGGTCGGCCTGGTTGCCGACGGCGACGTGGACGCGGACGGCGACGTGGACGCGAGCGATGGTCTGGCGCTGGCGTCGCACCTGACGGGCCCGGGCGTTTCGATGGTGCCGGGCAGCGCGGGCTGCGATGTCGACGCGGACGGGGATGTCGACCTGGTGGATCTGCTGGTCACGGTGAGCGACTAAGTAAGCAGGTAAGCAAGTAAGCAAGTCAGCAAGGGCTTGTCGAACGTACCTGTTCCCTGTTCCCTGTTCCCTGGCGCAGCCGCCTATCCCTTGATGCCAGTTGTGGCGATGCCGCGGATGAAGGTTCGCTGGGCGAGCAGGAAGAGGACGATCACCGGGAGGACGATCAGGGTGGCGGCGGCCATCAACTGGTTCCAGGGTGTGTCGCCGGACTTGCTTTGGAGGAACTGCAGGCCGAGGGCGAGGGTGAACTGTTCCTGGTGGGCGAGGTAGATCAGCGGGCCGACCAGGTCGTTCCAGACGGCCAGCGTGTGGAACAGGGCGACGACCGCGAGGGCGGGTTTGCTGAGCGGCAGGATGATCCGCCAGAAGCAGCCCCACTGGGAGCAGCCGTCGATGCGGGCGGCTTCCTCGAGTTCGATCGGGATGCCGCGGAAGAACTGCCGCAGCAGGAAGATGTTGAACGCGCTGCCGAACCAGGCCGGCACCCACAACGGCAGGAAGGTGCCGATCCAGCCGAGTTCCTTGAAGATCATGTAGGTCGGCACCATGATCACGGGGAACGGGATCATCATCGTCGCCAGGCAGATCCCGAACAGCAGCCGGCGTCCCGGGAAGTTCATCCGCGCGAACCCGTAGGCGGCGATCGCACTCGACAGCAGCATGCCGACCAGGCTGAGCACCGCGATCAGCAGCGTGTTGCGGGCGTAGAGCAGGAAGTCGAAGTGCTCGCTGCGGAAGACTTCGCGATAGGCATCCACCTCGGGCTGCCGCGGCAGGAACCGCGGCGGATTGGCCAGCACCTCGCCCGGCGGCTTCAGGCTGACGCAGACCATCCAGACCAGCGGCAGCACGAAGGCGGCCGCAACGGCGACCAGCAGGACGTGGGTCAGCAGCGCGGTTCGGGTGCGCATTCAGGAACCCCGGTAGTGCACGTGCCGGCGGCTGAGTCGGAAGACCAGTCCGGTCAGGGCGAGGATGATCAGGAACTGGACCCAGGCCATCGCGCTGGCGTAGCCCATCTTCAGGAACTGGAAGGCGTTGTCGTACAGGTACATCGTGTAGAAGTAGACGCTGTTGCCGGGGCCGCGCTGCGTGCGCCACATGACGTACGGCAGCGCGAAGACCTGCCAACTGGCGATCACGCCGATGATCACGTTGAACAGGATCACCGGGCTGAGCCCCGGCAGCGTGACGTGCCAGAACTGCCGCAGCGGTGAAGCGCCGTCGATGCGGGCGGCCTCGTAGAGCGTCAGCGGAATGTCCTGCAGCCCGGCCAGATAGATCACGACCGGCGAGCCGACCAGCCAGAGGCTGACGAAGACCAGCGCGAGCATCGCCCAGCGCGGCGACTCGAGCCAGAGCGGCCCCGGCAGGCCGACCAGCGCCAGGGCGCTGTTGACCAGGCCGAACTCGGGATTCAGCAGCCACATCCAGACGACGGCGACGGCCACCAGCGGGACGATCGTCGGCACGAAGATGCACGCGCGATAGATCGACTGCCCGCGGACGGGCTGGTTCAGCAGGATCGCCAGCAGCACGGCCACGACGGTCCCGAGCGGGATCGCCAGCAGTGCATAGAGGAAGGTGTTGGCGATCACGCGGGCGAAGAGCGGGTCGGCGGCCAGGTCGGTGTAGTTCTTGGCGCCGACGAAGACCGGCGGGCGCAGCAGCGGGTAGTCGCAGAAGCTGATGTACAGCGAGAGCCCGAGCGGAAGCGCCAGCCAGAGCAGGAAGCCGAGCCACCACGGCGCGGTCCACAGCAGGCCGGTCAGCAGGCTGCCGCGCGTCCGGCTCATGGAGCGGCCTCGCGTCGACGGGCCATGTCCTGGTAGCGCTGCACGATCGCGTCAACGTGCTGCTGGCTGGCGGTGACGGCCTGCCCGGGGGGCAGTGTGCCGCGGATGACGTTCTCGAGCAGGTGCAGCAGTTCGGTGTTGACCTCGGCGAACATCGGCATGGCCGGATAGCCGAACGCGTGCGGGCTGTCGGCCATCTGTTCGAAGACGGCGATGTCGGGGTTCGGGTGTCCGGCGAAGAAGTCGGGCCGCGGTTCGCGGAACGGCGAGACCTTGCACTGCAGCCGGCAGAGTTCTTCGAGCACGTCCTGCCGCATCAGGTACCGGAGGAACCGCAGGGCCTCGCGCGGGTGGCGGGCGCCGCGGGGGATGACGAAGACGTCGCTGCTGGCGAAGACGTTGCGGCGTTCGGCGGTGACCGACGGAAACGGGGCGACGCCGTAGTCGAGTTCGGGGGCATAGCTGGCGATCCAGTTGGACATCCACGGGCCCTGGAAGACCATCGCGAGTCGCTCGGCCAGGAACGGGTTCTGCATGCCCTCGATCGCCCCGGCCGTGGCTTCGAAGCGGAGCAGTTGCGGGCGGCCGAGTTCGTCGCGGCGGGCGGCGATCCAGTCGTAGGCGGCCCGGGCCCGCGGCGTGTCGAGCCGGTAGCGCTGGCCGTCCCAGAGTTGCGCGTCGAAGAACATCGGCCAGACCCAGTGCCACCAGCCGAGCATGCCGGGCGAGGTGGTGAAGCCGAGTTGGGTGATGGCGCCGCCGTCATCGCGGCGCGTCAGGCGGCGGACGCACTCGTCGAACGCGGCGATCGTCCGCGGGGGCTGATCGGGGTCGAGCCCGGCTTCGCGGAACAGGCGGCGGTTGTAGTACAGGCCGATCGTGTAGGGCGTGCTGGGCAGCGCGTAGAGCCTGCCGTCGTAGCGGCAGATCTCGAGCCAGATCGGGCGCAGGCCGGCCAGGTCGATCTCGTGCTCGACGGCGAGTTGATCGAGAGGGAGCAGCGCGCCCTGGTCGGCGAACTGCGGGATGATCTTGTCGAACAGGCCGGCGATGTCGGGCGGGTCGCCGCCGGCGGTCGCGATCAGCGTGCGTTTCTCGACGTTGCTGACGGCGATGTATTCGACCCAGATGCCCTCGTCGGCGCCGACGGTCCGGTTGAAGCGCTCGACGATCCGCTCCATCGGAACGCTTTCGACGCCGGTCCATTTCTCCCAGTAGCGGAGCACGACGCGGTCGGCCGGCACGTCGTGCGCGCCGCGCGGGCCGAAGGCGAGCAGCAGGACGGCCGGCAGACCGAGGAGCGTCAGCAGCAGGGCTGCGCGCAGGTTCATCGCGATGCGGTTCCCCGTTCAGGAGCCGGTGAAGAGTCGCTGGAAGATGGCCACGTCGGCCAGGTCGACGTCGCCGTCGTTGTCGAGGTCGCTGTCATCGAACTGCGTCTGCGTGCAGGTGGGCGGCACGGTCGTGACGTCGGGACCGGCCAGGCAGTCGACGGTGACGGCCAGGTCGGCGGTGTCGATGTCGCCGTCCTGGTCGTGGTCGACTTCGTAGTACATGCCGATCGCGGTCATCATCGGGGCGATCTCGGGGTTGGCCATGAACAGGCGCCAGAGCAGTCCGCTGCGGTGGTTCTCGATCATCGTGGCGATGGTGCCCTGGTCGATGGCCAGGTAGCCGGGCGCGAACCAGTCCTCGCCGGGGTTGAGCGCGTCGTAGAACCCGAGGTCGCCGAAGACGTCCATGCCGTAGGTGTCGTGCAGGAAACGGATCGCCCGCAGGGATTCGTCGGGCGTGTAGGCGATCGCGCTGACCGCGGCGGTCGGCGTGATGGTTCCGTTGTCGTTGGTCGGCGAGTGAGCGCTGTAGCCGAACGGGTTGACGCTGGCGGTCAGGCCCCACAGCAGCGGGCTGTAGCCTTCGTAGTCGCCGGGGTTGTCGATGCAGTAGGCCCGGTTGATCCGCGTGGCGGCCTGGGCGTTCTCGAAGTAGTTGGTGTAGCTGTCGCGTTTGTAGCGCGGGTCGAACCCGAGGTTCGAGTAGTGCGTGAAGAACAGCGGGCCGCCGAACGGCGGGCCGACGTCGAGCGTCCAGCCGTAGTAGCTGGCCCCGTTGGTGTAGCTCGAAAGCCCGGCCCAGCCGGCGTCGTAGCTGACGGCCGGCATCGGGTGGGTCGGCGAGGCGACCGCCAGCAGGTAGACGATCTGAGCTTCCATGTAGCCGCGGACCTGGTGGTTGAGGGCCCAGAAGAAGTCGGGCGACCAGTGCCAGTAGAGGATGTTGCTGCCGGCGAAGCGGCGGTACCAGTCCCACTCGACGCCTTCCCACATGGCCGTGGCGCGGGTTCGAATCTCGCTCTCGACCGGGTCGGCGGGATCGTCGAAGTACTGGCGGACGGTCAGCAGGCCCTGCACCAGGAAGGCGGTCTCGACCAGGTCGCCGCCGTTGTCCTCGGCCCCGGCGAACGCGATCGTCGCGCCGGTCTGGCCGTTCATCCAGTGCGACCAGACGCCGCGGTAGCGCTGCACGCCGCTCGGCAGGTTGGGATCATCGGGATCCGCGCCGTCGAGGAAGCGGACGATCCGCAGGATGCGGTCCGCGGCCGCGGCACGGGTGACGAAGCCGCGTTCGGCGCCGACGACGATCGTCATCAGCCCCATTCCGGTTCCGCCGGTGGTGACGGTGCTGGTGGGATGGCCGAGGTCCTTGCCTTCGCGAGCCATGCCGCTGTGCGGGTGCCCGTAGTCCCAGAAGTAGGCGAAGGTCCGCTCCTGCACGAGGTCGAGCAGTTCATCGTCGGAGAGGCCGTTGTAGTAGGCGAAGGCGAAGGTCGACGGGGCGGACTCCTGCCCGCCGGCCACTGCCGAGACCTGGTAGAACAGCAGCGGGCGGTCGGTGGCGCCGGGGTCGCTGAACGAGGCGTCGGGGTGCGGGGTCGTGGTGATCCGGGTGAACGGTCCGACCGCGGATGTCGAGCGGTAGACGTGGTAGCCGTCGAGACCGCCGACATCGACCGGTCTCCAGAACAGTTCGTTGCGGTCCGCGAAGCCGACGCCGGCCACGCCGGTCGGGACGGGCGGTGTTCCGCCGACGGCCCGCAGTCGCAGGTTGTCGATGAAGGCCACGCCGCTGGTGGCGGCCAGGTTCTCGAGGACGAAGGCCGAGATGAACGAGAGCCCGGTCTGCGTGCGGGTGGAGACGTCGAAGGAGACGGTCGTCCAGGCCCCGGTGTTGGTCGGGATCCCGGAGGCGGGCTGCCAGGCGTCGGGCGGATTCCAGTTGGTCGAGAAGATGCCGATCAGTCCGGGGATCGCGCCGGGGGTCTGGATGTAGACGTCGGCCAGGAGTTCCTCGTAGCCGTCGAGGTCGTAGGTGGTGCCGCCGGTCCAGTCGAGTCGGAACTCGACCTTGCGGTCGGCCTCGCCACTGATGTCGATGCGCAGCACGTGGGTGCCGTCGGTGGCGGACGGTGCCCCGCCGGTGCCGCCGGCGACGAGGCTGACGGCCAGTCCGCTGTCGCCGGGGCTGGGCGTTACGACGAGGCTGGTTTCGCCGGGTTCGTAGCTGGTCACGGGGATGAAGATGTCGGCGCCGGCGGGTGCCAGCGTGGCGGCCAGCAGCGCGGTGATGGCGATCATCCTAGGCATGGCAGGTCCCCTCGGACTCCGGCAGCAGGCCGGTTCGAATCAGTTCGGCGTACCAGCGCCCGCTGGCCTTGATGGTCCGCTGCTGGGTCTGGTGGTCGCAGCGGACCAGGCCGAAGCGCCTGGCGTAGCCTTCGTTCCATTCGAGGTTGTCGATCAGCGACCAGGCGAAGTAGCCGCGGACATCGACCCCCTGCTGCATCGCCCGCGCCATGGCGGCGATGTGATCGCGGAGATACGCGATCCGGCCCGCGTCGTTAACGCTGCCGTCGGGTTCGACCCGGTCGCGGAGCGCGGCCCCGTTCTCTGTAATGTACAGCGGCAGGCGGTAGCGATCCCAGAGCCAAAGCAGCAAACGTTCGAAACCTTCCGGCATGATCGGCCAGTCCATCTCGGTCCGGGGCGGCTCGTCGGGCACCATCCGGTCGAAGTCGAGCGGCCCCTGCCCCGGGGCATGCGCGACGCGATCGCTGGTGTAGTAGTTCAGGGCGAGGTAGTCCAGCGAGCCGCGCAGCAGGTCGCGGTCGGCGTCCGAGAACGTCGGCAGCAGGTCCCCGTACCGCTCGCGCAGGACGTCGGGGTACTGGCCGAAACAGGCCGGATCGCCGAACCAGCCGGCGAAGTCGAGCAGCGCCCGCTGGGCCGCCTGGTGATCGGCCGGGCTGTCGCTGGCGGGGAAGCTGTAGGAGCTGTTCAGGGCGAAGCTGATCTGACCGTGGCCGTGGCGGTGGGCCCGGTAGCGCTGGACGGCGTAGGCATGGGCCCGCATCAGGTTGTGTCCGGCGCGGTAGCCGAGCGGGCGGTCCTGGATGCCGGGGGCGTGGGTGCCGGTGAAGTAGCCGGCCATGACGATGACCCACGGTTCGTTGATCGTGATCCAGCGGCTGACGCGATCGCCGAGGCGGTCGAAGATGACATCGGCGTAGTCGGCGAAGAGTTCGGGGAGCGTGTCGCCGGCCCAGCCGTCGAGATCGTCCTGGAGGGCGGCGGGCAGGTCCCAGTGGTAGAGCGTGACGAGCGGCTGGATGCCGGCCGCGAGCAGTTGGTCGGTGAGTCGGTCGTAGAAGTCGAGTCCGGGCGGGTTGACGGTTCCGCGTCCGGTGGGCATGACGCGGGGCCAGGAGACGCTGAAGCGGTAGGCCTGCAGGTTGAGCTGTCGCATGAGGGCGACGTCCCGGGGGCTGCGATGGTAGTGATCGCATGCGACGCGGCCGTTGTCGGTGCGGTCGGCGAGGAAGCGGTCCCAGATGCCGGGTCCTTTTCCGTCGGCGTCGTGGGCGCCTTCGACCTGGAAGGCGGCGGTTGCGGCACCCCACAGGAAGTCTTTGCCTACGAAGTAGTTGCGCAGATCCGACATGATTTCCTCTCGGGCACCGGGTGGCCGGGTTCGGGCCGGCCGCGGGTTGCCGGGGTCGCGTGTTCCGTGCTGTTTCACGGTGTCGGAAAAAAGAGCGTAACAACCTCTGAAAGCGATTGCAAACGTTGGCTTGGTGCAGCTATAGTTGGAGTCAAAGGGACGGTACGCGTTGCCCGACGACGTCCGTCGGCAATTCAAAAGCAAGGCGCATCAGGTCCGTTTCAGGAGGCAAGGGAAATGAAGAGGGTACTTGGGATTGTGGGTTGCGGGCTGTTTGTGGCCGCGGCGCAGGGCGCGATCACGGACATCAACTCGGCGGTGATTCAGGAGCGGTTCTTCAACGATTTTCCGGGTTCGAATCTGACGAGCGTGGACAACTTCCCGACGGAGGTGAGTTTCACGGAGTTTGATTACGGGGCCGGTGGATTCGCGAACCGTCACGATGCGAAGTATTCGGCGGACGACACGACGCCGTACGGTCTGGACCAGTCGACGGCGTTCGACATCAAGTTCGACATCAGCCTGGACGTCGGGTCGTTTTCGCCGCGGAAGGAAGCGGGGATCCGCTTCGATTCGGGGATTACGGGCGACGGTTTGTTCCTGATCACTTCGGACGGTGAGGTGGCGGCCTTCGGTGGGGCGCTGCCGTTCCATTCGTTCGGGACGAGCGCGTACACGCCGGGCACGACGACCTCGATGCAGATCATCTATCGTCCGGACGATGACACGGACGCGTTCGATGGCGACGCCTCGACGATTGAGTACGTGCTGGGTGGCGTGTCGAGCGGTCAGCTTGACTTCAGCAACCTGGAGAACGGCTGGGCGACGGGGACGACGATCGCGAACTACCTGCAGTCGACGCCGGACAGCGGCAACCCGGGTGACTTCGCGGTGGCCTCGTTCACGAACGTGATGATCGCGGTTCCGGAACCGGCGACGCTGGCGTTGCTGGGTCTGGGCGGGCTGCTGGCGCTGCGTCGCCGCGGCTAGGCGGACCGGGGAGAACCAAATCGGACCTGGAGCGGAGGGTGCCCGGATGCACCCTCCGCGGTCCGGGTCGGGCACAGGCGAGTGAGGACGGGGCACAATGGAGTTTCGAGTGATCCGTCGACGCGGCAGCGGGTTCACGCTGATTGAATTGCTGGTGGTGGTGGCGATCATCGCCCTGCTGATCGCAATTCTGCTGCCGTCGCTGCAGAAGGCCCGTGACCAGGCGAAGACGTCGGTGTGTGCGTCGAACCTGCACCAGCTCGGACTGGGGACGACGTTCTACATCGAGGACAATGCCGGGCGGATGCCGTACGTGCTCGGCTCGCCGGACAGCCAGGGCAATCCGACCAACTTCCCGTTCTACCAGTACCACCAGTTGTTCAACTTCTGGCCGTACATCAAGCAGCGGAAGATGTTCATCTGTCCCAACGCCCGGGACGACAACTCGGTCCGCAGCTTCGACCCGACCGCGGACCGCTTCAGCTACTTCATCGTCTTCAAGTCGGATGATCGCTACATCCAGGCGTACAACGAGAAGTGGTGGCCGGAGATCGATCCGTTCGCCTTCAGCGGCGAGACGATCGATGTGCTGGTGACCGAGTACTGGCTGAACGACTGGAGCGAAGGCGCGACGATCAACGGCCGGAAGGTTCCGGCGGTGAACGGCGGCCGGATCGACCGGCTTCCGAACCCGAATGCGACGGTGATCATGGCCGACGGGATGTGGGACGCCCGGCTGCTGCGTCACAGCGGGGCGAGCCAGTTCGTGTTCGTCGACGGACACGTGGAGAAACGGAAGCGCGAGCGGTACCTGGACAACCTGGAGGGGCGCACCGGGCGGGCCCGGCTGGACTTCGGTCCGATGGCGAATCGTCCCTTCTGGGCCTGGGGCCTGACGCGCGAGGGGTTCGACTTCGATCCCTAGGATCGGGGCGAGAGACAGGCAACTCTGACACGGGCACTGTCCAAGAGCAGTAGCACGAATTCGGCAACGCAAGGAACAGAGCAATGAGCAACGGAACGACCTTTCGGCGGGTGACGACGGGTCTGCTGGTACTGCTGGCGTTCCCGCTGGGACTGGCGGCGCAGACGGATGTCGTCCTCAACGGAAGCATGGAACTGGGCCCGGGACCGAACGGCCCTGACGAAACCAAGGCGGCCGACTGGACGTTCTTCGGACCGACCGTGGAGCGGACGACCGAGGAAGCCCTCAGCGGGACGCACGCCTTCAAGGCGTTCGGCAGCGACCCGACGGTCGGTGCCTTCCAGGACGTGGCCTGCAGCCCGGGCGATTCGGTTTCGGCCGGCGTGATGATGTACACCCGCAGTACCGACCAGATCGGTGCCGACGCCTACGCGGGCATCAAGATCGAGTACTACGACGCGGGCGACGCGCAGATCGGGTCCGGCACCGAGGTGACGGTTCTGAACAGCGCTTCGACCGCCGACGTCTGGACGGCCGGATCGATCCCGGCGGAGACGGCCCCGGCCGGAACGACCTACGTGCGGCTGGTGTGCTTCTTCGCCTTCACTTCGGCGTCGCAGGGCTCGGCCTACTTCGACGACTGCCAGTTGACGGTGGCGGGTTCGAACGACCTGCTGAACGGTGACTTCGAGACGGCCGGGACGAGCGGACAGACGCCGTTCGGGATCGACGACTGGATCGGTTTCGGCACGCAGGAGAAGTCGGACGAGCAGGCCGACGACGGCGTGTCGAGCGTCAAGATCCAGGTGGGCGACGGGTTCGGCAGTTTCTGCGGGCTGTTCCAGAACATGGTCGACCTGTCGGCCGGCGACCGGATCCAGATGCGGGCGCGGGTCTGGAACCCGGGCACGGGCGGGCTGACGGGCTCGGCCGCGGCCGCGATCAAGCTCGAGTTCGACCCGACCGAGGGCACGGAACTGCCGGAGCCCGAGGAGTTCCTGGCGTTCGACGCGAATTCGCCGACGAACACGTGGGAACTGGTCGAGTACAGCACGACGGTTCCGGATGATGTCACGCTGGCCCGGATCGTGCTGCTGGCCAACGACGTGGATCCGAACAACGGCCCGGTCTACTTCGAGACCGCGAGCGCGACGCGAAGCAACTCGACCGACCCGAACGCGCCGGACCCGAACGAGAACCAGTTGCTGAACGCCAGTTTCGAACTGGGGACCAGCGGCACGAACGGCCTGACGAACTGGACGGAGTTCCGCGGCTTCAGTTGCTCGGCACGCAAGAGCACGTTCGAGGCCCCGCCGCTGGACGGCACCTCGACGCTGAAGATCAGCGGTTCGTGCGTGGCGGGCGTCTACCAGGACGTGCCGGTGAAACCCGGCGAGACCCTGACCATCTCGGCCCGGTGCTACTCGTTCTCGTCGGATCCGTTCGAAAGTCCGGACTCGACCGCGGGCGTCAAGGTTGAATGGGTCGGCGGCGTGGTTCCGCCGGACATCGACATCGGTGCCGGCTCGAACACCGCGACGGCCAGTGCCGCGACGGACGAGTGGATCGACCTGACGATCGACTACACGATGCCGCCGGGATCGGCCGCGCTGACCCGCTTCACGCTGATTGCCTCGCAGGGCAACTCGACGGACACGACCGTGTACTTCGACTCGTGCGAAGCGCTGGTCACCTATGCGGGTGGCGGCTGTTCGGCGGCCTGTGACGTGGCCGGCGGAGACGCGGACGTGAACGATGACTGCCTGATCGACCTGTCGGACCTGGCGGTCGTGCTGGCGAACTTCGGGGCCGGCCCGGGCGCGACCAGCGCGGACGGCGATACGAATGGTGACGGGTTCGTGGACCTGACGGACCTGGCCAACGTGCTGAGCCTGTTCGGAACGTCCTGCATGTAGGACCCGTGCGACAATCCTCCTCAAGGATCGGTGCCCGGTTGGGGATTTCATCTCCGGCCGGGCATCGCTTGTTTTCGGAACTCACAGATCGGTGGTGACGATGACTGCGTTGCTGATGCTGGTGCTGCAGGCTGCCGCGGGCGGACTGCACGATGACGGTGAACGGACCTCGGCCTGGTCGGCGACCGCCTCGGCCGGAGCGACCGCGGCGCTGCGTGCCGACGCGGGCCGGGCGGGCGACGGCGTCCGACTGGACTACGACTTCCAGACCGGCGGCGGGTTCGTCGTGCTGCGCCGCGAGGTCTCGCTGGACGTGCCGGAGAACTTCCGTGTCTCGCTGGACTGGCGCGGCGCGGGCCTGGCCAATACGGTCGAACTGAAACTGGTCGAAGGCGACAACGTCTGGTGGAACGTGCAGCGGCACATTCGCCCGCCGGCGGACTGGACGCGACTGACCCGCCGCAAGCGGCACTTCTCGTTCGCCTGGGGCCCGGCGGCCGGCGCGCCGCTGAAGCGGATCAACGCGATCGAAGTCGCGATCGCCGCGAGCGAAGGCGGTCGGGGTCACATCGTCCTCGACAACCTGCGGTTCGAATCGATCGCCCCCCTGCCGCCGGTCACCGAACCGCTGCGGCTGCGGACATCATCGAGCGTGGCCGGCGGCGGCGCGGCAACGCTGCCGGAGGACGGCGGCCTGACCTGGACGAGCGCCCCAGACGATGCCCGACCGACGGTGACGATCGACTTCCAGCAGGAGCGCGAGTACGGCGGTCTGCTGCTGCACTGGGACGCGACGGCGTTCGCCGAGGTCTACGCGATCGAGGCCAGCGCCGACGGCGAGACGTGGACGCAGGTGGCACAGGTTGACGACGGCGACGGCGGGCGCGACTACGTTTCGCTGCCGGACTCGGTGGGTCGCGGGCTACGGGTGGTCGTGCAGCGCCGGGCGGCGGATGGCCCGGTAGCGCTGCGCGGACTGCGACTGCTGCCGGTGGCGTTCGGCGACTCGGCCAATGCGGGCCTGGCGACCATCGCGGCCGACCTCCCGCCCGGGCATCTGCCGGCGTACCTGCTGGGCCGGCAGACCTACTGGACGGTGGTCGGGGTCGCGGATGACAACGAGGAGGCGCTGGTTGACACCTTCGGCGCGGTCGAGGTCCGTCGCGGCTCGTACCGCGTCGAGCCGATGCTCTTCACGGACAGGCGTCTGCGGACCTGGGCCGACGGAACGACCGCGCAAGCACTGGCCGAGGGGTACCTGCCGATTCCGTCGGTGACCTGGCGCCAGGACGAACTCGAACTGACGACGACGGTGCTGGCCGACGGCGATCCCGGCCGGTCGTCGCTGTGGATTCAGTACGCCCTGCGGAACGCGTCCGACCGGCCGCGCGAGGTGACGCTGTACCTGGTGGTGCGTCCGCTGCAGGTGCTGCCGCCGTGGCAGGATCTGAACATGACCGGTGGAGCCGGGCGGATCGAGCGGATCGGGCTGCGTGGCGAGGAACTCGAAGTCGACGGGCGGGCGATTCGATCGGCACCGCCGGCCGACCGGTTCGGCGCGACGGGTGGCGTTCAGCAGCGGGTCACCGAGTACCTGGCGGCCGGGCATCTGCCGGCGGCGCAGTCGGCAGCGAGCGCGGCCGGCGTGGCGTCCGGGGCGCTCGGATACCGGTTGTCGCTGGCGGACGGCGCGACGCAGGCGGTGACGCTGCGGATGCCGTTGTCGGAGGGCGCTGCGGTTCCGGGTGCGGAGTCGTTCGCGGCGGTTCACGCGCGAGTCTCGGCCTGGTGGCGATCGGCGTTGAACCGGGTGACGGTGGAACTGCCGGAGCGCTGGCAGCGGCTGGTGGATACGTTTCGTACGACGCAGGCCTACATCCTGATCAACGCGGACGGGCCGGCGATCCAGCCGGGCTCGCGAACGTACGAACGGAGCTGGATTCGGGACGGGGCCCTGACATCGACGGCGCTGCTGTACAGCGGGCACGCCGAGCGGGTGCGGCGATACATCGACTGGTACAGTCCGCACCAGTTCGAGAGCGGCATGGTGCCGTGCATCGTGGACCGGCGCGGCCCGGACCCGGTGCCGGAGCACGACAGCACCGGCGAGTACGTGCACCTGCTGTGGACGTACTATCGATTCACGGGTGATCGCGGGCCGCTGGAGGCGAACTTCGCGCGGGTCGAGCGCGGCGCGGCGTACCTCGATGCACTGCGGGCGGAGCGGATGACGGACGAATGGCGGAGCGGTTCGCCGCTGCAGCAGGCGTGTTTCGGGCTGGTGACCGAGTCAATCAGTCACGAGGGCTACTCGCCGGCGCGGCACTCGTACTGGGACAGCTTCTTCGTGGTCCGCGGATATCGCGACGCCGCTGCGATCGCACGGGTGCTGGGCGCGGACGAGGCCGCGGCGCAAATGACGCGGCGGCTGACCGCCTATCGGGAGAGCCTGTACCGCTCGATGGATCGCGCGATGGCGGAGCATGAGATCGACTACATCCCGGGCTGTGTCGAGCTGGGCGACTTTGACGCGACCTCGACGGCGATCGGCGTGTATCCGGGCGGGGAGCGGTCGCGTCTGCCGGCCGAGGCGCTGGCGGCGACGTTCGATCGCTACCTGGCGTTCTTCCGGGGGCGGCGTGACGGAACCGAGGCCTGGGACGCCTACACGCCTTACGAGTTGCGGATCGTGGCGACCCTGGTGCTGCTGGGCCGCTCGGATGCGGCCCACGAACTGCTGGACTACTTCCTCGCGCACCAGCGGCCTGCCGGCTGGAATCACTGGGCGGAAGTGGTGCATCGCGACCCGCTGGCGGCGAAGTTCATCGGCGACATGCCGCACACGTGGGTCGGTTCGGGCTTCATGAATGCGTTCCGGACCCTGCTGGTTCACGAGCGTGAGGAGGATGCGACGCTGGTGCTGTGCGCGGGGCTGCGGTCGGCCTGGCTGGATGACCCGCGGGGCGTCCGGGTCGCGAACCTGCCGACGGCGTACGGAGCGATCAGCTACACGATCCGGCGCGTGGAGGGACGGATGCACTTTCGCGCGACGGGGGACCTGGCGGTTCCGACCGGAGGCGTCCGGGTTGTGCTTCCTTTCGCGGAGATCGCGCGGGTCGAACCGGCCACGGCGGGCGAGGTGGTGGGTCCGCACGAAGTCCGGCTGCGGCAGTGGCCGGCTGACCTTCATCTCGATGTGAAGTGAATGCACGGAGAGTGAAGGCGTGAATGGGGCGCGGCGGTTCGCGCGTCCCCGTCACCCTTCACTCTTTTGACGTCCCGCCGGGCACCTCGCCGGGCTGCTGTCAGTCACAGATCGTTCCGAACATGGCGAGGACGGTCGCCAGGTCGGTCAGGTCGACGTTGCCATCTCCGTTGACATCGCCCGGGCAGGGATCGCCGACGGCGACCGCGAGGAAGACGTCGCGCTGGTTGCGCGAGATGTCGCCGCACAGGTTGCGAATCGAAGAATCCCAGGCCCGCAGGCGGACGGTGTAGTAGCACGGCGGCAGCAGGTCGGTGTCCCACGTTGCCAGCGTGTTGGCCAGCACGGGCGTGCTGCCGGATCCGATCGGCACCCAGCCGAGACTGGTCGGGCTCCAGTAGTCCAGCCGCCAGGTGTCAAGGTGCGGATCATCGACCGTGCCGATCAGTTTGACGAGTCCGGCCAGCCCCTCGCAGGCCTCGGGCGCCAGCAGTTGCGCGGTCGGCGGCGTGTTGTCGAGCGTCACCGCGATCTGATCGGACTGACTCGCGCCGGTCGTGGTGTAGCCGGCCAGCACAAGCTGGTAGTCGCCGTCCGGCAGTCCCGCCGCGGCCCGCCAGTGCGCGGCCGGCTCGTTGGTGACGGGACTCGTGTAGGTTGCGTGGTTGGGATCAACCGGCAGCCACGGTCCGCCGGCGGCCGGCCGGTAGAGGGCGACGTAGTGATCGAAGCAGGTTCGATCCCAGGCGGTTCCGTCGAGGCAGATGGTGCCGCCGAGGATCGCGCCGCCCTCCGGTTCGTGCAGGGCGAGGCTGTCGAAGTCGTTGTCGACGTAGGTCGTGACCAGTTCGCTGTCGGTCAGGCCGCAGGCGTTGGCGGCGGTCACGCGCAGCGCGTAGACGCCGTCCTCGATTCCGGGCTCGGTCGTGTCCCAGGCGTAGAGAGACGCACTGCTGCAGACGGGGCTGCCGACGTACTCGCGGACGAGCGTCCAGGCGGTTTCCGGGTTCGGCCAGATGCGCATGGACTCGAGTCGGTCGCGATCGTAGGCCCCGTTGTCGTCGCAGACGATTCCGGAAATGGTGACTTCGCCACTGACACATTCGAGCGGCGTGGGGTCGTCGACCCGCACCTCGGGCGGCGTGGAATCGTCGCCGAAGCGGAGGTGATCGATGGCTTCGTGTCCGCTGGCGGAGGCTTCGACCTCGATGCGGCGGATGTCGCGGGTGGCGCTGGTGACGTGCACCGGGAAGCTGACATCGGCGAAGCCGCTGCCGGGGATCGAGATGGTCTGCACGTCGATCGGCACGCCGCCGGTGGTGGTGTCGTAGGCGCGGACCTGGTACTGCGTCGCCCAGGGGCCGAGCGTGAAACGAACGTCACGCTGCCGGTCATGGAAGATCAGGCGCAGGTAATCGTCGCTGAAGTCGGGGCAGCCGGTGTCAATCAGCAGCACCCTGCTGGCGAAGGAGTCGCCGTAGAACGTGGTGGCGCTCCGCAGGTAGAGGGTCGGGCTGCCTCCGCAGCTCTGGCCAACGACATAGCAGGTCACCTCGGGCACCTGGGTGGTGATGGCCGTGCCGACGGCGAATTCCTCGAAGTCGGTCGATACGCACTGGGCGACGGCGGGTCCGGCCGCCACGCCGAGGGCGATGAGCGTAAGCGCGATGCGGGTGATTCTCAGCGGTGACATGGTGGTTCTCCTGCGCCGACATCCGAGGCGCGCAGCGCAGGGCGGAGGCCGATCGCGGCACCACCCGATGCGCCGCGCGGAGGGGGCCGATGCGGAAACGCCCCCTCTCAAAAGACGTAATCCGGGGGACGGTCGGCACGCGGATTCCCGGCCGGGATGGTAGAATGCGCCAGGGCCGGGTTCTCCGGTGATGCCGACGGGTGCAGCGTGGAGACGGCGGAATCGCAACTTGTCGCACGGGCGGTGACCGGGGATCCGGCCGCGCTGCAGCGGCTTGTTTCGCGGCAGCATGATCGACTGGTGGCGCGGGTGCGGATGCACCTGCCGCGGGATCTGCGGAGCGTGCTGGCGCCCGAGGACATCTGCCAGGACGCCTACCTGGCGGCGATTCAGCAGGTTGGGAGACTTCGCGGCCGAACGGTCGCCGCGTTTGGCTGCTGGCTGCGATCGATCGTGGATCGCAAGCTGCTGGACGCGATCCGGACCTGGCGGGCCGGAAAGCGCGGGGGACGGGCCGCCCGCCCGCCGCAGGCGACCTCCTGTCCGCTGACGCGACGGATGGAGCAGTTCGCGGTGGACGCGGTCACCCCCGGCCGCGTGCTGGCACGACGGGAACTGGCCGAGGGGGTCGAAGCGGCGGTCGAGGCACTGCAGCGTGACTATCACCGGGCGGTGCGGTTGCATTACCTGGAGGGTCTGTCGGTGGCCGACACGGCCCGCCGGATGGGTCGCACGCACGGCGCGGTGCGGATGCTCTGCAGCCGCGGCCTGCGGCGCCTGGCGGACGAAATCGGCGACCCGGACCGGCTGACCATCGGCCGCTAGGCAGGCGCTGCGACGCGCACGTCACCTGTCGGCACGTGGTTCCGGTGCCGGTTGTGCGCGACCCGCGAGCCGACAACCCGCCGAAGAGGATGCCGACCCGCCTTCCCGCGCGGGTCGCGAGCGGATTAGAATCTGCGGCACGCGATTCCGCGCAGGCGACGCCCGGGAACCACTTCGAGGAAGCACGGTGCCGAAGGAACATACGATTCGCGACGGCGACAGCGTGATCCAGTTGTCGGAGGTGCACGGATTCTTCGCGGCGACAATCTGGAACGCGCCCGAGAACGCCGCGCTTCGCGAACAACGCGAAGACATGAACGTGCTGAAGGCCGGCGACGTCGTCGTGATCCCCGACAAGCAGCCCAAGGAACTGCCGGCCGAGACGGGGCGCGAGCATGTCTTTCAGCGGCAGGGCATCCCGGCCGTGTTCCGGCTGCAGGTCTTCGAAGACGAGACGCCGCGCGCCAACCAGGAGTACCGGCTGAAGGTCGGCGACCGCATCTACCGCGGCCAGACCGACCAGGACGGAAAACTGGAGGCGTTCGTCTCGGCCCTGGCCACCGAGGGAACCCTGGTCGTCGGGCCGGATGAGTTCACGCTGGACGTGCGATTCGGGCACCTGGATCCGATCAACGAGATCAGCGGTGTGCAGAAGCGCCTGATCAACCTCGGCTTTGACTGCGGCAAGGTGGACGGGCAGCTTGGTCCGCGGACCGAGGCGATGCTGATGATGTTCCAGGAGCGGTTCGGTCTCGAGCAGACGGGTCAGCCGGACCAGGCGACGATCGACCAGCTTGAAAGCCTGCACGACGAGGTCAGCCAGTACCCCGCCGACCCCGATCAGGGCGCGGCCTGATGAGCGGGCGCCCCACCGACCGAGCACCCGAAGCGCTCTACGCCAGCCTGCAGAACCCGGGCGAAACGCGCGAGGCGGATACCTTCGCCACGCGGAAACGCACCGGCCTGTACGTCATCGTCGGGCGCGGACCGGCCGCGTGGTTCAATCACCTGACGCTGCTGCACGGCAGCAATGCGTGGGGGGCCCGGCGGCTGGCGGGTCTTGACGTCGTGCACGTCGGGTTTCGGGAATACTGGGAATCACGAAAGAAGGAGCGGATGGGCCAGTGGCCGCGGATGCTGGACCTCTTCCGCAACCTCGGCGAGGGGCTGGGTCTGGAAGCGGGCGCCTTCACCCGACCGGAGGACTGGCTGCCGGCCGACGAGTTCGCCAAGTCGCTGCAGGCGGCCGAGGAGTACCTGACGCGGGCGTACGCGGAACGGGAGGCGACCCTGACGTTTCGCGACGGATTCGTCGGCCTGGTCGAGAGCCTGCCGAAGTCGCGGCGGTACGACCGTCGGACGGGGACCTGGCCGCGGCCGTCGGCGTCGGCGTACCGGGCGTCGCTGCCGAAGCCGGAGCTGGCGCGGCGCGAGCGGGCCCGGCTGCCGAACGGAAACTTCGGAGATCGCTGGACGAACGCGGACTGTCCATACCGGCTGTCGGTGTTCCTGAAGGGCGCGCTGGACTTTCTCTACGCGCAGAAGGTGGACATCTGCACGGGTTTCGGGATGGCGCGGCTGCTGAACCGGCGGGTGTTCAGCGACCAGAAGCTGTACGACGAGCAGGTACCGCGCCTGGACCGCCAGCCGACGAACGCGACGCCGCAGCGGATCATGGACGGCAACGTGTACATCGGCTCGGCCAACACGCCGACCGACAACGTGGTGGTCTACAAGGGCAACCCGGTCGGGGCGCAGTCGGTGCAGTCGGCGCTGGACATGCCCGAGTGCCGGAGCGGCTCGCAGCGGGTCTGGTGGATGTCGAACAAGGACCTGTTCAGCGAGCCGCTGGACGCGAACGTTCCCGGCGCCCGCAACCTGCTGGAGATCGTCGGGGCGAGCACCTACGAGGACCTGGGCGAGGCGGTCAAACGGGAACTGGACGAGAACTTCGGCACCAGCACGTCGCACTACCTGCACTACCGGCTGTACGCCAACGGTGAGCGGCGGGCCCGGCTCGGCGGCCGACTGCTGCGGGGCGCGCATCACGCCCTGCAGCGCATCTCTCCGAACGAGGACGGAACGGTCCAGGTGCATTTCACGACGGTTCAGGACGACGGCATCTACGAGCAGAAACGACTGAGCCAGGATTCGGCGATTCGCGCGGTGCAGCAGATGCGGACCGAACTCGGTGACAATCCCTGGCCGGCCGAGGCGACGACCGAGGATGTCGCCGAGGCGCAGCCGGTGGTGGCGAGTGTCAAGGCGAACCGGTTCGTCTACGCGCTGGGCCAGCAGAACGACACGGGGGCCGAGGGCAGCGCCGCCTACCTGATTCAGAACCTGGGTGCCTTCCGGATTCTGCGGGACCGAAGCCGCAGCCAGTTCGTGCTGGGCCTGACCGATGACCAGGAAGACGGTGACGTGGGCGGCTGCGGGTGCGTGCGGGTGCTGGGCGCGGCGGCGGCCAAGGGCGCCGGCCTGAGTTCCGGCGAAGCGCGGACGCACAGCGGCTCGCACGCCGACCACGGCAACACGCTGCCGCAGGAGTGTCCGGCCGGCGGCGGCGGGCTGAACGTGAATGTCCCGGGCATCTGGCGGGCGAACCAGTTCACGCCGAACCCGGTGCGGCTCAACACGGCCAGTCCGGAGGAACTCGAGGCGGCCGGCCTGAGCCCGCAGGGGGCCCGCTTCATCGTGGCCGCCCGCAGCGCGACGGTGCGGGGCATGTCGGTGGTGGAGATGCAGACGACGATGCGGGAATGGCGACACCCGCCGACGGGCGCTCCGACGTTCCCGCCGGAAGACATCACCGCGCTGGACACCGGGTTCACGTTCTGACGCTGAACGTTCGGCCCGGGAACCGGGCACCGGCCCGCGATCGCGCCGCCCCACCGCCACAGCTTCGACGCGGCAGCATTGTGGTCCGGTGGTCTACGGAACCTGCGGCGGGCCGAGCGGGCTGGGCGGGAAGTCCGCGGCGCGTTCCGTGTGGCAGTGCAGCCAGGGGATGTAGCCGAAGCGGGCTTCGAGGGCGACGCCTTCCTCGGGCAGGCTGGCGTCGACGATCACGGCGCCTTCGATGCCGACGGTTTCACGCGGGTCGCAGGGGTTGCACTGCAGCGACAGGAACGACACGCCGGACAGGTTCCCTGACGCGGCCAGCGCGTCCACGCCGTCGGTCCCGATGACGTTGAAGCCCAGGTCCAGCCACCAGAGCCGCGCGAGTTGCGTTGCGTCGGCGATGTGACGGACGTCCTCGTCGCGCAGGTCGTTGTCGACCAGCGACAGCGCCCGGACGCCGGCCAGGTGCGGACAGGCGAACAGATCGGCGAGCATCGGCTGGGCGTCGACCAGTTCAACATGCACGATCGGCGCGGCCCGCAGCAGTTCATCACCGTGCCGCAGAAACAGGTCCGCTGACGTGCGCACGTGCCCGACAAAGCCGCGGGCGAAGGTGTAGCCGTCGATCCAGCGCTGCAGCGGGCGGGCCCAGTCGGATCCGTGCCGCGCAAGCAGTTCGGCCTCGAGATCGACAGCGGCCTGCCAGGCGAGCCGCTGGCGGATTTCGTCCTGCTGATCGGCGGCCGCGAAACCGTCGCGCCGGACGCGTTCGATCTCGACCTGGGCGCGAATGAACTCGGCCCGCGGACCGGGTGGCCGGGTTTCCTGCTGCGCGCACCAGTCGGCGTAGGCGAGGCGTGGGGCATCGTCGAACGGTTCCTGAATCACGCTGGCCAGAAGGCTCTGTTCGTCGGGCACCGGCTACTCCATCCACGATCTGACAGGCCCGGATGATACGTCGCATCGCGGAAACAGTGAAAGGGCGAAAATGCGAAGGAGTGCCTGGGCGAGGTCTGCTGATGGGACGAGTTGCTCGGCCCTTTCCTTTCTCTACTCGGTCGCGATCGCGTCGCGGACCGCGGCCCTGATCCGTTCGATGCCGGGGTGGTCATGTCCGTAGCTGGACTCGAGCGCGGCCTGCGCGAGCGCCCGCTGGCTGGCGGCCTGGTCGACCCGGCCGAGGCGCTCGAGGACGGCGGCCCGCACCAGTCGGCAGGTCGCCAGTTGCGGGTGATCGGCCAGGATGCCCTGCTGCGCGGCGGCGATCCGCTCGGCCAGCAGCGCATCCGCCTGCTCGGTCCGACCGGTATCGAGCAGCAGAACCGCCAGTTCGCGGACGCAGCGGAGGGCGTCGGGCACCGGCGGCAGACGCTCGGCCTGTGCGAGTCCGCTGCGCAGCACCTGCTCGGCCGCGTCGTGATCGCCGCGCAGGCGGCAGGCATTCGCAAGCAGGCGGGCCGTGATCAGGTCGCCGACATCGGCGCCGGGCGGCGTGTTGTCGAGTCGACTGCGGGCCTGCCGGACCAGGTCCGTGACCTCGGCGGCGGGATCCCGGTGGAGCAGGCACAGCGCCAGGCGGGCGCGCGTCACGGTGACGCGGGGGGCCTGCTCGCCGACGGCGGCGACCTGGCGCGGAAGCAGTTCTTCAAAGACCGCGTGCGCTTCGGCGAACCGGTCCTGTTCGAAGAGCACCTGCCCGAGTCGGTTCAGCAGGTAGGTCCTGCCGGCGTGCGGTTGTCGGCTGCCGGGCTGGTCGTGCAGGGCGAGCGCTTCGCGATAGGCGGTTTCGGCCGCGGGCCAGTCGCCTTCGAGTGAGTGCAGCGACCCGAGGCGGATCCATCGGTGGACCTCGTCGGCGGTGCTCCGCGGCGTGCCCGCCGTGATCGCATCGCGCAGCAGTTCGGCCGCTTCCGCGGACCTGCCCAGGCGGGCCCGGACCAGCGCGACGGTGCCGAGGTGCGTCCCGGCCTGGCGCGAAGCCGGCCCGAACGCGAGGACGGCGACGCGATGGGCCTCCGACGCGACCGCCTCGCACTCGGAATAGGCACCGCGATAGGACAGCACCAGCGCGAGGGACGACAGCGTCGGCAGCAGGTCGGGGTGGTCATCTCCGAGCAGGGCGCGGCGGTCCGCGAGGCTGGCCTGCAGATGGTGCTGCGCTTCGGCCAGCAGGCCAAGCTGCTTGTAGGCCCGCCCGAGCGTGTGCTGCACCTCCATGCGCACCTCGGGGAAGTCCGCGAACTCGGCGCTGATGCGGCCGGCCGCTTCGTCGAGGGCCTCACGCAGCGTGAACTGGATCCCGCGATCGCTCTCGCGCGAGGCCGACGTCAGCACCGAACCGAGGAACCGCTCGATGCGGCGGGCCCGGGCGGCCTGTTCCTCGGCGGCCTGGCGGGCGTTCTGTTCGCGCTCGGCAATCAGGACGGCCCGTGCTTCGGAGCGGGTCGCGCGGGCCGCCTGCCATGAGGTCGTGATCAGCCCGGCTGCGAGTGTCACGAACACCGCCGCGGCGCTGCCGACGAGCAGTCGGTTGCGGCGGGTGAACTTGCGGGCCTGGTACAGCAGCGACGGCGGACGGACCGAGACGGGCTCATTGGCCAGGAATCGGCGGATGTCATGCGCCAGGTCCGAGGCGGTCGGGTAGCGGCGCTGACCGTCGCGCTCGAGCGCGTGCGCGACGACGGTCTCGATGTCTCCGCGCAGTCGGGCGTCGATGCTGCCCAGCCGCGGCGGTTCATTCCGGCGGACGCGTTCGAGCCCCTCGCCGAGCGAAAGGTCAGCGAGGTCCCAGGGCTGCCGCTCGGCCAGCAGTTCGAAGGCGATGATGCCAAGCGCGTAGACGTCGTTGCGTGTGTCGATCTGCGCGGGGCTGCCGTCCATCTGCTCGGGACTGATGTACGGCAGCGTGCCGAGCAGTTGGCCGGGGCGGGTCTGGCCGGAGTCGGCCTGATCGTCGACGGCGCGGGCGACCCCGAAATCGAGGATCTTCGGCTGGCCGTCAGGCTGCACGAGGATGTTGGCCGGCTTCAGGTCGCGATGGATGATGCCGCGCTGGTGCGCGTGCGCGACAACATCGCAGACATCGGCGAGCAGTGCCAGTCGGTCCCGGATCGACAGGCCATGCCGCTCGGCGTAGGTCGTCAGCGGCAGTCCTTCGACCAGTTCCATCGCGAAGAACGGCAGTCGCCGGCCGTGCTCGTGGACGACACCGGCTTCGTAGATCTGGGCGATGCCCCTGCCGTTGAGTCGTGCGAGGGCGGCGGTTTCGAACTCGAAGCGACGCAGGACCTCCGGCGTGGCCAGCCAGGCATGAACGACCTTCAGCGCGACGACACGACGGGGGTGCTGCTGCTGCGCCCGAAAGACGGTGCCCATTCCGCCGGTGCCGAGCAGTCCGAGGATGCGATACGGCCCGATCCGCTCGGGCAGCGGCGCCTGCTCATCGGCCGTGCTTTCGAGCAGCGTGCGAAACTGGCGGCCGGGGCCGTGATCGACGCGCGCGTCGGCCGCGTCCTGCTGGAGGAGGGCTTCGAGTCCGTGGCGCAGTTCGAGGTCACTGCCGCAGGCCCGATCAACGAAGGCGGCCCGCTGGTCGGCGGGCAGTTGGATCGCTTCGAGGAACAGGCTGGACTCGCGCTGGTAGTGATTTGTGCTCATGCCGAGTTCCGGGCGGACAGTTCGCGCTGGAGCCAGGCGCGGGCCAGGCGCCAGTCGTTCTTGACGGTTCCTTCCGAGACGTCGAGCGCGGCGGCGACCTCCTCGATGTTCAGGCCGCCAAAGAAACGCAACTCGACGACCCGGGCGCGGCGCGGGTCGACCTCGGCGAGTCGCCGAAGGGCGGCGTCAATGTCGAGCAGATCGGCCTGGCTGGATTCGCAGGTCCCCTGCTCGGCGGCGAGGGTGACGCGTGCCCCGGGGGGCATTCGCTTGCCGGCCCGCTTGCCGCGCGCGTGGTCCACGAGTACGCGACGAATCGCCACGGCGGCGACAGAAAAAAAGTGGGCCCGGTCCTTCCACGCGACCCGGGCCTGGTCGGCGAGCTTCATGTAAGCCTCGTGCACCAGAGCGGTTGGCTGCAACGTGTGGTCCGGGCGCTCGCGTCGCAGAAACGCCACGGCCAGCCCGCGCAACTGGTCATAGACCAGCGGAAGCAGTTCCGCCGCCGCGGCCGGATCGGTCGGGTTGCTGGTGCCGTGGACGGTCGGTTGTTCCAGGCGGGAATTGAATGTCATCGCTGCGCGTCCTCCGTGGCCGGATTGTCGGGCGGCGGCGTCGGGCTGCAAGGTCCCATCCGCCCGCCCTGCCGGTCGGCTCACTGCTTCCACGTTTTTTTTAGCCGCTCGGACCGGAAATTTCGCGGTCTGGGTCGTGCGCCGCACCCGTCGGCACTTGGCCCGCCGAAGCGGGCAGACGGTTGCGGCCGGGACATCCGCAGAGAGGGATTGCTCATGTATTGCTTCACGCAGAAGACCCGCTGGCTGGCGGCGGCCGCGCTGCTGGTGAGTCTGTCGGCCGGGGCGCTGGCCGACGTTCCGCGGGCGGTCAGTTACCAGGGACGGCTGACCGGCTATGAGAGCGAGGTCGTGGATCTGACGGTCACGTTCTGGGACAAGGCGAACGGCGGGGCGAGCCTGTTCACGGAGACGCACGGCGGAATCGGCCTGCAGGGCGGCATCTTCGCCATCCGGATCGGCTCGCTGTCGGGCGGTCTGCCGGACACCGCGCTGGACGCCGGCGACATCTGGCTGGGGCTCTCGGTTGATGGTGGCCCGGAACTGCCGCGGACGCGTCTGCTGAGCGTTCCGTTTTCGATGCGGTCGATCTCGGCCGAGGAACTGGTCATTCCGGGCACGATCACGCCGATCGTCACGGTCAGCGGCGGCGGTGCCGTGAATGTTTCGTCGAAGATCCGCATGCAGGAAAGCGGCGACGAGGCCGGGCTGGTCGAGATGATGAACGGCACCGACCTGGTGACGGTGGTCGTCGACGGCAGCGGACTCGACGCGGGCGGACGGATCACGCTGTCGAACGGCAACGCGGCCGACAACGTCTCGACGGTTCGGCTGGATGGTGACGCGCAGAACGCCGGGCAGATCTACCTGTACGACGGGAACAACATGGAGGCGGTGCGGATGCACGCCGACCGGTTCAACGCGGCGCCCGAGTTCTCGATGTTCATGGGTCCGCCGGGCGGTCCGAAGCGCGAGACGGTGCAACTGGTCGCGAACAGTGACGGTGGCGACTCGGCCACCGGCGGCGAACTGGTGCTGCGGGCGGTGGCCGATCCGGACGAAACGGCGGTCAAGACGGCCGAACTGCGCGGCTTCAGCGAGAGCCTGCTGGACGGTGCGAACGCGGGCGGTTTCCTGCAGTTGAGTGATGCCGCCGGAACGCCGGTGTTCACGGTTCAGAGCGGCAACATGGGCGCCCTGTTCCCGCTCTACATGGAGATGAACAGTCCCCAGGACCCGCGTCGCATTCGCACTTCGCCCGCGGCGGTGACGATGTACAACTACGACGACGCCCTGGTCGTGCAGTTGTCGGCCACGACCAACTTCCTCGCGGGTGACCTCGAGGTGGCCGGCGAAACGACCACCAGCGTGCTGCACATCACGGGCGGCTCGGACCTGTCTGAACGGTTCGACATCGCCGCGGACGGGGCGGCCGTCACGCCGGGGATGGTCGTCTGCATCGATCCCGAGAGCCCCGGGGCCCTGCGGGTCAGCACGCGGGCGTACGACTCGACCGTGGCGGGCGTTGTCAGTGGCGCCGGCGGCGTCAACGTTGGCATGTTGATGGGCCAGGCCGGGACCGCGGCCGACGGCGCGCATCCGGTCGCGCTGACCGGGCGTGTCTGGGTGCAGTGCGACGCGACCGGCGCCGCGATCACGCCGGGCGATCTGCTGACCACCTCGGCAACGCCCGGCCACGCGATGCGGGCGGGCGACCGCGACCGGGCGCAGGGGGCGACCATCGGCAAGGCGATGACGCCACTGGCGGCCGGCGAGCGCGGCCTGGTGCTGGTTCTGGTGAACCTGCAGTAACGAGAGCGACCAACGAGGCGCCCCGCGTCGGGGGCCGTCGGATCCTGCGTGGTGACGACGGTCCTCGGCCGGGCGGTCAACGAGCGAGCCGAGCGGCTCGCGGAGGATCAGGTGATGCAGACGAAACGAAACATGCTGACGTGCCTGCTGGGCGCGGTCACGCTGAGCGGCCTGTTGAGCACGCCGGCCGCCGGCCAGGTTCCGCCCGTGGCGGGTCCGCTGGCGGCGGAGGGTGCGGCGCTCGCGACGGACCCGGCCCTGCTTGACGCGGACCGCCGGTTCCGAGGCGGCATCCCGGAGGGGTTCGTGCTGGTGGAGGGTGACATTCTCGTCCCGATGCACGGCCAGCGGGCAACGCACAACGCGTTGCGGTGGACCAACGGCGAGGTTCCGTACGCCTTCGACACCACGGGCAGCGACGCGGTCAGCGCGACGAACCAGGCCCTGGTGCTGAATGCGATGCAGGGTACCGCGACCTTCACCGGCTGGGAGGATCTGGCGAACGTGCAGTTCCGTCCGTTCGTGCCGGGTGATGCGAATTTCATCTTCATTCGCGACTCGTCGAACGACGTCGACGCCACGGGCGCGCCGAACCCGACCAACAGTTCGCCGATCGGAATGCTGGGCGGGCCGCAGGGAATCAACCTGGCGTTCAGCGGCAACGGATCGACGCTGGGCGTGATCTCGCACGAACTGGGCCATGCCCTGGGGTTCTACCACGAGCAGTCGCGTCTTGACCGGAACGGCTTCGTGCAGATCAACACCGGTTGCATCGAGGCCGGCAAGGAAAACAACTTCGACCTGCGGAGCGGCGCCGGCGGCGAGTACGGGCCCTACGACTACGGCTCGATCATGCACTACGGCGCCGGTGCGTTCGCGGACGGCACCTGCCAGACGATCGTGGTGACGCCGCCCGCGGATACGAGCACCTACTCGGGCGATCCGAACAACATCGGCCAGCGGAACGCGATGAGCCCCTGGGACGGGAAAGTCATGTCGTTCCTGTATCCCGAGGATGACTGGTCGTTCACGGACGGGACCACGGCCGGGACCGGCACGTTCGAGTCGCCCTTCGCCGCGTTCCTGAGCGCATACAACGGAGCGCCCGAAGGCGGCACCGTCTGGGCCCTGGAGCCCGGCGACTACGCCACCGGAGGGACGCTGAGCAGGCCGATGACGATCCGGGCCGGCTACCTGCCGGTGACGCTGACCGACTGACCACTCCGGCCGGAGCCCCGGATGCTTCGGTCGAGCAGATCAAAGGAGACTTGTGATGTACAGACGAATGATGGCCGGTGCGATCGGGCTGACCGCCCTGCTGGCGGGCACGGTGCGGGGCGATGTGGCCTGGCCGGTGGTGAGCGGCGGCGGATCGGTGCTGGCGGACGGTTCGGTCACGGTGATCGGACAGCCCGTGATCGGGGTGGTCGCAGGCGCGATCGACGAGGCCGAACAGGGCGTGGTGCCGTGCTGGTTCACGGCCTGTGCCGGTGACGTTGACGGTGATGCGCTGGTCGATCTGAACGACCTGGCGATCCTGCTGACGAACTTCGGCGCGCCGGCGGGCGCCGTCCGCGGCGACGGTGACCTGGACGGAGACGGTGACGTCGACATCAGCGACCTGGCGGTGCTGCTGACACTGTTCGGGACGGCGTGCGCGTAGCAGACCGGCAGCATGGCCGGGGTCCGGGGGCGGCGTTTCCGCGAGGGAGCGACCGCCCCTCTCATTTATGGAGGGCGCGGTGTTCGCTCGTCCGGTGATGGCTGGTGAAGCGGGCGGTTGGCGGCGCTTCTTCCTTTTTCCGGATTTTTCTGGCCCCGGGCGACGGGCGATGTCGCCTGGGTGGGGACATGGTGACAGGAACTGTCGGAAAAAGGAGACGATTGATGTCGATTCAAAGCTGCCTGGCCGGATGGGGTGGGGTTCGTGGAGTGGCTGGCCGCGTGCTGCTGGCGGCCGGGATGATCTCGATGGCGGGTTGTCCGGGCGCCGGGCTGCCGTCGATGGAGCAACCGAAGGACGTGCAGATTCGATTCCGGACGTTCGACATCGGGACGGACGACTGCGAGGACATCTTCAGTTTCGGGGACTTCACGGTGCAGGTCCGTGTGCAGGTGCAGCCGAGCGGCGAGGAGGTCTTCGCGATGACCCGGTTCGCGGAACTGGGCAGCGCGGCGTTCCAGGCCACGGTGCAGTCGGTCGACCTGAACGAATCGACGACGTTCGCGCTGCTTCCCGGCGAGGAGATCGAGATCCAGGTGACGGTGACCGAGGACGATCCGATCAACTCGAGCGAACCGCAGCCGTGGTCGGTGACGCGCACCTTCGACTACCTGGTGGTCGACGACGACTCGATCAGCCTCGTCAACGGCCCGGACTGCTTCCGCGATGATCGGCTGGACTTTCAGATCAGCACCCGATAGGCGCGGCGGCCGGCGGATGGCGGGCGGGTGATGGTGGCTTGTGCCCCCCGCCCCCTGCTCCGCCGTGGCGGCGTGACAAAAAAGGCGTCGGAATCTCGTATTCGCGGAACGGCCGGACGACAATGTGTCTCTAACCACAGCGTGGTCGCCACCCCAGCCGGGGGCGGACGGAAGGAGACACGGCATGTTCATGCGGATGATTTACGACGAGAAACTGGCCCAGGCGGCCTACCTGATCGGCTGCCAGCAGACCGGCGAAGCGGTCGTGATCGACCCCGAGCGGGACGTCGACCGCTACATCGATCTCGCGGCGGAAAACGGGCTGCGAATCGTCGCGACGGCCGAGACGCACATTCATGCCGACTTCGTGTCGGGCTCGCGCGAACTAGCCGAGCGGGTCGGCGCCAAGGTCTACGTCTCCGACGAAGGTGACGCGGACTGGAAGTACGGCTGGCTCGACAAGAAGATCGGGGGCGGCACGTACGAGCATCAACTGCTGCGCGACGGTGACTCGTTCCGGATCGGCAAGATCGAACTGCGGGCCATGCACACGCCCGGCCACACGCCCGAGCACATCGTCTTCCTGATCACCGACCACGGCGGCGGCGCGGACGCACCGATCGGGATGGCGTCGGGCGACTTCGTGTTCGTCGGCGACCTCGGGCGACCGGATCTGCTGGAAACGGCTGCCGGGCAGGTCGGGCAGATGGAGCCCTCGGCCCAGCGTCTGTTCCGCACGGTGCAGAAACTCGGCGAGGTCCCGGACTTCGTGCAGGTCTGGCCGGCGCACGGCGCGGGCAGCGCCTGCGGCAAGGCGCTCGGTGCGGTACCGATGAGCACGATCGGGTACGAGAAGCGGTTCAATCCCGCGATCCTCGCGGCCGGCAGCGAACGGGAATTCGTCGATTACATTCTCTCGGGTCAGCCCGAACCCCCGCTTTACTTCGCGAACATGAAGCGCGACAACAAGGTCGGCCCGCCGGTCCTCGGAGCCGTGCCGACGCCCGACCGCATCACGGCCGCAGAACTGGCGGCCCTGGATGCCACGCGGGTCGCGATCGTGGACACCCGCTCGTGGGACGCGTTCCGGGCCGGGCACATCCGCGGGTCGCTGTCGTTCCCGCTGACCCGCTCGTTCAACACGGACGCCGGTTCGATGGTGCGTGACGACGAGGAAATCTACCTGGTGGTCGAGCCGGCGCGGCTCGACGAAGCGGTGCGCGACCTGATCCGGGTCGGGCTCGATCAGATTCGCGGCTGGTGCCCACCGGCCGAGGTCGAAGCGCTGGGCGGCACGTCCGACGCGATCCGAACGGTAACCGAGGTCACGGTCGACGACGCGGTTCGAATGGCCGAGTCGGGCGAGGTTCGCGTGCTGGACGTGCGGCGGGCGACCGAGTTCGCGGCCGGTCACATCCCGGGCGCGGCCAACATCGCCCACACCCGCCTGGCCGCACGGATGTCGGAAGTGCCCCGCGACCAGAGGCTGCTGGTCAACTGCCGCAGCGGTGCCCGCTCGGCCCGCGCGGTCGCGTTCCTGCAACGGGCGGGACTCGAAGCGATCAACCTGCAGGGCGGATTCCTGGCCTGGGAAGCGAACGCGGCCGGGGTTGAGCGGTAGTTCCTGGCGGGCCTGATCGGGGCCGGCCGCGCGGGGAGCGGTATCGGCGCCGGCTGGGCTGACGTGCGGAGTGTGGGCGTTGACGGCGGTCTGGCACGGGAGTGGTTCGGTTCGATGACCTATGCAGTTCTGGGAGCGCTGGTCGTCGGGCTGTCACTGGGGGTGTTCGGGTCGGGTGGTTCGATCCTGACGGTCCCCGTGCTGGTCTACCTGCTGGCCCACGCCGACAAGGTCGCGATCGCCGAGTCTCTGGCGATTGTCGGGGCGATCGCCCTGCTCACCTCGATCCCCTACGCACTCGCCCGGATGGTCGACTGGCGGACGGCGGTGCTGTTCGGACTGCCGGGCATGGCGGGGACGTTCGGCGGCGCCTGGCTGGCGGCGTTCGTGGCCGGCTACGTGCAGTTGTTTGTCTTTGCGGGGGTGATGCTGCTCGCGGCCGTCCAGATGTGGCGCGGCGCGTCGGCGGAGTCGACCCCGCATGCCGCGGGTGCGGACGGGCGGCGGCGTCCGGTCGGTCGCATCGCGGCGGAAGGCCTGGGGGTCGGCGTCCTGACGGGCTTCGTCGGCGTTGGCGGGGGTTTCCTGATCGTGCCGGCCCTGGTGCTTCTGGGCGGGCTGACGATGCGGCGGGCGGTCGCGACCAGCCTGCTGATCATCGGGCTCAAGTCCGGCGCGGGGCTGGTCAAGTACCTGCAGGTCCTGGCCCGGATGGGCGCCGGCGTTGACTGGAATACGATCGGCCTGTTCGTGGTCGTCGGCGTGGTCGGCAGCCTGGCCGGGCGGGCGTTGAACGCGCGGGTCAATCCGCTGTCGCTGCAGCGGGGTTTTGCGGTCTTCCTGGTGGTGATGGCGAGCTTCATCCTGGTGCGCGAGTCGCTCTCGTTGCTGCGACCCGGCCCTGCGATGGACAGCGGGCAACACGCGGCCGCGGCCGGTCCGTCCGGGCTCGCGGCAGACTACCGACAGGAGACCGGGGCGGTGCCCGGCGGCGGGCCGGGGTCGTGAAGCGGATGCGTCAGAACGAGTCAGACGATGCAACGTCCGAGCAGTCGGACAGTACGAAGAAAAAGGAACAGCCGAATGAACACGACGGACATGAATGAGAGCGCGGCGGTCGGTCTGCCGCGGCTGAACGAGCCGGCCCCGGACTTCCGGGCCGAAACGACCTGCGGCGAGCGCTGCCTTTCGGACTATCGCGGCCGGTGGCTGCTGCTGTTCAGTCACCCTTCGGACTTCACGCCGGTCTGCACGACCGAGTTCGTGGCGTTCGCCCGTGCCTTCCCGCAGTTCGAGGCGCTCGGCTGCGAGCTGCTGGGACTGTCGATCGACAGCGTGTTCTCGCACATCGCCTGGGTGCGGAACATCGAGGAGACGTTCGAGGCGACGATCCCGTTCCCGATCATCGCGGACCTGTCGATGGCGGTTGCGCGGGCCTATGGCATGATTCAGCCGGGGGCGAGCACGACCGAAGCGGTGCGGGCGGTGTTCATCATCGATCCGGACGGCATTCTGCGAACGATGCTGTATTACCCGATGTCGACGGGTCGCTCGATCCCCGAACTGGTCCGCGTCGTGCAGGCGCTGCAGATGGCCAGCGAGCACAAGGTCGCCACGCCGGAAGGCTGGCAGCCGGGTGATGACGTGATCGTGCCGCCGCCCCGAACGGTCGACGTGGCCCGCGAGCGTTTCGCCACGGATCCTGGCTGCAAGGCCTGGTACTTCACCACGCGGTCGGCCGAAACCGTCAAGGCCTGATCGAACCCGGCCCGCGCCGGGCCCGACGGGCCCTGCCGGTTCGCTCGCACAAGAAACGGAAGGAGTGGAAGAGGCACTGCCGCGGCCTTCTCCACTCCTTCCCGTTTGCGGCACGACTATTCCGACGGGTTGCGGCGTTGTTCGAGCAGCCAGAGGTAGAACGCCTCGCTGGTGTACAGATCGGTCCAGGCGTCGTGGCTGTCGATCGGGGGTGCCGTCAGGATGTGGCGGCGCTGCAGGTAATCGGTGCCGGACACGTCGGCCTGGTCGACCCGCAGGAACTCGACGTCGGCCGCCTCTTCGATCTGCCGGATGGCGCTGAGGGCGCCGGTGAACGGTGTCGTCGGATCGCCGGTGTTGTGCGCGATCCAGACGGCCGGACGCGTCAACCTGCCGAAGTCCTTGATCGGATCGATGCTGGCGCCGACCGGCGCGATGGCGGCGAAGGTCTCGGGCAGGCGTTCGGCCAGCCCCCAGGTTCCGTGCCCGCCGCGACTGAGGCCGGTCAGGTAGACGCGATCGAGATCGCCGTTCCAGGTGGCGGCCACGCGCTCGATGACCTGCTGCACGCGTTCGGGCTGGTGGTGATACTGGCCGTTCTGAATGTGCGGCGAGATGACGATGAAGGTGTCCAGCAGCAGTTGGTTG
Source organism: Phycisphaerae bacterium (assembly GCA_030428945.1). GTDB lineage: Bacteria > Planctomycetota > Phycisphaerae > UBA1845 > Fen-1342 > JAUIEC01. The sequence continues at coordinate 217,836 of JAUIEC010000002.1, read as the reverse complement.
CGGCGCGTGGACAGGTCGTGCTCGTCCCGCATCAGTCGCGGCAGACCCCAGTTCGTGATGTTGCCAATCGGACCACCGACACCATAGGCGCCCTGCAGGTAGACCAGGATCGGGTGCGGCCCCTCGGCCTCCCCGTGCGAGACCGGCAGGTACAGCGTGTAGCCGTCCAGGTTGCCGTCAGCCTCGAGCGGCACGCTTGCGATCGCGCCCGGCCGCGGTCGACTCGCGATCTTGGCGCGAGCCGCGTCGGACAGGCGCCCGCGGGCGCTCCCGCCGGACACGCCACCGCTGCCACCCAGGCCACTCCCGCCGAGGTTCCCACTGCCGCCGAGCGCGTTCCCCGGTCGGCCGCTCCCGCCCAGGCCGTTGCCCGGTCGGCCGCTGCCGCCGAGTGACCTCTGCGGACCGGACCCGCCGGCCGCCCGCGGAAGCACGCCGAGCGAAACGGTACCCGTCGAACTGATCGCCCGGATGCGGGTATCGCCGTCATGCCGCACGGTCTCGTGCCATGACGCCGCGCTCGCGTCGTCCTGATCGGCCGGAACCTCGTACGTGGCCAGTTCGGTCGACAGTCGGCCGCGGGCCTGCAGCCTGATCGGGAGATCGTCGGCCACCTGCACGCTGACGTCGCCGCGCGTGGCGGAGAAGCGGCAGTTCTCGGGAAGCGGTTCGAACACCTGGACGGTCACGTCGCCGCCGGAGGCGTGCACGCCGGTGGGTCCGGTCGGATTGAAGACCCGGACGTCGCCACCGGAAGTCTGCGCGGTCACGCGTCCCTGACTGCCGCCGAGCCAGACACCGCCGCCGGAGGCCAGGATGTGTCCGTTGCCATCGATGTTGGCGGCGTAGACGTTGCCCCGGACGGCAAAGGCCTCGGCCGCTCCGGTGCAGCCGGCCTGCAGGTCGATGTTTCCGTCGGTCGCTTCAGCTTCGATGCCGCCGTCGACCCGGGCAATCTCGATGCAGCCGCGGGCGGTGACGGCCGAGACGTTGCCGACCAGTTCGCCGACCGTGACGTTGCCGTCGTCGGTTCGCAGTGCGGCGTGGAAACGGCGCGGAACCGAGATGCGGTAGGTGCTGTCCTTGAAGGTGCGACCGTCGTCGCGGGCTGCGAAGTCCGAGTCGAGTTCGGCCCGCAGCGTCAGGGCATTCTCGCCGGGTTCGAGCGCCAGGGTCTGTCGCCGGAGGATCGCTTCGGCCTCGGCCCGGCTGGCGGCCTGCACGCGCCGGAGCACCGTCACGGTGACGCGGTCGTCGAGTTCGCTCGGTCGGACGAAGACATCGCCGCGGTCGACATTCAGGACCAGGTGCCCGTTCGGTCCGGCCGGGAACGCCTGCTCGAGTTTCTGCTGGAACGTGGCCGGCGCGTTGGTGTTCCAGTCACCCTGGTCGTTCTTCCAGGTGACTTTCTGCTGGAACGCGATCAGTTGGGCGATGGTGGGTTCCGCCTGGCCGGTCTCGTCGGACGGCACGGGTCGCGCGGCGACCGCCGGGCCCGTGTCGATCGGCGCGGTTCGGGGGTAGAAGATCGCGACCGCGGCCGCAAGCGCGGCGAGTCCGGCGATGAGAACCTGCGTTCGCCGTGAGGGGCGTGCGGCCGGGCGGGCAGTGGCGACGGGCGTTGCGGTTTCGGCCGCGTCGGGCGTAGCGCGAATCGGACTCTGCAGGTACGCGAGGCGCCGGGTCAGTTCTTCGGCGACCTGCTCGGCCGACTGGAAGCGGGCGTCGGGCTGCTTGGCGATCAGTCGATGGACGAAGGCGGCCAGCCACTCATCGACATCCGGATTGACTTCGCGGAGGGCCCGCGGTTCGGTCTGGCAGACGCGGTGAATCACGCCGACGAGCGTCTCGGCCCGGAACGGCGGGTGCGCGGCACAGGCCGCGTACATGGTGCTGCCGAGACTGAACAGGTCGGAGCGCTGGTCGATCGATTCGCCGCGGGCCTGTTCGGGCGACATGTAGTGCGGGGTTCCGGCGATGATCCCGCTGCGCGTCAGCGAGGCTTCGTCGGCCACGCGTGCCAGGCCGAAGTCGGTCACGACGGCCCGCTCGACGGTGTTCTCGAGGATCACGTTGGCGGGCTTGACGTCTCGGTGGACGATGCCCTGCGCATGCGCGGCCGCGAGCCCGCGGGCGACCTGCAGCCCGATCCGCATGATCTCGCGATTGCCGAGCGGTCCGTCTCGGTCGATTCGCTGCTGCAGTGAGAGCCCGGGGATGTACTGCATGACGATGTAGGGCAGATCGCGGAACTCGTCGACCGCGTAGATCGGCACGACGTGCTGATGCGAAACGGCGGCGATGGCGCGGCCTTCGCGTTCGAACCGGCGACGGGCGGCGGCGCTGGAGGAATACGTCGGCGAGAGAACCTTGATCGCCACGAAACGGTTCAGACGCGGTTCGAGCGCCTTCAGGACGATGCCGGTGCTGCCCTGCCCGATCAGGCCGATCACCTCGTACTGGCCGAGACGGCCGAGCATGTCGGGGTCTTCGGTCGGCGCGAGGTAGGCGGTCAGGCGCTCGAGGCGGTCATCGCCGACGGCCGCCGCCTCCGGCCAGTGCGTCATGGTCAGGTGCTCGCGCAACCCGTCCCAGACGGTCCGGTCGGCGGCGATCCGTTCGAGCAGGCGACGACAGTCCGGGCAGTCGCTGAGGTGCTGCTGGATTTCCGTCTCGCGGTCCTCGTCGAGGCGTTCGTCGAGGTAGGTCGTCAGCAGACGTTCATCGAAACAGGTCCGGTTGTTCGGCGCGCTCATGCTCTTCTCCGATGGTGTTGGCGATCTCTGGTCAGGGGGCGGCATCAGGGGGTTCGGCCGCGTCGCCGATCGCCGCGATCCGGTCCCGGATGCGGGCGACGACCCGGCACTTGGCCGTGTAGACACTGCCGATCGGCACGCCGAGCGTGGCGGCGACCTCCTCGGCCGGACGACCTTCGACGGCCGTCAGCAGGAAGGCCTGCCAGGTGACCGGCCGCACCTCGGCCTGGACCTGTTGCGAGGCCCGCTGGAACAGCGAGCGGCGGTACTCGGTCTCGAACGAAGCCTGGTCCGCCTCGGGTCCGGCCGGGATTTCGGCCAGCAGTCGATTGACGTGCGTGTCGCCGGCGGCCGTGACTTCGCGGGCGCGGCGGGCAATGGCATCGACGGCGATGTTTCGGGCGGCGCGAAAGAGCCAGCCGCGGAAGCTGCCGCGGTCGGCATCGTGATCCCAGGTCGGGATCCGGTGCAGGACGGCGGCGAGGACGTCCTGGACCACGTCGCGGGCGTCGGCATCCTGGAGTCGACGGGCGCGGCAGTAGCGATGCAGGGCATCTTCGTAGACGGCCAGGAACTCGGCCCAGGCGTCGTCGCTGCGGCGGCCGAGTTCGAGCAGGAGGCTCTGACGTGTTGGCGGAATCTCGTTCATGGCACCTTCGTTGCATCAGGTCTTACAGGTAACTCCGCCGGGGCGCGGATTTCTTACACGGAGACGCTGAGTTTCCGGCAGATTAACGCGGTCCGCGGCCGGCCGGACACGCTAAGCTGCCGTCAGACCGGATCTGTACCGCGGGAATGCTGCGGGCCGAGCGGGCGCCTGCCGCGCTTCTGCGTCACGGCCGCGCCCGGACCACCTGCCACGGATGCGGGATTGAGGACTGCACATGGATCGGATTCAGCCGCGGGAAGTGGTGTTGCTGGCCGACGACTGGGCCGGCCTGGTGGCCTGGTACCGGGACGTGCTGGGCTTCCGGGAAGTCTCGCGCCAGGAGGAGGGCTTCCACTACTGCCACCTGCGGACCGAATCCGGGATCCGGATCGGGATTGCCAGCGCGGCGGAGATGGGTGTCGAGGCCGGCGACCGGGGGCGGAACACGGTTGTCCTGCAGTTCGAGGTCGCTGATCTGCGGGGGTTCTTCGGGCGACTGGAGCAGGCCGGCGGGCGGATCACGGGCCCGGCGACCTTCAACGCCGCGGACGGATTCTGGTTCGGGGCGGTGGCCGATCCGGAAGGGAACCCCCTCTGGTTCGTGGACCGGAACTGTCCGTGACAGCGGTCGGGACGTCGATTGCATCGCCCGAGGCCGCTTTTCAGGTCCGATACAACGAAATCTCGCGCGGGCCGGAAAAAAACCGCCGGCCGCTGTCAGATTCGCCCGGGCGCTCCGTAGTGAGAGGGACGGATGGCTGTCGCCGGCGAAAAGCGGACGTTCGAAGTTCGGCCGGCTCAGCGTGAATCCCGCGAAGCCGTTGCAGTGGCTGATTCCCGGCCGGTAGGATCGACAGGCTGCTCAGCCAATTCCTGACGGGCGACGTGCCCGACCATGCACATTTGAACGGAGGCGAGAGTTCCATGCGCACGTGGCAAACAACGACAGCCGGCCTGCTGTGCGGGCTTCTGGCGGCGAGTCTCGCATCCGCGAGTCCCGGGGACTGTACGACCAGGGGTGACGGCAACGGTGACTGCCGGATTGGGCTGGACGACGTGCAGGATTTCCTGGCGTGCATGAGTGGGCCCGGCGCCGGCGCCAACCCGGTGTGCGGCTGCTATGACATGGACGTCGACGGGGATGTCGACCTGCCGGACTTCCTGGCGCTGCAGGCCGCCTTCACCGGTGACGCCCTGCTGCCGGGCTGCGACCTGACACCGGGGGCGTACGAACCCGGCACACGGGCGATTCCGCCGAGCATCGCCGGGCTGGAGGTCGTCGCGCCGCGCGGGGTGGGCCCGATCCGCTGGATGGCCCCGGAATCGCTTCACGAGAAGGTCTACCTGTTCTCCGGCGAGGTCTACTGCGAGTCGGTCGACCTGCAGATTCCGGGGCGCGGTCCGGACTTTGTCTGGGCCCGCAAGTACCGCTCGCGGGTCGGTCCGGACACGGCCCAGGGTGTCGGCTGGGACTACAGCTACAACGTCTGGATCGAAGCGTCGGGCGGTGACCTGATCCTGCACGACGGCAACACGCGGGCGGACCGCTACGGGGCGGTCTCCGGTCCGACCGGGACGACCTGGTGCGCGCCGGAGTTCTTCCGCGAGATTTCGCAGGACCCGAACGGCAGCTACATCTGCCGGCTGGCGAACCGGTCGCACTGGCGCTTCCATCCGCTGGATGCCAGCCCGCAGGAGGGCAAGCTGGTCGAGATCGCGGACACGAACGGCAACGCCCTCAGTTTCACCTATGACGGGACGGGGCGCCTGATCACGATCACCGACACGCTCAGCCGGCCGATCACGGTCGGGTACGACGGCGCGGGACGGATCGCGACCGTGACGGACTTCACCGGGCGGCAGGTGCAGTACAGCTACTACGGTGCGTCGGACCCGGACGGTTCGCCTGGCGATCTGCAGTCGGTGCGCACGCCGGTCGTGACGGGCACGCCGAACGGCAACGATTTCCCGAGCGGCAAGACGACGACGTATACCTATTCGCGCGGGTTCACGGACGATGCGCTGAACCACAACCTGCTGTCGATCACCGACCCGAAGGGTCAGACCTTCCAGACGAGCACCTACGCGGCCACGCTGGACCCGAACGACGCGGACTATGACCGGGTCGTGCGGCAGACGCTGGGCGAGCCGAACGACATCATCGACTATGTCTACGAGTCGCAAGTCCCGAGCGCCTCGAACGGTTACGCCGTGCGGCTGACCCTGGTGAACGACCGCAACGGGCACGTCAGCGAGCATCTCTACGACAAGTTCAACCGCTGCGTGGCGGTCCGGCGGCTGACCGGCCAGGCGGTCGCGGACCAGCCGACCAGCAGTTCGACCAACCGGCCGAGCGGGCAACTGCGGCCCGGTGACCCGGCCGCCTACGAGACGCGTTACGTCTACAACGACGATGCGCTGGTGGTGCGCGTGACGGATCCGGAACTGAGCGAGCGGACGTGTGTCTACGAGGGCGACGTGAATGTCTTCGCGTCGCCCCGCGCCCGCGGCAACCTGCTGGTCTGCGCGACGGACCCGGGTCCGCGCGGTGGCGACCAGTCGAGTATCGAGGTCCGCTGCGAATACGATTCGCTGGTGAACTTCGACACGAACCAGGTGACGCGTGAGACCGATGCCCGCGGGCACGACACGCTGCACGCCTACGATCCGGCCGGGAACCGCGTGCAGACCACGCACCGGATCGCGTCGATCGTCGAGGACTTCGAGTACAACACCTTCGGGCAGCAGACGGCCCACGTGCACCCGGACAACGGCAGCGGCCACCGGCGGCGGGACGAGTCGACCTATTACCTGAACGGCCCGCAGACGGGTTACCGGGAGAGTTCGATCGTCGATGCGACCGGGTTCGCGTTGACCACGACCTACGAGTACGACGCGGTCGGCAACGTCGTGCGGACGATCGACCCGCGCGGCAACGACACGCTCCGGATCGTCAACCAGCTTGACCAGGTGGTGCGGATCCTGTCGCGTCCGGCCGACCCGAACAACCCGGTCCGCTACGAGACGGACACCTACTACGACGAGAACGACAACGTCGTGCAGATCGACGTGCAGAACCGGGATGAGACCGGCGGACTGGCGAGCAACACGCACTTCACGACGGTGCACGAGTACGACATCCTGGATCGCTGCGTCCGGACGACCGAAGAGGTCGACTCGGGCAACAGCATCATCACGGAATTCGAGTACGACTCGAACAGCAACCGCGTGCTGGTCCGCAGCGGCGAGGCCACCAGTGGCCGGGCCCCGACCAACACGGTCACGACGCTCTACGACGAGCGTGACCTGGTCTTCCAGGAGATCCGGGCGGCCGGTGATCCGCTGCAGAGTTCCTCGCAGTTCGACTACGACGGCAACGGGAACGTCGTGCTGCAGGTCGACGGCCTGGAAGGCCCGCCGCGGGTGACGGCGATGACCTACGACGGGTACGACCGGATGACCTCGTGCGTCAATCCGACCGGCAACGACGCGGTCCGCGGCTACGACGCCAACGGCAACGTGGTCTCGACCCGGATCGACGGCGAGCAGGTGGACCAGCCCGGCGGCGCGGCCAACGTCCGCCTGTTCGAAACGGTGCACGTCTACGACGACATGGACCGGCTGGTGCAGACGGATGCGGGCCACTTCGACACGGCCACGCAGAGCCCGATCGGGGACGGCACCTCGTCGACGGTGCACGTCTACAGCGACAGCTCGCAGGTCGTGAGCACCACCGACGACAACGGCAACACCAACCTGACGGCCTACGACACGGCCAATCGCACGTCGCAGACCAGCGACCCCAAGGGCAACACGCGGGTCTACACCTACGACGACAACTCGAATGTCGTCCGGGTGCTGGACACCGAGAAGTCGGACCTGGGGCTGGCCGACGAGGTCTTCCAGACCGACAGTGTCTACGATGGGCTGGATCGCCTGGTGCAGCAGACGGACAGTTCGGGCAACACGCAGACGTGCGGCTTCGATTCGCGCGACAACCCGGTCGTGACGGTCGACGCGCTGTCGAACGAGGTCCGCTGCGTGTACGACGGTCTGAACCGGCCGACGACGCAGACGATCGACCTGGACGGCGACGGCGCGGACGGTGACGGCGCGGACATCGTGCTGATCCAGAGCTGGGACGCGAACTCGCGGCCGTTCCTGCGGGTGGACGACAACGGCAACGCGACGTTCATCGCGTTCGATCCGCTGAACCGCCCGACCTTCATCATTCACCCCGACAACACGAGCGACACGTACACGTACGACGTGCACGACAACGTGCTGACGCGGGTGGATGCCAATGGAACGACGACGACCAACAGCTATGACGCGGCCAATCGCTGCGTCGGCACGACCGTGGCGGTCGGCCCGGGCGTCTCGAACGACACCACCTTCGAAACCTACACCTACGACGGCCTGAACCGGACAGTGCTGGCGTCGGACGACGACTCGGTCGTGCAGCGGGACTATGACTCGCTCTCGAACGTCGTGACCGAATCGCTGCAGGGTGACGTGACGGCGATGACCTTCGACGGCATGGGCAACCCGCTGACGTGCGTCTATCCGTCGGGCCGCGTGCTGACCTACGGCTACGACAGCCTGAACCGCCTTTCGAGCATCAGCGAGGGTCCGGCGACGATCGCGACGTACCTGTATGTCGGTCCGGACCGGGTCGCCTTCCAGCAGTACGGCAACGGGACCCGCGGGCTGTACAGCTATGACGGCATCCAGGGCGTGCCGAATCCGGGCGGCGATTTCGGCGTCAAGCGGATCGTCGGCATCACGCATTCGTCCGGCCCGACGACGGTCGACGCGCGAACCTTCACCTGGGACGCGATGTACAACAAGACCGAACGGCGCGACACGCGCGTCGGCAGTCCCGGCCTGCGGCACGCCTACGTCTATGACGATGCCTACCGGCTGATCAGCGGCCTGCAGGAAGACCGACTCGGCCTGCCGGTGCGGCTGCTGAACTACAACCTGGACGGGGTCGGCAACCGCAACTCGGTCGGCGGCTTCGGCGGCGTGACCGGCAGTTACACGCTCGACCCGCTGGACCCGCCGGCCGACCTGCAGGTCAACCAGTACACCAGCACCCCGCTGGATGGCCGCCAGTACGACGAGAACGGCAACCTGGCGACGGTGGTCCTGAGTCCGCAGCAGCAGATCGTGCACGAGTACGACTGCTACGACCGGCTGGTCGCCCGGACCAATCTGGGGACCGGCGAGACGGCCCACTACGCCTACGATGCCTTCGGGCGGCGGATCGGCAAGTCGGTCAACACGGCCGGCTGCTGTGAGTGCCGCTATCGCTACGCCGGCAGCAGCGTGATCGAGGAACTGGATCCGAACGGGGCGACGCTGGCGTCGTATGTCCGCGGTGTGCGGGCCTCCGAGATCGTCTGCGTCGAATCCGGCGGACAGATCTACTACCAGCACGCCGACGATGTCGGCAACGTCGTCGCCCTGACCGACCCGAACGGAGCCGTGTTCGAACGCTACGAGTACGATGACTTCGGCGCGCCGACGATTACCGACGGCGCGGGCGCTCCGCTCTCGAGTTCCTCGGTCGGCAACCCGTACCTGTTCCAGGGTGACCGCTACGACCCCGAGACCGGCTGGTACCTGCATGGTGACCGCTACTACGACCCGGCCCACGGGCGCTACATCACGCGTCCCTCCGGCGCCTGGTCGGACTCCAGCGGTCACGGCAACGGCTTCAGCGCCCAGGGCAGCAATCCCTGGTCGACCGCCCCGAGCGACGGACACGTCACCGTCCTCAAGGGTGTCCACAAACCGGGCGGCGGGGCCACCGGGGCGACCCGTCGGGCTGCGGGACCGCCACACTGTCCGGGCTGCGGCGCCATGCTCTGCCGCTGCACGAACGCCACCCGGGCCGACTGGCGCGGACACGTCACCGTCCTGAAGGCCCGCGGCCACGGCGGCGGCGCCACCGGACAGACCCGCCGTCGCGCGGCCGTCGATACCGGCCCGCCGCACTGCCCGGGCTGCGGCGCCCTGCTCTGCCGCTGCACCGATTCGGCCCGCAGCAGCAGCGATGACTTCAAGCACAAGCACCGCGGTCACGTGACCATTCTGAAGCTGGCCGGCAAGGGCGGACCGCCGCACTGCCCCGGCTGCGGCGCGATGCTCTGCCGCTGCACGGGTGCCACGCGTGCGGCCGAAGAGACCTGTCCGCACCGCGGGCACGTGACGGTGCTGAAGGTGGCCGGTCCGGGCGGTCCGCCGCACTGTCCGGGTTGCGGGGCGATGCTCTGCCGCTGCAAGGACAGCCCCGTGCGTGACGGTGGCATTCGCTGCAAGGACTGCAACATGCCGCCGGGCCACCACCGCTGCATCCTGAAGATCCACCAGCCGGGCGGCAGTGCCACCGGGGCGACCCGCCGACGCGGCATGGCCGGGGGACCGCCGCACTGTCCGGGCTGCGGAGCGATGCTCTGCCGCTGCACCAGCGCAAGCATGCGTCTGGCCGCGGACCTGGCCGGGAGTGGTGCCACCGGGCCGGCCCGAAGCAACCACGACCCCAAGCGGTGCGGCAAGTGCCGGACGTGCAAACACGGCACGACCTACCACAAGTGCAAGGAGGACCACACGCACATCCTCCCGGCGGCGAACAACATCTCGTCGCGCTAAGCCGGCGCGAACGAGGACGATGCACCCGGAGCGGGCGGTCGCAAGGCCGCCCGTTTCCATTGCTGGTTGCGTCTGGGTGCTGAACGCACCGGGTTGCGTCAGACCGCAACGACGGCGGCACCGTCTTCGGCGGAAACCGCGAAGGGCTCGGCCGTCACACCGCGCGGGCGGTAGTTCCCGGACCGCACGCGTGCCGTGATCGCGGCGACGGCATCCTCGGCAACCAGCGCCAGCAGAACGCCGCCGAATCCGCCGCCGACCATCCGGGCGCCGTGAACACCCGGCGTGTCGCGCAGCAGCTCGATCAGGTCGTCCACCTCCGGACACGACACCTCGTAGTCATCCCGGAGGGACGCCTGCGTCTCCCAGAGCAGCGCCCCGGCCGCCTGGCTGTCGCCCGCCGCGAGGCAGTCCACCATCCGATCAACCCGTGCGATCTCGCTGATCACATGCCGGGCCCGCCGAACGACCGTCTCGGACAGATCCCCCGCCGCCGCGGACAGCAGTGCGGGCGTCACATCGCGGAGTGCTTCGATCTCCGCCTGCACGCGGCGACAGGCGGCCACCGCCTGGCCGCACTCGTGCACGCGCTGCCGGTAGGCTCCGTCGGTCAGGGCGTGGTGCACGCCGCTCGGGATCACCAGCCAGCGCGAGCCCGGCAGCGTCAGCGGAACCTCGCGATGCGTCAGGGCCTGACAGTCCAGCAGCATCGCACGCCCCGCCCGGCCGCAGGCGCTGGCGTACTGGTCCATCACGCCGCAGGGCATGCCGGCAAAGTCATGCTCGGCCGCCTGGCTCAGCAGCACGACTTCGGTATTCGGCAGGTCCGCATCCGCCAATCGCAGGAGTGCCCTGGCGGTCGCCACGCACAGCGCCGCGGAACTGCTCAGTCCTCCGCCGGACGGCAGGTCACCGCCGAACCACAACCGCGCGGCCGGCACCTCGATGCCGCGCTTCCGCAGACCGGCGACGACCCCCCGCAGGTAGTTCTCCCAGGTTCGCTCCGGGGCCGGCGCATCGACATCGAGCGGAAATGTCACACTGCCCGCGCACCGGGCCGAGCAGGCCGTGATGTTCGCGCCCGACTGCGGCCCGGCCGCAACCGTGATCCGCTGTCCGATCGCAAACGGCAGGACCGGACCGAGGTTGTAGTCGACGTGTTCGCCGATCACGTTGACGCGCCCGGGGGCGTAGCCGACGACGGTCGCATCGGCGCCAAAGGTCTGACGATACCCGGCTTCGGGCGCCTGGCCAGACGAACTCACGGGCCGATCCTCCATTCGACGAACCAGGTGCGAACCTCGCCGGGGTCCAGCGTGACCGCCCGGCCGCGGCCGGCGTGGTCGAGCCGGTCGTGGCAGGCGTTGGTGGGTTCGAACGCGAAATGCCGATGCCCGTTCCAGCCCCCGTTGCTGATCCAGAGACCGAGAAACGGAAGCCACTCGACCGGACCGCTGCGGCCGTGGAGTTGCGTGCCGTCGGGATTCCGACAGCCGAAGCTCACGCCGGCCCCGACCGACAGGTACAGCTTCAGGGCCTGGTCGCGCCCGGCCGCGAGCAGGCCGCGCACATCGGCACCGGCCACCGGTTCGGTCCAGTCGACCCGCTGATCCGCGACGAGGTCGGCGAGCCCGATGGCCGAATCGACGCGGGCCTCGGGGGCGGCGCCTTCGATCCAGATCCGATCCCCCGGTCGCATCGCCAGGAGCGGATGCATGGCCCACAGGCAGGTTGTGGTGCCGGTGGCGCGACTGCGGAGCGTGTAGTCAAAGCGAAGGCCGCCGCCGTCAACGGTGATCGAACGCCGCAGCGTGACCGGGCGCGTGCGGAGCGCGATCGTCGTGACGATCCGGGCCTGGTGGCGAAAGGCATCGTGGTCGAGTTCCCAGGACCGGTTCCAGGCTTCGCCGTGGTCGGGCAGCGGCGTGCCGTCGACCTGGCAGGGCGCCACGGTCGGCAGGCACTCGTCGATGCCGATCAGCGGGCTGTCGTCGAAGGGAGCGTCGTCGGGGACGCGTCGCAGCGGTCGGGGCGGGTCGGCGGACCAGAGCCACTCGCGACCGGCCTGGCGATCGAGCAGGCTGACGAGTCGCGCGCCGACGGTCGGGGCGACCAGCAGGCGAATCCGCTCGGACTGCAGGCCGTAAAGCGGCGTGGCATCGCGCTGGTCCCGGAAAGTCTCGGTCATTGCGGAGCGCAGTGTCCCCCTGCGGCAAGCGGCACGCAAGCGCGGCACGAGAGGCGATCTTCGTCGGCGATTCCGCTTTGCGGGGCGAACGTCTAGACTGGCTCGCCGCGGGAACGACGCAAGCACGCACCGGAAGAGAGATCTATGGCGACCCTGCTGACCTGTCGGGAGATATCGAAGGCCTTCGGTCTGCGCGAGCTCTTCGACGGGCTTTCGATCGGGTTCGCCGATGGCGAGCGGACGGGCCTGATCGGCCCGAACGGTGCCGGCAAGAGCACGCTGCTGCGGATCCTGGCCGGCCTTGAACAACCGGACAGCGGCGCGGTCCAGCCGCGCCGCGCCGCGCGGATCGGTTACGTCCCCCAGGAAGACAGCTTTCCGGACGGAACCACGGCCGGCGACGTGCTGCTCGCGGCCGTTGGCGAGCCGGGCGTGCCGGAGCACGAGCGGACCACGCGGGTCAACATCACGCTGAGCCGGTTCGGTTTCGAAGCCGCGCAGGCGCCGGTTGCGTCGCTGTCCGGCGGATGGCGCAAACGGCTGGCGCTGGCCCGCGAGATCATTCGCGAACCCGACCTGCTGCTGATGGACGAGCCCACCAATCACCTTGACCTCGAGGGCATCGCCTGGCTGGAAGAATACCTGGCCCGCGCGCCCTTCGCGTTCGTCGCGGTCAGTCACGACCGCTACTTCCTGGAGCGTGTCACGGCCCGCGTGGTCGAGCTGAACGCGGCCTATCCCGACGGGTACTTCAGCGTGGACGGTTCCTACAGCACGTTCCTGGACAAGCGGGCCGACCTGCTGGCGGCCCAGCGGGCGCAGCAGGACACGCTGGCGAACATCGTGCGGCGCGAGTCGGCCTTCCTCAAGTCGCAGGCCAAGGCGCGGCGAACCAAGGCCAAGTCGCGGATCGACGACGCCCACCGCCTGCAGGATGAACTGCGTGAGTTGAAGCAACGCAACGCGCAGGGTGCCGTGGCCGGGATCGAGTTCGACGGCACCGGCCGCCAGACCCGCAAGCTGCTGGAAGCCAGCGGCCTGTCGAAGTCACTCGGCGGTCGCGTGCTGTTCCGCGACGTGTCCCTGCTGCTGTCGCCGGGTACGCGGCTGGGTCTGCTCGGTTCGAACGGAAGCGGCAAGACGACGCTGATCCGGCTTCTTTCCGGCGACCTCGAACCCGATGATGGCACCATTCGCCGGGCCGATGACCTGCGGGTCGTGCTGTTCGACCAGAAGCGCGACCAGTTGCCGCAGGATGTTCCGTTGCGGCAGGCGCTGGCCGGCAGCACCGACACGGTCCAGTTCCGCGGGCGACCGATGCACGTCAGCGGCTGGGCCCGCCGGTTCCTGTTCCGCGACCAGCAGCTCGACGTGCCGGTCCGGGAACTGTCCGGGGGCGAGCAGGCCCGGATCCTGATCGCACGCCTGATGCTCCAGCCGGCCGAGATCCTGATCCTCGACGAACCGACCAACGATCTGGACATTGCCTCGCTCGATGTGCTCGAAGAGAGCCTCGCCAGCTTCCCCGGCGCGATCGTGCTGGTCACGCACGACCGCTTCATGCTTGACCGTCTCTGCACCGAGGTGATCGGCCTCGACGGCGACGGGCATGCCGCCGGCTATGCCAATCGCGAACAGTGGCAGGCAGCCCGCGCGCAGCGCCGGGAGGTCTCCGCGAGCGGGAGCGAGAAACCCGCGACCAGACCGAAATCGACCGGCCGCGGCCCCCAACGGACCGGCCTGACCTCGAAAGAAAAGAAAGAACTGAAGGCGATGGAAGACACCATCCAGCAGGCCGAGGAGCAGGTCGACCGCCTGCGGGCCGCCCTGAACAGCGAGGAAGTGGCCGCGGATCACGTCGAGATGGAGAAGCGCTGGCGGGAGCTCGAGACCGCCCGCAAGCACACCGAGGATCTTTACGCGCGCTGGGAAGAACTCGAGGCCAAAGCCGGTTCTGATGGGTAACGGTTCATTCCGCGCCGGCGGCGCCCGGGCCGCGCGTAGGTCCGTCCCGGGGCGGCTATACTCAGCCGGTTGTGAACGCGGCGTGTTCCCCGGCCGGCAACGGTCCTGATTGAGGTGTTGGAACGTCCATGAGCAGGTTGGGTGCATCGGCGATCGTGCTTGTTCTGCTGGCCGCCACGGCCGGGCTGGTCGCCTGGCGGCTGGGCGACCTGCGGGCCCAGGGCGCGACCACCGGCCCGGGCAGGGCGAATCGTCCGGCGGTCGCGGTCGAGGTCGCCCCGATCGAGAGCGGCCGGCTGCGCGAGGTGCGGGTCTTCAGCGGGGCGCTGGAAGCCGCGGTCCGGTTCGACGTGGCCGCGAAGGTCCGTGGTCGGATCGAGCGGATCGACGTCGACCTGGGCGACCCGGTGCGGCGCGGGCAGGTGGTCGCGACGATCGATGATGACGAGTTCGTGCAGACCCTGGCGCAGGCCGAGGCGGAACAGGCCGTGCGTCAGGCCGAGGTGGCCCAGGCCCGCGCGGAACTGTTCCGCGTGGAGCGTGATTACGAGCGGCTGCAATCGCTCAGTGCCCGCGGGATCGTCTCGGACACGGAACTCGACGAGATTTCGGCCAGTCTGCAGTCGCAGACAGCGGCGGTCACGCTGGCCGAAGCCCGGGTTCGGCAGGCCGAGGCGACCGTCAAGCTGGCCCGGATTGAGCTGAGTTATACGTCGGTGCGCGGGTTGTGGGAGGGTGGCCCGGACGAGGCGATTGTCGGGGAGCGTTACCAGAGCGCCGGCAACAGCGTGCAGGAGAATGCCCCGCTGCTGAACCTGGTCGGGCTTGATCCGCTCGAAGCGATCGTGTCGGTTTCCGAGGCCGATTACAAGCAACTCAGCGTCGGGCAGGTCGCCACGCTGACGACCGATGCCCGCCCGGGCGAGACCTTCACGGCCCGAATCGAGCGGATCGCGCCGGTCTTTCGGACGGAATCGCGGCAGGCCCGCGTCGAACTGCGGGTGGACAATCCCGAGCAACTGCTGCGCCCGGGGATGTTCATTCGCGTGCGACTGGTGCTGCGCGAGACCGACGCGGCCGTGATCGTTCCGACCGCCGCGGTGATTCAGCGCGGGGACCGGCAGGTGGTCTACACGCTGGATGCCGCCGGCGAGACGGTCAGCGAACATGAAGTGCGCCCCGGCGTGCAGGAAGGCGCACGGGTCGAGATTCTCGCGCCGGCCCTGACGGGGCGGGTGGTGGTGATGGGCCAGCACCTGCTCGAGCCCGGCGCCGCGGTGACGGTCGCGGAAGAGCGAGTCGCTCCATGAACCTGCCGCGTTTCTGCGTACAACGCGCCGTGACCACCACGATGGTCACGCTGATCGTCGTCGTGATCGGCGCGTTCGCCCTCACCCGCCTGCGGATCGACCTGCTGCCGAATGTCGAAACGCCCACGCTGACGATTCGAACGGCCTACCGCGGGGCAAGTCCCGAGGTGATGGAACGGCAGGTCACGCAGATCATCGAAGAGATCGTCGCGACCGTGCCGGGGGTCGAAGAGATCATCAGCACGTCGGAAGAGGGCAACAGCACGGTCCGCGTCAGTTTCGGCTGGGGCACCGACATCGACGCCGCCGCCCTGGACGTCCGCTCGACCCTCGAAGACGAACTCGAGGAACTGCCCGAGGAAATCGATCGCCCGCAGATTCGCAAGTTCGACGTCAACAGCTTTCCGGTCGTGCTGCTGGGCGTCTCCAGCGACATGCCGCCCGTCGCGCTGACTGAACTGGTCGAGGACCAGATCCGCTATCGCCTCGGCCGCGTGCCGGGGGTCGCACAGATCGACGCCTGGGGCGGCTTCAGCCGCGAGGTTCGCATCGAAATCGACCGGGCCCGCCTGAACGCCCTGAACATCCCGCTCAACGAAGTGCTGACCGCGGTCCGCAACGCCAACCTCGACCTGCCGGCCGGACGGATCGAACAGGGTCGCTACGAGGTGACCCTGCGGGCCCCGGCCGAGTTCGACGGACTCGACGCGATCCGCGGCACGGTGATCACCGTCCGCTCGGGCGCGGCTGTGACGATCGGCCAGATCGCCCGTGTCCTGGACACCTACGAGAAACTGACCGAGATCGAGCGGATCAACGGCGTTCGCGGCATCCGCGTCGCGGTCCGCAAGGAGGCGACGGCCAACACGGTCGAGGTCTCGCGCCGGATCCTGGCGGAGGTGGACGCGATCAATGCCGAGTACCCGCACGTCCGGGTGGTACCGGTGATCAACCAGGGCAACTTCATCGAGCGTTCGATCGCGAACGTGACCCGCTCGGTGTTCTACGGCGGGGGCCTGGCGGTGCTGGTCCTGCTGCTGTTCCTGCGGAACCTGCGCAGCACGCTCGTGATCGCTCTGGCAATTCCGATCTCGATCGTCGCGACCTTCGCCGCGCTGTTCTTCGGCGGCTTCACGCTGAACCTGATGACCCTCGGCGGCCTGGCACTCGGGGTCGGCATGATGGTCGACAACTCGATCGTCGTCCTCGAGAACATCTACCGGCGACGCGACGAAGAAGGCGAGGGCCCGACCGAAGCGGCCGTCCACGGCGCGGGCGAGGTGGCCTCCGCGATCCTCGCCAGCACGCTGACCACGCTGGTGATCTTCCTGCCGCTCGCCTTCGTCCGCGGCGTCTCGGGCATTCTCTTCAAAGAGATGGCTCTCGTGATCGTGTTCTCGCTGACCTGCTCGCTGCTCGTCTCGCTGAGCGCCGTGCCGATGCTCGCCGCCCGCCTGATGGGCCCGGTCCGCACGAGGCCCGCCTCGGCCCCCGACCGGCGCGGCCCCGGGCAGGCCGGACTGCTGAACCGGACCTACCACGGCCTGCTCGGCCAGGCGCTCGGGGCGCCGCTGGTGACGCTGCTGCTGGCGATCGTCGTGCTGGGCGCGAGCGTGCTGCTTGTTCCGCTGATCGGTACCGAGTTCCTGCCGCCGAGTGACGAGGGCGAGGTCCGGATTCGCGGCGAAATGGAACCCGGCACGAGGCTGGCGCTGGTCGACCGCCAGACACAGCGGATCGAGCGGATCGTCGCGGACATCGTCCCCGAGCGGGTCGCCGTCGTCGCGCAGGCCGAAGAGAACGCCGAGGCCGATGTCCGCATCTCGCTCGGCGGAGCGCTGCACCGCGAACGCAGCAACACCGAGGTGGCCGCGGCGCTGCGGGAACGACTGACCGGACGCATCCCGGGCATGGAAGTCCGCGTCCAGGCTCCGCAGGGCCAGTTCCTGCTGGACCGCCTGCTGGGCGGCAGCGAAGGACTGCGCGTCGAGTTGCGCGGCTTCGAACTGGAAACGCTGGATGCACTCGCCGGGCAGGTCGCGGCCCGGATCCGGGATGTCGCCGGCATCACCGACATCGACATCGGACGCCGCGCCGGCGTCCCGCAGGAAGAACTGACCGTCAACCGCGAGAAGACGGCCGACCTGGGCCTCAGCGTCCGCGACGTGGCCGAAGCGCTCGAAACCGCGGTGGCCGGAGCCGAAGCCGGGCAGTTTCGCAGCCAGGGCAACTCGTACCGCATCCTCGTTCAGTTGCAGGATGCCGAGCAGATGTCGCTGGACGAAGTGCTCGACTTCACGTTGCGGACGCCGTCCGGCGAACAGGTCGCCCTGCGAAACGTCGTCACCACCGCTTCGGGCGACGGACCACTCTCGATCGACCGCAAGGACCAGCAGCGAATCGCGACCGTCACCGCCAACGTCGCCGGCCGTGACCTCGGCTCCGTCGCAGCCGATGTGCAGGCGGAACTGGCCACGATCGCCCGGCCCGCCGGCTACGAACTGCGCGTGGCCGGCAATTACGAAGAGCAGCAGGAGGCGTTTCAGGAACTGCTGCTGACACTGGTGACGGCGCTGGCGCTGGTCTACATGGTGCTGGCGTGTCAGTACGAATCGCTGGTGGATCCGCTGGTGGTCATGCTGGCCGTTCCGGTGGCCGGCGCAGGCGTGCTGCTGACGCTGTTCATCACCGATACGACCCTCAACATTCAGTCGTACATCGGCTGCATCATGCTGGGGGGCATCGTCGTCAACAACGCGATCCTGCTGGTCGATCAGGCCGGCCGACTTCGCCGCGGCGGCCTGGCGGTGCAGGCGGCCGCGCTCGAGGCCGGTCGGCGCCGCCTGCGTCCGATCCTGATGACGACCACCACGACGATTCTCGGTCTGCTGCCGCTGGCGCTGGGCATTGGTGAGGGGGCCGACGCGCAAGCCCCCCTTGCCAGGGCGGTGGTCGGCGGACTGGCGTTCTCGACGCTCGTGACGCTGCTGCTGGTGCCGGCCGCCTACATGCTGATCCACCTGGAGCGTGCGCCGGCCGCCACCCGGGCGGCGGGCCCGTCCACCACCTGACGCGCCAAGGCCCGATAATCGCACAACTCAAGCGACATAGAGTCTTTTCCGCGTGATTGGCACCGCCTGCTATTGGGCACCTGCCATTTCTTGACAGCGCCCAGAATTGGATGGAGAATAGCGGCATGTCGATTGATCCTGCGGAACTGCTGCGAAGTCACGGCGTTCAGGTCACCGCCCAGCGGCTTGCCGTGCTCCGGGCCGTGTCGGGTTCCCCGCACTGCACGGCCGACGAAGTTGCCGAGGAGGTGCGGTCCGAGATCGGTGCCATCTCGCGGCAGGCGGTGTACGACGCGCTGACGATCCTGGCGCAGAAGGGCCTGATCCGCCGCATCCAGCCGGCCGGTTCCCCGGCGCGGTACGAGGACCGGGTCGGCGACAACCATCACCACATGATCTGTCGGACGTGCGGCAAGACGGTCGACGTTGACTGCGCGACGGGCGAGATCCCGTGCCTGACCGCGTCGGACAACGCGGGCTTCGTGGTCGACGAAGCGGAGGTGATCTACTGGGGCACCTGTCCCGCCTGTCGGGGGGCGGCGGAGAACGACTGAGCAAACCGATGGAACGCCGCAGCGCGGTGATTCCGGATCAAAGTGATCGAAACTGAAGGGAGGCATCAGATGAGACGAACGGAGAGCGCCTGTCGGAAGCTGCAGGGCGCAGCGCGGCGAAGCTGGCGTGAGCGAATCCACGGAACCGTTTGGGCGGCCGTCGCCGCCCTGTTGTGCGGCGTCCTTGTAGAGACAGCGCCGGCCCAGACGGCCAGCGAGGAGGTAGCAATGGAAAAGTGTCCGGTCATGAGCGGGTCGAGCAAGCACACCACGGGGCAGGCCATGTCTTCCGCGGACTGGTGGCCTGAGCAGTTGAACCTGCAGATCCTTCACCAGAACGCGCCGATGGGCAATCCGCTGGGTGAAGACTTCAACTACGCCGAAGAGTTCAGCAAGCTCGACCTCGAGGCCCTCAAGAAGGACATCACGGAACTGATGACCACCTCGCAGGACTGGTGGCCGGCCGACTTCGGGCACTACGGGCCGCTGTTCATCCGCATGGCCTGGCACAGCGCCGGCACCTATCGCGTCGCGGACGGCCGCGGCGGAGCTTCGGACGGCACGCAGCGGTTCGCTCCGCTGAACAGCTGGCCGGACAACGTCAACCTTGACAAGGCCCGCCGCCTGCTGTGGCCGATCAAGCAGAAGTACGGCCGCCGAATTTCGTGGGCGGACCTGATGGTCCTGACCGGGAACTGCGCCCTGGATTCGATGGGTCTCAAGACGATCGGCTTTGCCGGCGGGCGCGAGGATGTCTGGGAGCCGCAGAACGACGTGTACTGGGGTCCGGAGAGCGAATGGCTGGGCGACAAGCGGTACAGCGGTGATCGCGACCTCGAGAATCCGCTGGCGGCCGTGCAGATGGGCCTGATCTACGTCAATCCCGAGGGCCCCAACGGCGAACCGGATCCGCTGGCCGCGGCGAAGGACATTCGCGAAACATTCGCGCGGATGGCGATGAATGACGAGGAAACCGTCGCGCTGATCGCGGGCGGTCACACGTTCGGCAAGGCCCACGGTGCGGCCAGTGCCGACCACCTCGGCCCCGAGCCGGAGGGCGCCGGCCTGGCCGAGCAGGGACTCGGCTGGATCAACCGCCATGGAACCGGCAAGGGCGCCGACACGATCACGAGCGGTCTCGAGGGCGCGTGGACCTCGACCCCGGTGGCCTGGTCGCACGCCTATTTCAACAACCTGTTCCGCTACGAGTGGAAGCTGGTGAAGAGCCCCGCCGGTGCCTGGCAGTGGACGCCGAAGGACGAGTCCGCACAGGGCATCGTCCCCGATGCGCACGATCCGTCGAAGTCGCACGCCCCGATGATGTTCACGACCGACATCGCGTTGAAGGAAGATCCGATCTACCGGAAGATCTCGGAGCACTTCCGTGCCAACCCGAGCGAGTTCGACGAAGCGTTCGCCCGGGCCTGGTACAAGCTGACCCACCGCGACCTCGGGCCGCACAGCCGCTGCCTCGGCCCGCTGGTTCCCGAGCCGCAGTTGTGGCAGGACCCGGTTCCGGTCGCCAATCACCCGCTGGTGAACGCTGCTGACATCGCCGACCTGAAGCGGCAACTGCTCGACTCGGGGCTGTCGATCTCGCAGCTTGTCCGGACGGCCTGGGCATCCGCCTCGACGTTCCGCGGGTCGGACATGCGTGGCGGCGCGAACGGCGCCCGCATCCGCCTTGCCCCGCAGAAGGGCTGGGCCGTGAACGAGCCTGACGAACTCGCGGTGGTGCTGCCGAAGCTCGAGAAGATCCAGGAGAACTTCAACCGGGCGCAGTCCGGCAGCAAGCGCGTCTCGCTGGCCGACGTGATCGTGCTGGGCGGCTGTGCGGCCGTCGAGGAAGCGGCCCGCAAGGCTGGTGTTCAGATCGAAGTGCCGTTTGCGCCGGGACGGACGGATGCGACGGCCGAGATGACCGACGCGGCCTCGTTCGATGTGCTGGAACCGACCGCGGACGGGTTCCGCAACTTCCAGCGGGCCGGTGACACGCGCCGGGCCGAGCAACTGCTGGTCGACCGCGCGCAGCTCCTGACGCTGACCGCGCCGGAGATGACCGTTCTGATCGGCGGCCTGCGGGCGCTGAACGCCAACACGGGTCAGACCCGGCTCGGCGTCTTCACCGATCGCCCCGAGACCCTGACCAACGACTTCTTCGTGAACCTGCTCGACATGGACACCGTCTGGCAGCAGTCCGCGCAGTCGCCGCATCGGTTCGAGGGTCGCGATCGAAAGACCGGCGAGGTCAAGTGGACCGGCACGACGGTCGACCTGGTCTTCGGATCCAACTCGCAACTGCGGGCGATCTCCGAGGTCTACGCCAGCGATGACGCCAGGGAAGCGTTCGTGCGGGACTTCGTCGCCGCCTGGGACAAGGTCATGAACCTTGACCGCTTCGATCTGACCCGGATCGAATAACCCCGCGGCCGGGACCTGCTCGACGGCCCCCGCTGAGCAGGTCCCGGCACGGCTGTCCCCCTGAATGAGTGATTGAGCGGCGGAACCGGAGCCCGATCTCCGGTTCCGCTTCTTCTTTCCCTGGCTTCTTTTCCCTGTTTCCCGTCCCCTGTTCCCGGTTCCCTGTTCCTGTTCCCTGTTCCCTGTTCCCTGTTCCCTGTTCCCTGTTCCCTGTTCCCTACAAAAAACCTTGCACCAAGACCGAGAGCCGATAATCTCCTGTTTGGAATAGGAGATTTACCTATGCGAGCTGGGCAGCGGCGTGGGCGGATGGCGGTGTATGGATTGCTTTCGGGCCTGTTGCTGATGTTGGGTTGCGCCAACATGCACCTGGATTACGTGGCCGGCAGCCTCGACCGTTGGGGAACCGTCTCGCTCTCCGGCGCGACGCTGATCGAACCCGACCCGCGGTTCGAACTCGACCTGGACCTGTCGGGCGAAGAGATCTTCCGCCGGAACCGGATCGAGGGCTTCTCCAACATCAGCCAGTTCGATTCGCTGGACGCGCAGATCAGCGTGCAGGCCGAACTGGTCGCCAACCTGCTGAACCAGATGAGCTCGACGACCGACCCGGGCCTGCTCAAACAACTCAGGACGCAACTGCAGGCGGCTGCCTTCAAGGGACTGCTCGGCAGCCTGCCGGAGGAACAGCAGGCCCTGCTCGCCCCGGTCCTCGGGACCCTCAACAAGCGGGCCGGCATCGACCAGCAGGACGACGACACCGGGGCCACCGGAACGCTCGCGACCGGTTCGCAGTCCGCGGTTCCGGCCGCCGCGTCCGACGCGGGGCTGGGCCTGGCGCAGGCGGCGGCCGAGCAGTTGGCGATGATCCGGGCCAAGCAGACCGAGGCCCAGGTGGCGCTGGCCGACTTCAAGGACGCCATCGCAAAGGCGGAAGCGGTTCGCGCCAAGGCAGAGGGCACTCCGCCCGATCCGAGCGATACGGCGGCGACCCAGGAGTACCAGCAGGCGGTCGCCACGCTCGAGGCGGAGGGCAAGCGCAAGCGGGAAGCGGCCGCACGGGTCACGGCCGCGGTCGGCGATGCCCTGACGGCGGCGAAACTGGTCGGGTCGTACGCCCGGGACGGGGCCGACAAGGCGGCCGGGGCGGTGGCGGCCGCGCAGGCCAAGTTCGCGACGCTGCCGGCCGAGGTGCGGATCGAGGGACAGGCGACGCTGGAGCAGTTCTCCGGCGCGACGGAGGCGGCCAACGCGGTACTCGGCAAGGCGAACACGCTGAAGGCCCAGGCGACCGAGACGCTCAACCGGCTGCCGGGCGTAACGGGGGTGAAGGACAACAAGCCGGATCCGGACGGCACGCCCGCGGCGCGACTGGCGCTGCTGGACCCGATCCTGGCGGCGACCCAGGAGGGGACGCCGATCGCAGCACCGCCGCTGGTCGCGGAGCTGGAGAAGGCGGTCAACCAAGCCCGGGCGGCCTCGAGCGTCGCGGGCGTGACACTAAGCGGTCCGCAGAAGCCGGCGGCGCCGAACGCGCCGCAGAAGATCCTGACGGCCCCGGACATCGATCCCAAGCGACGGTTGTCGCTGGCGCGGGCGGACAGGCTTGGTCTGCGCGACTTCCAGGCCAACCCGGACGTGAACCCGGAGCTGAACCTGAGGCAACTGCTGCTGCTGTCGGCCAGTGACAAGATGACGCTGGAGATGCTCCGCTGGCTGACGTACCCGCGTGACAACGCCCCGAACAAGAAGGTCTACCTGTGCATGGCGTCGGTCAACGTCGTGCCGGGCAAGTGGACCTACAAGGGTTACAACGCGCAGGTGGACCTGTACATGACGCTCGGCAACCTGGGCAAGTCGGGGAGGGTGTACGTGCCCTACCCGCCGCAGGAGCCGACGGTCTTCTCGGTGTTCCCGTTCGTCGACGGGCAGGTGCTGAACCTGCGGACCAGCCGCCGGCAGATGTTCACGACCGCGATGCAACTGGCCGTCAGCGGCTATCCGGCCGCGGCGAAGGTCTTCCTGGACTACGCTCGATCGCGGCAGCAGGACATCGAGACGCTGACCGGACTCAACACGGTGACGAGCTACAGCAACGGTCGACACCTCGGCTTCACGTTCTCGCCGCGGGTCGTCGCCCAGCAGGACCCGACCAGTCTGAACACGTCCCCGGCCTTCAACCTGCAGCCGCAGACCTTCCCGGTGATGATCATGGTGGTCGTGGATGAGCGCAGCTATCAAACGACGAGCAAAGAAGCCAGGAGGAGCGTTGCAGACGCCCGACAGGCGTTTGCGCAACAGCCGAGAATACCGGTGGACAAAGAACGTAAGTTGAGCGAGGTCGCACCTTGGAGCAAGGCGGACGGGGATCCAATCACGTACGAGGAGGCCATCGAGGAGGGGCTGGACCAGCAGACCGAGGCGACGCACTGTGTCTGGCACCAGACGCACCGCTGGATGCGGGCACCCGATCTGGCGGCGGACAACTACCTGCTCGGACGGACCATCTCGGATGCCCTGACGCCGCGGCTGACCGAGACCGAGGTGATCGGTCGCGCACGTCGGCTTGATCTGGCGCGCGCCGAGTACGAAGTCAATGCCAAAAAGCCACTCACCGAGGAGAAGCAGCAGTATCGAAACAAACACAAGTATGAACTGCGGGCGCTTCGCAACCGCACGACCTACCTGGCCGGGCATGGTCTCGGGACGACCGCGGTCTTTGCGCTGCCCGGGTTCGAGGTACCGAAGAACACCGCCGACTTCGAGATCAGCGTGGAGCCGAAGACCGCCTGGCTCGATCAGCCCAACACGCTGTTCATCACAGCCAAACAGGGCACTCCGTTTTCGGGCGGGTTCGCGGTCAGCATCGGTGGCCGGTCGGTCAATGCGACGCGTCTTTCGCCGACCGTGCTGCGGGTGGTGATGCCGCCGTGGGTTGCCGATGTCGACCGGGCGGCGCTGGCCGATCCCGATCTGAACGCGCTTCGGTCGGCCGATGTCGTCGTGACCAACGGCGCACACACCGCCTCGGCCGAAGTGACCTTCGCGTACCATTCGAACCTGCCGCCGCCGCGCGAGCGGGACGAGTCGGCCCGCCGTCGGGCATCCTTCGCCGGCGGAGCCCTGCAGATCGATCCCAGGTCGACCAACGAGTCGGACCAGATCGTCCGGATCGCCCTGTCCCGCCCGATCGCCGGCGTCCAGTCGGCCGTCATCCGGATTCACCCCACCGGCGGCCAGAACCAGGCGACTACCAAGCCGGTCGTGCTGAAGGCCGTCGTCGGCGAGAACGGACAGGTCGTCGCCCAGGATCCGCTGCGGCGGACCGTCAAGAACAACGTCGTCGAGTGGGCGCCGGCCGATGCCGGCGCATTCGAGAATCCCGCCGTCGAAGTGCAGCGGGTCGAACTGGAGTTGACGCTCGACAGCGGGTCGCGCCTGGTGATGGATGTCGCCGGCCGGCTGATCATCAAGCGCTGACCGCTGACACAGGACAGCAGCCATGCCCGAGAACCCGCACGCCAACGTCTCGCCGGTGCACTACATTCCCGGCGACGCCGGCCGGCCGGTCGAGAAAGGCATCGGCCTGTGCCTTTCGGGCGGCGGTTACCGGGCGATGCTGTTCCACGCCGGTGCGGTCTGGCGTCTGAACGAGGCCGGACTGCTGCCGCACCTGACGCGTGTCTCGAGCGTCTCGGGCGGGTCGCTGACGGCGGCCCGGCTCGGCCTGCGCTGGACGCGCCTGCGATTCACCGGTGACGTGGCCGACAACCTTGAAGCGGAAGTGATCGCCCCCCTGCTGGGCATGGCGTCGCGCTCGATCGACGTCGGTTCGGTGCTGGCAAGCTGGCTGCCGGGCATCACCGTTTCCGAGCGGCTGGCCGCGGCCTATGACCAGCACCTGTTCCGCGACGCGACGCTCCGCGACCTGCCGGCCGACGCGGAGGGTCCGCGCTTCGTGATCAACGCGGCGAACGTGCAGAGCGGGGCCCTGTGGCGTTTCAGCCGTCCGTACATGGCGGACTACCGGGTCGGGCGCTGGAACGATCCCGAAGTCAGGCTCTCGCTGGCGGTGGCCGCGTCGAGTGCCTTTCCGCCGGTGCTGTCGCCGTGTTTCCTGAACCTGGACGACCCGCCGGCGGAGCGCTACGAACTCGGTCGGGTTCCGTTCACGACCGACGTGGAGCTGACCGACGGTGGTGTCTACGACAACCTCGGGCTCGAGACGGTCTTCAAGCGCTACGGGACCGTCCTGGTCAGCGATGCCGGCCGCGGGTTCGCCAGCCAGGCCGACCCGTCCGACGATTACCTGCGGCACACGGCCCGGGTGCTCGAACTGATGCAGAACCAGGTGATCGCCCTCCGCAAGCGCCTGCTGCTGGCCGCTTACCAGCGCCACGCGCGGCAGGAATCGGACGGGCGCGGCGGGGCCTACTGGGGACTGACCAGCGCGATCGCGGCGGCGGACACGTTCGGACTTGCGACCAGTGCCGCGTGGCGGCCGTACCTGGATCGCGTGCGGACGTTCGAGACGCGTCTGCGGGCGATCGACCGCGGCATGCAGCGCGTCCTGGTGAACTGGGGCTACGTGGTCTGCTGTGCTGCGCTGCAGCGCTGGGCGGCGGCTCATCTTTACGAGGAACACCAGTTGCGGCTGCAGGCGGCCCGGGGGCTGCCGTTCGCCGCGCCGGATGGCGACTGAGTCGGGAGAACTGCAATGGCCAGGCAACGGGCACGGTCCGCGAGCATCGTCGTCGCCGGCGAGAGACCCGCGATGCGACGGCTGCGGGTGTTCTCGCTGGATCCGGCTCTCGACAGCCGGTTCGAGATGGCGTCGATCAGCCGGACGACGATCGCGATTCCCTGGGAGGACCTGGCCCCCGGCCCGGTCGGCGAATACCTCGAAATCGTCGACATCGATCCGGCCAGCGCCCGGATCTATCCCCCGGTCGCACTCGATGACCAGCGGCTGTTTCTGCGTGACGGCCACGAGCCCTCGACCGGCAACCCGCAGTTCCACCAGCAGATGGTCTACGCGGTCGCGATGATGACGATCAAGAACTTCGAGCGGGTCCTCGGGCGCGAGGTGATGTGGTCCGAGCGGGCGGCCGATGATCAAGGCCGCTGGCTGGCGGATGCCGACCAGCGCTACGTCCCGCGCCTGCGGATCTATCCGCACGCCCTGCGTGATCAGAACGCCTACTACTCGCCTGACAAGCGGGCCCTGCTGTTCGGCTACTTCACGGCCGTCACGCACGATCCGCGCGAGGAACTGCCGGGCGGCTACGTCTTCACCTGCCTGTCGCACGACATCATCGCGCACGAGATGACGCACGCGATTCTCGACGGCATCCACCCGCGCCTGCTCGAGGCGACGAACCCGGACATGCTGGCCTTCCACGAAGGCTTCGCCGACATCGTCGCGATCTTCCAGCACTTCACGCTGCCCGGGTTGCTTGAAGACCAGATTCAGCGAACGCGCGGCAACCTGCGGACCGACAGCCTGCTGGCCCGCCTGGCCACGCAGTTCGCCCGGGCGACCGACCGCGGTTCGGCCCTCCGCAACGCGCTCGGCGGGTTCCTGGCCGACGGTACCCCCGCGCCGCCCGACCCGACGCTGCTGCACCGCACGCGCTCACCGCACGAACGCGGCGCGATCC
Source organism: Phycisphaerae bacterium (assembly GCA_030428945.1). Taxonomy (GTDB): domain Bacteria; phylum Planctomycetota; class Phycisphaerae; order UBA1845; family Fen-1342; genus JAUIEC01. Next base: position 190,605 of record JAUIEC010000002.1, on the reverse strand, counting down.
TCGTGGCGGCCGTCTTCGGCGCGTTCGTCCGCATCTACGACGCGCGGATCGAGGACCTGCGGCGGATCGCCACGGGCGGAACCGGCATCCTGCCCGACGGCGATCTGCACCCCGACCTGGTTGGCCGCCTGGCGCAGGAGGCGGTCACAACGGCCGATCGAGTCCTGCGCATCTGCATGCGGGCGGTGGACTACCTCCCGCCCGTCGACGTCACCTTCGGTGATTACCTGCGGGCGCTGATCACGGCCGACGCCGAGTACTACCCGGATGACACGCAGCGCAACCGCCTGGCGTTCATCGACGGATTCCGCGAGCGCGGGATCCTGCCGCTCGACGTACGCACGCTGGCCGAAGAGACCCTCCGCTGGCGGCCGCCCAGTCGCGGGCAGGAACAACTGCTCCGCGCGATTCTCCCTCCCGCGGAAGTGCTGCGGGCGATGGCCTACACCTACGACGCGCCCGAGGCACTGCAGCAGGCGCTCGAAACGCCGCGCTCGGTGGCCCGCCGACTGCAGGCGCAGGTGTTCAGCGCGCTGCGGCAGAATGACTTCGACAGCGCCGCCGCCCGATTCATGGACCTGACCTCGCGGATCACCGAACCGACCGGCACGACCACCAGGCCGGACCGCCGCCGGGCGCGGTTTCATGTCGAGCGACTCTTCCGGCAGATTCTGCAGAAGTGGATCAGCGGGCGCGGGGCCGCGTTGTGCGCGGAGAACCCGCGTCGGCGGAGCGAGATCGCCTGGGTGCTGGGGCTGGACCTGCAGTCCGGTCCGCCGCTGGAGGTCCACGGTCTCCGCCCGACGATTCGCCCGGACCAGATCGGCAGCAGCCGGGTGGAACTGATCATCAGCCTGACGCAGTCCGAGAGCCGCCTGCTCGACGATCCGCTCCGCGCGGCCCGTGCGCGCGACGAGAGCTTTCGCCACCGCGGCGGCTGCGTGCTGCACATCGATGCCCACAGCGGACGGGTGCACTACTCGATCGTCAAGAGCATCCTCAGCACGGCCCGGCCGGAACGCAGCGTCGACTTCTTTCGAAACGAGGAGCGGCGGCTTGGCTACGCGGCCCGCGAGCGGTACGGACTCGACCCCGACGCCCGGCGGCGTGCGGCCGAACCGTTCGCGCTGTCGCACCGCGAACTCGTCGAACGGGAGGGTTATTGATGGCCACGACGATTTCCCCGCTCGCGCCGGCCGAGGGCGAGACGATTGTCCGCCTGTATCGCCAGGGCCTGGGCGACAGTTTCCTGATCGCGTTCGGTACGGCCAGGGGGCCGCGTTATCTGCTGATCGACTGCGGGGTCCACCGGCGGCAGACGTCCGGATCGGACCGCCTGCGGCAGGTGATGGACGACATCGTCGGCGCCACCGGCGGACACCTGCACGCGGTCATCGCCACGCACCAGCACGCCGATCACCTCTCCGGGTTCGTCCAGAAGAACAGCCCGTTCGTCAACGGAAAGATCACGATCGACAAGGCGTGGTTCGCCTGGACCGAACGTCGAGGCGACACCCAGGCCGACCGGCTCCGCGCCCGCCACGGCACGGCCGAAGCGATCATCGACGCCGCGGTCGAGAAGCTCAGGCGGGCCCGCGCCAGTCGGCCGCCGGCCGTCGTCGGCGTCGCGAGTTTCTCCGAGATGCCGGCATTGGGCGTCACGCGCCGCGCGGTCGGGGCGAGCGCCCGGGCCTCGTCCACCGAGATCGCCATGCGGCACCTCGAAGCGCTGGCCGACGACCCCGACTGGTTCGAACCCGGCGACTGCGTCCGCCTGCCGGACGTCAAGCACGCCCGGCTGCACATCCTCGGTCCCCCGCGCGACGAGAAACTGCTGAAGAAGGACGCCCCCAGCAAGGTCCGCGGCCGGGACGAATACAAGGAGGTCTACCTTCGCGACGGCGTGACCAGCGCGTTCGCGCTCAGCCCGGGACTGGGACTCAGCCCCGCGGTTCTGCGACCCGACGGGCCGGCCGTGCCGGACGACCTGCGCTACCCTTTCCCGCAGTCAGCGGGGCACGCGTTTGCGTTCAAGGGTCGGCAGATTCGGATCAAGGCTCCGGTCGCGACGCGCCGCGAGCTGGCCGACTTCCTGCGAGACACGTACGAGGCCGAAGGCTACCGGCGAATCGACACGGACTGGCTGCAGGGTGTCGAGTCCCTGGCACTGAACCTCGAGAATGACACCAACAACACGAGCCTGGCGCTGGCGATCGAACTGGACCCCGCCGGTGACGGGCCGGTCCTGCTGTTCGCGGCGGACGCCCAGGTCGGCAACTGGCTCTCGTGGAACCGGCAGAAGTACGGGCGGCGCGGCAGCCGGGTGGACATCGAGGATCTGTTCGCGCGCACGCGATTCTACAAGGTCGGCCATCACGGCAGTCACAACGCGACGCTGCGCCGGGACTCGCTGAACCCGACCGACGAGGATCCGCACGGGGCGCCGTACGGTCTGGAACTGATGGACGACCTGATCGCGATGATTCCGGTGGACCGGGCCGCGGTGGACAAACGCATGCCGACGCCGTGGGCGATGCCGTTCGAGCCGCTCTACGAACGACTGCGGGAAAAGAGTCGCCGGCGGGTTCTTCGCGGTGACATGCAGAAGGCGCCGCTCAGCACCCGGGCCCTCGCCGACGTCAAGCCACCCCGCCAAAGCTGGTCGCCGGTACCGGGCCTCGACAACGTCCGCTGGCGACGTGCCTCCCGAAGTTTCTCGAAGGGCACCCGCGGACGGTTGTACTATGACCTCAGCTTCGGCCCGTGACCGGGAAGCCGAACCGCAACACGGCCTGCCGGAACAGACGCGATGGTGCCTGGATCTGTCCGGTTATCAGGCGTTGCGTCCGCATCCGAGTTGGGCGGTGCCGAGGCGGCCCAGACGATATCATGCTGTAATGAAACAGCAACAGACAGACTCAGGCGTGCGGATGTGGAAGACGGGGTGGAACCTGCTGGCCGGGGTGCTGGCGATCGGGTTGGGAGTGGGCCAGGTTCACGCACAGCCCGTTCAGCGGAGCGCCGCCGAGGCCGGTACGCGGTACCTCGGCGCGGTTTCCGGGCAGGACTGGGGGCGGCCGATCGCGACCGGCGATCTGGACGGCGACGGATACGACGAGGTCATCGTGGCCGCCTCGACGACCTCGGCGGGTATCTTCAGTCGAGTCTACGTGCTTCGCGGCGGCCCGGGTCGCCACGGGCTGGGCACGGTGGACCTGGCGGTCACGGCCGCCGACCAGGTCATCGTCGGCGCGGCCGCGGGCGACAACCTGGGCGCCTCGATCGCGACCGGCGACATCAACGGCGACCTGGTGGATGACCTGCTGCTGTGCGCATCGGCCGCGGACCTCGGCGGGCTACCGGGGCGCGGGATCGCGTACCTGATCTTTGGCGGCCCCGGTTTCTTCAACGCCGCGACGCGCGACATGAGCATCAGTACCGACTGGGACCTGCGTGTGCTCGGGCCGGTGGCCGGTGGAGACATGGGCGGCTCGAACCTGTTCGGGGGGCTGGATGCGCAGGGCGCGGCGATCGGCCGGATCAACGACGACATCTACGGTGACCTGATTCTCGGCGTGCACCTGGCGGACGGGGGTGGTTCGCAGGCGGGTCGGGTGTATGTCAAGTTCGGTGGACCGTTCCCGAGCGGTTTCACGCTGAACCTGGCGGTCGGCAGCGACTACAACGTGCGAATCGACGGGGACGACAGTCTCGACGAACTCGGCACAACGATCCTGACCGGCGACCTGACCGGTGACGGCATCGAGGAACTGATCCTGCCGAACGAATACGCCGGCCAGGGGCTGTTCACGTCCGAAGGCGCGGTGCACATCTTCCGCGGGCGGGCCAGTTGGCCGAGCAGCATCAGCCTGGCGTCGGTGGCGGCCGACATCACGCTGCTGGGTGCCCGTGAGGACGACAACCTCGGCAGCGCGGCGGTTGTGGGCGACTTCAACGGCGACGGGATCACCGACCTGGCCTCGGCGGCGCCGGGGGCCGATGCGGGCGCGTTCAACGATCAGCGGGGCGACGGTTTCGTCTACGGCCTGCTGGGCGGCGCCGGGTACCAGACCGGCACGCAGACGATCGACTACGCGGTCGCGACGCCGGACTTCCTGCTGGTGGGCGATTTCGAGGAGAACCTCGGAGCCGAAGTCGCGGCGGGTGACTTCAACGGCGACGGCATCGACGACCTGGCCGCCTCGGAGCGGTTTGCCGGTCCGAACATCAACGGGGTGGTTGAAGTGCTGTTCGGCCGGACGTTCGCGGCGGGCGCGACCTATTTCGCGAATGTCGACACGGACCTGCGGATTCAGGGTGGCGCCCAGGAGCGGATCGGCTTCTCCCTGTCGGCCGGGGACGTGAACGGAGACGACCTGGACGAGATCCTGTTCGGAACGCCGTTCAACAACGGCAATGCCGGCACGGCGTGGGTCTTCACGCCGGCCGAGGGCGACGTCGACATCGACGGCGACCATGACCTGCACGACTTCCTCGCGTTTCAGGTGTGCTTTACGGGTGCCTCCGGTCCGGTGCCGACGGCGGCGTGCGCGCTGCTGGACATGGACCTGGACGAGGATGTGGATCTGACGGACTGGGCGGCGTTCGAGGCCCAGTTCACCGGTCCGGGGTTCTGATGGGCGGAAACGCCGGGCGGGGCGGACCGCCCCCGGTTCCTGCTGTCTAGGTCGTGTTTGACGGATGCAAATGAGCTGCCAAGGCCGTGAAAAGGTGGAAGTGTGAAGGAGTGAAAGAGGGCGGTTTCGCGACGTTCTTCACCCGTTCAGTCCTTCACTTTTTCACGGCGGCAACAACGCGATTGGATCCATCAAACAGAACCTAGCAGATCCGCGGAAGCTGCTCGCCACTGAACATGTCGACGTACCGCAGCGTTCCGAGGGCGGTTCGAGCCGTCACCACGCCCTGCCGGTCGCCGGTGACGGTGCCGATCGCGCAGGCCTGCCGACCGGCCGGGTGGGTCCGCATCGCCCGGACAGCCCGCTCGGCATCCGCCGCGGGAACGAAGGCGACCAGGCGACCTTCATTGGCGACATAGGCCGGATCGAGCCCGAGCATTTCGCAGGCACCGCGGACCTGGTCACAGACCGGGATGCGGGTCTCATCGATCTCGATGGGCACGCCGGCGGCCTCGGCGACCTCGACCAGGGCGCTCGCCAGTCCGCCGCGGGTCAGATCCCGCAGGCAGTGGCACGGGATGTTCGCGCGCAGCAGGCTGTCGACGAGGCTCCACAGCGGGGCCGTGTCGCTCTCGATCGTCGTTTCGAAGGCGAGTCCCTCACGGGCGGCCATGATGGCGATCCCGTGCCGGCCGAGGTCACCGCTGACGAGGATCGCGTCGCCGGGGCGGACCTGCGAAGGCGCGATCGGATCGACCTGTTCGACGATGCCGACGCCGGCGGTGTTGACGAAGATCCCGTCGCCCTTGCCGCGATCGACCACCTTGGTGTCGCCGGTGACGATGGTCACCCCGGCTTCTTCGGCGGATCGCGCCATCGAAGCGACGACGCGTTCGACGGCGGCCATCGGGCAGCCTTCCTCGAGAATCAGGGCCGCGCTGAGGCACACCGGCCGCGCACCGGCCATGGCGAGGTCGTTGACGGTTCCGTTGACAGCCAGCACGCCGATATCGCCGCCGGGGAAGAAGTACGGGCTGACGACATAGGAGTCGGTGGTGAACGCGATCCGGGCGTCGCCGACGCCGACGACGGCGGCGTCGTGCCGGGTCTCCATGGCCGGGTTGTGGAATGTCGGGACGATCAGCCGTTCGAGGAGATCGTGCATGATCCGGCCGCCGCCTCCGTGCGCCAGCATGACGGTATCGTGCCGCGACGCGGGAATCGGACAGACAGGCGCAACGTTGGTCATGGCAGTCCCCTGCTGACCGGATCGCGTGCGGCCTCCGCCTGCACCGTCCGGTGAGAATCTCGTGGCGCGGGTTCCCGCGTGGCCGCGCGTCGGTAGCGGTAGTAGGCGGCGCAGGCGCCTTCGGAGGACACCATCGTCGCGCCGAGCGGATGTTCGGGCGTGCAGCGCGTCCCGAAGGCCGGGCAGGCGTCCGGTCTCCGAAGTCCCTGCAGCACGAGTCCGCTGAGGCATTCGCCGGCCCGCTCCACGCTCGGCGCGGCGAGTCCGAATCGCCGCTCGGCGTCGAAGGCGGAATAAGTGGATCGCAGACCGAGACCGCTGTGCGGGATGGTGCCGATGCCGCGCCAGTTTCGCGGAACGATCTCGAAGACCTCGGTGATCACCTGTCGGGCATCGCGGTTGCCGGTCCGCTGCACGCAGCGGGAGTACTGGTTCTCGACGTCGCAGCGTCCTTCTTCAAGCTGCTTCACGCACATGCAGACACCCTGGAGGATGTCGAGCGGCTCAAAGCCGGTCACGACGATCGGCACGCGGTAGCGTCGGGCGAGAGGTTCGTATTCGTCGAATCCCATCACGGTGCAGACGTGCCCGGCCGCGAGGAAGCCCTGCACGCGGTTGTCCGGCGCGGCCAGGATCGCCTCCATCGCCGGCGGCACGAGCACATGCGAGACGAGAATCGAGAGGTTCCGGAGATTCTGGCGGGCGGCAAGGCGGACCAGCGCGGCGTTGGCGGGAGCGGTCGTCTCGAAACCAACCGCGAAGAACACGACCTCCCGGTCCGGGTTCTCGCGGGCGACCCGCAACGTGTCGAGGGGCGAGTAGACGATCCGCACGTCGGCGCCGCGGGCCTTGGCGGCGAACAGATCGCGGTCCGTCCCCGGGACGCGCAGCATGTCTCCGAAGGAACAGAAGATGACCTCTTCACGCAGTGCGATCTGAATGGCCGTGTCGATCAGTTCGACCGGGGTGACGCACACCGGGCAGCCGGGCCCATGCACGAGGCGGATCCCGTCGGGCAGCAGGTCGTCGATTCCGAAGCGGACGATCGCATGCGTCTGGCCGCCGCAGACCTCCATGATCGTCCAGGGACGGGTCACAAGCTGCGCGATCGCCCGCGCGTAGCGGCGGGCCTCGTCTCGGCCGCGGTATTCGTCGAGGTATTTCATGGCTGCCCCAGTTCTTCGAGGTCGCCGATCTGCCGCAGGTACTCGAACACGCGATCGGCCTCCCGGTCGTCAACCTTGCTGAGGGCGAACCCGACATGGACGAGAACGTAGTCCCCGACGCCGGCCTCGGGCACCAGCGCCAGGTTCACGTCCTTGACGATGCCGCCGAAACTGACCGTGCCGCAGCGCTCGAGGGCCGGACCCTCGATCACGCTGGCAATCCGCCCGGGGATGGCGAGACACATCGGGCTACTCCCTGGCCGCCGCGACGAGTTGGCCGAGCGCGAGGCCCCCGTCGTTGGGCGGCACTTGCCTGTGCCAGTACGGACGGAAGCCGCTCTCCCGCAACCGGCGAATGGCGCGTTCGGAAAGGTACCGGTTCTGGAAACACCCGCCGGTCAGCACGACCCGCTCCTCCCCCGCCGCGCGGGCAGCATGCACGATGACCTCCGCGAGGCTGTTGTGGAAGCGGGCCGAGATGCGGCCGACATCCACGCCGTGCCGGATGTCGTCGAGAATCGCGCGCACGAGCGCCTCCCAGTCGCAGGCGGCGCCGGCGTAGGCCTCCTCGCACGGCTCGACGACCGACTCCAGTTCGATGGCCGCCTGGCCCTCGAAACGCGCCACCCGGCAAAGGCCGAGCAGCGCGGCCACAGCGTCGAACAGTCGGCCGGCACTCGACGTGACGGGCGCCTGCACGCCCCGGGCGAGCATGGCCAGCAGCAGGTCGCGCTCGGGCGGCGCGAACCCGGGATCGACCGGCAGGTCGCGGCCGAACAGTTCGAACAGAACGCCGAGGGCGCTGCGGCGCGGCTCGCGCACGGCCCGTTCACCGCCGGGCAGGCGGAACGTCCGCAGGTGGGCGATTCGGCTGAAGCCGTCCGGCCGGATGCGCAGGAACTCGCCACCCCAGATGGTCCCGTCGAGGCCGTAGCCGGTTCCGTCCCAGGCCACGCCGAGGGCGGGTCCGCGCAGGGCGTTCTCGCTCATGCAGGACAGCACGTGCGCGTAGTGATGCTGAACACGAACCAGGGCCGCACCGTGCGACTCGGCATAGCGTGTCGAGCGGTAGTCGGGATGCAGGTCGCAGGCAATCTTCGCGACGCGCGCGTCGAACAGGTCACGGTGGGTCGCGATGCTGTCCTCGAACGCGTCGAAAGCGCGGGGCGCATCGAGATCGCCGAGGTGCTGGCTGAAGAACACGCGTCCGCCACGGGCGACCGCCGTCGTGTTCTTGAACTGCCCGCCGACCGCGAGCGTGTCCCCGCCGTCATCGGCCGCGTCGATCGGAAGCGGTGCGTACCCGCGTGCCCGGCGGATCATCATCGGCTGCCCGGCGATCACGCGAACGACGGAATCGTCGATGCGGCGCGCGATCGGTCGATCATGGATCAGCAGCAGGTCGGCGATGGTTCCGAGTCGCGCGAGGGCCTCGGCGTTGTCGGTGCAGATCGGCTCGTCCGACAGGTTGCCGCTGGTGGCCACGATCGGGAAGCCGAGTTCGGCCAGCAGCAGGTGGTGCAGCGGCGTACTCGGCAGCATGACGCCGAGACACGCGTTGCGCGGCGCAACGCCGGCGGCCAGGTCTCCCGGGCGGCGCCCGGCCAGCACGATCGGTGCAGCCGGCGAGGCGAGCAGTTGCTCTTCCAGGGGAGACAGTTGGCAGAGGATCCGGGCCCCGGCCAGGCTGGCGGTCATCACGGCCAGCGGCTTGGCGGGGCGTCGCTTGCGGGCGCGCAGCTCGCGAACGGCCTGCTGGTTGCGGGCATCGACGGCCAGGTGAAAGCCGCCGAGTCCCTTGATGGCGACGATCCGACCACGGCGCAGCGCTTCGGCCGCATCGAGCAGTGCCGGGTCCCCGGTCCGCAGCGTCCGGCCGGTTGTGGTGGTGAGCTGCAACCGCGGGCCGCACACCGGGCAGGCGGTCGGCTGCGCGTGGAACCGCCGGTCGAGCGGATTCTCGTACTCCGCGCGACAGGCGGGGCACATCGGGAAGTTCCGCATGGTGGTGCGGGCCCGGTCGTATGGCAGTCCCGTGACAATGCTGAAGCGAGGTCCGCAGTTGGTACAGTTCGTGAACGGGTAGCGGAAGTGTCGATCGTGCGGGTCGCGCAGGTCGCGCAGGCAGTCCGCGCAGGGGGCCAGGTCCGGCAGAACCAGGGCGCGGGGACGACCGTCGCGGCGGCTGGCACGGATGCTGAATGCACGCTCGCCGGCCGGAGCACGCCGCGCGCAGTCGACGCCGTGCAGCGCCGCCAGCGGCGGACGCTCCGCGGCCAGGCGCCGGCGAAAGTGCTCGAGCGCGGCAGCGGGGCCTTCGACCTCGATCACGACGCCGGCCGGTGAGTTTCGCACCCAGCCGCCGAGTTGCAGTTCGGATGCGAGGCGGTACACGAACGGCCGAAAGCCGACGCCCTGCACGACACCGCGGACATCCAGCCGCAGTCGTCCGATCGTGGCGCTGCCGGCGATCACCGATCGGCCACCTCGACGCTCCGCAGCAGGACGTCCTGGGCATGCGGGTCGTGGATGTCGTCGCTGAGCGTGATGTCGAGTTCGGCCCCGTCCGCCAGCGTGCCGGCCGATGCCTGGGTGAAGTGTTCAGAGAAGTGTTCGGCGGAGAAGTGCGAGAGCGCACCGAGCGTGACCTGCAGCCGCACGACCCGGCCGCCGCCGTGGGTCCGGGCGACCTTTTCGATCTTCGACATCAGGTCCGACATCAGTGACATTTCATGCATCGCTGGCAACCTCCTTGACGATTCGATCGACGACTTCGTCCACCACCACCGCGACGGCCGGCGAGAGGGGCTGTCCCTGCTCGAAACCGGATGCCTCGATCCCGTAGACGATGACCTGTTGCGGGAGCTGGCCGAGCGCGCGGGCCATCTCGACCGCGTCGGCGATCCCGAACGCGTGGGTCGAGCCGCGGAAGACGCAGGCGGGCAGCGGATCGGCGTGGGCCGCGAAGCGATGAATCGTTCCGACGGTTGCACCGGAGGCAACCGCATCGACGACATACACGCAGTCCTCGCCGTTCCAGGCATCGAGCGCGGCGGTCAGGTCGCCGTCGCACTCCCGGACACGGGCCTGTGGCAGACGCTGGGCGAGTCTGCGGGCGGCGAGAATGCCGGCCGCGTCGTCACCGCGAAAAACATTGCCGACACCGAGGATCAGCACGATCGATCGACCTCCAGCTTGAGGAAGTGCGTGGCGCAGGAGATGCACGGGTCGTAGTTTCGAATCGCCTGTTCGCACTTCCAGGTCAGGTCCTTCTTCGACAGGTCAACGTTCTCCTGGACGAAGTGGTGCAGGTCCTGCTCGATCCGTTTCTGGTTCTGAGAGGTTGGCGGCACGATCTTCGCTTCGCGGATCGTCCCGTCGTCGGCCAGTTGGTAGCGGTGGTAGAGGATCCCGCGCGGCGCCTCGGTGCAGCCGTGTCCCACGCCGGCTCGGGGTTCGATCGGAACGGCCGGCGCATCGGGTGGCTGATAGTCGTCGATGATTCGCATCGCCTCGTCGCAGGCGTAGACGGTCTCGACCGCCCGCACCAGGATGCTGCGGAACGGGTTGCGGCAGACGCGCTCGAGCCCGGCGGACCGGGCGGACTCGCGGGCGCGGGGCGAGAGCCGATCGGCGTTCAGGTTGTAGCGTGCCATCGGGCCGACGAAGTACGAGCGGCCGTCGCCCATGACGGAATGCAGGGCGTTCGAGTGTTCGACGTGTACTTCGGTGAAGTGCTGTTCGTACTCCGGCACGGGCAGATCGAGTCCGCTGCTGGAAACGACCCGGCCTTCGTTGAACGGGTACTCGTCGGGGTGTCGCAGGGCGACGAAGTCGTAGTCCTGCTCGAAGTCGGGATAGGTCAGGCCGGCCGCCAGTCGGACGGTTTCCTCGGCCAGGTCGCGGGCCCGCGCGAGTCTCTCGCGAAGCGGCGCCAGTTCGCGCCTGGTCGGGACGCGGTAGAAGCCGCCGACGCGGACGTTGATCGGGTGGATCTCCCGGCCGCCGAGCAGGGAGACGATTTCGTTACCGGTCTTCTTCAGTTCCAGGCCGCGCTGCACGATTTCGGGGTGATCCTTGGCGAGGTGAATCGCGTCCGGGTATCCGAGGAAGTCGGGGGCGTGCAGCATGTAGATGTGCAGCACGTGACTTTCGATCCACTCTCCGCAGTACAGCAGGCGGCGGAGTTCGCGGAGCGGGCCGTCGACCCGGACCCCGAAGGCGCCCTCGATGGCATGCACGGCGCTCATCTGGTAGGCGACCGGGCAGATGCCGCAGATCCGGGCGGTGATGTCCGGCGCCTCGGCGAACGAGCGGCCGCGGAGGAACGCTTCGAAGAAGCGCGGCGGTTCGAAGATCTTGAGTTTGGCGTCGACGACGCGGCCCTTCTGAACCTTGACGTACAATGATCCCTCGCCTTCCACGCGGGCGAGGTAGTCGACCTTGATCGTCCGTGACTTAGCGCTCATGGGATGTGCTTTCCACGCGGAACGGTTCCGCGTTCGCGTTGAAGTTGCGGTAGAGCCGCACGAGGTCGGTCTCGCTGGCACCGAGCTGGACGAGCCGCCGCGAGAGCGCCCGGGGATTGGGTGTTTCCATCGGGCCGTAGCAGCCGAAGCATCCGCGCGCGTAGGCCGGGCAGAGTGCCCCGCAGCCGGCATGGGTGACCGGTCCGAGGCACGGAAGGCCCTGCGCGACCATCACGCAGACGGTCCCGCGCCGCTTGCACTCGATGCAGACGCTGTGGGGGGCGACGTTCGGGCGGCGCTTGTGCAGGATCGCGGTGATGACGTCGAGCAACTGGTACTTGTTGACCGGACAGCCGCGCAGTTCGTAGTCCACGCGGACGTGCTCGGAGATCGCGGTCGACTGGCTGAGCGTGTCGATGTACTCGGGGTTGGCGTAGACGACCGAGACGAATTCGCTGACATCCCGGAAGTTGCGGAGCGCCTGGATCCCACCGGCGGTCGCGCAGGCGCCGATCGTGACGAGCATCTGCGACTCGGCCCGGATCTCCTGGATCCGCTGCCGGTCCGCGGGCGTGGTGATCGACCCCTCGACCAGTGCCAGATCGTAGGGTCCCTTCCGCATGACCCGGGAGGCCTCGGGAAAGTAGGCGATGTCCACGGCCGCGCTGAAGGCGAGCAGTTCGTCCTCGCAGTCCAGCAGGCTCAACTGGCATCCATCGCATGAAGCGAACTTGAAGACACCGAGCTTGACCTTGCGTGCCACCTCACACCTCTCGAATCTTGAGGAACGGCGCGATTCGTTCATAGCGGAAGACCGGCCCGTCGCGGCACACGAAGTGCGGCCCGAACTGGCAGTGCCCGCACGTTCCGAGGGCGCACTTCATGTTCCGTTCCAGCGAAACATAGATGTCCTCGCCGGCAACGCGGGCCCGCAGCAGTTCGGCCGCGCAGTAGCGCATCATGATCTCCGGGCCACAGACCAGCGCGGCGGTCTCGTCCGGCTCGAACCGCGCCAGCGGGATCAGCGAGGTGACCACCCCGACGTGTCCGTGCCAGTCGGCCGTGGCCGTATCGACCGTGACCTGCACGTCGAAATCGAAACGCGACCGCCAGCGGCGAATCTCGCGCGAATACAGCAGGTCCCGCGGCGTGCGGGCGCCGATCAGCAGCGTCACCCGGCCGTAGTGGGCCCGCTGTGCCATGACCTGCAGGATGGCCGGGCGCAGCGGCGCCAGTCCGAGCCCGCCGCCGATCAGCAGCAGGTCCCGGCCGAGCACCTGTTCCATCGGCCAGCCGGTGCCGTAGGGTCCGCGGATGCCGACATCCTGTCCCTTCCGCAGGTCACAGATCGCCCGTGAGACCGGACCGACCGCGCGGATCGTGTGTGTCAGCGGCCGCGGTTCGAGCGGGCTTCCGCTGATCGAGATCGGGACTTCGCCGACGCCCGGGACATAGATCATGTTGTACTGCCCGGCCGCAAATCCGAGGGGTGGTCCCTCGCCCGGTTCGAGGGTCAGTGTGTAGGTATCGTTGAGTTCGCGCCGTCTGTGCCGCACGCGGAAGGCCCGCGGCAGCAGGGTCATTGTTTCAGCCATCGTTCCCAGCGTTCCCATAGACGTCCAGCAACTGCAGACGAGCCGCCTCGAGTCGTTCGGACACCACTTGCGCCAGGCGGCGCATCAGCGTGTAGCCCATGGCCGGATCCTGGTCGCACTTGCCGCGGATGCACGCGCCGTCGAAAGCGGTGGCGCGTACCACATCGATCGCCCGGGCGTCGAGTCGCCAGCGGTACGGCGGAAACAGCCAGGACCAGCCGACGATTTCGCCCTCGGAGAGAGTCACCAGCGTCACCTCGCCCCGCTGGGGGGCGTACACTTCGATCGCGACCTTGCCATGTCGGATCGCGAAGAAGCGGTCCGCCTGTTCGCCCTCGCGACACAGGTACTGCCCGGCGTCGAAGCGTACGTTGGAACCGCAGCCCGAAATCAACTGCAGGTAGCGCTCGTCGATGCCCGCGAAGAACGGGTGTGCCGCGATCAGGTCGTCAATGGTCTTCTTTCCCATCGCTGTTCTCGCTTGTGCCGATCACACGCATCTCTTCCGTGATGTCGATGCCGACCGGGCACCAGGTGATGCACCGGCCACACCCCACGCAGCCCGAGGTCCCGAACTGTTCGATCCAGGTCGCCAGCTTGTGGGTCATCCACTGCCGATAGCGGGACCGGATCGAACGCCGGACGGCACCGCCGTGCAGGTAACTGTGGTCCGTCGTGAAGCACGAGTCCCACGTCCGCCAACGCTCGGCGTGCCCCCCGGCCAGATCGGTGACGTCCTCGACCGTGCTGCAGAAACAGGTCGGGCAGACCATCGTGCAGTTGGCGCACGCCATGCACCGGCCGGCGACCTGCTCCCAGCGCGGATGGTCGTAGTTGTCGTACAGCATCCGCTTGATGCCGCGCGTCTCGAGCGTCCGCGTGATCTGCGCCGCCGCCCGCTCGGTCGCCCGTTCGAGTTCGTCCTTCTCGGCCGCGGAGGCGGCCCGGTGCGGCACGGTCGCCAGCAAGTCGCGCCCGGCGACGGTTCCCACCTCCACCAGGAAGTAATGCCCGCCCGCCGAGCGCACCTCGGTCAGCGCCAGGTCAAAACCCGACTCGGCCCGCGGCCCGGTGTTCATCGAAGTGCAGAAGCAGGTCCGGGCGGCCCGGCCACACTGAACGGCCACGATGAAGAGCCTGCTCCGGCGCGCCCGATAGACCCGGTCCAGGTCGCCGAAGACGCGATCCTGCACCTCGATCGCGTGCAGATCGCACGGGCGCACGCCGAGGAACGCCAGGCGGGTGTCATCCACCGGGGCCGCGACGAAGCGAACGCCGTCCCCGTCCTGCTCGGCCTGCCACATCAGGTTCCGGGGGGGAAACAGGTACTTCTTCCAGGCGTCCGGGCCGAGAATGCAGCCGAACAGCGTGGGATCGTCGGTCCTGTGAAGCCGATAGCTGGCCGGGTCCTGTTCATCGGTCCAGCCGACCGGCAGGTCCGTGACGGTCCGGACGTCGTCGCAGACGACCGCGCCGTCGCGAACGGTCGGCCCGACTACGCGGTAGCCGGCGCCATCGAGCGCGTCGATCAGGTGCTGGAAGTCGGCCCGTTCCATGATGACGGGCTCGCCATGGTCTGTTTTCCGCGCCGTCCGAAGCGGCGCCGTCCCTGAACTGCTACCGTCGTCGTCGCTCATTCGAGGTCCCCGCGACGCGGCCACGCGGGCAACGGTGCTGGATTTCGCACTGCCGGTGCGTCAAAACCCCCAGCGGTGCGGGTTCCCTTTGTCCTGTGAAGCACCATGGAGCCCCTTTTCGGCCATTCCACCAACACGACCGAGGCGGGGAGAGCGGTACGCGGCCCCCCGCGCAACTCTGGTAGTATTACCCAGCAAGACAGATGCCAGATGCCGACGTCCCGAAGGGTCCGTTCACCTTGCGGGAGCGGTGGGTCGCGGTCGTGCCGGCGGCGTGCTCACTCGGGTTGGGGGGCCAGCGCGGGCCGCTCGGAGGCGGTGTCGGACAACTCGAGAACCTCGAACACCATCGCCTTCATCCGGGCCATCTGGTCGTGTGCCAGGCGCTGACCGATGCGGGACGCCCAGATCATCAACCCCATGACCAGCCCGCAGCCGAGCGCGATCCACAGCGCCAGCGGAGGCTGCTCGAGAAGGATCTGTGTGGCGCCCCAGAGGGCTGCGAAGGTCCCGGCCGTGACCAGTCCGAAGTACGCGCACATGAAGCCGGTCCAGATGCTCGGGCGGGGGCTGAACCGTCCGAAGACGCGGGTTCCCTCCGGATGCGAACCGACGTCGAGGTCCAGCCACGGCGACCAGAAATGCACGTCTCGTTCCAGCGGCCAGACCATGAAGTGGCCACCGAGGTTCTGCGTGCGAACGGGATACGTTCCGTTGACCAGGCGGGTCCGCAACTGCTCGATGACCGCCGGGGCTTCGCGTGGAATCAGCAGGTCGAATGTCGGTCTGATCGTCGGTCCGACCATCCGCGCTCCTCTCTGCGATCGATGGCGTGCCGCGCCGGGAACCGGACACGGGCGGCGGCGTCGCGAATCGTACCGCTGAACATCGTACCGAAAAGAGGGGCGCGATCGGGCACAACCTGGCAGGTTCGGATCCAGTCGCGGTGCGGAGGTGTTATCCGGGCGTGGTTCTTCGGCCCCCGAGTCCCGCGAGGCCGGCCAGCGTGAGCAGCATCAGCGATGCCGGTTCGGGCGTCAGGGCGAGGCCGTAGCTGTCGTTCGCGGAGATTGCGACGAATCCGTGGCCGGCCGGAACGTTCGTCTGGCCGCTGACGTTCCAGCCCCAGGCCGCCAGCGACCCGTCGTCGCGCAGGGCCAGCCCGTAGTTCCAGCCGGTGGCGATCGCGGCGAAGCCCCCGCCGGACGGGATGTTCAACTGGCCGCCGGAGTTGCTGCCCCATCCGACGATCGTCCCGTCGGATCGCAGGGCGAGCGAGTGGTAGATTCCGGCCGCGACGGCGACGTAATCGTTGCCGGCCGGAACGTCGCACTGGCCGGAGTCGTTCAGGCCCCAGGCGGTCAGTGATCCGTCCGGGCGGATGCCGACGTTGTGGTACATTCCGGCGACCACGTTCGAGAAGGCTCCGGCGGGCACATCGACCTGGCCGTCGCCGTTGTGTCCCCAGGCGGCGACGGTTCCGTCGGCCCGCATCGCGAGCGAGTGGGCGCCCCCGGCGACGATCGCGGTGAAGTCGTTTCCGGCGGGTACCGAGGTCTGTCCGAGCGCGTCCCAACCCCAGGCGGTCAGGCTGCCATCGGTGCCGAGCGCGACGCTGTGATACTGTCCGGCGGCGACGGCGGAGAAGGACCCGGTCGGGACGTCGAGCTGGCCCTCGCGATCGCGCCCCCACGCGGCGAGACTGCCATCGTTGCGAACGGCGAGGCTGTGCCAGTATCCGGCGCTCATGCCGGCGAAGTCACTGCCGGTGGGCGGCGTGGCCTGTCCGACCGTGTTCTCGCCCCAGGCGACGATCTGTCCGGCGCCGGCAAACGGAGTGGCCAGAGCGATGAACAGTCCGCAGGCGGCAGCCTGGCCGCACCGTATCTTGTTGCACATGAGCGTCTTTCTCCCCTGTCTCGGGTCCCTGGTTCGACCGGCCGTCACGGAACGGGAATCTCGCTGGCCTGCTGTTTCGGGCCGCAGGTCTCGCCGTCTTCGTTCAGGAACAGTCCGCAGCCCCAGGCGACGGTCCGGGTGGCGCCGACCGGGATCGCGAACTTGTGCCAGCAATCGCAGGCCGCCAGGTCGACCGCCCGCATCCCGAGCGGCACGAACCGCTGCCCGTGCCACAGTTTGCTGAGAACGGGCGCCCCGACCCGCGGGCGAGCGCGCAGGTTGAGGCCGACGAGGGGTTCATTCGGGATGACGACGGTGCGCCAGGTGCCGATCTCGGCTGCTTCGGCGGCGATCCAGCCCGAAGCCGGTCCGACGCTGCTGGGCAGGTCGATCTCGTACCACCCGTCGGCGTAGGCGAAGGCGACGTACTCCTGGCCGGCGTCGACGGTCGCGACGATGTGGGTGTAGTCGTCGGCATCGGGTCCGGTCCGCACGTCCTGCATCGTCGGCGAGGACACGACCAGCGGGTCGATCGTCTCGATCGGCAAATCCAGCCACGGATACGGATTGCGATAACCATGCAGGTTCGGCGAGGCGGGCGTGTAGCCCCACTCGGGCCCGAGATCGTCATCGAGGTTGCCGAGCGCGTCGCGCGGCTTCAGTTCGAAATGCAGGTGGATGTTTTCGCCCGGCGCGGCGCCGGTCCCGGTGTTGCCCATGATGCCGATCTGCTGCCCTGCCGTGACGCTGGCCCCATCCGCAACCGTGATCGATTTCAGGTGAGCGTAGAGCGTGCTGACGCCGCCGGCCAGCGGATGCCGGATGACGACCGCGTTGCCGAGGTTGTGATTCTCGTTGGCGTAGCTTCCGATCGGGACCACGCGGGCGACGCCGTCCCCGGCCGCATAGACCGGTGTGTTGTTCGGGTCGGCGGTGCTGCTGACCAGGTCAATGCCGGTGTGATACTCGCCGGCGACGACCAGGCCGAACGCGGCGTACCCCTGCGTGACGATCGGATCATCCACCGGCCAGGCGAGCGTGGCAGGATCGGGGTTGATCGTCGGGGCTGCCGGGGAAAGGAAGACATCGAAGAACCCGTTGGTGTCATCGGAGACCAGGTTGCCGGCGGTGCTGGTGTAGACCACCTCCTGTCCGTCGGCGGTGATCCGCGGGACGAAGCTGTCGCCGTCGGACAGGCCGCCGCCCACCGGTCGACTGACGAGCGTGGTCGTCCCGGCCACCAGGTCGCGGACGAAGATGTCCGCGACGCCGTTGGTGTCAGCGGGTACGAGGTTGCTTGCGGCGCTGTTGAACGCCACGTAGCGACCATCCGCGGAGATCGACGCATTGGTGGACGAACCGTTGGCCTGCTGACCGGTGTCTCCCACGCTGGCCCGGATGGTCAGGCCGGTCTGAAGGTCACGCACGAAGATATCTTCTGTCCCGTTGCTGTCCCCGGAAACGTGCAGGGAACGCTTGTCGTGAAAGGCAACATAGCGGCCGTCCCCGGAGATGGACGGCGCCGCGGCCCCGGCGCCGCTTTGGCCGCCGGCCGTGCAACTGGCGCAGGCCAGCGTCCCGGTGAGCAGGTCGTAGACGAAGATGTCGTCAATGCCGTTGGTGTCGCCACTGACCAGATTGCTGGCGCGACTGACGAACGCGACGAAGCGCCCGTCCTGTGAGAAGACCGGTCGGCTGCTGTCGCCGTTTCCGGTAACGCCGCCAGCAGTCAGGCTGAGGGCGATGGTCGTGCCGGCGGCGAGGTCGCGGACGAAGATGTCCTTCTTCCCGTTGCTGTCGCCGACGATCAGGGTGGGTGCGGCGCTCGAGAAGGCGACCAGGTTACCGTCCGGCGAGATGGCGGGATCGCGACTCTCGCCGAAGCCACTGCTGCCGTTGGTACCGACGCTGGCCAGCACGAAGGTCCCGGCGTTCAGGTCACGGACGAAGACATCTCGAAAGCCGTTGCCGTCGTTGGTTACGAAATTGCTGGCGAAGCTGTCGAAGGCGATCACGCTGCCATCGGCCGAGGCGACCGGGAAGTCGCTCCAGCCGTTCGTCTCGCCGCCGGTCGGTCCGATGCTGACGCGAATCACCGCATCGGTCACGCGATCACGCCGGAAGACGTTGGCCTGGCTGAAGACGGTGTCGGCTGTCAGGTTGGTCGCCTGGCTGCGGAAGACGACGTAGCGACCGTCGCCGGTCAGACTGGCGTTCAGACTCCAGTCGTTGGCCTGCTGGCCGGTTGCGGTCACGCTGATGCGCTCGGTGGCCGAGGCCTGCGCGGCCAGCGTTGCGAGGCCGATCACAATCACGAAAAGCGGGTTGTGCATTCGTCTGGGCTCCCCGAGAGGCAAGGCCGGTCAGGTCTTGGTCGAACGACTGGGTCGGAACGGTCAGCGGCGGCGGGTCGCCGCTCCGACGCCCAGCAGGAGCAGCGCCAGCGTCGCCGGCTCGGGCACCTGCAGCGCGAGCCCATGTCCGTAGCCCGCTCCGATCTGCACGAACCCGGTGCCGGCCGGTGGTTGCGTGCCACCGGCGAGGTTCCAGCCCCAGGCCGTCAGCGAACCATCATCGCGCAGCGCGACGCCGTGTCCGTATCCGGCCGCCAGATCGACGTAGTTGCTGCCACCGGGCGGCGAAGACTGGCCGACATCGTTCTCGCCCCAGCCGACGAGCGAGCCGTCGGTCAGGAGCCCGAGACTGTAGCGCGTGTTGGCGGCCACATCGGCGTAGGCGAGTCCGACCGGTGCGTCAAGCTGGCCGAGGTTGTTGATGCCCCAGGTGACGATCGAGCCATCGGCCCGCACGGCGAGACTGTGCGCGCCGCCCGCGGCGACGGCGACGAAGTCGTTGCCGGCCGGCGCGGTGGCCTGGCCGTAGTCGTTGCGGCCCCAGCCGGCGATCGAGCCGTCCTCGCGCAGGGCGAGCCCGTGGAAGCGGCCGACCGACATCGTCACGAAGTCGTCGCCGACCGGCCCATTTGCCTGGCCGTACCCGTTCCAGCCCCAGCCGACGATCGTGCCGTCGGCGTGCAGCGCGGCGCTGTACTGGTAACCGGCCCCGAGTTCGACGAAACCGTCGCCCGCTGGCACATCGATCTGCCCGGCGTTGTTGCGTCCCCAGCCGATGATCGAGCCGTCGGCTTCGAGCGCGAGGCTGTGATAGTCGGATGCGGCGATGCCGATGTAGTCATCGCCGGCCGGCGCGCTGGCCTGGCCGAAGTTGTTCTGTCCCCATCCCACGATCGTGGCGGCCGGGGCCAGGCTTGCGGCCGCCAGCACTGGCAGCAGGATCAGCGGACAACGATGTCGGCCCGCGTAGGTGTTCGTCATGTTCCGATCCCCTTGTGACCTTCTGGTTCGATGCGTCCGACCGGCGTACGGATCAGGCCGTGCGGCTGGATCTGGTGCGACGCAGGCAGCCACCGAGCAGGGCCACCGAGACAAGTCCGAGCGACGTCGGTTCCGGCACGATCAGCCCGAGGGCGTGGTAGCCGCCACCCGCGACCGCGAGGTAGTCGCTCCCGGCCGGGAAGTTGATTTCGCCGGAGCCGTTCTCACCCCAGCCGGCGAGGGTTCCGTCCGACTTGACGGCCAGGCTGAAGTTCCAGCCGGTTGCGACGGAGAGGAAGTCGTTGCCGGCGGGCGGCGTGGCCGACCCGTCCGAGTCGACGCCCCAGCCGACGACCGAGCCATCGTCGCGAAGGGCCAGGCTGTGGAACCAGTTGCCGGTGATGGCGGCGAACCCGGTTCCGCCTGGAACGGAAGACTGGCCGTACTGATTGTTGCCCCAGCCGACGAGCGATCCGTCGGACCGCAGGGCGAGGCTGTAGTTCCAGCCGGCGGAGACGGCGACGAAATCGTTGCCCGCCGGTGCGGTCGCTTCTCCGAAGTCGTTGCTGCCCCAGCCGACCAGGGATCCATCCGCCCGCAGCGCCAGCCCGTGATCCATGCCGGCGGCGATCGCGGTGAAGTCGTTTCCGGCGGGCGCGGTCGCCTGCCCCTGGTTGTTCTCGCCCCAGGCGGCAATCGATCCGTCATCGCCCAGCGCGGCGCTGAAGCGCCACCCGGCCGCGATGGCGGAGTAAGACCCGGATGGCACGCTGATCTGGCCGTTGCTGTTGTCACCCCAGCCGACCACGCTGCCGTTGCCCGTCAGGGCCAGGCTGTGGGCGAGTCCCGCCGAGATGGCGGTGTAGTTGCTGCCGGTCGGCGGTGTCGACTGGCCGTAGCTGTCGTTGCCCCAGCCGACGATCGTTCCGGCCGAAGCAGCACCGGCCGTCATGCATGCCAGGGCGACCGCCGCCGCGAGACGTGATCCGCGAACCGACGGGTTGCTGCGCTGAACGTTACGCATCTGTTTGACTCCGGTTTGGATTGGATGAGCTCGACCGGCGGGTGCCGGCCCGGGAGGATCGCAGGAGCAGGCCACCGGTGGCGGCCAGGAGGAGCAGTCCGCCGGGCTCGGGGACAAACTGGCTGACGACGAAGTTGTCGATACAGGCGTGCGCGGTCTCACCGCTCAGCGAGAAGTCCCAGCTTTCCAGCGTGACCCCGTTGATCGGGACGCTGCCGAGGTAGGCACCGTCGTACCAGGCCCTGGCCTGACCGCTGCCGGCATCCCAGCGAAGAGTGACGTTGGTCCAGCGGCCGAAGATGGTCGGGGCGCGCGGGTAGTCGTCGTCGGGGCCGGGGCCGAAGGGGTAGGTCCAGGCCTCGGCGGGCGCACCCGGGATGGGCGATTCGGAGTGGACCTGTCCGCCAAAGCCCGAGTTGGGATCGCTGAAGCCGAACCACTGCAGGTTGCTTGGCGGTGTTTCGGTCGGGAACCGCCAGATGTCGAATTCGATCTGCAGGGTGGAGAAGCCGGGTTCGGGGTGGGTCGTGGCGAACTCGCGGCCGAAGAACGACGCGCCGACGCCGCCCTCGATGACGACGCTGCGTCCGCCGAGCGCGGGGCCGAAATCCTGGATGAAGGGGTTGGTGCCGACGAAGGGGTCGGGGGCGAACCACCCGGCATACCAGCCGTCCTGGCCGTCGAGATCCCCATCGGCAAACGTCTCGAACCCGCCGGCATCGTAAATGACGTCGGCCGGCGCGCTTCCGGCCAGCAGCCCCAGCGCGCACAACCATCCCAGACTGCGCATCTCGCCTCCTCCTGACGTGTGCAGCATCGTTTTTCGTTGCGTGACGACGGCCGGAGCGGTACCTTTGAATTCGCGCTTCGGGCGTCCCATTTCACAAGCGAGTAATCGGGCTCGGTGGCGACAGATTTTTCTCGGTAATTCCGCCTGACGATGATCGGAGGGGACAGCGTGAGCCAGGAGCAGTTTGTGGCGACCGCCCCGGGCGCCTCGGAAGGCGTGGTGTATCAGCGCCTGCGAAGGCAGGCGGAACAGTTGCTGCGCGGCGAACGGCGCAACCATACGTTGAGCGCCACCGCCCTCGTGCACGAGTCATTCGTCCGCCTGACCGAGGGCGGCTACTGCGGTTCGAGCCTGCACGAGGTGTTGTGCCTGGCCACGCGCGCGATGCGCGAAGTCCTCGTCGACTACGCCCGGGCCCGCCGCACGCAGAAGCGTGGCGGCGAGGCGGTTCGCGTCCCGCTGCACGAGTCCCTGTGCGTCGAGGGGGCCGACCCGGACGAGTTGCTGGCCGTCCACGAAGCACTGACCGGTCTTCAGGAAGTTGATCCGGACCTCAGCCAACTGGTGGAACTGCGTTACTTCGGCGGCCTGTCCGAGGGTGAAGTCGGCGCGCTGCTCGGAATCTCGAAGCGGACCGTCCAGCGTGAGTGGCGCATCGCCCGGCTCTGGCTGTTGCGTGAGATTGCCGGCGAGGTGCGGACATGACACCGGCCAACTGGGCGCGACTGAAACAGATTGCCTCGGCAACGCTGGATGTCGACGACGCGGAGCGCTCGGCCTTTCTCGACTCGGCCTGCGCCGAGGACCCGCAACTGCGCACCGCCGTCATGCAACTGATCGCCTTCGACGATGCCCGGCCGCTGCGGTCCCCGGTAGCCGCCAACGCGCACGAACTGGTGCGAAGTCTCGACGACGAGGACGCCTGCGGGAGAACCGTCGGCACCTATCGCCTGGTGCGGCTTGTCGGGCGCGGCGGCACCGGAACGGTCTACCTGGCGGAACGGGCCGACGGCCAGTACCAGCAGCGGGTGGCCATCAAGATCCTGCGGAGCGACATCCGGTCGGCCCGGCTGTTGCGCCACTTCGAGCGGGAACGGCAACTGCTGGCGAACCTGACGCATCCCTGCATTCCCCGGCTGCTTGACGCCGGACTGAGCGACTGGGGGCCGCCCTACTTCGTAATGGACTATCTCGCCGGCCAGCCGCTTCTGGCCCACTGCGACGCGGCCGGGCTGTCGACACGCGCCCGGCTGGACCTGTTCAGACAGGTCTGCGAGACCGTCGACTTTGCCCATCAGCGACTTGTGATCCACTGCGACCTGAAGCCCGACAACCTGCTGGTGACGGACGACGGAACGCCGCAGGTGCTGGACTTCGGCGTCGCCCGGCTGTGCGCTGAACAGGCCGAGGGTGCCGCCGGGTCGGCAGCCGCGGCCACCTACGCGACGGCCCGCTACGCCAGCCCCGAGCAACTCCGCGGCGACGCGCTGACGACCGCAACCGACGTCTACAGTCTCGGGGTCGTGCTGCGCGAACTGCTGACCGGAAGGTCTTCGGCGGGCGCCGGGCGGTTGGATCGGGATGTCGCCACGATCATCGACCGGGCGACGGCGCCGGCGCTGACGGACCGTTACCGAACCGCGGGCGAACTGGCCGAGGACCTGCGACGACATGCCGAGCACCTGCCGATCAACGCTCGTCGGGCAACGCTGCTCTACCAGGCCGAGCGGTTCGCGCAGCGGCACACACTGGCGACACTCGCGGTCGCCATGACGCTGATCGTCGCAGTCGTGGCGTTCGGGCTGGTCGTCCGCTTCGCCCGCGCGGCGGTCGCCTCGCGGGACGAGGCGGTCGTCGCCACCGCCCGAGCCGAGGCCACCGTCGGGTTCCTGCAGGACCTGCTGGTTTCGGTCAGTCCGGATGCAAACCCGCAGCCCGACCTGACCGTGCGGGCCCTGCTTGATCAGGCCGCCGCGGACATCGACGGGCTCGCCGCCGAGCCGCTTGTGCAGGCAACGGTGCGCGACACGCTCGGGGCCACCTATCTGCGACTGGGGCACGCGGACGTGGCCGAGGCGCACCTGCGGGCGGCGCTGGCGACCCGACACGAGGCGCTCGGGAGTCAGCACGATGAAGTCGCCGGCACGTGCAACAACCTGGCCGCGGCACTGGCACAACTGGGCCGGTTCGGGGAAGCACGGGAACTGGCGGGTCGCGCGGTCGCGATTCATCGCGGCAACACGGCCGCCCCGGCTCGACTCGCCACCGCCCTGGCGAGCCTTGGTGGCATCGAAATCCAGTGCGGCAACCTCGACGCCGCCCTGCCGCTGATGCGGGAGGCGCTCGGGCTGTTCGAGACGCACCTGCCGGACGACGCGCTGCGGCTCGGGCGCGGCTTCAACAACCTGGCGGTCGGCCTTGCCCGGGCCGGACGACTGGCGGAAGCCCAGGAGGCGGCCGAAGCGTCGCTGGCGATCTATGTCCGCCACGCGAAAGCCCCGACCCCACGAACGGCCGAGGCGCGTGACACACTGGCGGCGATCCTGCGGATGCGCGGGGATCACGCGGCTGCCGAGACGAACTACCGGCAGGCGCTGGCGACGCGCGAGCGTCTGCTGGACCCGCAGCATCCGGAACTGGCGAGGACGGCCCTGGGACTGGGCGGCCTGCTGCACGAGCGCGGCGCGGCCGACGAGGCGGAACCGCTGTTGCGTGAAGCCGTCGCAATCTACCGGAACTGTCCGGGCACGCATCCGGAACTGGTCGTTGCGCTGAACGATCTGGCGATGTGCGTCGGTCGACAGGGTGACCTGGTCGGGGCCGAGCGGCTGCTGTCCGAGGCGCTGGCCACAGCCCGCCGACTGTACGGTGCCGAACACCCGGGGAATGCGATCTTTGAGCAGAACCTGGGGCGAATCGCCCTGGAGACCAACCGGATCGACGCGGCCGAGGAATGGTATCGCCGGGCGCTGACGGGCTACGAACAGGCGGAAGGATACCAGCCGGGGCTGGCGGACGCGCTCGCGGGCTTGAGCCTGGTAGCCAGCCGGCGGGCGGACCTTCAGACGGCGGAGATGTGGCTGCGGGACGCCCTGGCGACGCGGGAGCGGACGCTGCCGGCCGGGCATCCGTTCGTTGCGCAGACACTGACGGACCTGGCGGAGCTGCTGCTTCGACAGGAGCGTCACGCCGAAGCCGCTCCGTTGCTGCAGCGGGCCCACGCGCTGCACGCCGGCGATGCGGCCGCCAATGCACACGAACGGGCCCGGACCGAACGGGCCCTGCTGTGCTGCCTGGACGCGTTGGCCGAGCGCGGGCCGGATCGCTGAGCGCCGCGACGGAGTTCGCAGATCGCGCTGCCCGACAACGCCAGCCGCCGCCACCGCGTCCCCGGCCAACAGGCGGCCGGATCGGCGGGTGTGCCAGGTGCCTCGCCTGGCTCCGGTGAATCAGGCCCGTGCGCGTCAACCGGTGCAGGTCGTTCCGAACGCAGACAGGATGACCGCCAGGTCCGCCAGGTCGACGCATCCGTCACCGTTCAGGTCGGCCCCGGCGTTGTAGCTGCCCGCACCCTGACAGGCACCATAGGCGGAGAGCACACCGGCCAGATCCGGAGATTCACCGCGCCGTCACCGTTGACGTCGCCGGCGCAGGAACCATCCCCGGTCCAGAAGCCCGAGCGCAGCACGTACGTCGTGCCCGACTGGCTGGTCGTGGCGACATGCTGTCCGAGCGTCCCGCGGATCACGTAGCTTCCCCCCGACTGGTTGTGAAGCCCGCCGGCCGCGATCACGTGCCGTGTCATCTGCAACTGCGCCGGGGCGGCCGGTACCGCGAGTCCGCCGGCGACGATCGCCGTGACGGACAGCGTGAGAAGCGCACGGGTCGACCTGCTCATGGGAATTCCTCCTGCTGTCCGGGTTGAGGACAGATGTCAAGGGCACTGTGCGGCCCGGTTCACTGGCCGATGCGGGCCATCCCGAACGGCGCATCGAGCCGCATTCGCTCGTCGATCGTCCCGGTCCAGCCGGTCGTCCCCGGCAGGAAGCGCAGCCGGGTTCCATCGGTCGTCCGCAGCAGTGCCGACGACATCGACGTGAACGGCTCGTTGAAGCCGCCCACCTCCGAGCTGCCGGTGGCACCGAATTCGACCCAGAAGCCATCCACGGCGAAGTCGGGCAGACTGCCGCCGCTGTTCAGCAGGTCCGTGGTCCAGGCCGAAACCTGCTGGGCCATCGCCAGGGCGTAGTCGATGTTGCTGCTGCCGCCATTGGGTACCGATCCCGGGCACCACGAGACGTTCTCCGAACCGGGCACGAAGACCCGGCCGGCCTTGTTGAACAGCACGACGATGTTGATTCCGTCGCAGCGCTGGAACATCACGGTACTGGTTCCCGTCAGGCCCCCGGTGTGCACGCCGCCCCCGCCGGCCCCGTTCAGCGGCATGCCGCTCGGTCCTCCGCTCCAGACGCGGTAATGCTCCATGAAGATCAGCAGCGGCGCGGCGCTCATCACGAGGTTGCCGTGTCCGGCGAAGACCTCCTGCTCCCAGCCGCCGTACGGCGCCTCGACGGGGGCACCGCCGGGGTCGAACACGTTCCAGGCCAGGTCCGTTGTACCGTCGTCGTAGAACGGTTCGCGCGGACTCTGATTGTGCGCGAAGCTGCGGCCGAACTTGATCTCGGTCGACGGAATCCAGCGCTGCGGCGTCAGGATGTTGTTCCGCAGATAGACGAGGTTCGACTGCCCGGTCAGCTCCGTCAGGATCATCCCGAGCACCATGTAGCCGAAGTTCGAGTAGCACCGCACGCCGACCTGTCCGCAGTACGCGGTGTTCGGGTCTCCGGGATCGTACTGCAGCGACCGACTCAGCATCCAGCGCACGGTGTTGTGCGTTCCGGCCGGGTCCGTGACCCCCGGGTCCACCGTCCGCAGGTCGGCACAGATGTTGATCGAGTTGAACTGCGGCTCGACGATGTTCGTGTCGAATCCACCCCGATGCTGAACGAGCTGCCCGACCGTGATGTCCGCGTAGCGCGCATCGCCGAGGCCGTTGTACGGCGTGATGCCGAGCAGCCCGCCGCCCGCCTGACCGACGTCGAACACGCGGTCGTTCGGATCGAGCAGGCCGTCCACGTCGAGCTTCCTGATCGCGGCCGCCGTGATCGGCTTCTCCAGGCTGGCGATCCGCATCGGGGTGTTCTCGGGCACGTTGAAGCCGCGCTGGTAGATGATCGTCCCGTCGCTCCGCGCCACGGCGAGCACGCCGGCCGTGATGTCGTTGCCGGACATGAACGACTGCATCGCCGTGTCCCAGTCCGACAGTTCGGGTACCGGGACGCCGTGGATGGTCTGCCCGGCCGCCGGACCAGGGGTGACGGCCAGTACGCCGGCGACCAGGAACTTCATGCACACGCCTGTCTGCGATTTCATCGCGTCTGCTCCTGCTGACTGCTGATCCGCCCGATGCTTCAGTCGATCCGCACGATGCCGCCGGCCGCCGAGAGGCGCGCCGGCGCGTCGAGCACCAGGGGCGCCTCCGCGTAGGTACCCGCGGAAATCACCAGCACACCGCTGGCCGGAAGGTGGGCGAGGCCCTCGTCGATCGTGTCATGCGGGTAGGCGCACGTGCCGAATTCGAACGCGCCGGCCTGGGGTGCCACGTAGGCGGCATCCCGTCGGAAGACGTATACCGTGCCGGAATCCGATCCGTTGGTGTCGTCGTGGCGCGCACCGACCACGATCCATTCGTCATCCATTTCGACGATCTCACCGAACGCGTCATCGGCCCCGCTGCCGGACAGCAGATCGAACGAGTCCCACTGCCCCGCAAGGTCGCGGAACAGTCCGAGCTGATGGTCGAGCGAGCGCGCCATCACGCCGTCCAGCAGGGCGACGTCGCCGGTCGCGGCGTGGGCCGTCGGGTCTTCGCACCAGGGCGCCGGCCCGCCGCATTCGCGAAAAGTCTTCACCAGACCGGCAAACGGCGGAGTTCCGACGAAGCGCGGCCTGCTTGTCGCGGCGACCGCCCCGGAGATGTCGACCCGCGCTCCGCCGGTCCAGGTCGGCGACCAGGCGTATTCTTCGATCCACTGCGAGCCGTCGTGCTGATGGATCCAGAACGACGTCTCGTTCCCCAGCAGGAAGCGGTTGCCGTCGGTTGCAACCGAGAACCACCGGAAGGGATCCTCGAACTCCTGGACCCACTCGCCGCCCGTGTCCCGCCAGACCCAGGCGCCCGTGCTGAGCGGATCGGACGTGATCAGCAGATCCGCGTGCAGGTCCAGCGTCCGCGACCCCAGGATCGACGGGGACCAGCGATCGAGCAGCGTCGCCTCGGGCACCCAGTCGCTGCCGTCGAATCGAAAGATGCTGACGGAATTGTCGCCCAGTACGCCGGCCGCGAGCACGTCGCCGTGCACATCGACCGCCCGGACGAGGTTCGGAAACGCCAGTGTCGTGTGATGCCGCCAGCTTCCGCCCGACCACCGCATGACGCGGACCGTCTGCCTCCGGGTGTAGACCAGCCAGTCGCCGTGCACGCCGACGCTGTCGCCGAGCAGGTCGAACGGATCGCCGGACACGCGAAGGATTTCGCACTGCCCGGCCGCTCGGACCGGCAGCATAGCCGCGACGACCGCGACCACCAGCATTCCTGTCACTTGCCGCATGGCACGTTCCCCGAGGCTACTGCAGGTTGACCAGGACCAGCACCAGGCCGGTCTCGCCGGCGGCCAGCCCCGTCATCGCCTTGCCGATCACCGCGCCGTGTGAACGCTCGCGGACCGAGGCTTTCATGGCATGGCCGGGCAGATCGGCGGTCGTCAGCAGATCGCCGGGCGCGACCGCGCTCAGCGTCGCATCGCACCGCACCCAGACCCGCCCGGAGAGCGCGATCGGCGGAGCATCCTCGTGCCCCGGGAGATTCCCGAGGATCGCACCCACGGGAAGATCACCCGCCCCACTCACGACGCCTGCGACCCGGCGATTGTAGGCGCCGCGCGCCACGCGCAGCCTGCCGGCGTTTTCCGGATCGATCTCGACCACCATGCCCGGCTCCATCGGCTCGCTGACCGGGAACCTCTCGGCCACGTCGGCCCCCATGATTTCCAGCACGCCGACCTGCGCCGTTCCGTCCACCTGCAGCGCGAGCCCCGACCCGTCCGTGCGGCAGTACAGCGCGGCCTTCGGATTCGCAGCGCTTCGATTGACGAAGTAACCTGCGACCCCGTTGCCGGTCGTGTGCCCGTGCACCGCGATGCCCGTTCCGGCGGTCAGCCCTTCGACCGCGTACAAGTTGTTGGCGGGGTTGTTGAGCAGGAACAGCCCCGCCTTGCCGAGCCCGTCGTTGTGCGCCCGCAGCGTCTGGCCGGCGGTGTTCGCATAGATCGAAACCGAATGATCGGTGGCGCCTCCGGGTGACGGGCCGTCGACGATCAGCCCGCCACCCTGGAAGCGGGCTCCGTCCGAGAAGTTCACCTCCTCCTGGAAGAGCGCGTCCTGGATCGTGGCCACCCCCGCGACATGCAGCGTCGTAGCGGGATTGGTCGTGCCGATGCCGACGTTGCCGCCCGGCTCGACCGTCATCCGCGGCGAGGCGCCGACCGTCAGGTGCCAGTTGCCCGTCGACCCGTTGACGTAGTGATACGCATCGACGTCACCACCGGCGGAATAGCCGTAGAAGGGCTGACCGCTGACGGGCGTCTCGATATACATCCCGCCGTAGGAAGCCCCCGCGCTGTAGAGTCCGAAGACCTCGGCCCCCGTCACGGGCTGCGTCCGGTTGATGCCCACGAACCCGCTGTTGCCGTTCGTGATCGCCGTGCCGTCCGCCTCCCAGTGCGCGTTCAGCGCATGCACGGCATACGGCGTCGCCGTCACAGGCTGCCGCGGCGTCAGCGTCGTGTACGGGCATTGCCCGCCGCAGCCCTGGCAGCCGCCCGTGGCCGGCCGCACGCGAATTTCGAGCCAGCGAGCGTTCCCGCTGAACGCGCTGGCGCCGAAATCCAGTTCGGCCGTGAACAGGCCGGCGGTGACCGGAATCGGCTGGGTGCCGCAGAAGCTGACCGACGCAACCTGGCTGCCGCCGGTGGCCGCGTCGTAGAGCGCGAAGACCATGTCGAAGTTCCCGCTGGCGGCTGCTCCGAGATCCTCAAGTTTGCCCTGGTACGTCATCGTGGTTCCGGCAGGTCCCTGGCCGCGAACCTCGCTACCGGTCGTCAGTCCCACCATGCCGATCATTGCCAGTGCCCTGATGGCGCCGGCGATTATGGGGCTCTTGCGCATCACCTCTGCTCCTTGCGACTGTCACGCACGTTCGCCGCTCCGACCCGCTCGGAACCGACGCGATCCAATCCGTCGGCACGTTGGTACAATCAGACCCGTGACGGCTCAGCCGGCGGCGACCAGGAGTCGGTCCCACGCGGGCCTGATGAACAGTTCGAGAACCAGGCCGTTCAAGGGTCAAGGAAACGGGAGAATCGCCGGATGCCAGACTCGTCGCCGAGTGAGGTCACCCGCCTGGTCCGCGACGCGGGTCAGGGCGACCCGCAGGCCGCCGCGCAACTGCTGCCGCTGGTCTACGAGGAACTCCGGCGACTCGCCCGGGCCCGCATGGCCGGCGAGCGTGGCGGCGGCACGCTGCAGCCCACCGCGCTGGTGCACGAGGCGTTCCTGCGCCTGGTCGGCGATGAGGATCCGGGCTGGAACAGCCGGGGACACTTCTTCGGCGCTGCCGCGCGGGCGATGCGCAACATCCTGGTCGAGCAGGCCCGCCGCCGGGCCAGCCTGAAGCGTGGCGGCGACCGTCAGCGCGTGCCGGCCGACGAAGCCGATCTCGCCATCGAGCCTCCGGCCGAGGACCTGCTGGCGCTCGAAGAGGCCCTGTCCGAGCTTGAACGCGAGGACCCCCGCAAGGGCCGGATCGTCATGCTGCACTGGTTCGCGGGGCTGACCCTCGACGAGACGGCCGAGGTGCTCGAAACGTCACCGTCGACCGTCAAACGCGAATGGCGCTTCATCCGGGCCCTCCTGCACGGGCGCCTGTCCGGCCGACTGCCGGAATCTTGATCCGAATCGAATCCGTTTTGCGAACTGCCTGACGGAGTGGCCATGAACGGCGAGCTGATGCGGCAGGCCGAGACCGTGTTCGGAGAGGTCGTCGATCTCCCCGGCGACCAGCGTGCGTCGATCCTCGCGCAGCGCTGTGCGGGGAACCAGCGGCTGCGCTCGTGGGTCGAGCGCCTGCTGGAGATCGACGACTCTGACGCAGAGGGTCTTCTGCACCGGTCCCCCTGCCCGGGCGGCCCCGACGACCTCGTTCCGCTCGATGAGCACGTCCCGAGTCACGTCGGCAGCTACGAGGTCCTCCGCCGGATCGGGGCCGGGGGCATGGGCGTGGTGTACGAGGCGCGGCAGCGCAGCCCGCGCCGCACGGTCGCGCTCAAGGTGGTCCGCTCGATGTGGCCCTCGCGCGAAGCGCTGCGCCGCTTCCGGCACGAGTGCCAGATCCTCGGCCGGCTGCAGCATCCCGGCATCGCGCAGATCCACGAGGCCGACGTCGCCGAAGTCACCACGTCCGTCGGCGCGACCATCCGTCAGCCGTTCTTCGCCATGGAGTTCGTCCGCGGCCAGCGCCTCGACCGGCACGCGCGGGACGGCGGCCTGAACATCCGGGAGCGGCTCGAACTCGTCGCCCGGCTGTGCGAAGCCGTTCAGTACGCGCACCTGAAAGGGGTCGTGCACCGCGACCTCAAGCCCGGAAACATCCTGGTGGACGAACACGGCCAGCCCAAGGTCCTCGATTTCGGTGTCGCCCGGGCCACCTGCCCCGATGCGCCCGGCCACGCGACCCGGACCGACATGGGGCAATTGATCGGCACCCTTTCCTACATGTGCCCGGAACAGGTCCAGGGCGATCCCGGCCAGGTGGATCTGCGGGCTGACGTCTACGCGCTCGGGGTGATCCTGTACGAACTGCTGGCCGGCCGGCTCCCGCTCGACGTCCGGGACCGGTCGATCCCGGAGGCCGCCCGCATCATCCGCGAGGATCGTCCGCCGCCGATCTCCTCCATCGTTCCGGCCCTGCGAGGTGACATCCAGACGATCTGTCACAAGGCGCTCGAGAAGGACAACACGCGCCGCTACCAGTCAGCCGGCGAACTGGGCGACGACCTGCGGCGATACCTGCGCGGCCAGCCGATCAACGCCCGGCGCGACTCGGCCGTGTACATGCTCCGCAGGACGCTGCACCGCTACCGCTGGCCGACCGCGGCGCTGGGCCTGTTCGTCGGTCTGACCGTGGCGTTCGCCGCCTATGCGATGGGACAGGCGCAGCGTTATCGCGCGCTGGCGCTGCGCGCGGGCCGCGCATCACAGGAGGCCGAGACGGCCGCCGCACGGGCCGCCGCGGTCAAGACCTTCCTGCAGGACATGCTCGCGGCGGCGGACCCGAGCCGGGCAGGCGGCCGCAACGTGACGGTCCGCGAAGTGCTGGACAATGCCTCGGAGCGGATCGCCGCCGGCCTGCTGGCCGGCCAGCCGCCGGTGGAAGCGGAGGTTCGCGCTACGATCGCCCACACCTACTTCAACCTCGGCCTGAACAACGCCGCGATCCCGCACTTCGACTGGATCCACGCACACCGCGAGAGAGAGTTCGGCGCGGCGGCCCGCGAGACGCTCGAAGCGCTCTGCTGGCTGGGTCGCGCCCATCTCGAAGCACCCGCCCCGGAACAGGCCCTGTCGGTTTTCGAACGAAGCCTCGACCTCGCGCTGGGCGCGTTCGGTCCCAACGACGAGATATCGCTCGAGGCGATGGACGGCCTCGGGGCCGCCCTGACGCGGATCCGGCGGGCGGATGAGGCCGAGGCGCTGCACCGCGACGCGCTCGAGAGCGTGCAGCGCCACTACGGCGAAGCGCACGAGGTGTTCGTCAGCACGTCCCTGCACCTCGGTCAGGTCTACACCACCCAGCGACGGTTCGAGGAAGCCGAGCGTCTCTACCTGCGGGCCCTGGCCGTCGCGGAACGGCTGCATGGCCGCGACGCGCGCGTCACGATCCGGCTGCGCTGGCAGCTTGCCTCGGAAATCTACGCCCAGACGGATCGAATCGACCAGGCCGTCGACCTGCTCAGCGAGACGCTCGCGGACGCCCGCACGGCGCTCGGCCCGCAGCACACCGAGACGCTGGTCGTGCTCACGCGCCTGGGCCGCGTCCTCGATCGGGCGGACCGCCCGGACGACGCCGAGCGCCTGCTGCGCGCGGCCGTCGCCGAAGTGACCGAAGTCCGGGCCGGCGAAGATCACGACACGATCCGG
Source organism: Phycisphaerae bacterium (assembly GCA_030428945.1). Taxonomy (GTDB): domain Bacteria; phylum Planctomycetota; class Phycisphaerae; order UBA1845; family Fen-1342; genus JAUIEC01. Next base: position 157,488 of record JAUIEC010000002.1, on the reverse strand, counting down.
GTGGTCGGTGAACTCGCCCGCCTGCTCAGCCGTCGGGACCGTGGTGACGAGGCCGTGGCGCTGCTTCGCGACGGCCTGCAGCAGGCCCGCTCGCGGCCCGGGTCTCACCCGCGCGTGCTGACCGGCTGGATGGCACAACTCGCCTGGATGGAGGCCGATCGCGGTGAACCAGTCGCCGCCGCCGCCGTCGAACGCGAAGTGCTCGCGTTGCGTGAAACCTGGCTGGGACCCCGGCACGCCCTGGTGGGAACCAGCCTCTATCGCCTGGGCAGCTATCTCGATGCCCGCGTCAGCTACGGCATCGGACCGGTCGACGAGTGCATCGCCGTTCGCCGCGAGGCGCTGGCCGTCTTTCGCACCGCGCGGGGTGAAGCGGACCCCACGACGATCGACGCGACGATCGCCCTGGCGTGGGGACTGATGATGCAGCGCGACTACGACGCCACCGCGGACCTGCTGAACGAACGCCTGGGTCATGTCCGCGACCAGTTGGGCGACCTGCACCCGCGGACACAGCGGGTCGCCAGCTACCTCGCCTCGCTTGCCCAGTTCGAAGGCCGGGAACACGACGCCGCCCGCCTGTGTCGACGGTGGCTCGACCGGCTCCGCGCGGAAGAACCGGACAACCACATTGATCGAGGACGCTGGGCCCTGCGCCTGGCAATCAGCCTGCACCTGGCCCGGGACTATCCGGCGGCCGTCGAGGCCTGCCGCGAGGCCATCGACCAGTTTGCCGCCGCGGATCGGCCGGAGTCCGTCGCGATCGTGCAGGCGCAACTCGCCGAAACCCTGGTTGCCCGCGGCCAGATCGACGAAGCCGTCACCCTCTCCGCCGACGCGGCCACCGTGCTGGCCACGATCCGAAAACAGGATCAGGTCTATCGCTGGGGTGCCGAGCGCACGCACGCATCCGCCCTGCTGGCGCGCGGCGACCTCGCGTCGGCCGAGACCCGCCTTCGCACCTGCATCGCCGCGGTACAGGAGATGCCGTTCTCACTGACCATTCGGCAGCGACAGGTCGGCCTGGCTCGAACAACGCTGGGCACATGCCTGGTCCGCCAGGGGCGCTTCGCGGAGGCCGAACAGGAACTGCTCGGCGCGCTCGACCAGTTGACGGCCGCATGCGGAGAACGACACGACTATCTGCGCTCGGTTCGCGCCGCGCTCGCCGAGCTTTACGAGACGAGGGATCAGGCCGACCTCGCCACGCCGCCCGCCCCCCTGGGCCCGCGAACCTCTCCCTGACGATCGGTCAAGGTGACGACACTCGCAGTTCGGGACCAGGACGCAGCCGTCCCCGCAGTCCCCCGCTGACGTGCACGCCGCCGTCCGCGTCGACGATCACGACCTCCAGGCGCTCATCCGCGGCGGCCAGTTCCAGTGCCCGCGCCCGTCCCAGTACCAGCATCGCCGTCGACATCGCGTCCGCCAGCGTCGCGTCCGGCGAGATCACCGTCACACTCCTCGGGCCCTCGGCCGGCCGGCCGGTGCGCGGATCCAGGATGTGGTGATAGCGCCGCCCGTCCAGCACGAAGAACCGCTCGTAGTCCCCGCTGGTCGACAACGAGACATCCTGCAGCGTGAGCGCCGTGAAGTAGTCCGCCGGCGTCCCGCGCGGATCGCGGATCCCCGCCCGCCAGGCCCGCGCACCGTTCCGCCCGCCCGCATACAACTGGCCGCCGGCCGAGATCAGGAAGTCCGAAACCCCGGCCGCCCGCAGACGCGCGGCCGACAGATCCAGGGCATAGCCCTTGGCGATGCCGCCCAGCCCGATCATCATTCCCTTGCGTGGCAGGTAGATGCTGGCGCTGGCCTCGTCGATCCGCACCGCCCGAAAGTCGACCAGGGCGATCCGCGCGCGAATCTCCTCTTCGTCCGGAACGCGCGGCTTCTCGGCCTTGAAGTCCCAGAGCCCCCACAGCGCCGCCCAGGTCACGTCGAAGGCACCGTCGGTCCGGGCTCCGATCGCCAGCCCGCGCTGCACCACCTCAAGCAGCGGACGCGGCACCGCCACCGGATGATCACCCGCCGCCGCGTTGACGGCCGACAGCGGTGAGGTCGGTTTCCACTCGCTCATCTCCGCGTCGACTTCGCGAAAAACGTCGAACACGATCTCCGCGGCCGCTCGGCCTTCACCCCCCGGGAGCGTCACCTCGATCGGGGCGGCCATGATGACCTCGACGAACGTCACCGGTCCGGCCGGGACCTGGCGCCCCGGCCGGGGACTACGGACGAAAGCCAGGATGCAGAGCGCCGCGACGAGCGCTGCCGAAATCGTCAGGCGAACCACGGAACACCCTCCTGACGGGGCGGGAGACGCGAGGGACTCGAAGACGGGATGCTACTCGGCGCTGAACAGCCCGGCAAAGCCCATGAAGGCGAGCGACAGCAGGCCGGCGATGATCATGTTCAGCGCCGTCCCCCGAACGACGGCCGGGACGCGGGCCAGTTCCGCCTCCTGTCGCAGGGCGGCCATCAGCACCAGGGCGATGGTGAACCCCGCGCCGGCCCCGACCGCGAAGACGAGTCCCTGCACGAGCGAGTACGCCCGGCTGGTCTGGAACAGGGCCAGGGCCAGGATCGCGCAGTTGGTCGTGATCAGCGGCAGGAAGATGCCCAGGGCCCGGAACAGGACCGGGCTGGTCTTGCGGATCACCATTTCGACGAACTGCACGGTGCTGGCAATCACGACGATGAAGCAGATCAGCCGCAGGTACGGGGCATGCGGCAGGATGAACGCATTCAGAAAGGCCGCGCACAGCGAGGTGATCACCATCACGAAGATCGTTGCCAGCCCCAGTCGCAGGGCCGTTTCGAGTCGGCCGGACACACCGAAGAACGGACAGAGTCCCAGGAAGTAGCTCAGCGTGAAGTTGTTGATCACCATCGCGCTGACGAAGATCCAGCCCAGGTCGCTCATCGCCGCACCTCGCCGGCCACCGGCATGCGCCGCTGCTGAAGCCAGTTGAAGAAGATCAGGATCATACCCAGCATCAGGAATCCGCCCGGCGGCAGCAGCATGATCACCCAGGGCTCGAACTGCGGTCCGAACAGCGACACGCTGAACAGGCTGCCCGCGCCCAGGATCTCGCGCGTCGCTCCCAGGCAGAACAGGGCGAACGCGAAGCCGAGCGCCATGCCTAGCGCGTCCAGCAGCGCCAGGCCGACCGGGTTGCGACTGGCGAACGCTTCCTGCCGCCCGAGAATCAGGCAGTTCACCACGATCAGCGAAATGAACGCGCCCAGTTCACGATGAACATCCGGAACCAGCGCCTGCAGCACGTAGTCGGCGATCGTCACGAACGATGCAATCACGATGATGTAGACGCTGATCCGGACAGGCTTCGGAATCACCTTGCGAAAGATCGAAATCAGCAGGCTCGAACCGATCAGCACGAACGCCGTCGCGGTCCCCATCGCCAGCGCGTTGACCGCGCTGTTCGTCACCGCCAGCATCGGACACATCCCGAGCACCTGCACGAAGACCGGGTTCTCCTTCCAGATCCCCTTGGCGAACTCGTCGTAATAGCGCTCCGCGTCACGCGCTTCAGCCATCGCCGGACTCCTCCGGAACGCCGCTCGACGCGGACGCGCGCACGCCCGCCGTCAGCCGGGGTCGCCAGTCGGCCAGGGTCTCGTTGATGATCCGCACCACCGCCCGTGATGAGATGGTCGCACCGGTGATCGCGTCGACTTCGTGCGGCTGCGTCCGGCCGTCCTTGACCAGCCGGATCCCCGGGTCGATCTGCAGATCGGTGAAGTTCGCCACGAAGCCCGCGTCCTTGTAGATCTTGTCGCCCAGGCCCGGCGTCTCGCGACTCTGCAGGATGTACATGCCGGTCACCTGCTGCACGGCCGGGTCGACTCCGAAGAGCAGTTCGATCGTGTCCTGGAAGCCCGCCCCCGAACCCGGCACCGCGTAGCCCGCCAGGACGTCACGCTCGTCGTAGGCCGCGAACGCAACCGGCAGGCCCTCCGCGTCTCCGCCGGGCGGCGCCAGCACGCCGTCGCGCCAGACCAGCCGGACCAGGCGCGTCGCCCCCGGTACGACCTCGAACACGGCCGCCTCCAGGGCCCGCTGCTTGTTGTCCTCGATGATCGGCAGCGTCCACTGGTAGACCATCGAGAGCACCAGGCCGGCCAGCATCGCCGCGGCCGTCAGCGTCCCGACCAGGCGCAGGCTGCCGGGCTCCGGGCCCGGCTTCCCCGAGACGGTCAGTTCGACCGGCTGGCTCATGACGCGGCCCCCCGGCCGAAACCGCGCGGCTGGCTGATGCTGTCGATCAGGGGCGTGGTGGCGTTCATCAGCAGGATTGCGTACATCACGCCTTCCGGCAGCCCGCCCCACAGGCGGATCAGTACCACCAGCGCACCGACTCCGCCGCCGAACAGCCAGGCCCCCCGCGCCGTCAGCGGCGAGGTGACCGGGTCGGTCGCCATGTAGACCGTCCCGAACAGCAGCCCGCCCGAGAACAGCATGAACGGCGGCGACGGGTAGTCACCCGGCCAGGCCAGCCACAGCAGTCCCGACAGCACGGTGACGCTCAGCAGGATCGCCACGGGAATCCGCCAGTCGAAGAGCCGCCGCAGGGCCATCACCACCCCGCAGATCAGGATCAGCAGCCCGCAGGTCTCGCCCAGCGAACCGCCCGTCGTGCCGAGCAGCAGATCCCACAGGTCCGTGCCAAGTTGCTCGAACTTCATCCGGCCGAGCGGCGTGGCGGTCCCGACCGCGTCCACCGGCCCGCGCAGCAGCGGCAGCGCCAGGTTGTTGCCCCGGACGGCCAGCATGGTTTCGGTCGGCGGCACCCAGGTCGTCAGTGCCGAGGGAAACGCGGCCTGCAGGAAGGCCCGCCCCACCAGGGCCGGGTTGAACAGGTTCTGTCCGAGTCCGCCGAAGGCGGCCTTGCCGAGCCCGATCGCGACCACGCCGCCGAGGAACGCCATCCACAGCGGAATCCCCGGCGGCAGCGTCAAGGCCAGGATCACGCCGGTCAGCAGCGCGCTGCCATCCCGCAACGAACGGCCGCGCGGACGCTGCTGATCCCAGAGCAGTTCGGCCGCCACCGCGCCGGCCGTCGCGGACGCGATCACCAGCAGGGCCGCCAGTCCGAAGATCCAGACGCTGGCCGCCACGACCGGCAGCAGCCCGAGCAGCACCTCGCTCATCAGCCGCGGCAGGCCGAAGCCGCGTCGCAGGAACGGTGCGGCCTGCAGCAGCAGCGGCGAACTCCGATCGCGCATCAGCGGGATCCCTTGCGGCGACGCAGCGTCGCCTTGGCCGTCCGGATCAGGTGCACGATCGGCACCCCCGAAGGACAGGCATACGTGCAGGCCCCGCACTCCATGCAGTCGTTCACGCAGGCCTGCTCCAGTTCATCCAGCCGTCCGCCTCGCGCCAGGCGGGCCAGCTTCTGCGGATTGAGCAGGTTGCTGCACGCTTCCAGGCAGTTGCCGCACCGCACGCACGCGTACTCGACGTCATGGTGAATCGCGGCCTCGGTGAACGCCAGCAGTCCGCTGGTGCCCTTCAGCACCGGCGCATCGAGCGAAGCCAGCGCCTGCCCCATCATCGGGCCGCCCATCACCACCTGCCGCGTCTCGGCCCGCAGCCCGCAGTACTCCAGCACCGCGCGTACCGAGGTCCCGATCGGAACGACCAGGTTCGCCGGCCGCTCGATCCCCGGCCCGGCAACGGTGATCATCCGTTCGATCAGCGGCTTGCCATCGTCGAAGTAATCCGCGATCCCGGCCATCGTCTGCACATTGTTGACGATCATCCCCAGGTCCAGCGGCAGCTTTCCGGCCGGCACCTCGCGATCGAAGAGCGCCTTGATCAGCATCTTCTCGGCACCCTGCGGATACTTGACCGCCAGCCCGGTGACCGTGATGTCCGTCCGTCCGTGGCACGCCGCCCGCAGCGCATCGATCGCATCCGGCTTGTTCAGTTCGACACCGATCGTGCTGTGGTCGGCGCCCAGCAGGCGGCTGACGATTTCGATCCCGCGAATCACGGCGGCCGGACGCTCGAGCATCAGCCGGTGGTCACAGGTCAGGTACGGTTCGCACTCGCAGCCGTTGATCACGAGGTGCTCGCACCGGCGCCCCTCCGGCAGGCGATACTTGACGTGCGTCGGGAACGCGGCCCCGCCGAGCCCGACCAGGCCGGCCCGCTGAACCTGCTCGACGAACGCATCCAGTTCCATCGCCGCCCAGTCGAGCGGTTCCCGCCGCGGTAGCTGCTGGGTGGCGAACGGATCGGCCTCGATCTCGAACGCCGCCACCATCTGCCCGTTCGGATGCTTCCGCGGCGCCAGGGCCCGCACGCGGCCGGTCACGGGGCTGTGCAGCGTTGTCGACACGAAGCCGCCCGGACGCGCCAGCACGTCGCCGCGCTGCACCTGGTCGCCGACCTGCACGACCGGTTCGCTCGGAGCACCCGCGTGCTGGCTGAGCGGCAGCACGTAGCGATCGACGAACGGCAGCCGCGCGACCGGCAGACCAACCGTCTGCTCCTTCAGTTCCTCGGGGTGCACGCCGTGCGCGAAGGACTGGGTGTGTACCGTCAACATGCGATGCTCACTGGGAACCCTCGTCCGTGGACATCTTCCCGGTCCGGCCCGCACCGTAACCGGCCATCGCCAGCAGCCGCTCGGTGACCCGTTCGGTCGTATCCTGCTTCCAGGTGCGTTCGCGTTCAAGCAGTTGCCGCTCGTAGTCCGCCCGCAGTTGCGCCAGCCGGACCTGATCAGCCTCCGCCGCCTGGTCTGATACGTCCGTGGCGTCGCGCCGCGCTTCCGCCCGCCTTCGCAGGGCCCGCCAAGTCTCGAGGCACTTGGCACTCGCGGCCACCAGTTCGGGATCGACCCGCAGGTGCTGCAGCGTACCGTCGCGCAGCGCATCGATCGTCGGTGTGCGGGTCGCTCGCTCGTCTTCCGCCAGCGCCAGGTAGTCAGCCAGCAGCGTCGGTGTCGCGGCATCGGGAGGCAACGGCGCAAACCACCGCGCGAAGCGGGCCTGGTGCACCGCCCAGTCCGCCGGCGTGCAGCAGCGGCCATTGCAGCCCGTCGGCCAGTCTTCCGTCGCGGCATCGTTCCCCGAGAGGTCCAGGCTCGCAGGCGAACCACCCGGCTCGTAGCGGAACAGCGGGAACACCCGCGTCCGAATCGCCCGCTCCAACTGCATGAACAACTGCTCCGGCCGGAAACCCGCCACCCGCGGACGCGGCGCATGGACACGCAGCACGGCCGGCCCGCTCGAGGCGAGCGCCCGCCGCACGCAGTCGGCCAGGTGCCCGGGCACTGCGGGCGAGGTCTGTGCGACCAGCGCGTCGCATCCGAACAGGATCGACATCAGGTCGGCGGTCCATCCATTCTCAGCCACCGGCAGCGGCCCGCCGCTTCGAGGACCGCTCGTTCCGAAGCCCGCTTCGCCCAGCACGACGAACTTGAGCGGCAAGCGCGTCTCCAGCAGCCAGGCCAGTTGCCCCGGCCCAAGACCACCGAAGCTGCGATCGTCGCTGACCACCAGCAGCGGCGGACACCATCCGCGCTCCTCGGGCGACAGGTCCGACCACTGCAGCCGCGCCAGAACCTGAACTTCGTCTTCCGCTTCGGCCGGGCGTTCCAGTTCCAGCCGCGCCCAGCGCAGCAGCCGGACCGCGGCGATCATCTGCCGCACCTGCCCTTCCAGCAGACCGAGCGCGGCCGCCCCCGCCTCGCTGCCCGGCTCGACCGCCACCGGGACGTCGAACGGATTGTGCGGAAAGACGCTGTGCGAATCGGCCAGCCGCTCGGAGGCGATCACCAGTCCGAAACGCGCGCGCCGCAGGCGTCCCTCGGGCGAGACCAGCCGCCAGCGCAGGTCGGCCAGCCCCCGTGCGCACTCGACCAGGCGTGACAGCCGGACACCATCCACGTGCCCGCCGTGCACAACCCCTTCGACCCGCTGCGACAGGGCCGCCAGGTCGACCTCTCCGCGCCCGAGCGATTCCAGGCCATCGGCCAGCGCGTCCAGGTCCCCGGTCGGGAGCGCATCGGCCAGCAGCCCGCGGATCCGCTCCGCCAGCCGCTCACCCAGCGACTCGACCTGCTCCAGCCACGCCTGCTGACGCGCGTGCAGATTGTGTTCCGTCAACGCCAGGACCTGCCGCAGCGCCAGCGCCACGCCGCTGCCCGGCTCGGCCGAGTCGCCGCCGGATTGAACGTCCCGACACTCCCGCGACAACAGGGCCGCGGCCAACGGGCCAATCTCCGCCTGTCCAGCCACCCGTGCGATCGTCGCGTTCGACGTGGCCGGCAGACTCTCCAGCAGGCGCACCTGCGCGCGGGCGGCGGCCACGTTCTCGTGCGTCGCCTCCGCTTCAACCAGTCCGCCCCCGTGTCCGACCCGCAGCAGCAGGTCCGGGCAGCGACACCGGTCGGGATCAACCGCCAGCGCCAGCAGTTCCCCACTGCCACGCTTGCCGGCCTCGGGGCGGTCAAAGAACGGAGCGGTCCGCGCCAGGCGCAGGGGACCGATCCGGGACAGGACCGCCTCGAGTTGTGCGGCCAGCGCCTCGCGCCGGGCATCGTCCAGCTTGCGGGCCCGCGCCACTTCGGCCAGCGCGCCGCGGAACAGGTCTCCCGCCGTCCCCGACCAGCCCGACCCACGCGTCACCTCCGCGTGCGCGGCCTTGGCCAGCGGGCCGGCCAGCGGCTGCAGATCGTCGACCCCGGCCTGCGCGATGCCGGCGCTCAGCAGCGGACGAAGACCGATCGCCGTGGCCGTGACCGAACCGTCCGGGCAGCAACTCCACAGGTGGCCGTGCCCGCTGCATTGCGCGGCGTCGAAGGCGACGATCTTCTGCGGCGCGGCCGCGTCGTGGCGCAGCGCGGCGGACAGGGCCGGCACGCTTCCGGCGGCCATCACCGGGTCGGCGGTCAGTTCGGCCGTTCGACCGTCGCGATAGAGGACCCCGACGTGGTTCCAGAACTGCACCAGGGGGTCTTCCGATGCAGCCGCCGGGCGGTCACGGAGGATCCCCGGAGTCTCGGCCGGCGCGGCCGGTGGTGCCGGCTGCAGCGCTTCGGCATCGACCGGCACGGTCTTGTCGGCCGCTTCGGCGCAATACGCGGCCAGGCGTTCACCATCGTTCCCGGCGGGGGCGAGTCCCGCGCGGGCCCGCTCGAGCCTGGTCTTCGAGACATCGGCGAACGACGTCTGGCGAAGCATGGCGGCGATCCCGCCGAGGGCCGCCTCGCGCAAGGCCTCGACCGGGTCATCGGCATGCGTGTCCTCGGTCGCCGGCGTATGGAACAGCAGCAGTTCCTTTGCCCGGATGCGGGCGTGCAGTTCCGGTGTTCGTTCGGGGGCGGCGCCGACACACACCAGCATGCCGCCGGGGCGCAGTCGATCAGCCAGCGCAATGCCGCCATCGCCCTGCCCGCCAATCAGAACGCCGATGTCCGCGACCACATCATCGCCAGGGTCCAGCAGCGCGCCGTCGCCCAGCGTCAGCAGGTCCAGGGCCCCGGCTCCGCCATGGTCCCAGGGCTGCGCCGGCCGGACCCGCACCCGGCCGGGTCGCAGGGCGTGCAACAGGCCGGCACTATCCTCCGGAAGCGACGCATACCGGCTGGTCGGCGGGCGTTGCAGCGCGATTGTCAGCGCCTCGCGCGGACGCACGTCCGGGGCGGGTTCGGCGGCACACAACCCCCGCGCCGCCAGATCGGCATCCTCGCGCTGCAGCGCATTCAGCAGCGACTGCCGCTTCGGGTAGCTCGTCTCCTGGACGAACGGAAGTCCCAGGTAGACATGCGCGCGCGGCGTCCCGGCCAGTTCGCGCAGCAGAGCCCGCAGGTCCGCCGCCCGCACCGGTCCGCCACCCGGGCCGAGCGTCACACCGACACACCGCGGTCCGCGCTGCCGACCGTCGCGTCTCTCGGCCGCCCGCCCCACGACGGCGCGAACTTCACGCAGCAACGGGCCCTCGGTCGCGAGCGACCCGGACACGCTCTCCAGCACGGCCACCGTAGCCGCCGACGGCAGGCACGCCGCGAGTTCCTCGCTCGGGAACGGACGCAGCGATCGAACCCCGATCACGCCGGCAGCGATCCGCTCGCGATGCCTGCACGCCTCTGCCACAGCCAGGGCCGTTTCGACCGCCGCCCCCTGCGCGACCAGCACGACCGTGGCCTTCTCGACGCGCCCGGTCCGCAGCGAACCGTACTGCCGGCCGGTGCGGGCAGCGAACTGCGTGCAGGCCTGCTGCCACGCCGTCGACACCGCCCGCCGCGCGGCGACTTCACCCGCCGCCGCGGCCAGCCCCCACGTCGTACCGCCATAGGACGGCGTCAGCATGTTCGGATGATCCAGATCAAAACGCCGCGGGATCCGCCGGCGCGTCCTGCCCTCCAGGATCTGCTGTTCCGGCGACGCGAACACGTCCCGGTCCGCCGGGCCGCCCAGCAGTTCGTGCAGCAGTGCCTCGCCCGGCACGATCACGTCCTGCGGCGCGAAAGCGGTCCGCCAGCGGTCCTGCGCGATCACCACCGGGACGAGGGCCCGCTCGGCCACCATCCGGCCGATCACGCCCAGGTCGATCGCTTCCTGCACGCTGCCGGCGATCAGGATCACGCAACCGCTGTCCGCGATCGCGTGCAGCGCCTCGTGCCCGTGCCCGGCCGAACGCCCGTGACGGGTCATCGCCTGCGCGGCCACGTGTGCCACCAGCGGAACGCGCTGGCCCGCCGCCTGCGCCAGGAGGTCACCGCTCGCCGCCACCTCGGGACCATCCAGGAAGGCGCACGCCCGCTGGCCTGACGCGGCCAGTCCGATCGCCGCCGCCAGCGATGCCCGAACCGTCTGCGTGTCCAGGCTGCTCTGGGCCCACTCCGTGGTTTCCGCAGGATCGGGTTCGCCCCACGCGCCGCCCGCCGTCGCCTCGCAGATGCGTGCTTCCAGCATGCTGACCGCCGTCACGCCGTCACGCACGATCACCCGGCCATCCGCCGGCGGGACCGACGGCCGCCCGCCCAGCAGACGATGCAGCAGTTGCCGTGACGCGGACGCGAAGCTAGTCAAGGTGATCTCCTGTCAGTGTCGGTGCCGGCGCCGCTTCGAACTGCCCCCCCGGCACCCAGCGAATCGCGCCGGTCGGACAACGGTGCGTGGCGTTCGCCCGGGCGGGCCCGCCGGCCGAATAGTCCACGATCGGCAGGTTGTTATCCATCCGGATCAGCCCGGGGGCGGCATCGGCCGCGCAGCGACCGCATCCATCGCAGGCGACCCGGCAGACAGCCCGGGCGGCTTCGCCCTCCAGCGGCGCCTTGCACTGCACCAGCAGTGCGTGCCCGATCGGCAGGATCTCAAACAGGTCGCGCGGACAGGCCGTCACGCAGTCTCCGCAGGCGGTGCACGTGTCGACGTTGACGACCGGCAGTCGCTCGGCGTTCATCGTGATCGCGTCGAAGTCGCAGGCATGGTCGCAGTCGGCCAGCCCCAGGCAGCCCCACGCGCAGCCTTTGCCGCCGCCTCCGACCAGGTGCGCAGCGCTGCAACTGGCGTAGCCCTCGTAGGCCGCGACCTGCCGCGCCGCGCCCAGTCCGCCCGCGCAGTGCAGCCGGGCCACCCGACGCTCCTCGCGTCCCGGATCCACGCCCAGGAACGCAGCGATCGCCTCGACGATGTCCGGGCTCGCAACCGAACAGCGACTCGGCTTGTTGACCCCCTGCAGCAGCGTCTCGGCAAACGCCCGACAACCCGCCTGCCCGCACGCACCGCAGTTGGATCCGGGCAACTGGTCACAGACGACTTCGAGGCGCGGATCCTCGGCCACGCGCAGAAAGCGATGCGCCACGGCCAGCCCGATACCAAAGAACGCCCCCAGGCCTCCCATGATCACGGTCGCCGTGGCCAGTTCCTGCACCCGATCCGCTCCTAACCGGCGCCGTTGAACGCCTGCGCCCGTGCAATCAGCTCCGGCGTCGCTTCGGCCGGATCACCGGGCAGTCCCGGGTGGATGCAGCGGGCCGGGCATTTCTCGGCCGCCACGACCAGTTGCTCGAACGTGCCGGCCGTCGGGTCGCCGATGATCGCCTGCTTGTTGGCGTTGTAGACGAACAACTGCGGATTCAGATTGATGCAGTCGTTGCATGACGTGCACAGCGCCGAGGTGATCCACGGTTCGAGCTCTTCCAGTTCCTCCGCCGCCTCCGCGGCTTCCGGCACCGACGATTCGGGCTCGACGGCTTTGGCCTCCTTCGCCGGCGCGGGCGGGCGCTCCGCCGTCGGCACCTCGGTTCCGCCGTCGGCCACCGGCGACGTCCTCTCGACCGACGGTGGAGGGGCCGCGAACCCGGCCGGGTCCACCAGCCGCGCGGCCAGTCGCTCGAGTGCCTCGCGGGCCGTCGTGTCGCGGACATGCTGCACCTCGGCCGCATGCTCCTCCAGCAGGGCGGCCCGCTGTGCGGCGAACTCCTGTTCGAGCCGGGCACGCTCCTGGGCGAGTGCTTCGCGGACGTGCTCGTTCCGCACCCCGGCCAGTTCCTGGATCGTTCGCCAGTAATTCAGCCGGTCCCGGCAAAGGTGCACCAGCGACTGGCTCAGCACCAGTCGATACAACTGCCCGTCCGGGGCGGCCGCCCAGATCATCGGCAGTTCGTCGTGCATCTCGTCGGCCGGTCGCTCGAGGTAGTCCGCCAGCGGAATCAGGTGATCCGCGTTCCGTGTCGAGTCCACCACCCGGAAGTGTTCGCGCAGCGCCGGCTCCAGCAGGGCAAAGTCCGCGAACGTGAAACGCACCTCCAGGCTGTGTTCGTGGTCATCCGCACTCCGGCAGGTGAGCGTTGTCCGCGGCCAGTCGTCGTCGGCCTCGGGATTGCCGCCGATGTCGAAGCGCCGCATCCAGGTGGTCCCGGCTTCCGGGTTGTAGTGCAGCAGCGGGTGCGCCCGACCTTCGAGCGCGGCCCCGGCCTGCAGCCACGGTCCCGTCCTGCGGGCGGCTTCATCCGCCAGGCCGCTGGCGATCACGTGCAGTCCCGCCCGCGTCGCGCCCAGGCTCATCCGATAGCCGTCCAGCAGGTGCTCGGGTCGGGCCGCCGACGTCTGGTGCACCAGCACCTCCCGCTGGCTGATGCCCAGGTAGGCCGGCTCGAAACGGTAGCGGGCCGTCGCCTCCGGCTCGTTCGACGCGGCCGGGTCGAGGTGCGGCTGCACCGTCAGCAGCAGTTGCACCGGCCGACCGCTGCGCAGCAGGCTCGACACGCGCGTCAGGCTCAGTCGGACCACGTCGGCCGCCGGCGTCCAGGCCAGGACCACCGGCAGGGCCAGCAGTTCCTCCCGGCTGAACGACTCCCAGGTGAGGGCCGCGGCCGCGGGCGCGTGGCGGGTCGCGTCGTAGCGCCCGAGCAGTTCCAGACGTGCCAGCCGCAGGGCCGCGAACAGCGCGGCGTAGGGTGCGGCCATCTGGTCGAAGACCTGCACCAGCGTCTCGCACAGGTCGGCGGGATCGGAGGGATGCCAGTGGGCGTTGGGCGTCCGCCAGTCCTCCGGCAGCGCCCCGGTGTGGACGACATATGCTGAGGGCGGTGCGGGTGCTTCGAGAAACCGGGTGAGCGTGGCGATCAGGGCATCGATCCGCTCGCAACGGGCGGGATCGGACTTCGGCGTCCCGCGGACCGGTTTGAGCACCTGCTCGAGCGCCGCGGGATCGAACAGCGTGGTCGCTGCGCCCTCGATGTGACCGCGTTCCTCGCGGGCGTGCTCAACCCGCAGCAGGTCGCGCAGGTGCCGGACCGCTTCGGTGCAGGTGTGACGTAACGCCAGGTGGCTGCGCTGCACCCGCCCATCGGCCGTGTACAGTAGCAGGTTCAGGGCGGTCGCCTCGGTCAGGGCGAGGAGTTGGCCCTCGGGAACCGCCTGCATCAGCCGCTCGAGGTCCTCCGCGAGCCGGGCGGCGGCCGCATCCCGCAGGGCAAGTTCCTCCTGCATGGCCGCCGCGGCATCGGGCAGGATCTCGGCCAGCCCGCGCGGCAGCGGCGCCTCGCCGAGCGAGCGCCGCAGGCACTGTTCCAGCCGCGGCAGGTTGTCCTTCAGGATCCGGCCGTCCTCGTCGCCCGGCGCCAGTTCCGCCAGCGTCTGCCGCAGCAGCGACGACAGCGGCTGGCAGTCCTTCTCGCCCTCGGACGGATCGCCGGCCCGGAGAAACAACGGGTAGTCGGTCCGAATCGCCTCGGGGTTGCGATACGGGTGCAGGGCGGCCGGCAGCCAGTCGCCGCCCGGCGGTTCCAGGTCGGCCCCTTCCCCGCCGTGAAAGAACGTCCGCAACGCGACCGCCTCGGCATCGTGCGCCCCGTCGGACCGACCCTCGGCCGGAAGGCGGAGCGGTGCCGGGGTGGCGGTCGGCGCCTGTGCGTCGGTGGCTGTCTCAGAGTGCTCGGCGTTCATCGGTACCTTCCTAGACCGCGAAGCGATCAAGCTCGGCCTGCAGCGCCCCCAGCTTCTCGTCGATCGTCATGTCCAGGCCGCGCCCGATGTAGTCGTCGTAGCGAGGGCGACTCTCGTCCTGGAAGAACAGCCCGATCGGCAGCACGCCTTCCTCCTGCGCCAGTTGCAGCGCTGCGCTGTGGTCGGACGGATCATGCGTGACCGAGTTCGGCAGCAGCTTGGCGAGCGCCGGGTCGAGGCTGATGCCGCGCTCATGTGTCAGCAGTTTCAGCAGCGACGGGTCACGCTGCGTCTCGGCGAAGACCCCGGGCGTGTACTGCGGACAGCGCTGGGCGATGTGCACGAAGCTGAGCCCCTTGTGCCGGAACGCCGCCTGCAGCGTGGCATGCACGTGCGGCGGATTCCAGTCGACCGTTCCCGCCACGAACGAGACATTCGGAAACCCGAGCGTCGCCGCGATCGGATTCAGCGGTGGCAGCCAGGCCCCGAAGGGGTGCGTGTTGGTCTTCAGTCCCGGACGCGAGGTCGGCGAAGTCTGCTTCTTGGTGAGCCCGTAGACATTGTTGTCGAAGAGCATCACCACCATGTTCATGTTGTACCGGATCGCGTGCAGCCAGTGCGCCGCGCCGATCGAACAGCAGTCACCGTCCCCGGTCGCAACCCAGATGTGCAGGTCCGGACGCCGGGCCTTGATCCCGCACGCGACCGGCAGCGCCCGCCCGTGCAGACCGTGAAACCCGTACGTCCGCATGTAGTGCGGAAACCGGCTCGAACAGCCGATCCCCGAGACGCACACGGTCCGCTCCGGTTCAAGCTGCTCGTCGCGACAGATCCGGTGAACCGCCGCCAGCACACCATGGTCACCACAGCCCGGACACCAGCGAGCCTCCGCACCCTGGTAGTCCTCCAGCGTGAAGTACCGTGGCAGTACTTCCAGCGACCAGTCCGATTTCAGGCCGAACATGCATCGTTCCTCGTCGTTGTCCCCGAAGCCGCGAGCCGCTGCCGGACCGCCCGCTCAATCTGCCCGGCCGTGATCGGCTGACCGGGAACCACTGACCAGTAATCAATCGGCATCAGGGTCGCCCCGCGCAGCAGCATCGCCAGTTGCGCCGGACGCCCCGCCATCCCCGGCCGGAACCCTTCCGGCGGGTCGCTGTAGTTGATCTCGACCGTCATCACCCGACGGAACCGGCGGAAGATGTCCACCAGCCCCGGCTCCAGCGGCGACAGGAACCGCAGGTGGCACGACGACACCCGGACGCCATCGGCCCGCATCCGGTCGACGGCCTCCTCGATCGCCCCCAGGGTCGAACCCCAACCGACCACCAGCAGGTCGCCTTCCGCATCGCCATGCACCGTC
This sequence comes from Phycisphaerae bacterium, assembly GCA_030428945.1. Lineage (GTDB taxonomy): Bacteria > Planctomycetota > Phycisphaerae > UBA1845 > Fen-1342 > JAUIEC01. The sequence goes on along the minus strand of JAUIEC010000002.1, from coordinate 141,698 downwards.
GGCGGCTTCAGCGTCGCCTGCAGGGCCGCCAGTTTCCGGCTCCGCATCTGGCAACCCAGTTGCTGCGAATGCGGATCGTAGGCCACCCGGCTCGAACGCGTGTGCGTCAGCCCCGTCAGCACGTACTCCCCGCCGACCTGCCCCGGGATCGGGCGGGCCGACAACCCGGTCTCCTCGTCCCAGTCGTACGGCTCGACATCCTCCGGCCACGGCGACTGGTCCACCGGAGACGCGAACCAGGCCTCGTTCACGTCCGGCCGCGGAATCGGCTGGACGCCGGTCGCGAGGTTGGCGTCGGTCAACAGAACGACGGGCCCGCGGAACGACTCCGCCAGCCGTCGCGCCATCACCACGTATTGCAGGCATTCCTCGATCGTCGCGGCCGCGATCACGATCTTGGGCGCATCCCCGGGCGAGGCGAACAGCGTCGCCAGCAGATCGCTCTGTTCGACCTTGGTCGGCAGTCCCGTCGACGGACCGCCCCGCTGCACATCGACGATCACCAGCGGCAATTCCGCCATCACCGCCAGCCCGATGAACTCGGTCTTCAGCGCCAGCCCCGGCCCCGAAGTGATCGTGCAGGCCGTCTTGCCGGCGTACGAGCAGCCGAGCGCGAAGCCGATGGCCGCGATCTCGTCCTCGGCCTGGTGCACGACCCCGCCCACCTTGTGGATCGCGCCCGAGAGGTAGTGCGACGCGGACGTGGCCGGCGTGATCGGGTACATCGAGACCACGTCGATGCCGGCCGCCATCACGCCCAGCGCGAGGGCCTGGTTGCCGTTCAGCACGAGTTGCGGCCCGCACTCGGGCATGGGTGGCACTTCGAACCGGAAGGGCAGGTGCTCGCTGACGAAGGCACGGCCGCGCTGGTAGAGGGCCTGGTTGACCTCGACGATCTTGTCGCCCTTGTGCCGGAAGACGGCCGCGATCTCGTGCATGGCGATCGCGTCATCGCAATCGTAGATTTCGCAGAGCATGCCGAGCACGAACATGTTCTTCCCGAGGCGCGGGTCGGGCAGCAGCGCGGCGCAGGCCTCGTGGATCGGAAGTTCGTGCACGACCAGTCCGCGCTCTTCGAAATCGTGGCGGGCCGCCTCGAAGGCCTCGCGGATCCGGGCATCGGGGTCGGCCTTCCAGCGGTCGTCCAGCAGAACGACCGTGCCGTCCCGGTAGGCGCCCGCATCGATCCGTCCGTACAGGACCTGCTCGTTGAAAGCCACCACCAGGTCGGCCTGATCACCCATGTTGGTGATCCGGTGGCTCCCGATGCGAATCCGGTTGCCGCTGGCTCCCGCCCGCGAGCGCCCCGGTGGCTTGATTTCGGCCGGAATGATCTCGACGGTCCAGACGCCGCGGCGCATCTTGGCACAGATCGCGCCGAAGGTCTGCCCCGCTTTCTGCGCACCCTCGCCGGAATCACTGACGATTTCGACGACCTGCTCGTGAACGGTCTGGCGTCCACCTGGTGTAGCACTCAACGGTCCCGCTGCCTCCGCCCCCGATCCCGGTTCTCCCTGCTAACAACAAACAGGTGCCGAAGGTCGCCGCCGGATTCGGGCGACCTTCGAACACCCGCCGATGATCACATTCATAAGCAATTGGCGTACCAGCGCCCGCCCGGCCTGATCCCGCGCTGCGCCCCGGCAGCCGGGCCGGTTGCCGCGGATTGTGGCATTTCGCGCACCTGCGGGTGATCTGACCGCGCAGCAGGCCATCTCAGGCACGCCCGCAGCACCCCTCTCTGGTGCGGCATGCCGTTTGCCCCGGTGGTTCCAGACCAGGTCCGCACATCCCCGCCGCACCGGCGGCTCCAGTGTTATCGGAGGATCGAACATGCGCTACCGGATCGAGGTGGATGCCGAAAACTGCGTCGGGGACGGCCTCTGCTGCGAAATCGCCCGCGACACCTTCGAACTCGACGGCGACCGCTGCTGCTGCGTCCGCAACCCCACCGGCGACCCCGACGAGGACATCCTCAAGGCCGCCCGCGAGTGCCAGATGCAGGTCATCCGCGTCATCGACATCGAGACCGGCCAGCAGGTTTACCCGACCTGACGCCCGCCTCCCGCCGGGCCCTCACGCGCGCACCGCAAACGGGCAGCCCCCGACTTCATCGCGCCCGGGCCCGCCGAAGGATCGCTCGAAGCTGCCTCCTCCGATCCTCGATCGAGTACCCCGATTGCCGACCCTCGCGGACCGCCTGCAGGGATTGCTCGAGCCAGCCCAGATGCATCAGCAGTTCGTATTGAATGACATCAGCCGGCGCCAGGGCCACACCGCCGGCCGCCCGGTACGCGGCGACCAGCCGACGCAGCCCGCTGCCGACGCCCAGGAGCTTGGCGTTCCCGCGCGTCGTGATCGCCAGGTCGTAGGCCGCATCGCCGATCGCGGCGAACTCCCAGTCGACCACGCCGACCCGCTCGCTGCCCAGATCCCACAAGAGGTTCTGCGGCAACAGGTCCCCGTGCAGCACCACGGCCGGCCGATCCTCCGGCAGGTGGGCCCGGATCCACGCGACGCAGGCAGCGGCGTCCGGGTCCCGGGCGATGAAGTCAGGGTCCAGCCCCGCGAGGCGGGCCAGCACGTGCGCGCGACTGCTCGCGTGACCAGGCAGGAACGGGAAGCGTTCGACCGGAAGCTGATGCACGCCGCGCGCGACGCCCGCGATCATCTCGATGATCCGGCACGGGTCGCCCAACTGATCCCGCAGAAAGTCAAACCCCAGCCCGGGCAGGGCGGTTTCGATGAACGCGTCTTCCGAGATGGCCGCGCCCTGGACAAAGCAGACGAAACGAGGTGTCGCGAACGCGGGATCAGCCGATGCCAGCGCCTGCAGCGTGGCCGCCTCTCGGCGCAACCGGTCGGCCGATTCCCGGCCCGCCCGGCCGTCCGTCACGGGCGCCGGTATACGCAGCACGTAGGATGGCTCGCAGGCCGGATGCGCCGGCCCGTCCGTCGCGACCCGGAACAGGTAGTTGCGGTGCCCCCGACCGCATTCCAGCAGGTGCACCCGGCCGTCCACCCGCACCTGGGCCGGAAACAGCCCGCTGGACCGCAGGGCGGACTCGACGTCCGACCGCAACCGCCCCCAGTTCACCCGCGTCTCTCTCGTCATGCCGGCTCGCAACGCAACTGCCTGGTTCGATCCCGCGCCTCCACGACGGATGATACGTGATCGCACCCCGCGGCGGGATCAGGATCCCGGCCCGGTGTCAGCAGGTCGCGCCGAAACGCCCCAGAACCGTCGACAGGTCGCTCAGGTCCACATCACCGTCACCGTCGAAGTCGGCCGCGGGCAGGTACCCCGCGTCGCCGGCCATCGTCCCGAAGGCGTTGAGCACGTCGGCCAGGTCCGTCAGGTTCACGACCAGGTCGCCGTTCGTGTCGCCGGGACACAGCGGCTGGAAATCCCGCAGCACGATGCTCGTCGACGAGTACGCGACGCGGAAGCTGCCATCGGCGACCTGCAGCGTGGCGATTCCGTTCGGGTCCGGCGGCGCGTTCCCGAAGGCCCCGGTGACCTGCGCGGCCGAGACGATGGTGAACGCGTCCGCACTGCCGGGCGAGAAGTCGTTCAGCAGGCTGACTTCCAGCGTGCCGTCGACCGCGAACGTTCCTTGGACCTCGAGCACGTCGTACTCGTTCTCCGGCAGCAGGCCGGCCAGTTCGATCGCCAGCACGGCGTTGGGTTCGTGCGTGAAGTCCGCCTGGATCGTCAGCTTGCCGGGTGAGTTGCCCGGAGACGTTCGGGCGCTGCTGGTCAGCGAACTGCCGTTCACCACCCCGGTGCCGCTGATGGTTCCGCTCTGCCAGCGTGACGCCCCGGCGAAGGTCAGCGTGCCGTCAACCGTCAGGTCGTTGTCGTTGTCAATCGTGCCGACGCTCAGCGTGCTGTTCTGACTGACCTTGGTGGTCCCGTTGTTCTCGAACTCTCCGCCGGTCAGCAGCACCGCCCCGTCCTCGAGGCACAGCGTGCCGTCGTTCTGGAACGTGGTGGTCGTGGTCGCGGTCGGGAGATTCTTGAAATCGCCGTTGCCTCGAACACGAATCGTCCCGCTGTTCCGAGTCAGGGTCACGCCGTTGTTCAGCGAGAGCGAACTGTTCGGGTCCACCTGCCACGTTCCCTCCGACAGATGCGTCCCGGACAGCGACTGACAGAACGGCGTAATCCGCAGGTTGCCATCCTCGGCCGCCACGGTCCCCGTGTTGCGGAACGGAATCGAGACCGTCGAAAAGCCGGTCGAGAGTCCGTTCGACTTGCGGAACGTGCCGGTGTTCTCGAACAGGATGTCGTTCCCGCTGGCGTCGCGGGCGGAGAGGCCGGAATCGACCTGCAGGTCGTACGTTCCCGTGTTGTCGAACTGCACCGCGCCGTCGAACTTCAGATCCAGGCCGCCCGTCTGCCGGGCCTGGCCGCTGCTCGCGAACACGGCCCGCGACCCGCCGGTCACGCCGTTGACACTGGCCGAGCCCGTGTCGCTGGCGAAGATCACCTCGTTGTCGGCGCTCCAGCTTCCGGAGTTGCCGCCGCCGAAGAGATTGCAGGCCGATGACTCGAAGCGAACGGTGCCACCGCTGCTGGCCGCGGCCACCCCGACGAAGTTGTCGCCGCGCAGCGCGAAGGTACTCTCGCCGGCGCCCACGAACTGCAGGCTGCCGCCCAGGGCCGACAGGCTCGTGATCTCGACCCGCCCGTTCCCGGTCGCGGTCAGCGTCGCGTCGATGTCGGGCAGTTGATGCGAAACGACACCCTCCGCACCCAGCGTGTGCGTGATCGCGCCCCGCAGTTCGGCGCTCTGCGTCGTCAGCCCGGCCGCCGGCCCGGTCGACACCAGCGTCCCGCCCGTGATCTTCGGCTGCCCGCCGGCCTGCCCCACGATCCCGTTGATCGTCAGCGGCCCCGCCTCGGCCTCGATGCTGCCGCCCGTGCTCTCGAACAGCACGTTGATCGAGACGTTGGCCGGCCCTTCGTTGGCGATGCGGCCGGAGTTGATCACCTTCGATCCGGTCACGGCGCCGCCCGGCCGCACGATGTCGCCGCCGCCGCTGAAAACGTGCGCGGCGCTGCCGCCCTGGTTGACGACTTCGGCATTCTGTCCGAGTTCGAGCGAACCCGCCCCGCTGTGCTCGATGCGGCCGGTGTTCGTCATCCGGGCGCCGCTGGCCAGCAGCACCGGCGTATCGGCCACGATCTCGAACCGGGCCTGGCCGACCGGCGAAGTGCTGACCTGGGCATCGATCGTCCCGCCGTCCCAGACGAAGTCTCCGCTGTTGGCGAACACGCCCTGCACGACCCCGCCCTCCAGCCTGAACGCGGCACTCTCGATGTTGTCGAAGTTGCCGACCAGCGTTCCGCCGGTCATCCGGAAGTTGCCGCGGTTGTTGAGCTGAGAGCCCGCCTCGCCCAGCGTGCCGCTGATCTGGCGGAACTCGGCCGTACCCGCCCCGGGTTCGTTCGGGTCCGCGCCGAAGTCCAGCGTGGCGGACAGGTCGCGGGCCCGCATGGTCCCGTTGCTGTGCAGCATCGCGCCGTCGCCGGTTCCGGAGATGGTCCCGACCAGTTCGTGCAGATCGCTAGTCGCACCGGCATAGTCGACGATGCCCCCGCCGAGGAACTGGCACCGGATGTCCTGGGTCAGCGAAGACTCGCCGATCCGCACGACCGCGCTGGCGGCCAGAGCCTCGAGGCGGCCCCCGAGCAGTTCGATCAGGTCGGCGATGACGCGAATCGTTCCCGAACTGGAGCGCATCATTCCGTCACCGGTCTGGCGGTACACGGCCGTGCTGATCAATGACTCGCCGGTATCGCCCGTCTTGGTGACCAGGCCCGCGTTGATCAGATCGCCGGCCTGCGTCGCCGAAAGCCGGCTGATGTCGGCATTGGCGGCGAAGTCGATCACGCCGTCGCTCTCGTTCTCGATGCTTCCGCCGGTGTCGATCAGGATCCCCTCGAAGTTCGAGCCGGACAGCCGCAGGATGCCCTCGTTGCGAATGCGGCCGCTGGTCCCCTGCGAGATCCGCAGGTTGTCGGTCACGTCCAGGACACCGTTGAGCGCGTTCCGGAACGCAGCGCTGCCGGTGATCGAGCCGGAGACACTGTTGACCCGGTCCTCGTTGGTGATTTCGCCGCTCGCGTCGATCCGGGCATTGGTGTTGTTGAGAACCAGCGGCGCCGTGTTGGAGAACCGCAGCGTCAACGGAGCCGTCGCCCGCAGTTGCGCGTTCTCAATCGTGACCTGGCCCTGCCCGTCACACACCAGGCTCCCGCGGGCATCGTGCACGCCGGAATAGAACCGGGCCCGGCCGTCGTCCGCCAGGACGAACGTGACGTTCTGCGAGGTGCTGCGACTGCTGCCGTTCACGCCGTAGCTGAACAGGTTGTTCGCCCCGGCCACGTCGATGAAACAGTCCGTAAACCGGGTCGTGTTGGGATCGGACCCGCCGACCCGCATCTCGCCGTTGTTGATGTCGATCGTGCTGCCGGCCAGTCCCCGGAAGGGTGCGGTGACCAGCGTGAAGACCGGCGAATCGCCATCCACGGAGAAGGTCCCGCTGTTGTCGAAGCGCCCGCTGGTCGACCCGATGATGTTGCCACCGTGGCTGTTCCAGGTCATCGCGTTCGTGACGACTCCGACGGCGCCGAGGTTGATCTGCTTCTCCTGCTCGACCGTGCCCTCATTGACGAACGTGCCGAACTCGACCTGGATGCCGCCGACCAGTCCGCCCGGGATGCGGATCTCACCGCCGGGCTTGTTCCGCAGGCCGCGGTCACTGATCGTGACGGCGATCAGGTCCATGGATCCGAGATTCTCAACCCCCGTCCCGCTGTTCGGGTCACCGATCGCACAGTTGTTCATCAGGGCCGGGGCGGTCGCGCTGGCGTTGAGCCCGCCCTGGCCGATGAGCCGGACCCCATTGACGAACTGCAGAACGCCGGTCCCGGTCGAGGCGACGACGCCGTTGACTTCGAACACCCCGCCCGAGAACTCGATGATGCCGGTACCGGTCGTGTCGCAGACGTTCGCGCTGCCGCCGGCCTCGCTGAGCACGCCGATCTGGCCGATGCGGAGCGTGGTTCCGTCCTCGGCCACCAGGGTCGAATCGAGCATCTCGATCCCGTCGAGGTCCAGCGTGCCGGTCTGGACGGCGATCGTCCCCCCGCTGTCGACGAGCGCGCTGCCCGTGATGGAGGCCGTTCCGTTCGTACCGCTCTTGACCAGGTTGCCCCCGTTGACCAGCGTGCCGCCGCCGGCGTCGATCGTGCCGTCGCGCAGGATGGTCAGATTGCCGTCGCTCAGCAACTGCGCCCCGCCGGCCAGTTCGATCAGCCCGTTGGCGCCGGCCGTGCCGAAGTCGATGTCGCCGCTCGCCCGGAACATGCAGCCGTCCAGGCTCAGTTCGCGTCCGATCGCGGTGGCGCCGACGACGTGCATCTCCCCGCCGGTGACACCCCCGAAGTCGATCGTGGCGTCACCGTCGACCCGCAACTCGCTCCCGGCGGTGATGGTCAGCGTGCTGCCGACGCCGCCGGTCGTGTTGAAGGTGAAGTCCACGATCGTCACATCGGAACCCAGGTCGACGCCGGCGTTGTCGATCGTCACGTTGAACGAGTTGTTCGTGTCGTTGTCCGGAACCATCGCCGGGGCCCAGTTTCCCGCGTTCGTCCAGTTCGAATCGCCTCCGCCGCCCACCCAGGTGGACTCGACGATCGAGCCGGGAGCCGGAACCACCATCGACAGAATCGCCAGGCAGACCAGCCCGCGATGCACGTGCGGCGTACGCATCATTTCCGATCTCCGGATAGAAGAGCCAACGCATCCTGCTGGTCCTCGCGGAAACCGGGCCGCGGCTGTCGGAAGATTTCGGTTTTTTTTCGTGGAACGGGGTGCCGCGGGCTCGAGGGCGAACCGGGCGAGTCGGCCCGGCCGGGACCGTCGGGGCGGTGGTGAACACGCGCCGGTCAGTACGATGGAGTCGTCACGATCCCCTCGTCACTCAGCAGAACGTGCAGGTCGGGGTCGGCGAGCACGGCCTGCACCGTGGTCGGCTGTCCGTTCACCGTCATCGCACTGCGGACCAGGCGGATCCCGTGGCTGTAGTCCATGTACCAGTCCACGTGCCCCAGGTACAGCGGCTGAATCGGCACGCCGTTCAGTTGATGCCAGCCGTAGATCGCGACCCGGCCGGGATTCGAGGCGAGCAGCGGCGTGATCACGACATCCTTCTTGATGCCGGCGACGGACAGTCCGAGCGGGTGCCCGCTGCGCTGCGCCTCAACTCCCTCGTGATGCCGGTGAAACGTCGTCACCCTGGTGATGTCGACGGTCGCCGGGCTGATCGGCGCGGGTGCCAGCTTCACCGCACTCGATGCGTAGATCCGGTCAACCATCTTCCGCGTCGGCATCAGGCAGTCGACCGCGTCCGCGATCTGCTGGGCGATGCCCGGCGACATCGGCATCCGCACGAAGTCATCGTCGCGTCCGACGCACAGGTAATCCGGCGTGACATGATACGTCGCGGTGGTCGGCACGCCCTCGATCGTCGCCGAGACGGTCACCGGCACGAACGTTCGCAGGAAGCCGGGCACGTTGCCGCCCAGGATCTCCTGCCGGACGCGGCTTTCGCGCACCGTGCGTTCCAGCCCCGCAACCTCCGCGATGAACTGGCTGCCGAGCGGCGCGTCCGCGGCTCGGGACGCAAACGGCCCCGGCGAGTTCGTTCGCTGCAGGGCGAAGTAGTCCCGGAGATCGAGGTACTGGTCCGAGTCGGCATCAAACGCCAGGCGATACACATCAACGCACGCGAGAACCGCAGGGCCCGGCAGCACGCCCGGGCCGGCCATGCCGCGCGCGAACGCCGCCAGGTCGTCGACGTCGGTATCGCCGTCGTGGTCGAAGTCGCCCGGGCCGATCGTCTCGCAGTCATCGAGCCGGCCATTCCCGTTGCAGTCGCCGGCGGCCAGTTCGACCTGGTCGGCCAGGCCGTTTCCGTCGCAGTCCGGGGCTGTCACCCGCACGTTGTCGAACAGCACGAAGTTGTCTTCAACGGGGTCCGCGATCGACGGGAACGTGTCGAAACACCCCAGCATGATGTTTCCGGAACCGGCCGGCGGCTCGGCCCGGATCGCGAGCAAACGGCCGTTCAGCCGCCACGTCACGACGCCACCCCGGTGCGAGATCTCGACCGCGACCCACTGCTTGCCCGGGGCCCCCGGCGTCTCGAACGGCGGTGCGGCGAACAGGTCCTGGAAGAAGATGTCGGTGTGGTTCAGCGAACTCGAAGCGAAGCTGCCGGCCGCCACGGACAGCTTCGCCGCGCTGCGATACGCCAGGTAGTCTTCGCTGGCCCCGCCCTCGCCGCTGCACGCGAACCAGAGCCCGTCGCTTGCCCCGCTGGCCGGCCAGACAACGCGATCGCCGGCGTGCCGGATGCCGACGCTCGCGAACTCGGTCGACCCGGCCCCGCCCCCGGCGCTGCCGTTGTAGTGCAGCCACATGTCGCAGGAGAGCGTGAAGTCGCCCGAGAAACCGCTGCCGGCCGGGTACACGCTGACGGCCTCGGCGGCCGGGTTCGCGTCGGTGCTGTTGACCATCAGCCGCAGCCCGACGGTCGTGCCGCCGCTGCCCGGCGCGGCCGGAATGCCGCGCGTGCCGTAGTCGAAGCCGAAGTCGGCCGAGTAGTCGCCGGCGTGGGAAGACACCGTCCACTGGCCGCCGGACGAACCGGCATCGAAGTCATCCGAGAACAGCGTCACCGCCGTCTGCGCCGGCGCGCAGACCGGCAACAGGACCGCGACCGTCGTGGACGCCAGCGCGGCTGGCAACGCGGAAACGGATCGAATTCGCACAGCAGACTCCGCAGGATCGACCGCCTGCATGATACCCGACCGCTCCGGCACCCGCGCGCCGCACGTCGCCGGTCGGATCCGGCGATAGCTACCTGCTCAATTGCCAGCCGGTTATGATCGGTGTTCCGGGGGCGCCGCGTGGATTGGCGATGCACGGTTCGCGCGGCACCACCCCGCCCGAGGCAACCCGATGGCGACGTGTTTCTTCGTCTCTGACCTGCACGGGCAGTTCGACCGGTATCGCACCCTGTTCCGGCTGATCGCCGCGGAGCGCCCGCGAGCGGTCTTTCTGGGTGGAGACCTACTGCCGTCGGGTCTGACGGCACTGGAATCGCTCGACATCGACCATCAGGACTTCGTCAACGGCTTCCTGGCGCGGCAGTTTCGGCGGCTCCGCGAGGACCTCGGCGACGACTACCCGCGGGTGTTTGTGATTCTGGGCAACGACGACAGCCGGTCGGAAGAGGCCACCGTGATTGCGGCGGCCGCGACCGGGGTGTGGCAGTACGTTCATGATCGGCGGGTCGCGTTCGACGGGCACGAGGTCTACGGCTACGCCTGCGTACCGCCGACCCCCTTCCTGCAAAAGGACTGGGAACGATATGACGTATCGCGGTACGTGCCGCCCGGCTGTGTTTCGCCCGAGCACGGCTATCACTCGATCCCCGTCGCCGAGCATCAGCTCCGCTATGCGACGATCAAGAACGATCTGGATACGCTGGCCGGCGACCGCCCACTCGACCAGGCGATCCTCCTGTTCCACTCCCCACCCTACGACACCAGCCTGGACCGGGCGGCTCTCGACGGCCGGATGATCGACCATGCGCCGCTCGATGTCCACGTGGGCAGCGTCGCCATCCAGCGCTTCATCGAGACCCGGCAGCCACTGATTACGCTGCACGGCCACGTCCACGAATCGGCGGGCATCACCGGCCGATGGTCCCAGCGCCTCGGCCGCACACATTGCTACACGGCCGCGCATGACGGCCCGGAGCTGGCGCTGGTCCGGTTCGATCCCGGGCAACCCGCGCGGGCCGAGCGTCTGCTGCTCTAGCGACCCAGGCCAGGCTCACCGCGCGTTGCCAAGCGGCAGCGGACGAGCGGCGTCTGTCACGGCGCCGATCTTGACGGCGTAACTCGTCCGGCGGGCGATGTCGCCGTCGGTGACGAAGTGAACATCGAGCAGACCGTCGGTCCGATAGCCGGTGCGGAGGTAGTTGGTCTCGCTGAGGGACAGGCTCCAGCCCTCAAACCAGCGCTCGAGCGCGCGGCGCTGCTCGTCCGTACCGACGAAGTGCACCAGCAGATCGATATCGCTGGCCGGGCCAGCCGTGGCGTTCTTCGTACTGCCGAACAGGTAGAGCGCCCGGACGCCGAACCGCTCGGGGTCGAGACGGGCCGCGACGCTCTCGGCCATTCGCGTCCGCCAGCGCCAGTCCTGCCCTTCCGGAGCCGCTCCGGGCGCGGTGCCGTCGTCCGCGCAGTCGACGTGCTCCCCGGGCTCGGCCAGCACGCCCACGGCCTCGTCGAGTTCGGCGTTCATCAGCACGTGCAGCACTTGGTCGTCGGCCGCGCGAGGCACGTCGATCACGCGGACCGTGTCGCGAAGCGCCTCGAACTCCGGCACCAGTTCCGGCAGCAGGTTGGGCGCGCGGGTGAAGAACGCCTCGTTGAAGGTCACCGTGTCCTCGTCGGGGTACAGCGGCAGGTAGCGGATTTCGGCCTCGACGAGATCCTGGAAGAAGTGCGTTCCGAAGGACACGTCCGGCGTGTAGTCCCCGGTTTTTCGGGCGATTTCGATCAGCATCGCCGTGTTGTTGATGTCCGAGTAGGTCACCGGCACACCGAGCCGGATGTCACCACGGCTGCCCCAGCGTCCGGGCCCCATCAGGATGAACTGCCGCTTGGGCAGCAGCTTGTTGAGTCTTCCGACCGCTCGACCGACCGCGACCAGTTCCTCGCGGCTGCCGAGACGCCCGTACTGTTCGGGATCGACGTACACGATGTGGGTGATGTTCGGCACGGTGCCGTTCGACACGTAGCGGGTGGCCGAGAACAGCAGCCGCGAACGCGGGAGGTCGCGCGGAATCGGCGCCGGCTCGGCGTGCCGGGTCGGGGCCTGCGCTCGACACTGCAGCAGGTAGAGGTCCTTGCCGTCCGAGGCGAACTCGATATCGGCCGGGTGCTTCAACTCGCCCTCCAGCAGCGTGAGCAGCGCGTGCACTTGCTTGACGAACGGGGTTCGACTGAGAATTCCCTCGAACGTGACGACCAGGTCGTCGTGCTCGAAATCGACCCCGCCGACCAGCGGCTGGCGCAGGTGACCGTCCTGGAAGATCGACACAAGCTGCTCGACCGCCGGCAGCCGGTCGCCGACCTCGCGAAGGAAGGCCGCGGCATCCCTGGTCTCGAACGTGTTCGTGCTGAGGTTGATCACGTCCAGGTACCGCGGCGCGTAGCGGGCCACTTCCTCGGGGGTCGTGTTCGCGCGCAGGCCGGCCTGCCCCGGCGAGACCAGGATCGGGAAATCGTCGCCCACCCGATCGACGGCCCGCGTACCGAGTCCCGGCACGAGCCGCACGAGTCCGTCCTCCCGCTTGATCCGCGGCGACCAGCGAAACTCGTTGTAGCTGAAGGCCACTCCCGCGAACGCCGGCAGGAAGTAATCACCGATCTGCGTCCCGATCACCTCCTGGATCAGCACGCCCATGCCCTCGTGGAAATCGAGCAGGTTGCGCTCGGCCCGGTACTGGATCGGATCGGGTCCGAAGGTCGAGGCGTACACCTCCGCGATCGCGTCCATCAGCGCATCCAGTCGCTCCTGCTTGGTGCCCCGGTTGGCCAGGAACAGGCTCTTGTACTTGCCGGAGAACGCGGCCCCGAAACGGTCCTCCAGCAGGCTCGAACTGCGGACGATCAGCGGCCGGTCGCCCAGGTCGTCGAGGGCCAGCGACAACCCCTTGACGATCGTGGCGGAGAAACGCGAGTTCTTGAACACCTGCACGATGTCCGGGTACTCCTGACGGACCTCGTCGATCTCCTTGTACTTCTGCGAGAAGACATCCTCGAGGTGATTGCAGTAGACGAAGTCGTGCAGGCCGTCCGAGGTCAGGTACCAGGTCTTCGGCGTCTTGATGTCGGCCAGCAGCGGGTTGTCGTCGCGGTGCCGCCGGATGATCTGGTAGGCCAGGAACAGTCCGGCCCCCTTGCCACCCGTCTTGCCGTGCCCGTGGGTCGGATAGATCAGGCGCTGAATCAGCTGATGAAAGTCGCGGATCGCAACGTAGTTCTTGGCGACATTGACGTACTCGAGCTGGTCGGAAAGGAACCGCCGCACCAGCGACACCAGCAGCCCCCTGCGGGTCGAGGCCGACAGTTCGACCTCGCCGTGGCCCGCGTGCTGGTAGCGCTGGATCGCGTCGCCGACCTCCGAGATCGGAGCATGAGCGTTCTCGAGCGTGTTCACCAGGAAGCTGGCCCGATCCTGCTTGATCCACTTGTGCACGCAAGAAATGATCTCGTCGTCGCTGAGATGAGCCTCGGCCAGGGTGAAGACACTCTCCGCCAGCGACACCGCCGACGGCGCCAGATCGCGGCCGCGCGGCCGGTTCGACTCGAAGAACACGTCCGGCTCGTCCTCACCGTGGCTCGGACGGAACTGCTGCAGCAGGTCGCCGGCCGCCCGCACCCCGCTCCAGCACAGATGATTGATCATCTTGCGGGCCACCCGCATCAGCAGGCTCTGGTCGGTACGCCGCAGGAGGTCGAGAATCGCGCCCCACTCCTGACCGCGACGACGCGTGGCCCGCTCGGTCTCGCGCATGCTCTGCATGGCTTCCAAAACCCGGCGATGCGTGATGCAGCTTCCGATCCGCTCCGCGATCGTCTCGAGAAGCTTGCGCTCCTCCTTGAGGAACGGACCGTCGTCGGCTTGCGGCATCTGCCGCAGGTAGGCGATTTCCAGCGTGCCAAACGGCTCGCCGTACGCCCGGATTTCGGCCCGCTGCATCCACTCGGTTTCGCGGAACGCGCCGGTGTCATAGGTCGCGTCGGGGCAGCGGATTCGGGCCACGCACTCGTCGGGGTACTGCCAGCCCGGGGGAATCGCCTCCACAACGCCCTGGAACGCGGCCTCCAGTGAACTCCCTTCCGCGTTGAGGATCTCCTCGACACGGTACAGGCAGTTCAACTCCTTGGCCCGTTCCTGCAGCGAACGAAGGATGTCGGCAACGCGGTCGTTCTGATCAGGCATCGCTGATCCTCTCCTCCCGCCCGCGAAGTACCACGCCGCGGCCGTGCCGGCCGTCAACGCGAATCTCCAGCGGCGCACCGAGTCGTACGTGCCGCAGGAAACGGGTCTCGAATGCAGCCGGCTGCCGGTCGAGCCAGGCCCAGTCGATCACGCCGCCTCCGTCATGCCGAACGGTGAAGTACAGCACCTGGAAGCTGATCATGTTGTGGAAGAAGTGCGATCCCTGGCTGGCGTCCACGTTCATCTGCGGCAGCGTCGCTTCGACGATCACCCGGGCGCCGGAGATCTGCGGCCACCGAACCGGAACGCCGAGCCACGGATCACTGCTTCCCCAGCGACCGAAGCCGATCAGCAGATACCCGGCAGCGTCCCCGGCGAGGTTCCGGTTCAACGTCTCGATCTCCCGGGCGATCGCCGGGGTGTGCCGGGCCTCGAAAACCTCGGGCTTCAGGTAGACCACGTCCCGGATCGCGTTGCTCGTTCCGTTCCCGAGCGTGAACTCGCTCGCCACCAGCCCCCGGTCGCTGGCCAGGTCCGCAGCGGTCACGCCGACGTCGTCGCGAGCCACCAACATCGGACGAACCTGCAGGAACCCGAACCGGGCCGGCACGCCGTTCCGCCGATCCAGCGTCATCGCGAACTCGATCTCGACCTCCGCCTGCAACGCTTCCCGGCATTGCGCCGCCAGGCGGACGACCACGTCGTTCAGCGGAACATCGCCCAGTTCGAGCATCCGGCCGAACGTCAGGACGCGCGGACCGTCGCAGCCGGTTCCGAGCGTCAGTCGATCCGACGCCGGGTCGTACGTCGACGCGGTGTAGCGCAGGACGTCATCCCACTCGGCCGCGTCGAGCCCGGGCTGCACGAGACTCTCGGCTTCGTCAATCGGGTCGTACGGCGCGGGTTCCATGCTGACGGCCCAGAACCGCGTCTGGGTGTTCTTGAGCAGCGCGCGGGCGGAACCGAACGGCGGCGGATGGTGGGGGAAGCGCGGGCTGTAGGTCCAGCTCACGCCGCCGTCGACGATCGTCTTGCCCAGCCCCAGGGCTAGGTTGACGACGCCGTCCTCGGCCGCCGCGGGACCGCGGGGGTAGTAGTTGTGCGTGCGAATCACGCCGGAAACGACCGGGTAGAATCGCGGGCCGAAACGCTCGCCGATGACTTCCTGAATCACGACCGCCATGCGCTCGTCCGCCGGCGACTGGTCGATCGCCCGCATGTAGCCCCTGGCGTCGCGGAAGAAGGTCGACGCCCAGACGAGCTTGATCGCCTCGCCCAGCCGCCGGAACCGCTCCCCAACCTCGGCCGCGTTGTTCGGGATCATCTTGGTCGCGTAGACCCCCGCGAAAGGGTGCTGCAACGCGTCTTCCAGGCGACTCGACGACCGGACCGCCAGCGGAGTGCGGACCTCGGAGACCAACGCCCGCAGATCACCGACGAACATCGGCGGAAGCTCAGCCTGGACGAAAGCGTGCGCGATCCGCGCATCGGGCAGGTCAGCGAGGGCGAGCTCGTACAGGTTGTTCCGGGCCATGAACTGCTCGAAGACATCCGTGCCCAGCACGGTCAGGCGCGGAATCGTGACGCGGACGCCGGGCACCACATCCGGCGGAAACGCCTCCTCGAGAATCCGCCTGGCCGCGGCCAGCCCGAGCGCCTTGCCGCCCAGTTCGCCGCTTCCGATGACCGTGAAGTCCTGGTCCGCCTCGAAGAACCTTCGGTCAAACCGCGGGAACATGCCTGCCTCTCGCTGCCCGCTCATCGCTCGGTCCGCCATGTCACGCGCTCGCCGTCGCTATACCCAGCCGCGGTCCCGACAGGCTTGCGCGACGCGCGCGATGGCGATCGTGTACGCGGCATCGCGCATGGAGAGCCTGCGCTTCCGGGCCGTTTCGCTGACGCCGATGAAGGCCGAGGTCATCATCGTGTCGAGCTTTCCCAGCACCTCGTCCTTCTCCCAAAAGTAGTTCATGTTGCTCTGGACCTGCTCGAGATAGCTGCAGGTGACGCCGCCCGCGTTGGCCAGGAAGTCCGGAATCACGAAGACGCCGCGCTCGTGCAGCACGTGGTCGGCATCCGGTGTCGTCGGTCCGTTGGCACCCTCCGCGATCAGTTTCACGCGCGCGGAGATCCGCGTGACGTTCTCACCGGTGATCGAGTTCTCCAGGGCGCACGGCATCAGGATGTCGACGTCCTGCTCGATCCACGCCTCGCCCGGCAGCACCTCGTACCCGAGTTCGACCGCTTTCTGCCGGGCGATCCCGCCGAAGCGGTCGGTGACCTTCCGCAGTTCGGCCAGGTCCACCCCGCTCTTCCTTCGGAAGCAGTACGGCTGCTGATCCGCCTGGTCCCAGCACGAAACCGCGACCACCGTGCCACCGATCTCGCGGTACAGTTCGATCGCGCTTTGCGCGACGTTGCCGAATCCCTGGACGGCCGCGATCGTGTCCTGCGGCCGCACGCCCATCTCCTTCAGCGCTTCGCGGACCGCGAAGACGACGCCGTACCCGGTGGCTTCCGTGCGCCCGAGCGACCCGCCCATGCCGACGGGCTTGCCGGTGATCACGCCGGGATAGTGCCCGCCGCGCATCTGCTCGTACTCGTCGAGCATCCAGAGCATGTGCTGCCCCGAGGTCATCACGTCGGGCGCCGGGACGTCCCGCAGCGGACCGATGTCGCGCGCGATCTGGCGCATATACGCCCGGCAGATCCGTTCCTGCTCGGGCATGCTCAGGTTGTGCGGCTCGCAGATCACGCCTCCCTTGCCGCCGCCCAGCGGAAGGTTCGCCACGGCGCACTTCCAGGTCATCCACATCGACAGAGCCCGCACCGTGTCGGCCGTCTCCTGGGGATGGAAGCGGATTCCACCCTTGGCCGGACCGCGGGCGTCGTTGTGCTGGACCCGGAAGCCGCGGAAGATCCTGGTCGAGCCGTCATCCATGCGTACCGGAAGGCTGAAGTGGTACTCGCGCATCGGCTCGCGCAGCAGGTCCTTAGTTCCCTGGTCCAGCCCGAGACCGTCGGCGACCTTGTCGAACTGTCCCTGGGCCATCGCGTACGCATTGAACGGCTTGCTCATCGAAGTGCGTCCTCGTCCCGTCGCCGAAACGACCGCGGCACACATCGTCGCGTGTGCGCCGCGGGATCGGCTCGAAACCGCCCGCAGCACCGCCTCACAGGAACGACGCGGCCGTTCAGCCGGGTGCTGCATTGTAGTCGGCGTCGCGGCACCGGAGAAGGTCCGCCCCCGCGGCGCCCGGCCGGCGGCCCGCGACCCAGCGGGCGCCTCGCAGGAGGAGCGGTCGGCCGCGCGCCGCGGTGGCCTGCTCACCCGGGCGCGTCAGGCACGACCGCCCGCGCACCGTACCACGTCCGCCGAAGGAACAGCGCCACGCTGACCAGGCCGACCAGCACCGGGACTTCGACCAGCGGGCCGATCACCGCCGCGAACGCCTGGCCGGACGTGATGCCAAAGACCGCGATGGCGACGGCGATGGCCAGTTCGAAGTTGTTGCTGGCCGCGGTGAACGCGATCGTCGTGGTCCGGCCATAGTCGGCCCCGAGGGCCCTGCCCATCCAGAACGAAACCAGGAACATCACGACGAAGTAGATGCCCAGCGGAAGCGCGATGCGCAACACGTCCAGTGGCAGTTGCACGATCTTCTCACCCTTGAAGCTGAACATCACCACGATCGTGAAGAGCAGCGCGACGAGCGTCACCGGCGCGATCCTCGGCTCGAACGTCGTTTCGTACCAGTCGCGGCCCTTGCGTCTCACCAGCATGAAACGGGTCAGCATGCCGCCGAAGAACGGGATGCCCAGGTAGATCAGCACGCTCCAGGCAATCTGCCCGATCGTGATGTCGACCGCCATGCCCTCCAGCCCGAACCGCGGCGGCAGCACCGTGATGAAGAGCCAGGCGTAGGCCGAAAAGAACAGGATCTGGAAAATCGAGTTGAAGGCCACCAGCCCGGCGGCGTACGCGCGGTCGCCCCCGGCCAGGTCGTTCCAGACAATCACCATCGCGATGCAGCGGGCCAGTCCGATCAGGATCAGGCCGATCATGTACTCGGGGCAGTCACGCAGGAACAGAACGGCCAGCGCGAACATCAGCACGGGCCCGATGACCCAGTTCTGCACGAGCGACAGGCCCAGCACCTTCAGGTTGCCAAAGACGTCCCCGAGTTCCTCGTACTTCACCCTGGCCAGAGGCGGGTACATCATCAGGATCAGGCCGATCGCGATCGGGATGTTGGTCGTGCCGATCGAGAACGAGTCAATCACCCGCTCGACGGCCGGCACGAAATGCCCCAGCGCCACGCCCACCGCCATGGCCAGGAAGATCCACAGCGTCAGGAAGCGATTCAGGAACGAGAGACGCTTGGGACACTCGGCCGGCATCGCGGCTACTCCGGCTTCCGCCCGGTGACGTTCAGGCTGACGATGAAGTCCGCGGGCTGCGTCCCCGCCGGCAGCGCGGCGATGATCCTCCGGTAGAGCGGATCCTCGTACGAGGTCATGGCCTCGATGTACTGCGGCTTGTGCTCGAGTTGGACGTCCGCCAGTCCGGCGTCCCGGGCGAACCGCTCCGTGTTCTCGACCAGTTCCGCCCCGGCGACGCAGCCGACCAGGGCCTCCAGGTCGGTTCGCACCACCTCCGGCAACGGACGCAGCAGGGCGAGATCCGAAATGGCGACGCGGCCGCCCGGCCTGAGCACCCGGGCAATCTCCCGCCAGACCTGCGGCTTCTCGGGCGACAGGTTGACCACGCAGTTCGAGATGACGACGTCGACGCTGCAGTCGGCCACGGGCAGGTGCTCGATCTCGCCAAGTCGGAACTCGACGTTGTCGAGCCGGGTGCGCTCGATGTACGCCGCGACATTCCCGCGCGCCTTGCGCAGCATCTCCGGCGTCATGTCGACCCCGATGATCCGACCCGTCGCCCCCACCTTCGGGCCGGCAATGAAGCAATCGAAGCCACCACCGGAGCCGAGGTCGAGGACGACTTCACCGGGCGCCAGGCTGGCGATCGCGGTGGGATTGCCGCACGACAGACCCATGTCAGCCCCGTCCGGCAGTTCCGCCAGTTCGGTGTCGCTGTACCCGATTCGCTCGGCCAGACGCTGCGGGCCGCAGCAGGACTGCGACGACCCGCAGCAGCCGCCCGCCCCGGACGCCCCGTCACGCCTCGCGATCTCGGCGTAGCCGGCTCGCACCTTGTCTCGAACTTCGTCCCGCACTTCATTCTCGTGTGTCATATGTACCACTCCTGGTTGCTCGCGTTTCGTCCGGTCTTCCAACCCCGGCCGGGCTGACGACGGACGGCGTCTCCCGCGCGACCCCGCCCCGCCGGACGAAGTCGTCGGCTCGCGGCCTGAGCCGCTGGCTGTCCACGGATCGAGTCATGCGTCAGCACTCCCCCTTGTCGCACCCGCAGCGATCGCCGGACCTGTCGCCCTGCCCGCCGGACGGACACCACTCGTCTATGGCGTCGGCCAGGGCGCGCAGGCGGCCGGAAAGCGCCGCGCAGCGGGCGACGTACCAGACCGTCCGTCCCTTCTTCTCCGCTTCCAGAACGCCGGCGCGGGCCAGGAGCCCGAGATGCCGGGCGACGACGGAGAAGTCCACGTCGCAGCAGGCCGCCACCTCCGTGACCGAACAAGGCCGGCCACACTTGACCAGGCAGGCCAGCAGGCGGGCCCGGGTGGGATCGGCCAGGGCCTTGAAGAACTCGGTGTCGAGCCGCCGGTCCACGGCCGCCTGCCGCCGGGCGGCCTGTCGTGGGGTGGCCGGTGTTTTATTGGTTACTGACGCCATCATGCAAGTATCATAGCCGACCGGAGCCGGCAGTCAAGCCGCCCGCCCGACCAGCGCCGGCGCCTGAGCCGGCGGAGCCTGACGGCCGCAACGCCTCGGGGCCGCTATGCTGTTCGGGCGGCCCCGGGCGGGGGCCGGGACGCCCGGTCCGCTCATGCTCGGGAGTCCTCCAGCGTGAGCAGTGGTGCCAGATGAACATCCGCGAAGCCGGCGTCGAGGATTTCGAGCGGATCTGGGCGATCTTTCATCCGATCGTCGCCGCGGGCGACACCTATGCCTATCCGCGGGATACCACCCGGGAACAGGCGCTGGACATCTGGCTCCGCGCCCCGCGAAAGACCTACGTCTGCGAGGAAGGCGGCCAAGTGCTCGGCACCTACTACATCAAGACGAACCAGCAGGGCCCCGGCGCCCACGTCTGCAACTGCGGCTACATGGTCTCCCCGGCCGCACGGGGGCGGGGCCTCGCCAGCGCGATGTGCGTCCATTCGCAGGGCATCGCGCGGGAACTCGGGTACCGGGCGATGCAGTTCAATTTCGTCGCGGCCACGAATGAAGGCGCTGTCCGGCTGTGGAACAAGCTGGGCTTCGCAACGGTCGGCCGCCTGCCGCGGGCTTTTCATCATCCCACCGAAGGCTACGTCGACGCCCTGGTGATGTACAAATGGCTGGGTGCTGTTTGATGGATCCAATCGCGTTGTTGCCGCCGTGAAAAGGTGAAGGAGTGACAGGGTGAAAGAGGGAAGAACGTCGCGAAACCGCCCTCTTTCACTCCGTCACATATCCACCTTTTCACGGCCTTGGCAGCTCATTTGCATCCGTCAAACACGACCTGGAAGCGTGACCGCGGGCGGCAGTCCGGCCGCGGCACCCGCTCGCGCCGCCCCCTGCTGCGGTCCGAGCCGACGAACCAGGCAGGGGATACCATCGTGAGGTTCCGCCCCGGCGGTGATGCCAACCTCAACCGGACGAAAGGAACGCATCGGATGATCGTCAACGCGTACGCGGCCAGTGAGAAGAACGGCCCGCTCAAGCCGTTTCAGTACGAACTTGGCCCCATCGGCCCGCAGGACGTGGACATTTCCGTCGAGCATTGCGGGATCTGCCACTCGGACCTCAGCATGCTCCAGAACGAATGGGAGATGACCGCCTATCCCTTTGTGCCCGGCCACGAGGTGACCGGCACCGTGGCGGCCGTCGGCGCGCAGGTGACACACGTCGCCGTCGGGGATCGCGTGGGCCTCGGCTGGCACGCCGGATACTGCATGACCTGCCAGGAATGCCTGGACGGCCACCACAACATGTGCGCGACGGCGGCAGGCACGATCGTCGGCCGGCACGGCGGTTTCGCGGACACGGTGCGTGCCCGGGGCGCCAGCGTCATCCGTCTGCCGGAAGGCATCGACAGCAGCAAGGCGGGCCCGCTGTTCTGTGGCGGCATCACGGTCTTCAACCCGTTCGTCCAGTACGAGATTCCACCGACCGCGCGGGTGGGCGTGATGGGCATCGGCGGGCTCGGACACCTGGCCCTGCAGTTCGCCCACGCGTGGGGTTGCCGGGTGACCGCCTTCACCTCCAGCGGCTCGAAGCAGGCGGAGGCGCTGAAACTCGGGGCCCACGACACGATCAACTCGCGCGACCCCGCGGCGATCGCCACGGCGCGGGGACAGTTCGACCTGCTGCTGTGCACGGTCAATGTCAGGCTCGACTGGAACGCCTACCTGGCGACTCTGAAGCCGCGCGGCCGGCTGCACTTCCTCGGCGTCCAGACCGAGCCGCTCGACTTGAACATGATCCCGATGCTGTTCGGGCAGTTGTCAGTCTCGTCGTCACCGGTCGGCAGCCCCGGCACGATCGCCCGGATGCTGACGTTCTGCGACACGCACGGGATCAATGCGGTGACCGAGCATTTTCCGATGAGCAGGGTCAATGAAGCCCTGGCGCACCTGCACGAGGGCAAAGCGCGGTACCGTATCGTGCTGGATCGCGACTGATCCGCGCTCCGGTCCCCGCGGCGGGGCGGTCCGGCCGGGTTCGAGGTGGCAATGGGTGAGAGTTGCAGCATGAAGACGATCACGTGGGCGGAATTCGAGCAGGTGGAACTGCGCGTGGGGACGATCGTCGAGGCCGACAGCTTCCCGGAAGCAAGGCGACCGGCGTACAGGATCAAGGCGGACTTCGGTCCCGAGTTTGGCGTCAGGAAGTCCAGCGCCCAGATCGTGGGCCTGTACACAAGGGAGGAACTCGTCGGCCGCCAGATCATCGGCGTGCTCAACTTTCCGCCCAAGCAGATCGGGCCGGTCCGGTCAGAGTTCCTGGTCGCGGGATTCTACCGCGACGACGGCAATGTCGTGCTGGCCGTACCCGACCGGGAGGTCGGGAACGGCGCGAAGCTGGCCTGACGCGCACGACCGGTTCATCCGCAAACCCTGATCGGGTCCAACGCTCCGCCTCGGCCCGGCGTTTGCCTGATCAAGCAGCCCGGCGGAGGGTATCACCTCCGGCTGCTCGAAGCAGACCGCCCGATCCGCTCCCTGCCGGCCTCCGGCACCGTCGGCCCGATCACCGCCCGCAAACCCCCCGGCCGCCCCGCTCTGCTCACCCGCTTCGGACAGCTTCGGGCCGACGTTGAGAGCGTGGTGCTTCCCCTCGGCCCGGACGGTCAACGGCTGGAGCCCTACATCCAGGTCAGCGGGATCACACATGCGCGGGACGCGCTCAATTCACTCCGCGACGAATTGGACGCCAAGGGCGAGATCCTGAAAGTGGCCGAAGAGGTTGAACGGGATCAGCAATCGCTCAGAGACCGTGCAGGCGAGTCGTTCGGAGCCGACTCGTGAAGCCTGCCGATGATCGCGCCCCATCCCCGTACATCGCGCCCCGCGAACTCGCTGAGCGTTGGCAGTGTTCGCGTTCCAGCGTGGATCGTATCGCCCGCCGAGCCGGCCTCACGCGGCTCTGCCTGGGCAAAGGACGCAACGGTGTCGTGAGGTACATCAGGAAGGAGGTCGATGCCTTTGAAGCAACCCGGCGAGTTCGACTCGCCGAATAGAGCTTAGGTCTATCCCGAAAGCGACGCCCCGGAGACCGCAAGTCCGCCGGGGTTGTCGTCTATTCCAGCAAAGCACTGCCACCTACGAGATGCCCGCGAATTGCTCTCGTCCTTCGGGATACGAGGGGCAATTGAGGGAGTTGACAATAGTGTGGTCAATCTTCGGAGGGGGATTCCTTGTCTTCTGTCGTTTCAGCGCCACCGTTTAGGCTAAGCATTCGCTTTATGAACTCCTCGGCGGTCACCTGTTCGAGGTCTTCGGGCGGGTCTTCCACCTTGCGCACTCCAGCCGTTACCAGTTGTAGTGGTTCGTCCGCGAGCACAGCGAATGTCTCGCCAAATAGCTCCTTAAAGGCGTCAGCGAACTCGTTGCTCTTGCGGAACTCGCGAAAAATCGGCCAATCACGGTAACACGCCTTATAGCCCTCCGCTGTCCCAACTTGCTTCATGAAGTCTGCGGCAGAACCGAAATCACCAACTAGCACAGCATGCCCTAGACGATAGAGCGGCTCAAGTCCGGTCCAGTCTTCCTGCTGAAGCGTGCGTTGGCAAGCTTCTTCGTCTCCCATCCACTTGTGAGCTTGGGCTAGGTTTAGAACAAGTTTGTACCTGAATTCATTCGTTGGCTTTCGCGGCAATGCTAGAGCGAATTCGACAATCCGGATAGCGAGAGCGTATCGCGAACGCAGCACGAGGTTGAAAGAGGTGTCGACCAGAGATCGAGTCACTTCCTCTGATTCTTGCGGATAGAGTTTCATCCATGAGACAGAGGCAAGCTTCGTACCCATTTCCTCGAGCACACTACAACAATGCTCAAAATACTCATCCGTCACTGCGAGCGCGGTGCCCACTTGTACGTCGTCGATCTTGACGTTGTTTTTCTTGCATACTCTCAGATAATGAGCAGACACGACCCCCGCGCAGTGAGCGAACAGATTACGTCGCTCGGTGACCTCCACAAAACCCGGTAGAACTTCCAGCTCGGCTCGGAGCGTGATGCCCAGCAGTTTCTCCAACTCAATGATCTGGTCGAGATGGCTCTGCCGAAGAGTTGACTCAACTTCGACATTGACGAGGTGGCTTGCGAACTCCTCGATTGTGCCGAAGGTCTCTAAGTCCTTGTAAGTGAACTGCTTCCCGGAACCCCGGAGTCGGTCTGGGTTTGCTTTGAATACAGTTCGAATCAGCTCTGCAACAAGCAGATCGAAGTGACTAACAAGCGAAACAACTAGCATTGGCGGCACAAGGTCTTTTGCAGTCGAGAACGTCTTCACTCGTTTCTCTTGTCGTGTGACTTGAGCAACATCCGCCGCCGGGATCCGATACTGCTTTCGGTCGCTAGCTTCGTCGACAACTTCGCCTTTCTTGCGAATCAGGGCACCAAGCTCATTCTTGAAGATACGCTCGATTGCCTCAACGTAGCTCGACAGGAGTGGGAACACGGCGCGATGACTTTCGACCCCGTGCGTGAATTGCTCGAGGAGCTTTGAGAATCCGCTTTCGACTGTGCTATCCTGAGGCACCTGAGTCTCCTAAGGTCAAGACACTGACTCAAACCCGACGCTATTAGCATCCAGACTTTTGCCAAATTGTATCGCACAAGCTAGCGCATCCGCACTCAAGTGTGCATAGTGCCGCCGGCAGATCTCGGGTGAATTCCCCATCAGCTCGCTAATCAGGAAGAGCGACTGCCCTGCCTGCGCCAACTGACTCCCAAACGTATGCCGATAGTCCAAGGACCCCCAAACCAGCCCGGCCGCCCGATTGATCTTCCGCAGATCAGCGGAGAAGTTATCCCCGTCCCAGAGCTCCCCCTTCGGACTCGGGAAACACCACTCCCCGCGCGACGGCCGCGGTGCGTATCGTTCCAGGTACCCGCGTAACGCCGCACTGATCGGCACACTGCGGTTCTTGCCTGTCTTCGGCTGCCACGCGCGACCGTTGACGGTCTTCGCCCGAACCTGAATCAACCCGCGCTTCAGATCCACATCCCGCCGCTGCAACTGCAGCAACTCCTCGCGCCGCAATCCTGCGTAGATCAACGTCGCCACCATTGCCAGAATCTGCGGATGCTCGCGCAGGGCGTCTAGCTGCTCGTCAATCTGCGGCAGCGTCAGGTAGCGGATGTCCGGCGCACGCTCCTTGTACTTCTCAACTGGGGCGGCCGGGTTCTTCCCGCCGGGCATGCGGATGCCACGCTGCGTCATCGCCCAGTTGAACAGCCGCACGAGGATCTCGCGATACCGGTTGGCCGTCTTCGGTGCCAGGCCGCGACGCTGCGTGTGCGTCGTGATGAATCGCTGCACCTCGGCCGTCGAGATGTCTTCGAAGTGGTTCGCCTCGATCACCGGCACGCGTTTCCGTCGTTCGGTCTCACGAACCGGCCGCTTTCGGGCCGCCTCACTCGGCCGGCGACTCGTGATCTGCAGCCCTTCGCAGATCGGGCCGAACGCCTCGCGCAGGTAGTAGATATCCGTCTGGGCCGACTTGGCCGTCTTCGTGTTGCGGACGTGATCGACGTACGCCTGGACGACCACCGCAATCGGCGTCTTCGTCGGCAGCGGGTTGTCCTCGCCGCGCAGTTGGGCCGATTCGAACTGCCGCAGCTTTTCCTTCGCGAGCTGATGCGGAATCTTCCCGAGCGTGTGCCGCTTCTGCTTGCCGCCGACGTAGTACTGGATCTGAAACGAGCCGCTGGGGCGCTTCTTGAGACTTGCCATGTGCAGGAACCTCCGGGGTCCGATTGGACGCAAACCGGCAGGTCCATCTTTGCCGTTCGGCAGGGTACGTTTCAGGGTACCAGAGGCCGAAACAGGCCAAGAAAAGAGGGACCTGCATTGCTGCAAGTCCCTTTCGCGTAACGACTAGCGGGGGCCCGCTACGCCCGCCATCGACATAACCGCGAGAGCGGCTTGAAACTGCCTGAGGTGGCTTTGCAGGCCGTCTTCTGGGTCCAAGCGGCGAGAGCGAGCTGATGATGGAGCGGCTCGGCAAACTCGGAAGATCGCTTGCCGACGTCATAAACCCCAGCAAGTCAACCACGCTGGGCGGTGACGGTTGGGACGGCTAACCCTGCCGGTTCGTCGCTCGCTAAAATCGCGCAACGCATTCAGGCGGTAACAACGACCACAAAAACTATCCAACGAGGGTGAGATCGAAGCAGGTGGTATTCGCGACGCCTTGCGTGAAACGATCTCTGTCAAATTGCCTTGGCGACACGTACCAAGCAGCTGCCACGCGTGCAGTAGCGGCCAAGCCCGCGGCGGCAACGGCGTGGATCTTAGACCCGGTAAGCCCTACTTCCACGTTTGCACCGCAGCCAAAGTACAGATCTGAGTAGACTCTCTGCGTTGCCTCAATCGCGCCGACAATGTCGTTCGTGTCGACCCGGACAAGTCCGACGTTAGCACCAGCTGCGCTCGCGGCTAACTCGGCCGCTGCTTGGGCAACACGCCTTCGGGGCGTAGTCGGCGTTGGCACCAGTATTCTAGTCGCGTCGAATACACGGCTGTCCAGCAGGTGGAGCAAACGATCGTTCTTTGGGGATGCTGACGCGAGCAATGTACGCCATCGTTCAGGCCCGGCACTTGCCTCGTGTACACGGATGAGCCCAAACGGGCCCTCTTCGCCCATCAGCACGTCTTGAAGCCGACCAAGAATCTCGGCGGACGGGGTCGCATCCGCGGTGAAACCCAATTGTTCGAGATCTTGGTTTCTGGGATAGTAGTGTTTTGCGAGCGTGTGCACCACGCCAACTGCGGCCGAGTTCCTCAGCGCATCACGAACGGCGACAAACAAGAACGGCTTTGAAAGTCCGGAAGTGTCCACGATGACACGATTGTGGGCAGCAATCGCGCTGGCCAGATCGTCCGTAGTTGAAACGACCTGCCAGGAAAGACCAAGGTGACCGAGTAGCTCTCGGACCCTATCGCCCTGGTCAGAGTTGTATTCGACCAGGATCACGCGATCCGGCCGGACGCTGCCGAGAAGCCGCGCGGCTGAGACATGGGTGCGTTCTTCGAAGCCAAGCGCGATCACGGCGGCTCCAACCGAGCGGCCACGCCAGTCCTCCAGCCTCGCTGGAGTTACTCGTAATCCGAGTGAAGGGACCATTCGGTCCGCAGCCTTTGTGCCTGATGGAAGAAGCAGCAGTTGGCCGCCCAACTTCTTCTGTCGCTCCCCGCCCCGGTCGCGAGGCCGATCCACCAACGGATCAACACTTACCTTGGCCAATCCGTGATCATCATCACTGGCGCTGTCCATCTCCGCCACCGGCTCCAGTCCGTTTTCGTCATCGGCACTCCTGGCCTCGCTACTGACAAGGATTCCTCTTGCCTCCTCGGGCTTCGCCAGCCACTGCCGAAGTGTTTCGCCGGAGAGCTCAAACCTGTCACGATCCGCAAGCCCTATGAAACTCGCAAGCCCGAGGATCTTGCGGTAAGATAGCTTGAACTGCAGGACTGGATCATCGTCACGCGTCTTGGTTCTGGGAACGCCGCCATCATATACGAATACACCTGCGTCAAGAAGGTCGAGCAGACGGTTTGCCACGTCTGCGTACTCTTCGCCAGCGTCTACGCGCACATAGAGCTTCGTGTACTGCCGTAGTCGTAGGCGGCTCGTGGCACGCCTTTTTCGGGCAGAGTGCTGCAGCAATTCGCCAGCAGCCTGAGCAAACGCGAGTGCCAGCCCCTTCTTATGCTGGTCTCGGCGATTGAGAAAATGCATCAGGCTCGCAGAATGCTCGAGGAAGCAATCCGTTTGCTGCTGGGCAGGCACAGGAAGGTGATTCCGATCTGCCCGCTGGAGAATCCGTTCGTACAGTTTCACGACGTCACCAAGGTCTCCCACACAAACGGCCTGGATCGCCCTTAGGCCGCGATAGACTTTCTTCCGACCGGGGGATGATGCCGACGACGACGCAATGTCTCTTGCGATCTGCTCAAGCGGGACGTCACCAAGAACCTCAACAGGCTGTCGACGGTAGAGCTCTTCATGGAACTGTTGGCCACGGCGACGAAGAATCTCGGCGATGAACTCTACGTTTTCCGTCGTCGAGCCCGCTTTCAGAAGCCGGTATACCTCATTGCCGAGATTGAATTCTTCGTAGTCCCGATTCGGATCTGCTGGCGCGCTTCCGCCGGGCGAGCGAAGGACTCGATGCAGAGCCTGGGCTTCCGTCGTGATCCGAAATGCACATCGCGGGTGCTGAAACAACAAACACGAAATCACATCCTGCACCATGTCCCGAGGCAGGTACCGTGTGGAGACATCATCAAGCAGGAAGAGAACGTACTTGTTTGCGAAGACGGACGAAGAGGACCTTATCACTGCCGCCAAATGCCCAAAGGCTTCCGCCGGTGCCATCTTTAGGCGGCAACGGGAGTTCCCATCCGCCAACCGAAACTGCAGGTCGATCAGGAAGTGCTCGAATTCGTGCTCTCCAGTCTCTGGGATTGTCTCATGAGTGAGATCAAGGGCTTGAAGGGCGTCACGCAGCAACAAATCGATGCTGGCCAACAAAGTGTTCGGGGCAATCGACCGCAGATGACGGAGCACTTGCACTCCGTCTCGCAAATAGGCAACGAATAGTCTTTCAAACGGTGACGACACCTTGCTACGGGAATGATCCTGTGGGTTAAGCAGTTTCTGACAGGATGCGTAGACTCCAATAAAATCGTCTGTCAAGGCGGCCACCACCTGCGCCGAGGTCGATTGCTGCACGGCCCGGGCGTGGAAGTGGAGCGCTCTCAGAAGCATTGTCTTGCCGCAGCCGCGCATTCCGGTGATCACTTGCGGCCCGCGCGTCGTCGTTTTTTCGAACCACCGGTCGTCAGGGTCGAACCATAGGTTTGGGACATGCCATGATTCAAGGGCCTGCGCATTGTACGCATCGCCAAAGCGCTGCAGTGCCAACGGCTGCCTCCAGGGTTCGTCGACGGCGACAATGCACGTTTGGATTACTCCTCGCGCGTCGTCAGTGGTCATCACACGCTGGGAGTCGGCGGCAGGCGTAAGATGTTCCGCCAGTCCGCGCAGCGCTCCTGCTAGCCGGTTATCGACGTCATTCGTGAGGCCGCCTCGACGATGGACGGCCTCGGCAAGTGCCGAGAGGTGGTTCGCAATGTGGTGTTGATCTCCAAGTCGGTCGGTACCACTTCGGCTTGAGTCCAGGACCGAGCCAAGGTCAATCGCCACTGCGCGTACCGCTGAGTGGACCGTACCGGAACGCAGTGTGTGCCCGTCAAGCTTCTGGATGATGACGTTTCCGGCATGCAGGTCGTTGTGGAACCGCCCGCGACGTGGGAACAAGTGAAGGATTTCAAACAGGTCAATGGCAATTTGGGCTGCCACGCGCGGCGTTAGCGCAAGGTTTCCTAGCGCATGGTCACGCAACTGCAGCAACTGTTGCAGCGTTGGCCCGACTATGTTCTCCAGAACGGCGACGTGGCAGGGCAAAGCGCTGCCACTGAAGTCGACTTCGTGGTCGAACTGCTCCGTAATGCTGGCGACATAAGGCGTACCCTCGGCAACAGCAGCATGCTCCTGGCACTCAGCCGCCCAGTTCTTCTCGAACGCTTGGTAGACGCGGTGTGGGACCACTTTCAGCACGACCATGCGTTGGAGCGACTCCTGACGGGCTCGATAGACCGCACTGTAGAATCCGCGCGATACAGGCTCCACGATCCGGTATGTGCCAATTTTTGAAGGGGGGGAGTTCAGCGGATAGTCATATGCCCGCCCGCAGGATCGGCAAGTCTCTCCAGGTGACCGGGGACTTGAGTCTGGGGTCGGGCACCAGAAGCAACAGAGACTAGGCATGAATGATCTCCAGCATTTTGTAGCGGCGCAGCTCTCCTGCATTTCACCCGCCACTCGGAACGCAGGCGTAGCTCGCGTTACTCCTGTTCCAAGCCTGTTGGTGCCGCCGTGTCGAGCGGTCACAATTGGGTCATTCGTCGCGCTTTGTGGGCCCGGCTCAACAACGCCAAGCAAGTGAGTCGAAGCGATCAACACGCGAAACTCAGCGGCTTTCTAGTTGCCCCGGCGGATCCGTCGACCCGGTGGGAGTGCTTTCGGGCCCTTACGCTTTTATTGAAGGTTTTTCCCTCGCTGTTAGCACCGATCGAATGCACCGAGCATGTGCCGCAACAAACGACGGCGGTAGCGCGTTACCCACCATCAACGCGATCGCCGACTTATGCTTCGAAACTGGAAACTTGTACCGACGCGGGAAACCCTGCAGTAAAGCCGCCTCCCGCATCGTTATTGCCCGATTCTGGCTGGGGTGCACGAACCGTCCCTTCGAGGGGTTGAAACAGCCGCTAGTAATGGTCGGGGCGACGTCATCCCAAGCCATTCGGCCATACACATCGTAAAAACCGTCACACTTCTGATGACACTCCAGCTGCTGGTGAGCGGGCAGGTCAGCCCGACCACCTCCATCCCTAGGAATCCGCTTAATTAGACTAAGTACTCGTTTGCTCCGCCGCTCCGGAATGTCGTGGACTGGATCCCCACTCCTGCCCGGGCGTGGGAGCGAACCGATAGCATCGCGGACCGTCTTCCTTTGGGGCGACGCGAGGGCAAAGTGAATTGTTGTTCCCAGTCCGGCGACGTAGATCAAACGACGGCGGCGCTGGGGCACGCCGTAATCAGCCGCGTTGAGGACTTGATGGCTACCGCTGTAGCCGACCTGCTCCATCCATCTGCAGAAACTGCGGAAGCGGCGATCCTTCGCAAGCCCCGGCACGTTCTCTAACATAACGGCCCGAGGGCGCAAACCGTCCACGAAGCGCTGAAACTCGACCAAGAGATCTTTGCGTGAGTCTTCGACCTCGACCGCCCCATTCAAGGTCCGCAACTTTGAGAATCCCTGGCATGGAGGGCAGCCAGCCAGCAGCCCTAACTCGCGTTTTTTTAGAGCGAGCGTCCGCTTGAGGGTCCCGACGGCGAGATCTCGGATGTCCGTTTCGAACACACAGACTTCGGGATGATTGGCGGAGTAGGTCATCGCCGACACGGCGGCGTTCTCGACAGCGCCGAGCACTCGAAAGCCCGCTCGTTTCAGGCCAAGCGTCAAACCACCACAACCGCTAAAGAGGTCCACAGCCGTTGGTTGATCATTGTGAGTCTTGCTGGCAGACACAGTTCGCTCGCTTCGGCCGAACAAATCGACCAGATGCACCGGCTGATGCCCGTGCGGTCCAAGACAAATCGTCACATTGACGTCATTTGATCGGTGCCCTCCGCTGCTGTCAATCTTGATGCGGCGCGAGGTTGAGTCACCTGCGCGGCCGCTTCACCGCAGCGAGCCGTAAACCTGCGCGAGTCTGTAGCGGTTTCGTGCCGCGGGCGCATGCGCTCGGTGCTGACCGACCGCGCGGGAGTGGTCTCATCCGCTCTTCCGCCACTGGAATGGTCGGGCGTACGGAAGGCGATGGAACGGAGAACGGTTTTGGGCGGCAGGTTTGACCAAATGCGGCGCACGCTTGGGCCGATCAGAGCCAATCGCCACCAAGCCTCGGCCAACCCACGAAGCGAGGGCTCAACACTGAGCGTCCGCGCCGGCAGGCTCTCCTGCCAGCCCCTTCGTTCAGACCGAGCATTGGATCGCGTGATCTGCGACTGACGGTGTCTATGCAGCGCCATCGCATCGCCGAGCCTTCGAAACGGCACATCTAAAATGGGCGGAGAAGTACACTCAACGGTGCCGGCCCACCCGCGGCGGAGCCTCAGAGACGACGGATGGGCACACTTCGACCAGTGCAATGATCATGGCCGCCATGCCGTCCGAAGACCTGGCACGCCTCCCTTTCGCGCGAATTGACTCGATATCCTCATCGCTCAGGTCGCCTCGGATGAACAGCCTTACAAATATCGCGTTCAGCCTCGTCAGGCTTTCGCTCAGATTACGGCTCGGATTCGCAAGATCCCGAGCTCCCGAATCCGCGTATAATGCACGGAAACCCAAGCAATCTTCAGCCCACTCCCCCGCATCACAGGCAGCTTGGCGCTTGCCTGCAGAACCGGCAGATAGACGACGTGGCTTTTCCATAACACCTTTTCGTATAGGATCTTACGCACCGCGAGTCAACCAAGATTTGTCCGACGGCATCCGTGAGTGTCATCGGGACTGTCAGGCCAGACCTTGAGGAACGTGCTCCAGCTTTTCGCAGGCCAGGCATGCGGCGCTGGATAGCACCCTTCTTCGTGCATAGGATGAGTCGATGAACGTCTTGAGTGATGTCCAACGAGCGTGCCGCACAGGCCAAGACGAAAGGACGATTGTTGTCACTTCAGCCCGAATCGTCCTGAACTACCTCGAGGCCCCCCCGCCGACTCGCGCGGACATAGAGGTCCTCCTCGGCGTGGCGAACTTGGTCATTGAGCAAATCGAGGACTGCGCAAGACCAGCCTACTCCCTCACGGAGGCAATCGAGGCGATGGCCCAACAGTCTCCACCATTTGAGAACCTCCGATTCAAGGGTCAAAGAGTCGCCCCACCAGACGAAGAGTCCTCGACTGCCGGGTCTTCACTTGTGGCCTGGCGGGCTTTCCTTCGATATTCCGCGTTCGCCTTTCGGCTGCTCAGCAGGGATCCGGCCCAAGAGGAGAGGCTGTGGAAGAAGATATGGCAACAGCAATCGCGCGCGAACTCGTCCCCGGTCGACGTCGGCCCTCCTGGCGGCGCGACTTGGGTCACGATCCATGATCGCTTGAAGGATCTTTCGCCTGACGAGTGCTACGATGCGCTGGGCCTCGATTGGTCCGCACATTGGGAGAGCGTTTCCAACTCGAAGTTCGAATCCCGCTGTGTACATCTTGCCAGCACTCTGGCCGCCAGATCGAAGGAAGGCTTGTTCGAACCGACAACGATCGATTCCTTGCCTCAAGTTTTGTTTTGTCCGATAAAGCCCGAAAACCCAAACGAGCCCATCGGCCGTGGCAGAACCTCCGATCCCCACAAGGACGGTGGACTTCCCGAGGCGGTCCATCCGCGTATCTCTCTCGACTCCGGCGAAGCGCTGGTACAGATCGCAGGCACCGTAAGGAAACCTCTAAAGTCCCCCATGGAGGACCCGAGTGTGCTGATCTCCAGAGCGAAGGCAAGACTAGCGACCGCCTATGGAAACAACCCATGATACCAGACAACACCGTGGAGGCTAGCGACTGGCTTCGGGGCTTCCTGGTACACGCCTGGCAACAGAGCGCCCCTGCGCGAACTGGCCCCGTAGACTATCTACTGAACTGGTACCAAACGGAGGCCCAACCCTCGGAGCAGGCAATCCTCCGCGATGCAGTGGAGCACTTGGCTCGCACACAAGGCCGCCCGACCCGAGAAGACCTGGTTACGCTCCTACCGAGAGTTGCGGAACTAGCTGCTGACATGGGCGTCGCGACCATCGCTGACAACGTCTCCGGCTGGATAGCCACCGACCTATTCCATCGCGAGTTTCGAGAAGTCGGTTACATGCGACATGCTCAAGTGATCCTCTGGCAAAGCCTACTCTCGTGGAACCGAAGCGAGTCTCTCGCTTCCCTCTTGATCCGTGACATGCGCTGCAACATGTGCAATTCGGTTTGCTACACAGCACTCGTGAGCATCTCCGCAGAAGAGGCACTCGCAGCCATTCCTGGGCTCCTCAGCGCGCACCCAAAAACGTGGGAACTGTTAGTCTCCGAGCTCTTTGACACCTACCCACCTGCCGCCCTACTCGCCTGCCGGTCAGGCTGGGAGAGGCTCTTCAGTTCGCTTGCAAGCGACGAGAACGAGTGGATTTTCGCCGAGACCGGCGAACACGGCAACGCGCCCGGCGAACTAGTGCGGTTCTTGGACCAGCACGGAATTCGGGTAGATCGATCCGCGGACCGCCAAGACCTACTACTGAGCGTGCCCGGAGGCTCTGGACTCCGTGTGCGACCGGCCGTCTCTCGCCAAGCGATCGAAACGGCCAGACGCCGCGCTGTTGAGAATGCTCAGCACGAATACGAAAAGACACCACTGAAAATACACACTGGAACTGAGTAACCCATGTCAACGCATGTTGAAGCTTTGCTCAGGCAAGCGGCTCCTCTGCTCGCGATCGCCGAAGCATACGATGCGGTAGCATCGGTCGCCATCCTTTCGCGCCGCGAGCCAGAAGTTACGTTCCACTACGGGATCGACACAAGCGACCTCACCGAACTCGTGGTGCCCAGCTCGCTCAGAGTGGCTACCTCGCAGTTCCCGACAATCCGCGACATCGCAATCCTCTATCTCTTCCAATATGGACCCAAGCCCCTCTACCTTCACCCGCTCTATATCAACGAGCTTGAGGTCGTTCGCAACAACTGGAAGAGAAGGCTGATTGATCAAGAGAGCGCTTTGCTTGCACAAGAGAGAGCTGTGGAGCAAGCGTGGATAGAGCACCGTGAGTCGCCCGTTACTCTCGTCAAGCGGTTCCTCCACAAGCTTCTGACAATTAGATTCCGCCGGAGCGACGAGTTCCTTAACTATCGAAGAAGTATCGAAGAGGGGCCGATTTCACTCTTGACGCACTCCGTTCTACAACTCTCAGAAACCCTCCCGCTTGATGAGGGTCAAGTCAGGCTTTGGGCAAATTTTCTTGATCAAGTCGAGCCGAGCCCGAATCGGCAGTTCGCCAACCAGATTGACGCGCACGTCCTGAGCTCGGTGGAAGAGATAAACCGCTCGCTGCCCAAGAATCAGTTTTTTATCCTAATCAGCCATTCGCGAAAACTGTACCGAGCGGTCACGCTGCGGGAGTTATCCGCAAGCCGACGATTTGCGAAGAGGGGCATCTCTTTACTCCAACCTCCCGAGGTCTCCCTCGTGAGGGTGCATAATCTTGGCGACGCAACGTCGCACGGTTCAGTTGACGACAACGCATTGGCCACCTTGGTTGAGCTCCGCGATGAGTTTGTCGCGCACAGGCGCTTGTTTAGGGCCATCCAGTCACTCCGGCCTCAGGCGGATGAAAACGGAGCACGCGGGCAGCTCGCCGAGGCGCTCGCAAGGGTCTCCGATCGCGTGTCAGATTTCCAAGCCAACTTGATCGAGTGGGCTAATCTATCGATCGCAAGTCGCGGCGACGGCTCAAAGGGCAGCGTAGAGCATCGCGTCCAGCAGGTCCTGCGGGTAATATCGCCGGGTGACCACCGTGACGACCTCCGGCGCGAAGCCGAAAGATCTCTAACCCAACTACGGGAGTCACAAGCAGCCGTCTGGTACAGCCTTCCACCCGTTTCGATCGAGTTCAGTTACGACAGAGCGCTACATACAATAGTGCCAGCCAGACGCTTACTTGCCGGGTACACATACAGCTTCATGTCGGGCCAGCTACAGAAGCACGTGAGTGAGTTAGGCCGACGGATAGTTGACGGACAAGTAGCGGAACTGGACCTACAGTTCCACCAGGCCCGCACGTACAGCAAGCGAGTCGCAGACCCAGACGAATGGCTTTTTATGGCGTTCTTGTGCGGCTTAGCCGCTGCGTGGCCTCAAGCCCTCGATGCTGCCAAGCGAGGTCTCAAAGCATTGGGCTGCGACGTTGACCACGCCCGGTTCCACCTTCTTTCGAACAACCGGAGGTCCTCCCAGGCCTGCGAGCTCTCTGTGGCATATATATTCGCGCTCCGGCAATGGTCGATGAGTAATCATCTCACGAAGCCATTCGTCTCCTCGCATCTGCGCAGGGCCCTCGCATTTGCGAATAGATTCAAGGAGCATTGCTCGCAAGCAAACCTGCCGGACGATGCGAGGATGGCCCGCGAGGTTTCTGTGATCTTCCTTGTAGCGTATGATAATGGGATTGATCTTGAGCTCAATCCCGGCGTGGACGTACTGCACGAAGGCGAGAAGTTTGCGAGCAAAGCGTTGGATCTGTCTGAGCAAGCTGACATGATTCTCTACTGCTCCAACAACCTGCTTTACGCATTAGCCCAACGGAACGACAAGGCGACGGTTCCCAAGCGTCAGCGCCTCGCCACAACGCTCTCCGAGTCCGAGGATTCCAGTGAGCCGCATTTTCTCGACACTCGATCCTGGCACCACTGCCAGCTTGCGAAACTCGACATCGAACGAGAAAAGAACCTCAAACTCGCGATCGAGCTCAATGACCTAGCACTCCGCTTGGTCAATACCAATGGCGGCGACGGGGGCTATGTCGAAGCCTTGCTGATGACCCATCGTGCCGAAATAGAATCTCTTCGGAAGCAACCGGGTTAGTGATACCCGGGAATCAGAGAAACTCAACACGCCGTTGCCGGTCGGCACTGATTGTTCAGCCTGGATCGCCGAAGCGATCCTGTAGGAACGCCCGGATTACATCTGCCATGACTAGGCCTTGTAGGGCACACTGACTCTTCACTCGTTTGTGGAGGCGGGCAGGCACGTCAATCGTGAACCGCTTGGTCGGCTCATTGTCCGACTGGCTGCGATTCTGCACCCAATCATCAGCAGTCCTCCCTGGGGTCAAACTCGGCCGTTTTCCGTCGAAGGTAACCTTCTTCATGCCACAAGCTCTCGCACTTCCGTCGCAAGCAAATCCACCTCCTGGCTAGCAAGCATCTCCGGATCGAGATCGAAAACCGTGAGACCTTGGGCAGCACTCTCGGCAAAAGCCACTCGCTGACAGACCGCCGACTTCAGCAAAGGCAGCGGGTATTCCGAGAGAGCTTCGGCGACATCACGACCGATCGCCGTATTTACAATCTTGCGATTGACCAAGAATGCCATCTGTGTGCTCGGTCTGAACACTGCCGCCTCATTCATCAAGTCGATGATCTCTTTGGCGGCCCACACGTCGTACGGCGAGGGCTGGACGGGGACCAAGACGAGGTCGCTCGCCATAATAGCAGAGCGCGCAACGTCATGGACTCGCGGTGGCCCGTCGATGATGACCGCGTCGTAGCTACTGGTGAGCGCCGGGAGCTCCTTGTGGATTGAGGCTTTCGGAAGCCCGATCACTGGGAAGAGTGGCTCACCCTGCCGCGCGGCGGCCCAGTCGAGGGCACTCCCCTGCGCGTCGGCATCGAGCAGCAGTACACTTTGCCCACCGCGTGCGAAGGCGGTAGCAAGGTGGACGGCGAGCGTGGTCTTTCCCACGCCGCCCTTCTGATTCAGTATTGCGATGACCTTGGACATGCTGAGAATCGTGAACACGGTTTTGCGACTTTCTTCATCGGTACGACACTTCTGAACGCAAGTCAATCGAAACTTCCTCGGTAGCACGGAGCCAGCAGGGGCAGCACAATCAAACGGGCGCTGAGTCGTGGAATCGTGCCTACGACTTCACGACTCTTCGACGATGCGCCACGACGTATCACAGTCATGCAACTGACCCGATCGAGTTTGCACGGTGAAAGACAACCTAAGCTGTGCTTAGGGGAGACGTCTGTCACATTTTATCTGGCAGGCAGTTGCAAAGAGGTCACAGGTCGCCGCGCCGAGCGGAGGTCCTGTGAACCGGATACGTGGCATTCTCGGATGCGTCCGCAAGGCACCCGAACCGGCCACTCTTCGGGGAGCGATGTTGGCAGTCAAATGCCGACGCCGCGCGTCGTGAGTGGCGTCCGTAGCGGACCAACTTGGCAGGCTGTGGTTTGGCGGTAGTCAAACCCGGCACGGGGTTGTTGGTCCAGGTCGCGAGTCTGTCGCTGAGGTGCGGAAAGGTACGTCCGCGCCTTGGCGAATTGCCGGCACGTTCGGGTTTTGGTGCCGGGCCAAGTTGCACCGGCACAACGGTCCCTTGAGAATGCACGTTCGAGGCAATCGAGGGAGCGGCAGACAATGGAAGAACCTGGAGCGGGCCGGATCGCGACATGCGTTGAGTGCGGCCTTCGCCTGCCACTGTTGCGCCCCGGCGACCGAAGTCAGGCGGAAACGTGGATCTGCAACGTCTGCGACTGTCATTACCATGCCGTTCTGGATGAGGAGCAGGTTGACCTGAGAGATAACGTGCGCCGGGGCAGCGACGATGGCTGAGTGACACTCCCCAATGGGCCCGGTGTTCTTCAGAACGGTCGTGGATCTCGAAACGCACGGCGAAGACGCAGCCACAGCCGGGCGATACAGCATCCCCCAAGTCCGAGACCAGCGACAGCCAGCCAGGCTGGCAAGTAGGCGTTCAGGGCGACTTGCCCCATGTCAACGGCAGTTGGCGTCAAGTGTTGCTCCCAAGAGGCGACGGAATGAGCATACCTGACACACCTTCCGGAGGCGTTACTCAAGTTAGAGTCTTTTGGAATGCCCCCTGAGAACATGTCGTAGCCCGCTGGACGCCCGAGAGGTCAGGGAACTCGCCGCGCAACATCACGAGCCCGCCTCGGCAGAGAGGCGGGCTCGCTCGTCGTCAGTGCTCAGACGGCAGGTAGAGCGTCCAGTGCTCGCCGTCAAAGCCGGCCCAGATGTCGATCTGGTCCAGCGGGAAGTCCGTGAACGGAATCTCGACGGTGTGGAACGGCTTTTCGCCGCTGTCGGCTCGAGCCATCAGCTGAGCCGAACGGTCCTCGTTGACGGTCAGCGTCCAGAAGTGCAGCGATCCCAGTCGGGGATCGGATGCGACGGCCTGGCCCGCCGACCGCGATCCGAGATACAGTGCAATCTCGTCAATGAGCCAGTATGCCTGGCCGTGTTGGGCGGCAAAGCGCACGCCGGGCGTGTAGATCACCCGCCGGCTCAGCGAGTGGCGGTAGCGCTCCAGGTCGCCGGTGAACTGCCGCAGGTCAGCGTGTGAGAGTGTCATGCTGCACCTCCGTTCGCGTCGCGGATTGGGTCGTGCTGGTTGAGGTTGTTCGTTTTCATCGGCTGGTCTCCTTTCGTGGTTGGTTGACCGATGCCGACCGCTGGGCGTTCGCTTGAGTCCTTGAGTCAAGGAAGGGTGGTGCGGGCAGGAGGCGCAGCCGACAACACGGCTCCTTGACGCACGGGCGACGATCGCCAGGTTCGCATCAAAGGTCAGCCGGCCTCGAGGGGGCAGCACGCCGACGAACGCCGAACAAACCAGCAAGCGACACGTCCGTCCGGGGGAGATGGCATGTCACTTCGCTTGGTTGGCAGTCAGGCGGCCCGCGGTTCGGCCAAACACGTGCCGGTGGCCAGCGCGGTACTCTCCCGCTCGGTTGCGGAGTCGTCACCAAAGCTGGGCAGCCCTGCGTCAGCAGAGCCGCCCGGCAGGGTCTCAACAATCGGCATTGACGAGCTTGTGATCGAACCGGCGACTGAAACGAGGATCATCGTCGTGCCACACGTCGATCACGATGAGGGAGTGTCCAACCTGTACGTAGGTAACTCCGATCGGGTACCAGTCCAGATACGCGTGATAGATGCGGATGAACGGGAGGCGTCTGCGGACGTGAGCAGCAGCCTCGCGATTGCGGTGCAACCGAGGTAGTTGCTCGTAGAGATGGTCAAACGCGGAGGCTGCGTCACCTGGGCTGAAACAATGGTCAAAGGTCTCTGCCAGCTCTGAGTGCATATGTAGGGTGAGTTGGGTGGTGTCTTCCGTCCCTTCGGATGTTCTGTCTGTCTTGGTCATGGAAATCTCCTTCCTGTTGGTTGTGAGCCGCGTCAACCGCGGCTGGACGATGGGTGATCCGATGCCGTTTAGAGTCCGCCAGGAGCAAGCGAAAAGCCGAAGGCTTCCGCATAGCGGAAAGCGGCTTTGGCAGCTTGTCCTGGTGGACGGCGGCATCAACCTGAGTCGTCCAGCCCGTGATTGCGGGCACACCGGCTTGGGATGAGGATTGCCGTTGAGGCCCGACAGAGTCCCAAAGATCGTCCGGCCTGCTCCAACAACTCCGATTTGAGAGCAGATCGGCAGGTAGCTTCGACCGTCGCATTCACCGTGAGTCACTGCGGCGTCGTACACTCGACTTCCTGATCCACAGCAGCCAGCACACGCCGAACGGAAGTCCTGCTGATGCCGAGGCGTGAGGCGATCGCTTGCTTGCTTAGCCCAGCGGACCAAAGACCTCGAATCTCTTTGGCACGTGCGGATGCAGTCGCCGGTCGACCGTGTCGCTTCCCCCTTGCTCGAGCAGACGCGATACCGGCTTTGACGCGGTCACGGAGCATGTCGCGCTCGAACTCAGCGAAGACAGCCAGCATGCCGGCCATGGCCCGGCCGCTGGGCGTGGTGAAATCGAGCGCTTCGGTGACCGAGACGAAGCCGACGCCGAGGGATTGCAGTTCGTCGAGCGTCGTTACCAGATCGGCAAGCGAGCGGCCCCAGCGATCGAGTTTCCAGACGACGATGTGATCGATCTCACGCCTGCGTGCGGCGGTCAGCAGCTCGTCTCGTAACGGACGTTGCTTCGCACCGGATCCGATTTCCTGCTCGGCCCGGACGATGGTCCAGTGTCGTCTCGTTGCGTATTCTCGCATCGCAGCGAGCTGCATCGGCAGGGTCTGCTGATCGTAGGTCGAGACGCGTGCGTACAACGCGACCCGAACCTCG
This sequence comes from Phycisphaerae bacterium, assembly GCA_030428945.1. Lineage (GTDB taxonomy): Bacteria > Planctomycetota > Phycisphaerae > UBA1845 > Fen-1342 > JAUIEC01. The sequence goes on along the minus strand of JAUIEC010000002.1, from coordinate 101,268 downwards.
TTCGCACCCCCCTGGCCAAAAACCTCTTTCGAATCTCCCATCGCCCTTCTCGCAAAATCAGTCGGTTAGCGGGTCGCCGTCCGACATGGCCAAAAAGAAGTGTTTCTGGCCATTCCCAGTTGCTACCAGAATGGACAAGTCAGCGCAAGCGGTTTGGCTAAACGCTCTTGGACACGTCACCGTGGCCGGCGTCGCGTCGACAGACTGGGTTCATCGATTCTGCTTGCGCACTGGGCGAAACTGTGGCAGACTCGTGATTCAATCCAACTAATGGCATGAGGGGATCATGGGTGAGATACGTGTACGGGAAGTCGATGACGGGGTAATTGCCGAATTTCGCCAGCGAGCCGCACGGAATGGACGCAGCCTCGGGGCGGAGCTGCGGGCGGTGTTGACCGACGAGGCCAGCAGGCCGCGGCGCGAATGGTTGCAGCGCATCGAAGCGTGGCAGGAAGAGCTGCGTGCCCGTCACGGGGTCATGCCGGACTCGACTCCATTGATTCGCGAGGAGCGCGACCGTCGGACATGATCGTCGTTGACGCAAGCGTAGCCGTGAAATGGCTGGTCATCGAAGATGGCGCAGCGTCGGCCAATCAGCTCTTTGCGGATGAGAGTACGCTGGTTGTGCCGTCGCACGCGCGGATCGAAGTAACGGGTGCCGTCCTGCGTAAACAGCGAGACGGAATCCTCTCGGAGGCGGAAGTCCGCCAATCAATCGGGATATGGACCGGGTTGCTCGCCGACGATGTCGTTCAAGTGATCGAATTCGATCAAGTGCTGGAGAACGCCATCGCGATCGCGATGGACACAACGCATGCTCTCGCCGATTGCCTGTACATCGCAACGGCAGTGCATTTGGACGCCGAGCTCGTCACAGCGGATCAACAACTCCAGAAGCGTGGGAAGCGTGCCTATCCCAGAATCACGCTACTCAGCGGCACCCGGTCGCACTGACATGGAAGGCGAGTTTTCCATTGTTCTCGTCGCCCGAAACCCGCAGCGTAACTGCCACCGATACTACGCGATCAACGTCGGCCGGGATCTGTTCGGCCACTGGCTGATCGTCGTCCGCAACGGCCGAGTCGGCAGCCGTCCGCGTGAGACACGCATGGTCTGCCCGGACAACGCCGCCCTCGAGTCGAATCTTCGCACGCGACTAAAGCGCAGGCTGTCCGCACCGCGAAGGCTGGGTTGCGCCTATGAGCTGCGTGAACTGCATAGTTCGGGCTCCGCGGAACTATCCTCCTTGCTGCAATCCATCCCACTGCAAGAGCTGATCGCCGGATCTGCGATCGCTGGCCCGCGAAGGGGCCGCAACCGAATCAGTCACGGCCCCTCGCCTGGCTTAGCTAGCGGCGACGAGCGAGCACAGCCCCCAGCAGCACCATCGACAGCAGAGACGCCGGCTCAGGCACTTCGGTGAACCGGATATTGGAGATGAACTGATTGGCGGCACTGAAGCCGGTGCTGGCGGTGAAACCGATGAAGGCGGTGTCGCCGCCGACAATGTCAGCAAGGTCATCCACAATGTAGTTTCGGGTCGGCATGCTCGCGAGCGTGACCGTGTCGATCGCGTCAACTGAGAGGAAACTGCCGTCATAGGCGACGGTGACATCAATGGGGTTGCCCGATGCGAGCACCAGTGGCGAGACTGGCGAACTTCCGCCCCCGATCACGCCACCGGTGAAGTACCCGCTGGTGTTGCCCTGCAGTCCCAGCGTGACAGCAGCGCTTGGACCGATGCCCGTATAGCCGAGTCCCGTGCCGGTTCCGCCGATCGCTTCCGGGCCACGCGGGTCGTTCTGCAGCGTCAGTGTGACACCGTAGTTGCCCCCAAACAGGCTGACATCCGTGGCCCGGTAGGTGAACGTCGCCTCGAATTGCGCGATGGATTGCGGCGTAGTGAAGAAGATGCTGCGGGCTTCAGCGCCGGCGTTGTTGGTGATCTGGATGGTCTCAGGATCAGGAAGATCCGCTGGTGCGGAAGTATCAGACTGGTTGTACTCCCATCCAGAAAGGCCGTTCAGGCCGACAATGTCGGCGTTAGCGGCGGTTGCCCCAACGGCAGCGAAGCAGCCCGCGAGGGCGATGCTTCGAAAAGCGAATGAGCGAAGCTGACATGACATATTCCCACTCCTAAGTTTGATGAAGTCGCGCTGGTTTCCAACGGCGCGGCGGCCATCTTCGACCGCTCTTGGTCTTAGGATTCGGAAGCCGAAGAAGTGAAGACGTTGAATCCGATGACATCGAGCCTGATGTCATCGTGGGTGATGAATGCCGCCCTCCTGCCAATAGCGCTGTGCTTCGGCAAAGGCATACAGAATCAGATCAACTCGATCACTCACATCCAAGCGAGTAAACAAACGGGTCAAGTGCGTACGGACAGTCGGAATCGCGCATTGGAGTTCGGCGGCGATCTGCTTGTCGCTGCAGCCACGCAGCACCAGCTTCATGATGGCCGCCTGCCGCGGCGTCAGCTGCATGCGACGCTCGAGTGCCTCCCACACGGGCGGATCAAGGAAGAAGGGCCGCCGCTGGGCAAGCGGGTCGTAGTTCGCTGGCATGGCGGGATTTCCCTGAATGGAGCGCCGCACCACGGACACTCACGGAGCCGGACAACGCACCTCGCCTGCTGCTAAACTAGCAGCAGCATCCGGGTACCGTAACCTGCTGCCAATATGGCAGCAAGGGCTCAGCACAAAGCGGCGTATAGGAGGCTGTGCAGAATGCTGCGCAGGATGCGCGCCGATGCCGGCCTCACGCAGCGAGAACTGGCCAAATCACTCAACATGCACAATACGATGGTGCATCGATCTGAGATCGGAGACCGCAGGATAGACCCGGTGGAGTTTGCAGCCTGGTGCCGAGCGTGCGGCGAGAACCCTGGTGAAATGATCGAGATAATCGGCTAGTTGCTCCCACGGACAAGGACGCCTCTAACGCCACACAGCCACCATTTGTGCACCTGGCGGCCCCCGCGAAGCAGTGATTCGACGCTCACACGTCGCTGGGAAGTTCGCCAACGCAGCGGCTCACAGCTCGCCGCAAAGCCTGCAGCGGTCGATGAACTGTGAGATCGGTAGTCGCAGAGCGATCGCGATGCGTTCGATCTCGACAACATCGGCAGGCTCTGCCCCGGCTTCGATGCGTCGCAGGCGGGGCAGCGAGAATGGAGCGGCGGCAGCGAGCTCCTCGGGAGTGAGCTGTCGGCATTCGCGGGCGGTTCGGATCCGGCGTCCAATCTGCTGGTTCAGTTCAAATCTTGGGCATTCGGGCATAGTCGGTCCTCCATTGGTTTGCGATGGAGGCCGGCGCTGACGCCGAGAGATTGGAACGCCGAGACGACGCGCGACGTATTCCCGGTGAACCGGTGTTGTATTCCGCCGCCCTCTCGACCGAGGGCGCGCGAAGTGATCTACCGCGCGGTAGCGTCCCGGGGATTCCAAGCCCCATCGAACGAAACATGCCACACCGACGCCAGCACAGTCAAGCACTCTGTTGCCGGAAGAGAACCGGCGACGGAGGACGTTCCGCCGCCGGCTCAAGGTGGCCTATTCGGCAGGGTATCGCTGGCCCAGGATCCAGTCGGCAGCCTTCTGGGCGGCACCGGCGGCCTGGACGATCAGCATCTTGTCGCCGCGAATCTTGCGGAGCCAGCCACCCAGGTAGGCGGCCTGGTTCTCAATCGTTGCCGGCTCAATGCCGGCATGGCCAGACAGGAACGCCGAGGCCATTTCGGCCACCAGTTCTTCCTTGCCGTATTCCGTCGAGCCGAAGGGAGCCAGCTCGGTATCCAGACCGCGGTCAAGCCGCTTGCTGTGTCCGGTACTGTGGGCCAGTTCGTGCAGCAGCGTCGAGTAATACTCTTCTGTGCTGGTGAAACGTTCACGCTCAGGCATCCGGACCATGTCCCGGGCCGGTCGATAGAAAGCCTTGGTGCCAAGATGCTCAATCGCCGGACCATCGGCATAGCCGGCCAAGATCGCTTCAGCCTGCTCGACCGGCTCAAAGGCCAGCGGTTCGAATGCCGCGGCGTCGGGCATCTCGATACCGTCACACTGTGCCAGATTGAAGACGCGATAGTATCGCATGACCGGCACTTCCTTGAGTTCGCCGGTTTCCCGGTCGGTGGTCTCAAAGAGCTTCCAGAAGACGACCATCGTGGACTTCTCGCCCTTGCGGACGGTACCGCCACGTTCCTTGATTTGATTGAAGGTCAGCCAGTAGGCCGACGGATAGCCTTCCGCCCAGGCGGTGAACGCCAACAGAAAGACGTTGATGCCGCGATACGGTTTCTTGCTGGCGAGGTTCTTCGGATGCCCGGCCGACTGGGCCCCGAGGATCGGTGAACGCCACGGCACCACGCCCTTCTCCAACATAGCGATAATCTGATCGGTGATTTCCTGGTACAGGTCGAACGACATGAGACTCTCCTTTGTGTTGTTTTGTGCGGTTATCCGCACGCCAGCCGGGATGCTCCCGACGGAAGGAGAGAGTTCAGCGGCCGCGCGCAAGCGGTCACAGGTGGAACTGTCAGCGAAGAGGCTCCGCGCAGCGGAGTAGGACCTTGACGGCGAGCACGGGCGCGTACACTGTCCGAACAGGGAGCATTCAGGGAAATAGGTATTGAGGGTCTGGTTCGGGGTCGGAACGGCCTAACCTAAGCAACGCGGGGCCGTTGGGAACAGAGCGCCTCCCGTCTTTCCACGCCACGCCGGGGCATGGAGAAAAACCGACAAGAACAGGCGACTTGCGGACCGGACGGTCGTCACGAGCGGAGCTGGAACTTCATCCTTGCCGGGGGTGGACGCGGATCGGTACAATCATGGTCATGCGGGCGTCGCGGATGCTCGCTCAAGGAGCTATTTGGAAAATGTCGCTCAGACGTCAATGCCTCAACAAACGCCGGGCCGAGTTGATCACACACCGGCAGGCATGCCATCGCTCATCCACCTTGAGCCACAAGCACCGTGAAGCCAGACTATCTCATTACTTGTGACCCTTGGCAACAACCCCTACCGTTCCGCCGGTACAGTGCTCACTTAGCCAGCCCGCCACCGCCGAAGAAGGTGTCGACTATTCCGTGGACCTTAACATGAACGAGCAAGAACCAGCTATTCCACGCCCCTCACTCTTTCGCCGTACGTCGGTCTGGTCCGCCATCATCACGGTGGTTATCAGTTTTGTTACGTTCGTGTATGGCGTCTACTCGATTTCCGCAGGAGCCGAGCTAACCAAGGACGGCGTTTTGTCACTGGCGGTGACTTTCGCATTGATGTGGCTTGGAACGGTCGTCACGTCTTTGCTCCTGCACTCCGAAGGCCTGCAGTACATCTCCGACATTTCAATCAGTATCCGTGCCAGCACCGACGATCGCGAACTCAAGGAGGCAGCCAAAGGCCTCTTGGCAACACTTCAAGTCCAGCAGCAAGCTTTTTCCGACGAGTGGGTCTTGACGAAGATCAAGGACCTAGGGCGTCTAACAGCCAATGCAACCGGACCTCGCAGACACAGCCTTGCTTTCGCGATGTCCTTAGTGGACAATGGGCTCCAGCAAGCAAAAGCCGTATACACTACGGCACAGAGGAGAGACTACCCGAAAGAGAAAGAAACTCAGCGGATGCAACACCTTTCCCAGGCCGTCAAGGACTCCCAGGATCAAATAGAAGCCGCAACAGTTGACTTCGAAGACTACTTTATGCGGTTTTGGGATCAAAGCAGCCCATACTATGGCCGGTACTTGAATGACAATCGATCCGCGGCAGAGCGAGGAGTCAGAATCACTCGGTATTTTGTAATGGAGGAGGACGTATTCACCAACCGACAGCATCCCAAGCGCACTCGCCTAGAGAGTATCCTGAAGCAGCACTATGCTTTTCCCGGTGAAATCCGTGTTGTTTCGATCGAAGAACTAGAATACGAGCACATAAAGTGCGCGTACATGCTGTGCGACAATTACCTCACAAGCAATTCTTACGACAGTGATGGAAATCCCGGGGTCGTGGCCGTTGGAGACGAAGCTATGATCGGCGAGCTACAGAATCGTTTCTCACTTCTTCGCACACTTCGAGACAGATCCGGCGAATTAGTGCGACGCTCGCGAAAACCTCGATAGTACCCTTCTTAGCCCCAAAAACGGCTGTCGGAACTTGTGAACGCAGACACATCGCGATCCTCACCTAGATAAGTGGCGAGACGTCGCCGCCTCTCGCGTCAACTGGGCTGCGAAATGCTGATGCCCGGCACGGGTCGCGATCTCAAGTGCCGTACGCCCCGACACGACATGGCTCAATGACACGTCGGGCTTCGCAAGCAACAAGTCGCGCAGGATACTGCGACGCACCTTGGTTTCGTCCATCGACACAAGCGTCACAAGAACGCTGTTGCCAAGCTCGTCGGTAGCGTTCACATCCGCACCGCCAAGCACTAACATACGTGCGGCATGCCGCGCCCCGCGGATTACAGCGATGTGTAAGAGCGAGAGTCCGTCGTGGTAACCATTTGAACTTGCGCCTCTTTGAAGAGACTTAGCTACGCCCGTATAATCATCAGCGATCACTGCTAATAAGAGAGCGGTCTCCGCAGATGTTTTCTTCAGGTCGTCGTGCATCTTCTGCAATTACTACAGAGCATGCCAAGTGTAAACAGATATTCGCCGGCCCTAAGAGACGCTCCGCGCAGCGGAGTAGGACCTTGACGGCGAGCACGGACGCGTACACTGTCCGAACAGGGAGCATTCAGGGAAATGGGGAATTGGACTAGGTGTTTGAATCAGGGCCGGAACGGCCCTCAGGGCAGTGTGTCCCGCTGGGAATGTTCAGTCGTGCAATCGTGTGACCGTGTAGTCGTGGAATCGCAGATGCGACGACACGACTGTGCGGAAACACGACGCACCGTAAACACGATTGTCAGCGTGGATTCAGGGAGAGCCGCTGCTTGAGCTGACGCGGATCGGCTCGCGTCGGCAGAATGCCGATCACCTGCACTTCACCTGCCCCCAGGCGATAAACGATCGAGTACGGGAAGCGATGCACAACGGCCCGTCGAAACTGGCCGCCAATCGCCGGGGCGATCTGAGGATGAACTGCGACGTGCATCAAGGTTCGGTGAATCTCGTTGAGAAACTCGCGACCCAGGTCAGGTCTTGTGGCTTCATAGGAAGCGGCCGCATCGCCAAGCTCGAACGCGGCCTGCGGTGCGAAGGCGACCGGTCTCACGACAGCGGCGGGATTCGTCCGCGGAGTGCATCCCAGGATTCGCAAACCGCCTCACCACTGTCGATCGCCGCGGCTCGGCGGTTCATTTCGTGCAGTTGCGCATCGCTCAGCGGTGTTGCCTCCGCCAGAACGCTGTCCAGCAGCCGCTGGGCGAGCATCAGTCGCTCCGGCGTGGACATGAGGCTGAAGTCAATTTCGTCTGGGTTGATCATGTTCTTTCTCCCGTTGCGTTTTCCACAATGCCACAGTCTGACGGCGTTGTAAACACGGATTTGCTTGGCTCAGGCCTCGCGCCGCTCTCGCTGTTTGTCCGTAAGAGACTGCTCGTAGTATCGATACGCTCGCTTGCGGACAGCCTCCGAATCCGGCGGACCGCCTTCGGCCACGGCCTGGTCAACGAAGGCCGCCAGGGCGCAGCCATGGAACAGCTCATTGAGCAACTCGTCAGATTCGGTATCTGGCTTCATTGGCTTGGCTTCTCAAAGACAGTGCAGACATCGTGCAGTCCCGGAATGAACGCTGAGCGGTACACCTTGCGGTTACTGCTGGCTCCATGGCTGAAACGAACGATGTCGGTACAACACTGCCTGAGTCCGGCTTCAAACGCAAGGCGTTTGGTGTGGTAGACCAGGGGAACGAATCCTGACTCGCGATCACTGTAGTCGCCCATCAGGATCGCCATCCGGCCACCGGGCACCAAACCTGCTGCGCAGTTTTCGATCAGCTTCTGATACCGAACGAGAAACGCCTCAAGCGTCTCGGTCCGCGAAAGGTCGCGCGGATCCTCCGTGTACAGCTTCTGACGCCAGTACGGTGGATGCAGCCAGCAGAAATCAAAGCGTTCGCGCGGGAATGAGTTTGGCGAGCAGGCATCGACTTGTTCGTGCAGATCACTTGACCAGCAGAGCAAGCCGAGATCGGTGCAGACATCGCGGCAGGTGCCGCTGCCGGTCATCGGGTCAAGCACGGTCGTTGGCTGGTAGTACCGAAGCAGATCACGGATCAGATTTCCGCCGCAGTTCCCGGGGTAACTTCGCTTGCCGTACCTGCCGGGGTCGGGATTGTGATACAGGCTCGTCAGATGTGGCACCGGGCTGGCGTTCCGGGGCGCGAGCGGCAGCTTCACGTATTGGACTGTGGGCGCTGGTGCAGCGATGGGCCCGGCTCTGCTGCGGCTGGCGTAGTGCGGGTTAACGGGAGTTCGGGTTGAGTGGGTCTTCATGGTTCTTCTCCTTCTAAGATGAAGGGCGGACGCCGAAGCGTCCGCCCGGGTTGCGGTTACTCCTTCTTGTCGGCCACGACACGCAGGGTGATGCGGCCATCAAGCGGCACGGCATCGAGCTGGATGTTGAAGCCCTGCCCGTCGCGGTTGGGCCAGGCACTTCCGATTCTCGTCCAGTTGGACTTGTCCTTGCTGATTTCGCGGACCTGGTAGGCAGTGTGGCTCGGTGCCTTCGGGTTGACTTGGTTGGTGTCTGACATGTTCGTCTCCTTCTTTCTGGTTGTCCGGCCGCGCCCATCGCGGCCTTGTTGGCACGTCAGGGAAGAGCCGCCAGCGAGCCGGGCGTTAGCGCACCGATCAAGCCGAAAACGGGAGGTACCTTCAGGAGGAACCGGTTTTCTGCTTGAACGGCCGGCGGCGGCTCTTATACGAGCCAGTAACAAGGACCGAATGGGAGTGGACCGAGGAAACCGGAAGAGACGACGCGGAACAGGTGGCACCAATCCGGCAACGATGCACGAACACACAAAGCGGCCATGACGTGACCAGAGAGAGGGCAAAGCGGGCGAACTAGACGCGGCCACAACTGCGGGATGAAACGTCTCGCTCGATTCGCCGCTGCAGCATCCACCGCGACAGGCGATCCGATTACCGCAACCGGAGCGGATAGCGGGTCCCGTCCCGAAATGGGATTCCGAGAATTAGCCACTTGGAATGTTTCTTGATGAATACTATCTACGATGCTTCGAATTACCCAAAACAGCAACGCCGCCGGCGCGAAGAGCTACTACAGCACCTCCGACTATTACAGCGAGGGGCAGGAACTTGCCGGCCTCTGGCGCGGCAAGGGCGCCGAGCAGCTCGGGTTGTCCGGCGCCGTGCGCGCCGACGAATGGGATGCACTCTGCGACAACAAAGATCCGGTCAGCGGCGAGACGCTTACTGTGCGACAACGTCCCGGCCGGCGGATCGGCTACGACTTCAACTTCCACGTTCCCAAGAGCGTTTCGGTGCTGTATGCGTTGACCGGCGACCAACGCATTCTGGAGGCATTCCGTGAATCGGTGAATCAGACGATGAACGAGATCGAGAGCGAAGCGAAGACACGCGTCCGCTCAGGCGGACGCAACGAGGACCGGGTCACGGGCAATCTAGCCTGGGGTGAGTTCGTGCACTTCACCGCCCGGCCGGTGGACGGCGTTCCTGATCCTCACCTGCACGCCCACGCCTTCGTCTTCAACACCACTTGGGACGAAACCGAGCAGCGCTGGAAAGCGGGCCAGTTCGCCGACCTGAAACGTGACGCCCCCTACTTCGAAGCCGTCTTCCACTCGAATCTCTCGCACCGACTGGCTGAAGCGGGCCTACCAATTCAGCGTACCCGCAAGGGCTGGGAGATTGAGGGGATTGCGAAATCTGCCCTGACCAAATTCTCCCGCAGGACGTCGCTGATCGAAGAAACAGCCAAGGTGAAGGGCCTGGATCGACCGGAGGACAAAGGCGACCTGGGAGCCAGGACGCGCGAGAGGAAACAGACTGAGCTGTCGATGGATGAACTCCGCCAGGAATGGCGCAGCCGGCTGACATCCGCCGAACTGGATTCGATCGAAGGCCTGCAGTTTCGATCGCACGAAAACCGAACTGACGACGGCCAGCGTGACGCAGAGCGAGCCGTCGAACTGGCCCTGCAACATTGTTTCGAACGCTCTGCGGTAGTTCCGGAGCGGACCGCCCAAACCGAGGCTCTCAAGCGAGCTTACGGAACTGCAAGCCCGGATAAAGTGCTGGTATCGTTCGCTGCCAGGCCACTACTGACGGCCGACCGTGGCACTCGCCGCTTCATCACGGCACCCGAGATCCTTGCGGAGGAAGATCGGATGCTGGCATTCGCCCGCAATGGTCGCGGCACTCAGCCACAGCTTGGTTCGCCAGGCCATGAACTCAATCGCAAATGGCTCAACAAGGACCAGCGTGCTGCCGTTGAGCATGTCCTGAACTCGAGTGACCGCGTAATGCTCATTCGTGGCGCTGCGGGCACCGGCAAGACCACGATGATGCAGGAAGCCGTCGAAGGCATCGAAGCAGGCGGAAAGAAGGTCTTCACGTTCGCTCCGTCGGCCGACGCAAGCCGTGGTGTGCTTCGTGAGGAAGGCTTCGGCGATGCTGATACGGTCGCGCGGCTGCTGATCGATCCCCAGATGCAGGAACGGGTTCGGGGTCAAGTCGTTTGGATCGACGAAGCAGGCCTGATCGGGTCCCGAACCATGGGACACGTCTTCGATGCCGCAGACCAATTGGATGCCCGCGTCGTACTCTCCGGCGACACGCGTCAGCATGGTTCTGTCGAACGAGGAGCCGCTTTGCGACTGCTTGAGACGGAAGCGGGGCTGAAGCCAGCCGAGATCCGCGACATTCAGCGACAACAGGACGAATACAAGCAGGTGGTCCAGGCACTCAGTGACGGGCGCGTCGAAGACGGATTCCACCATCTCGATCAGATGGGCTGGATCCGCGAAGTCGCTCCTGGCGAGCGGTACAAGCAGCTTGCGGCCGACTACATCGAGGCAATCAAGGCCGGCAAGTCAGCCCTGGTCGTTTCACCGACGCATCTTGAAGGCGAGTGGATCACCTCGGAGATCCGCGAAGGCCTTGAACGGGCTGGCGAACTCGAGGGGGCTGAACGCAAGTTCGAGGTCCTGGAACCTGCGTACCTGACCGAGGCCCAGCGTCGCGACGCAGTCAATTACCTGCCGGGCGACGTGCTCGTTTATCACCAGAATGCCCCCGGCGTGCGACGTGGCTCCCGGCTGACCTTTGGAGTCGATCCGGTAGACCTGAGTCACGCTCCGCGTTTCCAGGTGTTCCACCGCCGAGCCATGCAAATCCGGCCTGGCGAGACGATCCGGATCAGCCGCAATGGAAAGACCACCGACGGGCGACACGACCTGAACAACGGTGCGCTTTTCACCGTGAAAGGCTTCACCAAACAGGGCGATATCGAACTTGCCAGCACGATTACGGCCAGCGGCAAGCGTCGACGGGTAAAGGGCTGGACGATCGCCCGGGACTACGGGCACATCGATTTTGGCTATGTTGGTACGAGTCACAGCAGCCAGGGGAAGACTGTAGATCGCATCTTCATCGGCGAGTCAGCTGCTTCCTTCCCCGCCGCATCGCGCGAACAATTCTACGTCTCCGTCTCCCGTGGCCGTGAACAGGCTGTGATCTACACGGATGACAAGGAGTCGCTGCTGGAGGCGGTCCGTGAATCGGATGACCGCCCCACCGCAACTGAGTTCATGTCGCTACGACATCGACGTACACGGGCGGCTGTGCTGACGCCGGCATTTGAGCAGGCAGGTCCCGGCAAGGCTCGCGGCGCCCCCACGCTCGAACGGAAGGAGTTGGAGCATGAACGATAGCATCCTGGACAAGTTCACCGGCCAGCAGGGCCGGCCGGACGAGTTCCGACACCGGCGTCCGTTGAACGCGTCACCGGTTGACGACGCTGAACCTGACGATTTGGGAACCTTCGGCTGGCTCCGCGGCGTCAAGGAGCGTGCCCTGATGCTGGAGCTGCAACGAAGCGATGGCAGCATCCTGGCAATCGGCTACGGCTGGCTTGAACGGGCTGAATTCAATCCATCTTCGGGCATCACGCTGCATGCCGCCGGCAGGCAGGTTCGCCTGAGGGGCCGCAACCTGAATGCCGAGGTTCGGCCTGCCGTGCGGCTCTTTCAGGGACTCGTTTCGCACCGTGTTCCCTGGATCCGCGAACTGCGTCGTTCCGAGGAGTTCTCAGATCAGGAAAGCATGGCTGTTGTCGAGGGCATTGAATGGTGAAAAAGAGCGAAAACCCTACTTCCGAACAAGTTATCCACAGGCTGAAGCTCTTTCAGGCGGATCGGCAAACGGACAACGTCCCGGCCGCCGCCTTCGCCTGCGTGGTGAGCGCCACTACGGCGGCGGCCTCGCGAAGTGTGCTTTTTACTATAAGAAAGAGAAACCCCTTAACCCATTGAACTATCTCAAGCCAAAACGACAGGAATTGACGCCAAGCCGTCAGATCGTGTCGTCATGCCGACAAAAAAGGCTTGCGCTTTTGTCGGCAATGTGCCAGTGCTGTGTCTGTTTAGTGACAAAAACAAGGGGGGAAAATGACGGAAGACCGACAGAATGCGGCGCTTGGCCGAAATCAGATCAGCACGAAACACGGCTTCCCGGTCTATCGCCACAACCCGAGCGTGCCGGCGAAACATGGCATGGCAACCCGCTCTAAGCGCTTCCACGTCCCCGGCGGCAAGGGGGCCGTCATCGTCGACAATGGCAGCGGCGAGATCAAGGGCATCGGTGGGATGGGCTTCTGGTGGGAGGAAGAGGTCGATTCAAGCCGCTTCGTGAAGCTGTTTCTGGACGGCATTAAGCAGGCCGCTGACCTGTCGAAAACCGGCATGCAGGTGTTCGAGCTCGTGTACCACGAGATGCGAGCCAACCCTGGCTCTGATGAGATCAAGCTGAACCAGTATCTCGCCAAGGATCACGGCATCAGTGATCGCACCTACCAGCGCGGCGTCCGGGAACTGCTTGCCAAGGAATTCCTGTTCCGAAGTCCCAGCGACGGCGTGTTCTTCGTGAACATTCGATTCATGTTCAATGGTGATCGCCTGGCATTCGTGAAGACCTATCACTTGAAAGATGCGACCCGCCAGCGAGAGTTGCCGCTTGAGCCTGGGACGGCGGAGCGCGACGGGGCACCCGGCATGGGCGCGGGCAACGAGTAGAATGCAAGACATCGGTCTTGTGCGCAGTTCCGCATCTCCAACGAGGTGCATCGAGCGGCAGTCGGTGATCGGCTGCCGACGTCGTCTCAACAGGATGGCTGCAATACGACACATTGGAGTTAGGGCCAACTGTTGGCATCTCTTAGGATGGCCCGGCGACCTGAACGAAACGGGGGAATCTCGAGCAGGCCCCAGGCCATCACGCAGCTACCCCTCCAGGTTGCTGACGCCAAGCATACACGCGTTGGCCCGGTCTGGGTATGGGAACATGTAGATGATGTGATTGCGCTGTCCGGCAAGAAAGCGGCAGCCCGGAGTGCTTAGTCGGAGGAGGGCGTTTGCAGGTCCGAGCTGCCGTGCGACTTTCTCCCTCAAAGGTAGCCGCCATGCTATTGTATCCTGGGGTGTTAAGGTAAGCGAGCATGAATCCCGGCCGGGCTTGTTCCCCGGAACCTGGGGTAGCCAACAGTCAAGAAACGGTGATGCCGTGGGGGAGTGGGCGGGTTAGACCCCACCAGTCGTCGTTGTCTTCGTATGGTCCTTCGGTCGGTGGATCTTGCTATCACCGTGTTGACTCCGTGTTGCTCAAGAACTAGCCGCGGGTGTTCGCGCTCTGATTGGTTATGCCGGCCGCTGGTTCCAGATCCCCCAATACAGCTTCAAATCCTGGATCATCTCCTGAAACGCATCGGCATCGACCGGCTTGGTCAGATAGCTGTTGGCGTGGTTGTGGTAGGCTCGGTCTTTGTCAATCTCGGCCTGTGAGGTTGTCAGAATCACGACCGGAATGGCGCGCAAGTCTTCATCAGCCTTGAGCTGCCCAAGGAGTTCGTGCCCGTCCAGCTTAGGAAGATTGAGGTCCAACAGAATCAAGTCAGGTCGCTGGCGATCCTGAAAGGGCACCTCGGCGCGGACATAGGCGAGTCCCTCGGTGCCGTCCGTCACCCGCTGCAGCGTGTTTGAGACGCGGTTTTCACTGAGCGCCATTTCAACCAGCGCTGCATGATCATCATCATCTTCAACCAGCAGGAAGTGGATTGAGCTGGACACCATTTGTACTCTCGCTTTCGAGGTCACTGGAGACAACAACTGCGCCAGGGAGCGTGATCCGGAACGTTGCGCCTTCTCCCTCGGCGGAGGCAACGCTGATCGTTCCTTCGTGTAGTTCGACGATGCGCTTGACGATTGCCAGGCCGATTCCGGTGCCGGCCGTGTCCTTTTCCAGCCGCTGGAACAACTCAAAGACCCGGGAATGATGCTCGGCTGCGATCCCCTGGCCGTTATCGCTGACGGTCACTTGCAAGCTGCCGTTGCCATGCCAGGCACGCACTTCGACACGGGGATTCGGGTTTGCGCTGCCGTACTTGACGGCGTTCGAAAGCAGGTTTTCAAAGACCTGCTGCAGGCGACCGCGGTAGGCCGTGATCGTGGGCAGGTTGGACTGAACGGCGATCTCCATCACGCTGTTCGGAAACCGTTGCCTGCATGATTCGACGGCGGAGGTGATCAACTCTTCGAGTGGAACCGCCTCAAGTCGCGACCGAACACGGCCAACGCGGCCGAGTTCGAGCAGATCGTCGATCAGTTCCGACATGCGCCGGGCCGCTCGGGTAATGCGGTCCATGTGCTTGAGGGCGAGGTTTGACTCTCCGCGTTCGATCGCTCCGGTAACGTGTGTTGAAAAACCGAGGATCGTCACGAGCGGGGATTTCAGATCATGCGAGACCGTGTATGCAAACTGCTCCATTTCGGCCGTGCGTTGCGTCAGGAGTACATTGGCGCGCTCAAGCTGGGCGGTGGTAAGGGCCCGACGTTCGCTCTCAATGCTCAGCGCGCAGTAGGTGCCGATGTACTCGGAGGCGAGTCCGACAAAAGGAACCAGGTACGCGACGATCTTGAGTGTGTGCCCGATGTTGAAGTGATGGTCGTAGAGGGCAGCTGCGCCCAGCGTCATGTGCAGTTGTGCGGCGACCTGGGGCGCTGCGCTGAGCCAGAGTGCGAGAGAAAATACGTCTGTGCGTTGCCGATGCAGCCACGGGAACACGATCAGCCCACCGATCGCAAAGAGCACAAGGGCTCCGGCGTCCCAGGGACGAACGATCCAGTTTTCTGGATAGATCGTCTGCGGGAGCTGCGGAGCGGTGGCGATGTAGTACACAACGCCGCTCCCGGCACATCCGAGGATCAAACCGACCGCGATGACGTATCCCAGTGGAACCTTCACGCGAGACCGCCACGCGATCAGGCACGCCGCTCCTGCCAGCAGGGCGGTGGCACTGAACGTACGGGCGGCTGCCCATGTGAACGGGGCCAGGTCTGCATGCGGAGCCACGAAGAGACCGTCGGATCCAAGTATGTGGGCTGCATCCATGCACCCGGCCCAAAAGATGGCCAGCCCGATGACGGCGATAGCCGGGTCATGGCGAATGCGGTAGTGCAGCAGCGCGAGGATCACGATGAAGATGGACGTGCAGAACGCGGTCCATTCCAGAACGCTGTGGATGTAACCGCCGCGTGGGTGGTTACTGGCGTCAAACAAGCGGTCCCATCCCAGCAGGCTGATGAGTGAGGGTGCCAGGCAGATCACTGCCACTGACGCGACCAACCCGATTACGTTGATGTTGCCGTGTTTCACGAAGGCGTCTCGATTCCCGGAGTCTGATTCTTGATCGCAAACCAGAAGTGCTCGACCATCTGTATGACGGTGTCGAGTTGCTGGGCTGTGATCGGTTTCTCGACGTAACAGGTGCGCGGCGGGCGGCAGTCACGCCATTGTTCGTCCAGGTACTGCGAGGCGCTCAAGACGACGATCGGCGTGTCTTGCAGCCGCGTGTCGGATTTGATCTTCGCCAGCAGCTCGCGTCCTGAGAGCCGGGGGAGGTGCAGATCCAGCAGCAACAGGTCGAAGGTGCTGGTCTGCAGCAATTCCAGGGCCTGTTCACCGCTGGTTGCCCGCTCAAGTTCAGTCTGGTGCCGACAATCTGCGACGGCTGCCTCTGCGAGGTCGGCATGGTCTTCGTCATCTTCAATCAGCAGGACTCGAAGTGGGCGGTGGCTGATCATGGCTGTGCTCCGGGCGATTTGCGCGTAGTTGCGTCTTCACGCACGAAGAAGTGCGAGATGCCGATGTCTGCGTTGTAGCGTGCCTCTGTGGTCGGCCGCAGTGCAATCGTGCTGATTTCGAAGCCGGGATTGTCGGCAGTGACCTGGAACAGGAAACGCATCAGTCCTTCAAGTCTGACGTTCTCGAAGGACAGCCGCTGGGTTACTTCGAGCAGGCTGCTCTTGTTCAAGCGGCGTGGGGCCTGCGGTACGGAGCTGGCGAGCGCATTACTCGGGATGTTGGCTGCAGTCATGGCAGCCTGGATCCGGGCCATAACATCGGCCTGCGGCATGTCGAACTCACTTGCAACGTGAGGCTTGATCTGCAATCTCTCGATGGCAAGCAGGTCGCGCGCAAGCTGGGTGGTTGCAGCGGCTTGGTTGGAGACCGCCGCCTGAAGCTGCTGGTTTGAGCTCCATAGCAGTCCGATCACGAGGCCCACGGTGAGCAGCGCGGCCGTTGCGATCCGGGTCTGCCGGATTGGTGCCTGGTTGGTTGTGCTCATGGCTCTCTCGGTTGCGGGATAGCATGAAGGGAGAACTGGACGCCGCCAGTCTTCGCTCGGTCTGTTCGCGGACCTGGGCAGGAGAGGCCCTCAAGGGCATCGATGCCCTGAGCGATTCGCTCAGCGGCGCCGTGATCTCTGACAAGCCCGCGGACCAGGACGGAGGTACTGTCCAGCCTCAGCTCTTGCACGTTGACGTTGAGGCGTTTCGGGATTGATGCGACTACGTCACGAAGAATATGAAGCAGGGCTGGCCTGGCTTCTGTGGTTGAATCGGACATCGTCAGTGCCTCGAGGCGCTTGCGTTCCGAAGCAACCCGGCGTGCGATACCGGCGGGAGGCGACTGATTCGGGAAGACTTCGGTATAGCGATCACGCTGCCAGTCGGTCAGCGCATGAAGTCGGCCACGCAGACTAGCCCGTTGAATCAGCAACGCTGGGATCAACGGAAGCAGCAGCAGACAGATTCCGATGAGCAGGTTACGGAGTTGTTCATGCCGCCGCTGGGCGGCGGATGCTGATACCAACGATCCGCGACACAGGTTGACTGGCAACGGCACTTCCGGTTGGTTCTGGTCGATCGACACTCCGCTCAGCGCTTCAGCGATTTCGGTCAATTCCGGCGCTTCGAGCGCACCTCCAATGGTCGTGACTCCTGCCCCGGAGAGATCGCCATTGAGATGACGTTGGAGCTGCGCCGCCTGCGGTGGCAAGCCGTTGCAGGATAGCCGAGCTACGCGGATAGACTTGAGCTGCTGTCCCTGCCGGGTTGTCTGGACGAAGTGATCTCGATCACACCAGACCAGGTCGGAGTCTCCGGCTGGAAGCGCAAGTGAGATGGACCGTACGTCGCAACCGCGGGCCGCCAATTGCTCAAGGAAGGGCTTGAATGCTGCGTGCTCGATGCCAAAGGCGAGGTAGTCGGTTTTTCCGATCGGCAGGAAGTCGCAGGTCAATTGTTCGATGTCAACCGGAAGGAACTCCTCGAACGCGAAACGGAGCGTCTCGTGCGACGGTCGTCGCTGGGGCAGCGTCAGTTGGTGCACATAGCACCAGCGGGCTGGGACCAGAAGCGCTGCGCTGGTTGGGCCACCTATTGCCTCACCGATCGCTTCAGCAAGTGCTTCCGATGGCTGGCTGGGGGCGCTGTCAGCCTTCAGGTTGACGCGCTCGGTTTGATCACCACGAGTGATCTCAAGCATGCGGTCGAAGACTCGTATCGTGAGTTCACGGGCCATCGCCGAGTCGCTCGTGCCATGGAACGTGGATTTCGACCTCGCGGTCGCCGGCCTTGATCACGGCCCGTCCACGTTCAACCAGGATGATCTGGTAGTCGCCGATTGATTCTCCGATCGCCTTGATTTGGACGGTTCCACGCTCCTCGAAGATCCCGAACGCCCGCTCGGCCTCGATTACGGTCCCGATCAGCCGCACCGATGGTGGTGGCGGCGGTTTGCGTTTCGGCTTCGCCACTTTGGGAGGATCGACGACCGGTTGGTGGAGGTCGCGTTCCCAGATGACTGCCAGATCAGGCAGTGCCAGCGCGGCTGAAGCCAAAGTCTCCGGCGGAGACTCGGCGACGTTCATGGCCGGCGGTCGCCATGGCGTCAGAGGTCGGCAGAGCGCAAACGCCTGCCACGCGACCCAGCCGCCGAGCAGCGTGAGGATCAGAAATCGCAGCGCCGGGCTCATGGATGCACCTGCCAGCGAGCCAGCACGGTCGCGGGATCCTCGTTGGTGCAGATCAGGTAAGACCAGTTGCTGCGGTCGCCAACCGTCGTTTCGATCAGCAGGCTATACCTTGTGGTTTCGTGCGTGAGCAGCGTGCTGATTCGGTTTGCGGCAGGCTCCGTCAAGTCGAGTTGGTCGTGCAGCTCAGCCACTGAGTCAGCGCGGCTGCGCACGTTGATGACCTGCTGGGCAAGACCCGGTTCGGCATCATCCAGGGCGGCGACAAGTGCTGGCAGGCTTGCTCTCTTGAAGTTGATTCGTCCGGTCAGCGGAGTGACGAACTTTGCGAACGCGTTTTCGGCCGTGTACACCTGCCGATCGCTCGGTCGATCGAGGCAGTCCTCGAGACAGCCGGTTTGCAAGTAACGGTGCAAGGCAGTTGCGTTGGCGCTCCGCGCTCGGATCTCATGTCCGAGATTCGCCAGCAGGCGATTAAGCGGTTCCGCCGGGCCCTTGTCTGGTCGACGCAGTGCGGCTAGCGGCAGCTTCGCGGAATCGTCCTGTATGACCACATTGACGCGAACCTGGCCGATCTCCAGGCGCAATTCCGCTGCGTTCATGCGGTCTAGCCGAGACTTCAGGTCGCGGTCCTTCGCAAGTAAGTTGGGAAGCACCAGCACAACTGAGTCGACCGCAAGCTCGTGCCGGCAGAGTCCCGCGTCACGGCTGGCCTCGATCGCTGTTGTTCCGGTGCGCATCGCCAGCGGCGCCACGAGCGTGATCGAGAGGGCCAGTGTTGCCAGTACCAACGCAAGCATCGCAGCGCGTCTCTTTGACTGCCTAGCCATCGTGCCGACTCCACTTGATCGGTGAGATGGGCACGGTCACGGCATGTGTCCGCTTTGCATCGGTGACGATGACCCGGATCGCCCGAACGGCACGCGGAACCTGTGTCGGCCAGGTCGCACGCCAAGCCTGCCCGTCGTGTACAAGAGCCTCGAATCGACTGATGTCACCCGCGACGACAACTCGCGCAACAAACGCGTCCTCTTTGGTGCTTTCTCGTTCCAGGCGAACGAGGGCACCTTCCTCCAGGGCGTAGGTGACCGAGGCCCGCTCCCGGGCCGCCTGCCTTTCGGAACTCAGCCTGAGCAGGCTGCCGATGGTCAATCGACCGTCTCTGATCTCGACGCCGACCGGTGCGGCCAGATTGCTCAGGTCGTATCGCAGGACCTCCTCGATGACGCGAGTACTTCTTGTGGTCGCGATTCGTTCTGAGAGGATGGTGTGCGTGCGATGGGCGGAGACCGCAAGCGACTGCACAGTCATCACCAGCAGCAGGCCAAGGGCCAGCGCCACAATCACTTCAATGAGTGTCGTTGCTCGAACTCTCATGAGCGTGTATCCGGAAGCAGCCAGGCGACCTGGTAGATTTCGATCGGATCCTGCTCAGGTGCGGTGTGAAACACGCGAACTGTGATCTCCGTGGCCAGAACGCCGAACGTGACGCGGGTTGGCCGGACCACCCGTCGCCAGGACATGGTCTCCGAGATCGCGCCTGATGCGGGGATCGTGACGGCCACCCCATTGTCGCTCCACTGCCAGAGCAGGTCCCGGGTACGCGCTACTGCGGTATCAAGACGCTGCGCCACGCGGTATTGATGCGTGGCTTGCATCTGGATGCGGACAATCGCCACTCCGAGACTGGCCAGCAGCGCTAGTGCAACGATCACCTCCAGCAGCAGCATGCCAGCGCGTCTCATTGACAAGCCTCTGCTATGGCCGTCCAGTCCAGTTCCGAGATCGTGACGTCAAGGTGCGTCGCGGAGCATCGCTGACCGGAGAACGCCAGTGCCAGCACGCGTTCGCCGGCGGCCAGCTCAACGGCCCAGGCACGGCCTAGCGGAACGGGGTTGATACGGATGCCCTGGGCTTTGATTCCATGCTGATCCTCGACCGAACGGATCGTGACGCGGCCGATGCTGCGCCAATCCAAGGTTCTGGTTGCGCCCCGGATCCGCATGCGGCTCTGGTCTCGGTCGAACTCCAACCAGGCGGGCATGCCGCTTGTTCGTGCGAGGAATCGCCCGCGATCCATTTGGTCCTCAATGGTGCTGACTGCTGCCCGCAGTCGTGCCGTGGTGCTCAATCCGCGCATCCCGAGCGTGACAGTCGTCGCGGCCAGACCAATCAGGGCAGCGGCAACGAGGACCTCAAGCAGCGTGAACGCGGAACGGTTCATTTCAGTTCCCAGCTGACCAGGTCAGCCGCGCCACCCGTTCCCCCTTCAAGTCCGTCCGCGCCATAGCAAATCAGGTCGTAGGTACCGTTCAGACCGGGATAGACGTACTCGTAGGGCTTGTTCCACGGGTCTTTCAGATCGCCGCCGCGCAGCAGTCCATCCGGGTGGGCATCGGTGCGCTCGGTCAGCGCTGCGAGACCCTCTTCGTTGCTCGGGTAGCGATCCTGCTCAAGGTAGAAGAGTTCCAGGGCTGACATGATCTGGCTCAATTCCTGCTTGGCCGCGTTCTTTTTGCCGGAAACGAGGTAGTCGCGCACGGCGACCGTCGCGGTAGTTGCCAGGACTCCCAGGATCACCACCACAACCATGATCTCGACCAGTGTCATGCCTCTTCGGCTTGTCAGAGTACTCATGTGACCATCCTCGTGGTTTCCAGGATTGGCAGGACTGTGGCGAAGACGACAAACCCAATCACGACAGCCAGCAAGAGGATCAGGGCCGGCTCCAGCACGGCAATGAAGCGGCTCAGCGCGATCTGAACTTCCTTTTCGTAGCTGCGGCGCACCTGTTCGAGCATCTTGGGAAGTTCGCCGCTCTCCTGGCCGACCGCGAGTAGTTGAACGACCAGCGGTGGCATCAAGCGGCTGCCCTGGAGCGGACCCGCAATGTCTGATCCTGCTTCGATGGCGGCTTCGATCTTGCGGAGCTCATCGGCGTAGAGCTTGTGCGGCAGCCCCTCGCGAATCAGGCGGACCGCGTCATTGAACCTGACATCCGTCCGCAGCATCGTCGCCAGCATCAGGCTGATGCGCGAGACCCATGACTTGCGGATCAACTCGCCCAATACCGGAGTGCTAAGCTGGAGATGCTCGAAAAATCTCTGTCCACGATCTGTGCGAACGGCAAAGAAAACGCCGACGAGGGACGCCGCAATCCCGGCCCCAAGCAGGAAACCGTGCTGCAGGAGCAGATCGCTGATCCACTGGAGAATGCGTGTGGGCGTGGGTAGCGCCCGGTCCGCCGAGACAAGTACCTCGACCAACTGGGGCACAACGAACGTCATCAGAAAAATGACCACTGCGATGCCGACAATCGACAGGATCGCGGGATAGATGAAAGCAGTCTTCAGCTTCGAAGAGACCGCCTGGCGTCGCGACTGAAAATCGGCCAGTTCGGCCAGCGAAGCTGCCAGGGTTCCGGAGTGTTCTCCAACCCGAATGATCGCGATCGTCAGATCATCGACCCAGGTCTGGTGCCGTGCGACAGCATCCGCAAAACTCTGCCCACTCTGGACGCTTTCGTGGAGCTGCCGCACCAGCACCTGGATCCCGCCGGCCTGTTGCCGGAGGCAGACTTCAAGGGCGCCCGCCAGGGGCACGCCCGCATCGAGCAAGACGGCCAGATTACGCCACAGCTCCGGCAGCTGCTCGGCAGAGCCGCCGCTGCGGCGAAAGAGCTTTGCGAAGGGCACACCGTCGCCGGACTTGGCTTCGCTGAGATTCGTAATGGTCAGGCCACGGTCCCGCAGAGACTGACGCGCCATCGCCGGCGAGTCAGCAGAAATCGTGCCGTTTGAGGCTTGTTGCCGTGGGTCCAGGGCCTGGTAGTTGAAAACGCCCATCAGGAGGCCGCCCATTCGCTGGCCAGGTAGTCAAGCTGTGTGACGCGCAGCACTTCTGCTGGCGTCGTCAGGCCGGCCTTAACCTGCCGGATGCCGTCCTGTCTTAGCGTTCGCATACCGTGCTGCAGGGCCAACTCCCGGATCTGACTGGCCTGGGCCCGCTGGTGGATCAACTGCCGGACGGGTTCGTTGACCTCGATCAGTTCGGTGATGCAGATGCGATCAAAGTAGCCGGTTTGGCCGCAGGTCTCGCAACCGGCACCGCGCATGTAGGTGGGAAGATCCCGCGCCTCGATGCGGAGTTCACGCAGCTCGCTCTTGCTTGGAGCAGTTTCACTGCTGCATTGTTGGCACACTTTGCGAACCAACCGCTGCGCCCCGACCGCCAGAAGTGAATCTGCGACGAGGTACGGTTCAATGCCGAGGTCAAGCAGGCGGGCCACGGCCCCCGGAGCATCGTTGGTGTGCAGCGTGCTCAGGACCAGGTGACCGGTCAGCGAACTCTGGATGGCCAGGCGAGCTGTTTCCACATCCCGGATTTCGCCGACCATGATGACGTCCGGGTCCTGCCTGAGCAGGCTGCGCAAACCCTTCGCGAATGTCATACCCTTCCGGGCGCTGACTTGCGTCTGGCTGATGCCTGGAAGGTGGTACTCAATCGGATCTTCGAGCGTGACGACGTTTAGCTTCTGGTAGTCGATCTGCTGCAGGGCTGAGTAGAGCGTTGTGCTCTTCCCGCTGCCCGTCGGGCCGGTAATCAGGATCATGCCATGGGAGCGCTGAATCAGCTCGGCCAGCTTCTCGCGCACATCCTCGGCAATGCCCAATTCAGGCAACTCATACAGCCGGGCGCTCTTGTCGAGAAGTCGCAGCACGGCTCGTTCACCGTGCGCTGTCGGGATCGTCGAAATGCGGAGATCGACGATCCGTTCTCCGATGCGGACCGTCGTGCGTCCGTCCTGGGGGAGCCGTTTCTCGGCGATGTCCATTCCACCCATGACCTTGATCCGCGAGACGATTTCCTCCAACAGAAAACCGCCGGTTTCAAGATAGTCGAACAGAACGCCATCAATCCGCAGGCGAATCACGACGCCGTCTTCCTTTGCCTGCACATGCAGATCCGAAGCACGCCTCTTGACGGCGTCAAAGAGCATCAGGTTGACCAGCTTGATGACCGGGGCTCGCGTGGCGTCGTCCAGCAGGTCGCCATCCGCTTCGAGGTTCTCGACATCGATCGCTTCCGGGCCGGTGATCGTCGAGGCCACTTCTTCGATGTCCGTCTGTCGCTGCTGGTAGGCCTGGTTGATGGCTGTCTGGATTTCCTGATCACTGGCCACCCGAAGGTGCACCTCGCAGGTGAGCGTCAGACCCAGATTGTCAACGATCGTCTGTTGGCCCGCATCGCTTGCGAAAACCTCGACAATCTCGGGATGATCCGTATCGAGTCCGATCAGGGTGTGCCGCCGGGCGAAGTGAATCGGAATCTTCTCGACGAAGCGTCGCGAGATGCGGTTCAGTTCCAGGCTGGTAGGCGTGACGACCATGATCAGCTACTTCATGAACTGGATGCGGTCAGGTGGGAACCCGTCGTCCACGTTCGCGGCCTCGAGATCCTCCTTGCTGATGTACTTGAGATCTTCAAACGTCTCGTCGCGCATGACAGTTGGGCGGATGAAGGCGTAGAGCCGCACCTTGCTCTTGCTCTTCGAACGGGTCCCGGCGAGGAATTCGATAATCGGAATGTCGCCCAACCCCGGGATCTCACTCTCGGTTTCGCCGAGGGTTTCGGTCAGCAGGCCGCCAACCACGACCGTGTAGGAATCCGGGACCCGGACTGTGCTCGAGATCGTGTCTGAGCTTCGTGGCGGAGGGATCGACCCGTCGCCGGCCCCGGTGAACGAGCTGACGGTGATGTCATACTCGATCTCAAGATGATCGCCTTCGGCGATGTGAGGCGTGATCGTCAATTGCGTGCCGGCCTTCGCGAAGCCTGCGAAGGATGTAGTTGCGACAGTGTCTGACGCGTTGACGCTCGTGAACGGAGACTCCGCCACGCTCTCCAGACGGCCCGTGGCGTTGTCATCTACCAGGAGTCGGGGAGCAGAATAAACCCGTGTCTTTCCATGTGTCTGCAGGGCCTGGACAATCAGGGGAACCTCATCCGGAGCGAGTAGTACGCCCGTCCCGCCAGGAAGGACATTCAGCATGCGTTGACCGGTCGCTGGTGTGATTCCAGACAGCCCGAATGACGAGAACAGCAGGAAGTCCCAGGGGTCGCCGAGATCGAGCGCCTGTAGCTCGACGCCAAGGTTCAGGCTCTCGTCGGCACTAATTGAGACCAGCGTGACCTCGACTAGAACCTGTGGCCGCCGCTGGTCAAGCCGCCGGATCAGCTCACTGACCTGGCGGTGGACTTCCGGAGTCGCAACGAGGATGATCGAGTTGGTGTGCTCGTCCAGTGACATCGAGAAACCTTCGCCCTGGACAGCGGTCAAGGCCTGGCTTGGCTGTTGAACTGCTTGATCCTGGCCCGGCGGAGTCAGTTCCGGTCGAACAACGGAATCCTCACGTGGCGCTGGCCCGGTGTCCTGAACGTTCGGTTCGCCAAGCAGCCCAGCCAGCGACGCGAAGACATCGTCGGCCCGCCGGTTCATCAGTTGATAGAAGCGCATCGGACTGGCAGCCGCCGCGGGAGCCACATCAAATCGAACCATCAACTGGCCGATGGCGCGATGCTGCTGCGTCGTAGCCGTGACGATCAGGGCATTGGTTTCATCGTCGCTGACGATTCGCATCGGCAGTCCGCCGACGAATTCTTCTGCTAGCTTGCGTACACGAGATGTTGAAACAAACTCGGCGTGGTAGACCTGTGTTGAGCGCTCCACTTTGAGATCGAACTCTTCACACAGGTCCCTGGCCCGTTTGGCATACGCAACGTTTCCGATTGCGAGCAAGTCGCCCGAGGCCGGATCGATCTGCAGACTGACGGGCAGGGATGCACTGCCGGTAGATCCCAAACGCAGTTGCTCGACCATCACCCGCGTCACCAGTTCAGCAAGCTCGGCCGGGTCCGCGTTCTTGACCGGGATGCGTGTCACACTCGGAACGCTCTGCGGGCCATCGATCAAAGCGGCCATCTCCAGGATCCGCCGCACGTTCTGGGCGAAGTCCGTGATCACCAGAAGGTTTCCCTCCGGAATGACCAGGATGCTTCCGCCCGGGTTGGTCAGGAGGGGCTCGATTGCGGATTGGAGGCGGGTAATCTCCACGTGCCAGCAGGGAAGCACGTAGGAGACCACCTGCGCTCCAGGAACCTCGCTATCCAATTCACGCAGCGCCGTTCCGGGGTCAGCGATCTGAAGGGCGATGATCCGATGCCAGCCCGACTGTTCGGCCGGAACAAGTGCGAAGCCGTGCGTCCTCAGGACGCTTCGCAGAAGGCCAGGCAGCGATTCCTTCGGAATTGGGTGAGCGAAGGTCAAACTGACCTTCTTGCTGAGCACGGATCGATCGTAGATCAGGTTCAGCTCAAGGCTGGTCGCGACATAGTCAACAAACGTGCTCAGCTCGATCTCAGGAGGCAAGTCGATCCGTACCGTCTCAGGAGGCGGTGCTTGCAAAAACGCAACCAGAGCGATGATGGCGGCTGGACCCATTTCATTGGCTCCGGGCCGTTTGGTCGACTGGCGGTTCTATGACCGCGCCCCGGATCGGGATGACCGCCTTGAGTTCGACATCGCTCTCAAAGATCTGGACCTGCATGCGGCCTTCAATTCGACCAAGGACTCGGCCGGCGGCAGAGAGCTGAATCGCCGTCTCGCCCGGAGATCGGCGCACTTCGATCAGGCTCAAGTCTTCGTTGCCTCGAAGGGACACGCGGCCGACTCGTGTGGTTGGGCCGTGGTCGATGCTGAAACTCTGTCGCTCGTCAGCTCCGAACGGCACCTGCCCAAAGTCGACCATCTGGTCTTCTGACGTTGTATCAGCGGCTGCCGTTCCAAAGACCGGAAGGCGGATGCGCGGCACCTCATCCGATGTGGTCGTCACCCAAACGGTCGGTCGAAATGAGCCGGGCTCAACCGCCTGCTGAAGGACAACCTGCACCCGTCCCGGATCACCTGCCGTGACGCGACTGAACGTTACGGTGCACTCCAGGCGTGGATCATCGGATTCCGCTGCAAGAATCTCGAAGTCGGCATCTTCGACGGTGTGCACGTTGACATTGGCGACTACCGGCGCGTGACCGTCGCCCCCGAAGATACCCAGCGAGGCAAAGGCGGGCTCGGAGAACACCTCCGGAACCACGCGATACCGAACCGGAACGCTAACCCTGATTCCTGGCTCTGTGGTCAGCCAGACGGACCGCCGAACCTCATCGATGTAGTCGCAGGTTTCAAGCTGCACGCGCCAGACGCCGGATTTGCCCGGCTCAACCTGCAATTCGGGCACATGGCCGGTGAGGCAGACACAGTCTGATCCCGTGCCACAAACGCGGACCGCCTCCGAACCGGTGTTGCTGAAGCGGATTGTGCGTTCCAGCTGGGTAAAAGGCCGCACCCGCCCGAAGTCGATGGCAGCGGTGGTTGGCACCAGTTTTGAGTCCGCGATACCCACCGAGGCGAGCAGGCACAGGAAAAGTCCTAGCACTGCGGCCTTCCCGGCGGGTTGCAGACGCCGTTTCGTTTCGCTATTCATAGATTTCAAGCCTGTGTGGTCGCAAGACCACGCGCGCTGATTTCAGCCGTCGGTCGCACTAACCCTGCGGCCGGCGGTGTTTTTTTTTGAGCGACTACTCGCTTTCCCCACCATCATCGACCGGCAGAACGCGCTGCTCCGAGGCGACCACGCGTACCGAAGCATCCGTGCTGGCCTGGTTGATTGCGGCCAATTTCAGTTGATTGCCCGATCCGATGGCGCTTGCCACCGCGGCTTCAAAACTGCTCCGCTCCGCCGCGGCCACATCGTCAGGAAGTTCGACGGCCATCCGGGCACGGTATGCACGCCGGGCCGCCGCAACGGCATCGCTCTGCTCCTGCGTCAGATCCAGCGCGCGGAAGGGCAGTGGCAGATCTGGTTGATCAGTCATGTTGGCGTAGGTATCACGATCCGCCGGTGCCCAACTCGCCAGGACCAGCTGCCTGAGCTGATCGATCACGCCCTCGTACTCAGTCTCACGCTGAGCCAGCGTCGCTCTCGCCGACTGCAGTTCAGCGACTTCGCCACGTCCCTGTCGAAGCTCGGACTGGATGTGACGGACGATCCCGGCCTGATCGGCAACGGCGCGCTGGGCCGAACGCCAGCTCGCCGCGTTCGTCCCGTGCCAGGTCCGTACCGTGCTGAGCACGAGGTCGAGCTCCGCTTCCGAGAGATCAAGGCAGGCCAAGGCGGCTCCGTCCATGCTCAGGTCGCGACGGATCTGGTCGATCTCTGCCGCGTCCTGCTCGCTGAGCTCGAGGTAGATCAGCATTGCGGCATCAGCTGGTTGCGAAAGGCTGTACCAGGTGAGCACACCTCCGCAGGCCAACAGAACACCGAACAGGGTCACTGTGCGTACATGCGCTCGCAGTCGTGCCATGGTTTGCTCCTTGGTTGTTGAATACGTTCCGCCCACTTGATAGTTGCACGAAAAACCTGCGAAGCAACCGAACTCCGAAAAATCATGCGCGTCGGCCACAATCCTCGCGAACGACACGAAGTGCTAAGCACTCGACCCTCACCCGATTTGCGCGTCCGCGTACGGAGCGGAATGAGCCGGCCCGAAAACTTTGTAATGGCGTAGCGAATTATCGAGTGCAAACTAACAAGTGAAATCAGCGCGAATGGGCGAACCCTTCGCACGACAATTTTGCATCGTGGTGCAGCTTTGCTGCACGACATGCCTGTGTAACTGCTCCGAACGGGCGTCGGAGTTACTGTGCGCATTGTCAGCATATTCTTGGGCTTGTTTCTCGTCGGCTGCGCGAGTCGCAACGTGGAGTCCATCGATCCACATCGACAACGCATGCGAGCCGAGCGGCTGCACAACAGCGGTCTTGATCAACTCGAGGCGGGCGAAGCGCAAGCCGCTGAACAGGCCTTGCGCGCCGCGATCGAGGCGGATCCGTTTCACGGCCTGGCACACGCCAATCTCGGCGCACTGCTCCTGCAGAGACGCGAACTTTACGAAGCAGCGTGGCACTTGCGCTACGCCGCCAGGCTCATGCCGCGAGCTAGTCAGCCGCGTGCGAATTTGGGGCTGCTGTTTGCGATAGCCGGCCAGACTGAAAAGGCCGAAGAGCAGCTTCGCGAAGCACTTGAACTGAACCCGACCGACTTGGACGTGGTTGGGCACCTCGTTCGTATCCACATCCGGGACGACCGGATTACTCCAGAAACCGAAGAGTGGCTGCAGCGGCTCGCCGTCGAGGATTCCGATCCTGGTTGGCGCGCGTGGGCTGCTCGTCAACGTAGTCGAATTGCATCCCAAGGAGCGATTCCATGATGGTTACGCGGACACAAATCTCGTATGCGCTCGTTCTTACCGCTGCTTTGCAGGGGTTCACCGCCATGGCCGCCGACATTGCGGGCCATACTGCCGCTCCGACTGGTGTCGGAAGCGCGGTGCTTCCGCCTGGCGCTGCCGAGGCCGACGGGTCGGTCTTTCTGAAGCATCGAGACCTGACCATCCCCAGTGTCGGTTCTTCGGCGGTAACCTGGTCTGCAGTCCGCCGGTACTCGCAGTTGAGCAGCATCGGCGACACGGTTCAGGGCCAGGAGTGGCTCCACGGCTACATGGACACGCTTACGCTGGCAACTCCAGGGAGCGCGTCAACGAGCGACGTCACGTGGTCTGGTGCAAGCGACGATGAGGTGTTCTTCTCGAACACAGCCAGTTACACCTACGCGAAATCCGACGACGCGCAGCGTCTGACGCTGACGCATGAACACGCTGGCGACCCGGCGGACACGTTCCGGATCTCCGCGTCCAACGGCCAGTACATGGTTTTCTACGACCACGAGCACTCAACGACTGCGTATCGTCTGAGACTATTCCGCATTGAGGATGAATCGGGCAATCGGCTGGAGACAACGCTCGATAGTTCAACCGGGCGAATCGACTACATCACCGATCCTTCGGGGCACTATTTCCGCTACAGTTACGTCTCTGGCGGCGACAACGACGGCAAACTCGACTACATCCGCGTCTTCAAGAGCTCGGGGACAGCGGACGCCGACCTGATCGCTCGCATCGATTACACATACAAGGCCAGTGCGGACGGGAACGATTCTGGCGTTGGGACAACGGGCGACTTGATCCAGGTCCACGTGAAGACCCACAAGACGGATGAGACCGGCACCACCTTCGCAATCCAGCGAACGGTCTACTACCGCTACTACAAGGACGCAGACAGCGACGGCAACGATCATCAGCTCAAGATGGTCCTCGAACGCGAGCACGCCTACCGAGCCGAGGATGCGCTCGGGAACGTCCTTACCGAAACGGACGCTAACGTCGATGACTACGCGACCTACCTGTTCGAGTATGACGGCAACGACCGGGTTTCGGAGATGATTGCTGCGTCGGCTTCTGCAGGCGGTTGCGGCGGGTGCGGTGGTGGAAGCGAAGGGACCTTCACGTACACGTACAGCACGCAGTCGAGCAGTGATCGCAATGACTGGGTCATTCGGGCCAAGATCGACCACAACGGCACGACCCGCTACGTGCTGCTGAACGACTGGGATGAAGTGCACAAGGCAGTGCTGCTGACTGATGACACCGATCACTCCGATCCGATCTGGGGCGTCGAATACGTGCGTGACACCACTTCCGGTCAGATTACGAGCGTCTACACTCCGTCAGCGATCAGCGATTTCAATTCAACGACCAATGCGTTCACGTACGTGAACGACGGCCTGGCCCGCGATTTCACATGGGATTCCTCCGGAGCGGGGATTGAGAGCATTCGGGTGAGGAAGTATTCGCAGGCCACCTCAGCCGCGCTGTACGTGCAACGGTACAGCTACGAGGATGCTCCAACTGGCGTCGCAACACTGGCTTCGCGACGCATGCTGGCGAAGACACACAGCTACCCGACTGGCACGACCGATCCGAATGACACGTCTCGGACGATCACGGCCTACGACTACGCGTATCACACCGACTCTGGTGATCTGGACAGCGACGCCAACACGTCGGAAGAAACAAACCGGATTCTGGTCCGTGAGACGACACATCCCGTCGTCTCGACCGGACAGAACGGTTCCGGCGTGGCGGCAACGGAGTACGTGTACTTCGACGACGAAGGCCGCGCCCGCTGGCAGAAGGATGCGGAAGGCGTGGTCTCGTACCGCAGCTACGTCGATCTGACCGGGCAACTCGCGTACAACGTCGCGGATGTCTACACCGGGACCGCCGAGGGCGACATCAGTCCAAGCGGAATCACGAGCCCGGAACAGGCCTCCAGTGTTGATCTGTGGGCCGATTGGACCGGGGCTGCCCCGAAAGACGCGGCGGCGTCGCCAGCATACGACTTTCAGACGACCGGTTCGGCAGGCAGTTACCTCCAGCTCGCGACCAAGAGCGAGTTTGACCTGCAGGGACGCTTGCGCAAGTCGACGAACCGTGCCGGCCGGATCAGTTACCGCGCGTATCTCGATGGTGAGACGCGATCCTATTCGCCTTGGGACGCGACGACCGACAAGCCGCTTGTTCCAGCGCAGCGGCAATTGGTCGATCATGGTGGCCGCCCGATCGAGACGATTGCCGTCGATCCGACGTCGGTTACGTTCTCGGATCCGCCCACCGGGGCAGAGACCTTGACGAACCAGGCCTACTGGGTCTCCTGGAGCAAAACTGATTACGACTCCTCGCTCCGTCGGTCGACCATGAAGGCCTACCACGACATCCCGAGCAGCGGTGACGGAAGCGACGTCACGAACTACTACACCACGACGTACACGTATGCGAGCGATTCCACGGCTCGCACGGAAGCGAGCACTGTGGAAGACCCCGAGGACGGCTACCGCAGAACGACCTTCAACCCAATCGGCAAGCCCCTCGAAGTCGAGATGACCGCAACGGAGTCCAGCGGCAGCCCGACGAGCTGGAAGACGATCACGGAGTACTTCTACGACCAAGCAACGCCGGGGACCGGCGTGTCCAAGGGCGGTCTAGGTAATGTTACGCAGGTCAAGAGCTACCACGCGGATGCTGGCTCCAACAGCACTTCGATGACGTACGACTGGCGCGGCCGACAGATCTTCGACGGTCCTCCGGCCGGTCCGAAATCGCTTCGCAAGTACGACAATCTGGACCGCGTTGTCGCGGTCGGAACCTACGAAAACTCCGAAAGCCTGAGCGTCAGCGATGATCCCGAAACGAAGTCGAGCGGCCGTCTGGCTCTTTCGGAGACAGGCTACAACGATCGGGGCCAGCAGTACGAGACGGTCCTCTGGGAAATTACCGCGTCGACCGGCGCCAAAGGCGCTGACCTAGTCACGAGCTACTACTACGACCGTGTTGGCCGGTCGGTAGCCGTCGTTGCTCCAGGAGCAGGTGCGAGCATCTCACGCTACGACGCGGCAGGACGCAATGACCGGCAGTACAAGGGTCTGAGCCTCGGCAGCACGATCTACGCTGCAGGTGGGAAGTTCGCCTATGGCAGCGACAACGAGGTCATTGAATGGACCGACATGGAGCTGAACGACGATGGTCAGCCAGAGCAGGTCCGCAGGTATGAGCTGGAGTCCGCCACGAATACGACGCTCGATCCGGCATCTGCTACGACCAACGCATTGGTCACGTTTGTCAGTCACTGGTACGACGACGCAGGCCGTCGCAAGCAGACCAGCAATTACGGCTCAAACTCGACCAACGGTCTTAGTGGTCCCATGAACGCCGATTTTCAGTTTCAGCAGGAGCCGAGCTACATCGCCGGTTCTCCGCCAGCTGCCTCCGACACGGTCCTAACCACCAAGTGGGCCTACGGAAGCGATGGCAGGCTTGAGACCGTGACAAACGAAGACGGAGTCGAGACGGACTCCGAGTACGATGACCTCGGCCGGCAGACGGCGACGATTGAAGATGTTGGCGGGATCGACCGCCGGACTGAGACCCAGTACAACGGCAACTCCGACACAACCAAGCTGATTGCCAAGGAAGTCGGCGAGTACGACAGCGGCAATCCCGGCGATGATGATCAGGTCACGGAGTACGTCTACGGCCACGCCGTCGGATCGCGCTGGGTGACCGAGATCCGCTACCCAGGCTCCGACGGTCAGCCTTCCACAGCTTCGGCAGACAAGGTCGTCTTCGCTTACCACCATGACGGCAAGGTCGATACGAAGACCGACCAGAACCAGACGACCATCACCTATGAGTACGATACTCTGCGTCGCAAGACGCATGAGCTCGTCACGACGCTAGGTACGGATGTCGATGGCGATGTTCGCCAGATCGCCTGGGTGTTTGACGACTCCGGGCGGACCCAGAAGATCACCAGCCGCGACAGCGCCACCAAGGACGGCGGCAACGTGGTCAATGAACTGGCCTACACCTACGACGGCCTGGGCCAGCTCACCAAGGAAGAGCAGGAACACGATGGTGCGGTCGATGGCAGCACCCTCTCAGTGCAGTACGCCTACGACATCAGCGGCTCGAGCAGCGATAACCACAGTCGACTTGACTACATCACCTACCCGAACGGCCGGACAATCTACTCCCGCTACACGCACTCCGACGCCGCCAGCACCAAGCAGGACGAGGTGGCGGATGCGTTCAGCCGCGTTGCGCAGCTCTCAGAATCCTCAACGACCGATATTTATGCCGAATACACCTTCACGGGCCTGTCTCGCCTGGTCCGCCGGGCCAGCGAATCCGGTTCCGGTTGGCGTGGCAACGACACGATCCTGAACTACGATTCCGGCACCGCGGACGAGTACGATGGGTTTGACTTCAGCGGTCGGACCGTGGACCAGCTGGTGGAAGACGACGCGGGCACCACCACCCACGAACAGATCCAGTACGAGGCGGAGCGGGACGGCAGCCCGAAATTCGCCGATCGGCGGATCCGGATTATGGCTGGCCGTAGTAGCATCTACGCGTATGATGACCTGCGTAGATTGACGTCGGTGAAGACTGGACTGCTCGAAACCGATCAGTCAGGCATCCAGGCCGACCTCGGTACCCCGAGCGAAGTGACGTACACAATGGACGTTCTCGGCAATATCACGTCTCTTGACCGCAAGAACTCGGGCGTCAGCGCGACCGAGACGCGCGTCTACAATGCCACGAACGAACTGACCAGCCGTACCGTGAACGGTGAAACCCCGCGCTACTGGGTCGAAGACACCTATTCCGATGATGACAAGGAAGGCTACGGCGTCGCTGACCTTGACGGCGATGGGATCACCACAAGCGGTGACGATGGCACCTGGTCGGCCACTTCGGGATCGATGAAGTGCAGCGCGACGATCACCGAGACGGGTGCCCCCGATGGCGGCACAGGCTCAATCCTGCTCGTCAGGCTGGCCGAGTACCAGGACATCAAGATCTCAGCAGAAGCGACCCTGACGACCGGCTGCGATAACGTCGGCCTGGTCTTTGGCTACGAAGATGAAGACAATTTCTTTGCGAAGATCTACTCGCTGACCCAGCAGAAATGGCTGCTCTACGAGAAGAGTGCGGGAACCTGGAACCTTCGCGACAGCGCCAGCAAGACGATCACCTCCGGCACTTCGTTCATTATGCGGGCCACCGTGCATGCCGGCAATGCTGACGGCTACAGTGCGACCGTCCCCGCGGGTCGGATCGGCCTCTGGTCCTCCGACAGTTCGAACAACGAAGTCGACTGGTTCCGGATCCACGACATCAGCGGCAACTACGCCGCTGCCGCCGGCTGGCGAAGCCAGCAAGGCGATGCCGAAATCGACTCCGGCGAGTTCAAGATCAACCAGTCTGGCGACGATTCCGCGGCCAACCAGGCCGTGATCTACATGCCGTTCCGCGGCGAAAAGTACACGGCTGAGTTCGACTTCGTTTGGCAGGCGGATACCAGCAACAAGGTCAGCCCGGGTTGCGTAATCCACCTGCAGGACTTCAGCAATTACATGGCCGTTTACCTTAAGAAGGCCAACGGGGCCTGCATGCTCGACAAGGTCGTCGACGGATACCAGACCAACGTCGTCAGCGGGTCGAGCGTGTCGCTGACCAACGGTCAGACATACACGATGCAGATCGCGATCACCGATGCACCGGTCTACCCCGAACTGCAAGTGCTGAGCGTCAAGGTCGATACCGACCAGGACAGTTCGTTCGCGGACGAGACCAACCTCGTCAGCAGTTACGCTGGCGGAATCGACGACACCTGGCCGGCCGGGTACTTCGGGTTCTTCCGCGAAGCCGGCCTGAACGCGACGCAGGCGTTTGACAATCTGGATATCTGGATCGATTCAGATGACGACGGAAGTCAGGATGATCAGGTGGCCAGTTTGGATTTTGCTTCGAACACCGTTGCGGTTAGCCATGACGACAATGGCAACCTGACGGACGATGGTTTACGAACTCATCAACACGACGCCTGGAACCGGCTTGCTTCCGCCATCTGGATGGCTGCTTCCACCACGACTACCTTTGCCGAGTGCAATTACTACGGCAGCGGTTGGCGAGCCCAGAAAGCGATTAGTTTCCGCGGGCCGGAAGTCGTTGGGAACGACGGCGGTAATGCCGAAATCAGCTACCACCACAACAGCCACGGGCAAACTCTCGAATCGCGGAATGCCAACAACCAGACACTTCAGGCACTGTTCTGGGGTGGGCTAGTTATCAGCGAACCCGTTTGGGTGGAGGTCAATGGCGATCCGACGATTGGCAACGATACAGATCCTGACAACGAAGCATCGGGAGAAGCCAGTGAATCGGTTGCTGATGCCCGTTTTTCGATTCAGTGGGATAGAGGTCGTTTTGGAGTGACTCTCATCGGTGAAACCGGCGTCGCGGAACGAATTGTCTATTCATTCAACGGAAACGGCGTGGTCTTTCCGGCGAATGGGGCAACAACAGTCCATTCGACGGTTGGGTTCTTGTTCGGGCCCACAGGCTTAGTCGCCGATGGCTCGGTGGTCGGTTTCTTGGCGAATCGAGGCCTGCAACCCAACAGCTTTGGGCAAGCTAGCGATCCGCCAACGCAGACTCGTTGTTCGCCCCATTTGGTCCAGCCGCCGATGAACAGACCTCTGGATCGGCCAATCAAGCACTGGTATGAGAGCGAGATCGAGTTCAATTTTAGCGGGGGGGTTCCGGGTTGGGTTGGCTGGTTTGGTCGCTATTGGACCGGCTCGATCAAGGGGACTGTGAATGCACGGGACGCCAGTGCGACATTCAAGGCATTCACCATCATGACCACAAACAATGGGATTTCGCTCGCTGGAGCAGATGCGCAAAGAGACATGGGTATCATCTGTCTTCCGCCGCCCAGCTGCCAGATCATGGCTGCTAATGAAGAGAGCTACGGGCAGCCAGGCGGTTCTACAAACGGCCCCGCCTCTGCCGCGATCGACATCGATGTCAAGTATTTCGGTGACAAGGATTTGCAGATAAACGCTTCGTTCTCCGGTAGCTTTACGGTTCCTGGAGTCGATGGGTTTTCGATCTCGGTAGGAGGTGGGATTCAGGGCGGTACGGAGGTCGGCGAAGGAGAGCCGTACACGATTAGTCGGTCTGCGCATTTTGCGTCGCTCTGGTATACTTGTAGAGATCACTAGGGAAAAACGAGGAGCTTGTTTTGTCTAAGATTTTGGTGCTTGTCGCAGCGGCTGTTGTAGGCGTTCTATCGCTCGTGAGTTTTGGTTGGTCAGATACATCGCACCGAGTCACAGCTAGCGATTTCGGCAACGGTTGTGGCCGTTATCAGTTTGATCTTCGACATTTCGACCAGAAGGGTGAACCCGATGAGTGCGTCATTTTTTGTTTTGACACTGTTTCGGGCCGGTCCTGGGTGATCCGGCAAGGTTATGAGCTGGAGCCTGGTGTTTGGCAACAACTTGGGACCTCGCCGACACCTGCGCACCCCGGGGGCGATTTGGCCAGTTGCGACAGATATCAGTTCCGGGTTCTGACGTTTGATTTTCCGGGGACACTGAACGTTCCGTTGGCTTATCGCTTGGATACGGCGACGGGGCAAGCGTGGGTAATACGGTTGAAGCCTCAACGTAGTCGGGGGGTCTGGGAGGAAATTGGAGCGGTGGTGGAGTAATCCGCGACGGCGTGTGGTGTCAGAAAACGGCAGCTGTGCCTACCGAAAACTCCGTCCTCGTTGCTGCCAAACGACTTACCCCCTGGCAGATTCCGTACTGAGGAACTGACATGGGCCCTGTGACGAACGCCATCTAGATAGCGCGTAAGTTCGCGGCAGCAGCGCACTTACAACGCTTGCGCAATGAAAGACCTCCTGTGCTGCAGATTCTCCATGCCGTCGCGATGACCGGCGTCGGCCGGCTGGTCGGCGTGGCGTTCTCGCCCAGCGCCTACTGCCAGGCCCTGCGACGATTGCCGGTCGACGTCATGCGTCGGCTCTTGCGCAGCACCGCAACGCGGCAACGTGACGCAACCGATCAGGTTGGCCGCTGGCGCGGACTGCGCGCCTTCCTGGTCGACGGTTCATCCTGTTCGATGTCGGACACGCCGGAGCTGCAGCGTCGCTTCGACCAGCCGACCGAACAGAAGCCCGGCTGCGGTTTCCCGGTCGCACACCTCCTGGCGTTGTTTGACGCCTATACCGGCATGCTTGTCGACGTGCTGGCCTCGACCTGGCGAACGCACGACATGACCCGCGTCGGAGAACTGCACCCGCATCTGGGCTCCGGCGACCTGCTCGTCGGCGACCGCGGCTTCTGCTCGTACGCGCATCTGGCGCTGCTGGCACAGGGGGGAATCCACGCCGTGGTGCGCATGCACCAGAATCGCCGGGTGAGCCTTTCGGCCAGACAGTACCGCTGGGCCGGCGTCGCCTGGCCCGTGCGACTGGGATGCGACGACCAACTTACGATCTGGCGCAAGTCCAAGGTGCCGTCGCGGGTCATGCCGCGCGAGACATACGACGCGTTGCCGGAGACGATGATCGTGCGGGAATTGCGGTATCGCGTGTCACGGCGCGGCTATCGCACGTCCACCGTCACGCTGGCGACCACGCTGCTCGATCCGGTGGCGTACCCGGCCGCGGAGCTGGCCGAGCTGTACCATCGCCGCTGGTGTGTCGAGTTGAACCTGCGTCATTTGAAGGACACCCTCGGAATGCGCGTGCTGCGTGCCAAGAGTGCGGCGGGGGTCGAACGGGAGCTGCTGGCGTTTGCGCTCGTTTACAACCTGATCGGTGCGACGCTGACGGTCGTCGCCATGCATCTGGAGACGACGCCGGAGCGGGTGAGCTTCCTCGACGTGGTGCGGTTGCTGCGTCACGGCCTGGCCCGCGACGCCAGGGCTACGATCGTGATCAACCCCGACCGCCCCGGCCGCGTGCAACCACGCGTGGTCAAACGCCGGCCGCTGCAATACTCAAGAATGACAAGACCACGAACAGAACTGA
Organism: Phycisphaerae bacterium; assembly: GCA_030428945.1. GTDB lineage: Bacteria > Planctomycetota > Phycisphaerae > UBA1845 > Fen-1342 > JAUIEC01. The sequence goes on along the minus strand of JAUIEC010000002.1, from coordinate 63,346 downwards.
AACGGGAACTGCAGAGAACTCGCAGCCCATAACTTAATGGCGTTCAGGAGTCTCAATCTCGCGATCGATTGGGCATTGGCTTTGCCAGCACCTCTCTCGTTTCCGTCGTGGAATGCCTGATTCCGGCGACCAGGCGACCCGAGGCGATATTGGATCCGTTTCGGCGATGTGGATCGGCAGCTTGTACTGAGAGGTCGGGTAAGGGTGGGTGCCTGTGCCTACCGAAAACTCGGTCCTTCTTGTGCAGCAGGGAGTCACGGATTCTGCGGTGCGTTCCGACCCTCTGGCAATGATCCCGATCTGGGTTGCTCGGGGCGGCCTCGGGACCGATCCCGGGCGTGCCCGCGCTCCGGACCTATGGTTAGGACCATAGGTCCAAGTGTGCTGAGCACAAGAGCGCGGCTAGGCGGGCGAGAGAGTGGCCTCCAACTGGAACTCCTCCCGAGGACCCGGACGTGGGCTGTGGCATCTCAGGGCGAGCAGTGGGTTCGTGCCCGGAACGGTTTCGGCATGCCGGCTCCACTCAACTCCTCCGACTCGGTGGCGGCGGGGTATCGCCCACATGCGAAAGCTGCTGAAGCACTGCCGCATTCAATAAGTCACGCATTTGCAATGTCTTGAGCGGAAACCGACGCTCGATGAGTTCAACCCCTGATCGGGCCATGGTCCGGCCAGTGGTCCGGAATCCCGAGGCCAAGAGCCGCTCCCGATTGGTGGGCGTCCCGGCGAAGGTCAGCGCTCGCATGTTTTTTTCACGGGGCAAATCCGCAACTCTCGCCAGTGCGGCCGTTTGGGCGATCAACGCGAGGATGAGGGCCTTGGTCGGATTACGGGGTGTGTAGTCAACGTCGCCCGGCCGTTCTGCACCGGCCTCGATAATCAGGTTGCAGGTCGGGACTGCGAAGTCGTCCGGCGTCAGTTCGTAGGAAGCACGCCGACCCTCGAACACGTCTGAATAGGCCTCGTCCGAAACCGGCAACACGATCGTCATGCCCACCGGCGTGCCGTGATCGTGCGCGTAGATGACGGTCCATGGGTTAAAGCGGTGCCAGTCTTGGGCCCTTGATTGATAGTCTGCCAAGCGTTGTCCAAGATGAAGCTCGGCTGCTTCGATTGCGGTACGTCGGTCCTTGGCAAGTCGGGCGGCCACCTGCCGCCCGCAGGAGTCGTACATCAAATCGATTGCCTGCTTGACGGTGTGCTCTCGGGTGCCACAGCCCAGCACCGAGCCGATGATTGAAGACTCGCTGTAGAGCAGACGCAACATTGTGGTGATACCCCATGTCACCCAGTCCTGCTGACGCTCATCGGTGCGCTCATCCACCATTGTGCAAACCAGACTCAGAACTGATGCCAGATCTTTCTTGCCTGGTGAGTGAATGCCACGCGGCCGAAGGAAATCCAACAGAACACCCTTTGCGCGATTGGCCGTCTTCCAGGACTTTTCCTCGAGCCCGGGAGGATCAAGCATCAGCCTGACCACACCTGCGGTGTAGTGCTCGGCGAGCAACTCGCCGCGCTTCAGCCTCGCGTAGGCCCCCTTCTGCATGCCATCGTACTCACGATGAAACCAGGCCAGTGTGTCGCGATCACTGGGCCAGCCACTGTGCCGGGCCATGTGCCCCCGAAAGACATCTGTGAACCCGCGGAAGTGCTCCGCCATTTCGCGCTCCTGGATTGACTTGAGGTGTTCATCCGAAAATATGCCCGCGCAGCAGCGGATTTCCAGCGGCTATTTTTGCGCCCTATTCCCCCCGAGTCGGATGCTGAATCCACAGCGGCGTTTCCTGACCGCGGAAACCACTGCGCCCATTTCCCCCCGACCAGCTCTGCGCGAGCGAAACGGCCTTTTCCTGCGGCGAAACGACACCAATACTCTCTCAGTCAAGCAACTCAATCGAGCATGCCAAGGAGCAGTCGCCGTGACGAAACAAGTCCTGCAGACCATCGAAGTTGATCGAATTCTCTGCCAGGAGCAGGTGCGGCGGATCTTCGATCCCGAGTCACTCACCGGCCTCGCGCAAAGTTTGCGCGAAGTCGGATTGCTCCAGCCTATTCGGGTCCACCCGCATGGGAACGACTTCGTGATCATCGATGGCGAACGTCGGTTTCGGGCCGCGCAGTCACTCGGCTGGAAGCAGATCGACTGCGTCGTGCACACGCACGAATACGTCCCAACGGAGATCACGCGGCACCAACTGATCGCCAACTGCCAGCGCGAGGATCTGCAGCCGCTTGAAGTCGCACGCAGCATCGCGGCATTGATGGAGGAAGCGAATTGGTCTGCCAGCAAGACCGCAGCGAAGCTCGGCTTCTCAGCCTCCAAGGTGACCAGGCTGTTGCGCCTGCTGGATCTTCCTGAGGATCTCCAGAAGCAGATCGCGGCCGGCGAGATCAGTGCAACGGCCGGGTATCAACTTTCACGAGTCTCAGATGTGCAGCGGCAGAGCGAACTCGCCGCCGAGGTGGCATCGGGCAAGTTGACCCGTGACGGCGTCACGACCCAGGTGCGCCGCGATCGTCGCAAGAATGGAAGCACGAACAGCGCCTCCCCTGCCCGCGTAACCGCCCAACTGGGCGGCGGTCGCAGCATCACGTTGAGCGGCCCAGGCCTGACGGGGATCGAAGTTGCACTGGAGTGGCTTGGCGAACTGGTTGGCCGAGCACGCAAGGCCCGCACCCAGAATCTCGAGTTGGCCACGTTCATTCGCACGCTCCGGGATCGCTCGAAGGGAGCGGCAGATGCTTAGGTTCTGGCGCAGACACGAGCCAAGTCAGCCAACTGGCCTGTGGGATCTCGATCAGCCGCTGCTGAACTGGAACTGCTCGATCAATGGCCGCCCGGCGGACGACTGGACGATCCGAGACTCGCTCGATGGCACACTCATTTGCGGGGCTACCGGGTCGGGCAAGTCCAGCGGTAGCGGCCGGACGATTGCGCGTTCGCTGCTGCAGGCCGGTTACGGCGGCCTGGTTCTGACCGCGAAAGCGGATGAACGCAGCCAATGGGAAACCTACTGCCGCGAGACGGGGCGTAGCGAGGATCTGATCGTCTTCGGCCCCGAGCAACCGTGGACGTTCAACTTCCTGGACTATGAAGTGCGGCGGCCCGGAGACGGAGCCGGACTGACCGAGAACATCGTCAATCTGTTCTCGACGATACTTGAGGTGGCCGAGCGAGGTTCCTCGGGCGGTGGTCGCGACGATGAGGGCTACTGGAAACGGGCCGCCAGGCAGCTCTGCCGGAACCTCGTGGACCTGGCGATTCTGGCTGACAGCCGGATAGCCGTGCCTGGGCTCTATTCGTTCCTGACCTCAGCTCCCCATTCGCTCGCCCATGTCGCCTCGGAGGAATGGCAAAAGACCTCCCTGCTCTACATGGCTCTCAAGCGAGCAGAGCGAAGAGTAGTCGGTGAGCGACAAAAACGTTCGCTGGGTCTGGTCGCCGATTACTTCCTCGGCGAATGGCCCGCACTGAGCGAAAAGACACGCAGCGTAATCCTCTCCAGCTTCACATCGATGCTGGACGTGCTGAATCGGGGGATCGCATGCGATCTGTTCAGTGGCGAGACCAACCTGACACCGGAAGCGACTTGGGCCGGGAAGATCGTGTTGATCGACCTGCCGATCAAGGAGTTCTCCGATGTCGGCGAGTTTGCCCAGGTCCTCTGGAAGCACGCGTTCCAACGAAGTGTCGAGCGACGCAACGTGCAAAGCGAGCCGCGGCCCGTCTTCTTGTGGGCCGACGAGGCCCAGTACTTCGTAACGTCGTACGACATGCAGTTCCAGACAACCTGCCGCGGAGCGCGTGTCGCCACGGTGCTGCTGACGCAGAACGTGTCGAACTTCTACGCCGCTCTCGGCAACGGCGACCAGGGGCGTGCTGAGGCTGATTCTCTGTTCGCCAATCTCAACACCAAGTGTTTCCACGCCAACGGCGACCCCGTCACGAACGAATGGGCCAGCAGCCTGATCGGCCGCACCCGCCAGTTCATGATGAACGGGAGCAACTCGCGGCGCGAAGACATGGTTTCAAGCATCCTGAACTGGGGCGATCCGGCCCAGAACTCGGCAGGCTTCAGCGAACAGATGGACTACGAGGTTGAGCCGTCTGAGTTCACCCGTCTGCGAACCGGCGGCCCGACAAACGGCCTGCTAGTTGACGGCATCCTGGTTCGGAACGGAAAGGTGTTTGCCTCGAATCAACGGACCTGGCTGCCGGTGACATTCAGCCAGGAATAGCAGCTGCTGCGCACGGGAATCTGAGAAGCACCCGCTCGGGTGCCAGGGAGAGTCCGCGCGCTGGAGTCGAAGGGGAAACGGCATGCCAGAACAACAGGAACAGTCTCTGCGAGAGCGGATGGAGAACACCTCGGCTCTGCTGTTGTTTGTCTGCGACTGCCTGGCGTTCCCAGTGGTGATCTTCCTGCGGCGGGACTTTGGGCGCCGCTACATCGGACTGCAAGGACTTGGCGTACTCGCGCCCCTGTTCTGGCCGATCTTCATGCCGCAGGACGACCCGCGCGGCATGCTGGTCTTCTTTGTGCTGATTCTGATCGCGTGCCTGCTCAATCGCATCGGCGGGCTGTTTCGTCGCAAGACGATCGCTGAAATCCACAGTCGGTATTCGGGCACACCGTATCTGCAGGCCGTGCTACGCAACTGGAACGAAATCACGATCAAGCAGATTGGCGAACCATTGTTCGTGCTCGCAATGGCTGCTTTCGTCGAGTCGGTCAGTCTGCAACTGACTGTCTATCTGATCGTGGCCGCGTTCGCTCTGGCGATCAGCGTCGCCGCTGATCAGGCGGCCGAACATCGCCGTGTTGAAGACCTACACGACGCCTACCTGGAACAGCAGGCACTCGCGGAACAGTTCCGCGAGAAGCTGAACCAGCGTCGTTAGTTGGGAGGACCCTCTTATGTCATCAGAAGACGGAACGAAAGGCAAGATCGGTGCGGGCCATGTCAGCGCCATGGGGCGACAGGGCCTGAACGAGCTACGGGGGGCTCTGTATCCCGAGTCCAACGTAGCCCAACCAACGGAGATGGGTGCGTACGGCACCGCCACGCCGGTGGAGGTGACCAAGGAACGCGCGGGCGAGGAACCGCAGCGCGGCGAAGACGCCTCGATCATCGAGAGCCGGGTGCAACAGGCAGAAGCATCGCGTGACACCGGGTCGCGCGATTCGATCGAGTTATCCAAGGAGTAACGACCATGTGGAATATCATTCAGGCCGCCACCGGAGTCCTCGGTATGCTGAGCAAGAGTCCGACCAATCGGCATACCGGGCTGCACCTCTTCACTCACGCGTTGAACCACATGCTGTGGCGGAAGCGCTGATCCGAACCTGTACCTCAAAAGGGCGTGTCGCTGCTGGCGGCGCGCCCCACCATCAGAAAGGAAATCGATGAAACTCGACGTGCCGAGAATGTTCAAGTTCGCATCCACCATGTTCGACCTGTTTGGCCAGACCACCGATCAGTCCCAACTCGGTTTGGCCTGGCAGGGCCAGGTCCAGACGGACCAGCCAACCTTCAACACCCGAATCGGTCTGCGAGACTATTTCGTTCGAGACCGCGGCTGCGAGGCCTACCGGATGGACGGGCCGTCCGACGTGCTCTTTCGGGGCAACTTCACGATCACGCAGCTTCCGCTGGAGCGATCCGTCTCCTGGGAGGAGTTGCCGATCATCGTCACCGCAACGTACACGACGGCACCGGCCGGAACGACGACTCACTTGCGCATTGCCGCCTCGCCCGACCTGTTGTTCGATCGAACCTGCGCCGAGTTCTTTCAGGAGAACGCCCAGCGAGAGTTCACCTGGGCTGCCGACCGCCTGAAAACCGGCACGGCCGAACAGCGCAAAGATCAAGAGATCCGAGCTGACTACGAGGCCTTTGGGTTGACCATTGAGGCGGCCTGGCCGGACGTCAAGAAGGCCTACCGGGCAGCCTCGATGCAATACCACCCTGATCGTTTCGCGGGTGACGAGGTCCCCGAGCACCTCGTCGCATTGGCCGCAGAGCGGTTTTCCGAACTGACGGCCCGGTACCAGCGGATCAAGGAGCACCTCACAGCTTCGGCCAGCGGGTGATCACATTGGCCCGGTCGCCAGTTCATCCGGAACCGCCCAGATCACGGCCCGAATCCGCGAGCGAGCGCACGCCGGATGGTATAGTGGTGCTGGACCCTGCCGCCGCGCGTCGATTGCTCGTGCGGGCAATCGCAGCGCGAGCAGTCGAACTGCAGCGAGCACGCAGGCAAGCGACGGATACCGGAGAAGGCGAACATGGTCACGTCGGGACGAAGAAACGGAGAACGGGATAGCCAGGCAAAGAGAGCCGGTGCACTCTACGCTCGCTACTCAAGCCATGCTCAGGATGACGGTACCAGCATCGCAGTCCAGATCGAAGCCTGCGAGCGTGCGGCCGGAACCCCGCTCGCCCATTTCATCGATCAGGCCAAAACCGGCCGCACGACCGGGGGCCGCACTGAGCTCCTGCGATTGATGCAGGAAGCCGAGGCAGGCCGAATCGGTCGCCTCTACGTGTACAAGTACGATCGTCTTGGCCGCGCGGCCGAGACACATGTCCTGGTCGATGACCTTGAGCAGCACGGCGTCGAGGTCGTCAGCGTCACAGAGGGCACCAACGCCCTGGCGCGTGGGGTCCAGCTGGTCGTCGCGGCCGATTACAGCCGGGTCCTGGCCGAGCGGACCCGCGCTGGCCTGATTCAGCGGCACAAGGAAGGTTGCTGGACCGGTGGTCCGCCGCCCTACGGGTTTGAGGTCGTCGAAGGGGCAGACGGCAAGGGGCGCCTGCATATCCACCCCGAAGAAGCCGAGACGGTGCGATACGTCTTCCGCTCGTACCTGGGCGAGTCCATCGGCCTGAAGGAAGTTGCCCGCCGCGTCCGGGAGCGTGGTGTGCCGACGCGACTGGGTGGACCTTGGGGTTTCACCACCATCCGGGGCATCCTGACCAACCGGATGGTGATCGGAGAAGTGCGCTACCTGCGGCGGCGCTTCAAGCTCGACCGCGCTACCGGCCAACGCGTTCCCCGCTGGACAGACGAAGACGCTCAGCCAGTCAACCATGACGAATCCCTGCGGATCATCAGCGACGCTGACTTTGACCGTGCCCAGAGTCAGCTGGCCGCTAACGCCCGCAGCCGACCTCGGGCTGCGACTGAACTGCGTCCCTTCACGCGACACCTGTATTGCGGCACCTGCGGCAGCGTCTACTACTCGCGGAAGAGCAAGAACGCCAAGGGTGAGTACCGCTACTACGGCTGCGGTCGCCGCCAGGTCCATGGCACCGAGGCCTGCGACAACCGCGCGACGATCCGCGAGGACAAGCTCTTGGCACGTGTCCAGGGCGCGATGACGGCCGTATTCGAGGATATGGACGGCGTTCTGGCCGAGGCCGCCTCGCTTGCGCGCGAATCCCTCGACCTGAACCGTAGCGAATCAACTCGGTTGAAGGCCGAAATTGCGGAAATCGACAAGCACCTGACCAGCCTGGCCCGCGTCCTGGTCGATCCGGAGATCGAGGCCGCCGCCAAGCGATCAATCTTCCGGCAGATTGCCGCGCATGAAACGAAACGGGAGGAACTGACCAAGGCTCTGGGTACCGTCGCCGCCGACGCGGTCACTGACATGGATGACCTGCTGGCGGATTGCCGGCAGGCGTTTCTGGAAGCCAAGGCCAACTTCGCTCAGGTGATGACCGCCACTGAACTTAACCGATTCATCGGCGAAGTCGTCGGCCCGATGGCCGTCCTTCCCAACCGCCAGGTCGTGCAAAAAGAAGCCGCCCCCATAACCGAAGCTATGAGGGCGGCGGGCATAGCGGGGGCAGGACTCGAACCTGCGACCTCCGGGTTATGAGCCCGCTAGGGGCTCGAATCGCTAACCGCTTTATTGAGCGTAAGTTCCGTGGTGGGCCATCAGTTAGACCGCACTTGTCCTTCGCTGCATGTTGAACATGTACGCCATGTTCAACACCAGTTTGGGCCCATTTTGGTCACCCCCTCGTGCGAAGGCAAGGGAAACTCCGACTGTCAACGACGAGACGAACTCGGACATCTCCAAAAGCGGTCAACCACGCAGCCTCAGTGGGCGGCGGCACCCACCAAAAGGTGGCGAACCCCATCTCAGACCCCGACGGAAAGCGATCGTAGGTAAAGTCATTGTCATCGTCGACGATGAGATTGGTGATACGAGTTCGTGGTTCAATGTGCCAAATCGACACGCCGTCGCCGTCCAGGATGACGTACTGATCGCCCGGTGACAGTCTCACTCGGTTGTCAGGGTTTCGTTGTCAGCATCTCGTACCACATCACGCAGAAGACTGATCCACCCTGAAATCAACCTGCGTCTCCGCCTGCAAGAGGTCAGGCGCAGCGTACCGCTCGGTCCCGCCATCTCGCGCCTCGCGTCGTGTCGTACGCTCGGCAAACCAACTGCTTCCCTAGTCGATCATGACCAACCGCGATGGTTGGATCACCACGACGTCGCCCGGGTGCAGATCGCCGAGTCGGGCTGTGCAGATGCTCGTCGGCACGGTCTATTGCCAGCCCCCGCCAAGGGCCTTATACAAGGCGATGGCGTTCAGCACAGCGATCATCTCACTTCGTTCAAGTTCGTCCTGGCTTCGGTACAGCGACCTTTGAGATTGAAGCACGCTTAGGAAGTCGGAGATGCCCGCGACATAGCGCTCTTTGGCGGCAACAACCGCACGTTGATTGGCGCCCACCGCTTCGGCAACGTAACGGTATTGCTCGTGCGCTTGCTTGAAAGCGGTCATTGTCTGTTCGGCCTCGTTCAAGGCGGCGATTACCGTAAGCTCGTACCGGGCTATGGCCTCTTGTTGAACGGCATCCTGGAGTTGAATGTTTGCTCGGATTCTAGCGGCATCGAGGATTGGCCAGCTCACGCTTGGCCCGACGGTCCAGAACAAGCTCTTGCCGTCAACGAAGTGTTGCACATCGCGCGTCTGCGTTCCGAACGATCCCGTGATCGAGAGTCTCGGGAACAGCTCGGCGACGGCCACACCGATTCGGGCCGTAGCGGCAGCCAGCTGCCGCTCGCTACGCCGGATGTCAGGACGACGGCGCAGTAGCGCTGACGGCAATCCGACCGGGATTTCAGGCGGCGCCAGCGGCGCCGAACGCATTTCGGACAACTCGGCCAACACGGCGCCGGGGTGCTCCGCGAGCAAGACGCTTAGACGGTGTGCCGCCTCGTGAAACGACGTCTGGAGGGCCGGAACTAGCGAGCGCGTCGTGGCGAGTTGGGCTTCGGCTTGAGCCACGTCCAGCTCACTCGCGTAACCGCCCTCAAAGCGGACTCGCGCAAGTTCGAGCGTTTCCTTTTGGGAATTGATGTTTTGGCGCGCGATCGCGATGCGCTGTTGGAACCCGCGCGCCTCAACATAATTGCGGGCCACCTCTGAGTGCAGCGTGATCAGTACGTCGCGTTGTGTCTCTTGGGCCGCCTCAATTCCCGCCTCCGCAGCTTCCACGCTGCGACGGGTCCCGCCGAACATGTCGATTTCCCAGCCGGCATCAAAGCCGAGCTCGTAGAGACCCTGCGCCCTTGAATCGCCCTTGCTCGCGCGCCTTTGAATCAGAGCGCCGGAAACGGTCTCACCGATTACATCGTTGGCGAGTCTGGATGCATCGAATGAGCCGTCGAAGATGTCGTCACCAGCTTCGCGGATGACTATGTCAACGAGCTGATGCGCGGCGGACTCACTCGCGCGCTTGGGTTTCTTGTTCAGCCCGCGCCCCTTGTACTCATAGCCCGTCCCAACCGTGGCATGTGGCCACAGCCCTCCCGCAACGACGCCGCGCTGCGCGCGGGCTTGCCGAACTCGCGCGGCGGCCATCTTGAGATCGAGATTGGAGCGCGTTGCCCGTTCGATCAACTCATCGAGCAGCGGATCAGAAAGAGACTTCCACCACTCATCCAACTTTGCGGGGCCGGTTGTGGCAGCGCCCAGCGCGCTATCGCTCCATGTCTCCGGCGTCCGGACCAACGGAGGCTTGTAATCCGGCCCAACTGTGCAACCGGTCAATAGCGTCCACATGAGCAGATGAATGGGCCGGACTAAGCGTGTCACGCTGACTAACCTCGCTCTGGTCTTGGGCGGTGAGCCCTATCGCGTATGTGCGCGTTCACGCCGGATCACTCATGCGCGGCGAGAAACTCAAGCGCCGCTTCCTGGCGTTGCACTACATGCCCAAGAAGCTCGCTGAGGGCGTTGTCAAACTCCTGCGGGTCCGACACGAACGTGTATCCCGGTTGCTCACCATCGGATCCCACGACAAACGGGGCGATCAGGTCATGCGCTGCCTGGAATCGCGCCTGAGCGCGATCCACGGCGAACGCGCCCTCACTCGCTTGGCGCACATAGCGCACGTAGGTAGACCAGTAGACCGGATCGTCGAGCAAATAGCTGATCAACGGCCAGCCGTCGCCAACGTCGTCGAGCTCAAGCGAAGGCGCCGCACCGAAGGTCAGGGTTGACGACATTGCCAAGTTGAGGTCCCACGGGATCCAATTCAGGCGAGTACTGTCCCCGTGGTTGGCGTAGAGGTAGTAGTTGTGCGCCATGCGGCCATACGAATCCCAGTTGACAATGAGCGTGTTGACGGCGAGCCATCGCAGAAAGCCGTCAACGTTGAAGACAGATTCCAATCCAGCGCGCCACGTCTCCGGGTCAGATCGATCGGCGTGCAATGCCGCAATGGCGGATTGCACGTCGGCCCAATCGGAGTCGCTCTTGTTCGTCTCCTTGTCAAACGCCGCCTCGTTGAAGGCAACCCAATCTGAAGTGGGCTTGTAGAGGTTGCCGCTGTCGTCACCCCAATACCTCGTGAGCAGGGGCGTGTCGGGAATCTCCGTCATGGTATAGAGGCCGAAGTACGTGGGCCCATCCCCGAAGTCGACATAGACGCGATAGAAGCTCGTTCGTGGCGCCGGCACACCGGCATCACGAAAGATGTCGTGACCGATCTTCTCGCGCAATAGCGACGGGTCGGACCAGTTGCTGGCCAGGGAGAGATCCTGAAAACCGTAGAAACGCTGGTTGCGCGTTTCGGGGTACTCATCCTCAAATTGATCGAAGTCGAGTCGGAGGGGCAGCTTACCAATGCCACTCTGCCACGTGGACAAGAGCGACGAATTCCCTTTGTACCGAATGCCGACGTACCACCAGGTCTTCCCTTCGAACTCGACATGGCACGGCACATAGATCGGATTCTCTCCGCCGTCGGAAAGGCCAATTGCACCTCCCGGAAAGCCCGCAGCGCCTCCGGCAAAGTCGCCATCAGGCACCGGGAATTCACTCGGGTCGAAATCGTCGGGAAAATCGTCCGGCACCGGAAAATCCCCAAAGTCTCCGAGGTCCCCTAGGTCTTCCGGATTGGCGCCGTCCGGTACCGGGAAGTCCCCAAGGTCCTCGAAACCGTCGGGCAGTTCACCGTCCAGTCCCGCAAAGCCGCCTAAGCCGCCCGACGTTCCAGGCTCCCCGTACTTGGCGACCATATCGCCCTGCATTGCTTGCCAGTCGTTTGGCGCGATCGTAATGTCGAGCCGTTTCACTTCACTGTCAGGGAAGGCAGTAGAGTAGCCGGCGCCGTCGTTTTCGGTGTGCGATTCATTGGCCCAACCTGCAGGACGACCGTCCTCTCCCGTTTGTGGAGCAATCAAGCCCGCGCCTGGCGTGACGTCTCCCTCCGCATCGGGTTCCGTTGTCGTGCCGACGCAACCCACTTGCAATTTGGCCAGACCAAGTGCGATCCCGAGTAATGTCACGCGGACCCTGTTCATGTCTCACCTCTGCTTCCGCTAGAATGAAATGTGTGCCCTGTTTGCGTCCGCTCCTATTGCGCGCCCCGAACCGCCACCAATTCGCCGCCTCGGATCCGAAGTCCGCTGGGTAGTGAGATTCGCACTGGCCAGCCCCATTCCGGTGCTGCCTGGTTTAGCCATAAACGCTGAGGCAACTGCATCGCCGCCGGTCCGGCGGCCGTTACGTATGCGGTCGCCGTCTTCTGGACATGGCCTTCACGCCACACGCCAAGCGCCACCGGCTCGCCTGCCGGGAATGCGTCGATCTGGTCGCGCATGGCGAAGGCGATGACTTCCGATGGCTCCGGTGCCGACACTATCAATATGGGCTCTCCGGTCAGGACGACCTCTCCGACACCACGGCGCAATTCGGCCACGACACCATCGATTGGGCTGGACAACACGAGTAGCGAACGCTCCAGAGACAGCTCTGCGATCCGGTGTTCCTGAACCGACAAACCGGCGCGCAGGGGTTCCAGAGCCACGTCCACGGAAGATGGAGCCGGATAGGTCCGGCTGAAGTCTTCTTGCCGCTCCCGAGCGGTCGCGTGCGCGCGTTCGGCTTGGGCGAGGACTTTGGTCCTCTCGTCGATCTGCTTGCGCAGGGTTGCGCACTCCGCTTCCGCCAGCCTGAAGTTGTATTCGGATACTGCGCGCTTCTGATACAGGCCCTCCATCAGGGTCGCCTGCAACTCAAGGAACTCCAGTCTGATTCGATCTGCCTCCAGCGAGGCGCGCAGCTCCAACTCGCGCAAGCGGGCACTTTCGACATCAATAGCAAATCGCCGGGATTCGGTCTTCTGCTGCGTCTGCTGCGCGGCGGCCTCGGCCCCCAGCCGATTCTCCGTGGCGGCGATTTCGGACCGCAGCCGCGTGAGTTCCGCCGTCACGGTAGCCAGCGCCGCGCGTACCTGTTCATCCTCCAGCACGGCGAGCGTCTGCCCGGCTCGTACAGACTCAAGAAGGCGCACGGGAATCATCGCCAAGCGGCCGCTTGTGTGGGCGGCAATCTGACGCTGCTCGGTCTGTGCGATGCCCAGCAGTTCGACGCGCTCAGCTCGTTGTGCGATCAACCATACCGTTGCGGCAACAGCCGCCATCCAAACGACGACCGGTACCGAGTGACGTCTCCAGTGACCGAACCCGTAGCTGCGCCATTTCGTCTCGTGGACCATCCGAGCTAGACCTCCAATAGCTCTTCCTGCATCGTCAGGCTGATGCCTTCCATGCTGTCAATGTTTCCCAACTCCAAGAGCATCTCGTCGTTTCTGCGACAGTCCCGCACCATGAGTTCGTAGGCATACTCGGCTCCATCGACGGCATCGCTGCGCTGCATCGAGATCAGCAAAAAGCTGCTGCAATATCGTTTGAGAATCGAAGGTAACGCGTGTTCCGGCCCAATCATTCCGTCCAAGTAGAAGCGCAGAAACGCATTCCGCGGACGATGCGACCCGAACGAGACCAGGTGCAGGTACACGGCAATTGAACATAGTACTGCGGCTCCGACGACTGCGATCGCGTAGCGCTGCGAACCGGCGGCCATACCGATCACGAGGGCACAGAAAACGAACGCGACGTCGCGTGTGTCTTTGAGCATGTTGCGAAAACGGATGATCGCCAGCGCCCCCATCAACCCGAAGGCGGTAATGATGCTGTTACCGATCACGGCCATGACGAGAGCGACCACGACTGTGATCAGGATGAGCGCCTGAACAAACGAGCGCGAGTAGGACAAACCGCTGTGCGTGCCGTAGTAGACCCAGGCGAGAACCTGCCCCAAGACGAAGGCCAGGAGCAGCGACAGCAGGACACTCTCCGGCGTGAAGATACTGCCGCGAATCGGACCACCGTCCAAGAAACGCCACAAGTCACTCATTGCCAGCTCTCCGTGGGCACCTTGGGGCGCTGAAACGCCGCCCGCAAGCGTGCCTGACCGACAGTGCGTATTTTGAAAACGACCGATCCTGAATTCCGAAGCTGTGGATGATCCGACCCAACCATCCAGGAAAGCGGCCGTTGAACTTGATCTCCAAAACAACGGGGTTGCCCGGGAACGGCTGCCAGCCGCGTCCGTTCATCTGTACATTAGGTGTCGGCGTCGCGACGAAATGCAATTGCCGGTCGAAAGTCACGCGCAGGTGGTTGCCCCACGCGGTCTCGAATGCCTGTCGCAGATATCGCACTCTGAGAACCGGGGCGGCACGGAGCCGCGCCTGGTAGTACCGGAACTGAGTCAGGCTCTCCGAATAGTTGTGGTCACTCCTGGAAAGTACAATCGATCCGTTGAGTGCTGCGGGCATGTCTTCCTTGCACACCCATGCACGACTCTTGGCGATGACGCGGTTCATGCGGCGTTTGATCTCAAATGAGTACGGACTGTCAGGAGCGTCTGTGTAGCTGCGGACCCGCAGTTTGAAGCGGTTCTTCACGCCTTCCAGCGATTCCCGGCACAGGCGCAGATCGGGAGAATCCAGATACAACGTAACGACAGGGTAGGCGCCGCGGTTGGCGTGCGGATCCAGCGGAACAGCAGAACGAACGTGCTCGGCCATCGCTGCAGCCTGTGCCTCGCTGATCGTGAATTTCAACTCGTGGCGACACCGCATCGTTATCTCATCGCTTAGCATAGTGGCCCCTGTACACTTGGATGCCGACCATTCGCTGGAATCGTCGGGCGCTGAGTCCGAACCGGTTGGTTTGTGATGAAAACCAGCTGCAGCACCTTGGCAACCGGTGTCGCGTTAACCTTGCTAGGGAATCCGCGTCAGCCGTTCTCCCGGTCGAGGACTCAGAGCGACTTGCGTTGCTGGCAAGCCATGCCGCTATTATTCGCGATTCCTTAACGTCATGTTCACATTGAAGCGTAAAGAAGTGTCAGGCGGAGTTGGCAGGCTTGATCTGAGAATCCGTGGCGCGCGGAATCGCTCGCAGTTGATCCATGGTTCCCATCCTTCGGGAACAACTCCAGAGCCTCTGACCGCCCGTCGTCATCCCGCATGTTGGGCGCTTAGGCACACTCGCTCGACTTCATCGAACCGCAACATCGACGGTCTGCCGGGTCCACAGCACATGTCGATTAACGGGCTAAGGGCATGTGTGTTTGATCGGCCGTGCACCCTCCTACGTGGCACATGCGCGTTTGCGCGCACCGGTTCCGCAATGGCGTGGATAGTCTCTATCGATTCGCATGCCAGCTGCCGACGCGATCATCGGCCCGCTTCGGTTGCGGCGCTGCGCGCGGCTGCCTCAGCGAGGTTAGCTCCGGCCGTGAGTTCCCGTTCCTCAAACGCGGCATGATCGATGGCGTATCGATGACTGCAGAATATTCCCCCGGGACCACGGCCGGGACCACCCGGAACACCAGCATCCGGAGGCGGTCCGCCCGGGCGTCCCGCTTGAGGCCCAAACGGCGGTCGAAATCCAGGACGCATCCCGCGCCCAGGGCGGCTCTTCATCTCTTTCAACTGCTGTTGTTGGTCTTCGGTCCAGATCTTCGCCAGTTCGTCATCAACTGCCTGTTGGATTTGCTCGAGTTCGCCGCGCTGTGGGTCGGACAACGCCAATTCCTCGACCAGCCGCTCCGAGAGTACTTCGCCGGCTGGCGGCAATCCGCCACGCCGCCGGCCATCCGGCGGACCGTTGCGCTGAGGAGGTCCGCCGCGAGCCAGCGCGGTTGCTTGGCTGAGCCGCTGTCGCTGATTTGCGGTCAGCAGTTGTTCGAGCTTTGCATCGACATCCGCTTGCAAGGCTTTGATGGATTGTTGTTGTGCGTCCGTCGGCTCCAAAGCCTCGAGGATAAACCGCGAGATCAGTTCGCCTGGGCGAGGCATTACACCTGGCCCCCCGAACCCGCCCCCCGGGTGCTTGTATCTCCAGACAATCTCGCCAGAACGGGTAACTTCAAACAGCAGCGCCTGGTTTCCGGAACAAATCAAGGTGTTGCCGTTGGGAAGCCGCTGCGCTCCCGAGATCAACATCGAATAGAAATCTGACTTCTCGGGCGCCGTGTATGCCCAGATCGCTCTTTCAGGAGCAAACGGACGCCCCGCGTGATATGTATACGCTCCGCGAGAGTCGACCGGCAGGACAATCTCCTCGACGGACGAATACCCACCATCCGGACGCCCCAACCCGTTGTTGAAGACGAGCATGTGGCCGGCACCGGGAACGCCATCGTCAAGCCAATGCGCCCGATGTTGCCCGAAGAGGCGCTGGTCACCCTCGGAGCCGCCGCGATACGCCTGGGGATTGCCCCAGCGATAGAGCAAGTCGCCGCCGTTGCCGCTACGACCGCCACTGCTCGAAGCGGCCTCGGTAGTTGAGGTGCTGTGATCGATAATCCAAACCTCGTTGAACTCGTGGACACTCAGCATGATCTGGTCCAACTTGGCGTTGTAGGCGATGGAGTTCACGTGCATCCAGTCACCCTGCATCGGACCCGGGCCGCCACGCCCGTTCCAAACCGCACCTTCGTCCCCTTTCTCATCTAGTTCTTCGTCTTCATCGCCGCCCCCAACGTAACCCAGTGCCCGCAACGCTTTGAGTTCGGCCGGATCCTGCATCAATCGGTCCATCATGCCGGATCCGAAGTTGACATCAATCCGCTCCGGATGGGCGGCCACGTCGCCGTAGTTGGGAAGGGACTCATCTCGGTCCTGGATCAGGTGATCCCATGCGTGCCAGCGCCAAACGATTTCGCCGGTCGTCTTTCCAGTGGGCTTCACTTCGAGCACGCAGTCCGGCAGTAGCTGCGATTCAACTGAATCCGGCCATCGCCCTGCTGCGACCGCCTCATCTTTCGACTTCGGGTCGGATGCGATCAACAGAACGTTCCCATTCGGCAGTCGGCAGATGTCGTGATGAGGGCGCAGCTTGCTGTCCCCAATCGAATAGTCCCAGACCAACTCGCCTTCCCAGTTGAACTCCTGAATCCGCCCTCCGGCGCCGGGAGCGCCGAAACCGGAACGTCGCTCCACACCGGGACGGAGCAAGTGGCCGTTCTCGAGCAGGTAGGCGCTCAAGGCGGGCGTAAACTCGCTCGTCCATTCGTTGACAATGCGCCCTTCCAAATCGATCAGATACGTTGAGGTCGAGTTCATGGGCGCTAGCAGCGTGTAGCCCTTGAAAGCCGTTGGCGTATTGACCGTCACTCCGTCGCGCTCGTCTGTGAGCGGATTGGCATCGGGCTCCAGAGCCAGAGCCTGCGGAATGACAGCTATCCAAACCAACAAAACGATCCCGACATTGACGCGCCGTTGGGCGCCCCCCGTGGCGCGAGGAATGCCGACACGGCTACTCATGGTTCATTCTCCGTCGATCGTGGTTTATGCTTGCTTCCCGTTGTCTTCTTGTGAGTCGGCGCGGTCGCGTCCGGGTCCCGCGGAAGCCGAATCTCGACCATCAACCCGCCATCTGGATGATTCTTGGCTGTCACGGATCCGGCGTGTGCGTGAACGGCGCGGGACACAATCGCGAGTCCCAATCCGGTGCCACCCGTTTGCCGGTCGCGCGCCCAGCTTACCCGGTAGAACGGCCGGAAGATGTGCGACAACTCCGCCTCGGAAACGCCTGGGCCGTGGTCGCGTACACGAATGACCGCCTGATCTTCCACGTTAAACAGAGCGACCTCGACGGATGTTCCGGCAGCCGTGAAAGCCAGCGCGTTTCGCACCACGTTCTCTATCGCTCGCCGCACCAACGCTGGGACGCCGGTAATGACGCAGTCAGCGCACGCGGACAAGCAGGTCGTTGGCTCATCGCCGGAGCGTTCGAACTCGGCGTTGTCCACAACTTCATGAACGATGGCGGCGAGGTCCACCGGACCACGCTCCACCTGCTCGGGGTCGCCTTCGAGGCGGGCCAGTCCGAGCAACTCGCCAATTAAATCGTCGAGGCGTTGCGCCTCGAGTTCCGCACGCTCCAACGCGCGTGCCGCGCTCGGGCCACCTTCCTCGCGAAGCAACTCCAGAGCAATACGTTGGCGCGCCAGCGGAGATCGGAGTTCGTGAGACACGTCCTGCAAGAGTCGGCGCTGGGCGTTCAGGAGCGTCGCGATGCGCTGTGCCATTTGGTCGAAGTCACGGGCCACCTCACCGATCTCATCCTTGCGGTTACCAACGCACGGGGAAATCCGATGTTCCAAGTCCCCGCGAGCGAAGCGTCGCAACGCTTCTCGTAGCGCGAACAGTGGGTTCGTGATGTACCGCGCGAGGAAGTAGCAAACTAAGCCAAGCATCACCACCAACGGGGCGATCCGGATCAATACGCCGAACGCAAAGGACGCCGGCGGCGGCGTAGGGAGCGCTAACGTCTGACCGACTAACACAAGCTGCGGCTCGGTCGCCGTACCAAGCGGAACCGCTGCGGCGACGCGCCAGTCGCTTCCGGTCGTAACCACACGACGCTCCTCACTCGCCCGGTCCAACGCGGACGCGGTCTCGGCCGATAGAGCCGCGATCTTGCGATCACCAACGACAACGAGGTGTGCCTCTATTCCCCAACGGTCGGCGAATTCTTTGACAGAATCTCGTGCCGCGGAGAGACCGCGCGCCTCGATTTGAGAAGCAAGTAACTGAGCCTTGAGCGACAGTAGATCGCTGAGCCGCGAACGCCAAGCATCCATCGCGCCATCAAGGCCGTCCCTCATGTTCCAAGGGGGAGGACCCGGCGGGCCCGGGGGCGGAAACGCCGGCAGGTCGCGCAGGGTCCAAATCGCGAGCAGCAGGCTGGCCAGTGCCGCGAGCAGCACGGTCGAGAGTACCGGCAGGAAAATCTTCGCAAACAGCCGCATCGTCGCCTGTTATTCGGCATCCGCGTTCGTTGGAAACGCATATATGTAACCCACACCACGCACGGCCTTGATACGCTCTGCGCCGTCTGATGACGGGCCGAGTTTGCGCCGCAGGTGGCACACGTGCATATCAATGCTTCGGTCCATCGGAATCGGATCCCGATCCAGGACCGAGCGAAACAGCTCGTCTCGCGTGACGACAGTTCCCGCCGAACGCAGCAACGTGGCGAGCAACTCAAACTCTGCTCCGGTGAGTTCGATCGCCTGTCTTCCACGCCGTGCGCACCGTGCACGCACATCGACATGAACATCGCCGACCCGAAGCTGCCCAGTGTCCGCTTGGTCCCTATTATCCGCTGGCCCCGTCGCGCGGCGCATGATCGCCCGAACCCGGGCCGCCAACTCTCGTGGATTAAACGGCTTGGGCAGGTAGTCATCTGCTCCGAGCTCCAAGCCGACGATTCGGTCTGCATCCTCCCCCCGGGCGGTCAACATGAGCACAGGGAGCGTGGACGACGCTCGAATACGGCGCAACACCTCGAAGCCGTCCGCTTCGGGCAACATGACGTCGAGGATGACCAAATCGTGCTCGCTGGAGAGGGCACGCTGATAACCCTGATCACCGTCAGAGACTGCCTCAACCTGGAATCCCTGCGAGCAGAGGTACTCCGTGATGAGCTCACATAGCTCGACGTCATCATCAATCAGGAGCACCCGATTCTCCGGCACTGCGCGATGTCCTCCAGTTCTCTAGACCGAACGCCCAAGGATAACGGTAGCAGTGACTTCCGACGTGTAAAGAATCGTAAGCGATGCCCAATGGAGAGCAGCTCAACCCGTCGCACGTAGGAACCGTGCGGGCGAGTTGAGCCGCAGCTGCTGCGCCCTTCACGTCCGCGGCGCTAGCTCAGACTCGCTCATCCACGAACGGGAAGATCGACGCAAGGGCAGCGGAAGCCGGGTCCTGCTCCGATCCGACCAAAGAGAGTAGCGTCGATGCGCCATCTCCAGCAACGCTGTTCCCCGACAAGAATCCACCAGGCTGCTGCGCTGAGGAACGCATTCCTTGCATCTTGGCATGGGCGGCTTCCATGCGTGATTCGATTTCCGCCGTGTCAATTCCGTTGTCCTGAAGCACACCGAGAATTGCGCTGTCCACTGCCGAACGCGCGGCTTCCGGTCCTTCAGAACGGTCGACGGACTCCAGCGCGGTCGAAATCGCGTCCTTGATGCCGGATTTCAACCCGTCGATCTCTTCAGCGTTCAGCCCGGCCGTTGCCGCCGAATCTTGAATATCGGTCCACAACTGCGGCGGTCCCATGTGACCGCCACCAGGTGGACGGGGGCCGCCATTGACCTCTTTCTGGCCATCCAATTGCAGGCGAGCCTGGAGCATGTCAACGCCCAGTCCTCCGATTCCTGAAACAGACATCTGCAACTCCCTTCTGTCCCGAAGGACAGCGATCTGGTCCGGGGGAATCCGGGCGCGCTTTCGCCGCGCATCCGTCCCAGTTCCGCCCGTGTCGCCATCGGGCGTATTCGGGACGCGGTAAACGCCTTGACACTTCTTTACTGTGTTCATCCCGGCGAGAGCGCACGGCTTTACGCTTCTTTACCTTTCTAATGTGTCCGAACGCCTGGGTTGCACGAACAATAACGACAGTGGGTCGAGACGTGCGTCACGTCGCCCGCTGGCTATCGCCAGAAGGAGAATGACGATGGTATGGGATCGGAGACGGAGCCGATTTGGGGTCGCGGTCGTCGCTGTGTGCGCGGCTCCTTTCGTGACAGGATGTGGAACGACGCTGATCGGCGGCGATTCACAGAGTGTCCTCGATATTCTCTCGAACTACGGCATTACGGAGGACGCGACGCTTGCCGATGCGTTGAATCAAATCACAGTGGGCGACGTTGTGTCCGCCTTCGCGGACTTCACCGACCAAGCCGCAGCGGGAGCAGGCGCGCACGTCGGACACAGCATCACGAACGATGAGCTAGCTCAGATCGAGTCGCTCCAATTGGAACTCGACGCTGGCGAGATCACGGAAGCGGAGTTCAGCAACGCCGCGCGTGACATCATCAGTGACCGCGGTGCGGGCGTTCCTTTTGCGGGTTTCTCGTTCTACGGCAGTCCGTTTCGCCATCACGCGGGCCCCACGGGCGCGGCCGCCCTGGAACTCTCGGATGAACAGCAGCAAGCCACGGAGGCGAATTTCGAAACTCTACACGATGACATCGACGCCCTTCGCGAAGCCGCGCATCAGGACATCCGTGCAATACTAAGTGACGAACAGGTCGCCATTCTCGACGAGAAGTTCGGCGATTCGACTAGCCGCCAACGGCGTGTACATGCATCCTTTGGCCGCCGAGGTGGGTTTGGCTTTGGTGAGCCGATCTCGTTCAGCTCCGGAGGCGACAGGTTTGCCGAGGAACTGGAGCTCACCGACGAACAGCAGGAAGCCATCGACGACATTCGCACTTCTTTACGCGAGGCAATTCAGGCGCGGCACGAGCAAGCGCGCGCAGATTTCCTGGCACTACTTACGGATGAACAACTGGACACATTGGGCCTGCCCGACGCCGACACTGACATAGCCGAAGGCGAATAGGCGAATGAAGCGCTCAGCGTGCTCCGGCTCAATCCAATCACGCTTGGGTGCCCAACCCGCTACTCATGGAGGATCAAATGCAACGATTCAAGAAGATCGCGATGCTCGCCACGGGCGGTTCCCTTTTCGCGCTGGGCTCCTGCGAGTCTGACCTCGCGTACTACGTGTATGCGTCGCTCGTAGATTACCTCCCCACGCTGCTGGAAGAACTGCTCGACACCGCCACGACCACCACTTGACGCGACCGAGCGTCCAAACCGGCGCGGGGCGCGTGTCTCGGCACCCGCCCCGCGTCCGGCAGCACTCGACCGAAAGGAACACGCAATAATGAAGCCAGGCCCCAATTGTCGGATCGCTGGTGCAATGCTGGCAACGTCGATTCTGTCACTCGCCAGCTGCACAACCAGTTCCGAGGGGATTGACCTCACGGAGCGCGGCGTGCTTACGCTGGTGATCAACCGCGTTTCGGAGTCGGCGATCGCAACAGCCGCGGCTCAAGTGCGGGACGACGACTCGCTCTTTGAGATCAAGATCGAGCTTGCGGACGACCAAATCATCAGCATCAACAACGTACCACTAACAGCCACGACGCGAACCGTTCTTGGTTTGGACGCTACCGTAGCGTCGACGATCGAGTCTGTAGATGCCCCTGACTCGTATACGGTCAGTTTCGACAATCAGGGGGTAGAGACAACAGTCGAGATTGAGGCGCCCGAAGACTTCGGCGATGTTGCGCCGGAGTCGGCCAACCAAGTAACACGCGATGGTTTCGATTTGGAGTGGGACCAGCTCGAGGAAGACGACGAAGCTACCGTCACCATTTCGATCACCGGCCTGACGCTATCGTATACAGACGATGGGGCTCTGCAGGCAGTTGATCACGTCGTCTCGTTGCCCGGCTTGGTTGATGATGGCGGCGTCACAATCGGCAGCGCCCAGCTCGCCGCGTTCTTATCAGGCGAGCTCACGGTTACGCTACGCCGAACACACATAGTCTCTCAGAAGCTCGGCTTCGCAGACGGAACGGTGGTCTTGGAAGTAGATCGAGAGATTGCGTTAACGCTCATCGATTGAGAGGCCGTAGCTACGCGAGCAACGAACTTGCTCTCCGGAGGAGTGACAAGATCGCGTAGGCTCATGATGCCTTGCATCAGCGTGAACCGGCGGTTTGAACGGGCGGTAATGTTGCTGAGCTCGGATGTAATTGTTGCGAAAAAGCGCTCGAACGGATGAGGTTCCGGGAACTGATTGTTAGTTGGCGCCGCAGGTAGCGCACCGGGCTTTGGTGAACGACCTTGGTCTGGTCACTCTGGACCAACTTCAGTTTCCGTCGCTTGCGCGACCTTCGACTACCCAGCAAGCGGGCCTTCAATCGACGGCACCGTCAGACGCGTGCAAGCACACCACCGCCACCGCCGAGTTCGTTTCTCCGGATCGACCAGTCAGCGGTCTTCGGCTTGTTTGGCGGACAGGCAACTCAAGTCACGGACAAGGCCGTCGTTGACGTAGATCAACGCGGTGATCGTTGACTGGAATCGCTGATCGCTGGCAGCGTCTCATTCATCACAGGGTCCCATTGTTCCCCGACGCCAAACGCAAGATCGCCTACGACAAGTTTCATGTGGCCCGCTGGCTCAACCGGACGATCGACCAGGTCCGTCGCGGTGAGCATCGGCAGCTGCACGCCGCCGGGGACAACCGCGTCCGCCGCAGCAAGTACCAGTGGATCCGCAACCCGCACTCGATGAATCGTCGACGCTGGAACGACTTCCGCGCCCTGCGTGGAAGTACCCTGGCGACCGCGCGGGCCTGGGCTCTCAAGGAGACGGCCAAGGGGCGCTGGACCTACGTCCGTCGGGGCTGGGCCGAGCGGGCCCGGAAAGCCCGGCTGGGGTAGGCGGCCCGTTGAACGCGGCCACGACCGGAGCTACCAACGCCGTGGCCGAGTCGATCAACGCGATCATCCGCCGCGTCAAGCTCAAGGCCTGCGGCTACCGAAACCGCGAGCGTTTCCGCAACGCGATCCTTTTCCACGCCGGCGGACTTAACCTGCAACCAATTGCACTAGACTAACCACCCGAAACCGTAAAGCCCGCGCGGATTCGCGTCGGACAATTGGCGATCGACTAACATGGAAACTGGTACGAGCGATGGGGGGCAGGTCAGACCCTGGAGTGGTCAAGCGCCGCCAACGTGGTGCCTGAAGAGGCGTCAAAAAGCTCGGCCCCGCTGGTCGCCCCCGCGATCAGGACCAGATCGCCCGCTGGAGAAAGTGCCAGCGCGTTCGTGTTGAGCCAACGAGACTCGCCTTGCGATACAATCGCCGTATCGACGCAGGGTTGGCCGGTTGCGATCGACGTCATGGAGATGAGCCAGCCAGGCCTCAGCGTTCCGGGCCGCATCGCCATGCTGTTCCAGCCCCATCAGCGCATAGCAGCTACCCAAAGCGGCGTAGCGACTGTTCGACCAGCGACCACTCGTCTCGCTGAACACACGGAGCGCCTGGTTGTAATTGCTGGCTTCCAGCAGGCTCGCGCCGCGTCGCAGCGCATTGGCAAGTTCCGGCATCTCGCCGGGCTCCGGCACCGCAACAATCTGGTGGTAACGCTGTCTGGTAGCATGCGCATCCTGCTCCAATCCAAGCTGCAGCTGGGTTTCGGCCAGTTGTTTCAAGGCTGAATAGTCAGCCGGCGCTGCGTGCACCTGCCGCAGCAACTCTTGAAGGGCGGCGGCGTGGTCCCCGCTCCTTGCCAGTGAGGTGCCCAACGCGGTCAGCGCCCCCGGATGGCCGGCCTGGACGGCTTCACGAGCCAACTGAATCGACTCCGGGGATCCGGCCGTTCGGTTTGCGATCTCGACCAGGACGGCCGCGTTACGGGACCGTTTCCGGGCCGTGCGTAGCGCCTCCAGCGCCTTGCCCTCCCGGGCCTCCAGATGGGCGTACGCGATGGCGCATCCCGGGTCCGCCTTCTCGCCGCGATGTGCGGCGCGAAGCTTGGAGACCTGCAGCCCCGGCTGTTCGTGCATCTTCTGGAGCTTGCTTGAGTACGTCGAAGCACAACCTGGCGCCAGTGCCAGGCCGATGAGCGAAATCAGAGTGGTTTGGATGGTCTTCATTCGTTGCCTCCCTGGTTAAAAAACAACGCGTGCCAGATCTGGATCCGGGGAAATCAAACTTGCAAGAGTTTCTGAATCGAAGTTGCTGACTGAAAGCAGTCAATGCGAATCTCGGCTCAAGCTGATCTTCGGCTGATCCAGGTGCACCAGGGGTGGCCGTGAGTCGGGGGCCTAGAGGGTCGCGCTCCGACCGACGCGGACGATTGCCTCGGCCACGTCAGGATCCTGCGTTTCGTAGTGGTAGATGGCCCACAGGTGTCCCCGTGACGCGAGGTGAACACTTCCTCGAACTGCGCCGGTTTGGCTGAGGAGCGTTGCGACCGCGTACGTCGCGCCTTCGTCCATGATCCGGATCTCAGCGCGCAGGCCCGTAGCTCTGCCCAACTCGTATTCCATCAGTCGCAGCGAACCTCGGGCTTGCGCCATGCGCCAACGGTCTCCAGGATTCTTCGAGAGGATGGTGCCCGCAACAAGGCGTGCGATCAGGCGGGACGGCTGCCGCAGGTCCGTTCAACGGGCCGCCTGCGTTCACAACCAACCAGGAACTTCAACGGCGCCGGGTCTGTTGCCGCCGCCGAGACGCGAACCGGATTCGGTTCCCGCGCCGGGCTTGGTGCCGGCAACGCGACGCTCGCCAGGGAGGACCGGCGAGCGTCGCGTGACTGCTGCGTGAACAAGAAGTGGATCTGCTTAGCAGGTAGACCCGAAGTCGCTCAAGATGATCGCCAGGTCGTTCAGGTTCACCGAGCCGTCGCCGTCGATGTCTCCCAAGGCACCACCCGACTGGCCGAAGTTCGCCAGCACGATCGCCAGATCCGTCACGTCGATCACGCCATCGTCATTCAGGTCGGCCGGGCACGCATCGCCGACCGCGAAGGTGATGCTGTCGGTGCCGTCGATCGTGGCCGACGTCACGAAGTACACATCGCCGCTGACAGTCGTAATCACGTTCGCGCGTCGGCGGGCAAGCCGGAACGTGTACTGCCCCGGAACACTCCCCACGACGAACGAGCCTTGTGCAACCAGGGCGCTGTAGCCGAGCCCGACGCCAATCGTGACGCTGGAACTCTCTGCGATCCCGCTCCCGGCCGGCAGCGCCTGGCCAAACGTGTTCTGGCCACCGCCGATCTCGAGCAGGTCGTAGGCGCCAATGTCGCCGCGCAACAGGCCGCCGTAGCCGCTGCTCGTGCCGTCGTCGGCTAGGTTGGAGACCCCGGCCGGACGATTGAAGTTCGCGAAGTCCCCGGGAACTCCGTCCGCCGATTGCAGGTCTACCGTGCCCGGGTTGCCCAGGTCCTGGACGAGATCGGTGAGCACGAGGCCCAGCCCGAAGCCGTCTCCGACCGGAACGGTTGCGTGAATCTCCCACTCTACCGTGGCACCTTCCTGCAGGACCTGACCGTCCTGCGGTGAACTCAGCGTGATCGTCGCGGTCTGTGCGGCCGCCAGCGTTCCCCCGGCTGCGAAAAGCGTCGCCAGGAATCTCGAGTGCAGTCTCATGTCTTGCTCCTTCTTGTCTTGTTCTGTCTCGTGTTCGTCCGGCCGCGTCGCATGGCTCCACGGTCGGGTACGGTCCGCTCGATCGAGCCGGCCTGCCGGTTCCCGTCACGGGCCGGCAGGCCGCGATCGGCCGATCCGTTAGTCAGTCAAGTCGAACGCTCCGGTCATCACGATGGTGTTGAAGCCACCGAGCGGGAAGACACCCGCCTCGCCGGTCGGCCACGGCGTCGGGATGCCGGCGTCATCGTGGGCGATGTTCACCGACGGGTTCACGTCGATCAGCGGGCCGAAACCGTGCGACGCCTGGCAGCTTCCGCAACCCGGGATCCGTGCCTGGACATCGGCGATGCCGGCCCGGATCCGCTTGGAGAGGGTTCCGTAGAAGTCGCTTTCGTTGGTGAACGTCTGGTCGATGTCGATCGCCAGCGTGAACTCGACGAATCCGTCGCCGTTGGTGTCGGCCCCGGTCGGCAGCGTAATGCTGTTGAGGGCGTCGGCCGTCAGCGTCAGTTGCGTGCCGTTCTCAAGCGTCATCACGGTGTTGTACCCGTTGATGTCGAGCGAAAGGTCCTGATCGACCCGCATCGCGCCGGCCATCGAGAAGTCCCACAGGACGTAGTCCATGGTGAGTTCGACGCCGTTGACCGTCGAGGGCCCGAACGTGCCTTCGTTGCTGGGCAGACCCGTCAGCGACAGGAACTGCAGCAGGTAGGCGTCCCAGTCGACTTCGTCGGCCGAAACCAGGCGCGTGTCCAGTCCTTCGATCGCGATGCGGTTGCCGGTCTGCACGCTCGCCGTCCACGGCTGCGGCGTCGATGACGTCAGATGCTCGTTCGACGAGTTCGTTGCGTTGAACGGACCGAAGTTGCGGATCGTCGTGTTGACCTCGAAGTCGGTCTGCGTGATCAACAATTCGTAGTTGGCGGCCGGCGTCATCCCGCTCATCGTCGGATCCGGCGCACTGCCACCGAAGTAGAGCCCCAGGTCAAACGCCTGGCCGAGGGTGATTTCGTCCGGGACCGTCAGTTGTGCGGCCACCGGCACGGTGACATCGACCGAGCCCGGCGTGATGTCGATGGAGGACGCGACGTCGATCATGCCGTCGACGCCCACGGTGAAGTCGACGTCAAGCAGGCCGACCGTCTCGGACGGGCCGTGCGTCATGTCGGCGGTGTGATCGAAGGCCAGCCCGTACGGTGCGGCGCTGGTGTCCGTACCCCACATGCTCGCGCCGACCGTGGCGAAGTTGCGATCGATCGGCAGAGTCCAGTTGGTGACGTCCGTCAGGGTGATCGTCACCAGCGACGGTGCCGACTGCAGCCCGGCGAGGTCGACCGCGTAGACCAGGAATTCGACCGTGCCGAGATCCTCGTAGTCGAGCATGGCGCTGTCGGCGACGGTCAGGACGCCGTTCGGATCGATCGCGAACGACCCTTCCGGTGCCGGCGAGGTCAGCGACGGATCGCTGAAGTCGAGCTCGAAAGCCGTGACGTCGTTCGCGTCCTGGTCCGCGGCGGAGAAGTTGCCGATGAACGTGCCGGCCGCGACGTGTTCTTCGATGCTCGTCACGAGGTTGTCGCCCATCAACGTCGGGGCTTCGTTCAGCGGGTTGATCGCGACGGCGACGACCAACGTGTCCACGTCGCCTTCGCCGTCGATCGCTTCGAAGATGAGCGTGTAGGACTCGTCCGTTTCGAAGTCCAGATCTCCATTCACGACGATCGCCTCGTTGACCTCATCCAGCAGGAACTTGGACGTGCCGGTGCCGCCGATGAGGGCGAAGCTGACGATGCCGTCGCCGTCCGGATCGGTCGCACTGGCCGACGCGATCGGCGAACCGATCGGCGTGTTCTCGTCGACCGACACCTCGCCGATGTTGATCACCGGCGACATCCGAAGCTGGGCGGCCTGCGAGATCAGCAGTTCCGCGTGGCCATCGACGAAGCGCTTGGCGAGCCCAATGTCGCCCGTGTATTCCCAGTCGGCACCAAGCGACACGACCTGGTCGTCCGCCGCGGCGTAGATCTCGACCGTGTTGGAGGTCGGGCTCATGTTCAGCACGTCGATCCGCTCGAGCGTGACGACGTCCGCACCGTTCGGCGTCACGTCGATCTGCTCGATCTCACCGACTCGACCTCGCAGGGCCACCAGGTCGAGGTCGATCCCGCCGGTGGTTCGCACGGTGTCCGTGCCGGCCCCGCCGCGAATGCGACGGAAGGTGTTGTCGGCGATCACGACCAGGTCGTCGCCAGCCCCGGCGTAGACCGTGTCTTCCCCGCCGTTGGCATGGACGATGTCGTTGCCACGACCGGCCACGAACGCGTCCGCGTCCGGCGTGCCGTTGAGTGTGTTGG
The DNA here is from genome assembly GCA_030428945.1 of Phycisphaerae bacterium. GTDB lineage: Bacteria > Planctomycetota > Phycisphaerae > UBA1845 > Fen-1342 > JAUIEC01. The sequence continues at coordinate 35,115 of JAUIEC010000002.1, read as the reverse complement.
CGGTCTCGTCACCCTGGTGGGTGATCGCGCCGGTGTAGTCGCGGCTGTAGACCAGGTACGCGGCGCCGGCGTTGCCGAGCGGGATGTCCTCGCGGGGAGCGCCGATGGCGAGGTCGTTCAGGCCGTCGCCGTTCACGTCGGCCTCGGTGCTGAACGCGTTGCCCGCGCCCTTGCCGGCCTTGCGATCCCAGATCATCAGCCCGTCGACGCCGAGTTCCATGTTGTCCAGGTCGATGTTGCGACTGTCGGGACCACCGAAGACGACGAACGTCCGCAGTTTCTGCGAGGCGGCGGCGTAGAAGACCAGGTCATCGTAGCCGTCACCGTTCAGATCGTTGGCGAGTTCGACCTTGGCCTGCGGTCCGACAATGTCGTACTCGGCGGTGAAGACCCGCACGCCACCCAGCGGCGGCTCGTTCGGCGTATCGGCCGGCCCGAAGACATCGTTCAGCTTGGGTCGCGTGCCGGGTGCGTCGAAGAGCACCATGACTTCCTTGACGCCGAGCGACCAGTTGTCGACGGCCAGCGCGTAGTCGCTGGTACCATCGCCGTTGAAGTCGCCGCCGCCACGACCGACCGGGGTCAGCACCGAGAAGCGGCCTTCGCCACCATTGTTGGGGTCGTAGGTGAACGGACCGTACAGAACCTGGATGACCTTGTTCGGGTCGCGATCCGAGAAGTGCAGCGGCTCGTAACCGCCTTCGTCATGACCGCGAACCATCCACGAAGTGGTGGAGCCGTTTGCGATCCAGACTTCGGCCCGCCCGTCACCATCGAGGTCGCCCGTGTAGTCGAACCAGAGACCCTGCCCGGCGGTCTGGTTGACATCAAGCGTCAGCCCGTCGTCGCCAAGTTCGCCCAAACGGACTTCGCCCGGAGCCGTGCGGCCGTGCACGATGTAGCCACGACCACTGTCGGCGTCACCGAAGTTCGGGGCGCTGATCAGCACGTCGGCGAGTCCGTCGCCGTTGAAGTCGTTGCCACCGCCGCCGGCCCAACCGGCGAGATCACCGTTGCCTTCCTGCGCGGGGATGCCGTTGCAGAAACCGCAGGCACCTTTCTCACCCACGAGCGTCTGCCCGCCGCCGAAACTCACCAGGGCGTCGATCGCCAGCGGGCTGTTGGCGTCCCGCGGACCGCCGAAGACCACGTAGCTCTCGCCACCCCAAATGTCATCGTCCACCGGGGCGTACGGCGCGGTGAACAGCATGTCGTCGACACCATCACCGTTGACGTCTCCGGCCGAGCCGACGTGGAAGCCGAAGCCCCCGCCCTGCGGGCCGCCGTCGTAGCTCTCGTAGCCGGGGAAGGCACCGCTGTCGCCAACCTCCTGCACGGTCCAATCGTGTCCGAAGAATCCGTATGCGCCGTCGATGGCATAACCGCCGATGCCCGAGGCGACGTCGCTCAGTTCCGTCGTCGCGAAGTCGTCCTTGCCCCAGACGATGTACGCGCGGCCGACCTGGTCTTCCGGGTTCGGGCCCGACGACGGGGCACCGACCATCACTTCGGCCAGGCCGTCGCCGTTCAGGTCGCCAACCAGGCCGACCGAGAACCCGGCGAATGACTTCTGGAATTCGCCGAGCATGGCGAAGCCCTTGTCGCTCGCGCCGAGTTTCATGTTGTCGATGCTGATCTCGCCCGGACCCTCGTAGACGATCTGATCACGGAACGCTTCCTGGAAGTCCGCGAAGTCGTGCATCGTCAACTGCAGGTCGGCGTTGTAGTCGAAGCAGTCGCAGCCGACCGAGGTCGCGATGCCGGGGCCTTGCAGGCAGGCGTCGAACCCGGCGAAGTCATCGAAGTCGACGTCGTAGTCGTCGTCGGCATCGAACACGGCTTCCTCGCAGGTGTCGCACGCGTCCGGCACACCGTCGCCATCGCTGTCGGGGCCGTTGTCGTCGCCACCGTTGCAGACGTCCAGGTCGTCGCAGACGCCGTCGCCGTCGCGGTCGCCGACGAAGTCGTTGCCCAGGCAGGTATCGCACTGGTCCGGCACGCCGTCGTTGTCGGCGTCGGGATCATCGTCCGGGATGCCCGGGCAGACGTCGCAGTCGTCCGGCACACCGTCGCCGTCCTCGTCCAGTTCGCACGCATCGCCCAGTCCGTCACCGTCGCAGTCCGGGCCGCCATCGCAGAATCGCAGCGTCGCGGTCCCCGCCGCTTCGTCGTAGACGACATACCAGGGCTGGTTGTCGGGGTAGACGAACTCGGTGAAATGCCCCGCCAGGCTCGTACCGTCGAGGAACGTGAACGCATCGCCCGGGCTGGCCACGAAGTCGTCGACGTACCGAACACGAATCTTGGCCTGGTCGATGACAACCGGCCCATTGACCACGAACAGGTCGTGATCCACGCCCGCCTGGTGTCCGCCAATGTCGACAAACAAGGTCGGGACGAGGGTGCCATTCCGGGTCATCGTCAACTCGGCAGTTGTCAGGGTGCCGACCTCGCCATTGTTGGCACCGGCCTCCAGCTTCCCGCTGCGATCCACATGCAGCGGCGGCGTTGTCGCGGTCGCCCAAAGCTTGCCATTCAGATACGCGATCTCGGTGCTGTTCACTCCGAAATCGCCCAGCATCTTGACGTTCCCGCTGATGGTGAGCGGACCGTCAAAGGCGCTGTTGTCGCCGTCCAGCGTCAGCGTCTGGGAGCCGCCCAGGGTCAGGGTGTAGTTCCCCGAGAAATCGCCCGAGAACGTCCGCGCCGGCCATTGAGTGATGCTAAGTTCGGTTTGAATGTCGAGGTTGCCGTCGCCCGCCAGCCCCAGAATGCTGAGCGAGTCGCCCGACAGCGTGGCACCCGGGAACAGGGTGAACGTGTACAGGTTGTAGACCGAGTATGCGCCGGCGATCATCGCGCCTTCGCGAACCTCGACGTACGCCCCGGTTGTCGGACCGAATCCGTTATCCGTCAACGTGCCCGAGCCGTACTTGGTCGTCGTGGTCAGGTGCGTATGGGAAACGGCTCCGTTGATCACGACATGGTTGTCGCGCGTCTGGAACTCGATGTCGGTCAGCAGGTTCAGGTCGCAGTCGAACGTGATCGTGTTTCCGCCGTCGGCCATCAACTCGATGTCGCCGGTGTGAACGGTCAACTGATTGCCCACGAACTGGTAGTTCTCCGGGGCGATGAACAACTTGCCGACGTCCTGGTTGCCGTCGATGTTGATGGTCAAACCGGATACCCCGGCCGGAAAGATTGCCTGGTCGCTGGCCCCCGGCACACCCGACGGCTGCCAGTTCGCGCTGTTCGACCAGTCGCTGTTGGACGCGCCGTCCCAGATGTAGTCCGTGGCGTGGGCCAGGCTGCCGATCGCCAGGCCGGCAGTGACCGCCGCTCCCCTGAGTAGTCTCGTACAAGGCTGCATGTTTGGTTCCTGTATGGTTTCGCTCGATGTCCGGGCTCGAGAAACGCTCGCTCACCCCGGACACGGACGAACCGCGCGACAAGGGTCAGAAAAGTTGACGGATCCCAGGAAACTACTGCCCCGCAAAGACTTACGGAAACCTCCACTGGCCGCCCAGCTCGAACCTGGCGACGGCGCGCGCCGCGCACCTCCCCCGGGCGGGTATCCTTGTGAACCGATGAACGACCACGGTTCCAGTTCGGAAAGCCCCGGGGGGGATGCCACGCGGATCCTGCAGCGCATGCGGGCGGGCGACGCACACGCGGCCGAGAGCCTGCTGCCGCTGGTCTACGCCGAACTGCGGGCGCGGGCGGCGGCGTACTTTCGTGGGCAACCGGCCCAGCACACCCTGCAGCCGACCGCGCTCGTGCACGAGGCGTACCTGAAGATGGTCCGGGCCCCCGGCGACGGATGGAACAGCCGCGCGCACTTCTGCGCGGTCGCCGCGACGGCGATGCGGCAACTGCTCGTGGACCACGCCCGGAGGCGAGCCGTCGCCCGGCAGGACCGCATCCAGCGCGGTGCCCAGGCCCCCGAGGTCGAAACGGCGATCGACGTGCTGGACCTCGACGAAGCGCTGGTCCGGCTCGGCGAGGTCGAGCCCGACAGCGTCCGGATCGTCGAGTTGCGCTTCTTCGGCGGACTGAGCCTCGAAGAAACGGCCGAGGTCCTGCAACGGTCGCTGTCCTCGGTCAAGCGCGACTGGCGGCGCGCCCGCGCGACACTGCGGATGCACCTGCACAGCCAGGACCCTTCCTGAACCCACGCCTCGGGGTGTGAGCCCGTGCTCGCATGGGGACGCCGCTCGCTTTCCACGCCGCGGGCGTATACTGCTGCCATGGCAGGTTGCGAACCGAAACGGCCGAGACCGGGAGGGCGGCGCGCGGACCGCCGGTGCCTGGCTGCGCTGCGCGGGGGCGAGCCTGCATGAAGGATCCCGAACGCCACCGTCTCGCCCTGCGGCTCTTCGACGAACTCTGCGACATGCCGCCAGACCGGCGCGCGACCGTGCTCGCAGAACGCACGGAGGGCGATCCCGAACTCCGACGAACCGTCGAAGCGCTGCTGCAACATGACAGCACGGACGATCGTTTCCTCGACGCAGATCAGCCCGGCCAGTGGCTGGGTGCCATGGCCGCGGACGTCCTCGAGGACGACCCGGTCGCGACCCCGACGACGATCGGTCCTTACCGGATCGTCGGGAAGATCGGCGAAGGTGGCATGGGAATCATCTACGAAGCGCTGCAGGAGTCGCCGCGCCGCCGCGTCGCGCTCAAGGTCCTTCGACCGGGCATGATGAACCAGGGCATGCTGCGGCGGTTCCAGCACGAGGCGCACGTCCTCGGCCAGCTTCAGCATCCCGGGATCGCTCAGATCTACGAGGCCGGTGTCGCCCAGACACCTCTCGGGCGGCAACCGTACCTCGTGATGGAACGGATTGACGGCCAGCCGCTCGACCTGTTCGCGAACGCGCACGAACTCGACATCAACCAGCGACTCGAACTGATGGCCCGCGTCTGCGATGCCGTGCAGCACGCGCACCAGAAAGGCATCATCCACCGGGACCTGAAGCCGAACAACCTCCTGGTCGTGGAGCGGGCGAACGACGGTGGCAACACGCCGCGCCCCGGTACCAGTCACACCGACGCCATCGGGCAGCCGAAAGTCCTCGATTTCGGTGTGGCCCGCGCCACGGAGCCGGGGCTGTCGGGGGTCACGGCGCTGACCGAAGCCGGACAACTGATCGGGACGCTCGCCTACATGAGTCCCGAACAACTCGGAGACAACCCCGGCGATCTCGATGTCCGATCCGACGTCTACTCCCTCGGTGTCGTGCTCTATGAACTGCTGTCCGGCCGGCTCCCGCACGACATCCGCAACCGGGCATTGCCGGACGCCGCGCGGATGATTCTGGAGGAGGAACCGTCGCGGCTCCGATCCTTCGACCGGGCTTTCCGCGGCGACATCGACACCATGCTCTCCAAGGCGCTCGAACGCGACCGTGAGCGACGCTACCAGGCCCCCGCCGATCTCGCGGCCGACATTCGCCGGTACCTCGCGCACGAACCGCTGCAGGCCCGGCCGGTCAGTTCTCTCTACCAGTTCCGCAAGTTCGCGCGGCGCAACAAGGCGCTCGTCTTCGGCATCGCCGCCACCATGGCCGCGTGCGTGATCGGGGCCGGCATCGCAACCTACTTTGCCGTCCGGGCGAACCGGAACGCGCAACTCGCGGGCGAGCGTGAAGCGCGGTCACTGCGCGCCTCGTACCGGGCGTCGATTGCGGCGGCCGCGGCGGCATTGCGGGAGAACGACGTTCCGGGTGCCGAAGGGCACCTGGCCGCTGCGCCGGCATCCCTGCGCGACTGGGACTTCGAACACCTTACCAGCCGGCTGGACCAGAGTTTCGGAGCCGCCAAGATCCTGCCGGACGACCAGCCACCGGCGCGAGTCCAGTACCTGCGCGGCCGCATGCACGTATGGATGGGTGCGGACGGAGAGACGGTGCACGTCGTGAGCAGACGGGATAATCTGGGCCGGAGCGCGATCTCGATCCAGAGTTGGGATACGATGGCGCAGGCGGCGCCCCCGCCGGATTCCCTGAAGAACGTGGCGGTATTCGCCCCGGTCGTCGGGCGCGATGCCATCCTGGTGATCACGACGGATGAACACGCGTCCATCCGTTCCGCCGAGACCGGCGAACGCATCCGCGATCTGCCGGCCTTCGAGAACCTGCCGAGGTCGCGGATTCACATTCCGCAGCAGGTGCCCGCCTCCGAGGCGCTCCCGGCGCTGGGTGCCGCGATCGAGGCGATGGCCGCGGAGGGGTTCCAACCGTCGCACGCGGCCATCAGCGCCGATGGTCGACGCATCGCGGGCTGGTTTCGCAAGGATCTGCGCGTGTTCGATCGGGAGCGCCCGAACGAATTGACCTCGATCGAACAACACGACGAAGGCGTCTCGAACGCCGCCTTCTCGCCCGACGGCCGCTTCCTCGCGACGACCGGGTTCAACCGGCGGCTGGCGCTCTACGACCTGGATGCGGGCGGTGTCCTGGTCTGGGCCAGGCCCGACGCCCATCGTGACGCGATCCTCGCGCTCGCGATCAGTCCGGACGGGTCGACCCTGGCGACCGGCGGAGAGGATCGAGTCCTGAAACTCTGGGACACGGCCAGCGGGCGTCCCGTCGCGACCCGCATCGGGCATCGGCACCCGATCCTGGCGGTTTCCTTCGGCAGCGACCGCACACGCGTCGTCAGCAGCAGCGCCGAGCAGGTGCGCGCCTGGCGGTTCGATCCGGACGGGGATCCGTTCGTCATGCAGGGCCACGAGTGGTTCGTCAACGGCCTGGCCCTGAGCCCGGACGGTACGATGCTGGCTTCGTCAGGCCGTGAAACGCGGCTGTGGGACGCCCCGACCGGGCTCCTGATCACAAGACTTCCGGCCACGCCCAATCGAAACAGCCGTACCACCTTCTCCGCCGACGGAGGGCGTCTGCTCGTCAAGTCGACCGTTTTTGATCTGCGGTCCGGTCGCGAACTCGTAACCCTCGACGGCCCGGCCGAGACCCACGCGTTTGAACCGGGCGGGCGGTTCATCGTTTCGAAGGGTACGCGGCGCGGCGCTGACTCGTACCGCCAACTGGCCGAGCGCAGCTTTTCCGGGGTCTGGACGCTGGGGCCCAGCGGACGGTACATCTCGATGACGCGCCGCCGAGACAACCTGGTCGCGGTGTACGAGGTCGAGAGCCAGGTTCCGTTCGTTCAGTTCACCTACCCCGTGAACGACGCCAGCCTGGTCATCGACGAGGGTCGCATGCTCGCGGTCGGGACGGTGGAGAACGGCGTGGGATTGCTGGACCTGCGGTCCGAACGGAACGCGGTCGAGTTGAAAGGGCACGGCGACTGGGTGCAGTGTTTCGTGGAGTTTCCGCAGCGAAGAATCCTCGCGTCCGGCGGCTGGGATCGCACGATCCGCTTGTGGAACCTCGACACGCTGGGCGAGATGGTCGACCTTCGCGGGCACCTCGACAACGTCAACGGACTGGTCGTGACGCCGGATGGGCAGACCCTCTTCTCAGCATCCGGCGATCGGACGGTGCGCCGCTGGGACACCAGGCCCGCGCGGGACATCCTGCGTGCGCGTGATCACTACCGCGCGTTTGCAGCGGGTCAACAACCCGTGATCGACGCCTGTTTCGAACGCCTCGGCGACGCCGACGCCGTTGCCGATCAGCTTCTTGCGGACGACACGCTGACACCGCGAGAACGGACCATCACGTCTCAACTGATCCTGAGGACATCGATCGCCCGGGATGAATCACGCCCTCCCCGAGTGGCCGCGGAGTCGAAGGCGACCGACGGTTGAGGGGCGCGCAAGGCGAGGTAACGGGTTCCCCTACGGGTCCGCCGATGAGAGACGCGCCAGCCAGACCATCGCAAGGTCCGTCTCGAGCACCTCCGCGTTGTCCTGGGACACGCATTCGGTGAGCACCGCGCGTGCGTCTTCCTCCCGCCCGTCGAGGGCGTACCGGACGCCGGCGTAGTAGAGCGCTTCAAGGCGTTGCCCGGGCGAACTCGCGCGGGTGATCAGGTGCTCCGGCGTAGCGTCGCCCCGCAGCAGCGCGGCGATCTCGCCACACCATCCCTCCGCCGGCACCTTCGCCAGGATCAGGTCGGCGTCGGTGTCGTGGTCTGTCGCGCGGACCAGGATGTGGGACCACAGCCGGGCATAGTCGGCCACCGCGGGGTTCGCAGCGGCCGCCCTGGCGTAGTCCGCGAGGGCCAACCGTGTTTCGCCGAGGCGTTCGTAGATGATTCCGCGACGCAGGTGCGCGATCTCGGGCAGGTCGGGCAGCGTCGTCCAATAGGTCAGGTCGGACAGCGCCTCCTGGAATCGCCCGAGGGCGACGTAGCAACGCGCGCGGTACTGGTAGTTGATGTGGATCCCTGGTTCCAGTTCGATCCCGCGCGAGAATGCGGCGATGGCTTCGTCGTATCGCTTCGCAAAGTAGTTGAAACCGCCGCGCAGCCGGGCGTTCGACTCGTGGTTGGGCAGGACCAACTCCGCCGTATCGAGATCGGCCATCGCCTCGTCGAACCGCCCCATCTTGAAGTACGACTGCGCGCGGCGCTGGTATCCGCGGGCCTGGTCCGGCTCCAGTTCGATCACGCGCTGCGCGTCGGCCAGGGACTCGGCGAAGCGTCCCGCCGACCAGTACAACAGGCCGCGTTCGACGAACACGTCGGCGATCGAGGGGTTCAACTCGGCCGCTCGATTGAAATCGGCCAACGCCGCGGCCGGCTGGTTCAAGCCGACGAGGCCGCGTGCGCGAGCGGTGTAGGCGAACGAGTAATCGGGGTCGAGGCGAATCGCTTCCGTGGCGTCGGAGACCGTTTCGGCATGGAGCCCCAGGTAGGAGTGCGCCACCGCGCGGTCATACCACCAATCCACGTTGTTCGGGCTGCGGCGAATCGCCTCGGTCAGCGCGGCAACCGCTTCTTCGTATCGCCGGAGATGGTAGAGCGTGATGGCGCGCAGTCCGTGGACGCGACCGCCGCCGTGATTGCGGGCGATGGCACCGTCGATCGCGTGCAGCGCTGCTTCGTTGTCGCCCGCACACCCGAGCCGCAATGCGCGCTGAACCCAAACGTCCGAGAGGTCGGGATTCGCGGCGACCGCCCGGTCCAGCAGCCGCAAGGCCGTTCGATCATCCGTTTCGGCCAGGGACGCCAGGCACAGTGCCTCGGCGGAGTCGGGACGAGCTCGTCGGACAACCTCCAGGTGCGCCGCGAGTCGCCCGGTCGAGGCAAGCGCGTCATCGGACACGCCCAACCGCGGCGCATTCTCGGGGATCGGCAATCGAGTCGACTGACAACCCCCGGCCCGCAAGCCGGCCAGGTAATGCGTGCGCCAGTCATCCGGGTGTTCCGACAGAATCCGCGCAATGAGGGCGGTGGCTTCCCCGTCAAGATCGCGCCGGTCCAGCACCCGCACCTTCAGCCGCAGGGCGTCCAGCGCGCCGGCGTCGAACTGAAGTGCCGTATCGAGCCGCTCCAACGCGGCCGGGTAGTCTTCGCCGTCGACCAGGGCCTTCGCTTCCTGGACCAACAGGCGGGCATGGTTGCCGGACGCCTCGAGCCGCGCGGCGTCGGCGGCCTGGCTCGAATGCGTGTACGCCTGGTACATCGCGGCGGCGAGGGTCGCGAACAGGACCGTCGTCACCGTCAACGCGAGCGGCAGCTTGCGGCGGCGCACGAACCGCGTCGCCCTCTCCGCGACCGTCTGGGGACGTGCCTGAATCGGCAGATCGAGCAGCCAGCGGCGCAGGTCCTCGGCGAACTCGCCGGCGGTTGCGTACCGCGCGGACCGATCGCGTTCGACCGCCTTCAGGCAGATGGTCTCGAGCGCGCGCGGCACGTGCGGTGCGAGGCGATGCGGGGGAGTTGGCTCGTTGTGGCGTATCTGTTCCAGGATCAATCGGTCATCCGTGGCCGCGTACATCGGCCGAAAGCACAGTAGCTCGTAAAGGGTCGCACCGAGCGCGTAGACGTCGACCTGGTGGTCGACCGTGGTACCTTCGGACTCGACCTGCTCGGGTGCCATATAGCGGCAGGTTCCCAGCAGCGAATTGGATGCGGTCAGCGATTGCGCATCCGACGGACGGGCCAGGCCGAAGTCCGAGATCATCAACCGTCCGTCGTCGGCCAGCAGCAGATTGGACGGCTTGATGTCGCGGTGGATCACGCCGTGCTCGTGCGCGCACTGCAACGCCTCGGCCACTTCCGCGACCCAGTGCGCCACCGTCCGAAAGTACGCCTGGCTCGCGCCGCTTGCGCTCCCCGACCGCGAGTCGACGGCGCCTCCTCGGCTGGGCTGCTCGGCCTGCGCCGCTTCCCGGCGCTCGATGTGATGTCCGAGGATCGTGTCGACGGCCCCGGCCGCCTCGATCTCGGAGAGAATCGCCCGCAACGAGCGCCCGAGGATCAGTTGCATCGAGTAGTACAGCGTGCCGTCGGCTTCGCCGTAGTCGTACACCGAGATGATGTTGGTGTGTTCCAGGTTCGCGGCCAGTTCGGCCTCGCGACGGAATCGGGCCTTGGCTTCGGGGCGAACGACCCCGAGCAACGCCGGCAGGACCTTGATCGCAACGAAACGATTGAGCTTGGGTTGCCGCGCCTTGTAGACGATCCCCATGCCGCCGCGACCGATCTCCTTCAGGATCTCGTACTCGGGCAGAATCTCGCTCAGTCTTCGGAGCGGTTCCTGGACATCGACCGGCGTTCCAGCACGTACGGTCGCCGCCCAGTGCAAATCGGACTCGAGCGTGGCCTGCTGGGAGAGTCGATCGGCCACAGCGCGACACGTCGCGCAGCCGTCGAGGTGCGCGGCGAGCCGTTCCTGCTCGTCATCGCCGGTCACCGAGAGGAGGATCGACTCGATCTCAGCCGACGTCGGACAGGTTGTGTAGAGCTGTTTCATGCGGATGAGTCGTTGGCCGCCGGACTCGCACGATCGGTCGCGATCTCGTCGGCCAGTTCGAGCTCACGCGCCTTGCCTCGCACCTTGTTGAGGATCGCGTGGCGGGTGACGTAAACATGACCGACGGACATCTTCATCTCGCGGGCGACCTCTTCGGCCGGCTTGCCCTCGAGCGCGTACTTGCGGAAGGCTTCCATCTTTCGGGGCGAGACATCGACGGCCACCTGGTCAAGGCACCAGAGCATGTCCTGGATGCGCCACTCCGACTCCCAGACGGCCTCGATGGATTGACCGTCATCGGGGCAATGGTCGACCTGCGACTCCGCGGTGACCGGCAGGGATCTCTTGCGCCACAACTGCTTGATCAGGTTCTCGGCAATCGTGCGGACCCACGCTCGAAACCGTCCGCGGTCGCGGTCGTAACGGAAGTCACCGATATGGGAAGAGATCGAAACCATGGCCTGCTGCACGATGTCATCGGCATCGTCATGGTCGAGGCCGCGCATCCGGGCTACGCGGTAAATGGCGGGGGCGTAGCGTTCAAAGAACTCGCGCCACGCGACCTGGCCTTCCGGCCCGTCCGAGAGTGTCGCGAGCAGGGAAGGCCGCGTTTCCGGGAATTGCGTGGCGCGCAGCATCCTGAGATCCCGGGGGCCGAACGTCCTTGCTTGTTCTCGTGAACGATCGCTCAAGTGTACCTCGGCCAAGCGACGTAAAGCAACGACATCTCATCTCGCTACGCAACACCCGCGGGGAGCGGACAACCCCGCCCACCGGAACGACAACGGTTCGGCCGGAACCGGAGAGGGCGAAGGCCGGGAGGAGGAATACCCAGCCCTCGCCCAGTCCGATCTCCTCAGGCTAGCGCTTGCGGCGGAGCATGGCGACTGCGCCGAGCCCGATGAGCGCCAAGCTGGACGGTTCCGGAGTGACGGTCATGCTGAAGTTCACGTCGGCAAACGGCGACGAGTACCCGGACTCGAAGAGCCGCTGCGAGATCGCGAGCGACTCGACCTGCAACTGGTAGTCGCCGGCCAGCAGCACACCGGAGACGGCGAAAGGCGTGTACGAACCGGCCTCGTCGACGCTGGCGATCAACTGCGTCGGCGAACCGCCGACTCCGACGTTGGCGATGGCCACTTCGGCCAGGCACGCGTCCGAACTGCCATCGCCGAAGGCGTCGACGAATCCGCTGATGGTGAAGTCCATCGTCGTGTCGAGCGTGAAGTCGATCGTCAGGGTCGACTCCGCGTAGGCGGACGGCAGACCGAACCCGTCACCACCGTCCGCGGAGGCCCCCATCGAGAGCACGCCGGAGTACGCGCCGGGGTTGATGTCCGTATTGTGATAGCCGAACGCCGTTCCCCCATAGCCGCTGCTGAAGATGCCAACGACGGGATCGCTCAGCCAGTTCCCCATCGCCGTCGTCGAGTCCGTGAAGTTGTCCGTCGGGCCAACACTGGTATCCACGTCAACCAGCATCGTGCGGCTGGCTGCGGTTTCGACAACTCCCGCATTGGCGATCGCGGTTGTTCCGACCAGCACCAGACCTGCAAGCAGTACGTTGCGACTCATGTCTTCCTCTCCTGTACGTTGGCAGTACGCTTCGTTTCCAACAGATACCCAGACAGGCGCCCTGGCCGGCGGAAACGGTGTCGGCAGGTCGCGAGTAAACACAACGAAGGCGCGGCAGATGCCTGCCAGCACGGCATGGGCGTACGACACAACACAATGCGCCCGCGCGATGCGGCCCCGGCTTTCCAACAAGACCGATAGCCTGTGCCTCCAGACGCCTATATGCGCGAATCGCACCGATCTTAATCGAACCGACCGATTATTCGGAAAAACCGACCGCGCCTCGCGAACTGGCGGAGCGCCGGCAATGCTCGCGCCCCGAACATCCTGCACGCCTCGAAGACGCAGTCACGCCGCGGCCGGCAACAACGTCAAACCGAGCCCGGACGCCAGGCCGGCTCCGTGTTGCGGGCAATCCTGCCTGCAGACCACTGACTCCAGTCGCGCTGCACCGCGGACGACCCCCCGAAGCTGTTCACGGGTGGCCCGTCGGAGGAATCGCAGCGCGCGAGTTGGATGCCCATCGCAGCGCCTGATGCTTGCGCCGACGGTTGACCGTGAGTAACGCGCGCTGCTTTGGAAACTGGGCGTCAAACGGTGACGGCGGGCGGAACTGGTCAGGAGGCGGTGTATCCCGGCTCATCTTCCTCGATGACCTGCCGCGCGATCAGTTCCTTCATCCGCTCCCGAATCCGGTGGTTGATCTGATGCACCGCGCCGGTGGTGAGGTCCAGTTCCGCAGCGATCTCGCTCGCTGACCGCCCCTCCATCGTAAGTCGAAAGGCGTTGATGCTCTTGGGCTCGAACGTGGCCTCGATCGCCTCGAAAGCCGGGCGGCAGTGATGATCAACCCACTCCTGCTCCCACAGTTCAGTCAGGCGGCTGTCATCCTCGGGGCGGCCGCAAGGACATCGCTGTCTAGCTGCCGATCGGCCGGGTTGTTACGCGCGAAGTGGCGGGCAATGGCGTTCTGCACGACGCGGCCGTCGGTCGCAAAGTCGAACGCGTCGCAACCGGCGGCCGGTCATCGACGTCGCCGTCCCCGTCCGCGTCCGCGGGCGCCTGGTAGAAGAGACAGCCGAACTCATCCACGTAAGGGTGAGCCGGTCGCGCAACTCATAGATCTCTACAAGTCCCGTGGGGCCGACGAAGTCTCGGCGGCAACGCTATGGCACATCGACGACCTGACGGCTGCGACCCTGATGACACATCCAAGCAGGGTGGCACCGCTTTCCAAACGCGCCGCCGAACTCCCGGGTTGGCGCACGTGGGAGCGCCTGAGCAACTGGGCGCGAGCGCTTCAGGCCATAGGCGCCCACGAAGACGCGCTCCAGAAGGTGGAGGAAGCGCAGGCCCTGGCGCCCCAATCCGAGCACGCCGGACTGCAGCAACAGCGGGAAGAAATCGTTGCTCTGCAGGCCTCCGAGAGTCGTTAACGTGAGAACCCTCCTCGAGCATGTCGCCCAACTCGATTCTGCGCACCAATCAGAGCGATAGCAGGAACCCATCGCACGAATCCCACCCGACGGAACTACCGTTGGGTGACCGGCGGAATCCTCCCTGACCCTGTTGCACTTCCCTTCCGCACGACCGGCTGCATACCACGTCTTTGTTGGAGACTCGCTGTGCCAGAACAACGGGCGGCCTGTCCCAAGCCAGCCGCTCGGCCGAATGCCATGCGGCGCACCGGAAACTCGTCGAGCAACGCAAACGTGCGAAGGCAGATGATCTGGAGCGGTCGCTGAAGCGAATCAAAGGAACCGGGGACCGGAATTGGAGACTGCGTTGCCACGGAAGACGGTGGCACCTCCGGCAAGAACTTCGCCGCGCCCCATATCGCGCTTCGGCTGCTCTCATTCGTCACCTCCGGTCCGACGCCTCGCTCGCCGCTCCAGCGTCGCCAGCGCCTCCGCCAGCCGCTGCTCTGCACTCGCATACACCGGCGGCTCGAAGCGGGTGTCCGCGATCGACGCGAGCGCTTCGGCCGCCTGCTCGTCGCGACCCACTTCAATCAGCACTTCCGCCAGGTCGATCACGCAGCTAGCGCGAACAACTGAACCCGGCTGCAGCGCGCCCGCCAGGTCGATCGCGGATTGCAGGATCGGGAGCGCGTCTTCGAGTTGCCCCAGCGCCCGGGCATGCTGGGCCCGCGCGCGGAGTTGCTTGACGTAGCTCGGATGCCGATCCCAGCCAGTCCGCAAATAGCGCTCTTCGGCCGCGTCGAGCTGCTCATTCGCATCATCCAAGCGCTTCAGCTTGATCAACACCCGTGCCAGGTCGGTCTGCACCATCGCCAGCATCTCGTCATTGAGGTGCTCGCTCGGTTCGTGACCCCGCAACGCGGCCGCGAGCAGTTCGTGCGTCCGTTCGTAATCTTCCTGCTGGCTCGTAACGAGCGCCAGATTCCGGGCTGACTGCGCGATCAACCAGTCATCCGCCGGGTAGGTTTTTCTTCGTAACCGCAGGGCCTCGGTGAGCAGTTCGTTGGCCTGCTCGAGTTCATTCTGCATCAGCAGGAACAGGCCCAGATTGTTCGCCGCGCTTATGGTGAAGGCGTGATCTTCCCCCAGCGCGGTCCGGTTGATCTCGAAGGCTTCGCGGTACAACGCCGCCGCAACCTGCGGGTCCGCCTGCATCGCCGCCAGGTTGTCGAGGCATTGCGCATACTCATGGTGCAGGTTCCGATCATCGTGCTGCACCCAGATCGCGCGGGCATCCTCAAGCAGTTGCCGCGCCTCCGACCGATCGCCATGGGCCTGCACCACCATCGCCAACTGGCTCATCGCCAGCGCCAGCCCCTTGTCATCCGGCTGTTTGAGTTCCCGAAACATCGCCAGCGACTCGCGCAGCAATGCCATGGCCTGTTCGTGATCGCCCTGGTGGTCAACGGCCATGCCCAGATTGTGAAGCGCCACGGCGATCTGCCAGTGCGGTGGCTCGAACTGCTCGCGCACGATCTCCAGACGCCGCCGGAAGTTGGCTTCCGCCTTCGTGTGCTGCCTCAGGTCCTGGTACGAATGACCGAGCGCATCACGCACCTCGGCTTCCACCAGCGGATGATCGCTGAGTTCCTCGTCCGCCCGTTTCGCGGCATTGTCGAGCACTACGCGCATCAGCGTCGTGTCGGCCCCGCGGGATATCGACGGACGCACCGAAACAACCAGTTCACGCAGCGAAACCGAGAAAGCGCTCGCCCTGACCACCTGTTCCGCAAGCTCCAGCCTGGCCCGCCGTTCCGAAGAGTACGCTGCGGCCAGTATCGGCACACCGACCAGCAGCACGGCGAACAGGATCACCGTGGCCGTGAATGCCGCGCGATTGCGACGAATCAGCTTCGTCAAGCGATACCAGTTGGACTGCGGCCGGGCAGCGACAGGCTCGTTGTCCAGGAAACGCTGCAGGTCGCGGGCAAGGTCGAGCGGTGAGGCGTAGCGTCGATCCGGCTCCTTGGCCAAGCACTTGAGCACGATCCAGTCCAGCTCCGCGCGCACCCGCGAACGCGACTCGGCCGTACCCTCACCCCGCATGCGCCGACTCGGTGCCTCGGGCTCCATCTCGCAGATGATCCGCTGAAGCTGTGAACGATCGTCGCCGGCCAGGGCCTCTCGAAATGCGGCTCCATCGAGCGGTGCCGTGCCGGTCAGTACTTCGTACAACAGCGCGCCGAGACCATACACATCCGTTCGCGTGTCGATCGGCCCGATACTTGGTCGAGCCTGTTCGGGACTCATGTACTGCGGCGTGCCGAGTTGCGTGTGTTCAGCGGTATGCGTTCGACGTATCAGCCGCGCATCGGCCGCCAACCTGGCAACGCCGAAATCGATCACCACCGGCAGCGGCACCTCCGAGTCACCACCGACGATCACGTTCGACGGCTTGATATCGCGATGGATCACGCCCTTTTGATGCGCATGCTGGACCGCATCGCAGACCGGCAGCAGCAACCGCAGTCGATCCTCAAACACCAGTCCAGCCGCCTCCACGTAGTCGGTAATCTTCGGGCCGGGAACATGCTGCATCACCAGGTAGGGTTCACCGGCCTCTGTCTCGCCCGAATCAAACACCCGCGCGATGTTCGGATGATCCAGCGCCGCCTGAACCTCGCGTTCGGAAAGGAAACGCTGCAGCGCATCCCGCGGTGTCACCTCGCGATGCAGCACCTTGATGGCCACATTGCGTGTGGGACTCTCGGCGGTGGCCAGGTAGACTACGCCAAAGCCGCCTTCTCCGATCCGATCGACCACTCGATACGGCCCGATCGACGCCGGTTGCTCGGGCGCTTCGAGGTCGCGGCTCAACTCATCCAGCGCGGACGTCTCGAGGAAGCTGCCTGTGTCCGTGGACCATTCGAGCAGCGACTCGACCTCAGCCCGCAGGGCATCGTCTCCTTCGCACCGTTCGCGCACGAACGCCACCCGCTCCCCAGCCGGTAGCTTGCGGGCCGCGGCGAGGATCTCGGCCGCACGGTCTTCGAACTGGGTCACTTGTTCATCTCTCGACGCAGCCACGCACGGGCGTACTCCCAGCGGTCATGCGCCGTCGACTCCGGGATACCGAGCAAATCAGCCGCTTCCGCATTGGTCATTCCCAACAGGTAGCGCAATCGAACGATGTTCATCCGGTCTGGATCGTGGTTTTCGAGCGATTCCAGGGCCTCGCTGAGTGCCAGCAGTTGCTCCGGCGCAAGCCCCTCCGTCGACGAGACGTCCGGCATCGGCGCTCGAACCCAGCCCCGGCCGCGTTTGGCCGTCCGCCGCTTGCGGGCCGCATTGATCAACTCGTTCTGCACGATTCGACCGGCCAGCCGCACCACGTGCTGGCGATCTTCGAACGTGACAGCCGGGTTGCGCAGCATCTCCAGGAACGCCCGGTCGATCAGTTCCGTGGTCTGGTACGCGGCCGTGGCCTTCTCATGCCGAGTGCGACCTCGGACCATGGGCCGGATCGCATCGTCGACCCACTTGTGGAGCCGCCCGGCGGCGACTTCGTCGCCATTGCGAGCAGCCGCGATGAGCTGATGATCCGGATTCATCACTCACAACCTCCTGCCGAGCGACGGTTTACGCCCAGGTCACCGAATCATCCGGATGCCGGCCTGAGTTTCACGCTCTGATTACTGAACGAAACAGACGTTCACACGCTGACCTCGGAGACCGATGTGAACCGCAAGCTATCGATCCTGCTGGCTCTCGTCCGCATTCTAACGAATCGTGGCCGACTGGCACGCCGCCCCTGTGCCTCCAATCCGCCGCTGGCCAACCTCGCACTTACCTTCGTGATCGCGAGCGTATTGCCTTGTCCGGCGCAGACAGTCGTGAACCTAGATGCACGTGATGATTGTGCTTGTTCGGCCGGTAGCGGGATCTCCGTCCCCTTGTCGGCAGGTCGGTACCGGGTCGAGGCGATTGGCCCCGCGGCGGGAGGACAGTTCACGGCCTACAACCCTTGGGGCGAAACGAACGGCTGCGACGCCCTCGGCGAGAACTGCGCCAACGGCTGGCAGGTAGCGTACGCGTACGACTCACCGTCACTCGGTACGCGCGTCCACGCCGCCAATGGCGTCTTCGCGACACCCGCCCAAGCCCTTGCGGGCTCTCCGGAACAAGACCTGTGGGTGCGGTGTGACGAGACCGTTTCTTTCTGGATCATCGACTCCTGCGGCAGTTGCGTCGACAACGACGGCGGTGTTTCGCTGAGAATCACCCCACTGCGCAATCATGTCACCAGCAGCGGACACGTCTGGGTTCGACCGCTCCTGGAGTCACCTGGCGACGCCGAAGTCAATAGTGGGCCACCGCCCTTTCCCGCGGGATGGACACTCGTCGATCCGAACGACACCGTCCGTCGACATCGTGACCTCCATGCGCCAGGCAGTTTCGACTGCTCCGACCCGAACCTCGTTCCGCTGGACGAGCCGTTCGTTTCCACCCTGGAATTCATCCTCGGCGCGGACGAAGTGACCTGGGACAACTGCCAGGGCGCCTGGTATCGCAGCACATTCGATGTGCCCGTGACCGCTCGAAATCGCGTGCTCAGTCTTCGAGCAAACGTCGATGACCTGGGAGTCGCCTGGCTCAATGGCACTCGCATTTCGTCGGCGGTCGGACCGTCGGATCTGGACGACTTCCTCGACGGAGAGGTCGCGGACCGCGTCGATGGCGCGGGTTTGCCGCTGCTGAACTGGCCAACCCCAGACGTGGTCATTGTCTGCGCCGACTCTCTCTTCGTCGCGGGCGAGAACACCCTCGTCTTCGGAGTAATCGGCGACGCTTCGCCTCTTGAACCCACGGGAATCGAATTTGAAGCCGGATTTTCGTTCGACCTCGGAGCAGACGTCGATCTGGATGGCAGCGTGAACATCACCGATCTGGCGGTCGTACTCGCCAACTTTGGTACCACGGGTGCCGGACGATCCGAAGGAGACACCGATCTGGACACGGATGTCGATCTGACCGACCTCGGTCGGGTACTGGCTGACTTTGGCGAGAGTGACGAGTAGGAGAAGCATCATGCTGACATTCATCGCCATCGCGTTTCTGGTCGCCAACGACCCGGCGATGCATGTTCACCCAGGCACTGCCGATGCGTCGTTGTCCACCGAATCCGCCTGGCCTTTTGCCGACGATCGCAAGCCCGCGTTGAACCAGGAAGCCTCCGCAGGGCGCGGGTTCCCCATCTTTGACCCGAACGACCCGAACAGTCAAATCGACCCGAACGATCCCGCGGTCTGCGAATGCATGGACCTTGTGTTTGTGATCGACGACACCGGGAGCATGGCGGATTTCACGGCAGCCATTCAGGCCGAAATCGCCGAGATCGTCGAAACAGCCTGGTTACGCTCGGGCGGCGATCTCCGCCTGTCACTGGTCAGGTTCGGAGCAACTGTACATGTCGATCACGTGCTCACGCCCGATCTGGTGACTGTCCAGACCTCGATCCAGTCACTGCAGGCCAACACACCCGGCTCGCTGTATGAGTCCAGTGATGAGGCCCTGCGAGAAGTGATTACGCAGGACTCCGGATGTGTCGATCCATGCTCGCCGTTCCCGGGCTTCGACGCACCGTTCCGCCCAAACTGCCTCAACTTCGTTACGTTCGTTGGCGATGAACCTCCCGGCGGCTGCGGCAGCGTTTATGATCCGAATGCCTTCTTCGATCCAAACACCATCAGCGCTCCCGAGCTAATCGCTCTCGATGCCGCCGCGCGGTCGATTCGCATCTCCAGCATCTTCATCGAGAATACCGCGTTCTACTCTGCAGCGACCGCTGAGCAGCTCAGGAGCATCTGGCAGCACTACGCCGTCAAGACCGGCGGCGCTTACGGCGAGGCTTCTACCACCTCACTGGGGAGCGAAGCGATCATCTCAAGTCTCAGTGGCTGCCTCGACTGCGACGATGATGGCGTAGCCGATTTCCAGGCCATCCTGGCCGGGACGGTTTCGGATTGTGATTTGAATGGGATCCCCGACTCATGCGATCTGGACCCGACAGACCCGGATCTGAATGGCGAGACCAGCTTGGACTGCAACGGCAACGGCGTCCCAGATTCCTGTGACGCAAATGACTGCAACGGCAACGGCGTGCCGGACGATTGCGACCTGATGTCCGGGCTCAGCGCTGACACCGATTCCAATCTGATTCCGGATGAATGCGAAGCAGTTGTCCTTTTTGTCGATTCTGATGCCGTCGGATCCAATCACGGCACGTCTTGGTCAGACGCCTACGTTGATCTTCAAGATGCTTTGAGGATTGCCAGCACCGCGGGATCCGCAGTGTCCGAGGTCTGGGTGGCGTCCGGGACCTATCGCCCCGGCAGCGGTTCGTTGGACCCGTCACTGTCGTTCAACATTCCCGTGGGCCTCTCGATCTACGGGGGATTTGTTGGCGATGAAACCGATCGCGCCGAGCGCGATCACGTCGCCAACCCCACGATCCTGAGTGGGGATCTGCTCGGGAACGACGACCCCAACCTCTCCGTATCCAATAGTGAGAACTCGACGCATGTCGTCGTGATCGCAAGCGCCGATCCCAATACGATCCTGCTGGACGGCCTGATCATCGAGCGCGGCAATGCGACTGCAGCAGGCGGAACACTGGGGCAGGGTGGCGGAACCTGGGTTGTCGGGAGTCCGACGTTCCGCGACTGCATCATCCGTGAGAACGTCGCCAGCCGAGGTGGCGGAGCGCACTGCAGAGATGGGACCGCGCTCTTCGAGAACTGTACCTTCTCGAACAACCATGCAACCGTCGTGGGCGGCGGTTTCTTGAACCAGGCGCCCGGTGCGAACGCCATTTTTCGGAACTGCAATTGGGAAAACAACTCATCTGCCGGCAATGCCGGCGCTGCGGCATGCTTGCACGGAGCGCAGCCCAGGTTTGAACAATGCCGCTTTGTCGGTAATGTCTCCGTAGGGCGTGGTGGTGCCATCCACTCGATCAACGGAGGCGGTGTTTCGGTCAGCGACTGCGTCTTCGAGGCCAACAGCAGCGATCTCGGCGGAGCTGTCGATATTGTCACGTCCGGCGTCCCAACAACCATCCGCGATAGTCTTTTCCTACGTAACCAGGCGCGCATTGGCGGTGGGTTACAGGTATGGGACGACAACTTGGTGAGTGTTCTCCGGTGCAGTTTCGTAGAAAACACTGCTTCGCAGGAGGGCGGCGGAGCAGCAAACAACAATGGCGGTAACGCGACATATCTGGCCTGTAGTTTTCAGGGTAACTCGGCGACGCTGAACGGCGGAGGCGTAGCGAATCTGAACGTCACCTCACCCTACTTTGCGAACTGCACCTTCTCCTCGGGAACTGCCGGCGCAAACGGGGGCGGCGTCTACTCTTGGAATCAGTGCAACGTCGCATACGTCAACTGCACAATTGCCGACAACATCGCCCCGGCCAACGCGGGCGTCGGTCACTTCTGGGTCGGGTTTACCGCTACCCTCGATAACTGCATCGTCAGGGACAACTCCAGCGGCACCCAGGTAGGTGGTGACGGCGTTTTCGACATCCGCTACTCCAACATCGAAGGCGGATACGCCGGCACCGGCAACATCGACGCCGATCCGCGCTTTGCCAACCCCGCCGCGGCCGACTACCGACTGCGGCCAACCTCGCCCTGCATCGATGCCGGCGACAACGCGGCTCTGCCGCCGGACACGCACGACCTGGACGGCGACCTCGACACCGCCGAACCGATTCCGTTGGACCTCGGAGGCCTCGCCAGACAGGTGGACGATACCGGTGTGACCGATACGGGCAACCCGGCTGGTGCCCCGGCGATCGTGGATATGGGTGCCTACGAACATCCCGGAGCTTCCAGCTACGTCTTCGTGGATGACGACGCAGCCGGCGACCCGGGTCCCGGTGACACCAGCGTCAGCGACCCGAACGAGGACGGAACTTCAGCCCATCCGTTCGATTCTCTTCAAGAGGCCATTGCCGCAGCCGCTCCCGGCGCGACTGTGATAGTTCGCGATGGCAACTACACCGGAACCGGTAATCACTCGGTTGATACCGCTGGCGCAGACCTGCTGATCGTCACGCAAAGCCTCGGGGGTGCTATCCTCGACTGCGGCGACGGCCCGAATACCCCCAGGCGCGCGTTCCTGTTTAACTCGGCCGAAACCAATTCAACCGTGCTCGACGGCCTGACGATTCGAAACGGAAACGAGTCTCTCGGAGGCGGATTGCGATTCGATGGAACGGCCAGCCCGTTGATCCGCAACTGCCGGATCGAGGACTGCGCAGCCGACGACGGCGGAGGCGTCTACGTATCGGCGGCCGCGGCCCCGCGCTTCGAATGGTGCACGCTGATCGGCAACACAGCGGACGACGACGGTGCCGGCGCGTACCTCGAAGGGAACGGCGCAACGGTGTTCCGGAATTGCTCATTCGAGTCCAACCAGGCGGCTGGTGATGGCGGAGGCGTCTACGCCCGGGATTCGGCGAATCAAGCAACCTTCGACTCGTGTTCGTTCGCGACCAACAGCGCGAGTCGTGGCGGCGGACTTGCCGATGTGTCATCGGCAAACTCCGACGTGCATGATTGTACGTTCTCCGGCAACGACGCCACGGATCGCGGTGGAGCCGTCTTCGTCCAGGCCGCTTCCCCGACCATTACCGCGTCGTCAATCACTGGCAACTTCGCCAACGTCGGCGGGGGAATATTGGCGCAGTTTGCCGGCAATGCAACCATCAGTGACTGCGACTTCGTGAGCAACACCGCGGCAGCGGACGGCGGCGGACTGGCGGTGATCCACAACAGCCATCCCACGGTGTCGGATTGCACCTTCACCGGCAACACATCAGGCGACGAAGGCGGGGCCGCAAACTTCTCCGGCAATGGCGGAGGTCCCGTCAGCGGACTCGTCAGCAACTGCACGTTCACCACCAATTCCGCAGTCGAGGGCGGGGCAATCGCCTTCGGTAACGGTGCCACTACTCAGGTCGTCGCGTGTACGGTTACGGCCAACACTGCCAGTGCTTCGGGTGGCGGGTTGTACAGCACGGCTCCGATCACCGTCTCAGACTGCATCGTCTCCGCAAACAATGCAGTCTCTGGCGGCGGCGTGTTCCTGATCGGAAGCCAGGCGCAGATAAGCCGGACGTCCTTCAGCACGAACACCGCCACTCTCGGCGGCGGCCTGCACATGTGGGCCGACGACGCCACCATTTCAGACTGCACATTCTCCGACAACACCGCATCGGATACCGGCGGTGGAGTTGTGAACAACAACGGCGGGAACGGACACTACATGAACTGCACCTTCTCCGGGAACTCCGCCACCGCCGACGGCGGCGGAATGGCGTGCATCAACGTCAGCCGCCCGACGCTGGATACCTGCACGTTCACCCTCAACTCAGCCAATGCCGGCGGCGGGTTCTACACAGAGAACCAAGGCGGCCCGGCCATCTACACCAGCACTTTCCGGCAAAACACCGCGGACCTCGGCGGAGGGGCCTACCTCTCTGGTTCGAGCGTGGCACCGCACATCCGCGATTGCTCGTTTGAAGACAACACCGCGAGACTCGGGGCTGGCCTGATCGTCTGGGGCGAACCGGACGCCGTTGTGGAAGGATCGGCGTTCCGGCTGAACGCCGCAACGGAGGACGGTGGCGGGGCGATGAACATTAACGGCGGCAATACGACTTTTCTTAACTGCGAATTCTCCTTCAACAGCGCATCTGATGACGGTGGCAACGTCGCGACAAGCAGCATCAGTGCACCCCGGTTTGTGAATTGCCTGATCGTCGATGGCTCCAGCGGAGACGCCGGCGGAGGCGCTTTCTCCAGCAACCAGAGCAATCCGGCCTACATTAACTGCACCATCGCAGGTAACGCTGCCGGTCGCCACAATGCGATCGCGCATTTCGGGACGGGGCATACCGCCACTCTGGCGAATTGCATTGTCTGGGCCAACGGTGGATCCCCGCTCGGCGGAGGCGGCGACTGGGCTGTTTCCTATTCAAACATCCAGGGTGGTTTTATCGGAATCGGGAACATCGATCGTGCGCCGCGCTTCGTTAGTCTTGCCGCGGGTGACTATCGGCTTCGGTGGAGTTCGCCCTGCGTGGACGCCGGCGACAACACGGCCCTTCCCGGCGATTCGTGGGATCTCGACGACGACGGCAACACCATTGAACGAATCCCATGGGACATCGCCGGGACCCCGCGCGTGCTCGACGTCCTCCAGGCCGCCAATTCCGGTAACCCTGCGAGCGCGGACTCCCATGTCGATCTCGGTGCCTTCGAACTGCTCAACCTCAAGAGTTTCAGCCAACGACCCGGGATGCGTTAGCAGCGGGCTCGCTTTCCCTCTCCGTTTCAGTCGAACGGCATGGTTGGATCGGTACGAGACGACCCTCCCGTCCCGAGGACGAGAGGGTCGTCTACTTCACCTGAACTGAACACTGCGGGGTAGAACAGCCGATCAGATCAGGTTTCACACGATGAATTCGATCGCCTGAAGGAAATGATCGACGTCGGCCTTGAGATACCGCTTCGAGCCACTTCGTCCGCATCCGAAGTAGTACGCTGGAACACCTGCCTTCTCCAGCAACCGCGACACTGTCGTCCGAGAGCAGTCCCATTGCCCGGCCAGGGTCTTGAGGGAAACGAATTCGGACTCGTGGCCCAATTGCGTGGCCGATGAGCGTTTCCTGCCAGATGTCTTCCCTGCGTCGCTCGGCATCATCAGCACCGCGCCTTCGGAACCTGGGTACCACTCGTGGAGCCACCAGCCGCTGCGCTGCCTGGCGACCAAGGCGTTGCCCCCCGAACTGCCTTCCCGAGCCGCCCACCCCAGAAGATGACGATCGCTGATGGAAACGGCGCGGCATGCTCAGCGCCCTGGAACCGCAGGCGCCCACGCAAGAAGATGATCTGCCCCTGCCTGGCATATCGGTGCCACCATTCGGTGTCGGTGCGGCTGGGCACCAGGCAGACGACTGTGGAGCCAAGCTGCGACTCTTCGAACGCTTTCTTCATGAAGGCACTGATCTCGCGCCCGTACGGCGGGTTCATCCAAACGACACCCTCCCAGCGCATCTGCAGGGCGTTGTCCGCCGGCGTGAAGTAGCGCGGACACTTGGCATTGTCGGGCGTGGCGCATGCGTCGAGATCGAAGTGGAAGATCGCATCCAGCTCGTCAAAGAAATCCTGGGGTGTCGCCCACTCCGTGTTGCGACTGGAGAGGAGTGCCTCGAGAGTCATGGTGCAGCGTCCTTCTCCGGGCCAACGCCAGGCATTGCGCGGCGCGCCGAACGGCGGGCACCGGTTCGCGTCTGCTGCAGTCGGAACTTCTGGAACGCCCGATCTCTGGCCATAAAGCAGCGTGCCATCTCGCAGACCAGATCGGCTGAGTTGGCGGTCCCGCCATGAAGCTGGCGATAGAACTGTTCATACTCCTGGATGTCCTGTGACAGCAGATGGTCGACTTCAAGCGTCAGGCTGGTCGCCTTCCGTCTGTGGAATGCCGGCAGTGACGAGCCTCTCATTCTGCGGCCTCCTCGGCGGGGACGGATTCGCTCTTGTCTTCGGCTCGGTTCCCAAGCCAGGGTGGCAGACCCGGGGTCTTGACGAGTTGCCGTCCGATGCATCGCGGACAGCGACGCTGCGGATAGCGGCTGAACCACTTGGCGTCACACCGCAGGCACAGGTAGTACATCCATTGCGTGATCATCAGGAACCTCCTTGTTCGTGTGGGCGGAGCACCAGGTCTTTGTTGACGAGGACGTAGAACGGCCAGCCTGGGCGGATCTTCAGGGTTGGCGGGACATCCAGTTCACGCTCGATGATGCGTTGACCGATCCGACCGGCTTCCTGAGCCACTGTCTCGCCAATGATGGCAACATCATTCTGTACACCGCGCTGCCGCTGGGCCAGGTTGCCGCCGTAGGCAACCAGAGTCGAGAGCAGAACGGCACCCGTGAGCCGCATCGGGTGGTAGTCGACAGTGTCGTGCAGCCCAGCTGCCCCGGCGGCATCGACACCCGGCATGGCCTCCAGCACGATCGAGTCCCCGTTGGGGAAGATGAGCCGTTGCCAAGCGACAAGAACGCGGTTCTGTCCGTTGAGTACTTCGCTGTTGTAGATACCGATGAGCCGGGTGCCTTGCGGAACGACCAGGTGCTGGCCAGTGATCGAGTCGTAGACATTGGCCGTAACCTGACCGATGACGGAACCCGGAAGGTCACTGTTGATGGCCGTCACCAGCGCTGCCGGGATCACGGCCCCTGCCTTCAATTCGTAGGGAGACCGTGATGCCTCCAGCTGAGCGTTGACGTAGGTTTGAACGCCGGCCGCGTCGGCCAGAAAACGGCGGTTGCCGGCCTGACGACTCTCAGGCTGCCCGGCTGTCTGATCGAATGATGGATCGGCTCCGGCAGAACGGTGCGGCGTAGCGCCCGCTGTCCCACTCGCCGAACCCCGGCGCCGGGCGGCCTCAAAGAGCACGGGCGAGTCCATCGCTTCCAGTAGTTCACGCCTCAACACTTCGAGCCGTTTGAGCATCTCTGGGTCCGGCCCAACCGCCGGCGGTGGAGCTTCTTTGACCAACTCCGGTTGAGGGAGCGGCTTTGGTTCTGGTGGCCGAATCGTGAAGGTGTAGTCGGTTGGGAACTTCCCGAACGGTCCGCCGTCAACCTGCTGCTCAGACCCACGATAGTCGTTGTCCCTGGGTTCACTGGCGCGGCGGTCCGTTCCCAGGTCGAGGATGCCAATCAACAGGATGGCGGCAATGACTGCGGCAAGAGTGCCAACGAGCACGATGGCGATCCCGGGGCGGAGGCGGCGGACCAGTGGCGGCGGCGGCCTCATCTTCAAGGGCTCATGGGGCGGCGGTGGCGGATTCGAAGTCTCTGACATGCTCATTGTTCCTTGAAGAAGGCCTCGACGGCGCGCTCGATGCGGGTCTGCGGTCTGGCCAGCCTGGTGTGCTCAATCTGAACGCGTTCGTGACCGAGACGAAGCTCAGCGCGATCGAATCGTTCGTGGACGATGTAGGCATCGCCATCAACGCTGTAGTTGACGAGGCGAACCTGATCGTCCTCACCAATGATGAACAGAGGTGGCCGCCGTCCAGCCTCGAAGTTGGGCGGGAACTCGACGAAGACACGGACACCGTCGTGATAGACCGAGACCGGCGTCCACGGCGGCGCTCCGGTCCGCGGAACCTTGACGGCGTAGGCATAGGTGCGGGTTCGTGGTCGCTTCGGACTCACCCTCACCGGCCCCGGACCTGCGATCGCCTTGAGCCCAGCCATCGGGTAGGTCCATTCGACCGCGGAGTGATACGCGGTGACATCAACGCTTCGGAGATCGATCAGATAGGTCCGTTGGTCAGTCGTAATGATCAGATTGGTCTGCAGCATCGGCCGCCGCGGCTTAACGATCACCGTGGTTCGGGGCTTGGCGTCTGGGGGGCTAAAGCGGGTCGTTTGGTGTGACGGCTCATCGACGGCTCCAGAGGTGGTCGTGTCGATCAGCCAACGAGCGGTGTCCCCAGCTGCAGCGTCCAGAAGCTGCTCCCCTGGTCGAAGCCGGATGGCCGTCACGAAGCCCGGCGCGGTCACAACCTCGTATACGGCCCCGAGTTGGTACTCGTAGAGCTGCACCGCGTTGATAAAGCCATCCGGGGCGGGTTGCTGGGTAGCTGTCCGGCGGGCGGCGTCCAACACTTCGACCGTGCTCATTGGGGGCTTTGTCGACGTACCATGCGAGTCGTTCAATGCGCGAGTCTGGATCGGCCTGCTCTTGTCGACCGCCACAGCCAGGGGTAAGCGCTGCCCTTGTTTGGACGCGGCGGGAGCGCGCTTAGCCATGTGCCAAGGCTGGCGATAGACCAGGAGCTGATCCCTGGGCTCAAACCACGTGCAGCCTGGGACGCCCAAGATCATGACGACCAACAACAAAGGGCAGTTACTCCGACGCTTCGGCATTGTCTTGCTCGACGAATGGTGAGGGTTGAGAAGCTGGCGGCAACACGGCAACCGGGACCTGGCCGATCGGGTCCGTGAACTCGCGACTCCATGCAAACGAGACGACATAGACGCCCAGCGGATTGTGGAACACGTCTGATTCGTCGCGAGGCGGTTTCAGCTTGGTATGAAAGAGCCCGGTGTACTGAGCACGCGGCTCAGGAAAGCCGCCGACGTACTCCGTTTCGACCCAACGGACCTGGTAGGCCCCGGCTGCCTTTTGCAGAATGTTGCTGATCTCGACGATGCGAGCGATCGGCCTACTCGGCGTGCTCAATAACCCGCTGTCCTGTGCGGCGTAGGCGTTCATGGTGTTGACCGCGGGGCCGGCCAGGAACCCGTATGCCGTCTCCCAGTTCCTACGAATGAGGACGGGATCCAGTGGCCGTTCTCGCACCAACCGAACTAGCTGGCCCACGAAGTAGCCGACCTGGGCATCGTCCGGCTGGTAGTGCTCGTCAGCGAGCGTGATCCGCGCCGGCATGCCGACCTGGTCGACTTCCACGACGTAGGTCTTCACTTGCTTCCGAGCGGCGACAAAGATGAACCCGGCGATAACCATGACCAACAGGACCAGCGAAAGCAGGCCGACCAGTCGCCAATGAAATGCCTGCTGGCGGGCCGTGCCGATTCGCTCGTCCCAAGCCCGCACCGCGCGTGCGTAACGATCACGGGGAGGTCTGCTTCCGTAACTGGTAGTGTGTGCACCAAACGACACTTCAGGTCTCCTCATGCGTGGGAGTCGGATTGGTTTTCTTCGAGGCCGAGCGGAGCCTTGTTGCCGCAGCCTTGACGTGCCCGGCGGCCGAGGCGGCCTGGCCGGCAGCGTGGCTGGCGGCTCCGCCGACCCGTCTGGCACCGTAGGTGGCGGCCGCAGCCGTAGCGCCCAGGGACAGGGCTCCATCAAGTGCGCCCAGCCTCGGCGTGCCAGTGGCCAGATCATTGGCCAATCGCGCTGAGGTCTGGGCCAGGAGCATCAGGACGAATGAACCCAGGGCAACATTCAGGGCCTCGCGGACAGTCAGAGTTTCAAGTGTCACTTCCATCCGTCCGTACACGCGTTCACCAAGCCCGACCACGATCATCAGCACCATCAACCGCACTCCGGCAGAAACGACCCACCCAAGCGGTCGTTCCGAAATGAAGGAAGTGCGGGTGAGGAGTGCAAAAGGAACCAGGATGAAGGCGGCCAGTGTTCCGAGCTTGAAGGTCAGTACTGCGAACATGATCTGGATAGCGACAAGGAAGAACGACGCCAGCACGACGACGATCGCGACCAGAAGCAGCAGGATCTCGGGGAGGTTCTCAAAGAACGCCACTGGTCCGGTCAGGTCCCGTATGGCTTGCAGCATTGGGGCTATGACGAGAAGCCCACGCTCTGCGATCGCCCCAGGGTTGCTTAACAGATCGACGGTTCCACGACCGCCCCCTGCCCTGAGCCCCAGCTGCACGAACGATCGAGCAATGGTGTCAGTCAACCAGGCCCAGTTGTCGATCAACCAGGCGAAGAACCCGATGAACAACAACTTGCGAGCCAATTGCGCGACGACCTGATCATCGCTGAGCGCCCACGTGAGGCCCCCGACAATGAGATTCAGGACGACCAGTACGTTGAACAGCCAACGGACATCTCCTCCGATCAGGCCGAAGCCGGAGTCGAGCGCCCGCAGGTACAGCCCGAGGATTTCATTGATCAGGGGCATCGGCGTTCCCTATTGGTGGCCGCTGGGCCAGTCACGCATCAGACTGTCGCGTCGAGTGCGGTGGTATGCGGCCTTGGCCTGTTTCAGAGCAATAGCCTCAATCTCGGCCCGAGCGTCGCTGATCTCGAGAGCCTGCATGGCCTGCATCTGGCCGACCAGATTGGCCACGATCTCGTTACCCGCCTGCATGGCGGCGGTTTGGCCGGGTGCGGCGTTGGATTGCTGCACGTAGTCGGCGATGCGGCCTTCGCTACTGCTCATTTCGAGGTACACACGATTCTGGGCGGTTCGAGCCTGGACCAAAGTGTGGCGCTGCGCGGCAATCCATTGCCCGCGCAGCGCCTCGGCGGCCGCGGCATCGAGGTGGGCATAGTGATCTGAGCTAAGCGGGTACTGCTGCTCCAGCAGGTCATCGACATCCAGTGGGCGGTAGACGTCTTTGTCGGCGTCGAGCACGCCGCGAACAGATTCCATGCTGGCCAACATGCCATCCAGCCGGCTGAACTCCCAGCTTGCCAGCATCCGTTGCTGGTTGCGGATCTGGGCGTTGAGCCGAGTAACGAGCTCCAGGTGGTAGACCACCTGTTCAACGTTCACACTGAGGTTGAATGGGTCAAGAACCACTACCGTCGCGCGCACGACCGGCACCGTCAGCAGACCCGTCAGGAAAATCAGAGTCATGCGACGCCTCATCTCGGACTCCTTCCAAAGGGCCGCGGCGCAGGGTTGCGTGACCGCTGCTGCCAGTCACGCATCAGGACCGCCCGGCGAACGCTTTGATAGGCTGCTTCGGACTGCTCCCTTGCAGTCGCCTCATGACGCATTCGTGCTCGGACGGCCCTGAGCGCAGTCAGCTTGTTCGTTTCAGTCGAAAGGCTCGCCAGGAGCTCGTTCTGGGCCTGTATGGTGGCTGTGATTCCCGTGTCGCCGTTTCCGCCGGCAGCGTTCGAGGCGGTCACGATGCGCGCAACACGCTCTGATGTCGGCTGCATGTCCCGGTAGGCTGCATTCTGAATCTCTCGCTGCTCGGCGAGGTCCATCCTTCGCTTGGCCGCCCACTCCCGGCGGCGCGTTTCAAGCCAGCCGGCCTCCGACGCAGCCTCAAGCGGATACTTGCGCTCGAGATCCTGTTCTGCATCAATCGCGTGTGGTGACGTATAGACGCCATAGTGTTCAAGCTGTTCCCAGTAGAACAGCGCGTGACCGCGGATCATTTCGTCACGGACGCTCTCCGGCAGATTCCGGAGCATCTGACGTTGCTGCTGGATCTGCCGAACGGCACGCTCGATCTGTTGCACCAGGGCGAGGGTCTGGCGGACATTCTCGACGAAGTTCCAGGGGTCGTAGACCGTGCCGTCCCAGTACGCCACGGCGGAGACTGGCAGGAACACGGCGAGACAAGCAGAAACGATGGCGCGCCTGCGCCTTGGACTGGGACTAAACACCTGAATGCCCTCCTGGTGCTGGTTCGCTCTCCAAGCGGTGGAACCAGTTAGCTCGCGGCAGTGCAGACTGCCGCGTGTTCGCTCATAAGGAAGACGGGGAATCGCGGGGGATCTTACGGATTGGAGTGAAGTCGTTTCGCGACCGCATCGGTTCACCGAGCTTGGTCGCCCGGCGCGACCATGTCATCAATGAGTCCTCGCTGGCGAAGGTAGGCTTCGGCAAACCCAGCGGATCCGTGTGCCTCAAGCAGGCCGGGAATCGCGACCTGCTCTTTCACGGAACCGGCCCCGCAAAACGCGAGCGCAAGTTCATCGAGACCGAGTTCGAACATGCGGTTTCCAGCTGGGCTCTGATAGTAGTACTCCCGCTTGGGAATGGCCGTCTGCAGGTTGGCGATCTGGCGGGTATTCAGCCCGAACTGTTCGTAGAGCACCCGCGAATGCTCTTCAAGGGCAGCTGGATTGGGGAGAAAGATCCGCGTCGGACAACTCTCAATGATGGCGGCTGCGATGTCTGAACTGGCAACATCGGCCAAGCTCTGGGTAGCAAAGACAACTGCCGCATTCTTCTTGCGCAACGTTTTGAGCCACTCGCGGATCTTGGATGAGAACGCAGACTCAGCCAGGAACAGCCAGGCCTCATCGAGTATCAACATAGTTGGGCAAGGCTGTCCATCGGGCCCCATTGTGCCCAGGCGTTGCTCCAACCTATGGAAGAGGTAAGTCAGCACTGGCAGCAGTGCGACGCGACTGTGCATCAGTCCCTCCATTTCGAAGGCCTGCCACGCCCCGTACTGCAGGCCGTCACGATCAGCGTCAAGCAAGCTGCCGTACGGTCCGTCGAGCGTGTAAGGTGCAAACGCCTGCCGTAGCTCGTGACTCTGAATCACGTTCCCCAGCGTCGTCAAGGTGCGGTGTTCCGCCGACATCTGAGCGAGATTCTTGATCGCCGCCCAGACCTCGCTCTTGATCGCCGGCGTGACGGTAACACCCTCTCGCTGAATGATGTCGATCAGCCACTCATGCGCCTGGGTGTCCTCACCCTCCTGATCAATTGAACCAAGCGGCTGGAAGCTGAGTTGCGGCGAATCGTTGCTCAATTCGTAATATTCCCCTCCCATCGCATGCGTCATGGCCCGGCAGCTGCCGCCCTTGTCGAAGATGTAAACCTGAGCATGTGGGTAACGTAGGAACTGAACGGCCAGGAAGTTCAGCAACGTGGATTTGCCAGCGCCGGTCGGTCCGAGGACCATCGTGTGGCCTACGTCTCCCTGGTGCAGAACAAGCCGGAATGGCGTGGACCCGTGCGTCTCAACATGCGCCAGCGGGTGCCCCTGAAGGTGCTCGCAAGTCAATGGCCCGGAATACACGCTGCTTGCCGGAAGGAGGTCACAGAGATTCAGGGAAGAGACGAGCGGTCTGCGAAGATCAGCATAAGCGTGCCCGGGCAGGCTGCCGAACCACGCCTCAGTGCTGTTCAAATCCTCGATCCGAGAAACCAGCCCGGCACTGTCAACAATTTGCTGGATTGCCTGTGCGTTGCGTTCCGCGGCCAGCTCCGTGTCGCCCCACGTCGTCACGGTCAGGGTCAGGTGTCCGAAGGAACAGAGATCTTCTCCAAGCTCTTCCCTGGCTGCGGTAACGTCATTGGCCTTGTTGACACTATCCGTGTCGATCAGCGCGGTTTCGCTCTTGGTAATGAACTCCTTGAGCGACGTCCAGATGCTCTTGCGACGCGCAAACCACTGCTGCCGACGGGTTTCAAGCAGCCTGTCCGCGCGGTCTTTATCCAAGGGCAGGAAGCGCACACACCAGCGATACTCCAAAGGCAGCTCGTTCAATGCGTCCAGGAGACAAGGCGTGGTCGCATTACAGAACGCGCGAATCGACACGACCTTCAGCCACCGCTTGCCAAGCCGTGGGCTCAGACCCCCAATCAGCGGCGTGTCTGTCAGGAACTCATCGAGATAGCAGGCGGTGTCGGGTGAACGAACCACCAGTCTCCGTTCCGAGACGCAGTCGTGCAGATAGCTGAGCGTCTCGTCGTCATCGAGCCAACGCACCTCCGGCATGAACGCAGCCAGGATGTTGGCGTTCGCGGTGACGCGGCGGCGAAACTCTGCCAAGTGGGAATCGAGCGATAGCTGATTTGACGGAGTCTCTTGATCCGGCTGAGTGAACAAGAGGTTGGTGGTCTTCCGGGTCCGATCCGGCGGAAGCAGGTAGGTGAAAGTGAGGTAGTACGTGGATTCGAAACGCGGCGAATCGTGGATGGTCTTTCGTCGCCGGTCGTCAATTCGCTGCGCAATCGGATTCGGAAACTCGCTCTGCGGATAATCCATGGTGCGAGAACGGCTTGCCTCAACGTGCAGGCACCAACCCGACCCGAGCCTTCGAGCCATGTTGTTCCACTTGGCCCGATTCGCCATCATTTCGTGCACGGTCGCGCTGCTCGTGTCCGGGCCGCGGAACCCGATCGTCGTCTGAACACTGCCGTCCTTGTTGAGCACGATGCCGGGGCCGATCAAGGCGGCCCAGGGCAAGTGATCAGCGAGCCGGTCCGACTTGGAACGGTATTCGCGAAGACCCCACATTGTGATCACCCATCAAGATAGGTTGGTTGCTTGAGATGGCGACGCAGGACGTCGGCCCACAGTGGATCCAGTCGCGTCAACGCCAGTGCAATGAAATGGACAGCCAGGCCGAGCGGGAGACCAAGCCACCAAACCTTGAGACCGAGCGTTGTCATCAGCGTGAAAACCATGTTGCCAATCCCGACGCTTCGAGGCACGCCTGCGAACAGCACAGGCTGCGTTAGCGAGAGGTGCAGCGGCACCGCGAAACCCTCGACGTCGTCGGCTACATCGACACCACTAAGGGAAGACGGCACCGGACACCGTCCCGAAGAAAGAGGCCACCAGGCTGGCCGCAGCCGCCGCGATCGTGCCGCCCAAAACGACGCCGAGTACCCGTCGCACGATGGCACCTTCGGTGAAGGCAAGGGAGAAACCGAGTATCACCACTGCAAGCACGAGGATCGCTTGCGTAACCGGTCCCGAAAAACTGTCGGCGATGTTCTGCAGCGGAGTCTCCCACGGCATCCCGCTGCTGGTTCCGGCCTGCGCGGTCGATGCAGTCGCGGCCAGCAAGAAAAAGCTGACACAACGCGCCATGAGCGCGCAACTCCTTCTGTTGATGCACATGGCATCCTCCAATAGAGAACATGACTGGGGACACGGGGGACCCAACATCTTTTCACTAACTAGACAGACTGAAGCTGCTCGTGCTTACAAGTCGATTTCCTCGAACAGGTATTCGTTGGCCGCGCGATCCAACGATGGACGCACGATGGTTGTCACACGCCGCCCGATCTCGTTGAACGGTCCGCATGCGATATAGACGATCAATCCAATGGCGCTGCTGATTGTGCGGCGAGGCACGACTGCGGATACCTCGCCGACAAGTTCCTCGATCCGGTACAGAACATCCTGGGCGCTATTGGCGTGGAGCGTGCTCAACCCGGCGTGGCCGGTGTTCCATGCTCGCAACAGAGCAAGACACTCCCCACCACGAACCTCGCCGATGACGATCCGCCCAGGAAACAACCTAAGCGTCATCCTCACAAGGTCCGCGAGCGTCACCGGAGGGTTCGTCAACGTCGTCAGCATTGGAACGCAGTCCGGGGCACTGCACTGCAGTTCCCGAACATCCTCCAGAATCACGACTCTGTCCCGGGCAAAGCAAGGTTCTGCCAGACAGCCATTCAGCAGAGTGGTCTTTCCGGAACTCGTGGCTCCTGCGATGATGATGTTCTGCTTGTCAGCCAGCGCCTCTCGTATCACCTCAGCTCCTTTCTGAGAGAGAACCTCGGACTTGACGAAATCGTCAAGCGAGTAGATCAGCGGAGCGTGCTTGCGGATCGTGAACGCAGGTTGGGCAGTGACCGGCGGCATGACTCCCTGGAAACGTTCACCGGTAGGGAGCGTGCCGGAAACATACGGGTTTCCAACACCGATCTCCTGCCCCA